>NZ_JAGGPA010000056.1 GCF_018614035.1 Streptomyces sp. ISL-96
GGGCGGGGGTGCGGGTGGGCGGGGTGCGGGTGCCTGCGGCGCTTGAGATGCCGCGTGCTGCAGTCCTGTCCCCCGGCGGCTCCCCCCAGCTACTCGGGTCCGTACGGGACATCCCGCGCCAGGCGCGGATCGTAATACGTGACCCGCCAACCCACCCCGAGCTGCCGCGCCAGCTCCCGCGCCAGTTCCTCCCCCCGCTCGGCGAACGCCGCCTCTTCCCGCGGGTCCGGGAAGCCGGACGCCATCGGGTCGTCACGGTTCAGCGTGGCGTCATACGCGTCGCCCCAGCGCTCCAGGTCCTCCGCGAGGCCCTGGTCGACCGGCAGTTCGCCGGGCGCGACGTTGTCGTTGACGCCGTCGCTGCCGCGAACCCACACCGGATGGCAGTCGTAGTCCGCGGCCAGCCGCACCTGCCGTACGACTGCCCCTGCCCCTGCTCCTGCCCCTGCTCCTGCTCTCACACCGTCACCTGTCCGTCCCGCTAACCCGCGCTCTTGGGGTTGGCGCCGACGACGAAGCCGTTGCCTCCGACCGTCACCGCCACCCTCCGCTTCTGGCCCTTGAACTCGACCTCGTAGATGGGCCGCCCGTCTCCCTTGCCCTGCGTGCCGACCTTCTTACCCTTGGTCGCGGCCTGCATTACGAGGTCGGGAATGTCCTCCCGGGCGATTCCGCTCCGCTCGAAATCATCCGCGTGCTCTTCGATGATGTGCTTGAGGCCGGCCCGCGAGTTGCCTTCCTCCAGGAACACGATCTTCCCATCGGCGTCGCGCTCGGCCCTGATGACCTTCTCGGGATCGAACTTGACGCCCGTCTCCTTCATTTCGTCCAGGAGTTCCTTGTCCACGCAGTCGTTGTTGTGGACGAGGACGTTCTGGCCACCCACACCGACGTAGTAGGTGTGGATTCCGTCGACGGTGAGATCGTGGGTGGTCTGCCGCCGGGTGTGGTGCGCGACTGCGGTGACGGGCAGGGCGGCGCCGTCGGGCGCGCGGAGCTGCGCGCCGGGCCTGATGTCGCCGGCATCGACCCAGCGGTGCGCGCCGGTGCCGCTCAGCCAGAAGGGATGCGTGTCGGTGGCGGTCACGGCCCGGAGCCCGGCCGGCGTCCGGATGGTCAGGCGGGTGAAGTTCTTGTCGTCGTACGTGGTGATGGTGTGCGTGACCCGGCGCGCGGTCGTGGTCCCGCCGACGGGATCGGTAACGGTGACGCGGTCGCCGATGCGTACGGTCTCGATGGGGATGCGGGTGCCATCAGCGAGAAGCACCGGGGTGCCGGGCAGGAAGCTGTGTGCGGCGGCGCAGGTGATGGGCCGGTTGTCGGGCTTCTCTGGTTTGTCGGGCTTCTTCTCGTCCAGCTTGCGCTGGGCGTCGTCGAGTTTGTCCTGAGCTTCCTTGACGCGCTTGCGGTTCTTCACCATGCCGGTGAGGCCGTCGTACAGGTCGTCGCCGTGCTTCTTCAGCTTTCGTACGAGCTCGGCAGCCTTCTTCCACTTCCACGGCGCACCGTACTTCGCCGCGAGCTTGCCGACGGCTCCGCCGATCAGGCTGGTCAGGACGTTGATGAGGGTGTCCGTGCAGGCTCCGGCGTCGCCCTTGGTGACGCAGTCGACGGCGTCGGTGATGCCGAGTTCCTCGGCCAGGATCTTGCCGAGTTCCTTTGCCGCCTGCTTGGCCTTCTCGCTGTCGCTCTGCTCGGCGTTCTTGGCGTCCTGGAGCTCCTTGAGGGCCTTCTCGTACGCGAGCTGCTCGGGCGACTTGGTGCTGCCGGCGTCGCCGTCCCCATCGCCGTCGGACACTGGCTGCTCGTCGTCGCCCTGGCCGCCGCCGTCGTCCCGCGCCTGCGGGTTGCCGCCGCCACCGTCCCCGCAATCGCCGCCGCCGGTGACCCGGCACACCGCCGCGCCCACCTGCTCGGAGATCGTCTGCCCGAGCCCAGTGGCGACCAGCGCCCCGATGATGGCGGCGACGACCAGCACCAGCCCCGCGTACTCCAGCGTCGTCTGCCCCGACTGCGCCTTGCGCAGCCCCAACAGGCGGGCGTCAGTACGTGGTTGACCTCTGCGGAGCCGACCGAGGTGGAGTGCCATGCCCATGACCGTACGGATGACCCTGCTCACGGGGCATGGGCCCACGGGCCCAACGCGGGCTCAAATCCGGGTCATGGCAGCTTCGCTGCCTGGGCCGTGGCGAGCCCTGCGGGGATTTCGGGGGTCTTCGCGTCGATGAAGTTGGCGGCGTAGAAGATGACGACCGTCGATCCGGTGCGTACGAGCTGGAAGACGAGCGGCACCTTTGTGCCCTCGAAGGACCCGGTGACCTGGTAGGCGAGGGCTTCCTGTCCGGCCTTGGGCGCCGGGAGTTCCTTTACCTCGGTGTAGGTGGAGGGACCGTCGCCACCCGTGGTCTTGAAACCGCCGGCGCATGCTCCGACGGCGTTCTTGACGCCTCGGAGCACCTGCATCGCGCGCCCCTCGGGGTACGAGGTGAGGATCTCGGTGACGACCGTCTGGTCGTCGTTGCCCTCCTCCGACTCGTCCGTGAGCGTGCGGTGGACGGCGGCGGACGGGGTGGGCTCGGGGGCTCCGTTGATGACGGCGGCGAGCGGCTGGCACTCGGGCTGCTCGGCGCGCTCGGTACCGGTTTCGTCGCCGCCCTGTAGGGACGTAACGGCGAAGTCCGGTACGTCGCCACTCACCAGAGCGACCTTCTTCAACTCGCCTTCGCCGAGGGTCTCGCCGGTACTGCTGACGCGCTTGTCGGCGGCGGCCGAGGCGGTAGCCGAGGCGGCAGGTTTCGCCTCGGCGCGACCACCGCTCTTGTCGCCGGCATCGGACGATGCCCCGCCGCACGCCGCCGTGAGGCTGAGAACTGCCGCTGCGGCGGCCGCTGTAGCCGCCTGTCGTGGCGAACGTATCGAACGTACTGAACGTGCCGAACGTACCTTCACGCCTCACCGCTCCCCGTGAGTACACCACTGAACGCACGCACGGTAACAACGAAAAGGCCACACGCGCCCGGGCCCACGGACCTAAATGGACCAACAGACCACGCGGGCCGGCACGCAGGCGAGGAGGGCAGCCGAGTCCTGGAGCGCGCACTGAGCACGGCGCTCCCTGCGGGGGACCAGGGGCGCCACGACCGCTCGATCGTCACCTTCTCCCTGCCTGCCTGCACCGGTCTCGCCCCCGGACCTGACGTGGCTCGCGCACCGCGTCGCGGCCGGTGAGCTCGACCCGCAGATCTCGTGGCGCGGCAGCTGGGAGAAGGCCGCGGACGCCATCGGCGCCCTGCTCGAACGCCGGCTCCACGGCAAGGCGGTCCTGGACATCGTCTGCCCCACCCCCGCCGCCACCCACCCTGCGCTATTACGTCGCTTCCCCGGCCGGCGGCCCCGGACGTACGGCTGGAGATTCCGGCGGACGCACCGGCGGACGCACCGGCAGCCCCACCGCACCCACAGCCACCAGCTGCGGCCGCTTGGCCGTGCGCCCGTCGCCGGAGGAACGGCCGCGCAGGCGGCGGCCCAGCCAGGGGCCGAGGTGGGCGGTGGCCCAGCGGAGTTCGGCGTTCGCGGCCCGCCACCCGGCGAGGGCGGGTTGCGGGGGCAGGGCGTGTGTCCACGCGTCGTCGGCGCCGGGGCGCAGGGCGGCGTGGGCTGCGGCGGCGAACCGTTCGTGGCCGAGGGGGCTGAGGTGGAGGCGGTCCGTGGTCCAGACGCGCGGGTCGACGGCGAAGGCGTGGTCGGCGGTTTCGACGACGGCGACGCCGTGGCGGGCAGCTGCCGCGCGGATGCCCGCGTTGAGGGCGTACACGCGGGGCCGCAACGGCCGGGCCAGCGGCACGACCTGCCCCATGTCGGGGAAGGTGACCGTCACCACGCGGGCCCCGGTGGCGGCGAAGGCGGCGAACATCGCCTCCAGATGACCGACCACCTCGACGACGTCGAACTTGGGCCGCATCAGGTCGTTCACCCCGGCGACCACCGTCACCAGGTCGGGGCGCATGGCCAGGGCGGGCGCCAGCTGCTCGGCGCGAACCTGGCCCGCGAGGCGTCCGCGTACGGCCAGATTGGCGTACTCAAGGCGGGGGTTGGCAGCCACGAGGTGTTCGGCGAGGCGGTCCGCCCAGCCTCGCAGGCCGGTGACGTCGCCGCCGTCGCCGAGACCTTCGGTCTGACTGTCGCCCAGGGCGACGTAACGCGCGTACGGCACCGACGTACCGGACGGCTCGGGCTGCTCATCGCTCGACATGGGATGCCCGCCTCTCGCGCAGGACGGCCGCGACGCGCAGACCCCACTCCCGGTTCTCCTGCTCCAGCGCCAGACCGCGCAAGCAGGTGAGGTACGGGCCGATCCGTTCGCCCTGGCGCAGGAACTCCTTCTCGTCCAGCCCGCCGCGCATTTTGCGGAGCATCTTGCCGAAGAGCTCGATCTTGGCCTCGGCGGCGGCCGCCCGCTCCTCAAGCTGTTCGATCAGCGGGCCGGTATCGACGGAGTCGGCGGCCTGGACCTTGACCAGCAGGTCGTCGCGGATGAAGGAGGGTTTCGACGCGGCGGCGGCGAAGGCTTCGAGCTCGGCGAGACCGGCTTCGGTGACACGGAACAGGCGCTTGTTGGGCCGCGTCTCCTGGACGACTTGCCGGCCTGCGACCAGGCCTTCCTTCTCCAGCTTGGCCAGTTCGGCGTACAGCTGCTGGGGCAGGGCATGCCAGAAGTTCGCAACGCCGATGTCGAACGCCTTGGCCAGCTGATACCCGCTGTACTCGCCCCGGCCGTCACCGTCACTGCCGTCACCTTCCAGCAGCGCGGCCAGTACGGCATGTCGCAAGGCCATCGATGCGACCCCTTCCATTTCGTCACCCGTCCCCCCATCATACTCAAGGAAGTGACTAGTCAGATTGATGGGTATGGAGGGGTGAGCGACAGATGGAGACCGAGGCCGAGACCGAGGCCGCTCCCGGTACCGCTACCGCTACCGCCGAACGCTTCCGCGCCGCCGTGGAGAAGGAGGACCTCGGCGCGCTGGAGGAGCTGTTCGCCGACGACATCCGCCTCTACAGCCCGGTGAAGTTCCAGCCGTTCGAGGGCAAACCGATGGTGATGGGGCTCTTCGGCGTCCTGCTGCGCACCTTCGAGGACTTCCGTTACGTCGGCGAGTACGACGGCACGGCGGAGACGAGCGCGGACGGCGGCGAGGCCCCCTCGGCCGTCCTCCTCTTCCGTACCGTCGTGAACGGAAAGGCGATCCACGGCATCGACCTACTCCACTTCGACGAGGAGGGCCTGATCAAGGAGTTCACGGTGATGGTCCGCCCGCAGTCGGCGGTGCACGCCCTGGGCGAGGCGGTGCTTGCGGGGCTGGTCGCCGACGGTCTCGTACCAGCGCCTCGGGGTGATTGATTCGGACAAGACGTCGATACGCCTGGGGGTTTGGAGTGTCCGAAAGCATCACATATTGGGTTTTCCACAGGGGGTGCGGGGAGCGGGGCGTTACGGGAGAGTTTGGGGATGGGGGAACTTGAGGAACTGGCGCGGGGTGGGGTGCTGCTGACGGCGTGGGCTCGGGGCGCGGGCTGGCCGCAACGGCTGTTGAACCGGCGGCTGCGAGCCGATGGGTGGACGCGGATCATCAACGGAGCATGGTGCGCGCCAGGCAGGGCGGTCGATGAAGGGGTGAGACTCCTGGCCCTCCAGCTGACCGGTCCGGAGCGGGTGGTCAGCCATCGATCGGCGGCGGCCGTGCACGGCATCGAACTGCTCCGGACCGACGTGGAGCTGACCGCTCCGCGACGGGTGAGCCGACCCGCGTCCGCCCGCGTCCACCACCTTCCGCTCCAGTCGCACGAGGTGGTTACGGTGCGGGGGCTGCGGGTGACGACCGTCGTCCGCACGCTCGGCGATCTGCTCCGGGACGGACCCCGGGACGAAGCACTGGTCGCGGTGGACTCCGCGCTCACCTGGCGGACGGTCCGTGGGCGGCGCGTACCGCCCCTGACGGACGAGGGCCGACTCGCCGTTGAGTTGCGGGGTTCGCGTACCGGGACGGCGCGGGGTCGTGGGTGGCTGGCATTGGCCGATCGCCGCTGCGGGTCGCCGGCCGAGACCATCGCCCGGCTGCGGATGGTCGACGGGGGGCTACATCCGGAATCCCAGGTTGAGCTGAGGACCCCGAGCGGGCGGCTGTGCCGTCCGGACTTCCTCTTCCGCCGGGAGGGGGTGGTCGTGGAGATCGAGGGGTACGCGTTCCACGGCACGCGCGATGCCCACCAACGGGACATCCAGCGCTTCAACGACCTCGCCGCCTGCCCCGAGGTCCGCATCATCCTCCGTTTCACCGCCGTCGAGGTCTTCCATCGGCCCGAGGGCATGCTGGCCACCATTCGTCAGCAGCTCGTCTGACGTCCGTCGCTCCCCCGGCCCCCCTCCCTCCGACCCCGCCAGACACCCCGGCCAAGGGCGTCTGGCGGGTAGGAGGGGGAGGGTCATTCACCGGCGCGGTACGGGGGCTTCCAGCCCCCTGCACGGCAGTACGGCCCAGGACTTGGTGCCCCGGTGCGGTGGGTGAGCCTCGGCGGAGCCCCAGTCGCCGCCGCAGTCGTCGACGAGGGCCGCGAGCAGCCACAGGGAGCGCCTACGGCGCTCCGCGCAAAGGGTGATCGCGTCCGGGTCCTTGTGACGGGGGTGCTGGTCCCAGAGGACGAGGCGGAGGGTGGCATTGCGGTAACGGAGGGAGAGGTACAGATCCTCCCCGGGTGTCAGCTTTGCCGCCGTTGCGATGAGTTCACTGGCCGCGAGTACGGCGATGTCGGCGTACGGGGCCAGGTGGTGCGCGCGCAGGGCGGACCGTACGGCGGTACGGGCGATGGCCGCGCAGTGCGGTTCGCCGGGGATGGTCAGGCTGTACGCGAGGCTGGAGGGGCGGGGCGGGCGCGGCGCACGGTGGAGCGCGGCGGTGGCTGATGGGGCGACGGGGCAGAGCGCGGTGCGAAGGGTCGGCGACACTGGGGACTCCTTTGTCCAGACGGCGAGGCGAGCACGAGTGGCCCACGGGTGCGGTGAGCAGTGGCTTGTCTCCCTGACGCGGGACCGCCCCTCCCAGGGAAGGAGAGTGCGGGCAGGACCGCGTGATGCACTTCCAACTCATTTGCGTGAGCGGTGCGTTACTCAATGTAGAGCGCGCCAGGGTTAATTTGCCCCTCCGTCGCGGAAAATGCGCCCTTTCGTGGCTCACTCGCACGCGTACGCGGCAGACTGCACACGACCGCACGCGGAAGGGAACGGCATGGCAGCGAGGACGTCCCCAACGGAACGCCAGAAGCGACTGGGTAGCGAGCTTCGCAAGATGCGCACGTCAGCGGACGTCTCAGCCGAGTTCGCAGCCGGACTGCTCGGCGTCGACCGGGGCAAGATCTCCAATATCGAGTCAGGCGCACGAGCCATCAGCGCCGATCGCCTGCGCACATTGGCCTGCAACTGTGACTGCACGGACGAGGCTCTTGTCGACGCCCTGGTCGAGATGGCCCAGCCCAGCAGGCGCGGCTGGTGGGAACGGTATCGAGGTTTGCTCCCACAAGGCCTCTTGGACATTGCCGAGTTGGAGGCGTACGCAGTACGAATGCGAGCCGCATGCTCGATGCACATCCCGGGGCTGCTCCAGACCTCGGACCACGCACTCGCCGTCTTCCGAGTTGTGATCCCTCATCTCCTCGAACACGAGATCGCCCTCCGGCTCGCCCATCGCGTGGAGCGCCAACAAGTCCTGGGCGGCGAAAATCCGCCCGGGTTCGTGGCGATCGTCCACGAGGCTGCCCTACGAATGCAGTTCGGCGGCCCGAGCGTGGCGCGGACCCAGCTCCACCACCTACTGCGGAGGTCGGAGCAGGAGAACGTAACCCTGCTTGTCCTCCCGTTCGAGGCGGGCGCCTTCCCGGGCGCCGGGCAGACAGTGCTCTACGCGGAAGGGCCGGTGCCGCAACTCGACACCGTCCAGATCGACAACTCGCATGGCCCGGATTTCCTATACGCCGAAGCTCAATTGGCGAAGTACCGGGCCCACCTGGACTGGATGGAGGGAATCGCGCTGTCGCCCGAGGGCTCGCGAGACTTCATCCACAACATCGCGCGCCAACTCTGAGGGGATGAACCGATGACTGAGATCAACTGGGAAGACGCGTTCTGCGGCGAAGGCAACTCCTGCTTCCGCATAGGAACCGACAACGAAGGAAATGCCTTCATCGCCGTCCTCGGCGAGGAGGACCGTTACCTCACCGACAGCCAAGACGCTCTGCGGAACCTGATCCGGGACATCAAGGCCGGCAAGGCCGACCACCTGCTCTGATTCGACCGCGCCGGGGTGGTGGGTCGTGCCGCCGTCTGCGACGGGCGACGGCTCAGCAGGGATGGTGTACGAGCGAAGGCCGGGCCGCAGGGGACTGAGCGCCCTGGGACCCGGCCGGTGACGGGCGTCAGCTCTGGCTGCCGGAGGCTTCGCCGCGCGGGAAGGAGACTTCGACCCGGCGGTTCTTCTTGCGGCCTTCTTCCGAGTCGTTGTCGGCGATCGGATAGTCCTCGCTGTACCCGCGGATCTCGAACGTGATGGTCGAGTCGAGAGACTTGTTCAGCTCCTGCTGCACGGCGTCCGCGCGCTTCTTGGACAGCACCTTGCCGTGCTCGTACGAGCCGAGGTCGTCGGTGAATCCGAAGACCCGGATCTTGGTGGCCTTCTGGGCGATGATCTCGTCCGCGATGGACTTGATACGGGATGCGGCCTCGGAGTTGAGCTTCGCGCTGTCCTTGCCGAAGAGCACCTCGGCCTGAAGCGCGAACTTCACGTCGGAGTTGGTGTCCTCACGCCGCTCCTCGCCGCCGAGGTCTTCGACGACGGACTTGATGTCGATTACGCGGGCGGGGGCGAGGGTCGCTCCGTCGCCCAGTTTGAGACCTGGTGAGTTGGAGTCGACGTCGGGGGGCGGCGATGTTGTGGTGCTGCCCGGGGGCACGCTGGGCGAAGGCTCGGCTTGCGCACTTGTGATGGTCAGACCTGTAACAAGTACCGCCATCGCAATAGTGGCAGTGGCGAGATGCGCTGGGCGGCTTCGGATATGAGTGAAGGACATGGTGTCACTCACCGTCGGAGATCTCGATGGTCGCCACGGGCATGTCGGCGATCTGAAAGTCTACCTTCGTAGCCTCAGCCGGCGGAGCGGGGAACTGGGCGAACCAGGTCTGCTCCTCCCCATCCTTGAATGCACCGCTGAACTGAGTGCAAAGGCAGCGCCCATCAGTGTCCCGCAGGATGAGGTACTTCTTCTTTCCCGATCGGTCCACAAGCGAGGCGCCTGCCATGGAGGCAGAGTTACCAGACAACTCCTTCTCCTCTCCCCTCCAAGGGGTCGGATTCCAGCTCCCGCCCTTTCCGTTCTTCACCCATCCGCTGACGGTAAGAAATCCCCCTTCGTCTCGTACGGCGGTATTGATCGTAAGGGTGGTATTGTCCGCACCCCCCTTCACTTCAGCCAAGACCGATTCCTCTGGGGCTTTAGGCTCCTCGTCCTTCGGCTTCCCCTTGGTTCCCTTGCCCTGGTCGGTCGGACTCGAAGAGGAGGCCACATCGGGCTTTTCACCGCCGTCCCCGCCACAACCGGCCACCGTGAGGACCAAGCCAGTCGTGATCGCCGCTGCGGTCAGTGCCCTTCGGGCCTTCATGGTGTGCCGCATGCTCATCAGTAGCTCTTCCTTCTCTTTACTTCGCTCGTCACTCGGCCAGATGAACAGAGAACAGGTCATTCGGGTAAGGCAAGTCGGCTTCAACGAAGTCCTTGGGATCAATCTCCCACTGAACACTGTCCTCACAGTCGAGCTCGATGAGCTTTGCCGGATCACTGTTGGGCGTGATCTCGCAGCGAGGCTCGACCACGGCGGTGGCATCGGCCTTGGCACGAGTGTTCTCCGTCCCGGGAATCACCGAGTCGCCCACCGTGAAGTACGTCTCAATGTCCGCTGTGAACGACGGTCCGTCTATGTCCACATCGAAATCCACGAGTTCCGAATCGTTCTCGCTGGCTAGCTGCGCTGCGGAAGCCTCACCACCAGTGCCGTCGAACTTCTCGCCGTTGAGCCAGGCGGCTAGTTCGTCCGGTGTATGGAAGGAATCGATGAAGCCATCGGTCAGCTCGTCCCGTATTTCCTGAGCACCCGCGAGCGCGGCCGCATCAGCGGCCGATTGACCGCCATTGCGGGCAACAGCTGCCTGAGCAAAAGCAAAGTACGCGAACGCAAGAAAGAGCAGACCCCCCACCCACACAACGTATATGGGGAGGGTCTGCCCTCGGTCCTGCCGAAGCCTGCCCAGCATCATCCGCCGGTGATGTCGTCCACTGCGTCGCTGATCGCCTCCGAGATCGTCTGGTCCAGGTCCAGTTCCCGAACCGCCACCACGATCAGCGCGATCACCACGACCAAGCCCGCGTACTCCACGACGCTCGCGCCCTCGTCCGCTCGCTTCTGCATGCGCGACACGACCGTGTTCCGCCAGTTGGTGATCGCGAGCTGGGCCTTCGTGGCGGTCTTGAGCGTGAGGTTCTTCGACATGGGGTACCCCTCCGAGTTGGGCCGACGTGTGCGTCTCGCCTTCGACACGAGAAACGTACGTCGGAGCAGGGGTTTCACCAGAGGGTCCGTGGGCCCAACCCTGGGCCCAAAGGGCGACTTGGGCCCTCGGCAGCGCAGCTGTCGTCGTGCGCTCAGCCATGACTCGTCGTCCCCCTCGCCGATCCCAGCCACAGGGCGATCGCTTCGCTCCTGGTCGCGCTGTGAAGTTTCGCGAAGATGCGGTTGATGTGGTTCTTGACGGTCTTCTCGCTGATGAAGCAGGTGGCGGCGATCTGCTGGTTGCTCATGCCTGACGCGATCAGGTCCATGACCTCCACCTCCCTCGCACTCAGCCCGAAGTCCTGGACATTGCGTGGCCGCTGGGTCCGCTGATCCTGCTGCCGGTCAGTTGAATACTGTGCCATGCCCGATTGCACCTGCGAAGAGTTTTCTCGCACTCGAACCGAATCCGAGACGTCTGGCCCATCATTGGTCTCTCGCGGAGCATGTGCAGTCGCATCGTGTGCCGCCGCGTGGCCAGGGATCCGGCTCGCGCCCGTGTACGGCCGACCCGTGGCGTACACCGTGCCGAGCCCCTCCGGGAGCTGTCCTGCCCCGGCCGGGGCAGCGCCGCCCCCGCCTCGCATATGGGCCAGCAGCGCGTCCTGGGCCGAGGCCGTGAAGTGGGCGCGGCCCTCCTTGATGTCGCGTACGGCGCCGACCAACTGCTCGGCGGTGAACTCGCCGTGCACCAAGTAGCCGCCCGCGCCCAGCCGCAACGCCTCGTGCACGATCTCGCTCTCGCGGCTGTACGTCAGCATCATCACCGGCGCCACCTGGACCAGGTACGGCAGCGCGGAGATGCCGTCGACGCCCGGCATCCGGACATCCAGCAGCACGACATCCGGCCGGTATTGCTGGGCTGCTGCCAGGGCCTGGCGGCCGTCGGCCGTCTCCGCGACGACCTCGACGTCGTCGCGGCTGCCGAGCAGGGCGGTGAGGCCTGCCCGTACGACCGGATTGTCGTCGGCGATGACTACGCGCAGGACGCTCGGCGGGCCGAAGGGGTCGGCACTGTCGAAGGGGGACGGATCGTGGAATGCCGCCGCCGGCGGGGGAACGCGGACCCCGGCGGGGGTGTGTTCCGAGCAGGGTTCGACCGTGTGCGACGACGTGTGCTGGGACACGTGGGACGGCGACGACACGGACTGGTTGGGCCCGGAGCTGTACGAGCTTTCGTCCGGCATGGTGCGGCCTCCTCTCGCGGGAGTGAGCGGGGACGGTGGACGGTGGATGGTGGACGGTGGACGGCGGACGGCGGATCGGCGGTTCAGTTCGAGAGTTGCATCGGTGACGGAAGCGGTGGCAGCGCCGGCAACGGCGGGAGCGATTGCGGGCCGGTGGCGCGCGGCGGCGCCAGTGCCGCCGCCGGGAGTTCCAGGCGTACTTCCGTGCCCGCGCTGCGGCCCCGTCCGATGCTGATGCGAGCGCCGATACCGGCCGCTCGCTCGACCATCCCCACCAGGCCGAAGTGGCCGGCCCTGCGGAGGTCGTCGAGGCTGATGCCGGCGGGCAGGCCCCGGCCGTCGTCGAGCACGCTGATGCGCAGCACTCCGCCGACCAGGCCGAACTCCACCGTGACGCGAGAGGCGTGGGCGTGGCGGTGGCTGTTCTCCATGGCCTCCGTGGCGATCGTCAGCAGGTGGCGCGCGACCGCGTGCGGAACGGTCGGCACAGGCGACGGCGAAGCAGCAGCAGAACCGCCCACCATGTGGAAGGCCGTCTCGATGCCCGTGCGCTGCCCGAAGTCGGCCAGCCGCGCCGCCAGTTCGTCGGCGACCACCACTCCCCCGGTGTCGTAGTCCGCCTGCCTGCGCAGGTCGGACAGGATCTCGCGGGACTCCGCCGCCGCCCGCCGCGCCGAGCGCGCGACCATGCCCGCCTGGTGCTTGACGGTCAGCGGGTCCATGCGGTCGGCGGACTGCGCCAGTCCCTCCGCCGCCATCGCGACGCCGTGCAGGGTCTTGGCGACCGAGTCGTGCATCTCGCGGGCCAGGCGGGCACGCTCGCCTTCCACCGCGTCCGTGACCGCGAGCCGGGCGTTGGCCTCGGACAGTGCCTGGGTGGCGGCACCGAAACGGAACATCAAGTTGCGTAACGTCACGCCGATAATTCCCGCCGCCACACAGAAACCGCTGATCAGCAGCGTGCTGGCCGGGCTCGCCATCCGTTCCGCCCACGCCGAGTAGGCCGCCGCCAGCAGGAGGATCTGGATCGCGGTGAAGATGCCCGCTCCCCGCCAGCCGTACAGCAGGCCCGCGAGGAGCGGCGTACAAACGGTGGCGTAGCCGAGGGCGGAGTCGGGGGAGGCCGTGAGCAGCAGGACGGAGCCGAAGATCAGGTCTACGCCCATCAGCGTGCGGTACTTGATGAGCAGGGGGCCGAACACCTCCCAGTCCCGGAGCATCGCGTACGACCCCACGAAGCTGAAGACGACCGCACCCCCAACCAGCCAGCCGCCGAACTGCCCCCCGGCCCTGGCGAGCGCGAAGGGCGCGCCCAGCGCGATCATGGCGAGGCGGAAGCCGAAGACCTGGCGGCACAGCGCCTGGAGGGCGTTGATCTGGATCGGGATGCTGGGGGCGGGTACGTCATCGGCGAGGGCGGACGCGGGGGCCACTTCCGGAGCGGCCACGCCGCCCTGAACTGTCCCGCCACTGAGGCCGGGCCGGATCCCGAGCCGGAGCCGGATCGTGGGAAGCGTCGCCATGGCCGTCAGCCGCCGAAGACCGAGCCGAAGTCGGTCTCCGACCCCAGGAACATGTTGGTCACGATGAGAAGCAGCGTGGCCGGGACCATGAAGGCGAGCGTGACGACCGTCGTCTTGGGGATCGCTTTCGCGGCGCGGCGGCGGGAGTTCTGGGCATCGGTGCGGCGCATGTCGTTGGCGATCTGGATCAGGGTGTCGGCGATGGGCGCGCCGAGTTCCTCGCCCTGCTGGAGCGCCGTGACGAACTGGGAGACCTGTTCGGATTCGTTGCGTCTGCGCAGCTCGTCGAAGGCCTGGCGCCGGCTCACGCCCATGTCCATCTGGCGCAGGGTGATGCGGAGTTCGTCGGCCCACGGGCCTTCGTACTTCTCCGAGACGCGGTCCAGCGCCTGCCGGAACCCGAGGCCCGCGCTGACGACGACGGCGAGGACATCGAGGAAGTCGGGCAGCGTCCGCTCGATGACGTCCTTGCGTTCGCGGATGGCCTGCCAGATGGTGACGTCCGCCGCGAGCCACCCGTACGCGATGCAGAAAACACCGAAGAGCGGCAGATCCTTCAGGAGCAGTACGAGGGCCGAGAAGCCGCCGAACAGGCCGTATACGGCTCGGCGTGCGGCGTACCGGTCAATGGTGAGGCCGCCAGGGTTCCCCGCCATGTCGATCTTGCGGCGCTTCTTGTCGACCAGCCTCGGCCCCATGACGCGGAGCACACCCGGCGCGAAGCGCATGCCCAGGCGGTCGACGGCCGACTCCGTACCCGAGACGCGCGACGCGCCGATCTCCAGGGCGACGGCCAGGTCTCCGGGGATCTTGGCTTCAGCGCGGTACATCCTGATGCCCTGAAAGACGCCCGCGACGCTCAGACCGACCACCAGCGCGAGAAGTAGTCCCATGGCGGATACCTCCTCAGAGAATGAGAATTTCAGACGTCGATCTTGCCTAGGCGGCGCATCACGATGAAGCCGAGTGCGTAGAGACCTATGGCCACGACCACGATGATCTGGCCGGCCGGGCTGCCGGTCATCCGTTCCATGGAGCCGGGGGTGACGGAGTTGAGCATGATCATCGCGCCGAGGCCGAGAAGTGGGATCGTGTACGCGGTCGCATTGACCTCGGCCAGCATCGTGCGGACCTCGCGTCGCGTCTCCTTGCGTTCCTCCAGCGTCTCGGTGAGGTTGCGCAGCGAGCCGACGACCGTGCCGCCCGCCCGGTTGGAGAGCACCAGAGTCGTGACCAGGACAACGAGCTCGCGCGACGGCAGGCGTTCGGCCAGCTCCCCCAGGGCGTCGTCGATGGACCGCCCGACCGCCAGCTGGTTCGCGACCCCCGCCAGCTCCTCGCCCGCCGGAGCTTCCAGCTCCTCGGCCGCCATGCTCAGCGCCGTACGGAGGGCCAGTCCGGCAGCGGTCGCGTTGGCGAGTATCCGGGACAGGTCGGGGAGCTGGTTGATGAAGGCCTCGATGCGCTTCTGCCGCTGCCAGTTGAGGAACGCGCTGCCGCCCCACAGGGCGACGAGAGCGGCGACGGGGCCGAAGAAGGGCGCCAGTACCGAGGAGGCGATCAGCCACAGGGCGGCCACGCCGATCATCAGGTAGACGAAGAACTCGCCTGCGGTCAGGTCGAGTCCGGTGGCCGACAGCCGTACGTGGATCTTCTTGCCGAGCGCCGTTTTCCGCAGCCGCCGGTCGACCCCCATGAAGCGCCGCTGCCGGCCCACGGCGTGCGGGCCCGTGATGGCCAGGCGCTCCACGAGGGCGGCACGGTGGGCCTTGCCCGAGACGTAGGTGTGCAGCCCGGCGACAGCCAGGGCGCCGCAGAGCAGCGTGCTGCCGATCGCCAGCATTGCGGGATTGTTCATGGCAGTACCTACTGGACCTCTCGGACGTAGAGCGGATCAAGCGGATCAAGCCGGTCAGCCGAACTGAGCGGATCATCGAGTTCCGATACGACGCCGAAGCCGGGCGGGATCGGCTCGTTCGCGAGGTGGAGCCGGTCCGCGATGCGGCGGGGCAGCCCGAGGTGTTCGAACCGGCCGTGGACGATACGGTCCGCGCTCATCGGCTGGGCGACGAAGCGCGAGACGGTGGCGATCTTGAACCGCTCGCGGCCGTGGGACACCAGGATCGCGATCTCGCTGATCTTGCGAGAGCCGTCGGCCATGCGCGACAGCTGGACAATGACGTCGATGGCGCTGTTGATCTGGTCCCTCAGCGCTTCGAAGGGGATCTCGACCTCCGACATCGAGCCGAGGGTCTGCAGGCGCATCAGCGCGTCCTCGGCGCTGTTGGAGTGCACGGTGGCGAGCGAGCCGTCGTGACCGGTCGACATCGCCTGGAGCATGTCGAGCGTCTCGCCGCCGCGTACCTCACCGACGATGACGCGGTCGGGGCGCATGCGCAGGGAGTTGCGTACGAGGTCGCGGATCGTGATCTGGCCCTTGCCCTCGACGTTGGGCGGGCGGGTCTCCAGGCGGATGACGTGCGCCTGCTGGAGCTGGAGTTCGGCTGCGTCCTCGACCGTGATGATGCGCTCGTGGTCGGGGATGAGGCCGGAGAGCGCGTTGAGGAGCGTGGTTTTCCCGGAGCCGGTACCGCCGGACACGATGACGTTGAAGCGGGCGCGGACCAGGGCCGACAGCAGCATCAGCATCTGCTCGTCGAGCGTTCCGAGGCTGATCAGCTCCTGGAGACGGTACGCGCGCGGGAAGCGGCGGATCGTGAGGGTGGGGCCGGTCAGGGACAGCGGCGGAATGATCACGTTGACGCGCTCGCCGGACGGCAGGCGGGCGTCGACCATCGGATTCGACTCGTCGACGCGGCGGTTGACGGTCGAGACGATGCGCTCGATCGTCTGCATCAGCTGCTCGTTGGACGCGAAGCGCATGGGGAGCTGCTCGACCCGGCCGGCCCGCTCGACGAAGATCGAGTCGGGGCCGTTCACCATGATCTCGGTGATGGACGCGTCTTCGAGGAGCGGTTCGAGTACGCCGAGTCCGAGCGCCTCGTCGACGACCCGGCGGATGAGCTGGGAGCGCTCGGCGGTGGAGAGGACGGGGCCCTCGCGGCTGATGATGTGGGCGAGTACGCGCTCCAGCCGGGCCCGCCGCTCGGCCGCCGCGAGCGAGGACATCTCCGCGAGGTCGATCTCTTCGAGCAGCTTGGTGCGGTAGGTGGCGACCAGGTGGCCGTCCTCCCGTCCACCCGCGTGCTCGTCGGGGGCGGTGATGCGTGCCCGCAGACTCATGTGCGTAACTCCTCGCGCTCGTGCGGACCTTTCGTACGGACGTGTTGTCGTCGGTTACGGCTCTTCCTGGTCGGCGGGCATCGTCACCGAGCGCTCGACCTCGCCGAAGTTGTCGATGCCGGGGACGACCGAGGGGATGGACACCTTGGCTGTGGCGGTGAGGGAGTCGCCGTTGATCAAGTCGATGTCCGTCCCCTCGGCCAGCCAGTCGCTCATCGCCGCCTTGCCGGTCGCCTCACCCTGGCCGTACAGCTCCTCCTGTGCCTGTGTACGAGCCGCGGCCCGCGCCGCGGTGCCCGCCTGGGAGGCGGCGTAACCGACGATGCCGAGCTGGATGCAGGCCATGGCGACCAGCAGCAGGACGGGCAGGAAGCCCGCGAACTCGAGGATGGCCGCACCTCGGTCACGGTCGTGGCGGTTGATCCGGCAACTGATCCGGCAACTGAGCCGACGGCGTAAAAGTCTCATTGGTCAGTCCCCCTCCAGCGCAGCGCCCGCGCTGCCGGTCACGTCCCACGGGAAGCTGCCGGCCCCGGGGAACAGGATGGGCGTATTGAGTTCGACGTGCGCCTTCCACAGGTTTCCTTCCTGCGCGCAGCTGATGTCCCCGGCATCGTCCTGCCACGACGACGGCAGGTGTTCCGTGGCCGCGGCCACGCATGCCGCCTGCGTGCCGCCACCACTCGTCGCGGCCGCCGTAGCCGCCCGCGCGCCCTCGTCCGCCGCGTTGCCCGCCAGCGAGAAGGTGTAGCCGAACAGCACCGCCTGCCACATCGCGATCATCACGAAGAGGATGAGAGGAGCCATGCCGGCCAGCTCCACGGTCACCGCACCCCGGTCCCGGTCCCGGTCCCGTTCCTTGCCCCTCCCCCGGAGCCCGATCGCTCCCCGGTCGCTCCGGAGCAGCTTGCCGCCGCCCTTGCCTCCCCCGCCCGCCGCCGGCTTCACCAGCCCCAGTTCGCCGGCGAGCGACCACAGCGCCTGCTTGACCGTGCTCCGGCTGTCCAGGTCCTGCATGCGGCCGGCGTCCGTCACCGCCTGGAGTTCCTTGAAGTTGGCCGGGATCGCGGCCCGCGCCACCTTCGTTCCCGTGATCCGCTCGACCAGCGGCGGCTGGATCTCCGTGTTCCGGTTGTGCCGGTTGACGACGGTGGTCGTCTCCTCCGCCTTGCGGATCTGCAGCCGGTCCCACATCCGCACCATGCGCTTGGCCGCCCGTACCGCCACCACGTCCGGTGTGACGACGAGCAGCGCCTGGTCGGCCATCTCGACGGCGGCCGCGTTCGCGCTGTTCATCTGCGTACCGCAGTCGACGACCACGACCTCGTAACGGTTGCGGAGCGCGCTCACCACCTGTCGCGCCACCCGGTCGGTGACCTCCTCGCCGCGCTCCCCCTCGGCGGGTGCCAGCACCAGGCTGACGCCCGTGGGGTGGGAGAAGACCGCGTCCTGGAGTACGCGCGGCGAGATGTCGGCGATGCCGGCCAGGTCGACGATCGAGCGTCGGAACTGCACGTCGAGGTACGACGCCACGTCCCCGGACTGGAGGTCCAGGTCCACCAGCGCGACCGTACGCCCCGAAGCCTTCGCCGCCAGTGCGAGCTGTACGGCGACGACCGTGGCCCCGGTGCCGCCCTTCGCGCCGGTCACCGTCACCACCGTGCCGCCAGGTCCCGTGAAGACGTCCGGCCCCGTGCCGAGGTGGCGGCGTACGCCCGTGGACCAGGAGGCGGCGCCCTGCACGCGGGCCGCCAGCTCCTCGTAACCGAGCGGCAGTCCGACCAGACCGCGCGCGCCGGAGTCCATGGCGGACGTGAAGAGCGCGGGCCCGGTGTCGGCGGTGACGAGGACGACGCCGACCGCCGGGAAGCGCAGAGCCACCTCCCGGATCAGCTCCAGCGCCGGCACCGGCCCGATCCGCTCATGCACGAGGACCACCTCGGGCAGCTCGTCGAGCGATTCGCCCGCCAGCCGCGCGAGGGTGTCGAGGAGTGAGGTCGAGTCGGTGACGGGAGGGGCCGGTTCCGCGTCGGGGAGCTGGCTGAGGAGGGTCGTGATGGCGCGGGCGGCATCAGGATCGCCGACCGCCGGGAGGATACGAGTCGTCATACGCCGGTCCTCACTTGTCCCCGTCGAGGGTGTACTCACGGTCGCGCGGCGAGATGGTGGTGTCGCTGCCGTCGGCCACGAGGGCCAGGCGCACATGCTCGGCGAAGGACTCTGCGTACGCCACGCGCTGGGCATCGAGCGTGTTGAGAGCGAACGTGATCGGTACGGCGTCGGTGGCGCGGCGGCTGCGGTCGTTCTTGCCGGGCTCAAGTGCCGTGATCTTGCCTACGTCGAGGACGCGGGCGCCGGAGACGATGACCTGGGACTTGTTCGGCTGCCCTTCGTCCTCACCCTCGAAAGTGGCATAGATATTCACACTCGAACCGGGATTGATCTTGCCCGCCACCCCGGTCGCCGCGTCAATCATGATCGCGATTTCCTGCTCCCCGGAGCCCAGCTCGGGTTTCTTCACGATCATGTCGCTCTGGAGAAGGGAGCCCTTCTGGAGCTGGGTCACGGCGATCTTGCCGCGTACCTCGGAAATGTCGGTCACGGCATTGGCGGAAAGCCACCGCTTCGGCATCGAGATCTTCTCGAACTGGCCGGCGTCGAGCTGTTTGTACGGCGCCACGTCGCTCTTGAGCCGGTACGCCGCGACTTCCGGGCCCACCTTGGAGTTCACATCACTGATCACGGAGAGCACGCCGGCGAACGCCCCGAAGGCGCAGAGAACCGACAGGAGCAGCAGAATGACGCCGCGGCGCTGACGTGAATTCATGGAGACGGGCTACCTCGATCAGGAACGTCGTCGGACGGTCAATGGACATTGAGCACGGTGGTGCTGCACGTACATGAACAGTTGTGCTGTTTGGTTGTGCTGTTTGAGGGATGCAGGGATATGGTGCCCCGCCCGGTGCTAGGGCGACCCATGGTTCAAGACACCGACCGCGCGGGATTGGTTCTCGGGTGGTGGTGTGAGTGGGGCTGAGCAGAAGCCGCAGCGGTCACCGATGAGTTCGATACCGCACCAGTGGCACTTCTCCCGCCGTACGGACGCGACCAGTTGGTAGAGCACGGAAATGTCCGGCAGAAAGGCGGCGAACTCGATCATCTTCGCCGTGCCCCACCAGCGGGGGGAGTCGGCGGGCAGTCCGGTCTCCTGTACGCCGGAGACCTGCCAGGCGGGGGCGAGGGTCCCGGTGACCCAGTCGGAGGTCAGATTCCCTTTTCCGACGAGTAGTTGGGTGGCGAATTCCGGCCCACGCAGCCCGGCGGCTGCGCCGGTGGTGGTGGCGATGGCGCCGGTGGTGGCGATCGCGGTCGCGGTCCCGGTCGCGGAGCCAATTTTGATCAGCTGCGGGTTCGGATTGGCAAGTACACCGAACTGCGAGCCCGGCACCCAGGACTTCGCGTGCGCTTTCAGGCTGACGGGAACCCGGTCGAGTTTCGTGACGGAGTTGAGCAGCGCGCCCGCGTAGATGTAGTGGGACAGCAACCTGGCCGCCGAGGCGACGACGCCGGCGCTGAAGTCGCAGATCGACAACTGCCGCAGCTGACGCACGAGTACGGCGACTGCGAGGGGCGGCAGATCGAGCTTCAGCAGGGCAAGCCGGTCGGTTTCGAGCATCGAGCGGATGGTGTGGAGGCGGCGTTCGTGGGCGGTGGGAATGGAGGCGGGGTAGAGGGCGACGACGTACCCGTACCGTTCGAGCATGACGTTCATGTCGACGAGCGCGGCCTCGAGGGGCTGAGCGTCCGGGGCCTGGAGCAGGGCGGCGGTGGGAGTCTGCTGATCGGTGGGCGGCAACACCAAGTCGGCGCTGGTGACTGCGATCGCGGTCGGCACGTTGGTTTCCCCGTTCACTCCGTACGCCGCTGCTCCCGGCGCCCGCAGATCGATACTGCTCCGTCGTGCTGCACCAGCACTTTATCCACGGCCTACGTGGCGGAGAACACTTTTCCTTTTTCTCATACGGGCCCTACGGCTCCCCGGGGTGAAGGGGAGCGGAACGGAAGAGCCCGTGCGCCCGCGCGCCCCCGCCCCCGTCCCAAAGGCCTGACCGGCAACCAGCGTGTCCTGGAGCGTTGATCGCGTCTGCGATGGGGGCCGCCACATGTAAGTGTGGCGTCGGAGGCCCGCCGGGGGGAGCCCACGGGAAAGGCCCGGCGATTGGCCGTTCACCGTTGCCGGGCGGCGGGCTCAGTGAGTGGGGCGCATGAGCTCTAGG
>NZ_JAGGPA010000057.1 GCF_018614035.1 Streptomyces sp. ISL-96
CCGCGAAGTCCGGGCCTAGAGTTGAGCGGTGCCCGCCCCGCCAGCGAGGTCTCTCGCCGCCGATGCCCAGGTCCTGCTGCCCGCCAACCTCACGCTCGGAGCGGTTCTCGCCGTGCTGCTCGCGGTCGCGGTGACCGTCGTCGCCTGCGCCCACCTCTCCGACGACGGATCCCGCGGCCGGGGGCGCTCCGTCGCAGTCGCGGGCCTGCGGGCGGCCGTCCAGCTCGCCGCCGTGTCGCTCCTGATCGGCTGGGTCGTACGCTCCGGATGGCTGCTGCTCGCGTTCCTCGCCCTGATGTACGCCGTCGCCGTACGCACCGCCGGACGGCGCATCACCCCCAACGCCACCTGGTGGTGGGCCGCCCTGCCGATCGGCGTGGGCGTCTTCCCCGTCGTCGCCGCGCTCCTGCTCACCGGGCTCGTACCGGCCGACGGCATCGCGCTCGTCCCCGTCACCGGCATCCTCATCGGCGGCGCGCTCACCGCGACGGTGTTGGGCGGGCGGCGGGCGCTCGACGAGCTCGCGACGCGGCACGGGGAGGTGGAGGCGGGCATGGCGCTCGGGCTCATCGACCGCGACGCCAGGCTGGAGGTCGCCCGCCCCGCCGCCTCCGACGCGCTGCTGCCCGGCCTCGACCAGACCAGGACGGTGGGCCTGGTCACACTGCCGGGCGCCTTCGTCGGCATGCTGCTGGGCGGTGCGTCGCCGCTGCTCGCCGGGGTGGTGCAGCTGTTCGTACTGGTCGCGCTGCTCGCGGTGCAGGCGGTCGCGGTCGCGGCGGTGCTGGAACTGGTGGCGCGTGGGCGGCTGCACCGCGAGGAGGGGGAGGAGGGGGAGGAGGGGCAGGCTTTCCGGGACCAAGGACCCTGACCGGGCCCGGTCGCGTACCCTGTACGGAGCAGAAGGGGAGTAGCTCTTCGCCGGACCGTCGACATACTGCTGAGCACGCCTCAGCCGGCGCCCGGAGGCGGACGAGGAATCCAGTAGGAATCCAGCCCGCCAGCGAGACCTTCGGCCGCAGTGTTGTTGTCTTTTTACGACGCTGCCGTGCCGAAGCGACCCCTGATTCACGCAGGTTTCTCTCGGTGCGGGCAGCCCGACCGATTGAGGAACCCAACCCCCATGATCAGTCTCACCATCATGGCGATCACCTTCGGCACCGTCTTCCTCGCCGAACTCCCCGACAAGACCGCCCTGGCCGGTCTCATGCTCGGCACCCGCTACCGCGCGTCGTACGTCTTCGCGGGCGTCGCGGCCGCCTTCACCGTGCACGTGGCCCTCGCCATCGCGGCGGGCAGCGTACTGACCCTGCTGCCGCACCGGCTGGTGCAGGCGGTCGTCGGTGTCCTCTTCCTCGCGGGCGCGCTGGTGCTGCTCTTCAAGAAGGACGAGGGCGAGGAGGAGATCAAGGCCCCCGCCGACCAGTCCTTCTGGAAGGTCTCGGGCGCGGGTTTCATGCTCATCCTGGTCGCGGAGTTCGGGGACCTCACGCAGATCATGACGGCCACCCTCGCGGCCCGCTACGACAACCCGGTGTCCGTGGGCCTCGGCGCGGTGCTCGCCCTGTGGGCGGTCGCGGGCATCGGCATCGTGGGCGGCCGGACGCTGATGAGGTACGTACCGCTGAGCCTGATCACGAAGGTGGCGGCGGCGCTGATGCTGGCGCTGGCGGCGTTCAGCCTGTACGAGGCGGTCGCCGGCTGATCTGTCGCACGAAGGTCGGTTTGTACGTCGTAGTACCTCCCATGGCGGCGCTTTCTGTGCACCCCCCTGCGGATGCTGGTCGACTGGGTGGCGGGAACGGCAGTCGACCAGAGAGGCAATCCACCATGGCGGTCATCGTTGTGTTCGAGCTTCCGGGAGCCGCCCAGGCTCACCAGCCGGATTAGCGATCCGTAGCGATCCTGTGGCAGAGTGTCACGCGCGCGTCCGGCGCCCAGGCGACGTCGGGCACCCTCCTCGGTGAGGCCGCGAGACCTCACCGACCAGCGTCCGGAGGGACATGCCACGAGGGCCGACGGCTCCTGCCGTTCAGCACCAGGGCACGAAGGCGATTGGCTCACATCCCTGAGCAACTCTGGGGATCACTAAGCCAATCAGAGACGCTCAGTACGAGCAGGTCACGAACGCCAGAGGTGAGCCGTCAACCTGGTGACCGCCTAGACCGGACTCGGCGGGCTTCTCAGGCGGTGATGTGCAGCCGCACCGTGCCGTCGGGCAGGGCCTCGATCCGTACCTGCGTGAGGTCGTTCACGTGCACCGTCGGTGCGTGGGCGGCCGCGCGCGGTCCCACGCCCACCACGCGCATCCCGGCCGCCTTGCCCGCCGTGATGCCCGCCTCGGAGTCCTCGAAGACGACGCAGTCGGCCGGCGCGTGGCCGAGTTCCGCCGCGCCCTTCAGGAAGCCCTCGGGGTCCGGCTTGCTCGCGCCGACCAGCTCGGCCGTGACGCGCGTGCTCGGCATCGGCAGCCCGGCGGCTGTCATGCGGGCCTGGGCCAGTGCCTCGTCGGCCGACGTGACCAGGGCGTGCGGGAGGCCGGCGATCGCGGCCATGAACGCCGGGGCGCCGGGGACGGGAACGACGCCGTCGACGTCGGCGGTTTCCTGGGCGAGGAGCTCGCGGTTGTCGGCGTAATTCCGCTCGACGGGGCGGTCCGGGAGGAGCACGGCCATGGTGGCGTACCCCTGGCGGCCGTGTACGACCTTGAGGGCGGCTTCCGGGTCCAGGCCGTGCGCGGCGGCCCAGCGACGCCAGACCCGCTCCACGACCGCGTCGGAATTGACGAGCGTGCCGTCCATGTCCAGCAGGAGCGCGTTGGTGTTCAGGACGGTGGTGGCTGCCGGCATCGGCGTACTCCAGAGCGCGGAAGAAAGAAACAAGCGGCCCCGCCCGCCGGTCAGGGAAAACGAGCGGAGGCCACTTTGTTCCACCACGATACAAAACGAAACGGGGGAACGCCAGCCCGCCCCCCTTCACGGCATCGGCAAAGCCTTTGCGACGGCCGTCTCAGGGCTCCTGCGTCTCCGCCTCCAGCGCACGGCGGGTGTTGGGGCCATAGGTGCCCTCGGGGTCGCCCTGGATGTTGTACGACGACTGGTAGGCGCGCAGAGCCTGTTCCAGACGGTCGTTGAACCGGCCGTTTTCGGGGCCGTCGTAGAACTGGGCCTGCGCCAGCCTGTTCTGCAGTTCCACCACCTCCGGCCCCCGGTCGCCCCTGCTCAGCACAGGGCCGCCGGCGGCCGGCTGCTCGGGCGCCTGCTCCACCGCCGCCGTGGTGGCCGCCGCCGTGGGGGCAGCCGCCGTCGAGGCCGCCGTGGTCTGCTCCGACGAGCCGGGCAGGGCGGCCGAGGACGCGCCGGCCGACCGCGACGCCGAGGCCGACGCCACCGCGATTCCCGACGCGGAGGCGGACGCCGAGGGGGCCGGCACGAAGGACGCGGCGCCGGACTCGGTCGCGGACGCCGTCGATGCGGTCGACGCGGTCGCCTCCGCGGCGCCGCTCGGTGCCGGCGGGCCGGTCGCCAGATCCGGCAGCGCGAACTCCTGCTCGTCGCTCCCCGAGAACAGCCCGCCGGCGAACGCGGCGGTGCCCACGACCGCGACGACGGCCGCACCCACCGCGAGCCACATCGCCGGGCCCTTGCGCTGCTCCCGGCGGCGTGAGGCACGTCCCTGGCCGGAGCCCAGTGCGAACACGGTGTCGGTATCGTCTGCGTCGTCCGCGTCGCCAGGGCTTCCGTACTGCGAGTACTGCGAGTCCTGCGAGCCCTCCCGCCAACTGCCCACCTCCGGGCCACTTCCGGGCGGCCCGCTCAGCACCCCCAGCGGCCTCGTCGACACCACGCCGCCGTCATGCTCCGACTCCGGCGGCCCGTGCAGCGTTACGTACGGACGTATCCGGAGCGGACTGAAATCCTCGGCCGTCGGCTCGCCGCCGCACCCGCACCCGGGTCTGCCGTCGTCGGACGTGGCACCCCGGTCCGTACCGCACTCGGGACATGTGTGTCCGTTCACCGTGGGTCCCCTCCCTCGAACTGCCAGCGATTATCCAGACCGGCCGACCCGATGCCCAGCGGGGTCCCCGCCCCGGCAGGCCGTCCGGCGGACCGCCGCCGTGCTGCACATCCCGGTCCGCCCCCCAGGGCGGATCACGACCTGCTGCCCGGGCGACTGGTGCTGACGGAGAAGGGGACGGCGAGTGTCCTGGCGCTCGGGGGTCACGTTCCTGGTCATGGTCATGTCTGTACCGGTACGCCGGACCGTTTGGCATGCGAATTACTGGCTACTCGCAGTGGGACAAGCCGTTGCAGGAACGACAGCACCGGGAAGGCAGTCATGTCCACAGTCTGGATCATCGTTCTGATAGCGGTGGTCGTCATTCTCCTGGCCGCCGTGTTCTTCGTCGCCGGACCGGGCAGGCGCGGTGGCGGGCGCGGACTGAAGAGGCGGTTCGGTCCCGAGTACGACAGGGTCGTCGCCCACCACGACGGTGACACCAAGGCGGCTGAGCGCGAGCTCGACGAGCGCGTGAAGCGGCACGGGTCACTCGAACTGCGGCCGCTGACCCCCGAGACGCGCGCGCGGTACGTCGACCGCTGGGCGGCGATCCAGGAGCAGTTCGTCGACTCCCCGCAGCACGCCGTCGTCGAGGCGGACCGGCTGCTGGCACGGCTCGCGGCCGACCGGGGCTTCCCGGCCGAGCAGCAGTACGACGAGCAGGTCTCCGCGCTCTCCGTGCACCACGCGGACAAGGTGCAGGGCTATCGCCGGGTGCACCGCGTGGCGAACACCGACAGCAGTACGGAGCAGATGCGCGAGGCCATGCTCGACGCGCGTGAGCTCTTCGAGACGCTGGTCAGCGCCAAGCCGGCGGACAGCGGCAGGCACCGCCCGCAGCGCGCCGACGACCGCCACGGCCGTAGCCACGCCCCGTGGTCGCTGGGCCGGGGCCACCACCCGAAGGGGAGTGGCGCGTGATGACGTACGACGCCGATCCGGGCACCGGGGCGAGCACCCCACCAAACACCCCGCCGAGCACCCCCGCGACCACTTCCGAGGCCCCGCTGATCCCCCAGGGTGAGCGCGAGAAGCTGGCCCTGCGCCTCCAGCAGGCCGTCAACACCTTCGTGGACGGCCCCCGGCGCGCGGTCGAGGAGGCCGACAGCGTCTTCGAGGACGCCGCCCGCTGCCTGACCGACGCCCTGGCCGAACGGCACGGCTCGCTCGTCTCGGCCTGGGCGGGCAAGGACCGGGAGACCGAGGCCGAGACGGAGGAACTGCGGGTCGCCCTGCGCTCGTACCGCGAGGCGACCGAACGCCTGTTGCGGATGTAACGCGGGCCGGAGGGAAGCTGATCAGCCGTTCTTCGGAGCGGCCTGCTGGACCACCTCGAACGACCACAGTGTGGAGCCGGAGGCGGCGGGCTTGGGACGCTCGCCGCCTTCACCCGCGCCCGGACCCTGGTGAGCGGCCTTCATCGGGCCCTCCATCCACGCCTGGAACGACGCCTCGTCGGCCCACCGGGTGTAGACGAGGTACTGCTCGGTCCCCTCGACGGGCCGCAGCAGTTCGAACCACTCGAAGCCGTCGGAGTTCTCCACGGACCCGGCCCGCGCCGAGAACCGCTTCTCCAGCACCTCACGCTGCTCGGCCGGCACAGTCAGCACGTTGATCTTCACGATACTCATGCGCCCATCCTGCCGTACGCCGCCCGCAGTTCCGGGACCGGCGGTTCCCGCAGTCGCGCCGCATTGGCGGAACGGGGATCGTGGAAAGCGAGGCCCTTCGGGCAAAACCGGATGACAGTCAGGCGAATCGGGGATTGCCTGCGTCTTTCGTACAGGTCAGTGCGAGGCTCTTCGCACCGGGCACCCTGGGTGCGGGGACAGGCGGGGAGGGTCGGGCGCGACGTGGCGAATGCGGAGCGGGGCGGACCAGGCGGACCGGGCGGCGCGGCCGGGGCGATCGGCGCCGGAAACAGGGTCGCGGCGGCGCGGATCGCACTGTGGGGCGTCGCGGCCGCACTGGCCGGGCGGCAGATCGCGATGCTGCTGCGTACGCCGCCGGGCGAGCGCCTCACCGACCTGGAGACCTGGATCGGCGACCAGGGCGTCCTGCACGTCGCCGGCTCCCTCTACGACGCCGGCCGGTTCTCCGGGACCCCCTTCGCCGGCCTCGTCCTGAAGCCGCTGGCCCGCTCGGCCGAGGAGAGCCTCGGCGTGGCCTGGACCTTCGGGACGCTGCTGCTCGTCGCCGTACTGGGCGTGGTCGTCGCCCGCGCACTGCCGGGGCCCGTCTCCCGGCGAACGGCGCTGCTCGCCGCGCCCGTAGCCATCAGCCTGCTGATGCTGTCGCTGCCGGTGCGCAACACGTTCCACCTCGGCCAGACCAGCATCATCCCCGTCCTCCTCGTTCTCCTCGGCTGCTTCCGGGCGCGCGGTGAACGCAGCTCCGGCGTCCTCATAGGCATCGCGGCGGCCCTCCAGCCCACCGTGCTGCTGTTCGCGCCCCTGCTGTGGCTGACGGGCCGAAGACGCGCCGCGCTCACCACCGGTGGCACGTTCGCCGCCTGCTCGGCCCTGGCGTGGGCCGCGCTGCCGCAGGACTCATGGGCGTACTGGGTGCATCACGTGGCCGGCGCCGGGCTCGGCGCGCGCCCCGACAGCCTCGCCAACCAGTCGCTGCACGGCGCGCTGCTCCGGTCCGGCCTGGAGGGCCCGCTGGAGATCGCACTCTTCCTGCTCCTGGCCGCGGCCGTCGCCGTACTCGGACTGCGGCGCGCCGTCCGCTACGCCCGGGACGGCCAGTTGCTCCTCGCGGTCGCCCTGACCGGCTGCGTCGCCGTCGCCGTGTCGCCGACGGCGTGGCAGCACCAGCTGCTGTGGGTGCTGCTCGCGGTGGTCGGCCGGGTGGGAAAGCGGTCTTCGGACCGCAGGGTGTGGCCCGTGGCCGTCGTCCTGGTGATGACGCTGCCCGGCACGATGCTGCTGCCGAACGTCGCGCCGCTCATTCCCCTGCGCGACAACGCCCTGCTGGTGGCGGCGCTCGCGGCGGCCTGCGCGGTGCCCTTCGTGTCGCGCACCTCGCCGTACTGGCTCCGGCCCCTCCCCACCGACTACGCGAAACCGGCGGCGGGCCGCTGGAGACGGGTGCCGCTGCTGCCGTTCTGGCGCCGGGCCCTCACCCGCCCCAACCTGCTCCTGGAACTCCTGCTGATCCGCGCCGGCTACTCCGCGTACTCCGAGGTGCGCACGGCCGCGGCGGGCGGGCGCACCGCCGCCGAGGAAAACGCGTGGCAGATTCTCACGGCGGAGCAGTTCCTGCACATCGACATCGAGCGCCGGCTCAACCACGCGGTGGCGGAACTCGGCCCCCTGGAAGCCTTCTTCGACTTCTACTACGCGTCGTTCCACTTCTTCGTACCGCTGACGATCCTCGCGCTGCTGTACGTCCGCCGCCCCGCCGACTACCGCTGGGCCCGCAGCTCCCTCGGCTTCGCGACCGTGCTCGCACTGGCCGGCTTCTGGCTCTATCCGCTGGCCCCGCCGCGCCTGATGCCGGGCCTGGGCTACATCGACACGGTTCACGGCCCGCAGGACCTCGGGAGCCCCGAGTACGGCGCGCTGACGGCCCTCACGAACCAGTACGCGGCGATGCCCTCGCTCCACTTCGGCTGGTCGCTGTGGTGCGGCCTGGTGGTCGTCCTGATCGCGCCGAAGCTGTGGATGAAGCTGCTCGGCGTGCTCCACCCCTTCTTCACCGTCTGCGCGATCGTCGCCACCGCCAACCACTGGGTGCTGGACGCGGTCGGCGGGGCGGCGGTGGTCGCCGCGGGCTTCGGTCTGACGTACGTCCTGGCCGGTCCGCGCGAACTCCTTCAGCCCGCGTCGGCCGCCGAACGCGAACCGTCGCTCCCCAGAGCCGATATGTGCGACGGCCCCCAGCTCCCCGTCGGGCCCGTCCCCGTCCTCGGGCGGCCCGGACGCCACCTTCACCGACGCCTCGTCGAGCGGCAGCGCGAGCAGTGAAGTGGCCGCGAGTTCCCTGGCGTTGGGGTCGGTGCGCCGCGTGATGAGCCGCGGTACGCCGATAGTTCGTCACGTCCCGTACGCCCCTGCTCGCGCAGCCGGCGGTGCCGCGTCCGCTCGGTGACGGCCAGCTGCTAATTCTGTTCCGTAGAGCACATTTCTCCACCGATTCAGTCGGTCACGTGGTGTCCGTTCGACTATTTCAGTTGGCCAGGCAAAACGGAATGATCTCCGCAGATGCTGAACGCAATGTCCGAAGGCGGCCAGTCGCATCACGTTCCGTGGTTACCATGGCCAAGGCCCAGCGGATCATCACCGTCGTCAACTTTCCCCGGTCCGCCACCAGATGTGGCTCTGCTGCCGGCCGGCCAGCCCGCACACCGTCTGAGGGACCCGTGCTATGACAACGCCTGCCGCAGCCCGCCCGCGCCGCGTATCGAAACGGCGCCCGCCCTGGACTGCGCCGGCGGCCGGACTGGCCGTCGCCTCGGCGGCCGGTGGCACCGCGGTGGCGCTGGCGCCGGACGCGGCACGCTCATGGGTGCTCGGTACGGTCGTCGTCGGCGGCCTGTGCGTCCTCGCGCTCACCGTCACCGCCACTGTGCTGGCCGGCCGGCTCGCCACCGCCCGGCGCGTGGCCCAGGAAGAGACAACGGCCCTGCGCGAGCGGATCGCCCGCAGTGCCGGGGACACCGCGCACCTGGTGAACGTCACGCTGCCCCGGATGGTTCAGCGCCTGCGCGACGGTTCGGACGTGGAAGCCGCACTCGCGTCCGCCCAGCGGCCCGCCGACCCCCAGCTGGAGGGCGTGCTCAGGGTCTTCACCACCGAACTGGGCGAAGCGGCCCGGCGCGCCGCAGCGGCGGAGGCCGACCAGCTGGCGACCGTACGGCAGATGAGCCGGGGGGCCGAAGACCTCGACCGCGTGGCGACCACCACCCTGCCCGCCGCCGTGGCGGCGCTGCGTCAGGGCGCGTCCGCCGATACGGTCCTCGCCGGCCTGGAGATGCCCGGTGAACGGCGCGTGGGCGCGCTGCTGGAGCAGATGGTCCGGGAACTCGGCGTCAGCGAGCGGCGCGCGGCGGCCGCACAGGCCGCCAGCGCCAAGGCGCTCGGCCGGGTGCAGGCCAAGGCTGTCAGCATGCTGGCCGACCTCCGCGAGATGCAGGACCGGCACGGCGCCGACGTGTTCAGCGACCTGCTCAGGCTCGACCACAGCACCTCGCAGCTCGGCCTGCTCGCCGACCGCCTGGCCATCCTGATGGGCGGCCGGGCGAGCCGGGCCTGGAACAAGCCGATCGTCATGGAAAGCATCCTGCGGGGCGCGGTCGGCCGTATCGCGGACTTCCGGCGGGTGCGGCTGCACAACGCGAGCACCGCCGCGATAGCCGGGTTCGCCGCCGAGGGCGTCATGCACCTGCTGGCCGAACTGATGGACAACGCGGCGAACTTCTCGCCGCCCATCGACGAGGTCCACGTGTACGTGGAAGAGCGCAGCGCCGGCATCGTCGTCACCGTCGAGGACAGCGGCCTGCGGATGGCCGACGCGGCGATGCGGCGCGCCGTGGAAGCCGTCTCGGGCAAGTCCACGGACCTGGCGACCCTTCAGGGCACCCGGCTCGGACTGGCAGTGGTCGGGATCCTGGCCGCCAAGTACGGCATCTCCGTGAACTACCGGCCGTCCTCCCGGGGCGGCACGGGCGTGGTGGTGCTGCTCCCGCTCCAGCTGATGGCCCAGCAGCGCGGTCCGGTCCCGGCCGCGGCTCCGACACGTACGGCAGCCGTCCAGGCGCCCGAGCCCGCGCACGCGCGCGCTCTCCCGCCGCTGCCCGTGCGCGCCGCCGACCTCCCGGCGGGTGCCGCGACGGTCGGCGGCCTTCCGGTACGGCCGCCGGGACGCACGATGGCCGACGCCGAGCGGGGGCGGCCCGACGCCGGGGCCGACTCCCCGGATCCCAAGGACATCCCGCCCGCCCCGCGCGGCCGGAACGCCGGTACGAGCTTCGGAGCCTTCCACCAGTCCCAGCGCCGTAAAGACCCACAAGACTCATAAAGATCCACACCCACCCGACCGATCACCGGATTGGAGGCACGGGCCGACCGTCGCACCGCGCTGAACCGGCCCATGACCACCGTGCAGACCACCGACACCAGCCTGACCTGGCTCCTGGACAACCTCGTGGAGCACACCCCCGGCACCCGGCACGCCCTGGTGCTCTCCCGCGACGGCCTCAAGCTGTGCCGCAGCAGCAACCTCACGCTCGACCAGGCCGACCAGCTCGCCGCCATATCCTCCGGGATGCAGTCCCTCGCCCACGGCGCCTCGGTGGAGTTCGGTGACGGCACCGGCGGCGTCAACCACCTGATGGCGGAGTTCCACGGCGGGCTGCTGCTCATCGTCGAGGCCGGCGAGGGCGCGCACCTCGCCGTCGTGGCCGCGGACGGCGCCGATCCCGGCGTGGTCGGCCACAACATGAGCGAGATGGTCGAGCAGATCGGCGAGCACCTGCGCGCCGAACCCCGCAACAGTGCGCAGGACAGTCCGACGTCATGACCCGCCGCCCCGTCGACACCGGGTCGCCGGACCGCCTCTACACGGTGACCGGTGGCCGCAGCCGCACCGCGGACGCCACGGTGTTCGATCTGGTCACCCTGGTGGTCAGCGAGTGCGCCCCGGCGCCGGGCATGCAGTCGGAGCACGTACGCATCCTCACGCTGTGCCGTCACCCCGCCGCGGTGGTGGAGATCGCCGCCGAACTGCGGCTGCCCATCACCGTCGTACGGATCCTCCTGGAGGACCTGCTGGACGCGGGACGGATCACCGCCCGGCGGCCGCGCACGGCCGCGGCCGCCGCAGACCTGCCCGAATCCGCCCTGCTGAAGGAGGTGCTGCATGGACTCCGCAATCTCTGAGGCACTCACCGAGGCGCCGGAGCGCACGCCGCTCGCCGATGCCGCCGACACCGGCTTGAAGATCGTCATCGTGGGCGGTTTCGGCGTAGGCAAAACCACGCTCGTCCGGTCCGTGAGCGAGATCCGCCCGCTCAACACGGAGGAGTACATGACGCAGGCGGGCGTCGGCGTCGACGAGACGACGGGCCTCGCCAACAAGACCACCACGACGGTCGCCTTCGACTTCGGCCGGATCAGCCTCAGCGAAACCACGGTGCTCTACTTGTTCGGCGCTCCCGGGCAGGAACGTTTCTGGTTCCTGTGGGACCGGCTGTTCGCCGGCACCCTCGGCGCGGTCGTCCTGGTCGACACCCGGCGTATGAGCGATTCCTGGTACGCCATCGACCGCCTCGAACACCACAGGACCCCCTTCGTCGTCGCCGTGAACCGGTTCGACGACGACGCCGCGTACTTCTCCCTGGCCGAGATCCGCCAGGCACTCGCCCTGCCCGACCACATCCCCCTGCTCGACTGCGACGCCCGGGTGCGAAGCGACGGCAAGCACGTCCTGATCACCCTCGTCGACCATCTCTACAAGCTGGCCCTGGCACAGGAGACGACCCCATGAGCGACGACCTCACCGCCTCCGCTGCCGCCCCCGGGGTCACGCCGCCGCCGGGCTGCCCCGCGCACGCGGGCGGCGCGATCCGGCTCAGCGGCCTCCAGTACCAGCAGACCCCCGCCGAGCTGTACCGGGAGATGCGCCGCGAACACGGGGCGGTGGCCCCCGTACTCCTCGACGGTGACATCCCGGCCTGGCTGGTCCTCGGCTACTCCGAGGTCTCCTACGTGACCACCCACGACGAGCTGTTCGCCCGCGACTCCCGGCGCTGGAACCAGTGGGACAACATCCCGGCCGACTGGCCGCTCCTGCCGTACGTCGGCTACCAGCCCTCGGTCCTGTTCACCGAGGGCCTGGAACACCAGCGTCGCGCGGGGGTCATCAGCGAGGCCCTGGAAGCCGTCGACCAGTTCGAACTCGGCTACAACTGCCGGAAGATCGCCGACGAGCTCATCGACCGCTTCGCCGGCAGCGGCCAGGCCGAGCTCATGTCGGCGTACGCCCATGCCCTGCCCATGCGCGCGGCGGTCCAGATGTGCGGAATGCCGGCCCACGGCACCGACACGGACGACCTGGTCGAGGACCTGCGGATGACCCTCGACGCGGCGGAGGGCGACGACCCGGTGGCGGCGTACGGACGGGTGGGCGCGCGCCTCCAGCAGCTGGTCAAGGAGAAGCGGTCCGCGCCCGGCCCGGACATCATCTCCCGCATGTGCGCCCACCCGGCGGGCCTGGCGGACGAGGAGATCGTCCAGGACCTCATCTCCATCATCGCCGCCGCTCAGCAGCCGACCGCGAACTGGATCGGAAACACCCTGCGCCGGCTGCTCACCGACGACCGGTTCGCCCTGAACGTGTCCGGCGGCCGTCTCAGCGTCGGCCAGGCCCTCAACGAGGTCCTGTGGCTGGAGACTCCCACCCAGAACTTCATCGGCCGCTGGGCCGACCGCGACGTGCAGCTCGGCGGCCGCCACATCAAGGCCGGCGACTGCCTGGTACTCGGCTTCGCCGCCGCCAACACCGACCCGCAGATCTGGCCCGAGGGCCACGTCGGCGCGGAGGGCAATTCCTCACACCTCTCCTTCAGCAACGGCGAACACCGCTGCCCCTACCCCGCCCCGCAGCTGGCCGACGTCATGGCCCGCACGGCCATCGAAGCCCTGCTGGAGCGCCTGCCCGACGTCATGCTCGCGGTCGACCCGGAGGAGCTCGCCTGGCGCCCCTCCATCTGGATGCGCGGCCTGACCACCCTGCCGGTGTCCTTCACCCCGGCGTCGCACTAGACATCCGGAAGGCCCGCAGCTCGTGGAGGCCGGGGGGATCGGCACCGGGGCGTGAGCAGGTGAGTGCCGCCACCAGGCTCGCGGCGTCCAGCATCCGCGAGGTGCTGTCGGCGTCGAGCGCATGCAGGGTGTCCTGCGCCCGCCCCAGCAGTCCGGCGCTGTCGAGCCAGTGGAGCATGCCGGTGGTGAAGGCGTCTCCCGCTCCGACGGTGTCCGCGACGGTCACGGCCGGGGCGGGCCGGCGCACCGTTCCCCCGCGCGCGGTGGCGAGGCTGCCGGCGGCGCCGAGGGTGACCACGACGAGGGCGGGTCCGGTGCGCTGCCAGCGCTCGGCGACATCGGCCGGATCCTGGCCCGGACAGAGCCAGGCCAGGTCCTCCTCGCTCACCTTGACGATGTCGGCGAGGGCGACGTGGTGCTCGATGCGGGCGCGGGCCTCTTCCCGGGAGGGGAGGAGGGCGGGGCGTACGTTCGGGTCGAGGCTCACGGTCACGCCGTGCTCCGCGCGCAGCCCGGTCAGGAGCTCTTCGACGGCACGGGCACCGGGGTCGAGGGCCGTGGCGAGCGAACCGGTGTGCAGGCACCGGGTGCCGGTCGCGGGCTTCAGGGGCTTCTGTACGTCCCAGGTGATGCGGAAGTCGTAGCTGGCCGCGCCGTGCTCGTCCAGTACCGCTGTCGCGGTACTGGTGGCGAAGGCCGGGCCGGCGAGCGAACGGACGGCGACGCCGGAGGCGGCGAGATGGCCCCGCAGCAGGCGGCCGTACGCGTCGTTCCCGAGCTGGGTGATCAGTGTGGCGGGGACGCCAAGGCGGGCGAGGCCCACCGCGACATTGGCGGGAGACCCACCAGGGTGCTCGCTCGGTGGTGAGGATGCCGATGCGGTGCGCACCAGATCGACGAGGCTCTCGCCGACAACAGTGATCATCCGAGTCTCCATGGCTGAAGGGGCCTGCTGCCTGAGCTGCCGGAACGATAGCCCCGCCAGAAACTTCTCGTGACGGAGGAACTGTCGCTCGCTCAGCAGGCGATGCCCTGCGACCGCAGCCACTCACACTGAGTCTCACCGGAAGTCTTGCCACCGTCGTACGCGCGCGGGTCCTTGTAGCCGGGCCCGACGGGCTCGTGCGGCTCGAAGACTCCGTCGCCGTCCACGTCGCCGCCGTTGGGATCGATCTTCCCGCTGGGGTTACGGCAAGCCGATCGGTCGGCCGGATCCGTCGTGCATACCTTCCGGCTGTCCTTGGCGGAGTTGGCGGCCTGCTCGGCCGCCGCGACCTGCGCCTTCAGCGCATCAGTGAGCGTGGGGCCGAACTCCACAGACACGAGGGCGGGTTCGCCGGCCGGTTGCCCCGCCGGGGGATCGGCGGAGCCGCACGCCGACAGCGTGAACGGCAGGCCCGACACCAAGAGGACTGAGCCGGCGAGGACAGCAGCCCGGCGGCGGATGCGGAACGTTACAGCCATATTGAGCCCAATGAGCGATTGGCGCTGTTAGTCCGCTTCACACTACGGCGATGCCGGAGAGCAGGTCAACGCATTGTCAGCGAATCCCCGGATGGTTGACACGCGAGTAACATGCGCGCAAAATCGCCGCACCGCACGACATTGCCGAACGGTGTTCGGGCCGAGATCCGCACCGCTCGCGCCACACCGCAGCCACCCTCAGCGGTTCCGCCTCCCTTTCGCCTCCCTTTCGCCTCAGAAGGACACCCCCGTGTCGAGACTGCGCTCAATCCTGACCGCCACCGCCCTCGCGGTCACCGCAACCATCGCCTCCCCCCTTCCGTCCGCCGTCGGCGACACCACCGACGTCTCTCCGCCCGGCGCCAATGACTGGTCCTGCAAGCCCAGCGCCGAGCATCCGGAGCCGGTCGTTCTCGTGCACGGTACGTTCGAGAACATGGCCAAGAACTGGCCGACGCTCAGCCCCAGGCTGAAGAGCGAGGGCTACTGCGTCTTCGCGCTGAACTACGGCGGCAACGCCATGGGACCCATCGCCGAATCGGCAGAGGAACTGGATGCGTTCGTCGGCGCGGTGCTCGGGGCGACCGGCGCACGCAAGGCCGACCTCGTCGGCCACAGTCAGGGCGGAATGATGCCCCGCTACTACATCAAGAACCTCGGCGGCGCGACGAAGGTCGACGACCTGGTCGGGATAGTCCCGTCCAACCACGGGACGGAAACCCCGCTCGTCAGGCCCGCCGGTCTGGAGAACACGGCGTGCCCGGCATGTGACGAACAACAGGCGGGCTCAGACTTCCTGACCGACCTGAACGCCAAGGACGAGACACCGGCGGGCCCCCACTACACCGTCGTCACCACCAGGTACGACGAGGTCGTCACGCCCTACACCAGCGCCTTCCTGGACGGATCGGCCCGCGAGGTCACCAACGTCACCCTCCAGGACGCGTGCCCGCTGAACGTCATCGAGCACGATCAGGCGCCCAACGACCCGGTGGTCCACCAGTGGGTTCTGCACGCGCTGGAGCGCACAGGCCCGGCCGACCAGGCCTTCAGGCCCTCCTGTGTCGTCTGACGTCCGGAAGTATTTCGTGCACGCGTCTTGCCACCTCCTGGCTACCCGGCAGTAACCTTTCCCCACCCTCGCACTACGGCACCGGTGCCTTCGGTCTTTCCGCGACCCGGGACGACAGCCCTCCCCAGCTTCCCCGTCCCCCAGCGCCCCCGCGCTGTCCCGCTCGCCCGGAATCCCCTGAGGTCACCGTGAGAAAGCCCCTGATCACGGCCGCTGCGGCCGCCGCCCTGCTCCTCCCCCTTCAAGCCACGACGCCGGCCGGTGCGGCCGGCACGGCGTCGACGTACAGCCCCTCCAGCAATCCCATCCTGTTCGTCCACGGCTACAACGGCAGTGCGTCGAACTGGAACACCATGGTGAGCCGGTTCAAGGCCGACGGCTGGCCCGCCTCGCACCTCGACCAGTGGAGCTACGACTCCCGCCAGTCCAACGCCACCACCGCCCAGCAGCTCGCCACTGAGGTGGACCGGCTGCTGGCAGCCACGGGAGCCGCGCGGCTCGACGTCGTAACCCACTCCATGGGCGGGCTGTCCTCCCGCCACTACACAAAGAACCTCGGCGGCGACACGAAGGTCGAAGCATGGGTATCGCTCGGCGGACCCAACCACGGCACCGACACAGCCAACAGCTGCTTCGACCCCTCGTGCACCGAGATGCGGGCGGGATCGGACTTCCTGACCGCCCTCAACTCCGGTGACGAGACACCGGGATCCCCGCGCTACGCGACCTGGTGGTCGCCCTGCGACACGGTGATCAACCCCGACAGCAGCGTCGCCCTCTCCGGCGCCACCAACACCCGCACGGCCTGCCTGAGCCACAACGGACTGCTCACCGACGCCACCGTCTACGCCCAGGCGCGCGACCTGATCAACAGCTGAGAGGTAGCGCCCTCCCCGTGCCGGTGTGAACCACCGGCGCGGGGAGGGCCCACAGCCCTCAGCCGACGGGCGTAAAGACCACCCGCACGGCCTGCGGCCCCCGCGTGAACACGCCCTGCTCGACGATCTCGGCGCCGTCCGCCGGCCGGATGTCGGGCATGGCGTCGAGCAGCTGGTTCACGCCGGTCTCCACCTCGGCCCGCGCCAGCAGAGCGCCGACGCAGAAGTGCCGCCCCAGGGCGAACGCCAGATGATCGGCAGCGGCGGAGAAGGCGTTGGTAGCGGTGAGGTCCTGCCGGAAAATATTGAACGCATCCGCATCGGCGTACCGGCTCTCGTCACGGTTGGCGGACCCGATCAGGCACGTGACGGTGGCGCCCGCCGGGATGGTGCCACCGCTGAGCGTCACGTCCACCGCAGTCTGACGCATGATCATCTGTACGGGCGGAGTGAAGCGCAGGGTCTCGGCGAAGGCACGGTCGATGAGAGTCCGGTCCTTCTGTACGGCGGCCAACTGCTCAGGGTGCGCCAGCAGATTGGCGAACAGCGCGGCAATCGCCTTGTCGGTGGTCTCGCCCCCCGCCGCGAGCAGCAGGCTGCAGAATGCCTTGATGTCCTCGTCGCTCATCCGTACGCCGTCGACCTCGGCCGCGCACAGGGTGGACAGCAGGTCGGTCCCCGGCGCCTTCCGGCGCTCCTGGATGACCGGAATCATGTACTCCGCAAATTCCACGCGCGTACGCTCGCCCGCCGCCGCCACCTCGGGGTCACCGGCCAGATTCCCGAGGAAGGCGATCACGGTGGTGTACCAGTGGTGGAACTTCGCGTGGTCACCCTTGTCGAGACCGAGCATGTCGGCGATGACGTTCACCGGGAAGCGGGTCGCGAACGCGTCGACGAGGTCGACAGTGCCCCGGTCCCGGAAGGTGTCGATGAGCTCGCGCGCATTGCGCTCGATGACCGGCAGGAACAACTCCTGGAGGTCCTTGCCGCGAAACGCGGGAGCGACCAGCGCACGACGCACGGCGTGTTCACGCCCACTCAGCTGAAGGATGGTCTTCCCGTGCACGGGCTCGATCTGCCAGTCGTAGTTGTCGGTGGTGAACACCGACTCCTTGTCCTTGAAGGCCCGTTCGACGTCCTCGTACCGGGATATGACGTAACTCTGCATCGCCTCGTGCCAGAACAGCGGCGCGGACTCCCGCATGACCTTGTAGGCGGCGTACGGATTCGCGGCGAACTCGGGCGAAAGCAGGTCGGGGACGTGCTGGGCCGTAGGCATTGGTCGGATGCTCCCTCGATCGGTAACGGGCTGACCACCCAACGTTATTGATCATTCACCAGTGCGGATAGCCCAGGCCCACTTACGAAGAACGTATCCGTGCGACTACTCTCAGCAACGCCTCAAAACGCAATCCGCCTCAAAGGGGGCGGAGTTGAGCGAGGGAGACCTGCCTTGGTCAACATCAACATCCTCGACCCGAGCGCATCACCGCTCGACTACTACGGCTACGAACTCCGCCGCTACCGCGAAGCGGCCGGACTCACCCAGCAACAGCTCGGTTCGGTCATCAACTACACCGGCTCGCTGGTCGGCCAGATCGAAACCGCCCGCAAGCTCCCGACGGCCGAGTTCAGCGAACGCGTGGACCTGGCGCTGGAGACGGGCGGAATGCTGTCCCGGCTGCTCGGGCTCGTACTGCGAAGTCGACTACCGGTCTGGTTCCAGCAGGTGGCGGAGCTGGAGGCGCGGGCGACCGAGATCTGCACCTTCCAGACGCACATGGTGCACGGCCTGCTCCAGACCAGGGCGTACGCGCGGGCCGTGCTCGGCGCCATGGACGAGAACAACCTGGACGACCGTACGACGGTCAGGCTGGCCCGCCAGTCCATCCTGGAGAAGAAGGAGCCGCCGCTGCTGTGGGCGATCCTCAGCGAGGCGGCGCTGAGGCAGGTGATGGGCGGTCCGGAGGTCATGCGGGACCAGTTGACCCATCTGCTGTCGTTCGAGACGGACCCCAGGATCTTCGTCCAGGTGCTGCCGTTCGAGTCGGGTGCACACGCGGGCCTGACAGGATCCTTCAGCCTCTTCCGCTTCTCCAGCGACCCGGACATCCTCTACACGGAGGGCTATGGAATGGGCCATCCGACGGCCAATCCGGAGACTGTCAGGGACTGTTCACTCCGTTACGATCACCTCCAAGCGGCGGCCCTGTCCCTCAAGGACTCGGCGGAGCTGATCCGGCGCATCATGGAGGAACGCTATGAGGAGCAACCTCGAACTGACCAGCGCCCAGTGGCGTAAGTCGAGTTACAGCGGCGACCAGGGCGGCGATTGCGTCGAGTGCGCCCCCCTGGGCGCGGCGGCCTGGCGCAAGTCCAGCTACAGCAGCGACCAGGGTGGCGAGTGCGTCGAAATCGCCGAAGCCCCCTGCCTCATCGCCGTACGCGACTCCAAGATCCCCGAAGGCCCCGCCTTCACCGTCTCCCGCACCGCCTTCACAATCTTCGTACGTGCCGCAGGGGTCGATCTCTGAGTGACCCGCCGGGCAACTCATAAGCTGAGCAGCATGGATGCACGGAAGAGGACTGTGGCATTGGCCGTGCTGCTGGGTGCGTTGTGTGGCTCGGCGGCAACAGCGGGTGTGACGATAGCGATGAGTGATGATCACGTGGTGTCCGTAGAGGGGCACGTGCCGACTGAGACGCGCGAGGACCACATCCGGGCGTGGAAGGCCGCGCTGGCGAAGTCAGGGAAGACGCTTCCCCCGAAGGCGAAGCTTGACAAGATGAGCGATCAGGAGATCTTCGAGGCCATGTGGGATGAGGACAGGAAGTACGCCGAGCCCATGGATATGCCCAACAGCGTCGTGGACTGAAGCCGGGCCATAGCGAAGGACCCTCTCCGATCTGCGGGGAGGGTCCTTTGTGCTGCTGGCCAGGTGTCAGGTGGCGTTGGCAGCGTTGATCACTGCCGCTGCGTTGGCACCGTGCTCGGAGGAGAGCAGCTTGTCGTCGACGCGGTTTCCGGCCTGGTCTTCTACGTGGTGGCTCACTGCGCCGATGATGACCGGGGCGCCTTCGATGAGGTTGTCGATGTAGGGGCCGCCGCTGGCGCCGCCTTCCATGTCGCAGGAGATCGCGATGCGGTCATCGAAGGGGTTGAAGGAGCTGTAGTCGGTGGTGTTGCCCCGGCAGTACATCATGCGCTGGCCGTTGAGGTCGGTGCGATTGTTGCCCTCGACGGGGTAGCCGACGGCGTGGACGTCGGTGAAGTCGGTGCCGTTCTCGGTGAACTGGTAACCCAGCGCGCCGCCGACGGCGTTCTCGAGAGTTCCGTAGACCAGGACGGGGTTGAGGACGATGGCCGCCATGTCCGATTCTTTGGTGTCGCCTTCGGCAATCCAAGTCGACGGGGCGTACATGCGTTGGGCGGTCCACGAGCCGAGGGGTTCTTCCCCGTTCCGGTAGCCCGGCACGTACTTGATACTGCGCATCCAGCCGGCGTCGCCTGAGCCGTTGCCCAGGTGGACGCAGTGCCCGGCCGTCCAGATCGTGTTCTTGTTCTTCGACAGGATCGAGGAGGCGCTGCACTCCTTCGGGCTGCCGTCGGGCAGTTTGAAGAACAACTTGCCCACGGTGTTGTAGGCCGGGTTGTTGGTATAGGGGACTTCCTGGGCGACGGAGACCGTCGTAGCAGTCGCAGCGTTCAGCTGGGTCGTGGTGGCCTTGGGCATGACGCCCTTGGCCGAGGCGGAGAGCTTCATCCTCTTCGCGGGACTGTCGACGGGGCGCTTGCCGGGCTTGGCCTTGGGCGCATCCATGGGGCTGGCCCGCTTCATGCGCTCTGGAGTCCAGTACTCCCGTATCTCCTTATCGCTCTCCTGGCTGGTGTAAACATCGACACCGGTCGCGGTGCGCTCTGTGACGGTGGGGGCCGCACTGGCTGTGGTGGGGGCGGCAATGGCGGCGAGCGCGGCGGCTGCTACGGCCGCTGCGGCAAGACGGGGAAGACGCACAAGTGTCCTTCAGGAGAGACGCAGTTGATCTTGAGTCCGCATCAAACCACAGATCTGTTGATGTGGCCATTACAACCCAACGCCCGCCCGACAATGGGTGATTAGCGCCTTGCGCCTTGGATTCCAGGGCGAGGCCCCCCTCGTCATCGTCTTCACCACGCAGGCCTTACCGGAAGGCGGCGATGTTGCGAAGCGCCCAGTCGGCGAAGGCCCGGGGTGGGCGGCCGAGGACCTTCTCGACGTCGGGGCTGATCCGCTGCTCGGCCGGCTTGGGATCGCCGAGGATGTCGAGGGCCGTCTCGGCCACGGGCTCGGGCGTGATCCGCAGCAGTTGCGCACGCGCCTCCTCGCGGGTCAGCTCGACGAACCGAACCAGCTCGCCGAGCGCGTTGCCGATTGCCTCGGCCTGCTGCCGGGGCGTGCTGAGAGTGGGCCCGGTCGGTTCGTAGACCTGCCCGGCGTGGCCGTCCTCGCGCAGTGCCGCGGCGGCCACCTCGGCGATGTCGGCCGGGTCGATGACCGGCAGGCCGACGTCAGCGAAGGGCGCGGCGACGGTCCGTCGGGTACGTGCCGACTCGGCCCATGCGTACGCGTTGGAGGCGAAGCCGCCGGGCCGCAGGATCGTCCAGTCCATGCCCGACTGTCGGACGGCGTTGTCAAAGGAAAGTCCCACGCTTCCGTGGGAGGGCGACCGCGGCCGGGTCGCGACCCCTATTGAGGACAGCAGTACGATCCGTCCGATTCCGCCGGCCTTTGCGGCGTCGATGATGTCCTGCGGGCTCAGCAGGTGCGCCCCCGGGCCGGTGTCGTGCAGAAACAGCGCGTCGGCTCCGTCGAGAACGGGCCACAGGTCCGCCGGGATGGCCAGGTCCGCCTGACGGTGTGTCACGTCCTCTGGCACGTCCGCGGCCGTGACACACCGGGACACCGCTGTCACCCGCTCGCCGGCTGCCGCGAGCGCCTCTACGAGCGGTCGGCCGACGTTACCGGTCGCTCCCGTTACTACGATCACGAACAACTCCCGTGTGGTTCCGCTGTGTTGTTCATGCGACGCTAACAGCGTCGGTCTAGTAGGTACCTAGAGGAAAGTGACTAGGTGGGGGAGTGCCCGCATGGCCGCCAAGGCAACCGAGACGGTGCTCGCGCCGCCGTCGACCGACCCCGAACAGGCCTGTCCGATCGCGCCGGTCGTGGACGTCGTCTTCAGCCGGTGGACCACGCCGATCCTGTGGACCCTGAACGCGCACGGCCGCCAGCGGTTCGTCGAGCTGGAGCGACGGATCGCCAGGATTACGCCGAAGGTGCTGACCCAGCGGCTGCGGCAGCTGGAACGCGACGGCATGGTCGTGCGCACGTACTACCCGGAGGTCCCCCCTCGCGTCGAGTACGAGATCAGCGAGCTCGGCCGCAGCCTCGCCCCGCTCTTCGCGCATCTCGCCGAATGGTCCACCGCCAACCTCGCCAAGGTCGACCGGGCCCGGAACGACTACGACGACATCAGCCGGTGAGAGGTGGGGGCGGGGCGTAGAGGGAGTTGACCCCCACCTCCGACGTTCAGGTAGTGCGGGTGGTGACCTGGAGTTCCTTGATGCCGTTGAGCCAGGCCGAGCGCAGGCGGCGCGGGTCGCCGGCGAGTTTCAGGTCCGGGAGGGCGTCCGCTATCGCGTTGAAGATGAGGTTGATCTCCAGTACGGCGAGGGATTTGCCGAGGCAGAAGTGCGGGCCCCCGCCGCCGAATCCGAGGTGCGGGTTCGGGTCGCGGGTGATGTCGAAGGTCTCGGGGGCGGCGAAGACCTCCGGGTCGTTGTTGGCCGAGGAGTAGAAGATGCCGACGCGGTCCCCCTTCTTGATCTGCTGCCCGCCCAGTTCGAGGTCCTGCGTGGCCGTCCGCTGGAAGGCGACCACGGGTGTCGCCCAGCGCACGATCTCCTCGGCGGCCGTGTCCGGGCGGTCCCTCTTGTAGAGCTCCCACTGCTCGGGGTGCGTCAGGAACGCGTGCATGCCGTGGCTGATCGCGTTGCGCGTCGTCTCGTTGCCGGCCACTGCCAGCAGGATCACGAAGAAGCCGAACTCGTCCGAGCCCAGATTCCCCTCACCCTCCGCCGCGACGAGCTGCGACACGATGTCCTTGGCCGGGCACTCCTTGCGGGCGGCGGCGAGGTTCATCGCGTACGTGACGATCTCCATGGCCGCCTCGGCGCCGACTTCCTCGGTGATGGCGTACTCGGGGTCGTCGTACGCCGCCATCTTGTTCGACCAGTCGAAGATCTTCGACCGGTCCTCCTGCGGTACGCCGATGAGCTCGGCGATGGCCTGGAGGGGGAGTTCGACGGCGATGTTGGTGACGAAGTCGAAGGTGTTGTCGTCGGCCGCGTTGGCGATCGCCGTATTGACGATCGAGCGGGCGCGGTCGCGCAGGGCGTTTTCCAGGGAGCGGATCGCACGAGGCGTGAAGCCGCGCTGGACGATCTGGCGGACGCGGGTGTGCTCGGGTGGGTCCATGTTGATCATGATCAGCTTCTGGACCTCGATCTGGTCGCGGCTGATCGACTCGTTGAAGCGGATCACGGCGGTGTTGGTGTGGGAGGAGAAGAGCTCCGGGTGTGTGGACACGTACTTGACGTCGGCGTGCCGCGTGACGGCCCAGTAGCCCTCGTCGTCGAAACCGGAGATGCCGGGGGGTTGCGCGCACCACCACACCGGGGCGGTCTGCCGCATCTGTGCGAACTCCGGGTGCGGTACGCGGGCTTGGAGCAGGTCGGGGTCGGTGAAGTCGAACCCTTCGGGCAGCGCGGGGCAGTGCATCGGCAGCTCCAATGTCTGACGACCCATCAGAAGTTGAGTTGCCGGGAATGTAGTAACGAGTTCTATAACTGGCAAGGCTCCCGGCGTCATCTGTTGCGTGGGGAGTGCGTGCGCAAGGCGTGCAAGACCCTTGCGCTGCCGGGGCGGCACTCGTCAGACTACTCGGATAACTAGAACGCGTACTAGTTGCGCAGCTGCCGTGGGGGCGCCGGGGGACGTCCTGCGGACAAGGAGAGGACGAGCTCATGGCCGCGGAACCCGTCATCGTCGAAGCTGTACGCACCCCCATCGGCAAGCGCGGAGGCGCGCTCGCCAACCTCCACCCCGCCTATCTCCTGGGCGAGACCTACCGGGAACTCCTCGGACGTACCGCCATCCACGCCGACTGCGTCGAGCAGATCGTCGGCGGTACGGTCACCCACGCCGGCGAGCAGTCGATGAACCCGGCGCGCAACGCGTGGCTGGCGGTCGGTCTGCCGTACGAGACGGCCGCGACGACGGTCGACTGCCAGTGCGGTTCGTCCCAGCAGGCCAGCCACATGGTCGCCAACATGATTGCCGCAGGGGTCATCGATGTCGGCATCAGCTGCGGAGTCGAAGCCATGTCGCGGGTGCCGCTCGGCTCCGGGTCCAAGCACGGGCCGGGAAAGCCGTGGCCGGACGAGTGGAACGTAGACCTGCCCAATCAGTTCGAGGCGGCCGAGCGGATAGCGCGCAAGCGCGGCCTGACGCGCGAGCGGGTCGATTCGCTCGGCCTGCTGTCCCAGGAGCGGGCTGCCACCGCCTGGGGCGAGGAACGCTTCAAACGCGAAACCTTCGCTGTGCAGGTCCCGACGACGGAGGAGGAGCAAGCGGCAGGCCAGGGGATGTGGCGGCTCGTCGACCGGGACGAGGGCCTGCGGGACACATCGATGGAGGCGCTGGCCCGGCTGAAGCCGGTCATGCCGACCGCCGTGCACACGGCGGGCAACTCCTCCCAGATATCCGACGGCGCGAGCGCGATCATGTGGGCGTCGAAGCGGATGGCGCGCGCCCTCAAGCTCAAGCCGCGCGCGCGGATCGTGGCCCAGGCGCTGGTCGGGTCGGACCCGCACTTCCACCTCGACGGGCCGATCGACGCGACGCGGGCGGTGCTGGGCAAGGCGGGCATGTCGCTCAAGGACATCGACATCGTCGAAATCAACGAGGCGTTCGGCTCGGTGGTGCTGAGCTGGGCGCAGGTCTTCGAGCAGGACCTGGAGAAGGTGAACGTGAACGGCGGGGCGATCGCGCTCGGCCACCCGGTGGGCGCGACGGGCGCCCGGCTGATCGCCACGGCGCTGCATGAACTGGAGCGCCGCGACAAGGAGTTCGCGCTCATCACGATGTGCGCGGGCGGCGCGCTGGCAACGGGCACGATCATCCAACGCCTGTAGCCCCGGCGGCCGCGCAGCGCCAAGCGGCGCTGGCGGGGGTTTGGCCGCTCCAACGGCACGGTTCGGGGCTTGGCATGCGACTAACCCCGCACTTGATGAGGCTCAACGCCTCTCCAGTCCCACTCGTCACACCCGCATCGCTTCCAACCGTCACGGGAGCGTTTCGACCCACATCGCAGTCGTGCGACTGGAAGGCATTTCGGTGCGCCTCCACCCCTCCACATCAGCAACGTGCTTGAGGTTCGGCCGATCGCCGGCCGGGGTGGGCGCTGAACCGGCCCGAGTCGCCCCATTGAACTGTCGCGCCCTACCCGCGCTGTCATGAGTCCGCGCGTCGGCCGGGTCGACCAACCCGCCAACTGCGTGGGTGCTCGTGTGCGTGGGAATGGGGGTGTCGCACCAGCGGCCGTTCCTGTCGGCCGCTGAGCCTGGGGCCGCACCCCGCACCTAGACCCGTACTTCGCGGG
>NZ_JAGGPA010000058.1 GCF_018614035.1 Streptomyces sp. ISL-96
AGCTTTCAGGACGCACCATGCCCGGCAGCCTAGCCAGTACTGCGGCGGAATCCGGTCGCTGCTGTTGCCGGGCCGCTGTTACTGGACGGAGCAGCCGCCGGTGGCCGCCGGCAGCGGCTCCGGTACGCCGACCTTCGGCAGCCCCAGCAGCACGCCCGCGCCCTGCTGGGGCTCGGCCGTGCGCTTCTCCCATGCGTCGCCCGCGCGGGTGCGGCGTACCGCCTTGGTGGGGCCCTCGGCCAGCAGGTGATGCGGCGCGGCGTAGGTGATCTCGACCGTCACCACGTCACCGGGACGTACGTCCTGATCCGGCTTCGTGAAGTGGACGAGGCGGTTGTCGGGGGCGCGTCCGGAGAGGCGGTGCGTGGCGCCGTCCTTACGGCCCTCGCCCTCGGCGACCATGACCTCCACGGTCCTGCCCACCTGCTTCTTGTTCTCCTCCCAGGAGATCTCCTCCTGCAGGGCGACCAGGCGCATGTAGCGCTCCTGGACGACCTCCTTGGGGATCTGGTCCTCCATGGTGGCGGCCGGCGTCCCGGGACGCTTGGAGTACTGGAAGGTGAAGGCCTGCGCGAAGCGCGCCTCGCGGACCGTGTGCATGGTCTGCAGGAAGTCTTCCTCGGTCTCGCCGGGGAAGCCCACGATGATGTCGGTGGAGATGGCGGCGTGCGGCATCGCGGCCCGCACCTTCTCGATGATGCCGAGGAAGCGGTCCTGCCGGTACGAGCGGCGCATCGCCTTGAGCACGGTGTCCGAGCCCGACTGGAGCGGCATGTGCAGCTGCGGCATGACGTTCGGCGTCTCGGCCATCGCGGCGATCACGTCGTCCGTGAAGTCGCGCGGGTGCGGCGAGGTGAAGCGGACGCGCTCCAGGCCCTCGATCTTCCCGCAGGCGCGCAGCAGCTTGGAGAACGCCTCGCGGTCGCCGATGTCGGAGCCGTACGCGTTGACGTTCTGGCCGAGCAGGGTGATCTCGGAGACGCCCTCGGCGACCAGTGCCTCGATCTCGGCGAGGATGTCGCCGGTCCGGCGGTCCTTCTCCTTGCCGCGCAGCGCCGGGACGATGCAGAAGGTGCAGGTGTTGTTGCACCCGACGGAGATGGACACCCAGGCGGCGTACGCGCTCTCGCGGCGCGTCGGCAGCGTGGAGGGGAACGCCTCCAGCGACTCGGCGATCTCGACCTGCGCCTCTTCCTGGACGCGGGCGCGCTCCAGCAGCACGGGCAGCTTGCCGATGTTGTGCGTACCGAAGACCACGTCGACCCAGGCGGCCTTCTTGACGATGGTGTCCCGGTCCTTCTGTGCGAGGCAGCCGCCCACGGCGATCTGCATTCCGGGCCGCTTCGTCTTCATCGGGGCGAGCCTGCCGAGGTTGCCGTACAGCTTGTTGTCGGCGTTCTCCCGCACCGCACAGGTGTTGAAGACGACGACATCGGCGTCACCGTCGGCACCCTCCGGTGCCCGCACGTATCCAGCGCCCTCCAGGAGGCCCGAAAGCCGCTCGGAGTCGTGGACGTTCATCTGGCACCCGTAAGTGCGCACCTCGTATGTCTTCTCGCTCATCTCGTACACCAGAGTACGGGGCCGGGCACCCCCTGGTCGTCGAGGGGAGCGAACTGGCAGGATCGCGCGCATGCTCAAGGCCCTCCCCCGCATCAGCCGCCGCCGCGCCCTTCAGGCGTCCGTCGCCGCACTCGTGGTGACCGGACTGCTGCTGTGGTGGCTCCTGCCGCTCGGGGAGTCCACACCGCGCGGAAAGATCACCTTCAGTACGGGCGTGACGACCGGCGTCTACCAGCGCTACGGCGAGCTCCTGGACAAGGAGGTCGCCCGCGACCTCCCGGACGTGGGCATGGAGCTGCGTACCAGTGAGGGCTCGCGGCAGAACCTCGCGCGGCTGGTGAACGGGCAGGCGGATTTCACCATCGCCACCGCGGACGCCGTGGCGCAGTACCAACAGGACGGCCTCCCGGGAACGAACCGGCTGCGTGCCTGCGCGCGGCTGTACGACGACTACGTGCAGCTCGTCGTTCCGAAGCGTTCCAAGGTGCGGTCCGCGGCCGGTCTGCGGAACAAGCGGGTCGCCGTGGGGCAGGACGGCTCCGGCGTACGGCTGATCTCGAACCGGCTGCTCAAGGCCGCGGGGCTCGATCCCGAGCTGGACATCACTCCGGTGTCCATCGGCATCGACACCATGCCGGCGCGTCTGAGGAAGGGCACGATCGACGCCTTCTTCTGGTCCGGCGGCCTGCCGACCACCGCGGTCAGGAATCTGTCGGAGCGCTTCGACATCCGGCTCGTACCCCTGGGTGATCTCGTCGACGAGCTGCACGCGGAGGCCGGCCCCGCCCGCCACTACCGGTCCGCTGTGATGCCGGCCGACGCGTACCCGCAGGCTCAGAACGGGGAGGCGGTTTCGACGGTGGCGGTCGCCAATCTCCTGGTGACCACGGACACCGCGGACGCGCGGCTGACCGAGGGGCTCACCCGTACGGTCATAGAGAGCCGGGACAGCATCGGCAGCAAGGTGCACGCGGCCCAGCTGGTGGATCTGCGGACCGCCATCTACACGGATCCGCTGGAGCTGCATGAAGGCGCCCAGCGCTACTACCGGTCGGTCAAGCCGTAGGCGCTGTGCGCGGGACCGTCACGGTCACGCGCAGCCCGTGGGGATCGTTGCGGGCGTACGAGAGGGTGCCGCCGCCCGCGAGCAGCAGGGCCCGCGAGATGGACAGGCCGAGGCCGGAGCCGGTGACGTTCTGGTGACGGTTGCTGCGCCAGAAGCGGTCGCCGACGCGGTCCAGTTCGTCGTCGTTCAGGCCGGGGCCGCCGTCGGCGACGGTGATGGTGCAGGACTCGCCGTTCGGTGCGACCGTGACCGCGACGTCCTCGCCGCCCGGGGTGAACTTCAGGGCGTTGTCGATCACCGCGTCCAGGGCGCTGGAGAGCGTCACAGGGTCTCCCCAGGCGGTGACGGCCGCCGGGCCTTCACGGGTGAGGTGTACGCCCTTGTCGTCCGCCAGGGGGCGCCAGGCGGCGACCCGCTCGGTGACCAGCTCGCCGATGTCGACGATCTGGAGGTGCGCGGGGGCCTGCTCGGCGAGCGCGAGGCCCAGGAGGCTGTCCAGGACCTGGGCGAGCCGCTTGCCCTCCGTGCGGACGGAGGCGATCTCCTCGTTGCCCTCGGGCAGTTCGAGGGAGAGGAGTTCGATCCGCAGGAGAAGGGCCGCCAGGGGGTTGCGCAGCTGGTGGGAGGCGTCGGCGACGAACGCGCGCTGCTGCTCCAGCACTTCCTCGACGTTGTCCGCCATCTCGTTGAACGAGCGGGCGAGACGCCTGAGTTCGGGCGGGCCGCCGGCCACCGCGACCCGCGAGTTCATCAGCCCCGTCGCTATGTCGTGGGTGGCCGCGTCCAGGATGCGTACGGGCCTGAGCACCCACCCGGTCAGCCGGAAAGCGGCGCCCACCGCGACGAGCATCGCCGCGACCTCACCCGCCGCGATCAGCAGCCAGCCGTGCAGGATCCGCGAACGCATCTGCCCGGTCGGCGAATCGGTCACCACGACCGCGACGACGTCGCCGTCCCGCACGACCGGCGAGGCGACGACAAGACGCCCCTCCTGCCAGGGCCACACCTGGGCGGGATCGTGGCTGCGGCGCTTGCCGAGCGCTTCCTCGAAGGCGTCCCGTCCGTCGCCGCTCTCGGGAACGGCCCAGTTCTCGGGTGCGCTCGCCATCGGGAACTCGTCGCGGTAGAAGACGCCCGCCTTGATCCCGTACACCTCGCTGTAGCTGGCGAGTTCGGTCTCCAGTGTGCGGCGGCGCTCGTCCTGGCCGCTCTCCATGCGTTCGGTGACGAACTGGGCGAGCGCCGCGAAGCGCGCCGTGTCATCGATCCGGTCGACGACCACCCGCTGCTGCTGCGCGGCGGCCACGCTCAGCGCGAGGGGCAGGCCGAGGGCGAGCAGGATGCCCGCGAGCAGGATGAGGAGCAGCGGGAGGAGGCGAGTGCGCACGTGGGATTACGGGCCCTGTACCGACGCGGCCGGGGCGACGAGCCGGTAGCCGACACCACGCACGGTCTCGATGAGCGCGGGCATCCGCAGCTTGGAGCGCAGGGAGGCCACATGCACTTCCAGGGTGCGGCCGGTTCCCTCCCAGCTCGTACGCCAGACCTCGCTGATGATCTGCTCCCGGCGGAAGACGACGCCCGGGCGCTGCGCGAGGAGGGCGAGAAGGTCGAATTCCTTGCGGGTGAGCTGCACTTCGCTGCCGGCGACGCTGACGCGGCGCGTGGGCAGTTCGATGCGTACGCCGCCGAGCCGCAGCGCGGTGTCGTCGCCGGGCGCCGGAGCCTCGGCCGTGCCCTTGCGCCGGCTGACGGCGTGGATACGGGCGAGCAGTTCACCGGTGTCGTACGGCTTGACGACGTAGTCGTCGGCGCCGAGGTTGAGGCCGTGGATGCGCGAGCGTACGTCGGCCCGCGCGGTCACCATGATCACCGGGATGTCGCTGCGCTTGCGGATCTTGCCGCACACCTCGTAGCCGTCCTGGTCGGGCAGCCCGAGGTCGAGCAGCACGCAGCCGAAGGGCTCCTTGTCGGCGGGCAGGAGCGCCTGGACCGCCTCCTCGCCGTTGCGGGCGTGGACGACCTGGAAGCCGTGGCGGACGAGGATGGCGGAGAGGGCCGCCGCGACGTGATCGTCGTCCTCGACGAGCAGCAGCCTCATGGCACCCTCCCCCACCGGTGAATGTTCTTGAACAGGTCTCGCGCAATATGCCTCATGGCATAAAGGCCGATGCATTACGTTCCAGTCAAGACTCTTCCCGTTACGGGCATGTTCCGTTATGGAGCCGGTATCCCCGGCCGGAGTCCTGTTCACACGGTGTGTCCGGTTGCAGCCGGATCGTTATGCTCAATTTCCGCTCAGATGTGATGACGCTGGTCGTAGCGGCTGACTAGGGTCCTCCCCAACCGAGGAGGACGGAGCAAGAAGCCGATGAGCGGAGTTTCAGTGACCAAGGCCGCCGATGACGCTGCCCCCGCAGCCGACGACCTGGTCGTGCTGAGCAACGTCAACAAGCACTTCGGCGCGCTGCATGTGCTCCAGGACATCGATCTGACCATCGCCCGTGGCGAGGTCGTGGTCGTCATCGGACCCTCCGGGTCCGGAAAGTCCACGCTGTGCCGCACCATCAACCGCCTGGAGACGATCGACTCCGGCGCGATAGCCATCGACGGCAAGCCGCTGCCCCAGGAGGGCAAGGAGCTCGCGCGGCTGCGTGCCGATGTCGGCATGGTCTTCCAGTCGTTCAACCTCTTCGCACACAAGACGGTGCTGGAGAACGTCACGCTGGGCCAGATCAAGGTCCGCAAGACGGACAAGGCCGCGGCCGAGAAGAAGGCACGGGAGCTGCTTGACCGGGTGGGCGTCGGCTCGCAGGCGGACAAGTACCCGGCACAGCTCTCCGGTGGCCAGCAGCAACGTGTCGCGATCGCACGGGCGTTGGCGATGGACCCCAAGGTCATGCTCTTCGACGAGCCCACTTCGGCGCTCGACCCCGAGATGATCAACGAGGTGCTGGAAGCCATGCAGCAGCTGGCGCGCGACGGCATGACGATGGTGGTCGTCACCCACGAGATGGGCTTCGCCCGCTCGGCCGCCAACCGCGTCGTCTTCATGGCCGACGGCAAGATCGTCGAAGAGGCCACGCCCGACCAGTTCTTCAGCAACCCGCGCAGCGACCGGGCCAAGGACTTCCTGTCGAAGATCCTTCACCACTGACGCACAGCACTTTCCCGCGTCTTCGCTCTCTTCTGCCGACACAAAAGGATGTTCACCATGAAGGTTCGTAAGGTCACTGCGGCGGCCGCCGTCGTACTCGCGCTTTCCGTCACCGCGACCGCCTGCGGGTCCAGCGACAAGGACGACAAGGGCTCCGGTGGCAAGAAGATCACCATCGGCATCAAGTTCGACCAGCCGGGCATCGGCCAGAAGACGCCGGACGGCAAGTACGCCGGCTTCGACGTGGACGTCGCCACGTACGTCGCCAAGGAACTCGGCTACGCGGCAGGCGACATCGAGTGGAAGGAAGCGAAGAGCGCCGACCGTGAACTGATGCTCTCCCGCGGCGACGTGAAGTTCATCGCGGCTTCCTACTCGATCAACGACGAGCGCGCCAAGAAGGTGGACTTCGCCGGCCCGTACCTGCTCGCGCACCAGGACATCCTGGTCCGGTCCGACGACAACTCCATCAAGTCCGCCGAGGACCTGAACAAGAAGAAGCTTTGTTCCGTGACCGGCTCCACGTCGGCGCAGAACGTCAAGGACAAGCTCGCCCCCAAGGCCCAGCTGCAGCAGTACAGCACGTACTCGCAGTGCCTCACCGGTCTGGAGAACAAGGCGATCGACGCGCTGACGACGGACGACTCGATCCTCGCCGGTTACGCCGCGCAGAAGAACTTCCAGGGCAAGTTCAAGCTCGCCGGTCTGAAGATGACCAACGAGAACTACGGCATCGGCCTCAAGAAGGGCGACGCAGGCCTCAAGAAGAAGATCAATGACGCCCTGACCAAGATGGTCAAGGACGGCTCCTGGGACAAGGCCGTCGAGGCGAACTTCGGCCCGGCCGGCTACAAGCACGAGAAGGCCCCGGAGATCGGCAACATCGTCAAGTGAAGCAGGGACTGATCGGCGCGCCACCCTCCGGGGTGGCGCGCCGCGCCCTCCACACACGCGGAAGCGCGGGAGATCGTGTTCGACTTTCTTGAAGGTTATGACCTCTTGGGGGCCTTCTGGGCGACGGTGCAACTCACCGTCCTCTCGGCCCTCGGCTCCCTCATATGGGGAACCGCGCTCGCTGGCATGCGAGTCGGCCCGATCCCCCTGATGCGTGGTTTCGGCACCGCCTACGTGAACTTTGTGCGGAACATCCCCCTGACCATCATCATCGTCTTCACCTCGCTGGGCCTTTACCAGACGATGGGCGTCACCCTCGGCGCTGAGGAAGTCGACAGCATCAACTTTCGCCTCGCTGTACTGGGGCTGATCGCCTACACGTCCGCCTTCGTCTGTGAGGCGCTGCGGTCCGGTATCAACACGGTGCCCGTCGGCCAGGCCGAGGCAGCACGCGCACTCGGCCTGCGCTTCACCCAGGTACTGACGCTGATCGTCCTCCCGCAGGCTTTCCGCGCGGTCGTGGCGCCGCTGGCCAACGTATTGATCGCGTTGACGAAGAACACGACCGTGGCCGCGGCCATCGGTGTCGCCGAGGCGGCCTACCTGATGAAGGGAATGATCGAGAATGAGGCCCAGACCATTCTGATCGCCGCGATCTTCGCTTTCGGGTTCGTCTGCCTCACCCTCCCGACCGGCCTGCTCCTCGGCTGGGTGAGCAAGAAGGTGGCGGTGAAGCGATGACCTCCCTTCTCTACGACGCCCAGGGACCGCGCGCCAAGCGGCGGAACATCCTGTACTCGGTCCTGTTCACCGCCGTCACCGCGCTGGTGATGTGGTGGGTGATCAGCAGCCTCGCCGAAAAGAACCAGCTCGACTGGGAGAAGTGGAAGCCCTTCACCGACGGGCGCACCTGGTCGACGTACATCTGGCCGGGTCTCGAGAACACACTCATCGCCGCCGCGCTCGCCATGGTCATCGCGCTCCCGCTCGGCGCGATCCTAGGCATCGCGCGCCTCTCCGACCACAGGCTGGTCCGGGGCGTGGCGGGCACGATCGTGGAGTTCTTCCGCGCCATTCCGGTGCTGGTCCTGATGCTGTTCGCCACCGCGGCGTACGCCGAATACAGCGGCATCAGCTCCGACGACCGGCCCCTTTACGCCGTGGTCACGGGTCTCGTCCTCTACAACGCCTCAGTGCTTGCCGAAATCGTCCGGGCCGGAATCCTGTCACTCCCCAAGGGACAGTCCGAGGCTGCCATGGCCATCGGCCTGCGCAAGGGCCAGACCATGCGGTACGTCCTGTTGCCGCAGTCGGTCACCGCGATGCTGCCGGCGATCGTGAGCCAACTCGTCGTCATCGTCAAGGACACCGCGCTGGGCGGCGCACTGCTGACCTTCCCCGAACTGATGTCGGTCATCAGCACGATGAGTGGCTACTACGGAAATACGATCGCATCCTTCGTCGTCGTCGCGCTGATCTTCATTGCCCTGAACTTCGCGTTGACCACCTTTGCCGGCTGGCTGGAAGCGCGCATGCGGCGCGGCAAGAAGTCCACCGGTGCAACGATCAGTGCCGATACCCTCAAAACCCTGGACGCAGGCGGAGGCGGAACAGTATAGGCAGCATGGCCAGCACCTCGTGAGAATTGGGGAGACAGCACGAAAGGTCGCTGTCTCCCCAATTCCGTCCGCCTCCGATTCCGACGGCCTCCCGGCTGATCGACACGGCGGGATGCCGAACGTGTATTCAAGAGCGCAAATTTCCGCATACCGCACCGCGTGGCTGCCGCCCTCTCTGGACGTCAGCCACGCGGCGAACCATCGGAACACAGGCCACACGGTCACACAGCCGCGTGGAGCACGGCCGGCTACCTGGTCAGCAGGGCTTCCACGTCGCCCTGCCTCACCTGTACTTGTAAGTGGCGTGCGCCTGAGTCCGCTTCGGCCACCACCCGTCCATCTCACCGGGAACACCCGTTGAGGCCGTTCCGGAGTTCGAACCGCGGTAGTCCCATCCCTTCGTGGCCTTCAGCGAGGCCTTGGGAGATGTGCAGGTCTTGACCCACCTGCAACTCCCCATCTGCCCAGGGGCGTTGTAGTCCTTCAGCTTGCCGTTCTTGTAGCTGGAGATTGCCGAGGCCGGGCGCAGGATCCTGACCTTCTTGTCACAGGTCATTTTCCCCTGCGCGTATACCTTGGCACCACTACGCCAGACCTTCACGGAATTCTTGCACCCGTTATATTTCGCCCCGCTGGCTGAAGCCGCGTTGGCTGAAGTCCCGGATACGAAAACGCACGCAAGCGCAATCGAACCGACACCCAAGCTTCGCATGATTTTTTTCACGCCATTCCTCCCCGTTTCATATTGGCGCATACCGATTCCATGGTCATGACGGAGAGGGCTCCGCCGAAATCAGCAACAGTCAAAAGAGTAGGTCTCGGCAGGCCACAGTCAATCTGAGCTAAATTTGAGCTTGATGTTCAGAAAACCCCGCAGCGGCCGCGCACCCAAACGGACGCCATTAAAGTTTATATCTCAATCTCCGGCTTATACTTGGAACGATCTCGTCATGACTACTGCTTTCACAACACCGGAGCCGTCCCGGACAGCCCACTTCACGAAGTGAGTCGCGTCTATCGTCAGCATTCAGCGCCTTATATTCCTCCGCCGACCGGATCACCGAGCGCCACGGCCGCCCTGACGCTCCAGCCCACCGGTCGGACGGATGGGCCGGACACGCGCTGAGAGGCAGAGGCAGTCGGACACAGGACTGTCCACCGCGCCGCTCCCTCCGTCACTTGACGCAAGCACTCGCAGTGGGTTGCATACGTTCTGTGATCGTGCACCGGGTTCCACCTGCCGCTTCCCGCATGTCCGTACGGACTGGAGGGGACGCGCCGTGGACCCGGTGATCGTCGTTGGGGCCGGTCCTGTCGGACTGGCCCTTTCGCTGGCTCTCGCGGGCCAGGGTGTGCCCTCCGTCGTGCTCGATGAGGGGCCGGGCAAGGACGAGCCCCGCACGGCTCGTACGGCCGTCCTGCGGCCGGACACGGCCGAGCTGGTCGAGCGGCTGGGGTGCGCCACTGTCCGTGACCACGGAACGCGCTGGTCCGGATGGCGTTTGATGCGGCGCAATCAGGACGTCAGGCAGATCGAATTCGGCGACGACGGTGACCTGCCCGACCTGCCCTCTCTGTCCCCTGTGCATCTGCCGCAGCACGAGCTGACGCGCGGGCTGCGGGACGCCGTCGCGGCGCACGAGCTCGTGCGGACCGTGCCGCACGGGCGTCTCGACACGATCGAGCAGGACGGCACCGGCGTCACCGCGCACACTCGGGAGCCCGGGGCCACCTGGTGGCGCGGCAGCTTCCTGGTCGGCTGCGACGGGGCGAGGTCGACGGTGCGCAAGCTCCTCGACGTCCGCTTCCCTGGGCGTACGTCGGTCGAAAGGCATGCTGTCGCCGCGCTGCGTACGGAACTGCCGTGGGACGGCGAAGCGTTGCTGCACCGCATGCCGCCGTGGCGGACGGGCGGGCAGGAAGTGACCGCGCGCCCGCTGAGGGACGGTGCGTGGCGGCTCGACTGGCTGCTGCCGCCGCGTGGTGAACTCGTGACGCCCGACGCGCTGGTGGCGCGCGTGCGGGACACACTGGCCGGCTGGTGCGGTGAGACACCTCCGTACGAGCTGATCGACACCGGCGTGTACACGCTCCACCACCGGCTGGCCCGCAAGTGGCGGGTGGGACGGGCGTTCCTCGCCGGCGACGCGGCCCACCTGCTCGGGGCGCTCGGGACACAGGGCCTCGACGAAGGCCTGCGGGACATCGACAACCTGGCCTGGAAGCTGGCGCAGGCGTGGCACCTGGGGGCCTCGGAGACGCTGCTCGACAGCTACCAGGCCGAGCGGCGTACGGCAGTCGCCGTGCGTCTGCGCGCCGCCGACCAGGCGCTGCCGATACTGCGGGGAAGCGGACTGCGGACGTACCTGCCGGGCACCACGCGTGGACACGACACGCTCCTCACGGACGGGCACCTGGGGCGCGGGGCGCTGGGGGCGCCACCCGAGTACACGCGCTCTCCGCTCGCGCCGGAGCGCGCCGAGGCGCAGACGCTGGTCGGTACGCCCCTGGGTGCGCCGGTGGCGGACGTACGGGCGACGGCGCCCGACGGTACGACGGTGCGGCTGCGGGACCGGCTGGGGCGGGGGCGGCAGCTGGTGATGCTGGTCGCTCCGGGTACGGGCGTGTGGGACCGGCGGCACTGGATGACGGCGGGGGTGATGCCGCGGCTGGCAGCGGCCGTCACGGCGCTGCCGGTGCGCGCCGAACTGCTGGTCACGGAGGGCTACCCGGGGGCGTCGGCGCACACCGTGCTGCTGGTGCGGCCCGACGGGCATCTGGTCGCGGCGTTCCAAGGGGTGCGTCCCGCCGAGCTGTACGCGGCCGCGGACGCGGCGCGCGGGGGCCCACCGAAGTCGGCGCAGGCCGGGCCGGGCCCGCAGCGTTCCGGGGAAGCCGACCGTACGGAGAAGTCCGCGCAGTCCGGGGGCACCGACCAGAAGGACGAGACCGACCGTACTGACCTTACTGACCGGACAGCGGACATCAATTGACCGCCGCGGGCGTGCGTGGTGTACTCCGGAGCGTGACCGACACCAACGTGCGCCTGTGGCGGAGGGTCCATATGGACCTCGTCCGCTATGCGGGCTGCGTGTGTCGCCCGTCCTGCTGATTCGCCCTTCTTCTCATCGCGCTGTGCCGTGCTGTGTTTCCGGCCGCGCGTTCTCGCGAACATCTTCAGGACGGTCCCCTGTGTCTCTTTCCGTACGTTCCTCCGACGCGCCCGAAAGCGTTCCCCGGAACGCTGTGCCCTCTTCCTCTCCCTCTTCCGCGGAACTGCTCGAATTCGTGCGCCGTACCGCCGCCGACGCTTCCCTGGTGGCTTCCCTTCCGCTCGATCCCGAAGGCCGTACCTGGGTACGGCTCGACGGGCCCGGCGGGAGTGAGGCCTGGCTGATCGGCTGGCCGCCCGGCGCCGGCACCGGCTGGCACGACCACGGCGGCTCGCACGGTGCCTTCGCCGCCGCGGCGGGCACCCTTCGGGAGGAGTCGCTCGCGGCGCGCATCCCCACGGAGGGCTGGAAGACCCTCGAACTGGCCGACGGGGTGGACCGGGAGCGACAGCTGACGGCCGGCCGGGGACGGGCCTTCGGCGCGCACCATGTACACCAGGTGCTCAATGAGTCGGCGGACGAACACGCCGTGTCGGTGCACGCCTACTACCCGCCGCTGCCGATGATGCGGCGCTACAGCCGCACGGGAGCGGTGCTGCGGCTGGAGCAGGTCGAGCATCCCGAGGAGTGGCAGTGAGTGGCGAACGTGTCGGAATCGACGAACTGCTGGAGCGCGTACGCGAAGGGCTCGACCGGATCGGGCCGCAGGAGGCGTACGACGCCGCCGTGGCCGGTGCGCTGCTGGTGGACATCCGGTACGCGGCGCTGCGCGAGCGGGACGGACTGATCCCGGGGGCGCTCGTCGTCGAGCGCAATGAGCTGGAATGGCGGCTCGATCCGCAGGGCAGCCACCGCGCTCCGGAGGCCACCAGCCATGATCTGCGGATCGTGATGATCTGCAACGAGGGATACGCGTCGAGTCTCGCGGCCGCCTCCCTGCGGCAGTTGGGACTGCACGGGGCGACGGATCTCGACGGCGGGTTCCAGGCGTGGCGGGCGGCGGGGCTTCCGGTGACTCCTTAGCGGCGGGGCCGCGGCCCCGCCGCTACGACCCGCCGCGGCGGCTAGAGCGGGTCGTAGTCGAGGCCGTCCGTGTCCTCGCCTTCTTCTTCGAGGGCGCGTCGGACCACCCGCAGGGCCATGCCCTCGGGGTAGCCCTTCCGGGCCAGCATGCCGGCGAGGCGGCGCAGCCGGCGGTCCCGCTCCAGACCGCGGGTGGAGCGGAGTTTGCGGGCCACGAGCTCACGGGCCCGCTCTTCCTCCTGATCGGCGTCGAGCTGCCCCATCGCGTCGTCGATGAGGGTGGGGGCGACGCCCTTGTTACGCAGCTCCCGCGCGAGCGCCCGCCGGGCGAGGCCCCGGCCGTGGTGCCGGGACTCCACCCAGGCGTCCGCGAAGGCCGCGTCGTCGATGAGCCCGACCTCCTCGAAGCGGGACAGCACCTCGTCCGACACGTCGTCCGGGATGCCCCGCTTGTGGAGAGCGTCCTTGAGCTGTTTGCGGGTGCGCGCGGTTCCGGTGAGCAGACGCAGACAGATCGCCCGCGCCTGCTCACCCGGATCCTGAGGCGGCAGCCCCTTGCCGGCCCTCGACGGGTCGGGGCCGCCGCTGTCCTCGGCGTCCATGCCTTCGCTTGCGCTTCCCGGCCAGTCCGTCCTCCGGGTCACGGTCTAGCTCTTGGCTGCCGCGGGCTTGGCCGTCTTGGCCTTGGTCGCCGGAGCCGGTACCGACTTCGCGTCGGCCGCTGCCGGGGAGCTGACCGCCGCGTCCGCGCCGGGCTCGGCTCCCGGGGCCACGGGCTTGACACCGACGCCCAGCTTCTCCTTGATCTTCTTCTCGATCTCGTCGGCGAGATCGGGGTTGTCCTTCAGGAAGTTACGGGCGTTCTCCTTGCCCTGGCCGAGCTGGTCGCCCTCGTACGTGTACCAGGCACCCGCCTTGCGGACGAAGCCGTGCTCCACGCCCATGTCGATCAGACCGCCCTCGCGGCTGATGCCCTGGCCGTAGAGGATGTCGAACTCCGCCTGCTTGAACGGCGGCGCGACCTTGTTCTTGACGACCTTGACGCGGGTGCGGTTGCCGACCGCGTCCGTGCCGTCCTTGAGGGTCTCGATGCGCCGGATGTCGAGCCGCACCGAGGCGTAGAACTTCAGCGCCCGGCCACCGGTCGTGGTCTCCGGGGAGCCGAACATCACACCGATCTTCTCGCGGAGCTGGTTGATGAAGATGGCCGTGGTCTGGGACTGGTGCAGCGCACCGGTGATCTTGCGCAGTGCCTGGCTCATCAGCCGGGCCTGGAGACCGACGTGCGAGTCACCCATCTCACCCTCGATCTCCGCTCGCGGCACCAGGGCCGCGACGGAGTCGATGACGATGAGGTCGATGGCGCCCGAGCGGACCAGCATGTCCACGATCTCGAGTGCCTGCTCGCCGGTGTCCGGCTGGGAGAGGATCAGGTTGTCCGTATCGACGCCGAGCGCCTTGGCGTACTCCGGGTCGAGCGCGTGCTCGGCGTCCACGAAGGCGACGGTGCCGCCGGCCTTCTGCGCGTTCGCCACGGCGTGCAGCGTCAGCGTCGTCTTACCGGAGGATTCCGGTCCGTACACCTCCACCACACGCCCGCGCGGCAGCCCGCCGACGCCGAGCGCGATGTCCAGCGCGGTCGACCCGGTAGAGATGACCTCGATGGGCTCGTTCGGCCGGTCGCCGAGGCGCATGACCGCGCCCTTGCCGAATTGCCGTTCAATCTGCGCGAGCGCGGCGTCGAGCGCCTTCTCGCGGTCGGTGCCTGCTGCCATGGGTTCCACCCGATTTGCTTGAGTCGATCGCTTCACGTCCAAGACGCTATCTCCTGCCACTGACAACGCGTCCCGGCGTCGTCCTGACCTGTGGATAAACCCTCGCAGCTACCCGGCCAGAACCCCATCAGAATGGATGTTCGATTTTGGTGTCAAGCGCACCGCACCTACCTCCGCGAGGCCGGGCAGCGGATCCGCGCCGCCGAGCGCGAGGAGGACGTACGGGCACTCCAGTCCGCCACCGAGGAACGGCTACGCAGGGCACCCCCGCGGGTGGAGCTGGAGCGCCACTGATCGCGCGCGGACGGAACTCAGGCGTCGTCGTCCGAGGGCGGCGGCGCCTGGTCCCGGCGCGGCTCCCGCGCGGAGTCGTCGCGCCCCGTGCGCCGCAGGCGTACGAAGGCCGAGCCGCCGCGGCGCCTCGGGTGTCTGCCGTGCACGCGCGGGTCGTCCGTCACGACGTACCGCTTCACATACGCGCCCAGGAAGGCCTGCAGTGTCGCGATCGCCGGAATCGCGATCAGCGCGCCGACGGCCCCCATCAGCGCCGTGCCCGCGACGACCGAGCCGAAGGCGACCGCCGGATGGATGTTGACGGTCGTCGCGGTCAGCTTGGGCTGCAGTACGTAGTTCTCGAACTGCTGGTAGACAACGACGAATCCGAGCACCCACAGCGCGTACCAGGGGTTGACGGTGAAGGCGATCAACATCGGCAGTGCACCCGCCAGGTACGTACCGATCGTCGGAATGAACTGCGAAATGAGCCCCACCCACACCGCGAGGGCGGGGGCGTACGGCACGTCGAGGACCAGCAGCAGGATGTAGTGCGCGACGCCGGAGATCAGCGCCATCAGGCCGCGCGAGTAGATGTAACCGCCGGTCTTGTCGACCGCGATCTCCCAGGCGCGCAGCACCTCCGCCTGGCGGGCCGGCGGCAGTACGGAGCACAGGGCACGCCGCAGCCGTGGTCCGTCGGCCGCGAAGTAGAAGGAGAACAGGAAGACCGTCAGCACCTGGAACAGCCCGCCGAGCACGGTCGCCGACACGTCCAGGACGCCGCTCGCGCTGTTCTGTACGTACCTGCGCAGCCAGTCGGAGTTCAGGACGCTGGCCTGGATATCCACCCGGGAGAGCTCCGTGCGGAACGTCTGGTTGATCCAGTTGATGACCTGATCGACGTACTCGGGGAAGTCCTCGACCATCTCGATGATCTGGCCGGCCAGCACCGAGCCGAGCAGCACGATGAAGCCGACGCCCGCGACCAGCACTCCGATGAAGACCAGGAAGGTCGCGAAGCCGCGCCGCATGCCGTGGGCCGCCATCCGCCCGACGGCGGGCTCGATCGCGAGAGCCAGGAAGAAGGCGATCAGGATGTTGATCAGCAGGCCGACGAGCTGGTGGAACGCCCAGTTGCCGAGCTGGAAACAGGCGTAGAGAGCGAGCGCGAGCACCATGGCGCGCGGCAGCCACCGGGGCATACGGGCAGAACCGCTGTCCGCCCGGGGGCGCGTGGGCGGCGGTGCGGTCGGCGAGTCTTCTTGCCCGGCGGGCTCGTCAGTGGATGCCACGGAGCCAGTCTGGCCCATGCCTGTGACATCCGGCCCCTCCGCCCCTTGCCCCCCATGCACGTCAGCGCTTGTCGGCGGGCACGTCCATAGCGACGCAGACGCCGCGCCAGACGCTCTTGGCGTCCCAGCCGGCCGACAGGGCCTGGTTCACCGTGCGACCGCCGAGCTCGGCCATCACATGATCGCGGGCGAAGGAATCGGCGTACGCCTCACCGAAGTGCTCCGCCATCCGCTCCCAGAAAATCGTCAACCGCATGACTCCAGTATCGCGCCCCTGAGAGTGCAGACCGGCCCGCGGAGCTTCCCGAGAGCGCTTACCGTCCTACGGTCGTTCCATGGCTGGATCCGGAGCATCCCCCCTCGCACGCGCCGAGCACTTCATCTGGCTGACGGCCCGCGTGCTGGAACAACGGCGGTTCGCCTATCACTTCGTGAACGGCGGCCCAGACACGGTCGAAAGGGCGCTCGCCCCGTACCAATGCGATGACGGCGGCTACGGCTACGCACTGGAACCCGATCTGCGCGGTCCGGTGAGCCAGCCGTTGCACGTCGCTCACGCGCTGCGTGTCCTCGATTCCATCGGCCGCTGCGAGGGCGTGCGGGTGGAGCGGATGTGCCGCTATCTGTCCGACGCGTCGACGAAGGAGGGAGCATTGCCTGCGGTGGATCCTTCGTTGGGCGGCTATCCGGCCGCGCCGTTCGTCCCGGTCGTGGACGACCCTCCGGGTGATCTCCTGGCGACGGGCCCTGTGGTCGGGCTGCTGCACCGCAATGAGGTGTGGCACGCGTGGCTCTTCAGGGCCACCGATTTCTGCTGGGCCGCGGTCGAGGCGCTGGAGAAGTCCCATCCGTACGAGGTCCAGGCGGCGGTCGCCTTCCTGGACGGCGTGCCTGACAGGACCCGGGCGAGGGCCGCCGCGGACCGGCTCGGCCGGCTGGTGCGCGAGCAGCGGCTCGTCGCCCTGGATCCGGCGCGGGCCGGGGAGCAGCCCGTGGCCGCTGGGTATGCGCCGGGCGAGCACCACTTCGCGTACGACTACGCCCGTACGCCGGGATCGCTCGCCCGTGACTGGTTCACCGACGAGGAGATGAGCCGCTCGCTGGACTTCCTCGCGGCCGGACAGCGGGAGGACGGGGGCTGGCCGATCCGCTGGCGGGAATGGGCGCCGGGGACCGCGCTGGAGTCGCGTCCGATCGTGACGATCGACGCGCTGCTGACGCTACGGGCGTACGGACGCGTCATCGGCTGATTCCGGCGAGCCGGGCGCGCGCGGCAACAGGGCGGCGCGCCCCGGTCAAGCCCTTCACCTCAGCCGCTGATCGCCCTTACACCCGCCGTGACGACCACAGCGGCCCCGACCACCACGAGGAAGGGTGCGCGCAGGACAAGCGCGAGCGCCGCCGCCGCGAGCCCCGCGCCCCTGGCGTCCAGCGCCAGGTGCTGCCCGGTGCTGAGGGTCTGCTGGGCGGTGAGCGCCGCCAGCAGGGCCACCGGCAGCAGCGCGGCCAGACGCTTGACGAGCGGGCGCTCCAGGGCGCCCGCGGGCACCAGCAGGCCGAGCAGCTTGACGAGGTAACAGCCGACGGCAGTGGCGCCGATCGCGATCCAGACGCTCATCGCCCCTCCTCCTTCGCGGTGTGGCGTGCCGCCCTGCGGCCCTGTACGTAGAGCAGGGCGGGAGCAGCGAGCGCGGCGACGAGCACCGGCACGCCCGCCGGCAGTACCGGCAGGAGCCCGAGGGCCAGGAGCACCGCGAGACCCGCGACAGCCCGTTCCATGCCGGTACGCAGCATGGGCGCCAGCAGAGCGAGAAAAACAGCGGGGCTCGCGGCGTCCAGGCCCCATGCTTCGGTGTCGCCGATGGCCTCCGCGCCGAGCGCCCCGATCAGGGTGGTGAGGTTCCACAGCACGTACAGGGACAGTCCAGTGACCGTGAAGCCGAGCCGGGCGCTGCGGCGCGAGGGCTGCGCGAGGGTGACGGCCGTCGTCTCGTCGATGACCCAGTGGGCGGCGAAGGGGCGTACGAAGCGCGGGAGGGCCAGCAGCTGGGACAGCCGCAGCCCGTAGAAGGCATTGCGTACGCCGAGGAAGAAGGCGCCCGCTGCGGCGGTGAACGGATTGCCGCCCGCCGCGAGCGCACCGACGAGCGCGAACTGCGAGGCCCCTGTGAAGACCAGGAGGCTGAGCGCACAGGTCTGGAGGAGGGTGAGGCCCGACCCCGCGGAGGTCACGCCGAAGGCGAAGCCGGAGAGCCCGACGGCGACGCCCACGCCGAGCGCGTCGCGGACGACGGCGCGGTCGGGTTTGGACGCGGGTGGTTCTGTGCGTATCGCTGGGGGTGCTGTCTGTTCTGCCACGTCCGGACACTAGGACGGGCGGCCGCGCCCGGTCTTGTACGTTCTTGCGCGCTCCCGCTGGTAGGCGCCGGGCGGTACCCCGACGATCCGGGTGAAGTGCCGGTTCAGATGCGGCTGGTCGCTGAACCCCACGGCGGCGGCGGCCTCGACAGGTGCCGTCCCGGCCTCCAGGAGCCGTCGGGCGCTGCGCACACGCGCGTTGGTCAGCCATGTGTGGGGCGGCATACCGTACGCCGACTTGAACGCGCGCAGGAGCGCGAACGGACCGGTCCCGAGTTCGTTCGCGAGTTGTTCCAGGGAAGGGGGCTCAGCCATGCGCTCCTCAAGGAGGCTTTTCGCGAGCGCCGCGGTGCGTGCGCCCGCCGCGGCCGGCGCACGTGCGGGAAGACTCTGGCCGTGCCGGCGAAGGAGCCTGGCCACGGCGATCCGCAGCAGGCTGTCGGCGGCGAGCGCGTTGCCCTCCTCGGCCGCCTTGTGCACCGCGCGGATGAGCCGCGCGGTGTCGGCGTCCTCGACGATGGTCTCGGCGAAGCCGGCTGTACCGCGCAGGCTCGTCGTCTCCTCGGCGATGCCGGCGACCACCTGCGCCGAGGGGTACAGGGTGGCGTACGACCAGCCCTCGGGCACGCCCGCGTGCGCGGCGTGCGGCACCTCCGGGTTGATCATGACGACGGTGCCCGGGCGTGCCTGGATCGTGCCCTGCGGCATGACCACGTCCTCGATTCCGCGGAAGACCGCGCCGAAGACGAACCCCTCGTGGCTGTGCCGCGAGAAGGAATGGCGCACGTAGCGGGCCCGCAGCAGGTCGAGGCCGGGCACACCCGGGTACTGCCAGTGCCGCGCCCACTCGTCCTTCCCACCCGCCACCTCTCGCACGTCTCGCATGCCCCCCGCGCCTCCCGCGCCTCCCGCCTCCGTCGCCATACAGCCATTCTGCGGCCCGCCCGCGCGCCGCTGACCTGCACGTCCATGGTCTGGACGCCCGTTGTCAGTGGTCGGGTGCACGATGGGGGACATGTCCAGGACTGCGCTCGACTCCTTCTCCCCCGCGACCCGCGGCTGGTTCACGGGGGCCTTCAGCGCGCCCACCGCGGCGCAGGAAGGCGCCTGGCAGGCCATCTCCGAAGGTTCCGACGTCCTGGTCGTGGCCCCGACCGGCTCCGGAAAGACCCTGGCCGCCTTTCTGGCCGCGCTCGACGACCTGGCGTCCAAGCCCCCGCCCGCGGACCCCAGGCAGCGCTGCCGGGTGCTGTACGTGTCACCGCTCAAGGCCCTCGCGGTCGATGTCGAGCGCAACCTCCGAAGCCCCCTCACCGGCATCCGCCAGGAAGCCGTACGACTCGGGATGACCGAACCCGACGTCCGGGTCGGCATCCGCTCCGGCGACACTCCGGCCGCCGAGCGGCGGTCGCTCGCGACGAAGCCGCCGGACATCCTCATCACCACACCCGAGTCGCTGTTCCTGATGCTCACGTCCGCCGCGCGCGAATCCCTGGCCGGCATCGAGACGGTGATCCTGGACGAGGTGCACGCCGTCGCGGGGACCAAGCGCGGTGCGCACCTCGCCGTATCGCTGGAGCGGCTGGACGAGCTGCTGCCGCGCCCCGCCCGCCGGATCGGCCTGTCCGCGACGGTCCGGCCGGTGGACGAGGTCGCCCGCTTCCTCTCCCCGCAGCGCCAGGCCGCCATCGTCCAGCCGCCCTCGGGCAAGGAGTTCGACCTGTCGGTGGTCGTCCCCGTGGAGGACCTGGGCGAGCTGGGCGGCGCCCCGGCCAAGGGCGACGACGCGGGCGACAAGCCGTCGATCTGGCCGCATGTCGAGGAGCGCATCGCCGACCTCGTCCAGGCGCACCGCTCGACGATCGTCTTCGTGAACTCCCGCCGCCTCGCCGAACGCCTGTGCAACCGGCTCAATGAGATCGCGTACGAACGGGCCACCGGCGAACCGCTGCCCGATGACCAGTCACCCGCCGAGATCATGGCTCAGGCGGGCGCCGCCAAGGGTGCTCCGCCCCTGCTCGCCCGCGCCCACCACGGTTCGGTCTCCAAGGAACAGCGCGCCCAGGTCGAGGAGGACCTCAAAGCCGGCCGGCTGCCCGCCGTGGTCGCCACCTCCAGCCTGGAGCTGGGCATCGACATGGGCGCGGTGGATCTCGTCGTCCAGGTCGAGTCACCGCCGTCCGTGGCCTCTGGCCTTCAGCGTGTCGGCCGCGCCGGGCACCAGGTCGGCGCGGTCTCGACGGGCGTCGTCTTCCCCAAGTACCGCGGCGACCTCGTCCAGTCGGCCGTCGTCACCGAGCGCATGCGCAGCGGCTCCATCGAGGCCCTGCGCGTCCCCGCCAACCCGCTCGACGTCCTGGCGCAGCAGCTCGTCGCCATGGTCGCGCTCGACACCTGGCAGGCCGACGACCTGCTCGCCACCGTCCGCCGCGCGGCCCCCTTCGCCTCGCTCCCCGAGTCCGCCTTCACGGCGGTCCTCGACATGCTCGCCGGCCGCTACCCGTCCGACGCCTTCGCGGAGCTCCGCCCCCGCGTGGTGTGGGACCGTATCGCCGGTACGGTCACGGGCCGTCCAGGGGCGCAGCGCCTGGCCGTCACCTCCGGCGGCACCATCCCCGACCGCGGGCTCTTCGGCGTCTTCCTGGCCGGAGCCGACCCCAAAAAGGGCGGCGGCCGCGTCGGCGAGCTCGACGAGGAGATGGTCTACGAATCCCGCGTGGGCGACGTCTTCACCCTCGGCACCACCTCCTGGCGCATCGAGGACATCACACGCGACCGCGTGCTCGTCTCCCCCGCCCCCGGAGTGCCGGGCCGGCTGCCCTTCTGGAAGGGCGACCAACTGGGCCGCCCCCTCGAACTGGGCCGTGCGCTCGGCGCGTTCGTCCGCGAGGTCGGCTCCCTCACCCCCGAGGACGCCCGGCTGCGCCTGACCGCCGCCGGCCTCGACGCCTGGGCCGCCGAAAACATCCTGTCGTACCTCGGCGAACAGCGCCGCGCCGCCGGTCACGTCCCCGACGACCGCACCATCGTCGTGGAGCGGTTCCGCGACGAGCTCGGCGACTGGCGGGTCGTCATCCACTCCCCCTTCGGCGCCCAGGTGCACGCCCCCTGGGCACTGGCGCTCGGCTCCCGTCTGACCGAGCGGTACGGCATGGACGCCCAGGTCATGCACGCCGACGACGGCATCGTGCTGCGCCTGCCCGACGCCGACCTGATGGGCTTCGACCTCCTCGACGACGAACTGTCCGGACCGTCCCGGCAGAGCACCGCGTTCGACAACGACCAGGCCCCGCTCGGCGCCACCGACGTCGTCTTCGACAAGGGCGAGGTCAACCAGATCGTCACCGACCAGGTCGGCGGCTCGGCGCTGTTCGCCGCCCGCTTCCGCGAGTGCGCCGCCCGCGCGCTGCTCCTGCCGCGCCGCAGCCCCGGCAAGCGCACCCCGCTGTGGCAGCAGCGCCAGCGCGCCTCCCAGCTGCTCCAGGTCGCCTCCGAGTTCGGCTCGTTCCCGATCGTCCTCGAAGCCGTGCGGGAGTGCCTCCAGGACGTCTTCGACGTACCCGGCCTCACCGAACTCATGGGCGACATCGAGTCCCGCCGCGTCCGGCTCGTCGAAGTCACCACCCCCGAGCCGTCCCCCTTCGCCCGCTCCCTCCTGTTCGGTTACGTCGCCCAGTTCCTGTACGAGGGCGACTCACCCCTCGCCGAGCGGCGCGCCGCCGCGCTCTCACTGGACTCCCGGCTCCTGGCCGAGCTGCTCGGCCAGGCGGAGCTGCGCGAACTGCTCGACGCCGACGTCCTGACCGAGCTGGAGCAGGAACTTCAGTGGCTCACCGACGACCGCCGCATCAAGGACCTGGAGGGTGTCGCCGACCTCCTGCGGGTCCTTGGCCCCCTCACCGACACCGAGCTGGCCGCGCGAGGCGCCGAACCGGGCTGGGCCGAGGCCCTGTCGACCGCCCGCCGGGCCATCCGCGTCCGTATCGCCGGGGCGGACCACTGGGCGGCCGTCGAGGACGCGGGCCGGCTGCGCGACGCGCTGGGCACCGCGCTTCCGGTCGGCGTGCCCGAGGCGTTCACCGAGCCCGTGAAGGACCCGCTCGGCGACCTCCTCGCCCGCTTCGCCCGCACCCACGGCCCGTTCACGTCAGCCGCGGCGGCCGCCCGGTTCGGCCTGGGGGCGGCGGTGACGGACGGCGCCCTGCAACGCCTCACCGCGAACGGCCGGGTCGTACAGGGCGAGTTCCACCCCGCCGGAATCGGCCAGGAGTGGTGCGACGCGACGGTGCTGCGCCGCCTGCGGCGCCGGTCCCTGGCCGCCCTGCGCCACGAGCTGGAGCCGGTTCCGCCCGCCGCGCTCGCCGCGTTCCTCCCCCAGTGGCAGCACCTCGGCAGCAGCAGTCTGCGTGGCATCGACGGACTTGTGCGCGCCGTCGAGCAGTTGCAGGGCGCCTCCGTGCCGGCGTCCGCCCTCGAAAAGCTGGTCCTCCCGTCCCGCGTGGCCGGTTACTCACCCGCCATGCTCGACGAGCTCACCACGACCGGCGAGGTCCTGTGGGCCGGATCGGGCGCACTGCCCGGCAAGGACGGCTGGGTGTCCCTCTACCTAGCCGACGCGGCGCCCCTGCTCCTCCCCCAGCCGCATCCCCTGGAGCTCACCGCACTGCACGAGTCCGTCCTCACCACGCTCTCCGGGGGGTACGGCCTCTTCTTCCGCCAGATCGCCGACCAGGTCCGCGCCACCACCCACCCCGACTGCACCGACCCGCAACTCGCAGACGCCCTCTGGGACCTGGCCTGGTCGGGCCGTCTCACCAACGACACGCTCGCGCCCCTGCGCTCCCTCCTCGGATCGGGCCGTACGGCGGGCTCCACCGCCCACCGCGCCAAACGCACGGTCCCGCGCGGGCGTTACGGCACCCTCAGCGCGGCCACCCGCCCCGCTTCCCGCACCGGGCCCCCCACGGTCTCCGGCCGCTGGTCCCTGCTCCCCGCCCACGAACCCGATCCGACCCACCGCGCCCACGCGCTCGCCCGCACGCTGCTCGACCGGCACGGCGTGGTCACGCGCGGCGCGGTCGCCGCCGAAGGGGTCGAGGGCGGCTTCTCGGCGACGTACCGCATCCTGGCCGCTTTCGAGGACAGCGGGCAGGCACGCCGTGGTTACGTCGTGGAGGGCCTCGGGGCCGCCCAGTTCGCGATGGACGGCGCGGTCGACCGCCTGCGGGCCGCGGCCACCGCACGCGAGCGCGCCGAAACGGACTCCCCGAACCGCGCGGTGATCCTCGCCGCCGCCGACCCCGCCAATGCGTACGGAGCGGCCCTGCCCTGGCCCGAACCGCCCTCCGACGCGGGCCACAAACCCGGCCGCAAAGCCGGGGCCCTCGTTGTCCTGGTCGACGGCGAGCTGACCCTCTACATGGAACGCGGCGGCAAAACCCTGCTGGCCTGGCCCACCGACCCGAGCGACCCGGCAGCCCCGGACCCGCGCCTCACCGCGGCTGCCGAAGCCCTGGCGAAAGCGGCCAGGGAAGGAGCCCTCGGCACGGTCACAGTGGAACGCACCAACGGCGCCCCCGCCCTGACTTCCCCGCTGGGCAAAACCCTCGAAGCAGCAGGCTTCCACCCCACCCCCCGAGGCCTCCGCCTCCGCCCCTGAGCCCATCCGTCGTCCTGATCCCTGCCGGGCTCAGGACGCCACCCCGTCCCACTCCACCGCATCATGGACCCATGCCCGAAGGAGACTCCGTCTGGCAGGCCGCCCAGCACTTGCACGCCGCCCTGGCCGGACACACCCTCACCCACGCCGACCTCCGCGTCCCCCGGTTCGCGACCGCCGACCTGACCGGCCGCACCGTCCTGGACGTCACCCCTCGCGGCAAACACCTCCTCGCCCGCATCGAGGGCGGCCTCACGCTCCACTCGCACCTCGGCATGGACGGCGCCTGGAAGATCTACGGCCCCGAGGAGCGATGGCGCGGCGGCCCGGCCCATCAGATCCGCGCCGTCCTCGGCACCGCCGAACACACCGCCGTGGGCTACCGCCTCCCCGTACTCGAACTGATCCGGACCCAGGACGAGGCCCAGGCCGTCGGCCACCTCGGCCCCGACCTCCTGGGCCCGGACTGGGACGCCGGCGAAGCACTCCGCCGCCTCCTGGCAGACCCCGCCCGCCCCCTGGGCGAAGCCCTCCTCGACCAGCGCAATCTCGCCGGCATCGGCAACATCTACAAGTCGGAGCTGTGCTTCTTCGCCCGCGTGACCCCCTGGCTCCCCATCGGGGAACTCCCCGCCCCCGAACGCCTGGTCGCCGCCGCCAAACGCCTCCTGGAGGCCAACCGCGACCGCCTCGGCCGCCGCACCACCCTCCGCGAACGCGCCCGCACCCCACCCCTGTACGTGTACGGCCGCGCCGGCCGCCCGTGCCTGCGCTGCGGCACCCCGATCCGCCACGCCGACCAGGGCGACGGAAGCCGCGCACGCCCCACGTACTGGTGCCCCCGCTGCCAGTCGGGCCCAACCCCGACCCACCACGCCAGTTGACGCCCCGTCAGGTCCGGTCGTACCGTCCCCGCATGGCCCTCAAGGCGTACGACCTCACCGGCCGCACCGCACTCGTCACCGGCGCCGCGAGCGGCATAGGCCGGGCCGGCGCACTCCTCCTCGCCGAAGCCGGCGCCACCGTCCACTGCGCGGACCTCGACGAGAGCGGCCTCCACGAGACCACGGCCCTGATCACCAAGGCGGGCGGCGCCGCGCACCCCCACCGTCTGGACGTCACCGACCGGACCCAGCTCGCGGCGGCGGTCTCCGCAGCCGGCCCCCGTCTCGACATCCTCGCCGCCATCGCCGGAATCATGCACCGCAGCACCGTCCTGGAGACCCGCGACGAGGACCTGGACCGCGTCCTGGCGGTCAACTTCAAGGGTGTTCTGTACGCATGCCAGGAGGCGGCCCGCGCCATGATCGCCGCCAGGACTCCCGGCAGCATCATCACCATGGCGTCGGGCGCGGTCGACGCGGCAACCTCCGGCCTGCTCTGCTACAGCACGGCCAAGGCAGCCGTCGTACAGCTCACCAGGACCCTCGCCACCGAGCTCGGCCCCTACTCCATCCGCGTGAACGCCGTGGCCCCCGGCTGGATCCGCACCCCCATGACCGACCGCCACGACGCGGCGCTCCAGCACCGGACCGAAGCCGCCATGGTCCGCGCGACCCCACTGGGCCGCGTCGGCGAGCCCGAGGACATCGCGCACGCGATCCTCCACCTGGCGTCGGACGCCTCCGCCTTCACGACGGGCCAGATCCTCCGCCCGAACGGCGGCGTCGCAATGCCCTGGTAACCGCGCTGGTAACCGCCCCGGCAACCCCGCAGCGCCGCAACACCGCCCCCGGCGTACGCCCCGGCCCGCGTCGCCGGCGCCGCGAATCCACCCCCGCCGCAGCCGCCGAAACCACGTGAACCGGCAGCAGGCTCAGCCCCCAGCCGCCCGCCGCCACCGCGCCCTCGACGACCCCGGTCCGCTCCGGCACCAGCACAAGCCGCAGCACGGCACCCCACCACACCGCACCGAACACCACCGTCACCACCAGCGCCGCCCCGCGTCCGCGGAAGTCACGCCATGCCATGGCCGCCTCCTCCGACCGACGCTAGCCGGGCCCGCGCACACGGCGGGAGGGCGCACCGGAAGCACACCCGGCGCACCCACCAGCACCGCACACCAACCGCACCAACCGCGCCCCGCGCTCTACGCGCTCTCGGCCTGGAACATCCACGCATGCTTTTCGAGGTCTGCCGTGAGCCCGATGATGATGTCCTGGGTCACCGGATCCGGCTCAGCGGTTACGTCGATCCGCTCCCGCATGCGCCCGACCACGACCCCGAGTGCGTCCACCAGTATCCGTACGGCGTCCACATCCTTGATCCACCCCGACGGCACCTCCCGGATCGCCGTCGCACACGCCACACTCGCGGACCGCCCGTCCGGATTCACACCCAGCGCCGAGGCCCGCTCGGCCACCGAGTCCGAGTGCTGCCGCGCCGTGCCGACCACCTCGTCGAGCTGCAGGTGTACGGACCTGAATCGCGGCCCCACCACGTTCCAGTGGACCTGCTTGGCGACCAGCGAGAGATCCACGAGGTCCACCAGCGCCCCCTGCAGGGCCTCGCCCACCACCTTGAGGTCCGCCTCGGCCAGGCTGCTCTTCACGACAGACATCCGTTTTCCTCCTCAGGAAACCGACTGATCAAACCGACCCTTCACAGTCCCACCACCATGGCACATATGCCACAAAACGGTCACACGAAGGCATGAAAGAGCCCCGAGGTCCGTCAGGACCACCGGGGCTCTCCCACAAGCCTTACAAGCCCGAGACCTCTAAGAGCCTCAGACCGAAGTCGCCGCGGTCAGGCGGCGACCACGTCCACCGCTTCCGCGGGTGCCTTGATCGTCACCCGCTCCGGTGGCACACCTGCCACCGACGTCACCGAAACGGAATTCAGCATCGGGCGTACCGGTGGACGCACCGGCTCGCTCGCAGCCGACTCCGCCAGCTCAGCCAGCGACAACTCGTCACTCACTTCGCGCATGAGCTCGGACATCCGTACGTCAAGCGCGTCGCAGATAGCGGAGAGCAGTTCGGAGGATGCCTCCTTCTGCCCCCGCTCCACCTCGGATAGATAGCCGAGTGAGACTCGGGCGGACGAGGAGACTTCGCGCAGAGTACGGCCCTGGCGCTGGCGCTGCCGACGCAGCACGTCACCAAGCAGGCGACGGAGCAGAATCATCGGTGGCTCCCTCCTCGGACCGCGTAGCCGCATCCTTCACGCCCCACCGTACCGCCTCGCGCTGCGGCCGTGCGGGGAGCGATGTCGTGTTCACTCAGGGCTGCAAACATCAATTCCCCCCGTTCTGTTCCGTATCCTGTGCCCGCGCATTTTCATTCAGTTCGTCGCAGAGCAGAGTCAATACTCTCCGTACACTCTCCATACGGATTACCGCCCGGTCCCCGTTCAACCTCAACCGGGCCACTTTCCCGGCGCCGTCCGGCCCCGCGACCGCCACGAAAACGGTACCGACCGGCTGCCCGTCCTGGGCTTCGGGCCCCGCGACTCCCGTGGTCGCTACTCCCCAGTCGGCCCCGAGGACCCGCCGGACCCCCACGGCCATCTGCCGCGCGACCTCGCCGTCCACGGCTCCGTGCTGCTCCAGAAGTGCCGCGTCGACCCCAAGAATGTCGCTTTTGAGCTGTGTGGCGTACGCCGTGACGGCCCCGCGGAAGGCTCTTGAAGCACCAGGCACGGAAGTCAGCTCTGCGGCCACCAGGCCGCCCGTGAGCGATTCGGCGACCGCGAGCGTCTCGCCCCGCCCAGCCAGCAGCTCCAGCACCTCCGCGGCACCACTCGCCCGTATAACAGCACCACCCGTCACCGGGACGACTCCTCCGCCGACCGCTCCGCCGGCTCCTGCGCCGACGACTCCTCCGCCGCGATCCCGGCCCGCCGCAGCACCACGGCCTGGCGCACATAGTCCAGCCCGGTCGCCACGGTCAGCACGACCGCCACCGCCATCACCCAGAACCGCAGCGTCGCGAGCGGCCCCGTCAGCGCCAGCACGTACATCCCGACCGCCACGCCCTGCAGGAGCGTCTTCATCTTGCCGCCGCGACTGGCCGGAATGACCCCGTGCCTGATCACCCAGAAGCGCAGCACCGTGATGCCCAGCTCCCGGAAGAGGATGACGCCCGTCACCCACCACGGCAGATCCCCGAGCGCCGACAGGCAGATCAGCGCCGCGCCCATGATCGCCTTGTCGGCGATCGGGTCGGCGATCTTCCCGAAGTCGGTGACCAGGTTGTACGTACGGGCCAGATGCCCGTCAAAAATGTCCGTGATCATCGCAACGGCGAAGGCCGCCCATGCCCACGCGCGCCAGGCCGGGTCGTACCCGCCGTCCTGGAGCATCAGCATGACGAAGCCGGGCACCAGCGCCAGCCGCATCATGGTGAGGATGTTGGCGATGTTCCACAGGCTGGCCTGATTGACGGCCGCAGCGCCCAGCTTGCCGCCGGGCGCCGGCTTCGCGCCGGTTCCACCGGCAGCGGATGCCGGGACTCCGGTCATCTGCCTGCCTCCTCGTCGATGGTCTGGGGGTCGCCTCCCAGAAGGTCGCAGTATTCCGCCACCAGGTCCACGCCCTCGGTCCCGACCACCTTCGCCACGACCATTCGGCCGACGGCCAGCCCCTCGCCGGACGTGAACAGCACCTGGCCGTCCGTCTCGGGCGCCTGATGAGCCGCACGCCCCACCGCGCCGTCCTCACCGTCCACCGACTCGACGAGCACCTCGACCGTCTCACCGAGCCGCTCCTCGGCCCGCTGGGCGGTCAGCTCGTCCGCGAGCCGCGAGATGTGTTCGAGCCGCTCGGCGATGACCTCGGCGTCCAGCTTGTTGTCGTACGTGACGGCCTCGGTGCCCTCCTCGTCGGAGTACCCGAAGACGCCGATCGCGTCCAGTCTCGCGCCCGTGAGGAAACGCTCCAGCTCGCCGAAGTCCGCCTCGCTCTCGCCGGGGAACCCGACGATGAAGTTGGACCGCACACCGGCCTGCGGCGCCTTGTTCCTGATCGTCTCCAGCAGCTCCAGGAAGCGGTCGGTGTCACCGAAGCGCCGCATCGAGCGCAGCACACCGGCCGCCGAGTGCTGGAAGGACAGGTCGAAGTACGGCGCGACCTTCGGCGTGGACGTCAGTACGTCGATCAGCCCCGGCCGCATCTCCGCCGGCTGCAGGTAGCTGACCCGTACGCGCTCAATCCCGTCGACCTCGGCCAGCTCCGGCAGCAGCGTCTCCAGCAGCCGGATGTCACCGAGGTCCTTGCCGTACGACGTGTTGTTCTCGGAGACCAGCATGATCTCCTTGACGCCCTGCTCGGCCAGCCAGCGCGTCTCCCCCAGTACGTCGGAGGGACGCCGCGAAATGAACGATCCACGGAACGACGGAATGGCGCAGAAGGAACACCTGCGGTCGCACCCTGACGCGAGCTTCACGGAAGCGACCGGGCTGTTCCCGAGACGCTGGCGAAGCGGCGCACGCGGCCCGGAGGCCGGCGCGATGCCTTCGGGCAGGTCCTCGGGAGGCGTGTCCTGAGCGTGCCCGGGAAGCGCCACGTCGGAGGCGCTGGAGGCGTCCTGGCGCTCGGCCGGGCTGATGGGCAGCAGCTTGCGCCGGTCGCGCGGGGTGTGGGAGGCGTGAATGCCGCCGTTGAGGATGGTCTGGAGGCGGTCGGAGATGTCGGCGTAGTCGTCGAATCCGAGTACGCCGTCGGCCTCCGGCAGCGCTTCCTGGAGTTCCTTGCCGTACCGCTCGGCCATGCAGCCCACGGCGACGACGGCCTGGGTCCTGCCGCCCCCCTCTCGAGCCGCAGTCTTCAGATCATTGGCTTCGAGCAGGGCGTCGACGGAGTCCTTCTTGGCGGCTTCGACGAATCCGCAGGTGTTGACGACGGCGACGTCCGCGTCCGAGGCGTCCTCGACGAGCTGCCAGCCGTCCGCTGCCAAGCGGCCTGCCAGCTCCTCCGAGTCCACCTCATTACGGGCGCAGCCAAGAGTGACAAGGGCGACGGTGCGGCGTTCGGGCATGGGCTCAAGACTACTTTGTCCCGGCGCACGCCCCCGCCGCGAGGGTTCCACGGGGCCGGCGCCCCCGAAATCCGGGCCGGTCCCCGGCCTCACCGGCCGGCTCGCGGCCCGGAAGGCGTCCAGGTCAGCCGACCCCGGGGTCGCCCTTCGTGTACGTCAGCCGCTCGACCTGTCCCGGCTGGAACTTGTCCCCGACCTCCTTGCCGTTCACGAACAGCTGCATCGCCCCGGCGTCACCGAGCACGAGCTCGATCTTCTCCTTGTCCGTGAAGGTCTTGGACTCACCCTTCTCCAGCAGGCCGTCGAAGAGCAGCCTGCCGTTGTGGTCCTTCGCCGAGATCCAGCTCTTACGGTCCTTGGCGGTGAGGGCGACCGTCACCTGGTCCTGCGGGACGGCCGCGATGGCACTGTCCGACGGGTCGGGCTTGGGGTCGACGGGCTTGGTCGGCTTCGCGGGCTTGGTGGCGGCAGGCGTGGAGCCGCCGGCGACGTCCGTGGAGGAGCCGCCGTTGCCGTTGCCACCGTTGAAGAGCGTGAAGCCGACGAAGCCCACGACGGCGACGATCGCGGCGACCATGGCCGCGGTCCAGTTGGGGCGGCGCGCCTCGGGACGGATCCGTTCCGCCTCGAAGAGCGGCGCCGCGGGCGTGGGAGCGGGACGTCCGCCGTGCTCGTCGTCGTACTGCGCGACCAGAGCGTCCGCGTCGAGGCCGACGGCGCGCGCGAGCGTACGGATGTGTCCGCGTGCATACACATCGCCGCCGCAGCGGCTGAAGTCGTCCTGCTCGATCGCGTGCACCATGGGGATGCGCACCCGTGTCGAGCCGCTGACCTCGTCGACCGTCAGGCCGGCGTCAACGCGGGCCTGCTGGAGAGCGCGTCCGATCGAGGGCCGGTCGTCTTCGATCGAGGACCGGTCATCTTCGATCGAAGGCCGGTCGTCTTCGGGAGAGTTGCCGATGGACACGGGGGCGCCTTTCGAGCGTGAGCCACCTGCTGGGTGTTCAGTCTAGGGGTGGTACGAAAGCGTGAGGCAACTGGGAGGGCGGACTTTGTACGCCATCAGAATCGCTCGTCAGAACGATCTGACAGCCGGATGGTGACACCACCGGTCTCCCCCTCCCCTCAACTGGACGTACGAACACGGGAAACGGTTGCTCACCGTTCTCTTACGGGTGAGAATCTCCCCGGATCATAGCGAGCATTTCATCCAATTCATCCGGTTTCACGAGTACATCGCGCGCCTTCGATCCCTCACTCGGCCCCACGATGTTCCGAGATTCCATCAGATCCATGAGCCTGCCCGCCTTTGCGAAGCCGACACGCAGCTTCCGCTGGAGCATCGAGGTCGAGCCGAACTGCGTGGACACCACGAGCTCGGCCGCCTGGCACAGCAGGTCCAGGTCGTCACCGATATCCTCGTCGATTTCCTTCTTCTTCGCCGTCCCGACCACGACGTCTTCCCGGAAGACGGGCGCCATCTGGTCCTTGCAGTGCTGGACGATCGCCGCGACCTCGTCCTCGGTGACGAACGCGCCCTGCATACGGGTCGGCTTGTTCGCGCCCATCGGCAGGAAGAGACCGTCGCCCTTGCCGATGAGCTTCTCGGCGCCCGGCTGGTCGAGGATGACCCGGCTGTCCGCGAGCGAGGAGGTCGCGAAGGCGAGCCGCGAAGGCACATTCGCCTTGATCAGACCGGTGACGACGTCCACCGAAGGACGCTGCGTGGCGAGCACGAGATGAATACCGGCCGCGCGGGCCAATTGGGTGATGCGGACGATCGAGTCCTCGACATCGCGCGGCGCGACCATCATCAGGTCCGCGAGCTCGTCGACGATGACCAGCAGGTACGGGTACGGCGACAGCTCCCGCTCGCTGCCCTCCGGCGGCTTCACCTTGCCGTTGCGTACGGCCTGGTTGAAGTCGTCGATGTGCCGGTAGCCGTACGCCGCCAGGTCGTCGTAGCGCAGGTCCATTTCCCGCACGACCCACTGGAGCGCCTCGGCGGCCCGCTTGGGGTTGGTGATGATCGGCGTGATCAGGTGCGGGATGCCCTCGTACGCCGTGAGCTCGACCCGCTTCGGGTCGACCAGCACCATGCGTACGTCCTCGGGGGTCGCCCGCACCATGACCGACGTGATCAGGCAGTTGATGCAGGACGACTTTCCCGACCCGGTGGCGCCCGCCACCAGCACGTGCGGCATCTTCGCGAGGTTGGCCATCTCGTAGCCGCCCTCGACGTTCTTGCCGAGCGCGACGAGCATCGGATGGTCGTCCTCGGCGGCGTCCGCGAGCCGCAGCACATCGCCCAGTTTGACCATCTCGCGGTCACTGTTCGGGATCTCGATGCCGACGGCGGACTTGCCGGGGATCGGGCTGATGATGCGTACGTCCGGACTGGCGACGGCGTACGCGATGTTCTTGGCGAGCGCCGTGATCCGCTCCACCTTCACGGCCGGGCCGAGCTCCACCTCGTACCGCGTCACCGTCGGCCCCCTGGTGAAGCCGGTGACCGCCGCGTCGACCTTGAACTCCGTGAAGACGTTCGTCAGCGAGGCGACGACAGCGTCGTTGGCGGCGCTGCGCGTCTTGCCGGGACCGCCCCGCTCCAGCAGGTCCAGCGAGGGCAGGGAGTACGTGATGTCCCCGGCGAGCTGAAGCTGCTCGGCGCGGGGCGGCAGCGGCTGGGAGACCTCGGGCTGCGCCTTGGTCAGATCCGCCACCTTCGAACGGGATGAGTCCTCCGCACCCGCCGCGGGAACGGGCGTACGCTCCGGCCTCCCAGCACCCTCGCGAGCGGGCGGCACAGCGGCGGGACGCTCGGTCGTGACCCCCTGCGTCAGGTCGGCCACGAGCGCCGAGGGCGGCAGTCCGTTCAGTACGGCGCCGTCCAGCGCGGCGGCGGCGGCCGCGGCGAAGTCGACGGGGTCCATGGCGCGCGACGCGGTCTCGGGCTGCGCGGCGGCCCTGCGCGGCCGGCGGCGCCGGGTCAGCGCCTCCTCCTCCGCGAGGTCCGCGTCGTACTCCGCGGGCGCCGGCCCCCGGCGCGCGGACGAGCGGCGCGCGCCGGCGGGAAGCGCCTCGCGCCAGTGCTCCTCGTACCGCTCGTCGTCCTCGAACTCGTACTCCTCCGGCGGCGCCGGGAGAATCCCCAGCATGATGCCGAGCTGACGCAGCCGCTGCGGGATGGCGTTGACCGGCGTGGCGGTGACGACCAGCAGTCCGAACACGGTGAGCAGCAGGAGAAGCGGTACGGCGAGGACGCTGCCCATGGTGAAGATCAGCGGCGTGGAGGCGGCCCAGCCGATCAGGCCGCCGGCGTCCTGCAGCCCTTCGATGCCGTCGCCGCGGGCGGGCGACCCGCAGGCGACGTGGACCTGTCCGAGGACGCCCACGACGAGGGCCGAGAGCCCGATGACGATCCGACCGTTGGCCTCGGGCTTCTCCGGATGCAGGATCAGCCGTACGGCCATGACGCCCAGCAGTATCGGCACCAGCAGATCGAGCCGCCCGAACGCACCGGTCACCAGCATCTCGACCAGGTCGCCGACCGGGCCGCGCAGCTGCGCCCACGTCCCGGCGGCGACGATCAGCGCGAGGCCGAGCAGGAGCAGTGCGACGCCGTCCTTGCGGTGCGCCGGGTCAAGCCCCTTCGCGCCGCGCCCTATTCCGCGGAACAGCGCGCCCACGCCGTGCGCGAGGCCCAGCCAGAGAGCACAGACGAGCCGGTACACGCCGCCGGTCGGCGACGGCGCCGCCTTGGGCGCGGGCCTGGCCACCGCCTTCTTGACAGCCGCCTTCTTGGCAGGCGTCTTGGGCGCGGTCTTCTTCGCTGCGGCGGCGGTCTTCTTCGCGGGCGCCGCTTTCTTCGGGGCGCCGGTGGTACGGCCGGCGCGCGGCTTCGCGGTGCCCGCCGTGCCCTGGGAACCCTTGCCGGACGTACGTGAGGCCATGGTGGTGAGGTTACCGGTGCGGGCCGCGACGGACACGTGTGCCCACTGCTTCACCCGTTCGTGTCGTGCCGCGGGAGACCGGAAACTGACGCCGCCTCACGCGGCCTGCCATGCCCGCCAGTACGTCCGTCAGTGCTGCGAGGGAAACGGGGGCGCCGCGCCGTTGGTGCCCGGTTCGAGCGCGTCGAGCGCCCGGCGCAGACCCGTCAGCTTACGCTCGAGGTGAGCCGCCGTGGCGACCGCCCCGGCGTCCGCGGACTCGTCGTCGAGCTGCTTGGAGAGCGCCTCGGCCTGCTCCTCAACGGCGGCGAGCCGCGCGGAGAGTTCGGCGAGGAGCCCGGCAGGCTCCTTCGTGTCGCCCACGCCGCCCGCCTGGCCGCCGCCCTCCAGCTGGAGGCGCAGCAGCGCTGCCTGCTCGCGCAGTTGGCAGTTCTTCATGTACAGCTCGACGAAGACCGAGACCTTGGCGCGCAGCACCCACGGGTCGAACGGCTTGGAGATGTAGTCCACCGCGCCCGCCGCGTAACCCCGGAAGGTGTGGTGCGGACCGTGGTTGATGGCGGTGAGAAAGATGATCGGGATGTCCCGGGTCCGTTCTCGCCGCTTGATGTGCGCGGCAGTCTCGAAACCGTCCATTCCTGGCATCTGCACGTCCAGCAGAATGACCGCGAAGTCGTCCGTCAGCAGCGCTTTGAGCGCTTCCTCCCCTGACGATGCCCGTACCAGTGTCTGATCGAGCGCAGAGAGGATGGCCTCCAGCGCCAACAGATTCTCCGGCCGGTCATCGACCAGGAGGATCTTGGCCTTCTGCACCATGGCCCGCCCTCCTCGCCCCGGCAGTGCACCGGGCGCCGCCCCAGGGGACGACTCTCTTGCGTCGCCCGTCCTTGTGCCGGTCATGGTAGCCGCACCCCGCCTGTCGCCACACCCTGTCACCGCGATGTCACTGTGCACATAGCAAAAACGCGGTGGGAGACCAGAAGGTTCCCCGAATACCGCCGACTCACACGCCTTCGGCCACAGTCAGTCAGCAACCCGCCCAGATTCGCACAGCCGACGATCACTCCCCACGCATCCACTGGTCCATCACAGAGAGCAAATGGTCGGGATCGACCGGCTTCGTAACGTAGTCGGAAGCGCCGGACTCGATGGCCTTCTCCCGGTCGCCCTTCATCGCCTTCGCCGTCAGCGCGATGATCGGCAGCCCCGCGAACTGCGGCATCCTGCGGATCGCCGTCGTCGTCGCGTAACCGTCCATTTCCGGCATCATGATGTCCATCAGTACGAGCGTCACATCGTCGTGCTGCTCCAGGACTTCGATGCCCTCCCGGCCGTTCTCGGCGTACAGCACCGAGAGCCCGTGCTGCTCCAGCACGCTGGTGAGGGCGAAGACGTTGCGGATGTCGTCGTCGACGATCAGCACCTTCTCGTTGGAGAACATGATGCCGCGACGCGGCTCCGGTGCCGCGGCCTCCTGCCCCCTCGCGGACCACGACTCCTGGGGAGCCTGCGCCTGCTGCCCGCCCGAGGGCTGACCATTCTGACCAGCCTGACCGTTCTGACCGGCCTGCCCCGGCAGCGCCGTCCGCTGATCCGCGCCGCCCGCCGCCTTGCGACGGCGCCGGAACAGCCCGGCGGGACCGGTCTGCGGGTCCGAGGGCAGTCGGGCGGGACCATTGTCGGCCGGCGACGCCGGGACGTCCGTCGCCGAGGCGTCCTCCGGGAGGCTCCCACGCAGCGGCTCCATGCCGCCGGGCGTGAGCTGCGGGTAGCCCTGCGGCGGCAGTTCGCTCGGGTGCAGCGGCAGGTAGAGCGTGAACGTCGACCCGCGGCCCGGCTCGCTCGCCGCGTGGATCTCGCCGCCCAGCAGCCTGGCGATCTCCCGGCTGATGGACAGGCCCAGGCCCGTGCCTCCGTACTTCCTGCTGGTCGTCCCGTCGGCCTGCTTGAACGCCTCGAAGATCACCCGCATCTTGCTGGCCGCGATCCCGATGCCGGTGTCGGTCACCGAGAAGGCGATGAGATCGGCGTCCGCGTCCCGCAGCGACCCGGCCTCCAGCAGCTGCTCACGAATCGCGTCCGGTACGTCGGCCTTGGCCGGCCGGATGACCAGCTCGACGGCCCCGCTGTCGGTGAACTTAACCGCGTTGGACAAGAGATTGCGCAGGACCTGGAGCAGCCGCTGCTCGTCCGTGTGCAGCGTCGCGGGCAGCTCCGGGGACACCCGTACCGAGAAGTCGAGCCCCTTCTCCGCGGTGAGCGGCCGGAAGGTCGCCTCCACGTAGTCGACGAGCTGGACCAGCGCGATCCGGGTCGGACTGACGTCCATCTTGCCCGCCTCGACCTTCGACAGGTCGAGGATGTCGTTGATCAGCTGGAGCAGGTCGGAACCCGCCCCGTGGATCGTCTCGGCGAACTCCACCTGCTTCGGGGACAGATTCCCCTCCGCGTTGTCCGCGAGCAGCTTCGCCAGGATGAGCAGCGAGTTGAGCGGCGTACGCAGCTCGTGCGACATGTTCGCCAGGAACTCGGACTTGTAGCGCATCGAGACCGCGAGCTGCTCGGCACGCTCCTCCAGGACCTGCCTGGCCTCTTCGATCTCGGTGTTCTTGACCTCGATGTCGCGGTTCTGCTGAGCCAGCAGCTCCGCCTTCTCCTCCAGTTCGGCGTTGGACTCCTGAAGCGCCTTCTGCCGGTTCTCCAGCTCCGCCGAGCGCTCCCGCAGCTGCTCGGTCAGCTCCTGCGACTGCTCCAGCAGTACCTCGGTCTTCGTATTGACGCTGATGGTGTTGACGCTCGTCGCGATCATCTCGGCGATCTGGTTGAGGAAGTCCTTCTGGATCTGGGTGAAGGGCTGGAACGACGCCAGCTCGATCACCCCGAGGACCTTCCCCTCGAAGAGCACCGGCAGCACGATCACATGCGCGGGCGGCGCCTCGCCGAGCCCGGAGGAGATCTTGAGATAGCCCGGCGGCACGTTGTCCACCAGGATGGTCCGCTTCTCCTCCGCCGCCGTGCCGATGAGCGTCTCACCGGGCTTGAAGGAGGTCGGCATCGAGCCGGCCGAGTAGCCGTAGCTACCGCGCATGCGCAGCTCGTACGGGCTGTCCTCGTCCGCGCCCACCTCGGCCGTGCCACGCGTCGTCAGCGCCAGGAAGAACGCGCCGTGCTGCGCCGAGACCACCGGCGTCAGCTCGCTCATGATCAGCGAGGCCACGTCGTCGAGATCGCGGCGGCCCTGCATCAGACCCGAGATGCGGGCGAGGTTGCCCTTGAGCCAGTCCTGTTCCTTGTTGGCGAGGGTCGTGTCGCGCAGGTTCGCGATCATCGTGTTGATGTTGTCCTGGAGATCCTGGATCTCGCCCGACGCATCGACGTCGATCTTCAGGTTGAGATCGCCGCGGGTCACCGCGGTGGCCACGGCCGCGATGGCGCGCACCTGCCGGGTGAGGTTCCCGGCCATCTCGTTCACGGACTCCGTCAGGTCCCGCCAGGTGCCGTCCACATCGCGTACGCGCGCCTGGCCGCCCAGGATCCCCTCGGTGCCCACCTCACGGGCCACCCGGGTCACCTGGTCGGCGAAGGAAGACAGCTGATCCACCATCGTGTTGATGGTCGTCTTCAGCTCCAGGATCTCGCCCCGCGCGTCGATGTCGATCTTCTTGGTCATGTCGCCCTTGGCGATGGCCGTGGTGACCATCGCGATCTGGCGGACCTGTCCGGTCAGGTTGGACGCCATCGAGTTCACCGACTCGGTGAGGTCCTTCCACGTACCGGAGACTCCGGGGACGCGCGCCTGGCCGCCCAGCTCGCCTTCCGTACCCACCTCGCGGGCCACTCGCGTGACCTCGTCGGCGAACGAGGACAGCGTCGTCACCATGGTGTTGACGGTGTCGGCGAGCTGCGCGACCTCGCCGCGCGCCTCGACCGTCACCTTCTTCGTCAGGTCACCGTTGGCGACCGCCGCGGACACCTGCGAGATGTTCCGCACCTGCGACGTCAGGTTGTTGGCCATCAGGTTGACGTTGTCGCTGAGGTCCTTCCAGATGCCGGTGACGCCGCGTACGCGCGCCTGGCCGCCGAGGATGCCCTCGGTGCCCACCTCACGCGCGACCCTCGTCACCTCGTCGGCGAAGGACGACAGCTGGTCCACCATCGTGTTGACGGTGGTCACCAGCTCCAGGATCTCGCCCTTGGCATCGACGGTGATCTTCTTCGACAGGTCGCCCTTGGCGACCGCCGTCGTCACCTCGGCGATGTTGCGCACCTGGGACGTCAGGTTGTTGGCCATGGAGTTGACGGACTGCGTGAGGTCCTTCCACGTACCGCTGACGCCCTGCACCTCTGCCTGACCGCCCAGCATGCCCTCGGTGCCCACCTCGCGGGCCACCCGGGTCACCTGCTCGGCGAAGTTCGACAGCTGGTCCACCATCGTGTTGAGGGTGTTCTTCAGCTCCAGGATCTCGCCGCGCGCGTCCACGTCGATCTTCTGCGACAGGTCACCACGCGCCACCGCCGTCGCGACCTGCGCGATGTTGCGGACCTGAGCAGTGAGGTTTCCGGCCATTCCGTTCACGGAATCGGTCAGATCGCGCCATACGCCGGCGACACCCGGCACCTGCGCCTGGCCGCCCAGCCGGCCGTCCGTACCCACCTCGCGGGCGACCCGGGTCACCTGATCGGCGAACGAAGACAGCTGGTCCACCATCGTGTTGATGGTGTTCTTCAGCTCCAGGATCTCGCCGCGCGCGTCCACGTCGATCTTCTGCGACAGGTCACCACGCGCCACCGCCGTCGTCACCTGCGCGATCTGGCGTACCTGCGAAGTCAGGTTCCCCGCCATGAAGTTGACGGAGTCGGTGAGTTCCTTCCACGTACCGCTGACGCCGTCCACCCGCGCCTGGCCGCCGAGGCGGCCCTCCGTACCCACGTCACGCGCCATCCGCGTCACCTGGTCGGCGAAGGACGACAGCTGGTCGACCATCGTGTTGACGGTGTTCTTCAGCTCCAGCATCTCGCCGGAGACGTCGACGGTGACCTTCTGCGACAGATCACCGTTGGCGACCGCCGTCGTCACCTGCGCGATGTTGCGCACCTGCCCGGTCAGGTTCCGGAAAGCGGTATTGACGGAGTCCGTCAGGTCCTTCCAGGTCCCCGCCGCCCCAGGCACCTGCGCCTGCCCGCCCAGCAGACCCTCGACGCCCACCTCACGCGCCACACGTGTCACTTCGGAACCGAAGGACTGAAGCTGGTCCACCATCGTGTTGACGGTGTTCTTCAGCTCCAGCATCTCGCCCGCGACATCGACGGTGACCTTCTGCGTCATGTCACCGTTGGCCACCGCCGTCGTGACCTGCGCGATGTCCCGCACCTGCGTCGTCAGATTCCGGAAGACCGTATTGACGGAGTCCGTCAGGTCCTTCCACGTGCCCGCCGCGCCCGGCACCTGCGCCTGACCGCCCAGCAGACCCTCGCCGCCGACCTCGCTCGCCACTCGCGTGACCTCGTCCGCGAACGTACGCAGCGTCTCGGTCATCTGGTTGATCGTCTCCGCGAGCTGGGCGACCTCGCCACGCGCGCTCACAGTGACCTTCCGCGACAGATCGCCATTGGCGACCGCCGTCGTCACCTCCGCGATCCCGCGCACCTGAGCCGTCAGGTTCCCGGCCATCAGGTTGACGGAGTCGGTCAGGTCCTTCCACACACCCGCGACGCCGGGCACCTGGGCCTGTCCGCCCAGCTCGCCCTCCGTACCGACCTCACGCGCGACGCGGGTCACCTCGGAGGAGAACGACGACAGCTGGTCGACCATCGTGTTGACGGTGTTCTTCAGCTGAAGCATCTCGCCGGCCACATGCACGGTGACCTTGCGTGACAGATCACCCTTGGCGACCGCCGTCGTGACGAGAGCAATGTCACGTACCTGAGCCGTGAGCCGGTACGCCATAGTGTTGACGGAATCCGTCAGATCTTTCCATGAACCGGACATACCGCGCACCTGAGCCTGACCGCCCAGTTTGCCCTCGGTACCCACCTCGAGCGCGACCCGCGTCACCTCGTCCGTGAACGCCGACAGCTGGTCGACCAGGTTGTTGACCGTACGCCCGACCTTCAGGAACTCGCCCCGCAGCGGATGCCCCGCACCCTCGGCGCCGTCGCCCCCCTGCGTCCGCAGCTCCATCCGCTGGTCGAGATCACCGTCCGCCACCGCGGACAGCACCCGCCCGACCTCGGAAACAGGCCGTGCAAGATCATCGACCAGTGCGTTCGACGCATCGATCGCGGTGGCCCAGGAGCCCTCACAAGCCCCTGTTTCCAGCCTTTCGGCCAGTTTCCCCTCACGTCCGACCATGCGCCGCACCCGCGCGATCTCACCGGTCAGATGCAGATTCCGGTCAGCCACCTCGTTGAAGACAGCGGCGATCTCGGCCATCACGCCGTCGCCCGACACCGTCAGACGCTTACGGAAATTGCCGTCCCGCATCGTCACGAGTGCCTGAAGCAACCTGTTCAGGGCCGCCGTATCCACTTCGGTTGTCCCGTTGTTCCGGGACCGTCGGCCTTTTGCGCGCGTGCTGGTGCTCCGCGCGGCTGCGCCAGACTCCACCGTGTCCCTCCCGCAGGGGTTGACCGTACTCATCGGGCTTCACCCGAAGGCTTCCCAGTGTTTCACCATGGCAGAACCAGGCCATAACAGTTCGGCAGCTTCGCACACCCCTCCCCGGACTCCCGAGGCGGAAACACTGGTAACCGGCATCCGCTCGGACAGCGAAGGTAAGTAACCTGGCTTCCGGCTGTCCAGCCGCCCCGGTCTGCCCGGCAGGGGCGGTCACGCGAGATCCACAACCGGGCACCGGAGGGGCGGGCCGATCATGGCAGAGCCGGGCGTCGAGACGCGTACGAGGAGTTCTGTGATCACCGCGCGGGCGGCTGCCAGCTTCGACCCCGTGGGACGGTCCGTCGCGACCGCCCGCGCCTTTGTCAGGGACACACTCCAGGGGTGGGGGTATTCCGACATCGTCGACGACGCCGTCGTCCTCACCAGCGAGCTCGTCACCAACGCTGTGGTGCACGCCGGCACCACAGCCGACGTCCTCTGCCTGCGTACGGAAGAAGGCGTCCGCGTCGAGGTCGGCGACCGCTACCCCGAGCGCGAGGTCCCCCTCCAGGGCACGGCCCAGTCCTTCGGCAACCCCGACCGCGAAGGCGGCCGCGGCCTGCTACTGTGCGCCGCCCTCGCCAGCCGCTGGGGCGTCGAGTACGCCCCCACCAACAAACATGTCTGGTTCCAACTCGATCTCCCCGAACGCCCGGTCGGCATCCGCTCCGCCGGCCCCGTCCTCCCCGTCGAGCTCCTCCCGGTCGCCGACGGCCGCATCCGCGTCGCCGTCGTCCAGATCGACCGCTCCGGCGCCATCAACGCCTGGAACGAGGACGCGGAAGATCTCTTCGGATACGCCGCCGACCAGGTCATCGGCAAGCAGCTCACCGACTTCGCCGCCTGGCCCCACACCCCCGGCATCGCCACCGGCATCGCGGACGCCCTCCAGCTCTCCCGCTGGGAAGGCAGCTACGGCGTGCGCGCCGCCGACGGCCGCACCGTCGCCGTCTACGCCTCCCACCTGCGCGTACGGGACACCTCCGGCGAGCCCTCCACCATCTGCCTCCTCGTACGCGACTTCGAGCGCGCCGTGCTCCAGTCCCCCCAGCGCACCCCCAGCGACACCGCCAAGGGCTCGCTCTCCGAGGGCCGCACCACGGACCCCTTCGAGGTCTTCATCGGCTCCCCCGCCCCCGACGACCTCGACGGCCTCCTCCAGCGCACCGTCGAGCGCTCCCGCGACATGCTGGACGCCGACTCGGCGTTCCTGCTCCTGGCCACCGACGACGAGACCGAACTGGAGGTACGGGCCACCACCGGCCTCCCCTCCGCCCGCCAGCGCTTCGCCCGCGTCCCCGTAGAGGCCGGCACCGGCCGCTACGGCTCCGCCCGCATGCCCGCCGTCCACGAGGACCTCACGGCCGTCCCGGGCGCCGTGCCGCTCCTCAACGGCACCGGCATGCGCTCCGTCGTCACCGTCCCCCTCAAGGTCGAGGGCCGCCTCACCGGCTCACTCGGCGTCGCCGCCGAAGCCCCCGGCCGCTACTCGAACGAAGAGGCCCTGCGGCTCCAGTTCGCGGCGGACCGCATCGCCCTCGCCGTCGAATCCGCCCGCCTCGGCGAGCTGGAGCGCCTGCGCAGAGGCTCGCTCTCGTTCCTCGTCGAGGCCTCCGACCTCCTCGCCGGTACGCTCGACCGCGACCAGACCCTGGCCCTCATGGCACAGATGACGGTCCCCACCCTGGCGACCTGGTGCGCCGTCTACACGATCGCCGACCAGTCCTCCGAGCCGTACCTCTCGTTCGTACTCCACGAGGACGAGGAACGCATCGACGGCCTCAAGGCCCTCCTCTCCAAGATCGACCCCCCGGAGCCGGTCCCGACCCCCGGCGCCCGCATCTGGAACGCCCCCAGCGAAGCCGCCCACCAGGCAGCCCTCCGTACGTCGATGCGCAGCCTCGGCCTCGGCTCCACCCCGCACATCGGCTCGGGCATCGGCACCACACTCGCGACAGCGGCGGCGGTCGGCGGCGAGACCGTCGTCCTCCCCCTGGTCGCCCGCAACCGCGTCATCGGCATGCTGACCCTCGGCAAGCCCACGGACGACCACTTCCGCCAGGAGATCCTCGAACTGGCCGAGGACCTCTCCCGCCGCGCCGCGCTCGCCCTGGACAACTCACGCCTGTACTCCGAGCGCATGGCCATCAGCCAGTCCCTCCAGCGCAGCCTGCTCCCCCCGGAGCTCCCGCACGTCCCCAACGTCGAGGTGGAGGTCATCTACCGAGCCGCGGGCGAAGGCAACGAGGTCGGCGGCGACTTCTACGACCTCTTCCCGATCCGCGACGGGGCGTACGGCTTCGCCATCGGTGACGTCTGCGGTACGGGCCCCGAGGCCGCCGCCGTCACCGGCCTCGCCCGCCACGCCCTGCGCCTCCTCGCCCGCGAAGGCTTCGGCGGCCCCGCCGTCCTGGAACGCCTCAACGCGGCGATCCTCGACGAGGGCGCCCGCAGCCGCTTCCTGACGCTCCTGTACGGCGAGCTGTGGCCCCAGGAGGACGGCAGCGCCATCCTGAAGGTCGTCTGCGCCGGCCACCCGCTGCCACTGCGCCTGCGCCCGGACGGCTCGGTCGAACCGGCCGCCGAACCGCAGCCGCTGCTCGGCGTCATGGAGGACCTGGAGCTGTACGAGCAGGTGGTCACCCTCGACCCCGGCGACGTACTCCTGTGCGTCACCGACGGCGTCACCGAACGCCGCGAGGGCACCCGCATGCTCGGCGACGACGGCCTCGCCGACGTCCTGGCCACGTGTACGGGCCTGACGGCCGGCGCGGTCGCGGGCCGCATCCTGCGCGCAGTGGAACGCTTCGCGGCGGAACCGGCGTCCGACGACATGGCTATCCTGGCCATGCGCGTACCGATGCCGCACGCCCCCCTGTAGCGAGTACGCGGATACGCGGGTACACGAAAGGCCCCCGCCAACCGGCGGGGGCCTTTCGTGTGTTGAGCCCCAATACGGAATCGAACCGTAGACCTTCTCCTTACCATGGAGACGCTCTACCGACTGAGCTATTGGGGCCTTGCTGCGCTGTGGCAACGGGTTAGATCATACCCCGAATCCAGCCGTGCTCTGAACCTGCCATTCCTCTGGACCGCCAACTCCGCCGCTGCCACCATGCCCGGATGCACACCCGCCCCGGCACGCTCACGCACATATCGCTCTGGTCAGCCGTAGCGGCCACTCTCCTCTCGCTCACCGCGTGCGGCTCGGGCGACGCCAAGAAGCCCGGGAAGGACCCGAAGACCGCCGCCGCGCGCGAGACACCGCGCCCCGGTGACCAGCAGGTGACGATGGCCTGGGACGGCAAGAAGCGCGTCTACAGGGTGCACGCACCACCCGGCTACACCCCGGACATGAAGCTCCCCCTGATCGTCGCCATGCACCCGTACCCGAGCACAGGCGAGTTCGTCGCCAAGCTCAGCGGCCTCAACAAGAAGGCCGACAAGGAGAACTTCCTGGTGGCCTACCCCGACGGCCTCGACCTCGCCTACAACGCCCTGAGCTGCTGCGGCGACGAGGACGACGTCGGCTTCATCCGGGCCATGACCAAGCGCCTGGTCGACAAGTGGAAAGCCGACCCGGACCGCATCTACGCCACAGGCATCTCCAACGGCGCCGACATGTCGTTCAAGGTCGCCGTCGAACTCCACGACATCTTCGCCGCGGTCGCCCCCGTGAGCGGCGCCTACAGCGGCCCAGCCACCCAGGACACCGCCTACGTACCCAGAACACCGGTCCCCGTCATGACCTTCATCGGCGGCCTGGACAGGATCTACGACACAGCGGACGCGGCCATCAAAACGTGGCAGGAGCGCCTGTCCTGCACGGCATCACCACCACAAAAACTCAAAAAAGAGATCACGCGAACGCGAGCGAAGTGCGCGGACAGCTCAGAAGTGGTCACCTACCGGATCCCGGACATGGGCCACAACTGGCCGGGCGCCGAACCGGGTGACATGGCCGAGCCGGAAGCCGGCGTCAACGCGACAGACCTCATAGTGGAGTTCTTCACCTCACAGCCCAAACAAAGGTCCTAAAAGGCCGGTTGAAGGAGCCCACCAAGCGCATTGCACGAAGCAACGACACGCTGGAGATCACGCCGGGACAGCGAGCCGCCGACGGACAGCGCGAGCGTCTCGTCCGCCGCATGCTCGGTCTCCGGCAGACAGATCTCCCGCCGGAAGGCGGCCAGCCGGTGTACGGGCGTCTTCACGGGCACCTCACACTCCACACCCCTGCGCCGAACAGCGCGGGCAAAGGCATCACGATCGGGCCGCCCGTTCCCGGGAATGCGCACAACGTACTGCTGGTACGTGTGCCCCGCGCACGCCTCGGGAGTCCGTACGCCGGTGAGCCGCCTGTCCAGATAGGCGGCGTGCACCTGCCGTTGAGCGAGCACACGCGGCTCCGGAGTCGCCTCTTCACCGTGCTCCACCACAAGCAGCCCCCGCCGACGCCCGAGCTCCTGCAACGGCCGCAAGCCTGCCAGGTACCCGAACCGCGGTACGGCGACGATGGCGGCCGTACGCGACGTCACGGCAGCCTCTACCGCGACCGCATCCAGGCAGTACGTCGCTCCATCGATGTCCGCGAACACGGGCAGCGCCCCGACGGCCAGCACGGCCTCGGCCATCTCGATGTTCCCGTACGCCGACACGATGACCTCATCGCCGGCACCGACACCCGCGGACTTCAGCATTCCGATCGTCCCCATGTGCCTGGATGCTGGTCGTACAACGTGAACACCAAGTAACCGGGCATAAAAAAACGCTGGTCCCCGAACCGAAGTTCAGGGACCAGCGTTGAATGATTGTTCGGCGGCGTCC
>NZ_JAGGPA010000005.1 GCF_018614035.1 Streptomyces sp. ISL-96
CGCGAAGTCCGGGCCTAGAGCGGATGTCATGGCACGACGGAGCGCTGTCCCGGGGCCGTCTCGGGGCCGTGGAAGGGCGCTCAACGATGACCAACGCTGACAACTGTCGACAGCTCAACGGCAGGTCACAGCTTTGATCAATTATGCGACCGCAGGTCAGAAACACCCTGTGTCACTTCTTCGGCTACTGACGCTTCTTCCGTACGGGGGCCTGACGGCGCGCGAGCGTTACGACGAGACGCGCGGCGGGCGCTGACAGCGCGGGCAGAAGTAGCTGGAGCGGTTCATCCAGGGGCGCCGGCGTATCGCCGTCCCGCAGCGGCGGCACGGTTCGTCCTCACGCCCGTAGGCGTCCAGGGACCGCTCGAAGTAGCCCGACTCGCCGTTCACGTTCACGTACAGGCTGTCGAAGCTGGTGCCGCCGACGGCGAGCGCGGCGTACATGACGTCCCGCGCATGGCCGAGGAGCTCGGCCGCGCGGGGGCGCGTGAGGGTCGAAGTGGGGCGCTCATAGTGCAGCCGCGCGCGCCACAGCGCCTCGTCCGCGTAGATGTTGCCGACACCGCTGATCAGCGACTGGTCGAGCAGGGCGCGCTTGACGGTCGTACGACGCAGGCGCAGCGCCGTACAGAACGCGGCGTCGTCGAAGGCCGGGTCCAGGGGGTCGCGCGCGATGTGCGCGATGACGTCGGGGAGCCCGTCGGGGGAATTGTCGTGCAGCGAGAGCCCGCCGAAGGTGCGCTGGTCGACGAAGCGCAGCTCCGTGCGGAAGGCGTCGTCGAAGCGTACGCGGATGCGCAGGTGCTTCTCGTCGGGCGCGGATTCCGGCTGTACGAGCAGCTGGCCGCTCATCCCGAGGTGGCCGAGGACGGAAGCGGCGGTGTCTTCGAGCGGCAGCCACAGGTACTTGCCGCGGCGGCGCGCGGCCCCGATGCGGTGCCCCTTGAGGCGTACGGCGAAATCCTCACCGCCGGCGAGGTGGCGGCGTACCGCCCGGGGGTGGAGCACCTGCACCTCGGAAACGGTGCGGCCGGTGACCCAGCGCTCCAACCCGCGTCGTACGACTTCGACTTCGGGCAGCTCAGGCACGGGTGCAGCATACCTCTGTGCCCCCTGCCGGATTCCGGCAGGGGGCACAGAGGGCAGTGCTGCGTAAGCGACTCAGGCGGTGGACCGGGCCGACGGCGTCGCGTCGTCGGCCGTGGCCCTCACGGGCGTCGCCGCGGCCGTCGCCTCGGCCGCCGCGCGCTCGTCCGCGGCCGCGCGAATCGCGCGCCACGCGGACTCCGCCGCCTGCTGTTCCGCTTCCTTCTTGCTGCGGCCGGTGCCGGTGCCGTACGAGACACCACCGACGCGGGCAGCAGCGGTGAAGGTCTTCTCGTGGTCCGGTCCGCTCTCCGAAACGAGGTACTCGGGTACGCCGAGACCCTCACTCGCGGTGAGTTCCTGGAGGCTGGTCTTCCAGTCCAGGCCCGCACCGAGGCCCGAAGACCTCTCGATCAGCGGATCGAAGAGCCGGTGCACCAGTTCTGATGCGGCTCCGAGACCCTGATCGAGATAAACGGCGCCGATCACCGCTTCAAGGGTGTCGGCCAGGATGGATGCCTTGTCCCTGCCACCCGTACCCTCTTCACCTCGGCCGAGCCGGATGAAGGAGCCGAGTTCGAGGCCGCGGCTCACCTCCGCGAGTGCACGAGAGTTGACCACCGCGGCCCGCAGTTTGGCCAGCTGGCCTTCCGGCAGATCGGGGTGGGTCCGGTACAGCGTGTCCGTGACCACCAGGCCGAGCACGGAATCCCCGAGGAACTCGAGGCGCTCGTTGGTGGGCAGACCGCCGTTCTCGTACGCGTACGAACGGTGGGTCAGCGCACGCACCAGAAGGGCGGACTCGAGCTGATAGCCGAGCCGCCCTTCCAGAAGCGTGTGGGACGAGGCTGTGTTTTCCGCCGGCTTGCCGGCGTAGTCCGCCTTGGCGTCATCCGCCTTCTTGGGGCTGGACACAGTGCCTCTCACCAGCCGCTCAGACCTCGAGGACCTGGCGCTTGTTGTACGTGCCGCAGCTCGGGCACGCGATGTGCTGGAGCTTCGGCTCCTGGCAACGCTCACACGAAACCAGGGTGGGGACCGCAGCCTTCCACTGCGACCGGCGGTGGCGCGTGTTGCTGCGCGACATCTTCCGCTTCGGAACAGCCACGGCTACTTCTCCTGCTTCTCGTCGACGCCCGACTCGGCGGCGTCGCCAATGTTGTCCTTCTCGCCGTCCTGGTTGGTCCCGGCGAGTCCCTGCAGTGCCGCCCATCGAATGTCGACGGCGTCATGATCGTGCCCAGGATTCTCGTCCAGCCTGACCCCGCACTGCGGGCACAGGCCGGGACAGTCCTCCCGGCACACCGGCTGCATAGGCAGTGCGAGCACTACCGCATCACGCAGCACGGACTCGAGGTCGAACAAGCCGTCCTCAAGATAGAGCCTGTCCTCGTCGTCCTCGTCGTCGTCGGCCGGTTCCGCCTTGTGGCGGCCCCGGTCATCGGCGGCAGGGTACGAGAACATCTCCTGGAAGTCCGCTGCAACGTCCAGCTCCAGCGGCTCCAGACACCTTACGCACTCCCCCTTGGCCGTCGCACGGGCGGTGCCTGTGACAAGCACCCCTTCCATGACGGATTCGAGGCGGAGCCTGAGATTCACCGGCGCGCCCTCCGGCACACCGACGACCCCTTCGATACCGAAGTCCTTGGGGGCCGCTACCGAGCGGGTCAGCCGCTGGAGCGCACCGGGACGCCGGCCCAGCTCGTGTGTGTCGAACACGAGGGGGTTGCGGTGGTCGAGGTGGGCGTTCAGGGGTCTTCCTGCTTTCGGTTCGCTGTGGTGGGCCGCCGTGTCGCCGTCGCGGAACGCGAAGCGGGCAGCCGTGATCGCGGGCATACGCGCGACCGAAGTGCCAGGATACTTGACGCTTCGCTCAGGGCCCAATCGGCGGCCTAGCGCCCCTGTTCGTACTCCCGCAGCTGATCGAGGTCGATCATGCTCGTGTCGAACAGGCTGGTCTCGTCGAGAGCGGCCTGCTGCTGAGGGACGTGCTGCTGCGGCTGCTGGCCGTAGCCCTGTCCCTGGTCGTAGCCCTGCTGCTGGTACGCGTAGGGATCCTGCTGCTGGTAGGCGTACGGATCCGGCTGCTGGGCGGCGTACGGGTCCTGCGGCTGCTGGTACGCGTAGGGGTCCTGCTCCTGCTGCGGCTGGTGGTGCGGCTGCTGGTACGCGTACGGGTCGTACGGCTGCTGGGCGGGGATGTGCGGCTGTCCGGGCTGTCCGGGCACCGGGACGGCGGCCTGCGGCTCGGCCAGGTCGGCGAGGAAGTCCGCGTCGCTGCTGCGCTGCGCTCCGGCCTCGTCCTGGGCCACCATGTGCGCGCCGAGCTCGTCCGACGCGACCCGTCCGTGCAGCTTCTGCCGGCCGCGGCCGACCGCTTCGAGGGTCTTGGAGAGCACGGCCTCGAAGGCGCCGAGCTTGGTGTCGACGTACTCGTCCGCGCGCTGGCGCAGCGTCTCCGGGTCGTGGCTGCGCTCCGGGGCTTCTGCGAAGTCGGGGTCCGCGTAACCCTGATCGTCGAGGCCGGGGCCCCGGCCCAGCAGCTTCTCGCGGCCGCGGTCGACGGAGCCGAGGGTCTTGGTGAGGACGACTTCGAAGTTCGCGAGCTTGGAGTCAACGTACTCGTCGGCCTCGGCGCGGATCTCCTCGGCGTCCCGGCGGGCCTCGCTGAGGATGCGGTCGGCCTCCTCCTGGGAGCGGCGGGCGACCTCGGTGTCGGAGATGAGCGACCCGCGCTGGGCGTGCGCGGACTCGATGATCCGCTCCGCCTCCTGGCGGGCCTGCTCGACCATCTGCTCGTGGCCGCCGATCAGCTCCTGCGCCTGCGCGAGCGAGCCGGGCAGGGCCTGGCGTACCTCTTCGAGCATCGAGAGCAGATCGGCGCGGTTGACCACGCACGAGGCCGACATGGGCATGGACCGGGCACTGCCCACCGCAGCGACGATCTCGTCGAGCTTCTTCTGCACGTCCACCGTGTGCTCGCCACCTGTTCTTCCGGCTGGAGACGGACGGGACGACTGTACGGGCAGTCGGCCCGAGTCCGACACCTGGTGACGTTCCGTCAGATTGTCACTTCTGTCGTCACTTCTGTCGTCGCTTCTCGGTGAGACGCTCGGTGAGCGCGCCGAGGACCCTCGGGGGGACCAGGTGGGAGACGTCGCCGCCCCAGGCCGCGACCTCCTTGACCAGGCTGGAGGAGAGGAAGCTGTAGGTGGGGTTGGTCGGGACGAACAGGGTCTCGACCCCCGAGAGGCCGTTGTTCATCTGGGCCATCTGGAGCTCGTAGTCGAAGTCGCTGACCGCGCGCAGGCCCTTCACGATGGCCGGGATGTCGCGCTGCTTGCAGAAGTCGACGAGCAGGCCGTGGAAGGACTCGACCTCGACGTTGCCGAACTCGGCGGTGATCTCGCGGATCAGGTCGATCCGCTCCTCGACCGTGAACAGCCCCTGCTTCGACTGGTTGATCATCACCGCGACGTGTACGACGTCGTACAGCTTGGAGGCGCGGGCAATGATGTCGAGATGTCCATTGGTGATCGGGTCGAATGACCCGGGACAGACTGCGCGGCGCATCTGTAGTCCCTCGCTCTCCGGTCCGGTCATCGTGCGTCTTCGCACGTAGAGGCGGCGCGACCGTACCAAAGCGTTCCCTCGCCGTAGCGACGGGCCCGCAATGGCTCAAATCCCTTGGGCCAGTTGAATTCTCCACCTCTTGTGCTGCGCTCCACGGTGGCGACGGCATCGTCCGCAAGCCAGCCCTGGGTGCGGAGTGTGAGGAGGATCTCGCGAAGATCGTCATCGGTGACGGCGTACGGAGGGTCGAGGAACACCACGTCGTACGGAGCCTCGGGCGCCGGACCTGTGATGATCTGCTCCGCTTTGCCCGCCCGGACTTCGGCGCCGGGCAGGCCCAGGGTGCGGACGTTGTCCCGGACGGTGCGGGCGGCCCGGCTGTCGGCCTCGACCAGCAGGGCGTGCACGGCGCCGCGCGACAGGGCCTCCAGGCCCACGGCGCCCGAGCCGGCGTACAGGTCGGCGATCCTGATGCCTTCGAGCGTGCCGAGCAGTGACTCCCAGGTGGAGAACATGCCTTCGCGCGCACGGTCGGAGGTGGGGCGGGTGCCGTTGCCCGGCGGGACGGCCAGGCGGCGTCCGCCGGCCGTGCCGGCGATCACGCGGGTCATGGTGTCGGTTCCTAGGGTCGTGAGGGTGAGTGGAGCGGCTCCTGCTGCACCCATTGTCAGCCCTTGTCGAGGTACTGCTCCCTCTCCTTGTCCAGCAGGGCGTCGAGGGCGGTGCGCAGCTCCGGGAGCCGTTCGAGTTCGGGATCGGCGGTGACGACGGCGACGGCCTCCTCGCGGGCCGCCACGATGACCTCCTCGTCGTCGATGACGGCGAGCATCCGCAGCGACGACCGGACGCCGGACTGGGCCTGGCCGAGTACGTCGCCCTCCCGGCGCTGTTCGAGGTCGATGCGGGAGAGCTCGAAACCGTCGAGGGTGGCGGCCACGGCGGCCAGCCGGGCGCGGGCCGGGCTCGCCTCGTGCATCTCGCTGACCAGCAGACACAGCCCGGGGGCCGAGCCACGGCCCACCCGGCCGCGCAGCTGGTGCAGCTGCGACACTCCGAACCGGTCGGCGTCCATGATCACCATCGCGGTGGCGTTGGGGACGTTCACGCCGACCTCGATGACGGTGGTGGCGACGAGGACGTCGACGTCGCCCGCGGAGAAGCGGCGCATCACGTCGTCCTTGTCGTCGGGCTGCATCCGCCCGTGCAGGACTTCGACGCGCAGGCCCTTGAGGGGACCGGCGGAGATCTGCTCGGCGATCTCCAGGACGGCGAGCGGCGGCCGCTTCTCGGGATCGTCCTCGGCCTGCTTCTTCTTGCCCTTGGCTGCCTTCGGGTCGTCCTCGTCGTCGCCGATGCGGGGGCAGACGACGTACGCCTGATGCCCGTTCTCCACTTCCTCGCGCACGCGCTCCCACGCGCGGGCGAGGAAGTGCGGCTTGTCCTTGGCCGGGACGACGTGGGTGGCGATGGGCGAGCGGCCGGCCGGGAGCTGGTCGAGGACCGAGGTCTCCAGGTCGCCGAAGACGGTCATCGCGACCGTGCGCGGGATGGGCGTCGCCGTCATGACCAGCAGGTGCGGGGGCTGCTTGCCCTTGGAGCGCAGGGCGTCGCGCTGCTCGACGCCGAAGCGGTGCTGTTCGTCGACGACGACGAGGCCGAGGTCGTGGAACTGCACCTTGTCCTCGATGAGCGCGTGGGTGCCGATGACGATGCCCGCCTCGCCCGTGGCCAGGTCGAGGAGGGCGCGGCGGCGGGCGGGCATGCCCATGGAACCGGTGAGCAGCACGACCTTGGTGCCCTGCTCGGCGCCGCCGAGCATGCCGCCCTCGGCCAGTTCGCCCATCATCTCGGTGATCGACCGGTGGTGCTGCTGGGCGAGCACCTCGGTGGGCGCGAGCATCGCGGCCTGGCCGCCCGCGTCGACGACGGCGAGCATGGCGCGCAGGGCGACCATGGTCTTCCCACTGCCGACCTCCCCCTGGAGGAGGCGGTGCATGGGGTGCTCGGTGGAGAGGTCATCGAAGATCTCCTTGGAGACCTTCTGCTGGCCGTCGGTGAGGGTGAAGGGCAGCTTGGCGTCGAAGGCGTCGAGCAGGCCGCCGGGGGCGGGGCGGCGGGCGACGGCCGGGAGCTGGGTGTCTGCGAACCGGCGCCGGGCGAGCGCGACTTGGAGTACGAACGCCTCGTCCCACTTGAGGCGGTCCCGTGCCTCGGCGATGTCCGCCTTCGTACGGGGGCGGTGGACCTTGCGGAACGCGTCGGGCAGGTCGGTGAGGCCTCGGCCCTCGCGCAGGGCGGGCGGCAGGGGGTCGGCGATCTCCTGCCAGCCGGTGGCCTCCATCGAGGCCAGGACGACGTCGACCGTCTTGGCGATCTTCCAGCTCTCCATCTGGGCGCAGGCCGGGTAGAGCGGGATGAGCTGGTTCGCCCAGGCCTCCACGGCGTCGGCGCCGCTGTCCTTGCCGAGCATTTCGTACGCAGGGTGGGAGAGCTGGCGGATGTTGCGGAACACGCCGACCTTGCCGGAGAACATGCCGCGGCGGCCTGGCAGCAGTTCCTTCTGGTGGTGGTAGATCGACTTGCCGAAGAAGACGAGCTGGAGCCGTCCGCTGCCGTCGGTGAGGGTCACTTCCAGGCGCTGGCCCTTGCCGTTGGCGAACCGCAGGACGCGGGCGTCGGCGACCTGCGCCACGACGGTGGCGTGCTCGTCGAGCGGGAGGTCGGCGAGCTGGGTCAGCTCACCGCGTTCGGCGTACCGCCGGGGGTAGTGGTGCAGCAGGTCACCGACCGTGTGCAGGTCGAGGTGCTCGGCCATCACCTTCGCGGTGGTGCCGCCGAGCGTCTTCTTGAGTGGTTCGTCGAGCGCGGGCACAGGATCCATTGCACACCACACCACTGACAACGGGCCACGTCCCCTCGCGGGAGGGCCGGTTTTCTCCGGCGGAGCCGTACATGGCTACTCCACGCCGATCAGCAGTGGGGACGACTGGCGGCCGCCGTCGTACGTGATCGTGTCCACCGCCAGGTGGGACTCCCGGACGTGCGCCTCCAGGTACTCCGCCAGGCCCGCCGGGGCGTCCTCCCCCAGCACCAGCGTGACCATCTCGCCGCCCGCCGCCAGCATCCGGTCCAGGACCGTACGCGCCGCCGCCGTCAGGTCGGACCCGATCACTACCACGTCGCCGTCGATCAGGCCGAGCACGTCACCGGCCTGGCAGATGCCGGCCATCGTCCAGGACTGGCGCTCCGCCACGGTCAGTTCGCCGTACCGCGTGGCGCCCGCCGCCGACGTCATCGCCACGACGTCCTCGTCGAAGCGGCGGTCCGGTTCGTGCACGGCGAGGGCCGCGATGCCCTGGACCGCCGCGCGGGTGGGGATCAGCGCGACCCGTACCCCGTCGGCGCGGACCTGTTCCGCCGCCGCGGCCGCCGTGTGCCGCAGGTCGGCGTCGTTCGGCAGCAGGACGACCTCGCGCGCGTGGGCGCGCCGGATCGCCTCCGCCAGCTCCCCGCTCGCGGGCGGCTCCCCCGGGCGCGCGAGCACAGTGGTCGCGCCCGCCTCGGCGCAGAGCCCCGCCAGGCCCTCGCCGGGTACGACGGCGACCACCGCCCGCTGGGCCCGTTCCCGGGGCGGCGCGACCCGGTCCGCGGCGAAGTGCGTGATGCGGATCCGGTACGGCCGGCCGGCCTCGACGCCCGCCTCCACCGCCGCGCCCGCGTCGTCCACGTGCACATGGACGTTCCACAGGCCGTCGCCCCCGACGACGACAAGCGAGTCCCCGAGCCCGTCGAGCCGGGTACGCAGCCGGCTCACCGCCGCGTCGTCCGCCTCCAGCAGGTAGATCACCTCGAAGGCGGGACCGCCCTCCTGCACCGCGTCCGCCGGGCAGTCGTCGGCCATGGAGAGCGGCGCCGCCGGCGCTTCCCTCTTGCGTACGGCGACGGCCTCCCCCGAGACGGCTTCGACCAGCGCGCCGAGCACGGCCACCAGGCCCCGCCCGCCCGCGTCGACAACGCCCGCGCGGCCGAGCACCGCCAGCTGCCGGGGGGTCTCGTCGAGTGCGACGCGCGCCCCTTCGTACGCCGCGCGCGCCACGCCGGTGGTGTCGTCGCCGCCCGCGCTCTCGGCGGCGTCCGCCGCCGCCGTGGCGACGGTCAGGACCGTGCCCTCGACGGGGTGCGCGACCGCCTGGTAGGCCGATTCGCTCGCCCTGCGCAGCGCCCGCCGCAGGCCCTCGGCATCGGCGGCCCGGTCGGAAAACACCTGCGCCATGCCGCGCAGGAGCTGCGCCAGGATGGTTCCCGAGTTGCCCCGGGCGCCGATGAGGGCGCCGTGCGCCATCGCGCGTACAGCGTCCGCAAGGGCGGGTGCCGAGGCGGCGGCGCCGGTGACGGTCTCGTGAGCGGTGAAGACCGCCTCCACGGCCTGAACGGCCGATTCCACGGTCAGGTAGAGGTTGGTGCCGGTGTCCCCGTCCGCGACCGGATAGACGTTGATCGCGTCGATTTCCTCGCGGGCTCTGCCGAGGGCCTCCAGTGCCAGCGAGCACCAGGTGCGTACCGCGACGGCGTCGAGGGTCTGCGGCACCTGGCGTCCTCCTTGAGAGCGGGTTGAACCGCAGGGTAGTCGCGCGATGCGCCGCACCGGAGGCGGGGGCGGACGCGGGGGGACTGGGCGAGGGCCGCCGGGAGCCATGGTAGTTTCGTTCTACGGGAGCAGCCGATGTATGCTGCTCCGGTTGCCCGATGAAAATCGGGACATTCCCCCGGCTACGCCACTCGATTCTTCGATCCCGGCATGCCGGGATCCACTGTAAGTGCATCTGAAGTCTTTGGAGTGACCCGTGGCTGCCAACTGCGACGTCTGCGGCAAGGGGCCGGGCTTCGGCAACAACATTTCGCACTCGCACCGCCGTACGTCTCGTCGCTGGAATCCCAACATCCAGCGCGTGCGTGCAGTGGTCGGTCGGACGCCGAAGCGGCTCAACGTCTGCACCTCGTGCATCAAGGCCGGCAAGGTCTCGCGCTGACGTATGCCAAGCGCGGCCACCTAGCTGGTTGCTTAAGAACCGGTCCACCCTCGCGGTGGGCCGGTTCTTTTTATGCCCGGATTTATGTCCTGAGCCTGTCAGAACGCCTGTGACCTGCCAGAATCGGCGCGTGCGCTTCGCCATCCTGGGTCCTCTCGACATCCGTTCCGCCGACGGTGACGCTCTCGATCCGGGCGGCCCCCGCCCCCGCGCGCTCCTCACGCTGCTGGTGCTGGAGGCCGGCCGGGCCGTGAGCACGGACCGGCTGACCGACGGGCTGTACGGCGACGAGCCGCCGGCCGGGGCCGCCAACGCGCTCCAGTCCCAGGTGTCCCGGCTCCGCAAGCGTCTCGGCGTAACCATCGAGTCGCTGTCGGCCGGCTACCGGCTCGTCGCGGACCCGGACGACGTGGACGCTCACCGCTTCGAGCGGCTGTCCCGCGCGGGACGCCGGGCGCTGGCCGAGGGAGCTCACGCGCGGGCGGGCGAGCTGCTGCGGGAGGCGCTCGGGCTGTGGCGCGGGCCGGCGCTCGCGGGGCTGGCCGGGGTGCCGTTCGCCGAGGCTCGGGCGGCCCGGCTGGACGAGCTGCGGCTGGCCGCGCTCCAGGACCGCGTCGACGCGGATCTCGCGCTCGGCTCCGGCCCCGAGCTCGTGCCGGAGCTGCGGGAGCTCATCGCCGTACATCCCTTGAGGGAGCGGCTGTACGGGCAGCTGATGCGGGCACTGCACGCGGGCGGGCGCCCCGCCGAGGCGCTGACCGTGTACGAGCAGGCCCGGCGCAAGCTGGCCGGCGAGCTCGGCGCCGATCCCTCCGCCGAGCTGGCCGCACTCCATCTGGAGCTGCTGCGGGGGCAGTCCGCCGAGCGGACCGCCGCCCCGCGCGGGGTGCCGTCGCAGCTGACCAGCTTTGTGGGGCGCGACGAGGAGCTGGAGCGGATCGGCCGGCTGCTCGGCGCCGGGCGGCTGGTGACGCTGACCGGGCCCGGCGGGGCGGGCAAGACCCGGCTGGCGGTGGAGGCGGCCGGGCGGTGGGCGGGAACGGTCTGTTACGTCGAACTGGCGCCGGTCTCCGATGAAGCGCAGCTCCCGTACGCCGTACTGACCGCTCTCGGGGTGCGCGAAAGCGGCTTCCAGGAAACGGCCGCGGGTGATGCCACACAGCGGCTGCTGACCGCGCTCGAAGAGCGGGAGCTGCTGCTTCTGCTGGACAACTGTGAGCATGTGGTCGAGGGCGCGGCGCGGCTCGCCGGTCTGCTCCTCGGTGCGTGCCCCCGTGTGCGCGTTCTGGCGACGGGGCGAGAGGCCCTGGGGATCACCGGTGAGGTGGTGTGCCCGCTGCCGCCGCTCGCGCTGCCGGCGGCCGTCGCGCTGTTCGCCGACCGGGCGGCAGCGGTCAACGCGGTCTTGCCGCCCGCCGTACGCCCCGGCTCCGGGCCGGAACACGAAAACGACGCCCACACGCGCGTGGAGCGCATCTGCGCCGCGCTGGACGGGCTGCCGCTCGCGATCGAGCTGGCGGCGGCCCGGCTGCGGACCCTCACGCTCGACGAGATCGCGGCGCGCCTCGACGACCGCTTCCGGCTGCTGTCGCGCGGCGGCGACCGCACCAAGGCGCCGCGGCACCGGACACTGCGCGCGGTCGTGGAGTGGAGCTGGGAGCTGCTCGACGAGGAGGAACGGCTGCTGGCGCAGCGGCTGACCGTGTTCGCCGGGGGCGCGACGCTCGACGCCGTCGAGCGGGTCTGTGATGTTCCGGGGGCCGAGGACGCGCTGGCCTCGCTCGCCGAGAAGTCGTTCGTGGAGGTGGCGGGCGGGCGGTACCGGATGCTGGAGACCATCCGGGTGTTCTGCGCGGAGCGTCTCGCGGGGGAACCCGCGCAGGAAAGCGTGCTTCGGGCGGCGCACGCGGCGTACTTCCTGGAGCTGGCCGAGACCGCCGAGCCGTTCCTGCGCGGCGGCGCGCAACTGGAGTGGCTGGCGCGGCTGGACGCCGACCACGCGAACTTGCTCGCGGCGCTGCGCCCGCTCCTGCTCCACGGCCGGAGGGCCGGCGCGCTGCGGCTGCGGCTGCGCTTGCGGCTGCTGGCCGCGATCTCCTGGTACGTGCGCCTGCGTGGCCGACAGGGGGAGCTGGTGCCGGTCGCCGCCGAACTGCTGGCGGCGGTGGGGACCGAGCCGCCCGAGGGGCTCGTCGAGGAGTACGTCCTGTGCGTGTTCAACGCCGTCGCTGGGCGCGGTGATCCGGCGGACGACGGGCTGATCGAGCGCGCCGACGCGCTGATGACCAGTCTGGCTCAGCGGCTGCGGCTGCCGTTCACGCTCGTGCTGTGGTCCCTGGTGAGCGGTCCGCGCAGCAGCGACATCGAGTGGGCGCGCGGGCGGCTGGGCGACGGTCTGTGGGCCGGGGCCGTGCTCGACATGGGGCACGGCTTTCAGGAGATGCTCGCCGGGCGGCCCGCGGCGTCCGAAGCCGCCTTCGGTGCGGCGCTGGAGGGCTTCCGGGCGGCCGGGGACCGCTGGGGCATGGCCAACTCCCTTGATCCGCTGGCGATGTTCGCGCACTGGCGCGGCGACGCCGGGCGGGCGCTGGTGCTGCTCGACGAGGCGCTCGCGCTCGTGCAAGTGCTGGAAGCGCCCGAGGAGACGGCCGATCTGCTGGTGCGCCGGGCGGCGGTCCTGCTGCACACGGGCAGGCCGGACGATGCGGTCGGGCTGTACACGCGCGCGGCGGAACTGGCCCGCAGCGTCGGCGTCCCGGACAAGGCCGCGGGAGCCGTGCGGGGGCTGGGCGATGCGGCTCGGCTGGCCGGTGACACTGCGGGGGCGCGGGAGCATTACGGGGCGGCGCTGGAGCTTGTCGCCGCGACGTGGTTCAGCGTGGGCGAGACCCTGCGGATCTTTGTCGGCCTCGGCCGGGCCGCCGGGGCCGAGGGCCGTGTCGACGAGGCCGCGGACTGGTTCGGGCAGGCGCGGGAACTGGCGCTGGAGCAGCCGGGGTCGCGGCTCGACCTGGCTGAGGTGGCCGAGGCGATGGCGTCCCTGGCCGCCGCCGAAGAGGCCGCCGGGCTGCTCGGCGCGGCGGAGGGGCTGCGCGGGGCGGCGCTCGCTCTGGACCCCGATGTGGCGCGTGTCCGTGACCGGGCTCGCGCGGGCCTGCCGCCCGGGACGTACGAGAAGGCGTACGCGCACGGGCGCGAGCTCCGGGGCCGGCTGAGGGTTCTTTCCCCCACCCGCCCCTTCCCGTAACAGGGGCTCCGCCCCGGACCCCGGTCCTCAAACGCCGGACGGGCTGAAAGGAGGCGCCGCACTCCGGAAGGCTGCGCCCTCGGGAGGGCGCGCACGAAAAGAGCCACGGCCCCGGGAGGGCCGCCGCACACCGAAAGCCGCCACCCGGGGAAGGCCCCCGCACACCGGACCCAAGGTGCTGCCACACCCGAAGTGGGTGCCGCACTCGGGAAGGTTGCCACGCACAGAAACAACTGCATGCTCCGGAGGGCCGCCGCACACCACAAAGCCACCTCCCCAGCAAGGCCCCGAAGACCGGACCCAGGGGGCTGCCGCACACCGAGTGGTGCTGCGCTTGGGAAGTTTGCCGCGCACGGGAAAAGCCGCCGCCTCGGGAGGGGCGCCGCGCGGTCAAAGGCCACCGCCCCCAGCGGGCTCCGCACACCGAAGATTGCCGCGCCCGGGATGTTGCCATGCCCGGGAAAGGCTGCCGCGTGCGGTAGTTCCGGAGGGGCGGGGAATCATGCCGCCGCCAGGAAATCCAGCCCGTCCGGCGATTGAGGACACGCCCGAAGGGCGTCAGAGGTCCGGGGCTTGCCCCCGCTCCCGTGGCGGAGCCACAAAGGTGGCAGCCGGAAGGGGCGGGACGCAGGATCATGCCGCCGCCGGGAAAACCCAGCCCGTCCGGCGATTGAGAACACGGCCGGAGGGCGTCCGGGGGGCCGGGGCCGGGGCTTGGCCCCGCGTGGCGGAGCCGCCGGTCGCGGTCAGCCGACGGTAAGGGGGCGGTCAGCGGTGGGGGTCAGGCTCGCCCCATGACCACCCAGCTGCGCAACCTCAACGTCCTGATCTCCGGCGCCAGCATCGCCGGCCCCGCCCTCGCCCTCCAGCTCTCCCGGTACGGCGCTCACGTCACCGTCGTGGAGAAGGCACCGGCCCTGCGCACCGGCGGTTTCGCCGTCGACTTCCGCGGTCACGTCCACCGCAAGGTCCTCCAGGAGCTCGGCATCTGGGACGACGTCCACCGCCGTCAGACCCACATGGGCACGCAGACCGTCGTCGACATCGACGGAAGCCCGCGCGTCGACCTGCCCTCCGCCATGATGAGCGGCGACGTGGAGATCTTCCGCGGCGATCTCTCCGCCATCCTGTACGAGCGCACCTTGGACACCGTCGAGTACGTCTTCGGGGCCTCGGTCGCCACCATGGCAGAGGACGTCGACGGCGTCGACGTCACCTTCGACCACGGCGCCCCCCGCCGCTTCGACCTCGTCGTCGGCGCCGACGGACTGCACTCGAACACCCGCCGCCTCGCCTTCGGCGACGAGTCGCGGTATCTGCGCTACCTCGGCTACTACGTCGCCGGCTTCGACATGCCCAACCACCTCGGACTGGACCGCACCGCCCGCGTCTACAGCGACCCGGGCCGCATGCTCTCCATCGCAAACTACGACGGCGACCCCGACCGGGCCGGCGCCAGCTTCGTCTTCGCCTCCGAGCAGCTCGCGTACGACCGCAACGACCTCGGCCGGCAGAAGAAGATCCTCGCCGCGAAGTTCGCGGACATGGGGTGGGAGACCCCCAAGGCGCTGGACGCCCTCGACGACGCCGACAGCCTGTACTTCGACGCGATCGCGCAGATCCACATCGACCGGCTGTCCAAGGGCCGGGTGGTCCTGATCGGCGACGCGGGTTACGGCGCCACCATGGGCGGCATGGGGACCGGTGCGGCGGTCGTCTGCGCCTACGTGCTCGCCGGCGAACTCGCCCGCGCACACGGGGACCACCGCATCGCCTTCGCGGCGTACGAGGCGGAGGTACGCGACTTCGCGAAGGGCTGCCAGAAGATCGCGGGCAACGCGGGCCCGTTCCTCGCGCCGCCCACCGAGAAGAAGATCCGGCAGCGCGACCGGGCGTACCGCGTTCTGAGTTCGCGTCTTCTCGCCGGGTTCTTCAAGAAGCTCACGGAGCGGGCCGCGACCAACATCAGGCTGAAGGATTACGCCTGACTACTCCTGGCTGTTCCTGAGCCGCCAGCCGTGGTCCACCGGGCCTATCCCCGCGCCCAGCGCGAATCCTGCCGCGATCGCCTCGGTCACGTACTCCTTGGCGGCGGACACGGCCTGCGGTACGTCGAGGCCCTTCGCCAGGCCCGAGGCGATCGCGGACGCCAGCGTGCAGCCCGTGCCGTGCGTGTGCCGGTTGTCGTGGCGGGGGGCACGCAGCCAGTGCTCCTCGGTGCCGTCCGTGAGGAGGTCGATCGCGTCGCCCGGCAGGTGTCCGCCCTTGACGAGCACCCAGCGCGGTCCGAATTCCAGGAGTGCGTCGGCGGCCCGCCGCAGATCGGCCTCGGACTCCACGCGTACGCCGGTGAGCTGGGCCACCTCGTCGAGGTTCGGGGTCGCGACGGTCGCCGTGGGCAGCAGCTTCGTCCGTACGGATTCGAGGGCGGACGTGGCGAGCAGCGGGTCCCCGTGCTTCGACACCCCCACCGGGTCGACGACCACCGGGGCGTCGGTGCCGGCCAGCAGCTCGGCCACCGTCTCGACGAGGTCGGCGGAGGACAGCATCCCGGTCTTCACGGCCTGTACGCCGATGTCGTCGACGACGCTGCGGTACTGCGCCCGTACGGCCTCCACGGGCAGGTCCCAGGCGCCTTGCACCCCCAGCGAGTTCTGCGCCGTCACGGCGGTGAGCACGCTCATGCCGTGCACGCCGAGCGCCAGCATCGTCTTGAGGTCGGCCTGGATACCCGCACCGCCGCCGGAGTCGGATCCGGCGACGGTGAGGACGCAAGGAAGTATTCGCATACGGGCGAATCTAGTACGCCTCCGGTACGCCCGGGCCACGGCCGTGGGACTAGGGGGCCGTCTCGATGTCCTCGAAGTGGTCCCAGCCGCCCTTCTTCGTCCACGGCGCCCCGTCGACCGTCACCTGCGGCAGCGCCGACGGGTTGAGGACCTCGCCGATGATCTTCCAGCGGGCGGGCAGCTTCGTGTCCGGCGGGAACGTCGCCACGATCGCGTGGTCCTCTCCCCCGGTCAGCACCCATTGCAGCGGGTCCACGCCGACCGCCTGCCCGATGTCCGACATCTGCGTCGGAATGTCGATGAGCCCGGACCGCAGGTCGATACGGACCTTGCTGGCCTCCGCGATGTGCCCGAGGTCGGCGACGAGCCCGTCACTGACGTCGGTCATGGCGGTGGCGCCGAGCCCGGCGGCCGCGGGACCCGCGTGGTACGGCGGCTCCGGGCGCCGGTGTGCCTCGACGAAGGCGCGCGGCGAGCGGAAGCCGCGCGAGAGAACGGCGAGGCCCGCCGCGGACCAGCCCAGCCAGCCGGTGACGGCGACGACATCGCCGGGCCTGGCGCCGGACCGCGTCACCGGTTCGTGGTTGCGCAGGTCGCCGAGCGCGGTGATCGCCACGGTGATGGTCTCGCCGCGTACGACGTCACCGCCGACGACGGCCGCCCCCGCGACCTGGCACTCGTCCCGGATGCCGTCCATCAGCTCGGTCGGCCAGCTGACCGGGAGTTCGGCGGGGACGACGAGGCCGAGGAGCAGAGCGGTCGGCACCGCTCCCATGGCGGCGATATCGGCCAGATTCTGGGCGGCGGCCTTGCGGCCCACGTCGTACGCCGTCGACCAGTCGCGCCGGAAGTGACGCCCTTCGAGCAGGATGTCCGTACTCGCCACGACCCGCCGGTCGGGTGCGGCCACGACGGCGGCGTCGTCGCCGGGCCCCAGCCGTACCGCCGGGGTGGTGGTGAGCCGGGAGGTGAGCTCTCTGATGAGCCCGAACTCCCCCAGTTCGCCCACAGTGCCCTTCATGGATGTGCCCCTTCTGCCCCAGTGCGCTTGCGGTCGCGAGCCATCACTGCTGTAGGTACCGTCAACACATACGTCAACTTCTGGTCTCCGTACGCCACGCTCCGTAAGCCGACGGCCGCGCAAGTCTCCCCGCCGGCCACGACGACGCGATACGGTGGCGTCTCTTTATCTCCCCACATGATCCTCGTGGCCGCCCTGGAGGTTCCGTGGTACAGGCGTACATCCTCATCCAGACCGAGGTGGGCAAGGCGTCGTCCGTCGCCGAGACCATCGGCAAGATTCCGGGAGTGATCCAGGCCGAGGACGTGACCGGACCCTATGACGTGATCGTGCGCGCGCAGGCCGACACGGTCGATGATCTCGGCCGGCTGGTGGTCGCCAAGGTCCAGCAAGTGGACGGCATCACCCGCACTCTGACCTGCCCGGTCGTGCACATCTAGCCCCCGTCTACTCTTGGCCGGTGACTTCCACTTCCCGCCGGCTTTTGTCGCATTCGTCGATGGCGTGCGCCGCCCTGCTGCTCGCTGCCGCCGCCGGCTGTTCCCTCGCGTCCCTCACACACGACGCCGTGGCGATCCCGGTTCCCACCCCGTCCTCGGAAGAGGCCGAGGTGTGCCGGGCGCTGCACCGTGAGCTGCCGGAGTCCGTCGAGGGGCAGCAGCGGCGCACCGCCGACCCGGAGTCGGACCTCACCGCCGTATGGGGAGATCCGGCGATCGTACTGCGCTGTGGTGTCCCCCGGCCGGAGAAGATGAGCGATCCGGCGGCGCAGGCGGTGGAGGCGGACGGCGTCAACTGGATGCTGGAGCGGCAGGAGGACGGCAGCCCGCGCTTCACCACGACCTACCGCGAGGCGTACGTCGAAGTCACACTCCCCGCGAAGTACGCCCACGACGTCACGCCGTTGGCGGCCTTCGCGGGGCCGGTGAAGAAGGCAGTGCCCGGCAGCCTCTAGCGCAGGCCCGTCGGGCGGCGCAGCGCGGCCTGGATGAGCAGGTCGACGAGCTCCGGGTAGGACACCCCGGTCTCCTGCCACATCCGCGGGTACATGGAGATCGGCGTGAAGCCGGGCATCGTGTTGATCTCGTTGATCACGAACTCGCCGCTGTCGAGCAGGAAGAAGTCCGCCCGCACCAGGCCCTCGCAGGACGCGGCGTCGAACGCCTCGACCGCGAGCCGCCGCACCTCGGCGGTCTGCTCCTCGGTGAGCGGGGCGGGCACCAGGCCCGCCGCCGAGTCGATGTACTTCGCCTCGAAGTCGTAGAAGTCGTGGGACGTGACGGGCGGGATCTCGGCGGGCACGCTCGCGCGCGGCCCGTCCTCGAACTCCAGCACACCGCACTCGATCTCGCGGCCGCGCAGCAGCGACTCGACGAGGATCTTGGGATCGTGGCGCTGCGCCTCCTCGATCGCCGCGTCGAGGCCGGAGAGGTCACTGACCTTGGTGATGCCCATCGAGGAGCCGCCGCGGGCCGGCTTGATGAACAGCGGCCAGCCGTGCTCGCCGGCGAAGTCGACGATCTTCTCGCGGGCGGCGGAAGGATCGTTTTCCCACTCCCGGGGGCGGATGACCTCGTACGGGCCGACCGGCAGCCCGAAGGAGATGAACACCCGCTTCATGTACTCCTTGTCCTGGCCGACGGCCGAGGCGAGCACACCGGAGCCGACGTACGGGACGCCGGAGAGCTCCAGGAGGCCCTGGAGGGTGCCGTCCTCGCCGTACGGGCCGTGCAGCACGGGAAAGACCACGTCGACCTCGCCCAGCGCCTTGGGCACCGAGCCAGGCTCGGTGTAGAGCACTTCGCGGACGCTCGGGTCGACCGAGAGCACCACGCCGCCCTCGGTCGATTCGGCGAGGTTCTCGACGCTCGGCAGGGTCCGGTCGGCGATGGCCATCCGGTCGGGCTCGTCGGCGGTCAGCGCCCAGCGGCCGTCCGTCGTGATGCCGATCGGCAGTACGTCGTACTTCTCGCGGTCGATGGACCGCAGTACGGCGCCGGCCGTGACGACCGAGATGGCGTGCTCGGAGCTGCGACCGCCGAAAACGACGGCCACCCGCGGCTTGCGGGGCTCCTGTGCGGGGCTCTGGGGGAGGTTCTCGCTGCTCATATCGCGTTGAGGGTACCTGGTAGTAGGGACTGCGTCAGCGGCGCTCGGGCTTGGCGCTGCGTGACATCAGCTCCTTCAGCGCAACGATCGGCGGCTTCCCGTGGTGAACGATGTCGACAACCGTGTCCGTGATGGGCATGTCGACGCCGTGCCGGCGGGCCAGATCGGCCACCGACTCACAGGATTTGACGCCCTCGGCGGTCTGCTTGGTGACCGCGATGGTCCCTTCGAGCGTCATGCCGCGGCCGAGGTTGGTGCCGAAGGTGTGGTTGCGCGAGAGCGGCGACGAGCAGGTGGCGACCAGGTCGCCGAGGCCGGCGAGACCGGAGAAGGTGAGCGGGTCGGCGCCCATCGCCAGTCCCAGGCGGGTCGTTTCGGCGAGGCCGCGGGTGATGAGCGAGCCCTTGGCGTTGTCACCGAGGCCCATGCCGTCCGCGATGCCGACGGCGAGGCCGATGACGTTCTTGACGGCGCCGCCGAGTTCGCAGCCGACGACGTCGGTGTTGGTGTACGGGCGGAAGTACGGGGTGTGGCAGACGGACTGGAGCCGGGTGGCTACCGACTCGTCGACGCAGGCGACGACCGCGGCGGCGGGCATCCGGGCCGCGATCTCCTTGGCGAGGTTGGGTCCGGTGACCACGGCGACCCGCTCGGCGGGCGCCTTGGCGACCTCCTCGATGACCTCGCTCATGCGCTTGGCGGTGCCGAGTTCGACTCCCTTCATGAGGGAGACGAGGACGGTGTCGGCGCGCAGCAGCGGCGCCCACGCGGCGAGGTTGCCGCGCAGCGTCTGCGAGGGGATGGCGAGGACCGTGAAGTCGGCGCCCGCGGCGGCCTCGGCCGGGTCGGTGGTGGCGCGCAGCGAGGGGGGGAGTTCGACGTCCGGGAAATAGTCGGGGTTCGTACGGCCGTTGTTGATGGCGTCGGCGACTTCGGCGCGGCGGCCCCACAGGGTCACCTCGCAGCCCGCGTCGGCCAGCACCATGCCGAAGGCAGTGCCCCAGGAGCCTGTTCCGAATACGGCCGCCTTGACCGGCTGGCGTGTCACTTTGCGTTCTCTCCCTCGGCTTTGCGGTGCTGCTCCGCTGTGTGGCGCTGCTGCGCGCGCGCCCTGCGGTGGTCGTACAGCTCGACTGGCGCGGGCTCGCCGCGCAGCTCGGCGAGCTGCTCCGTGATGGCGCTCATGATCGCCTCGGTCGCCTCGCGCAGCACTTCGGGCGTCGGTTCCCTGTCGTAGAACCGGTCGAGGTCCACCGGCGGACCCGCCTGCACCGAGAGGGTCTTGCGCGGGAACAGCTGAAGCTTGTTCTCTTTGGCGTACGGCGGCATTGCCAAGTTGGCTCCCCACTGGGCGACCGGGATAACGGGGGCCTTCGTCATGAGGGCCACGCGCGCCGCTCCGGTCTTTCCCGCCATCGGCCACATGTCGGGGTCGCGGGTGAGCGTGCCTTCGGGGTAGAAGGCGACGCATTCGCCGCGCTCGATGGCGTCGACCGCCGCGCGGAAAGCGTCGAGTGCGTTGGTGGTCTCGCGGTAGACGGGAATCTGGCCGGTACCGCGCAGCATCATCCCGACAAAGGGGGTTTTGAAGAGGGCCGCCTTGGCCAGCAGCCGGGGAACACGTCCCGTGTTGTACTGAAAGTGCCCGTAGGAGAGCGGGTCGAGGTACGAGTTGTGATTGACCGCGGTGATGAATCCGCCCTCGGCCGGAATGTTCTCCATTCCGCGCCAGTCCCGCTTGAACAGAACCACCAGCGGGGGTTTGGCGATGACCGCTGCCAGGCGGTACCAGAAGCCGATTCTGCGGCGGGACACTCGGACACCTTCCTCTAGGACCTGGCTGCTTGTGCTTATGCGCCTGGTCAGCCGCACAAGTCTCGCCCCAGGTCCCCTGTCTGTCGAGAACACCGTACGCCCCGGGGCAGGGCCCGGATCCCCTGCCGGCCGTACGAACAGGCCACAATAGGGCCCGACGCGCACTGGACGGAGGGCTCGCCACTGAACACGCTCCGGACCGCTCCCTGGTCCCTGGTCGTCCCCCTGAAGCCCCTGTTGCTGGCCAAGAGCAGGCTTGCCCCCGCGGCGGGCGACGCGTTGCGCCGGAGGCTCGCTCTCGCCTTCGCCGAGGACACCGTGGCGGCTGTGCTGGCGTGCCCCGCCGTACGGGATGTGGTGGTCGTCACGGACGACGGTCCCGCGGGCGCCGCGCTGGCCGCGCTGGGGGCGCGTATCGCCCCGGACACGCCGGCCGCCGGTCTCAATGCCGCTTTGGCGCACGGGGCGCGCACGGTGCGGGCGCTGCGGCCGGGGGCGGCCGTCGCGGCGCTGAATGCGGATCTTCCCGCACTGCGGCCGGTGGAATTGCAGCAGGTGCTCGATTACGCCGCCGCATTTCCCCGCGCATTTCTGGCGGATGCCGCCGGAATCGGCACGACGCTTCTTTCCGCGGCGCCGGGGGTGGAATTGGCGCCGTTCTTCGGCGGCCCTTCGCGCGCCCGGCATTCGGCCGCGGGGGCCCGGGAAATACCGCTCGACGGAGTCGATTCCGTACGCCAGGACGTGGACACGGGCGACGATCTGCGGGCGGCGGTGGCGCTCGGCGTGGGCCCGCGCACGGCCCGGCTGAGCGCGGCGGTCACCGCCGGATACGCTGCTGTTATGCAGGCGACCGCGTACACGTACGACTCCGAGACCCGCAGCGGCAGTGTGCTGCTCGACGACGGCACCCCGGTGGACTTCGACGCCCGGGCCTTCGACGCGGGCGGCCTGCGGCTGCTGCGTCCCGGGCAGCGGGTGCGTATCGAGGGGGACGGTGAGGGCGCGGACCTGCGCATCACTCTGGTGACGCTGCAGACCTTCTGAGGGGCGCCCCCTGCCGGGGCCCGCTGCCGGACCGGAACACACCGCGGGCCGGGCTCCCCGGAGGGAGCCCGGCCCGGCGCGTGAGTCCTTGCTGCCCTGCTACTTCCCGGCAGCGGTCTTCTTGGCGGTGGTCTTGCGCGCCGTTGTCTTCTTGGCGGGCGCCTTCTTCGCGGTGGCCTTCTTGGCCGGTGCGGTCTTCTTGGCGGTGGCCTTCGCAGGCGTGGCCTTCTTGGCCGCGGCCTGCTTGGCCGGGGCCGCCTTCTTCCCGGCGGCGGCCTTCTTCGCGGCGCCCGTGGCCTTCTTGGCCGGGGCCGTCTTCTTCGCGGCGGCGGTGGTCTTCTTGGCCGGGGCCGCCTTCTTCGCCGGGGTCGTCTTCTTGGCGGCGGCCCGCTTGGTGGCGGCCTTCTTGGCCGCGGACTTGGCAATGGTGGGGGGCGGGCCGGAAAGACTGCCCTTGGGCGCCTTCTTGACGGCGACCTCGCCACCCTTGGGGAGCTTCTTCGAGCCGCTGACCAGGTCCTTGAAGCCCTGACCTGCACGGAAGCGCGGAACCGAGGTCTTCTTGACCCGTACCCGCTCGCCCGTCTGCGGGTTGCGGGCGTAACGGGCCGGACGCTCAACCTTCTCGAACGATCCGAAGCCGGTGACCGACACGCGGTCGCCGGCGACCGTTGCACGGACGATCGCGTCGAGTACCGCGTCGACCGCGTCCGCGGCCTGCTGACGGCCGCCGACCTTGTCTGCAATCGCTTCTACGAGCTGCGCCTTGTTCACGTCTTCCCCTTCGGAGACATTGCCAGAACGAATGTGTTCAAGCTTTTTCGCACGTTAGGCAGATATATACCGCAAATCAAACACGAAACGGGCTAATCACCCTAGTGCCGCAACGAAGTAGACCTTGAGGACTTCCAGAGGTCTCAGTCACCTTCAGGGAATCGACCCTCATCGAGGTCCTTCATCAACCTGTCCAGGCGCCTTGCCGCATCGGCGAGATCGTGTTTCGCCGCGGCCGTTATGACCAGCAGCTTCCGGGTCAGCGCCATCCGTACGCCCTCCGGGACTTGCAGTGTGCGCACTCTTGTGTGTGCTTCTTTCAACCGGTCCGCGACTGCCGCATAGAGCTTGAGTTGGCTGTCGCGTTCCATGCACCGATTGTGCCATCTGGGGCGAGTTGTCGCCTCCGGCGGGGGCAACTAATGGAATCCGGGTGTCCGAAAGCCCTCCTAGATCCTTGCCATTTCGCCCCCATGTCCCTCGCTTACCACGGGAGTTGGGGCGCAAACATGCCGTTGCCCCCCACCGCGAACGGCAGGGGGCAACGGAGTGATGCGAGGGCGTCAGACCTGCGTCGTACTGGGCTTGAACGACGGCCGGCCGGCCTCGTAAGCAGCGATGGACGGCTCGTTCTGGAGGGTGATGCTGATGTCGTCCAGACCATTCAGCAGTCGCCAGCGGGCGTTCTCGTCAAGTTCAAAATCAGCCGTAATGCCTTCGGCACGGACTTGACGGTCCTCCAGGTCCACGGTGATCTCGGCGGTGGGGTCCGCGTCGACCAGGTCCCAGAGCGCGTCCACGACCTTCTGGTCGAGCACGACGGTCAGCAGGCCGTTCTTGAGCGAGTTGCCGCGGAAGATGTCGGCGAACCGCGACGAGATGACGGCCTTGAAGCCGTAATTCTGCAGCGCCCACACGGCGTGCTCACGCGAGGAGCCGGTACCGAAGTCCGGACCCGCCACCAGAACCGTGGCACCTTCCCGCTCGGGGCGGTCGAGCACGAACTGCGGGTCCTTGCGCCAGGCCTCGAACAGCCCGTCCTCGAAACCGTCGCGGGTGACCTTCTTCAGCCAGTGCGCGGGGATGATCTGGTCGGTGTCGACGTTGCTGCGGCGCAGCGGAACGGCCCGGCCGGTGTGTGCGGTGAAAGCTTCCATGGCCATGATGCTCAGGCCTCCACGAGCGTCGGAACGTCGGACAGGTCGGCGGGAGCGGCCAGGTGGCCCAGCACCGCCGTCGCGGCGGCAACCTGCGGCGACACCAGGTGGGTACGGCCGCCCTTGCCCTGCCTGCCCTCGAAGTTGCGGTTGGAGGTGGACGCGGAGCGCTCACCGGGCGCCAGCTGGTCCGGGTTCATGCCCAGACACATCGAGCAGCCCGCGTGCCGCCATTCGGCCCCGGCGGCGGTGAACACCTTGTCCAGGCCCTCTTCGATCGCCTGCAGCGCGACCCGCACCGAGCCTGGAACGATCAGCATCCGTACGCCCTCGGCGACTTTACGGCCGTCCATGAGCGCGGCGGCGGCCCGCAGGTCCTCGATGCGGCCGTTGGTGCACGAACCTACGAAGACGGTGTCGACCTTGATGTCGCGCAGCGGCTGCCCGGCGGTCAACCCCATGTACTCCAGGGCCTTTTCGGCGGCGAAGCGCTCCGAAGCGTCCTCGTACGAAGCAGGGTCGGGGACGTTCGCCGACAGCGGCGAGCCCTGGCCCGGGTTGGTGCCCCAGGTGACGAACGGCGCCAGTTCGGCGGCGTCGATGACGACCTCGGCGTCGAAAACGGCGTCGTCGTCGGTGCGCAGCGTCTGCCAGTAGGCGACGGCGGCGTCCCAGTCCTCGCCCTTCGGCGCGTGGGCACGGCCCTGGAGGTAGTCGAAGGTGGTCTTGTCGGGGGCGATCATGCCCGCGCGCGCACCGGCCTCGATCGACATGTTGCAGATGGTCATCCGGGCCTCCATCGAGAGCTTCTCGATGGCGGAACCGCGGTATTCCAGTACGTAACCCTGACCGCCGCCGGTGCCGATCTTCGCGATGATCGCCAGGATCAGGTCCTTGGCGGTTACGTCGGCGGGCAGTTCGCCCTCGACGGTGATCGCCATGGTCTTCGGGGGCGCCATCGGCAGGGTCTGCGTGGCCAGGACGTGCTCGACCTGCGAGGTACCGATGCCGAAGGCCAGCGCGCCGAAGGCGCCGTGCGTGGAGGTGTGGCTGTCGCCGCACACCACGGTGGTGCCGGGCTGGGTCAGGCCCAGCTGCGGTCCCACGACGTGGACGACGCCCTGCTCGACGTCGCCGAGCGGGTGCAGCCGCACACCGAAGTCGGCGCAGTTCTTGCGCAGCGTCTCCAGCTGGATCCGGGAGACCGGGTCCGCGATCGGCTTGTCGATGTCGATGGTCGGGGTGTTGTGATCCTCGGTGGCGATGGTGAGGTCGAGCCGCCGTACCTGCCGGCCGCTCTTGCGGAGGCCGTCGAAGGCCTGCGGGCTGGTCACCTCGTGCAGCAGGTGCAGATCGATGAAGAGGAGATCCGGCTCGCCCTCGGCGCGCCTGACGACATGGTCGTCCCAGACCTTCTCCGCAAGTGTCCTACCCATCGCTTTCCCTTCGACCGGCGTCTTCGCCGGCCCATCTAGAGATCGGATCGCCCCCGCCCCGGACCCCCGTACGGGGCGGTGGCTGCTGAGCCGTTGTGCGGCCTCCCCTACAGATTCGCAAGTTCCCGGAAAAATTGAACTTGCGTTTCACAGAGTGAGACACGAGTATCGACGCATGGACAACTCTAGCGGCGTCGGCGTTCTCGACAAGGCAGCTCTGGTACTGAGCGCACTGGAGTCCGGTCCGGCCACCCTCGCCGGGCTGGTCGCGGCGACAGGGCTTGCACGACCCACGGCACACCGTCTTGCCGTGGCACTGGAACACCACCGGATGGTGGCGAGGGACATGCAGGGCCGGTTCATCCTGGGCCCGCGACTGTCGGAACTTTCCGCCGCGGCGGGTGAGGACCGGCTGCTGGCCACGGCCGGCCCCGTACTCACGCATCTGCGTGACGTCACCGGCGAGAGCGCGCAGCTCTACCGCCGGCAGGGCGACATGCGCATCTGCGTCGCGGCGGCCGAGCGGCTGTCCGGACTGCGGGACACCGTCCCGGTGGGCTCGACGCTCACCATGAAGGCGGGCTCGTCCGCGCAGATCCTGATGGCCTGGGAGGAGCCGGAGCGTCTGCACCGCGGGCTTCAGGGCGCGCGCTTCACGGCGACGGCGCTTTCGGGTGTACGGCGGCGGGGCTGGGCCCAGTCGATCGGCGAGCGCGAGCCGGGTGTGGCGTCGGTTTCCGCACCCGTGCGCGGGCCGTCGAACCGTGTCGTCGCGGCCGTCTCGGTATCCGGACCGATCGAGCGGCTGACGCGCCACCCCGGGCGTATGCACGCCCAGGCGGTCATCGACTCGGCGGCCCGCCTGTCGGAGGCGCTGCGCCGCTCCGGCGGCTGAGCGAGCGGCTGCGCGGGGGCGGGGTGCGGTGCGGGTGCCTGCGGCGCTTTCCCCGACCCGCCCCTTCCCGAACCGGGGCTCCGCCCCGGACCCCGCTCCTCAAACGCCGGAGGGGCTGGACAGTGCGGCCGAACCCAGCCCGTCCGGCGTTTGAGGACACGCCCGCAGGGCCGGCTCAGAGGCGCTCCGCGTTGCCCTTCCCCCCGTACCGCAAGCGCAGCCGCATGCGGCCCTCCACCGTCCTGATCTCCACCGATTCGCACAGGCTCCGCATCAGCCACAGCCCGTCGAACGGATCGGCCTGCTCGCCGGGCGGTGCGAAACCCGCCCAGGGCGCCGGAGCCGAGGTGGCCGGGCGGGTGGCGAGCAGGTCCCAGGTGACGATGCCGGGCTCTTCCCAGGCGCACACCTCCGCCCCCGCCGCGCCTCGGTCGAGCAGGAAGGCCAGAGCCTCGTTGGCGACGATCTCGGCCATCGCGAGACGCGCCCCGGAAAGGCCCGCCGCAGCCGCGCTGCCGCGCACGAAGGCGCGTACGGCAGCAGGTGTGGCCGGCCCGGCCAACCGGTCCGCGCCCAGCGGCGGCGGAGGCAGCGGGGCGTCGGCCACCGCGGCGTACGCGTTCGGATCGACGTACGCCGCACAAGGCAGGATCTTCGCCCCGACCACATGAGCGGGGTGCGTGGCGCGGGCGGCCTCCGCGACGTCCTCGGGGGCGGTCCTGGTGTCGTACGGGCAGATCATCCAGAGGTCGGCGTCCGCGAGCAGCACGTTCAGCCCGGACTCCATGCGCTTCCACTCCGCGATCTGGCGGGCGGATTTTCCGGCCCACAGCGGCTCGGCGATGATCCGCGTCCGCCGCCCCGGCACCTCGCGGCGTTTCACGTACCGCAGGAAGGACGAGACGCGCTCCACCGGTCTGCGGCCGAAGTAGGCCGTCTCCGCCGTGTCGAGGCCGTGGGCCCGCGCGCCGAGGGCGTCACGGAGCAATTCGATGTTGGCGGGCGTGGTCGCGGCGAGCACCGGCTCCCCCGCGTCCAACCCCTCCTCGGCGAAGGGCAGAGCCATCGCGAGGAATGCCTCGTCGCCGTCGTACAGGGAGGCGTGATGTACGAAGCCCCCACCGTTCGGGCCGCTGTCAGTTGACATGGTTGGCTCCCAGCCGCAGGCCGGGGGTCTCGTCCCAGCCGACCAGTGAGATCACTTCACGCAGATGCGGAGCGAGACCCACCAGCTCCACCTGGCTTCCCGCAGGGCGCGCTCGGGCGAAAGCCACCAGCAGCCGCAGCCCGCCGAGGTCCAGGAACTCCAGCCCGGACAGGTCGAGTTGGACGTCTCCGGCTGTCCGCTCGACCGCCTCCAGGGCGGTACGGAGGTGCTGGTGCCCGTGTGCGTCCACGACGCCTTCGACACGGAGTCCGTCCGGCCGGCAGGTGCGGACGACGCGTAACTCCGCGGCGTGTACGAGGGGTTCCAACTTCGGCGCTCCTCAGGCGGACGGATGCGAAGGCTTCGATACGCGGCCCAGCGTAGTGCTTTGGCCACGCAAGAAGGCCCCCCGCGCAGTGCGGAAGGCCTTCTTCTCGTACGTACCCCCGACCGGATTCGAACCGGCGCTACCGCCTTGAGAGGGCGGCGTGCTAGGCCGCTACACAACGGGGGCCTTGCAGATATGAACTCTGCGAGCTGGGCTACCAGGACTCGAACCTAGACTAAGGGAACCAGAAACCCTCGTGCTGCCAATTACACCATAGCCCAAAATGGTTTAGACCAATCGGTCCCAACCCGTACCCCCGACCGGATTCGAACCGGCGCTACCGCCTTGAGAGGGCGGCGTGCTAGGCCGCTACACAACGGGGGCCCTAGCGATCCTTGCGTCAGCGCATCCGGGAGCGACCCGAAGGCGATGGAAAGAAAGGATCTGTACCCCCGACCGGATTCGAACCGGCGCTACCGCCTTGAGAGGGCGGCGTGCTAGGCCGCTACACAACGGGGGCCTGTGCAGAAGAAGCTCTGCGAGCTGGGCTACCAGGACTCGAACCTAGACTAAGGGAACCAGAAACCCTCGTGCTGCCAATTACACCATAGCCCACCAAAACACAACCCCCTGATGGGGGCTTGTTTGGCTCGCGCTTCCCGGCCGGACCTTTCGGCCCTCTCGGGCGGCGCAGAAAGAACATTACCCGAAGGTGGACGGCGCTCCAAAACGGGTATCGCCCCGCAACAGCCCAGGTAGCTGCTCAAGGCCGGTGATCCGGACGAGCTCCGGACGGCCGCCGAGACCGCCGCGGTCGAGCCAGATCCCGGCCAGACCGGCCTCGTCGGCGCCCCTGGCGTCGATGTCGGGCTGGTCACCGACGTACGCGACCTCGTGCGGGGGCAGGGCGAGCGCGTCGCAGGCGGCGTGGAAGGCCTCGGCGGCGGGCTTGGAGAAGCCCAGCTCGGCGGCGCACAGCAGCGCCTCGAAACGGCTCCGCACACCGAGGACGCGCAGCTTGCGGTCCTGGTTGTGGACGCTGGAATTCGACAGCACGGCGTGGCGGTAGTCGGCCGCCAGGACATCCAGCGCCGGGACGGTGTCGGGAAACAGCTTCCACGCGGCCTCGTAGTGGGCGACGTACCGCGTGAACCACTCGTCCGCCGCGTCGTCGCTCAGCAGCGGCGTGCCGAGAAAGGACCGCACCCGGTCGCGCCGCTGCTCCTCGAAGGTCACTTCCCCGGCGGCGAAGCGCGCCCAGTGGAGAGCGGTCGTCTCGCGCCAGTGGTCCAGGGCCCGGCCGACGGACTCGTACCCGCTGAGCAGGCCTTCGGTCGCGAGATGATCACGCATGCCGGCGGTGTCGGCGCTCGCGTAGTCGAAGATCGTGTCATCGATGTCCCAGACCACCGCGCGGATCGGCATGATCCGACGGTACGGGAAAGGCCCGGAAGCCGGTGCGGCTTCCGGGCCTTTCGTGCGTACGGGCGCGACTACGCGGTGAGCTTGGCCAGGGCCGCGTCGATGCGGGCCAGCGTCTTCTCCTTGCCCAGGATTTCCAGGGACTCGAAGAGCGGGAGGCCCACCGTGCGGCCGGTGACCGCTACGCGGACCGGGGCCTGGGCCTTGCCGAGCTTCAGGCCGTGGGCCTCGCCGGCGGCCAGGACGGCCTCCTTGAGGGATTCCGGGCTGGTCCAGTCGGCCGCTTCCAGATTGGCCCGGGCGGTGGTGAGCAGCGGTACCGGCTCGCCCTTCATCGCCTTCGCCCAGGACGCCTCGTCCTCCACCGGCTCGTCGAGGAAGAGGAAGTCGACGTTGGCCGTGATGTCGGACAGGACCGTCACGCGGGTCTGGGCGTGCGGGGCGATCGCCTCGAAGGCGGCGCGGTCGAAGGACTCCGGCTTCCAGTTGGCGTACGGCGCCTTCAGCCACGGCTCGCAGGCCGCGATGAAGTCCTGGACCGACAGCTTGCGCAGGTGCTCGGCGTTGATGTGCTCGCACTTCTTCAGGTCGAAGCGCGCCGGGTTGGCGTTGACGTCCTTGATGTCGAAGGCCGCCACCATCTCCTCGATCGTGAAGATGTCGCGGTCCTCGGCGATGGACCAGCCGAGGAGGGAGAGGTAGTTGAGCAGGCCCTGGGGGAGGAAGCCGCGCTCGCGGTAGAGGTTGAGGGATGCCTCGGGGTCGCGCTTGGAGAGCTTCTTGTTGCCCTCGCCCATGACGTACGGGAGGTGCCCGAACCGCGGGATCTCCTTGGCGATGCCCAGCTCGATCAGCGCCTTGTAGAGCGCGATCTGGCGCGGGGTGGAGGACAGCAGGTCCTCGCCGCGCAGCACGTGGGTGATCTCCATCAGCGCGTCGTCGACGGGGTTGACGAGCGTGTAGAGGGGGGCGCCGTTGGCGCGGACGATGCCGTAGTCCGGCACGTTGTCCGGGTTGAAGGTCAGTTCGCCGCGGACCACGTCCGTGAAGGTGATCGGCTCGTCGGGCATCCGGAAGCGCACGATGGCTTCGCGGCCTTCCGACTTGTAGCGGGCGATGCGGTCTTCGCTGAGGTTGCGGCACGTGCCGTCGTAGCCGGACGGCTTGCCGGCCGCGCGGGCGGCGTCGCGGCGTACCTCCAGCTCAAGGGCGGTGCAGAAGCACTCGTACGCGTAGCCGCCGGCCATCAGCTTCTGGGCGACGTCCTGGTAGATGTCCATCCGCTGCGACTGGCGGTACGGGGCGTGCGGGCCGCCGACCTCGGGACCCTCGTCCCAGTCGAGGCCCAGCCAGCGCAGCGAGTCGAGCAGCTGGTGGTACGACTCCTCGGAGTCGCGGGCGGCGTCGGTGTCCTCGATGCGGAAGACCATCGTGCCGCCGTTGTGCCGGGCGAACGCCCAGTTGAACAGGGCGGTGCGGACCAGGCCCACGTGCGGGTTGCCGGTCGGCGAGGGACAGAAACGTACACGTACGGGTGCGCTAGCCACGCTTGATCACCTTGTTGGTGAGAGTGCCGATGCCTTCGATGGTGACGGCGACTTCGTCGCCGACGTTCAGGGGTCCGACTCCGGCCGGGGTCCCCGTGAGGATGACGTCGCCCGGGAGCAGCGTCATGGCCTCGGAGATGTGGACGATCAGGTCCTCGACGGAGCGGACCATGTCGCTCGTACGCCCCAGCTGGCGCTGTTCACCGTTGACCGTGCACTGGATGGCGAGGTCGCCGGGGTCGAGGTCGGTCTCCACCCAGGGGCCGAGCGGGCACGAGGTGTCGAAGCCCTTGGCCCTGGCCCACTGCTTCTCGCGCTGCTGGACGTCGCGTGCGGTGACGTCGTTGGCGCAGGTGTAGCCGAAGATGACGTCCTTGACGCGCTCGCGCGGGACCTCGCGGCACATGCGGCCGATGACCACGGCCAGTTCGGCCTCGTAGTGCACCTCGTTGGAGAAGGAGGGGTACGCGATGTCGTCGCCGGGGCCGGTCACCGAGGTGGACGGCTTGAAGAAGATGAGGGGTTCGTCAGGGACCTGGTTGCCCAGTTCCGCCGCGTGTTCCGCGTAGTTGCGGCCGATGGCCACGACCTTGCTGGGGAGCACGGGCGGCAGGAGGCGGACCTTGCTCAGCGGGACCTTGACGCCGGAGAGCTCGAAGTCGGCGTACGGGATGCCCTTGATGATGTCGAGGACGAGGTCTGCCTCTGCGCCGGGGGCGCTGGGACCCTCAACCGCGCCGAAGGCGACATTGCCGTCGATGGAGAACCTGGCGATGCGCACGGGATGCTGCCGCCCCTTACTTGCTGGCTGGCTGGAGACTGACGCTCCAGGCTAACGCGGACGAGGGCCCCGACCTGCCGTATTGGCGCCGTGCCCGGCTACGCGGCGGGGGCTTCCATGAGGATGGTGCGGCGCGGGTTGGCGGTCTCGGCGGGGAGGTCGACGGGGTGCTCGGGCCGCTCGGCCACCAACAGGTCCGCGGCGTCGTCGAGGTGCGCCAGCGTGGTGCGGCGGGGGTTGGCGGTGCTGCGAATCTTCAACGTGGTCGTCGTCGCGGTCTTCATCTGGTGTTCGGGCCTGTTCGGTACGGGCGCCGCTTGGGCGCGGTGTTGTCGGATTCGCCATCTCTGCAAAGCGTCAGGCTAAACACCCGATTCCCCGCCAAAGATGTGAAGCACGGAAGAACAGTGTGTGAGTTTCCTCACGAGATGGCGGGCATATCGACCATTTCAGGCGGTGGACGTGGGTCCGCGAAACGGACATTGCGCTATTGAAGCCATCATTCCGCTCCTGATCATCAGGACTGGGACACCCCCCACCCCTAAGCGACTCGTCGCCTTATGCCCCTTTTAACCATGAACATCTTCTACTCCTGGTTACTCACCAGTCACACGGTGTCACTCAGGTTACGACCCGACACGCGGGCCTTGTTGGAGATCCGGCACTGTGCTGGAATTCCCCGGACCGCCGCGAGATTCCAGCCGGCGCGCAGGGCGCAACGCAGCGCCGAGTGGCGGCGGGAAGGGGAGAAGCGCCGGTCACTCACGACCACCCATGGGGCCGCTCGGTGCCCCACGACTCGACACCGTTCCGCCGTTTGCGCGGGGGAACGCCTGGTCCAGAGGTTGCGACGCTAGTGCAGGGACGTTTCAAGAGGGATGGCAGCGCTGCGGCGGAGCAGGAGCCGCGCGGCACAGACCGCGGATCCTCGCCCCAGCACGCCCAGCGCGCCCAACACGCCGGAAACACAGCTCCGGCGGCCGGCGACGGCGGCGATCGTGCCGTGCGCACCGGGGTCAAGGGCGGCGGCGAGCAGGCGACTCCCGCCAGAGCCAAGGAGCCCACTTCCACGGGCTCACGAATAGCCCTGCGCAACTGGCGCATCAGCACCCGTCTGGTCTCCCTGCTCGCCCTGCCCGTGGTCGCCGCGACCACGCTCGGCGGGCTGCGTATCAACGAGTCCATGAACGACATGGAGCAGCTGGAGCACATGCAGCTGCTGACCGACATGACCAAGCAGGCGACCGAGCTCGCCCTCGCGCTCCAGGAGGAGCGCGACAAGTCGGCCGGTCCGCTCGCCAACGGCACCAGCCCGGCCGACTTCAAGGTCAAGGGCCCCCGGGAGAAGACCGACCGGGCCAAGAACGCGTTCATCGCCGGCACGCAGAACATCGACCCGGGCGATGACGAGAGCCTGCTGAGCATCAGGTCGAGCCTCTACCAGATCGCGTCCCGGCTGAACTCGATTCGCCAGATCCGCGAAGGCGCGTACGCGAAGAAGACGACCAACTCGCAGACGGTCAACAACTACAGCCAGCTGATCAACTCGCTGCTGAGCCTCTCCCAGGACATGGCGCAGGCCACCTCCAACCCGGAGATGATCAAGCGGACGCGCGCCCTGTCCGCGTTCTCCTCCGCCAAGGAGTACGCCTCCATCCAGCGCGCGATCATCGCCGCCTCGCTGCCGGCGAACAACCGCGAGCCCGGCAAGCTCACCGAGAACGACCGCCTCTACGCCAGGTCCGCGATGGAGAGCGAGGACGCGGCGCTCAAGTCGTTCGACCAGGTCTACGTCGGCGACAACGAGGACCTGACCGCCACGCTGGAGACCGGCAGCCCCACGATCGACGCCGCCGACAAGTACGCGCACCGCGTGCTGTCGACGCCGGGCCGGCTCAAGTCCGAGCCCGAGCGCTCGTACATGGACTGGACCGACGCCAGCACCACCAAGATCAACGCGATGAAGCGGATCGAGGCCACGCTCCTCAACGAGATGGAGCAGAAGGCCCGTGAGCTGCGCAACGAGTCGCAGCAGGACGCCATCCTCAACGGTGTACTGATCCTGCTCGTCCTCGGCGTCTCCCTCGTCGGCGCGTTCGTCGTGGCCCGCTCCATGATCCGCTCGCTGCGCCGCCTCCAGGACACCGCGACCAGGGTCGCCCAGGACCGTCTCCCCGAGCTCGTCAAGCAGCTCTCCGAGGCCGACCCGCAGGACGTCGACACGTCCGTGGAGTCCGTCGGTGTGCACTCGCGCGACGAGATCGGCCAGGTGGCCGCGGCCTTCGACGACGTGCACCGTGAGGCGGTCCGACTGGCCGCCGAGCAGGCGCTGCTGCGAGGCAACGTCAACGCGATGTTCACCAACCTGTCGCGGCGTTCGCAGGGTCTTATCCAGCGTCAGCTCTCGCTCATCTCCGAGCTGGAGTCGCGCGAGGCCGACCCGGACCAGCTGTCCTCGCTCTTCAAGCTCGACCACCTCGCGACCCGCATGCGCCGTAACGGTGAGAACCTGCTCGTTCTCGCCGGTGAAGAGCCCGGCCGTCGCTGGACCCGGCCCGTGCCCCTCGTCGACGTACTGCGTGCCGCCGCGTCCGAGGTGGAGCAGTACGAGCGCATCGAGCTGTCGTCGGTGCCCGGCACCGAGGTCGCCGGCCGCGTCGTCAACGACCTCGTGCACCTCCTCGCCGAGCTGCTGGAGAACGCCACGTCGTTCTCCTCCCCGCAGACCAAGGTCCGCGTCACCGGACACGCGCTGCCCGACGGGCGCGTCCTGGTCGAGATCCACGACACCGGTATCGGTCTGTCGCCGGAAGACCTCGCGGCGATCAACGAGCGGCTCGCCTCGCCCCCCACCGTGGACGTCTCGGTCTCGCGCCGCATGGGTCTGTTCGTGGTCGGCCGCCTGTCCCTGCGACACGGCATCCGTATCCAGCTGCGTCCCTCCGACTCCGGTGGTACGACCGCGCTGGTCATGCTGCCCGTCGATGTCGCCCAGGGTGGCAAGAAGGCCCCGGCGAAGACCGGCGCCGCCGCTCAGCCGCAGGTGCCTTCCGGCCCCGGCGCCCGTCAGGCGGCCGGTCCCGGTGCGGTCGGCGCCGGCCCCGCTCCGGCGGGACGGCTGCCCGCCGGTTCCGGCGGCGCGCGCGGCCAGGTCTCCGGCTCGGGTCAGCGTGCGGCGCTGCCCGGACGCGACGGGGGCCCGGCCCAGGGTCACGGTCAGCAGCCCGGCTCCGGTCAGGGCGGCGGGCCCGGCGGTGCCTTCGGTGGCGGCGGCGGTCGGCAGGGCGGGAACCGTGAGCGTTCCGACGTACGCCCCAATGCCTTCCAGCAGAACGGTCCCGCCCAGGGCGACCAGGGCCGTCCGCAGCAGCAGCCGCCCCGCGGCGGCGGCGCTCGCGCCGAGCTGCCCGGCTCCCACGGCGCCGCGCAGCGTCCGGCGCGTCCGCAGACCACCAGCTGGGGCAACGACCTGCCGCGCGGTCACGAAGAGGCGGACACGGCCTCCCCGCAGCAGGGGCTCGGCTCCACGGCCGAGTTCCAGCGGCCCGACTTGGACGCGCCCGCCTCCACGGGTGTGTTCGAGCGTTCCGACGTACGCGGTCCCGTGGGACCGGCGGCCACCGGGCAGTACGAGCGCCCCGGTCAGCGCGGTCCGCAGGGCAACGCTCCGCAGGGCAACGGCTCGACCGGTCAGTACCAGCGGCCCGAGCTTCCCGGCCCGCTGGACCCCGCGTCCACCGCCCAGCTCCCCCGGCCGGACTTCAACGCCCCGCAGCAGGCCAACCCGGCCGGCGCGTACGGCGGTCCGGGCCAGAGCCAGGATCAGGGTCAGGGCCACGCCCGGCGGCCCGGCCAGTCCCGTCCCCAGGCCGGCCAGGCCCAGGGCGGACCGCAGGCCCTGCCCCCGGCGCCGCGCAGGCACGGTCGCGACAACGGCCGCAGCACCCGGCCCCCCGAGAACACAGCCGCACCCGCGCCGCGTCAGCCCGCCGCGCACCTGCCTCCGCAGCCGCAGCACGAGCTGCCGCCGGCTCCCGGCGGCGGTGACGGACGTACGCCGCTGTTCGACACGCTTGAGTCGAACTGGTTCCAGCAGCAGGCCGGCGAGCAGCAGTCGCCCGCCGCGGCGCAGCAGCCCCACCAGCAGTCCGGGCGGCCCGCGCAGCAGTCACCTGCCGCGCCCGCCGCCACCCCTCCGATGCCGCAGCGCGCCCAGGCGCGCGACACGGGTGCCGCGAGCAGCACCACCAACGGTACGAACGCCACCAACGGCGCCGCCTGGCGCACCTCGCCGAACGACGAACTCGTACGGCAGGCCGAGCGGGTCAAAAAGCCCGCAGCCGGCGGTGTCACGACCTCGGGTCTGCCGCGTCGCGTCCCCCGTGCCAATCTGGTGCCGGGTACAGCGCAGCAGCAGAACCACCAGACCGGTCCGCAGGTTTCGCGTGCGCCAGATGACGTACGCGGCCGGCTGACCAATCTTCGTCGGGGTATCCAGCAAGGTCGCCAGGCCGGCAACAACGGCTCAGCGACCGGGAGTTTCAACATTGACCCCACTCACCAGCAGGAGCGTTAGTTGAGTCCGATGAGCCAGGCGGCCCAGAACCTGAACTGGTTGATCACCAACTTCGTGGACAACACCCCAGGGGTGTCCCACACGGTGGTGGTCTCCGCCGATGGACTCCTTCTGGCGATGTCCGAAGGCTTCCCGCGGGACCGTGCCGACCAGCTGGCGGCCGTCGCCTCCGGCCTGACCTCGCTGACCGCGGGGGCTTCCCGGATTTTCGAGGGCGGGGCTGTGACCCAGACCGTCGTCGAGATGGAGCGCGGTTTCCTCTTCCTCATGTCCGTTTCCGACGGTTCCTCCCTCGCCGTACTCGCACACCCCGACTGCGACATCGGCCTCGTCGGTTACGAGATGGCGCTGCTGGTCGACCGGGCCGGCAGCGTACTCACCCCGGATCTCCGTGCGGAGCTCCAGGGCAGCCTGCTCCACTAGGCCGCGCACCTCAGGTATTGCCGAGAAACAAACCGTCAGGCCGCGCAGAAGCCCCCCACCCCGGCCCCGTCAGACGGCAGGCCCATCCCCTGCTGTCATGCCCGGAGGATCGATCCATGACCCCGCCCCCCGCCTCTCGTGATCCGTACGGAGCGCGCCTCGACGCGTCGTACGACCACGAGGGCGACCAGCCGCTGGTACGTCCGTACGCGATGACCGGCGGCCGGACCCGGCCGCGCTACCAGCTCGCCATCGAAGCGCTGGTCAGCACGACCGCCGACCCGGCGCACCTGTCCACGCTGCTGCCAGAACACCAGCGGATCTGCCACCTGTGCCGCGAGGTCAAGTCGGTGGCCGAGGTTTCGGCGCTGCTGTCGATGCCGCTCGGAGTCGCGCGGATCCTCGTCGCCGACCTGGCGGAGGCCGGCCTGGTGGCGATCCACCAGCCGGGCAATGGAGAGGCCGGCGGCACGCCGGACGTAACGCTGCTGGAAAGGGTGCTCAGTGGACTTCGGAAGCTCTAGCGGCGGAACGGCCCGTGCCACCACCTCCGCGAAGATCGTGGTGGCGGGTGGCTTCGGCGTCGGCAAGACGACGTTCGTGGGCGCCGTCTCGGAGATCGACCCGCTGCGCACCGAGGCCGTCATGACCAGCGCGAGCGCCGGTATCGACGACCTCACGCACACCGGCGGCAAGACGACGACGACGGTCGCCATGGACTTCGGCCGCATCACCCTCGACCAGGACCTGATCCTGTACCTCTTCGGTACGCCGGGTCAGGACCGTTTCTGGTTCATGTGGGACGACCTGGTACGCGGCGCGATCGGCGCCGTAGTCCTGGTGGACACCCGCCGTCTCGCCGACTGCTTCCCCGCGGTCGACTACTTCGAGAACAGCGGGCTGCCCTTCGTGATCGCCCTCAATGGCTTCGAGGGACACCAGCCGTACACCCCCGACGAGGTGCGCGAGGCCCTGCAGATCGGCCCCGGCACCCCGATCATCACCACCGACGCGCGCCACCGGGCGGACGCCAAGAGCGGTTTGATCACGCTCGTGGAGCACGCACTGATGGCACGTCTCAAGTAGTCCCTCGCATACGGCAGTTGTCGTAGCGGGCTGGGGGGCGGACTGTGTCCTTCGACACTCTCCGCCCCTCTGTTCATAACGTTTCGACAGAGAATTACTCCGCCACGGCCACCGCACGCGTTCGCGCGGTGCCGCTGCGCTCACATTGGCCTCGCCATTTGGCGCGGCTCGCGCTGTTTGACCGTTTTGTCTGAGGCTTACACCACTCGGAATGGCCGGTTCCTGGTGTTTGGAACGCAGCCGGTTGACGTGCTGGAATTCGTCGAACTCCCGAGTAGTACGGCCCTGAACGAGAAAAACGGCACAACGTAGGTGCCGGCGCCGAGAGGTTGTTGGTCGAGTGAGGCGTAGCAAGACGAGCTCCGCACAGCAGCAGGGCGCGCGGGGCAACTTCACCCCGCCGCCGCGCACAGCGACGTCGCACGCGACCTCGCCCGCCGCGGCCGCCCCGGCGGGCAACGGTGGCAAGGGCAGTGGCAGCAGCAGCCGCTTCGCGCCGCGCAACTGGCGTGTACCCACCAGGCTGAACGCCATCCTTCTCATACCCGTGCTGGTCGGCCTCGTCATGGGCGGCTTCCAGGTCAAGGGCTCTGTCGACACCTGGCAGGAAGCGCAGGACGCCGAGAAGACCGCGGTTCTCATCCGCGCCGCTTCGGAGTACGGCCAGGCGCTCCTCAACGAGCGTGACCTGACCGCCGCCCCGCTCCTCCAGGGCAAGCGCACAAGCTCCGAGGTCACCCAGGCGTACGCCTTGACCGACGAGGCCGCGAAGAAGTTCAAGGAAGCCACCAAGGACCTCCCCGAGGGGCAGGGGCTTGAGCGCCGTCTCGGCCTCTTCGCCGACGAGGAGCCCAAGCTCGGGGCGCTCCGCAAGGCCGCGTACACCCAGGCCCTCGACCCGGTGAAGACCGAAGAGGGCTACGTCCAGATCCAGCACTCGCTGATGGAGCTGTCGAACGAGCTCGGCCTGGGCACCGGCAACATCACCGCCTACGGCCGTACGGTCTACGCCGTCCAGCTCGCCAAGGCCGCCGCGTCGCTCCAGCGCTCCATCGGCATGCACCTCCTGATCCGCCCGAGCGGCAACCCGGCCAAGCTCGCCCAGCAGACGGTCGCCTTCAACTCGTACAACTACCTGGAGCAGATCGCCCTCGCCGAGTTCCGCTCCGGTGGTACGGAGGGGGACGTCAACGAGCTCAAGCGCATCATGAAGGGCAAGGCGGAGGACGGCGCCAAGAAGCTCGCCGCCGCCAAGCAGCAGGCCGACCAGGCCGGCGTCCCCTTCGTGCCGCCGCCGAGCAAGAACGGTTCGATCCTGGACGGCATGGCCGCGGAGATCGGCCAGGGCAAACCCACCGGGCTGAAGCAGAAGGGCGTCACGCCCGAGGTGTGGATGGCGGCCTCGACCGCCAAGTTCGACGGCTACAGCGAGATCGAGAACAACCTCGTCGACAAGGCGGTGGAAGAGGCCGGGGCGATCTCCTCCGACGCCAAGACCGACGCCATCACCAACGGCCTGATCGTGGTCATCGCGCTGCTCACCTCCGTCATCCTCGCGGGTATGATGGCCCGTCAGATGAGTAACGCGATGCGCCAGCTGCGCACCGCCGCGTTCGGCATCGCCGAGCAGCGCCTGCCGATGCTGGTCGACCAGCTTTCGCGTACGGAGCCGGGCCGCGTCGACACCCGCGTGGAGCCGATCCCGATAACGTCGCACGACGAGATCGGCGAGGTCGCCCGCGCCTTCGACCAGGTGCACCGTGAGGCTGTCCGGCTCGCCGCCGAGCAGGCCATGCTGCGGGGCAACGTCAACGCGATCTTCACCAACCTCTCGCGCCGCAACCAGTCCCTCATCGAGGGCCAGCTGACGCTGATCACCGACCTCGAGAACAACGAGGCGGACCCGGACCAGCTGGAGAACCTCTTCAAGCTGGACCACCTCGCGACCCGTATGCGCCGCAACGGCGAGAACCTCCTGGTGCTCGCCGGCGAGGAGCCGGGCCGCCGCTGGAACCAGCCGGTTCCGCTGGTCGACGTGCTGCGCGCCGCCGCCTCCGAGGTGGAGATGTACGAGCGCATCGAGCTCACCGGCGTACCGGAGTCGGAGATTCACGGCCAGGCCGTGACCGACCTCGTGCACCTGCTGGCCGAGCTGCTGGAGAACGCCACCACGTTCTCTTCGCCGCAGACCAAGGTGCGCGTCACCGCGACCCGGCTGCCGGACGGCCGTGTCATGGTCGAGATCCACGACAAGGGCATCGGCCTCACCGCCGAGGACTTCGCGGACATCAACCACAAGCTGGCGAACCCGCCGACCGTGGACGCCGCCGTGTCGCAGCGCATGGGCCTGTTCGTGGTCGGCCGCCTCGCGGACCGGCACAGCATCCGCGTCCAGCTGCGCCCCTCGGGCGAGCAGGCCGGCACCACGTCGCTGGTCATGCTTCCCGACGCCATCACGCACGGTGGCGGTGGCGAGCCGCTGCCGCACGACGACTTCACGGTCTCCTCGATCATTCCCGAGCAGCAGTCGTACGAGAGCGCTCCGATGCGCACCGCGGCCGAGCTGGGCTTCGACGACTCGGCGTACGGCAACGACGGCGACGACACGAAGCTGGACCCGGTCGGCCGCTCGCTGATCCGCGAGGAGCGGCGTGCGCAGCTGGAGGCGCAGGCCACCGGCGACCGCCCGCTGTTCCGTGACGAGCTGCAGCAGGGTTCGTACGACGACCCGCAGCAGTCGTACGAGGACCCCCAGCAGCAGTACGAGCAGCCTCAGCAGCCGGCGTACGACCAGGGCGGGTACGACGACTACCCGGCCTACCAGACGTATCCGGAGGCCGAGTACCAGGAACCGGCGGCACCGCAGGCGACGTACGAAGACTCGTACGATTCCACCTCCCACCAGGGACCCTGGCAGGACCAGAACTCCTACCAGGGCGCGTACGAGCCGGAGTTCGGGTCCCAAGCGGAATCTGCGCCGGGCGCTCCCGCGAGCGACCGGGAGCGCGTAGGCTTCGACCGTCCGGGTTCCACCCCGGCGCCCGGCCCCGAGGTGACCGACGTCGGCCTCCCGCGGCGTGGCGGCCAGCAGCACTGGCAGCCCGGTGCGGAGCCGGCCGGGCAGTCCTTCGGACAGGAAGCGGCGCGGCAGCCGGTCGCCGCCCCGCAGCCGCAGCAGGACGCGCCGCAGCAGGACGGAAACGGGAACGGGCCCGGAACCGATGACTGGCGTTCGTCGAACGACGAGCGCTGGCAGCGGGCGGAGAAGCTCCGTGAGCCCAAGGCGGGCGGAGTCACCTCCTCCGGTCTCCCCCGGCGGGTGCCCAAGGCCAACCTGGTCGAGGGAACCGCGGAGCAGACCCCGCAGGGCGGCCCCCAGGTCTCCCGCGCTCCCGAGGACGTACGGGGCAGGCTGAGCAACCTGCGCCGCGGTGTCCAGCAGGGTCGCAACGCGGGAACGGACACGAACACGGCGGCCACCTACGATCAGAACGGTGGCCATGGCAACACCTACAACCAGGAGCGTTAGTGTGAGCCCGATGAGCCAGGCGGCGCAGAATCTGAACTGGTTGATCACCAACTTCGTGGACAACACCCCCGGGGTGTCCCACACGGTGGTGGTCTCCGCGGACGGACTCCTGCTGGCGATGTCCGAAGGCTTCCCCCGGGACCGCGCCGACCAGCTGTCGGCGGTGGCCTCCGGACTGACCTCGCTGACGGCCGGTGCGTCCCGGATCTTCGAGGGCGGCGCGGTCAACCAGACCGTGGTGGAGATGGAGCGCGGCTTCCTCTTCCTCATGTCGATCTCGGACGGCTCCTCGCTGGCCGTACTCGCCCACCCGGAGGCCGACATCGGCCTCGTGGGTTACGAGATGGCCCTCCTGGTGGACCGGGCCGGCAGTGTCCTCACCCCGGACCTGCGCGCCGAGCTGCAAGGAAGTCTTCTCAACTAGCAGACGTAGAGTGCGCTTTGGTGTGCGCGGGCTTTAATGTTCGAGAACGCGGCACCAACAGCAATGTGGCGCCCGGCAGTCGGAGGAGGAAACGTGGCAACACCCCCGGACGGTTCTTCGGCCAACTGGCCTTACGGCCAGGGTCAGAATCAGGGTGATACCTCGCAGAACAGGTTCAACTTCCCCTCCGCGCCGAGCCGCGCGCAGCCGTACGAGCAGCAGCAGCCGCCGCAGCATCGGCAGCCGCCGCAGCAGCGCGTCCAGCCGACGCAGTCGCGGCGGGCCCCCGCGCCCGCCGCCTCGCAGGCGAATCACAACCCGCTGGTCCGGCCGTACGCCATGACCGGTGGGCGCACCAGGCCGCGCTATCAGCTCGCCATCGAGGCGCTGGTCAGTACCACGGCGGATCCGTCACGTCTGCAAGGGCAGCTGCCCGAGCATCAGCGGATCTGCCATCTGTGCCGGGAGATCAAGTCGGTCGCCGAGATCTCGGCACTTCTCACCATCCCCCTCGGGGTTGCCCGGATCCTCGTCGCCGACCTGGCAGAGGCCGGACTTGTAGCCATTCACCAGCCCGGCGGCGACGAGTCCGCCGGTGGTCAGCCAGACGTGACACTGCTCGAAAGGGTGCTCAGTGGACTTCGCAAGCTCTAGCAGCGGAGCAGCCCGCTCCACAACCTCCGCGAAAATCGTGGTGGCGGGCGGCTTCGGCGTGGGCAAGACCACGTTCGTCGGAGCCGTCTCGGAGATCAACCCGCTGCGCACCGAGGCCGTCATGACTTCCGCTTCGGCGGGCATCGACGACCTCACTCACACCGGAGACAAGACCACCACCACGGTGGCCATGGACTTCGGCCGTATCACCCTGGACCAGGACCTGATCCTGTACCTCTTCGGTACGCCCGGTCAGGACCGCTTCTGGTTCATGTGGGACGACCTCGTGCGCGGTGCGATCGGCGCGGTGGTCCTGGTCGACACGAGGCGGCTCGCCGACTGCTTCCCCGCCGTCGACTACTTCGAGAACAGCGGCCTTCCGTTCGTCATCGCCCTCAACGGCTTCGACGGACACCAGCCGTACAACCCGGACGAGGTGCGCGAGGCCCTGCAGATCGGCCCCGACACCCCGATCCTCACCACGGACGCCCGCCACCGCGCGGACGCCAAGAGCGCGCTGATCACGCTCGTCGAGCACGCGCTGATGGCGCGGCTGCGGTAGGAACCGGCGTACGTAACGTACGTACGAGAAAGGCCCCCGCCACTCCGAGGAGTGGACGGGGGCCTTCGTCGTACGCGCTGAAGCAAGCGGTGGTGCTCAGCCCTGCCAGCTGTGCGGGGCGCGGAAGCCGGGCGTGCGCTCCAGGCGGCGCCAGCCGGCCGTGGAGCGGCCGTGGTGGGCCGGGGCCTGCGGGCGGCCGGCGGCGCGGGCCATCAGGATCGCGGTGATCGCGGCCAGCTCCTCGGGCTCGGCGTGGCCCTTCTCGACCCGCAGCAAGGATTCGCTCATTGAGTTCTCCGTCTCGTCTTCGTCTTCGTCGCAGGATTACTGCGGGGGGTTGCCGTGCTTGCGCGACGGCAGGTCTGCGTGCTTGTTGCGGAGCATGGCGAGAGAGGCGATCAGCACCTCGCGCGTCTCGGCCGGGTCGATGACGTCGTCGACCAGGCCGCGCTCGGCGGCGTAATACGGGTGCATCAGCTCGGACTTGTACTCCTTGACCATGCGGGCGCGCATGGCCTCGGGGTCCTCGGCCTCGGCGATCTGCTTGCGGAAGATGACGTTGGCGGCACCTTCGGCGCCCATCACCGCGATCTCGTTGGTGGGCCAGGCGTAGGTGAGGTCGGCACCGATGGACTGGGAGTCCATGACGATGTACGCACCTCCGTAGGCCTTCCGCAGGATCAGCGAAATCCGCGGCACGGTGGCGTTGCAGTACGCGTAGAGCAGCTTCGCGCCGTGGCGGATGATCCCACCGTGCTCCTGATCGACGCCCGGCAGGAAGCCGGGTACGTCCAGAAGAGTGACGATCGGGATGTTGAACGCGTCGCACATCTGCACGAAGCGCGCGGCCTTCTCGCTGGCCTCGATGTCGAGGACACCGGCCAGGGACTGCGGCTGGTTGGCGACTATGCCGACCACCTGGCCGCCGAGGCGGGCCAGCGCGCACAGGATGTTGGTCGCCCAGCGCTCGTGGATCTCCAGGAAGTCGCCGTCGTCGACGAGCTCCTCGATGACCTTGCGCATGTCGTACGGGCGGTTGCCGTCGGCCGGGACCAGGTCCAGCAGTACCTCGGAACGGCGGTCCTCGGGGTCCTCGGACTCGACCGTCGGCGGGTTCTCACGGTTGTTGGAGGGCAGCATCGAGATGAGGTAGCGGACCTCGGCGATGCAGGTCTCCTCGTCGTCGTACGCGAAGTGCGCGACGCCCGAGATCTCGGCGTGCACGTCGGCGCCGCCGAGCCCGTTCTGCGTGATCTCCTCACCGGTCACGGCGCGCACGACATCCGGGCCCGTGATGAACATCTGCGAGGTCTCGCGGACCATGAAGACGAAGTCGGTGAGGGCCGGGCTGTACGCCGCGCCGCCCGCGCACGGGCCGAGCATCACGCTGATCTGCGGGATGACACCGGAGGCGCGGGTGTTGCGCTGGAAGATGCCGCCGTATCCGGCAAGGGCGGAAACACCCTCCTGGATACGGGCGCCGGCGCCGTCGTTGAGCGAGACCAGCGGGGCACCGGCCGAGATGGCCATGTCCATGATCTTATGGATCTTGGTGGCATGGGCCTCGCCCAGCGCGCCGCCGAAGATGCGGAAGTCGTGGGCGTAGACAAAGACCGTGCGGCCCTCCACCGTGCCCCAGCCGGTGATGACACCGTCGGTGTACGGCTTCTTCGCCTCCAGGCCGAACCCGGTCGCCCGGTGCCGGCGCAGCTGCTCGACCTCCTTGAACGTACCCGGGTCGAGCAGCAGCTCGATGCGCTCACGGGCGGTCAGCTTGCCCTTGGCGTGCTGAGCTTCGGTCGCCCGGTCACTGGGGCCGCGGTGGGCCTGCTCACGCAGCGCGAGCAGCTCGGCCACCCGGCCACGGGTGTCGGTGGGCTCGCGCGGCGTCTCGTCCAAAACGGTCATGTACTGACCCTACGAAGGAGTACAAGAAAAACAGGCCGTCGACTCTTCACAGTCTCCGGCCCGTTCTCCTGTCACCACTGGACAGAACCATCCCGCCATGCAGCCTAAGCACCAGCTCAGAGCCGCCGGGGATTGTGGGGGTCCGACAAGGGGACGCGGGACTTCAGCTGAGAGCCACCTCACAACGGTGGCTCGCCCCGGCGGTACCCGGCGTCACGCGCAGTTTCAGCGTACGGCCGGTGGACAGCACTTCGACGCCCGGATCCTTTGAGATGACGCGGACGCCGCGGCGCTCCCAGGTGACCTCCAGGGGCCGGCCGCTGCGCGCCGGCTCACTGACGGCGACGGTCGCGGTGCGCCGCCTCCTGCGTACGAGCACACTCGCCGGAGCCGTCGCCGTCAGCCGCCCGGCCGTGCCCACCGTGCCCGGCTGCCAGAAGTTGGCGGCCGTGACGCCGAGGGAGTGGATCGCCACGGCCTGGACGGCGCGCGTGTTGGCGAGGATGTGGAGCCAGTCGCGGTCGGCCGCGCGGGCGACGACGGTGCGGCGGGAGGCGCCCGGCATCAGGAGGTAGGCGTAGTCGGCGTCCACCGGGTCGGTGCCGTGATCGAGCCAGAGGGTCTGGTAGCGGCGGGTCTGCCGTTCGGTGGTGCTGGTGGTGTTGATGTCGCTCCAGGAGCCGGTGCGGTCCTCGCGCAGAATCTTCAGCTCCGCGCCGCCGGCCCCGCCCGCTCCGGGGAAGACCCAGCCGCCGTGGCCTTCGAGGTGGGCCCAGCGGGGAGCGGCGTGGCCGGCGTCGACCGTGAGGGGGTTCGTACCGCTTTCACCCAGCATGCGGTTGTCGACGATCGTCTCGGCGGGTACGCCGTCGGTGGAGGTGATGCCGGCGCCGAGGCAGACGACCGTATCGGCCACGCAGAACCACGACTTGCGCGCTTCGAGGGTGGAGCCGAGGCCCTTGAGGTGCTGACCGACGGCGGCGAACTCGCCGTCGGTGCAGCCGCCGACCCACTTGGTGGCGGGCTTGGGCGCTCCCCATTCGCCGCCCGCCTTGTCGGCAAGTCGCTTGGTGGACACGGTCGTTCCGGGGAGGCGGTAGAAGTCCACGGTCGGCCAGAACCAGTTCGTGTACTGGTCGTTCTCCTTCTCCCCCGGCCACCAGTAGAGCATTCCGGCTCCCGTGTGCCAGCCGCGCGGGTTCTCGCCGTTGCCGCACTCGTAGTACGAGATCCGCTCCGAGGCCATCGAGATGCCGGCCGCCCAGCCGGGGCGCCGGTGCACGGCCCGGTCCATGGAGGCGAAGAGCTTGTGTGCGACGGGCTCGGGGGCGGCGGCGACCTGCGACGCGGCGACCGCGTGCAGTCTGGAGAGGTCGGCGACGTTGAACTGCGGTGCGGTGAGCAGTGGCGTCGTACGGTCGCGCTCGATCCAGCCCTTGACGATGGCGGTCCAGCGCCGCTGTTCCGCTTCCGACGCGCCGCCCGCGAGCAGCGGGATGGCGGCGATGAGGCCCTGGCCGTGGAAGTGGTCGCTGCGCATGACCTTGCGGTCGTCGCTCTTCAGGTAACCGCGGCTTATGGCGCGGCCGTTGACGCTGTCCATCATCAAGCCGTTGTAGATGAGGGGCGCGTAGGCGTTCTCGACGGAGTCGAGGATGATCTGGCGATTCGGGTCGGTGACGGCCCAGGTGGAGCCGGCGAGGAGGGTGAAGAGCCTGCCGAGCCCGTCGAGCATGACCTGGCCGTACGTACCGGAGTAGGCGACCCAGGTGTGCTGGACGAACGAGCCGTCGGCGTACAGGCCGTCGCCCTTGGTCACGTACGGGAAGACGGGCGAGAGGGCGTCGCGGGCGAGGGCGATTTTGGCCGGGCTGCGGCCGAGGACGCCGCGCAGGGCGACGGAGCGGCAGAGGTCGACGCGGTTGGCGCCGGTGCTCGTGCCGGAGTAGTTGGTCAGTGCGGAGTCGGGGATGAAGTGGTCGACGGCGGCGCAGGCGGCCTGGCGCTGGCCTGCCGTGAGCTTGTCGTGGAGGGCGGCGACGATGTCCATGAGGAGGCGGGGGCTGCCGATCTGCCACTCCCACCAGTTGCCGTGGCGGGTGGTGGAGGGGTTGTAGATCTTGGCGGAGAGGTGGTCGAGGCCCCTGATGATGTCGGCGAGGAGGGCGGCGTCGGCGGTGAGGCCGGTGCCGGGCTGGAGATAGGCCTGGGCCATGGTCCACAGGCGGCCGTAGCTCTGGGTGATGCCGGCGGGCGGGTCGAAGCTGTAGCCGGGCCACAGGGATGTGTCGGCCGGAGCCATGGCGGCCTGGAAGCCGGTGGCGAGGCGTCCGGTCTCCTTGAGTCGCGAGGCGTAGGGCTCGGTGGCCGGGTCGAATCCGGTGCCGAGGGAGAGCTCGACCCAGCGTAGGCGGAGGCTGTCGAAGTCGTCGGCGACGCCGGCCGCTTTTGCCGGGCCGGCGAGGGCGACGGCGAGAGTGGTGCCGGACGTGGCGGCGAGGAAGGTACGGCGGGACCAGAGCGGCACGGGGGCCTCCGGAGGAGCGGTGGTTTAGACCTGTGCCCGCTGGTGTAGCACGGGGTTCCGTGAGCAATCAATGACTAGGACAGAGCCGGCGGAAAGCGCTTGCCGCTGGGCCTGCGGCGCTGTTCCCTGGGGCGAAGCCCCTAGCTCCCCGCGCGCTTCGGGAAGCCTTCGGGGAGCAGATGCTTGAATTTTGAACAACACGGGTCTACAGTGAATCTCGTTGAACCTTAAACAAACCATCCGAGGAGGAGCCATGGCTCTGTTCAACCGCAAGAACACCACCACCCCGGCCGCGACCACCACCCTCGCGGTGGACCCGACCCTGGCCGCCCTGACCGGCGACTACACCATCGACCCGGCGCACAGCAGCATCGGCTTCACGGTCCGCCACGCCATGGTCACCAACGTCCGGGGCAACTTCGCCGACTACGAGGGCACGCTGACCCTGGACGGCTCCGACCCGTCCCGCTCCGCCGCCGCGATCGACGTCAAGATCGCCAGCATCGACACCGGCATCGCCGACCGCGACGGTCACCTGCGCAGCGGCGACTTCTTCGACGCGGAGCAGTTCCCCCTCATGACCTTCCGCTCCACGTCGGCGGAACAGCTCGGCGGCGACAACTACCGGATCGTGGGCGACCTGACCATCAAGGACGTCACCAAGCCGCTCGCCATCGACCTGGAATTCAACGGCTCCGCGACCGACGTGTACGGCAACGAGCGCGTCGGCTTCGAGGGCAGCGCGGAGATCCTGCGCTCCGCCTGGGGCCTGACCTGGAACGCGGCGCTGGAGACCGGCGGCGTGATGGTCAGCGACAAGGTCAAGCTGACCTTCGACATCTCCGCGATCAGGAACGCGGCCCCGCAGGTCTGAGAACTCGCACCACACCACCTTGCCCGGGTGCCGCTGCGTCACGCCCCACTTGTCCGCGAGTGCGGCCACCAGCGGCAGCCCCCGGCCGCCGACGCCCATCGGGCCGTCCGACTGCCGGGTACGGACCTCCCCCGGGCCACTGTCGTGGACCTCGACGCGAAGCCGGCCGTCGCACTCCAGGCAGAGGTGAAGCCGAAAGCCCCGGCCGGGCGGGACGCCGTGGAGCAGGGCATTGGTGGTCAGCTCGCTCACGCAGAGCAGCACCTCGTCCGCCCGGTCCACGACCGCCCAGGCGCGGAGCGCCTGCGCGGCGAACCCCCTGGCGGCAGGCACGGATCGGCGCTCGCGCCGGTAGAACACTTCGCGGAAGCAGCGCTGTTGGGTTCCTTCATTCATGCATCCACTGTCACAGTCCGTGACTAGAGTGGACCAATGAGTGAAGTCGTACAGATCGTTGGTACGACCCAGAACCGGTCGAGTACGGCCGCGGGCGGGAAGGCAGCATCCATGCACCCGGCGAACAAGCGCAAGAAGAACCCGTCATGGCACCTGGTCGGCGCCCAGCTCAGCCACTTCCGCAGGCGCGCACGCCTGACGCAGCCGCAGCTCGCCGAGCGCGTGTGCGTACACGTGGACACCATCGCCTCCATCGAGCAGGGCAGACGCCCCCTGCAGCCCGATTTCGCCCATCAACTTGACGAACTCCTGAACACGGGCGGGGCCCTCGCGGTCGGTGTGGAGCAGATGCCGGAGCGGGAGCGATACCCGGTCTTCGCCCAGGACTTCATCGACTACGAAGCGCTGGCGCTGACCCTGCTCTCGTACGAGAACCACGTCGTGCCCGGACTGCTCCAGACCGAGGAGTACGCCCGAGCCGTGTTCTCCTGCCTCTACCCGCCGCTCAACAAGGAGCAGCTGGACGAGAGCGTGTCCGCACGGCTCGACCGGCAGAAGCTGTTTCAGCGCACACCGTGGCCGCCGATGATGAGCTTCTTGCTGGAGGAGTCGGTCTTACGGCGCCCGATCGGCGGGCGTGCGGTGATGCGGGAGCAGATCCTGCGACTGCGCCAGTGCGCCGAACTGCCCTTTCTGGGGCTTCAGATCATGCCGACGGAGCGGGAGATCCACGCCGGCCTCTCAGGTCCCTTCGTGCTGCTGGAGACTCCCGACCACGATCAACTCGCCTACCTGGAGGTGCAGTACGCCAGCTTCCTCGCCGATGACCCCGACGAGGTCAGTGTGTATCAACAGAAATATGGGATGCTGCGCTCGCAGGCTCTTTCGGTTCAGGACAGCATGGGCCTGCTGGACGAACTGCTAGGAGTGACATGACCTGCGCAGCACACCTGGACCGCTCGGACGGTCCGGTCTGGTTCAAGTCGAGCTACAGCGGCGACACCGGCGGTAACTGCGTCGAGGTCGCCGCCGAGCCCCACGCCGTCCGCGTCCGTGACTCGAAGGTCACGGACGGGCCCGTACTCACGGTCTCGCCCACCGCATGGACCGCCTGGACGGCGTTCCTCGGCGCGACCGCCTAGACCCGTACTTCGCAGGTCACCCGATCGTGAAGATCAACTGGTCACGACCGATCGCCGCTCAGTCCGGTCCGCAACGGCGATCGCAATGCCGGTCCGATCCGGTCGGGTTCGGACGCCGAAGAGCCGCTGCGGCGAACCTTTTCAGCGACCCGCGAAGTCCGGGCCTAGAAGCCGCCACCGCCGAAGTCTCCGCCACCGAAGCCACCGCCGAAGTCGCCTCCGCCGCCGAAGTCCCCGGCGTTGAAGTCGCCTCCGGAGAAGTCTCCGCCCTCGTAACCGCTCATGCCGGAGTCGGCGTACGCGGGGGTGGAGAGCATCGAGCCGAGCATCGTGCCCATCAGCAGGCCGGGCAGGAGGCCGCCGCCGTAGTAGCCGCCGATCCACGGTGCGTACGCCGGTCCCGCCTCCCAGTACGGGCGTCGGCCGTTCGCCGTCTCGACCATGCGGGACATCGGGTCCTGGCCCTCCGCCAGCCGGGTCGCGTCCGCCGCGCAGACGGGCACCCTGCGTGTGGTGCCGCCGGCCGGGGCCCAGTCGACGTCGGCCGTGGACGGGCCGTGGCGCGGGTCGAAGAAGCAGGGCGGGCGTCGTTCGGGCAGCGGCTTGCCTTCGCGGCGCGCGGCGAGCACGGCCAGCGAGAAGCGGCCGTCCTCCAGCGCCTCCGTGACCGCGCGGGCGTCACTGGCCTCAGTAGCCTTGGCCATGGCCGACTTGGCCCTCTCGTACGCGTCCAGGGCCCGCTCGTAGTCGGCGCGCATCGCGTCGTCCGCGCCCGGTTCTGCGGGATGGAAGTCGAGGCGTTCCAGGGTCTCGCCGAACGCGGTGATGTCCTCGTCGACGACGACCCGCACCTTCTCCAGCGCGGCCCGCTCCAGCGCCGCCCGCCGCCGCCGATTGCGCTTCGCCACCAGGAACACACCGGCCGCGCCGGCGACGAGCACCAGACCGAAGGTGACCAGTCCGACGACGGAGGAGGGCCCTTGGCCGGCGCCGTCCCAGGTGTTGGGGGCGCTGCCCCTGGCCTGATCAAGTGCGTCGTCGACGAAGGTGTTCAGCTGGGTGACGGCGTCGAGGCCGCCCGCCGGCTCGACGGACGCGGTGAGGTTGGCGACAGCCTGGCGCGACATCACGACGGAGTCGGCGCCGGCGTCGAACGCGTCACCGAGCCTGACGGCGTACACCCCGGTGATCCCGGTCTTGGTCCGCAGGTCAGCCAGCAGGCCGTCCTCAGGGAACTCCGCCGTCTGCGGGAGTACGGCGACGAAGACCGGCTTTCCGGCGTCGAGGATCTTCTCCTCCAGCGCGTCGGCCTCGCGGGGCGGCAGCTGATCGCGGGCACGCTGATCGACGTACACCGGTCCCTGACGCAGCGAGTCCGCCGCAGCATCGAGCCCCGTGGCAGCCTGCGCGCCGGGAGCCACAGCGAGTACGGCCGCCGCGATCGAGAGCAGCAGCCCTGACAGGGTGGAGAACAGTCGTGTCCTCATACTTAAAAGCTACCCGAATGGCCGCATTTTAAGACATATGGGTTTAGCAGTGTGTGCGCGGACGCGGGCACCGTCCGCGCACACACCCGTCCGGCGGCCGGCCTACTCCGCCGGCTCGACGCCCGCCTTCAGGAGGCCGTAGGTGTACGCGTCCTCCAGGGCCTGCCAGGACGCCGCGATGACGTTCTCGCCGACGCCTACCGTGGACCAGTCGCCCTCGCCGTCGCCCGTGGTGATCAGGACGCGGGTCGTGGACTCGGTGCCGTGCTTGCCCTCCAGGATGCGGACCTTGTAGTCGACCAGTTCCAGCTTGGCGAGCTGGGGGTAGATCCGCTCCAGGCCGACGCGCAGGGCGCGGTCGAGGGCGTTGACCGGGCCGTTGCCCTCCGCCGTGGCGACGATGCGCTCACCCTTCGCCCACAGCTTCACCGTGGCCTCGTTGGCGTGGGTGCCGTCGGGGCGGTCCTCGGTGATGGCGCGCCACGATTCCGTACGGAAGTAGCTGAGCGCGTGGCCCTCGGCCTCCTCGCGCAGGAGGCGCTCGAAGGAGGCGTCGGCCGCCTCGTACGTGTAGCCCTGGAGCTCGCGCTCCTTGACGCGGGCGACGACGCGGCCGACCAGCTCGCGGTCGTTGCCCAGGTCGACGCCGAGCTCCTTGCCCTTGAGCTCGATCGACGCGCGGCCGGCCATGTCGGAGACCAGCATCCGGATGTGGTTGCCGACCAGGCCGGGGTCGATGTGCTGGTAGAGATCGGGGTCGACCTTGATCGCGGAGGCGTGCAGGCCGGCCTTGTGCGCGAAGGCGGAGACGCCGACGTACGGCTGGTGGGTGGAGGGCGTCAGGTTGACGACCTCGGCGATGGCGTGCGAGATGCGGGTCATCTCGGCGAGTGCGCCGGGCGGCAGCACCTGCTTGCCGTACTTCAGCTCCAGGGCTGCCACTACCGGGAAGAGGTTGGCGTTGCCCACGCGCTCGCCGTAGCCGTTGGCCGTGCACTGGACGTGGGTGGCGCCCGCGTCGACGGCGGCGAGGGTGTTCGCGACCGCGCAGCCCGTGTCGTCCTGCGCGTGGATGCCCAGGCGCGCGCCGGTGTCGGCCAGGACGGTGGCGACGACGGCCTGGATCTGGGCGGGGAGCATGCCGCCATTGGTGTCGCAGAGGATGACGACGTCGGCGCCGGCCTCCGAGGCGGCCCGTACGACCGACTTGGCGTACTCGGGGTTGGCGCGGTAGCCGTCGAAGAAGTGCTCGCAGTCGACGAAGACGCGGCGGCCCTGGGCGCGGAGGTAGGAGACCGTGTCGCGGACCATCGCGATGTTCTCGTCGAGCGTCGTACGCAGGGCGAGTTCCACATGGCGGTCGTGGGACTTCGCGACCAGGGTGATGACGGGCGCGCCGGACTCCAGGAGGGCCGCGACCTGGGGGTCGTCCTCTGCCCTGGCGCCGGGGCGGCGGGTGGCGCCGAAGGCCACGAGCTGCGCGTTCTTGAACTTGATCTCGGCCTTCGCGCGGGCGAAGAACTCGGTGTCGCGCGGGTTGGCGCCCGGCCAGCCGCCCTCGATGAAGCCCACGCCGAAGTCGTCCAGGTGCCGGGCGATGGTCAGCTTGTCGGCGACCGTCAGATTGATGCCTTCGCGCTGGGCGCCGTCGCGCAGCGTGGTGTCGAAGACGTGAAAACTGTCGTCGGGGCCTGAAGAGGTCATGGCTTTCTGGACTCCTGTCGAGTGGAAGGACTGGCTCCACTTGCCCCCATCATCGCGCGCACCTCGTTCCGGCCCTGATGGGGCCGGGAAACGAAAAAACCTCTCGCGGGTGCGAGAGGTCTGCGCGCGGGTCTGGGGCACGGTGGCCGCGCCGCACGGGGTGGTACGGGGCGGTCACTGGGGACCGGCGCGCCTGCTGCCGATAATCATGGCGAACGAGAACACGAGGGCAGTCTCGCACGTCTGGCGTGGCGTGGTATCCCCGTCTCACGATGCGGGCGGCCGCGTTCGTACGTACGAGAACCGCTCAGTGGAGCGTCTCGTCGAGGAACTCCGCGATCTGCGCCAGCACCTGCGACCGCTCCGAACCCGGCAGCCCCATCGCCACATGCGTGCTGAAGCCGTCGAGCAGCGCCCGTATCCGCGTCGCGAAGCGGTCGGCGTCGACCACCGTGCGCAGTTCGCCGCGCGAGGCGCCCTCGACGAGCAGGGCCACCAGGTCGCGGTGCCAGGACAGCTCGATGTCGAGGAGGCGGGCGCGGGCCTCCTCGTCGACGGCGTGCGAACGGTTCCAGAGCTCCAGCCACAGCGCCCAGTGCGGATCGCGGGGCCCCGACGGCACGTACAGATCGACGTACGCGTCGAGGCGCTCGCGCACCGGGACCTGCCGCGCGAGCGCGGCCCTGCGGTCCATGCCGAGCTGCTCCTCGCTCCATTCCAGGGTCTGGAGGAGGAGCTCGTCCTTGCTGCGGAAGTAATAGAGCAGGTGCCCGCTGCTCATACCGACCTCACGACCGAGCCCGGCCATGGTCAGCCGCTCCAGCCCGTGCTCGGCGATGCTCGCCATGGCGGCGGCGAGCACGGTCTCGCGGGGCGGGGCGGAGTTGCGACGGCGGGACGGCGGCTTCGCGGAGCCGGCGTCGCCGGACGCGGACGCGGACCCGGTCATGAGGCGTTCTCGTTCACTCGTATGTTTTACCCGATCAGCTGTGCGTCGCGGGCTGCTGCTGGGTGATGCAGTGGATTCCGCCGCCGCCGGCGAAGATCTCGCGGGCGTCGACCAGCGTCACCGTACGGTCGGGGAAGAGGCCGCGGAAGATCTCGGCCGCCTCCTCGTCGCGCGGGTCGTCGAAGGCACAGAGGACCACACCGCCGTTGCAGAGGTAGTGGTTGATGTACGAGTAGTCGACCCAGTCGCCGTCGACCTTCACCTTCGTCGGGGCGGGCACCTCGATGACCTTGAGCGGGCGGCCCTTGGCGTCGGTCTGGGCGCGCAGCAGCTCGACGTTCGCCTTGCACGGCTCGTGGTCGGGGTGGGAGGGGTCGGGCTGGGTGTGGACCAGCACCACTCCGGGCGCGGCGAACGCGGCGACGATGTCGACGTGGCCGAGGGTGCCGAAGCCGTGCGGCGGGTAGTCGGTGGTCAGGCCGCGCGGCAGCCAGATCGCCTTCGTCGTGCCCAGCTTGGCATGGATCTCCGCCTCGACCTGCTCGCGCGTCCACTGGGGGTTGCGCTCGGGGCCGAGCTGGACGGTCTCGGTGAGCAGGACCGTACCCTCGCCGTCGACGTGGATGCCGCCGCCCTCGTTGACGAGCGGGGACGAAAGCGTGGCTACGCCCGCGAGGTCGGCGATCATGCCGGCGATCTTCGAGTCGTGCTCCCAGGTCGCCCAGTCCTGCGCGCCCCAGCCGTTGAACACCCAGTCCACGGCGGCCAGTTCGCCGGTCTCGTCGTCCTTGACGAAGGTCGGGCCGATGTCCCGCATCCAGGCGTCGTCCAGCTCACGCTCGACGAGCTCGATGTCCGGGCCGAGCAGTTCGCGGGCGCCGGCCGACTGACCGGGTCCGCAGACCACGGTGACCGGCTCGTAGGCGCGTACGGCGCGGGCGACGCTCGCCCAGGCCTCGCGGGAGGCGGCGAGCTCCTCGGGGTCGGAGAAGGTGACGTTGGGGCTGGGCCACGCCATCCAGGTGCGCTCGTGCGGGGCCCACTCGGCGGGCATACGGAAAGCCATGGGGGGTCCTTACTGGAATCAGGGGATCCGAGGATCAGAGGAAGTAGAGGCGGTTCAGGGAGACGGAGTCGGCGGGTTCGGAGCGGAGCGGGTCGCCGTCGAGCGTGACCAGCCCACTGTGTCCGTCCACCCCCACCTGTCCGATACGGGAGTTCAGGCGCAGGTCGGCCGGGCCGATGCCGCGCGTGCCGCGCACGGCGACTCGGCGCCGGCGCGTGGGCATCAGGTCGTTGCCCTGGTCGAGGGCGGCCTGCGCGACGAAGGCCACCGAGATGTCGGCGGGGGTGGCGCCGTACGCACCGAACAGCGGCCCGAGGACCAGCGGCTCGCAGGTGTCGGTCGCGGCGTTCGGGTCGCCCGTGACGCCGTACGCCGGGAAGCCCGACTTCAGCACCATCTGCGGCTTCGCGCCGAAGTACTGCGGCCGCCACAGCACGATGTCGGCCATCTTGCCGACCTCGATCGACCCGATCTCGTGGGCGAGACCGTGGGCGATGGCGGGGTTGATGGTCAGCTTGGCCATGTAGCGCAGGACGCGGGCGTTGTCGTCGTCCGGGCCGTCGCCCTCCATCGGGCCCAGCTCGGCCTTCATCTTCCCGGCCATCTGGAAGGTACGGCGCACGGTCTCGCCCGCGCGCCCCATCCCCTGCGCGTCGGACGACGTGATGCCGATCGCGCCCAGGTCGTGCAGCACGTCCTCGGCGCCCATCGTCCCGGCGCGGATCCGGTCGCGCGCCATGGCGGCGTCGCCGGGCAGGTCGGTCTTCAGGTCGTGTACGGAGACGATCATCCCGTAGTGCTCGGCGACCGCGTCCCGCCCGAAGGGGAGCGTGGGGTTGGTCGACGAGCCGATGACGTTCCGTACGCCCGCCATCTTGAGCACGTTGGGGACGTGCCCGCCGCCGCAGCCCTCGATGTGGAAGGCGTGGATCGTACGGCCTTCGAGGACGGACAGGGTGTCCTCGACCGACAGGCACTCGTTCAGGCCGTCGCTGTGCAGTGCGACCTGTACGTCGTGCTCCTCGGCGACCCGCAGCGCGGTGTCCAGGGCGCGGGTGTGCGCGCCCATGTCCTCGTGCACCTTGAAGCCGGACGCGCCGCCCTCGGCGAGCGCCTCGACGAGCGGGGCCGCGTCGGAGGACGAGCCGCGCGCGAGAAAGCCGATGTTGACGGGCCAGGCGTCGAAGGCGCCGAAGGCGTGGCGCAGGGCCCACGGCGAGTTCACACCGACGCCCCAGACCGGGCCGAACTCCTGGCCGATGATCGTCGTCACGCCGGAGGCGAGCGAGGCCTCCATGATGCGCGGCGACAGCAGGTGAACGTGCGTGTCGACGGACCCCGCCGTCGCGATCAGGCCCTCGCCGGAGACGATCGACGTACCGGTGCCGACGACGACGTCCACGCCGTCGAGGGTGTCCGGGTTGCCGGCCCGCCCGATGGCGTGGATGCGGCCTTCCCTGATGCCGATCGACACCTTGCGGATGCCCTGCGCCACGTCGATGACCAGCACATTGCTGATGACCACGTCGCAGGTCTCGCGCACGGCGGCGGCCTTGAGGTGCAGCCCGTCGCGGGCCGTCTTGCCGAAGCCGGCCAGGAACTCCTCGCCCGGCTTCTGCGCGTCCGACTCGACGCGCACGGTCAGCCCGGAGTCGCCGAGGCGGACGCGGTCCCCGGCGCGGGGGCCGTGCACGGCGGCGTACTCATGCGGATCGATGCTCATGCCTCAGCTCCCTCTACTCCTGCTGCTCCTGCTGCTCCTGCTGCTCCCAGATAGCCGCAGGCGGCCGCCCTGCGCAGGGCCTCTTCCTTCGCGCCGGGCGCGTCCAGCGAACCGTCGACGAGCCCGGCGAAACCGATGGCGATCCGGCCGCCGCCGATCGGGACGAGACCGACCTCGGCCTCGCCGCCCGGGTCGAAGCGGACCGAAGAACCCGCCGGTACGCACAGCCGCATGCCGTACGCCGCCGCGCGGTCGAAGTCGAGGCGCGGATTGGCCTCGAAGAAGTGGAAGTGGGAGGTGACGCTGACGGGGACGGTCGCGGTGTTGCGTACGGTCAGCCGCACCGCCGGCTCCGGCTCCGCGTCCGCGGGACCGGGCAGGACCGCGCCCGGGGCGTCCTCGCCCAGTGTGGCGCCGCCGCCGATCGGGGACGAGACGACCGCGAGCCGGGACCCGTCGTCGAAGACGGCCTCCACATGCACCTCGGTCACCACATCGGCCACACCCGGCAGCACATCGTCGGGGCCGAGCACGGACCGTGCCGCCTCGATAGCCTCCGCGAGCCGCCGCCCGTCGCGGGCCGCCTCGCAGACCGTGTCCGCGATGAGCGCGGTCGCCTCCGGCACGTTGAGCCGCAGCCCGCGCGCCCGGCGCGCACGCGCCAGCTCGGCAGCTCCGAACAGCAGCAGCCGGTCGCGTTCCGTCGGGGTCAGTCGCACGCCGCCACACCTCCAAAAGTTTAGAACTTCACTCTAACCACGAGATTCATACGCTGGAAACATTGACGCGCCACCTTGAGACAAGTCACATTGAACAGCACTCAAAACTTTGTCGTCCGGCAGACCGGGAGGACCCAGCCATGCCGATTGAACAGCGCGGAGTCGACACCATTCCCGACGAGGAGCGCACCAGCGGGCCGCGCGACCTCGTCTCCCTGCTTCTCGGTTCGAACCTGTGCCTCGGCGTCATCGTCTTCGGGTGGCTGCCGCCGTCCTTCGGCCTCGGCCTGTGGCCTTCGCTGACGTCGATCATCGTCGGCACCGTGGCCGGCATAGCGGTGACGGCCCCGCTGGCACTCATCTCCCTGCGCACGGCCACCAACCTCTCCACCTCCAGCGGCGCCCAGTTCGGCGTACGGGGCAGGCTCGTCGGCTCGGTCGTAGGCCTGCTGCTGTCCCTCGGTTATACGGCGCTCACGCTGTGGATCGGCGGCGACGTGATGGTCGGCACGCTGTCCCGGCTGACCGGGCTGCCGGACAGCGGGTCCTCCCGCGCCCTGATGTACACGGTGCTGGCGGGCGCCACGGTCGTAGCGGCGGTGTACGGCTACAAGCTGCTGCTGAGCCTGAGCAAGGTGCTGTCCATCGGCATGGTCGTGCTGCTGCTGGTGGGCGTCTACGCGTACGCCGGCGACTTCACGACGGCGGCCCCGCCGGACACCCCGTACCTCCTCGGCTCCTTCTGGCCGACCTGGCTGCTCGCGGCCGTCGCCGCCGGACTGAGCGGCCCGGTCGCCTTCATCACGCTGCTCGGTGACTACACGCGCTACATCTCGCCGCGCCGCCACAGCTCGCGCAAGGTCTTCTGGGCGACCTGTCTCGGCCTGCTCCTGGGCCTGCTGATCCCGCAGCTGTTCGGTACGTACACGGCTCTCGCGGCCCGCGCCGGCCTCGACTACGCGGGACCGCTCGTCGAGGCCGCGCCCTTCTGGTTCCTGGTGCCGCTGCTGCTGGCGGCCTCGGCCGGGTCAGTCGGCAACGCCGGCCTGATGCTGTACTCGATGGGCCTCGACCTGGACGCGATCCTGCCGCGCGCGACCCGCACCCGGGCCACCGTGATCGCGGCCGCCGTCGCGACCGCGTTCGTGTTCGTGGGCTCCTTCGCGTGGTCGGTCCAGTCCGCGATGACGTCGTTCGTTTTGCTCCTGACCGCGATCGGCACGCCGTGGGCGGTCATCTCCCTCATCGGGTACGCGCGCTGCGGCGGCCAGTACGACGCGGACGCCCTCCAGGTCTTCAACCGCCGCGCCAAGGGCGGCGTCTACTGGTACCGGTCGGGCTGGAACGTCCAGGCCACGGTGTCCTGGGCGCTGGGCGCGGCGGTCGGCCTCGCAGCGGTCTCCACGACGGTGTACGAAGGCCCGCTGCTGGCGCTCACCGGCGGCGTGGACTGCAGCTTCATCCTGTCGGGGCTGGTGGGCGGCGTGGCGTACGCGGCGAAGGCGCGGACGGCGGCGCTGCCTGCGGAGGCAGACCCGGTCAGCGAGGCGCCCACCCCCGCGTAGGCGCGCCGCCGGCTGTCCTGCGGAGCTGTTCCCCTACCCGCCCCTTCCCGAACTGGGGCTCCGCCCCAGACCCCGCTCCTCAAACGCCGGAGGGGCTGAAAGTTGCCGCTGCGCGGCAAATCCAGCCCGTCCGGCGTTTGAGGACACGCCCGGAGGGCGTCCGGGGGTCTGGGGGCTTGCCCCCAGTTCGGGAAAGAGCGGGTCGGGGAAAAGCGCCGCAGGCAACCCGGGCCCGCAACGCGCGAGGCCGCGCCCAGCGAAGGGCCGGGCGCGGCCAGGGCGTACAACTACCGACCGGGTCAGCCCAGTTCGTGGGTCCAGCCGTGGGTGTCCTCGGCCGTGCCGGTCTGGATGGCGAGCAGCGCCTTGCGCAGCTCCATCGTCACCTTGCCCGGCTGCCCATCCCCCTGCACCCACTCCGCACCCTCGGACTTCACCGACCCGACCGGCGTGATCGCCGCCGCCGTGCCGCACGCGAAGACCTCGGTCAGGGTGCCGTTCTCGGTGTCGCGCTTCCAGTCCTCCGTGGAGATCCGCCCCTCCGCCGACTCGTACCCGAGGTCACGCGCGAGCTGGAGCAGCGAGTCACGGGTGATGCCGGCCAGAAGGGAGCCCGTCAGCTCCGGGGTGACGATCTTGTTCCCGTACACGAAGTACAGGTTCATGCCGCCCATCTCCTCGACCCACTTGTGCTCCAGCGCGTCGAGCCACACCACCTGGTCGCACCCCTTCTCCGCCGCCTCGGCGAAGGCGAGCAGCGAGGCCGCGTAGTTGCCACCCGTCTTGGCGAAGCCCATGCCGCCGGGGACGGCGCGCACGTAGTTCTCGGACAGCCAGACCGAGACCGGCTTGACCCCGCCCGGGAAGTACGCCCCGGCCGGCGACGCGATGACGATGAAGAGGTACTCATTGGCCGGCTTCACACCCAGCCCCACCTCGTTGGCGATCATGAACGGGCGCAGGTAGAGCGAGTCCTCGCCGCCGTGCGCCGGAACCCACGCCTTGTCCTGCTGCACCAGCGCGTCACACGCCGCGATGAACGTCTCGACCGGCAGCTCCGGCATCGCGAGGCGCCGCGCCGAGACCTGGAAGCGCCTGGCGTTCGCGTCGGGGCGGAAGGTGGCGACCGAGCCGTCGGGCCGGCGGAAGGCCTTCAGGCCCTCGAAGATCTCCTGCGCGTAGTGCAGGGTCATGTTGGCCGGGTCGATCGACAGCGGCGCGTACGGCACGAGCTGCGCGTCGTGCCAGCCACGACCCTCGGTCCACCGGATGGTGACCATGTGGTCGGTGAAGTGGCGGCCGAATCCGGGGTTGGCCAGGATCGCCTCGCGCTCCGCGTCGGACAGCGGGTGCGAGGAGGGCTTGAGCTCGATCGTGGGCGTCGTCATGAGTGCGTGTCCTTCACCGGTTGTGTGTGGTGGACCGCGCTCACGCCTCTAGTAGGACGTCCGAGCTTCCCCTCATGCCGCGGCCCCACGTTCGATTATCGCCTGTGGGAGTGCGTGCATGAAACGGCGTGTAGTGCGGCCCAGGATTGATGGTCGCACCCGGCCGCGGCAAAGCACAGCCGCCGGGTGTCTGTGACCCGGCGGCTGTGGGAGGAGTCCGTCGGGTCAGCCCGCTACTCGTACCGCGAGCGCGTCGCCGATTTCGTCCGTCGTACGGACCGTGCTGCCGTCGCGCTCCGCCAGGTCGGCGGAGACGGCCGCCTCGATACGGACGGCCTCGGCCTCGAAGCCGAGGTGCCGCAGGAGGAGGGCGACGGAGAGGATCGTGGCCGTCGGGTCGGCCTTGCCCTGGCCCGCGATGTCGGGCGCGGAGCCGTGAACGGGCTCGAACATCGACGGGAAGGCACCCGTCGGGTTGATGTTGCCGGAGGCCGCCAGGCCGATGCCGCCGGTCACGGCAGCGGCGAGGTCGGTGAGGATGTCGCCGAAGAGGTTGTCGGTGACGATGACGTCGAAGCGCTCGGGCTGCGTGACGAAGAAGATCGTCGCGGCGTCGACGTGCAGGTAGTCGGTGGTGACGTCCGGGTATTCCTGGCCGACCTTGTCGAAGATGTTCTTCCACATGTGGCCGGCGTAGACGAGGACGTTGTTCTTGTGGACCAGCGTCAGCTTCTTGCGCGGACGGGCGTTGGCCCGCTCGTACGCGTCACGGACGACGCGCTCCACGCCGTACGCCGTATTGAGGCTGACCTCGGTCGCGACCTCGTGCTCCGTACCGGTGCGGATCGAGCCGCCGTTTCCGGTGTACGGGCCTTCGGTGCCCTCGCGCACGACGATGAAGTCGATGTCGGGGCGGCCGGCCAGCGGGGTCGCGGTGTTCGGGAACAGCTTCGACGGGCGCAGGTTGATGAAGTGGTCGAAGGCGAACCGCAGCTTGAGCAGCAGCCCGCGCTCCAGGACGCCGGACGGCACGGACGGGTCGCCGATCGCGCCGAGCAGGATGGCGTCGTGCTGCTTGAGGGAGTCGAGCTCCGCGTCCGGGAGGGTCTCTCCGGTGCGGTGCCAGCGCTGAGCGCCGAGGTCGTACTCCTTGGTCTGCAGCTTCACATCCTGCGGGAGGACGGCGTTGAGGACCTTGAGCCCTTGGGCCACGACCTCCTGGCCGATGCCGTCACCAGGGACCACTGCGAGATTGAGGCTGCGAGACATGTCGGCACCCTACTCCCGCGTCCCAGCACCTGACACCGGGCGTCCGCCATTCGGACTCAAAATCTCGACAGATTCTGTTCACCCTTAGTACTGGCCAGAGTTGGTTGTTACTGGGAAGTTTTTTCCCATGGCTGACACCCCCCGCACCGGTATCCCCGAGCAGCTCGCCCGCCGCATGACCATGCCGGAGCAGCACGAGTATCTCCGTACGAAACTGTCCCGTCGGCGGGTGATCACCTCGTCCGCCGCCACGGTGGGCGGAGCGGCCCTGCTGGGCGGCGCGAGTCCGGCGTACTCCTCGGCCCCTCTCGCTCCCACCACGCTCGCTGCCCGCGTCGACGGATCGCTCGTCGCGCCCTTCGGCCGCCATCTCGCCTTCGGCGCCGACCCGAAGACGCAGATGCGGATCTCCTGGCAGGTGCCGTTCGCGGTCAAGCGCCCGTACGTACGGATCGGTCTCCAGCCGTGGGAGCTGAGCCGCAAGATCGAGGCGGAGGTGCGCGCCCTGCACACGCCGTCGCTGTCGCGGAAGCTGCCCGCGGTCGACCAGTTCTACCTGCATGTGGGGCTGGACGGGCTGCGGCCGGGGACGACGTACTACTACGGCGTCGGGCACGACGGATTCGACCCGGCCGACGCGTCGCGCCTCTCTACCATCGGCTCGTTCCGTACGGCGCCCGCGCGGCCGGAGACGTTCGTCTTCACGGCCTTCGGCGACCAGGGGGTCAGCTACGACGCCCTCGCCAACGACCAGTTGATCCTCGGCCAGAACCCCTCCTTCCACCTCCACGCGGGCGACATCTGCTACGCGGACAGCACCGGGAAGGGCAGGGAGTCGGACACGTACGACGCCCGCGTGTGGGACCAGTTCCTGTCGCAGACGGAAAGCGTGGCGTCGCGGGTCCCGTGGATGGTGACCACCGGCAATCACGACATGGAGGCCTGGTACTCCCCCAACGGCTACGGCGGCCAGTCCGCCCGCTGGTCGCTGCCCGAGAACGGGCCGGACGCGACGAACGCCCCCGGCATCTACTCCTTCACGTACGGCGATGTCGGCGTCGTGGCGCTGGACGCGAACGACGTGTCGTACGAGATACCCGCCAACAAGGGCTACACGGACGGCGCCCAGAGCGCCTGGCTCGACAAGCGGCTCGGCGAGCTGCGGCGGCAGGCCGGCATCGATTTCATCGTGGTCTTCTTCCACCACTGCATGTACTCGACATCGACGCATGCCTCGGACGGCGGTGTGCGCGACGCGTGGCTGGCGCTCTTCACCAAGCACCAGGTCGACCTGGTGATCAACGGGCACAACCATGTGTACGAGCGGACCGACGCCATCCGGGGCGGCGAGGTCGGCAAGCCAGTTCCGGTCGGTGCCTCGACCGATCCGACGCGCGACGGGATCGTGTACGTGACGGCGGGCGGCGCGGGCAAGGACCTGTACGGCTTCGGGCCGGGAGTGAAGGACAGCTACGAGGGCGAGATCCACGACCACGACCACATAGCGACCTTCCACTGGACGAAGCTGCGGCTGCCCGACCCCGACACGGTGGAGTGGTCCCGGGTCCGCTACACCGGCTTCTCGTTCCTCGCGGTCGAGGCGGAGGCCGGTGCGGCGCCGAAGCTGAAGGTCTCCGCGCTCGCCGAATCCGGCGAGCGCATCGACTACTTCGAGATCCGGCGCGGCAGCTAGTCGGCTGGTCGGCGGGGCGGCAGCCTCAGTGGCCGGTCGCGCCGCCGTTGTCGCGGCGGTCGAGGGCCCGCTGGAGGGCTGCGGCCGCCTGCTTGCGGTCGGTGTCGTTCGAACGGGGGGTGTGGCGGACGCGGCGCACGGTCTCGGCCATGATGATCGACTCCTTGAGATCAGAATGATTTCAGGGCGCCGGAATGGGCGGGGAGCAGGTGCCGCAGGGGTTACCTGCATGGGGCACGGGCTCGCGTCCGCCGTTCGCTGATGGAGCGAGACGTTCGGCTTCTTCCAAGCTAAGCGAGGCCGGACTGTCTGTCTCCACAATTACTCGGACTTCCTACTATCTGAGACGCGATCATGGCCACGCCGGGGAAAAGCGTGGCCATCACCGCCGTCTGGATGCCGTCAGGATGCCGTCAGATAGATCCCCGAGGCGTCCGCGCCCGCCGTATTGCGGCAGGTGTAGCCGCTACTGCCGCCGGCGGCCGGAACGGCGTAGATCAGGGAAAGACACCGCCCCTGACCGAGCTGGCCGTAGTAGTTGGGGTGCATGGATTCCTGTACCGGCCCCTGCGTGGAATCACTGTCGATCCAGCGCGCCCACTCGCTGCTCGTGGCCGACGGGGGCTGCGTGGCGTTCACCAGCCTGCTCTGTTTGGCGCACACCTCGCGGCCCTGCAGCATGTCGCGCAGGTCGAGGAACTGCGTGCCCTTGGCGGCGGCCACGCCCTTGAGACGGTCCGCGATCTGCGGGACGAGCGAATCGCGTGCCCAGTCCGAGTCCTTGTTCCAGAACGGGCAGCCGCCGGTGTTGACCCGGCTCCAGCCGCTCTCCGTGTAGCGGTTCTCGGCTGCCCGCGGGATGGGCGAGGGGTAGGACTGCAAGACGATCCGGTAGTCCGAGGCGGCGTAGCCCGCGGCGGACATGACCGCGCGGATCTCGTCGACGGACTTGCCGACGTCTCTCATCACCGTGTCGATCTTCGCGTCCACGACAGCCTGCTGGTCGTCGTGGCAGTACGAGTACCAGACCAGGTAGTCCGTGGCGCAGGCGGTGATGATGTTGGCGAAGCCGAGGTCGTTGCCGCCGACCGACAGCGCGATCACCTTCACGTTGTTCGCCGCGGCGATGCCGGCGAGCTGGTCGGCCTGCGGGGCCTCGCCCTTGAACGACGTGCCGCCGCTCGAAGCACGGAAGACGTTCTGCGTGGTGGCGCCCGAGCAGGCGATGTTGATGAGCGCCTGGGTGGTACCGGTGGCGCTGCGCACCTCTGCGGAGTCGGAACGGTGGCAGCCGTTGGCGGCCGTCGGACCGTACACGAGGCTCGGGTCGTAGCCACTGCCTGTCCACGCCCGGTCGGAGCCGTAGCGGCTGCCGCTGTCGGTGAGGCTGTTGCCGCGCCAGCGTCCCGCTTCGCCGGAGATGTAGCTGTCCCCCATGGAAACGATCGCGGTCGGGCCGGAGGCCGGGCCGGCGGCCGAGGAGCTGGCGCCGGTGGTCAGCAGGGCGGTGAACGCCAGGGGGAGGGAGAGCGCGGCGGCGAGAAGGCGCCGCGTGGGCCTGGGAGTGCGGGTCTGTCTGAGCGTACCGATGGAGCGAAATCCGGACACGGCGGAACTCCTGCGCTGGGCCTCGAAGGCGTATCGGTGAGGGGAGCCGCCGGCCGGTGGCATGCGGAAATCTGGCACGCCACCGTTTGTTACCGCTAGGTAGGTGCACGTTTCGTTTTCGTCACGGCGGGGCCGGAAAACGACTTCCACCGCTCCGGCTAGAGCAGGTCGCCGCCGCGCCAGTCGAAGAACAGGGCGTCCGACGGGTCAGGAAGACCCGCCGCCGCCACAGGCTTCACATACGTCGAACCCTCCTCGTCGGGCAGGGGTACGACGCCGTGGGGACCCAGCGCCGCGATCCGCCCCGGCCACACCACCCACCCACGCCCCGCGTAGAGCGCGGCCCCGTCGTCGGACGCCGAGAGCGCGCCGAGGACGTACGCCCGGTCGATCACCCGCTCCAGCGCCTCCATCACCCGGCCGCCGAGCCCCTGTCCGCGGCGGTCGGCCCGTACGGCCACCCCTTCGACGTAACCGACGCGCAGCGACCGGCCGCGGTGTAGGACGCGGCGCTGGATGACGCTGCCGTGGGCGGCGAGGCCGTGCCGGTCATGGACGACGGCATGGACGCCGCCGATGGTGTGGTCCCAGTCGTCGTCACCGAAGTCGCCGTCGAAGGCGGCGTCGAGGAGGGCGCGGATCTCGTCGAGCGCGGCGGGCGTGAGATCCGCTGTGTGGGCGGTACGGAGGCGGTCGGTGCGCTCAGACTCAGTCATGCGCCGACTCTCCCAGGCCCCGTCAGTACACGTTCACCCCGTACGCGGACAGCGCTTCCCTCACCGGCTGGTGAATGGCGGAGCCATTGGTGCCCGTACAGCCCGAACTCCCCGAGTGGATCCCCAGCGCGACGGTGCCGGCGAAGTGCGCGCCACCACTGTCGCCACCGGCCGAGCAGGCTGTGGTCCGGACCATGCCGTAGACGGGCCCGTCACCGTAATTGACGGTGACGTTCACGGCGGTGACCGTGCCGCTGGTCACCTTCGTCGTGGAGCCGCTCTTCTTGAGGGCCTGCCCGACAACGGCGTTCGCGGCGGACGCGATGTCCTGGTAACTGCCGTTGTAGAGGTTGACGTTGCCCGCCGGCGCCGAGCCGTTCGTGTACCGCACGATGCCGTAGTCGTTGGTCGGGAAGCTGGTGCCCTCACGGACACCGATGACCGGACCACCGGACGTGGCCGACCAGTTGGCGACGTCGTTGGTGCAGTGACCCGCGGTCACGAAGTAACGCGTGGTGCCCTTGGAGACGTTGAAGGCGGCCGAACATCGGTACCCGCCGCCGTAGATCGCGTCGCCGCCCGCCACCTCCCGCTTGAAGGTCCCCGGCACCCGCGACACACGCACCGCGCCGTCCTGCGCGTCCGCGACCTTCTTCAGCCGGGCCATTTCCCGTGCGGACACGGACTGATCGGCCTCGACGCTGACCTGATTGGTCCGGGGATCGATGCCCCACGACGTACCGGTGATCTTCGCTCCGGACTCCAGCGCGGCCATGGCCGCCTCAAGCCGTACGGCACCGCGCTCCACGCGCTTCGCCCTGGCACCGGCCGCGCGGACCTGCTCGGCGGCGCGGTCGCTGGTGACGGTGACGGTGAGTTCGCCGGTACGGCGGTCGATGTAGCTGCCGGCGGTGTCGTCGCCGAGCCGCTCGGAGAGCGCGGAGTCGAGGGCGTACGTCGCCGGGCCTGCGGCAGCGGCTTCGGCCGCCGTCCCGGCCCCGGCGGGGGCCGTGCCGGTGCCGAGCGCGCCGGCGGCTATTAAGGCGGTCAGGGCTGTGCGCGCACGGAGGGTGCGTCTCATGGGGGGGATCTCCTCAGTCAGGCTTCCGTGGGGATCGGAAACACCACTGAGGAATTTGACATGCCCATTGCCATCCCACAAGACCGCCCGGCCGCCCTCGGGTTCCGCCGCCCGCTTCGGGGCACAAGAACAGCGACAAAGGAGGCGAGCGCATGGGCACATGGGCACTCACCCGTCGGGGCAGGCGCACCGCCCGCCGGGCGTCGGACAGCTCGGCCCTGGAGACGGCGGCGCGCTGTGGATTCGTGGCACGCGGGGTGCTCTACCTGCTGGTCGGCCTGCTGGCCATGCGAATAGCCTTCGGCGACGGCGAACAGGAGGCCGACCGGGGCGGCGCGCTCGCGGAGGTGTCCGCGCAGCCGCTGGGCCAGTACCTGCTGTGGGCCCTGGGTGCCGGGTTGGCGGGCATGGCGCTGTGGCGACTCTCCGAGGCCCTCTTCGGCGCGGTCGGACCCGACGGGCACAAGCCCGGCAAGCGCCTGCTGTCGCTGGCGCGTTTCCTCTTCTACGGCTTCGTGTCCTACTCCATCCTGTCCTTCGCCGTCGGCACCGGCGGCAGCGGCAGCGGATCGAGCGACAAGCAGTCCGAAGACGTGACGGCCAGGGCCATGGCACTCCCCGCCGGTCAGTGGATCGTAGGCATCGGCGGCCTGGCCATCGCGGTCGCGGGCGTGTGGATCGCGGGCCGCGCCGTGCTGCGCAAGTACCGCAAACACCTGAAGACGTCGCAACTGCGGGGCCGTACCCGCCAGGCCGTCGACGTCACGGGGGTGGCGGGCGGCATCGCGCGCGGTGCGGTCTTCGCCATGCTCGGCGGCTTCGCGGTGAAGGCGGCGGTCGACTACGAACCCGACCAGGCCAAGGGCATCGACGACACCCTCCGCTCCTTCGCCGACACCCCGGCGGGCCCCTGGCTGCTCGCCCTGATCGCGGTCGGCCTGGCCATGTTCGGCCTCTTCTCCTTCGCCATGGCCCGCTGGCGCAAGATGTGAGACCGGCACCACAAAAGCGAACCGCCCCCGTCCGGCGTGGGGGCCGGGACGGAGGCGGTGGCTTTTCGCGGGGCGCGCGAGCGGACCGCGCGCCGGGGGCGGTCAGCCCTGGTGCGGGTACGTGTAGTCGGTCGGCGCGACCAGGGTCTCCTTGATGGCCCGGGTCAGGGTCCACCGCTGGAGGTTCTGCGGCGCGCCGGCCTTGTCGCACGTACCGGACGCGCGGCCGCCACCGAAGGGCTGCTGGCCGACGACGGCGCCGGTCGCCTTGTCGTTGATGTAGAAGTTGCCCGCGGCGTAGCGGAGCTTGTCCATCGTGTACGCCGCAGCCGCGCGGTCACTGGAGATGACGGCGCCGGTCAGGGCGTAGTCGGAGACCGACTCCATCTGCTCCAGCATCGCGTCGTACTTCTCGTCCTCGTAGACGTGGACCGCGAGGATCGGACCGAAGTACTCGGTCGTGAAGACCTCGTTCGCCGGGTCCGTGCACGCGATGACCGTCGGGCGTACGAAGTAGCCGACCGAGTCGTCGTACGTACCGCCCGCGACGACCGTGCACGTCGGGTCGGCGGCGGCGCGGTCGATCGCGGCCTTGTTCTTGGCGAACGAACGCTCGTCGATCACGGCGCCGATGAAGTTCGACAGGTCGGTGACGTCACCCATGGTGATGCCGTCGACCTCCGCCGCGAACTCCTCCTTGAAGCCGGACTCCCAGATGGAGGCCGGGATGTACGCCCTCGACGAAGCGGAGCACTTCTGGCCCTGGAACTCGAACGAGCCACGGGTCAGGGCGGTCTTCAGGACGGCGCGGTCGGCGCTCGGGTGCGCGACGACGAAGTCCTTGCCGCCGGTCTCGCCGACGAAGCGCGGGTACGAGCGGTACTTCTCGATGTTGTTGCCGACCGTCTTCCACAGGTACTGGAAGGTCTTGGTCGAGCCGGTGAAGTGGATGCCGGCCAGCTCGCGGTGGTTGAGGGCCACCTCGGAGACCGCGATGCCGTCACCCGTGACCAGGTTGATGACGCCCTTGGGAAGGCCCGCCTCCTCCAGGAGCTCCATCAGCAGCACTGCCGCGTGGGTCTGCGTCGGGGACGGCTTCCAGACCACGACGTTGCCCATCAGGGCGGGAGCGGTCGGCAGGTTGCCGGCGATCGCCGTGAAGTTGAAGGGCGTGATCGCGTAGACGAAACCTTCCAGCGGGCGGTGGTCCAGCCGGTTCCACACACCCGGCGAGTTCGCCGGCGGCTGCTCGGCGAGCAGGTCACGGGCGTACTTGACGTTGAAGCGCCAGAAGTCGACGAGCTCGCACGGCGTGTCGATCTCGGCCTGCTGGACGGTCTTCGACTGGCCGAGCATGGTCGAGGCGGCCAGCGTCTCGCGCCACGGGCCCGACAGCAGCTCGGCGGCGCGCAGGATGATCGCGGCTCGGTCGTCGAAGGACATCGCGCGCCACGCCGGAGCGGCGGCCAGCGCGGCGTCGATCGCGTCCCGCGCGTCGTCCTGCGTGGCGTGGGCGGCGGTGCCGAGGACGGCCTTGTGGTTGTGCGGCTGCACGACGTCGAAACGCTCGCCGCCGCCCATCCGCTTCTCCCCGTTGATCGTCATCGGGAGGTCGCGGGGGTTCTCGGCCAGCTCCTTGAGCTTGACTTCGAGGCGTGCGCGCTCCGGCGAACCGGGGGCGTAGGTGTGCACCGGCTCGTTGACCGGGGCGGGGACCTGGGTAACAGCGTCCATGGGTTCCTTGACTCCTTTGTAAGGGGTGGAAGGGGTCAGCCTGGGTCAGTTCTTGGTGATCATCGAGCGGACGAAGAACAGCAGGTTGGCCGGTTTCTCCGCGAGGCGCCGCATGAAGTAGCCGTACCAGTCGGTGCCGTACGCGGTGTACACACGCATCCGGTGTCCCTCTGCCGCGAGCCGCACATGCTCTTCGCTGCGGATCCCGTACAGCATCTGGAATTCGTACTCATCCAGTTTGCGCCCGGCACGCCGCGCGAGCTCCTGGCTGATGGCAATCAGTCGCGGGTCGTGCGACCCGATCATCGGATACCCGTCGCCGGCCATCAGGATCCTCAGAATCCGGACGTACGCCTTGTCGATCTCGGCCCTGTCCTGGAACGCGACGGTGGCGGGCTCCTTGTAGGCGCCCTTGACGATACGGACGCGGCTGCCGGCCCCCGAGAGGCGGCGCGCGTCGTCCTCGGTGCGGAACAGGTACGCCTGGATCACGCAGCCGGTCTGCGGGAAGTCCTTCCGCAGCTCCTCGTGGATGGCGAACATCGAGTCCAGGGTGGTGTGGTCCTCGGCGTCCAGCGTGACCGTGGTGCCGATCGCGGCGGCGGCCTCGACGACCGGGCGGACATTGGCGAGCGCCAGCTCGTGACCGCCGGACAGCGCCTGGCCGAACATCGACAGCTTGACCGACATCTCGGCCCTGGCGCCCAGGCCGAGGTCCGTGAGGTGCTCGATCAGCTCCAGGTACGCGTCACGGGCGGCAAAGGCCTGCTGGCGCGTGGTGATGTCCTCGCCCACGTAGTCCAGCGTGACGTCGAGACCCTTGGCCGCCGCCTCCTGAACGATCGGAATGACTTCCTCGACCGTCTCACCGGCGATGAACCGGCCGACGACCTGTTTGGTGCCCGGGGCAGCCGACACGAAGCGGCGCATCTTGTCGCTGCGCGAAGCGGCGAGGATCACGGGACCCAGCACGGGGCACCTCCACGGATAAGGCTTGAAGGGGGCCGTGACCAGGAGAATTAGGTACGGCACGGATAACCACCGTGAAATCTAAGGATCGCTCGCATCTTGAACCATCGACAGCTGTCACGCATCCGTGGCGTCTATCTCATACAGATGTCTGAAGTGCTGCGAGAATGAGAAGTGTGAAGGGCGATTACCAAGACCTGGTGGACGAGATCTCGGCGCTGCTCGGCGCCCCCGCGACGCTGGAGGACCGCGATTTCCGGCTGATCGCGTTCGGCGCGCACGACTCCGGCAGCGGTTTCGACGAATCGACCCTGGACCCGGTCCGTACGCGCTCGATCCTCACCCGCCGCTCGACGGCGGAGGTCCGCGCGTGGTTCGAGAAGTTCGGCATCGCGACGGCGGAAGCCCCGGTGTACATCCCCGCCGATCCCGCCGCGGGAGTGCTGCGCGGCCGTCTGTGCCTGCCCGTACGCCATCGGGGTGTCATCCACGGTTACGTGTGGCTGCTCGCCGGGGACGACGGTCCGCCCGGGCCGGTCCCCGCCTCGGCGATGGCGGTCTGTGCCCGGATCGGCGAACTCCTCGCCGACGAGGCCCGCGCCCGCGCCGACCTCGGCCCGCATCTCCTGACCCTGCTCACCTCGGACTCCGCCGACAGCCGGGCCGCGGCGCTGGCGTCGCTGGGTGCGGCGCTGGGCGACGGTGGCACGTACGCCCTGCTGTGCGTCGCACCGTGGCCGGAAGCCCTGCCCGGTGTCCCCAAGGTCCCGGGCGCGGCCGCGCTGTGCCTGCTTCCGGTGCCGGGGCCGGCGGGGCCGCGCGTCGCGGCCCTGATCCGCGTCCGTACGCCGGCCGACCTCTCCCCCGCTCACCAGACGGCGGCCACTTTGCTCTCCGCGGCGGGACGGGTCGTGGGCATCGGCAACCCGGTACACACCCTCGAAGACCTGCCGGGCGCATGGCGCGAAGCCTCGGCGGCGGCCCGCGCGGCGCTGGCGCGCCCCCACCTCGGCCCGGTCGCGGAGTGGTCGGGCATCGGCCCGTACCGTCTGCTCGCCGCGCTTCCCGACAGCGGACCGGGCCACCCGGTGGACCCCGCGGTACGCCCCCTCCTCGAACCCGCGCACGCCGAGCTGGCCCGCACAGCGGAAACGTTCCTGGACTGCGCGGGCCAGGCGGCCCGCACCGCGACCGCCCTGAACATCCACCGCCAGACGCTCTACTACCGCCTGTCCCGCGTGGAACAGCTCACCGGCCTGGACCTCCACAACGGCGAGGACCGCCTGCTCCTCCACATGTCCCTGAAGGCAGCCCGCCTCTGAACCAGGCGACTCCCTACGCACCCGTACCCGGTACCCGGACCCCGCGCGAGGCAGGGATCCGCGTACCGGGTACGGGAGTGAAGCGTGAGAGCCAGGCTCAGTCAGCCAGGTTCACGAAGCGGGCCGAGGCCGCGCCGATCTCCTCCGCGATCTCACTCAGAACCGCCGCCGGAACCTTGTCGTCCACGGAGAGCACTGCCAGCGCCTCGCCGCCCTGATCCGCACGCGAGACCTGCATGCCGGCGATGTTCAGCCCACCCTCGCCGAGGATGCGGCCGACCGTGCCGACGACGCCCGGACGGTCCTGGTAGCGCAGTACGACCATGTGGTCGGCCAGCGTCAGGTCGATGGCGTGCTCGCCGATCCCGACGATCTTCTGGAGGTGCTTCGGCCCGGCCAGCGTGCCCGAGACCGAAACCTCCTCGCCACCCGACAGCGTGCCGCGCACGGTGACGACGTTCTTGTGGTCCGGGGACTCCGAGCTCGTCGTCAGCCGCACCTCGACCCCGCGCTCCTGCGCGAAGAGCGGCGCGTTGACGTAGCTCACGGTCTCGTCGACGACGTCCTCGAACACGCCCTTGAGCGCGGACAGTTCCAGCACCTTGACGTCGTACTGCGTGATCTCGCCGTACACCTCGACATCGAGCCGCACCGCGACCTCGCCCGCGAGCGCGGTGAACATCCGGCCGAGCTTCTCGGCCAGCGGCAGACCCGGACGCACGTCCTCGGCGATGACACCGCCCTGAACGTTGACCGCGTCCGGCACGAGCTCACCGGCGAGCGCGAGCCGCACCGACTTGGCGACCGCGATGCCCGCCTTCTCCTGCGCCTCGTCCGTCGAGGCACCGAGGTGCGGCGTGCAGACGACCTGGTCGAGCTCGAACAGCGGGGAGTCGGTGCAGGGCTCCTTCGCGTACACGTCGAGGCCCGCGCCGGCGACCCGGCCCTCCTTGAGGGCGGAGTACAGCGCCGGCTCGTCGACGATCCCGCCGCGCGCGGCGTTGACGATGCGTACGGCCGGCTTGACCTTGTGCAGCGCGTCGTCGCCGATCAGCCCGAGCGTCTCGGGGGTCTTCGGCAGGTGCACGGTGATGAAGTCGGCGACCTCCAGCAGCTCGTCGAGCGAGAGCAGCTTGACACCCATCTGGGCGGCCCGCGCGGGCTGCACGTAGGGGTCGTACGCGACGATCTTCATGCCGAAGGCCGACATGCGCTGCGCGACCAGGACACCGATGCGGCCGAGGCCGACGACACCCAGGGTCTTCTCGCTCAGCTCGACGCCCGTGTACTTCGACCGCTTCCACTCGCCGTTCTTGAGGGCGGTGTTGGCCTGCGGGATGTTGCGCGCGGTGGCGACGAGCAGGCCGCAGGCGAGCTCGGCGGCGGTGACGATGTTGGACGTCGGCGCGTTGACGACCATCACGCCGGCCTTGGTGGCGGCGGAGACGTCCACGTTGTCGAGGCCGACACCGGCACGGGCGACGACGCGGAGCTTCTTCGCCGCGGCGATGGCCTCGGCGTCGACCTTGGTGGCGGAGCGGACGAGAATCGCGTCCACGTCGGCGATGGCCGGCAGGAGCTCTGCCCGGTCGGCGCCGTTGCAGTGCCGGATCTCGAAGTCCGGGCCCAGGGCGTCGACTGTGGCGGGCGACAGCTCTTCAGCGATGAGTACGACAGGTTTCGAGCTCACGTGAGTCCTCACTGGTCCTTTGCGGACGGCCGTCCCGACGGCCGCAGGCGGTGGAGGGGCTAGCCGCGTGGAAGACGCACGACGCTGTGGGCCTGACGCGTATATGTATGGAAGCAGTCTAGTGGCGCCCGGCACTCGGTCTTCCGCCTCAGCGTAAGATCACCCGTCCGTGGCTGGACGTTCTGTCCAGTTGTGCTTTCCGGTGGTGCACGAAGGGCCGCGGCGATACGCCGCGGCCCCCGTGCTCAAGGCTTACGCCTCTTCGTTGTTGACCCAGCTCATGAGCTTGCGGAGCTCCTTGCCGGTGGTCTCCAGCAGGTGCTCGGAGTCCTTCGTCTTGTACTCGTCGTACTTCTTCAGGCCGCCGTGGTACTCGTCCATCCAGTTCTTGGCGAACGTGCCGTCCTGGATCTCGGCGAGGACCTTCTTCATCTCGGCCTTGGTCTGGTCGGTGATGATGCGGGGGCCGGTGATGTAGTCGCCCCACTCGGCGGTCTCGGAGACCGACCAGCGCATCTTCTCCAGGCCGCCCTCGTACATGAGGTCCACGATGAGCTTGAGCTCGTGGAGGCACTCGAAGTACGCGATCTCCGGCTGGTACCCGGCCTCGGTCAGGGTCTCGAAACCGGCCTTGACGAGCGCCGACGCACCGCCGCAGAGCACGGCCTGCTCACCGAACAGGTCGGTCTCGGTCTCCTCGGTGAAGGTCGTCTTGATGACGCCCGCCCGCGTGCCGCCGATGGCCTTGGCGTACGAGAGGGCCAGCGCGAAGGCGGAGCCGGTGGCGTCCTGCTCGACGGCGGCGATCGCCGGAACGCCGCGGCCTTCCTCGTACTGACGACGGACCAGGTGGCCCGGGCCCTTCGGGGCGACCAGGGCGACGTCGACGCCGGCCGGGGGCTTGATGAAGCCGAAGCGGACGTTGAAGCCGTGGGCGAAGAACAGCGCGTCGCCGTCCTTCAGGTTGCCCTTGACGGACTCCTCGTAGACCTGGGCCTGGATCGGGTCCGGGATCAGGATCATGATGACGTCGGCCTCGGCGGAAGCCTCCGCCGGGGTCACCACGCGCAGACCCTGCTCCTCGGCCTTGGCCTTGGACTTGGAGCCCTCGTGCAGACCGACCCGGACGTCGACACCCGAGTCACGGAGCGACAGCGCGTGGGCGTGGCCCTGGCTGCCGTAACCGATCACCGCGACCTTGCGGCCCTGGATGATGGACAGGTCGGCATCGTCGTCGTAGAACAGCTCGGCCACTGGGATTCTCCTTGAGTGCTGGTTGTGCGTCCCACCGTACGGCGGGGTGCGGAATGAAGGTTTTTGGGTCTCGCCATGCGAGCAGAAGGTGCGTCAGGCCGAGCGGTCGAGGGCGCGCAGGCTGCGGTCCGTGATGGACCGGGAGCCGCGCCCTATGGCGATCGTTCCGGACTGGACGAGCTCCTTGATGCCGAACTGCTCCAGCATCTTGAGCATCGCTTCGAGCTTGTCGGCGCCGCCGGTGGCCTCGATGGTCACGGCCTCCGGGGAGACGTCGACCGTCTTGGCGCGGAACAGCTGGACGATCTCGACGATCTGCGAGCGCGTCTCGTTGTCGGCCCGCACCTTCACCAGGACGAGCTCACGCTGGATCGCGGCGCCGGGCTCGAGTTCGACGATCTTCAGTACGTTGACGAGCTTGTTCAGCTGCTTCGTGACCTGCTCCAGCGGCAGTGCCTCGATCACGTTCACCACGATGGTGATGCGCGAGATCTCGGGGTGCTCGGTGGTGCCCACCGCGAGGGAGTCGATGTTGAACCCGCGGCGGGAGAACAGGGCCGTGATCCGCGCGAGGACGCCCGGCTTGTTCTCGACCAGGACGGAGAGGGTGTGCTTGGACATGGGCTTGAAGTCTCTCTCTCGTCTGCTCAGTCGTCTTCGTTGTCGCCGAAGTCGGGGCGCACCCCGCGGGCGGCCATGACCTCGTCGTTGGAGGTGCCGGCGGCCACCATCGGCCACACCATGGCGTCCTCGTGCACGATGAAGTCGACCACGACCGGGCGGTCATTGATGGCATTGGCCTCGGCGATGACCTTGTCCAGGTCGGCCGGGTCCTCACAGCGGATCGCGTGGCAGCCCATGGCCTCGGACAGCTTCACGAAGTCCGGGATCCGGGTGCCGGCGCTCGGCTGCTTGCCGTCTGCGTCCGGGCCGCTGTGCAGCACGGTGTTGGAGTAGCGCTGGTTGTAGAAGAGCGTCTGCCACTGGCGGACCATCCCGAGCGCGCCGTTGTTGATGATGGCGACCTTGATCGGGATGTTGTTGAGCGCGCAGGTGGTCAGTTCCTGGTTGGTCATCTGGAAGCAGCCGTCGCCGTCGATGGCCCAGACCGTACGGTCCGGCATGCCGGCCTTGGCGCCCATGGCGGCCGGGACGGCGTACCCCATCGTCCCCGCGCCGCCGGAGTTCAGCCAGGTGGCGGGCTGCTCGTACTGGATGAAGTGCGAGGCCCACATCTGGTGCTGGCCGACGCCCGCGGCGTAGATGGTGCCCTCGGGGGCGAGCTGGCCGATGCGCTGGATGACCTGCTGCGGGGACAGCTGGCCGTTCTCCGGCAGGTCGTAGCCGAGCGGGTAGGTGTCGCGCCAGCGGTTGAGGTCGTGCCACCAGGCTTCGTAGTCGCCGGTGTTGCCCTCGGTGTGCTCGGCCTGGACGGCCTGGACGAGGTCGGCGATGACCTCGCGGGCGTCACCGACGATCGGCACGTCCGCGGCGCGGTTCTTGCCGATCTCGGCCGGGTCGATGTCGGCGTGGACGATCTTGGCGTACGGCGCGAAGCTGTCCAGCTTGCCGGTGACGCGGTCGTCGAAGCGGGCTCCGAGCGCGACGATCAGGTCGGCCCGCTGCAGCGCGGTGACGGCGGTGACCGCTCCGTGCATGCCCGGCATTCCCACGTGCAGCGGGTGGCTGTCGGGGAAGGAGCCCAGCGCCATCAGGGTGGTGGTGACGGGGGCGCCGGTGAGCTCGGCGAGGACCTTCAGCTCGGCGGTGGCACCCGCCTTCATGACGCCGCCGCCGACGTACAGCACGGGGCGCTTGGCCTGGACGATCAGCTTGGCGGCCTCGCGGATCTGCTTGGCGTGCGGCTTGGTGACCGGGCGGTAGCCGGGCAGGTCGTGGCTGGGCGGCCAGCTGAAGGTGGTCTTCGCCTGGAGGGCGTCCTTGGCGATGTCTACGAGGACCGGGCCCGGGCGTCCGGTCGAGGCGATGTGGAAGGCCTCGGCGATGGTGCGCGGGATGTCCTCGGCCTTGGTGACCAGGAAGTTGTGCTTGGTGATCGGCATAGTGATGCCGACGATGTCCGCCTCCTGGAAGGCGTCCGTGCCGATCGCCTTGGAGGCGACCTGGCCGGTGATCGCGACCATGGGAACGGAGTCCATGTGGGCGTCGGCGATCGGCGTGACCAGGTTCGTCGCGCCGGGCCCCGAAGTGGCCATGCACACGCCGACCTTGCCGGTGGCCTGCGCGTAACCGGTCGCCGCGTGACCGGCGCCCTGCTCGTGGCGGACCAGGACGTGGCGGACCTTCTTGGAGTCCATCAGCGGGTCGTACGCCGGCAGGATGGCGCCGCCGGGAATGCCGAATACCGTGTCGGCCCCCACTTCCTCGAGCGAGCGGATGAGCGACTGCGCGCCCGTCACGTGCTCGACAGTGGTGGCGTGGTGTCCGCCGTTGCGGGGCCGCGGCTGCGGATGGTGGGCCCCGGAGGCCTGCTCGGTCATCGGCATTCTCTTCTCGAAGCTGAGGGTCATTTTACGAGGGTTTGGGAAGTGCCAGTGCAACAAAAAACCCCCCGTGCCGTGAGGCAAGCGAGGGGAGCGCGCCGGTGCGGTCTGCAGAGCTGCGTGTGCGTGCTCTGCTTCAGCCGACGCGCTTTCCAAGTACGAGAATTCGGGTGCGCATGGCACTGACCCTCCCTCCGGCGCCCCGCGCCTGTCAAGTAGGTGGGACGGGCGTCTCACTATTTGAGCGCAATGGAGGACGTGTGATCGTTTCGCTTCCGTTCGCGCCCACGTGACGTACGGGAAGTGACCCACCCGAGCCACCGGCGAGAACGGACAGGGCCGCCGCCGTCCCGCCCGGCACGGGGAACTCACCGCGCACCAGCGCCCGCCGCAGCCGGTACTCGTCGAGCGGCCCGGAGAAGGCCATCCCCTGCCCGTGCGTACACCCCATGGCGCGCAGGGCGACCACCTGCTCCGGTACGTCCACGCCGTCCGCCACGGACTGCATCCCGAGGTCGCAGGCGATCCGCAGCAGGCCGCTGGTGATCTTGTACAGCCGGGCCGACTCGACGACGCCCTCGACCAGGCCGCGGTCCAGTTTCAGTACGTCGATGGGGAGCCGGCGCAGCGCGTTGATGGCGGCGTACCCACTGCCGAAGCCGTCCAGCGCGATCCGCACGCCGAGCCTGCGGAGCGACACCAGGCGCCGCTCCAGCTCGTCGAAGGAGATCCGCGGGTCGCTGTCGGCCAGCTCGATGATCAGGGAGCCCGAGGGCAGGCCGTGCCGCGTGAGGAGCGCCTCGATGGAGCCGAGCGGCAAGGACTTGTCCACCAGCCTGCGGGCCGAGAGCCGGACCGCGACCGGCACCTCGTGGCCGGCTCGGTTGCGCTCCGCCGCCTGCTCGACCGCCTGTTCGAGCAGCCAGCGGCCGAGCTCGGCGGTGCGGGCGCCGTCCTGGGATTCACCAGTGTCGGCCACCCGCAGGAACTCGGCGGGCGTGAAGAGGATGCCCTGGGTGGAGCGCCAGCGGGCCTGGGCGGCGACGGACGCCACCTGGCCGGTGGCCAGGTGGACCACCGGCTGGTGGAGCAGCGCGAACTCGCCGTCGTGGAGCGCCGTGCGCAGCCGGGTGGCCAGTTCTGTCCTGCGGACCACCTCGGCCTGCATCTGCGGCGCGTACAGCTCGACCCGGTCCTTACCGGCCGCCTTCGCCCGGTACATGGCGAGGTCGGCGTTGCGCATGAGGTCGGTGGGGCTGACGCCGGGCTCGGCGAAGGCGACCCCGATGGACGCGGCGACCCGTACCTCGTTGCCGTCGATCCGGTACGGCTGGGACAGCGTGAGGCGCAGCCGGTCGGCGATCTCGTGGACCTGGCATTCGCGGGCGGACTGGTCCCTGGAGCCCTCGCCGACGATGAGCGCCGCGAATTCGTCACCGCCGAGCCGGGCCGCCGTGTCGCCCACCCGTACGGATTCCTGGAGGCGGCGGGCCGCCTGGATCAGCAGCTCGTCGCCGGCCTGGTGGCCGATGGTGTCGTTCACCGCCTTGAAGCCGTCGAGGTCGATGAAGAGCACGGCCGTGCCGGGATCGCCGGAACGGCGGCCGTTGAGGGCTTGGCGGACCCGGGCGGTGAACAGCGCGCGGTTGGGCAGATCGGTGAGCGGATCGTGCTCCGCGTTGTGCTGGAGCTGCGCCTGGAGGCGGACCCTTTCGGTCACGTCCCGGCTGTTGAAGATCAGGCCGCCCTGGTGCCGGTTGACGGTCGACTCGACATTGAGCCACTCCCCCGTGCCGGACTTGAAGCGGCATTCGATACGGGTGGTCGGCTCCTCGGCGGGGGGCGCGGCCAGAAAACGTCGTACCTCGTGGACGACTCTGCCGAGATCCTCGGCGTGGATGAGGGAGGCGAGCTCGGATCCGATGAGCTCCTCCGCCTCGCGTCCGTAGACGCCGGCGGCGGCCGGGCTGACGTAACGCAATATGCCGGTCGGAGCGGCGATCATGATGACGTCGCTCGATCCCTGCACCAGGGAGCGGAAGTGGTTCTCCTTCTGCGCCAGTTCCTGGGTGAGGGAGATGTTGTCGAGGAGCATGATGCCCTGGCGCACGACCAGGGCGAGCACAACCGTGCAGCCGGTGAGGACCACCACCCGGTCGGGGCGGCGGCCCTCGATGACGTTGTAGAGGATGCCGAGCGTGCAGACGGCGGCGGCGAGATACGGCGTGAGGGCGGCCAGCGAGCCGCCGATGGGGCGGCTGGCCGTGGTGCGGGCGCCCGGGTTGTGGGGGCCCGCCTTGTGGCTGCCTGGCGGGCGCGTGCCCGGAGCGTGGGTGCCGTGACTGCGGCTGCCCGGATTGCGGCTGCCCCGGTTGTACGGAGCATCCTCCCCCCACTGCCCCGCGCGGCGGGCGCCCCAGGGCGCGTAGGCGAGGAGTAGCGAGCCGGCGAACCAGCCGGCATCGAGGAGCTGGCCGGAGCGGTAGTTCTCACGCAGCAGCGGCGAGGTGAACAGCGCGTCGCACACCACGGTCATGGCGAGCGCGGCGATCACCGTGTTGATCGCCGCCCGGTTGGCGTTGGAACGCCGGAAGTGCAGCGCCAGCACCATGCTGACCAGCGCGATGTCGAGCAGCGGGTACGCCAGGGACAGCGCGGCGTGGGCCGTGCTCTCGGCCTGGAAGTGGGCGGTGTGCGCGAGAGCGAGGCTCCAGGAGAGCGTGAGCAGCGAGCCGCCGATGAGCCAGGAGTCGAGCGCGAGGCAGACCCAGCCGGCCCTGGTGACGGGGCGCTTGGCGAAGACCAGCAGGCCGACGATGGCGGGCGGGCCGAAGCACAGGAAGAAGAAGTCGGCGGAGGAGGGCGAGGGGACCTCGCGGTCCAGCACCACTTCGTACCAGCCCCACACGGCGTTCCCGCAGGCTGCCATCGCGGAGGAGATCGCGAACAACAGCCAGGCGGGCCGAAACCGGCTCTCACGCGCGCGTGCGTACAGGAAACAGGAGATCGCGGCGATCAGGGCGGCGGCGGCGAGGCCGAAGTCGCCCATGATCAGGGCGACCTGGGCGGAGCCCCAGCCGAGGGCCGACCCGACGGCGTAGGCGCCGCAGACCAGGGCGAGGACGAGCTGCGAGAGCAGCGTCGTCCCGCTGCCGGGCACCTGCTGCCGGGCGATGAGCGCGCCGGGGGCACTCACCGGGCCGCCCTGGTACGCGGCGCGCCGGGCGCCTGAGGGGCGGAGAGCCGCTGTGGAGCGGGGAGCGGATGGGGATCCGGCCTGCCCGCCGGATCGCACGTGAGTTGTCGCCGGCGGCCCCGTCGCGTCGGATCCTTGGTCCATTCGCCGTGCATCACCCGTCGCCCCCCTCACAGTCCGGTCGCTCCCCAGCGCCGTGATATCGCGCGGCGCAGCCCCTTGGTCCGGACGATACACCAATTCAGTCACTCAGGGACATACTCCCTCTACTCTGCGTAACGGCCCAGGCAGTCGTCGGCACGCCGCGCATTCGGGTGGCTTCGGAGCGTGTCCGCAGGCGGCTGTCAGTGAGTGGTGAGGACGATGTTGCGCAGCGGTTCCCCGGCGGCGAAGCGGGTCAGCTGGTCGGCCATCAGACGCTTGGCGCGGGGCATGAACGCCGAGGTACTGCCGCCCACGTGCGGGCTGATGAGGAGGCCGGGCGCGTGCCACAGGGGGTGGCCTGCGGGAAGCGGCTCGGGGTCGGTGACGTCGAGGGCGGCTCGCAGCCGGCCCGATTCCAGCTCGGCCATGAGTGCCTTGGTGTCGACAACGGGGCCGCGGGCGACGTTGACCAGCAGCGCCCCGTCCTTCATGCGGGACAGGAAGTCGGCGTTCGCCAGGCCCTGCGTCGCCTCGGTGAGCGGGGTGGAGAGAATCACGACGTCGGCGGAGGGCAGCAGTCCGGGCAGATCGGCCAGTGGATGCACGGGGCCGCGCGCCGTTGTACGGGCAGAGCGCGCGACGCGCGCCACCCGCGCACACTCGAAGGGCGTGAGCCGGTCCTCGATGGCGGCACCGATCGAGCCGTAACCGACGATGAGAACGGACTTGTCGGCGAGCGCGGGGTAGAAGCCGTCCCGCCATTCTTCCTTGTCCTGGCCGTGTACGAAGCCGGGGATGCCGCGCAGCGAGGCGAGGATCAGCGCGAGGGCGAGCTCGGCGGTACTGGCCTCGTGGACGCCGCGGGCGTTGCACAGCTGCACTCCGGCGCTCAGGTGCCCCAGGCCGGGCTCCACGTGGTCGATGCCGGCGGAGAGCGTCTGGACGGCCCGTACGGACGTCATCGCGGCGAGCGGGCGCACCGCGATCTCGGTGCCCTTCATGTACGGGACGACGTAGAAGGCACAGTCGGCGGGATCGGCGGGAAACTCCTGGCCACCGTCCCAGAAGCGGTAATGGAAGCCCTCGGGGAGGCCTTCTATTTCGGCAGCGGGGACGGGGAGCCATACGTCTGAAGTCATGGTCACGAGGCTATGCGAAGGGTGACCGGGAACAGAGGTTAGTTTTGGGAGCGGCAGAGGGAGGGGTACGGGGAGTTGGAGCGCAGGACAATCGGTGCGGCAGCGCTCGAAGTGGGCGCGATCGGACTCGGATGCATGCCGATGAGCTGGGCGTATACCGGCTCACAGCAGCGTGGGGACCGGTCGCTGCGTACCGTGCACGCGGCGCTCGACGCGGGGTCCAGCCTGCTCGATACGGCTGACATGTACGGGCCCTTCACCAATGAGCTGCTGCTGGGGCGGGTGCTCAGGGAGCGGCGCGCCGATGCCTTCGTGTCGACCAAGTGCGGGCTGCTGGTCGGGGATCAGCACATCGTCGCCAATGGGCGTCCGGGATACGTGAAGCGGGCGTGTGACGCTTCGCTGCGGCGGCTGCAGACGGATGTGATCGATCTCTATCAGCTCCACCGGCCGGATCCGGAGGTGCCGGTCGAGGAGACGTGGGGCGCGATGGCGGACCTGGTGCGCGCGGGAAAGGTGCGGGCGCTCGGGGTGTGCGCGGTGGGGGCGCGGGCGGCGCGGCGACCCGGAGCGCGGATGCACGACGGAACGATTCGTCAGCTGGAGCGGGTGCAGCAGGTCTTCCCAGTGAGCGCGGTGCAGGCCGAGTTGTCGGTGTGGTCGCCGGAGGCGCTGGCGGCGCTGCTGCCGTGGTGCGAGGCGCGGGGGGTCGGTCTTCTGGCCGCCATGCCGCTGGGCAACGGCTTCCTGACGGGAACGCTGAAGCCGGGGCAGGGCTTCGAGCCGGACGACCTACGGGCCAGGCATCCGCGCTTCACCGCGGAGATGATGGCGGCGAACCAGCCGGTGGTGGCGGGGCTGCGGCGGGTCGCCGAGCGCCACAGCGCGACGCCGGCGCAGGTGGCGCTGGCGTGGGTGCTGGGGCGCGGCCGCCAGGTGGTGCCGGTGCCGGGGACGAAGCGCGAGCGGTGGGCGGTACAGAACGCGCGGGCGGCGGGGTTGCGGCTCACGGAGGACGACCTCGCGGAGATAGCGAGGCTGCCGCGGGCACGGGGCTCGTGGGACTGACCGCGGGGTCGCCCTTCGGGAAGGGGCGGGTCGGGGAAGGCCCCGCGCAGCGGCAACCCGCGCGGCGGGGTGATCCAGAACGGAACCTCCGGCGCGCGAGCGGTGTATGAAGAGTGAGAGCCGCCGCCGGCGACGACTGCCGGCCGTCGAAGGGATGCGTATCGTGCAACGTCCTGCTGTGACAGCTGTGGTGGCTGCCGCCGTTCTCCTGCTCACCGCGGGATGTTCCGGCGCGGGCGAGAACGCGCCGGCTCAGACGGCCACACCGACCGGCGGCACCGCGTCGCCGTCGGGCGACGCGTCCGCCCCCGGCTCGGGATCCCGCGCGCAGCCGCCGCCCGCGAAGGGCTCGGTCAAGGTGGCGGGCACGCTCACCGAAGACCTCAAGTCGCCCTGGGGGCTCGCCCCGCTGCCGGACGGCGACCTGCTGGTCTCCTCGCGCGACGAGGGGACGATCACCCGCGTCGACGGCGAGAGCGGCAAGAAGACCGAGATCGGCACGGTCGCGGGGGTCGCGCCGGCCGGGGAGGGCGGGCTGATGGGCCTGGCCGTCTCGCCCGGCTTCGCCTCGGACCACATGGTCTACGCGTACTTCACCACGGCGTCCGACAACCGCATCGCCCGCATGCTGTACGACGAGAAGAAGCCCGCCGGGCAGCAACTGGGCGCGCCGGACACCATCTTGAGAGGCATCCCGAAGGGCACGGTCCACAACGGCGGGCGGATCGCCTTCGGCCCGGACAAGATGCTTTACGCCGGGACGGGGGAGACGGGCGACACGGGGCTGGCGCAGGACAAGAAGTCGCTGGGCGGCAAGATCCTGCGGATGACCCCGGACGGCGAGCCGGTGCACGGCAATCCGGAGGCGGACTCGGTCGTCTACTCGTACGGGCACCGCAATGTGCAGGGCCTGGCCTGGGACAGTGAGAAGCGGTTGTGGGCAGCGGAGTTCGGCCAGAACACCTGGGACGAGCTGAATCTGATCCGCCCCGGCCAGAATTACGGCTGGCCCGAGGTCGAGGGCAAGGGCGGCCAGGAGGGGTTCGTCGATCCCGTCGCGCAGTGGAAGACGTCCGAGGCCTCGCCGAGCGGGATCGCGTACGCCGCGGGATCGATCTGGATGGCCGGCCTGCGCGGCGAGCGGCTGTGGCGGATTCCGCTGGACGGTACGAAGCCGGTGGCCGACCCGGAGTCGTTCCTGTCCGAGGAGTACGGCCGGCTGCGCACGGTGGTGGCGGCCGGCGGCGACAAGCTGTGGCTGGTCACCAGTGAGACGGACACGCGGGGCACGCCGGAACCGGGCGACGACCGGATCCTGAACCTGGAGGTGAAGTAGGCCGGGCCAGGGCTGACGAGGAGGTGCAGCGCCTTCAGGTGCAGGTCGTCATCCGGCCGCCTCGGGCTGGTCCTGCGCGTCGGTGAAGAGCCGCAGCCGGTGGGCCAGGGCGGCGGCCTCGCCGCGGCCCGAAACGCCGAGCTTGGCCAGGATGTTGGAGACGTGGACGCTCGCCGTCTTGGGTGAGATGTAGAGCTCCTCGGCGATCTGCCGGTTGCTGCGGCCGGCCGCGACCAGGCGCAGTACGTCCTGTTCGCGGGGGGTCAGGCCGAGCGACGCGGCCGGGCTCGCGGTGAGCACCGGGACATCGGGCGCCCGGGTTTCCAGCGAGAGGCGGGCTCGCTGGGCGAGCAGGGCGACGCTCTCGGCGAGGGGGCGGGCGCCCAGGTGTTCCGCAGCGGCCCGGACAAGGCGGAGCAGTTCGGCGGCCCGCTCTCGCTCGTCGGCGTTCAGCTCGCGAATGCTCACCGCACCGGCTTCCGGCGCGGCCGCCCCGGCGTCGCCGCCGCCGGTGGCGGAGGCGGCGAGCAGGGCCTCCGCCCAGCGCAGGCGGGCGCGGGCCAGGTCGTAGGGGCGCTCCAGGGCCTCGAAGGCGGTAACGACGTCGGCCCAGTCGTCGGGGCCGGCGTCGCCCTCGGCCCGGCGCAGCTCGGCGCGGACCCAGCGGTCGTAGGCCTGCCACAGCGGCGCGGGCGTGGCGAGGCGCTTCGCTCCGGCACGGATCAGCTCCAGGGCCTCGGTCCGGCCCGCCTCCGCCGCCGGGAGGCCGCGCGCGTCCGCCTCGGCGGCGGCGGCTTCGGCCAGCAGGGGCCAGGCGTAGCGGTGGGTGCCGAGCGGGAAGCCGGTGGAGACGGCCCGCGCGAAACCGGCGCGGACGTCCAGGATGCGGCCCCTGGCGGCGGCGAGGCTCAGGCCCGCAGTGTGCACCGGCAGGTCGTGCTGGGGCATGGGGTCGTGGCTGCCGAAGTACGCGCGGGCGGCGGCCAATCGTTCTTCCGCCTCTGCCAGTTCGCCGCGGGCCCGCGCCACGTCGGCCTGTATCCAGGCGCCGGCGCCGCGGGGCTTGGCGCTGGGCACGGACGCCCGCTCGATGGACACGGCGTGCTCGACCGCCTCGCTCCAGCGGCCGAGGGAGACGAGCGACTCGGCGAGATTCGCGCGGACCCAGGCTTGGCTGTCCGGGAGGCCGAACTTCTCGCAGACGGCCACACCCTCCTCGGCGATGCGTACCGCCTCACCGGAGCGTCCCACAGACTCCAGATAGGAGGGCAGGTTGACGTGGACGCGGACCGCCACGCTGGCCATGCCCTGCTCGACCGCCTGCTCCTTGACGGCGTACAGCATGGCGAGGCCGCCCTCGACGTCCCCCGCGTCGACCAACAGGCCGCCCAGCGTGGTTCGCGCGGTGAGTTCGGTGGCCTCCGCTCCGACCATGCGCGCGTACTCCACGGCCTGTTCGGCGGCGACCAGGGTGTCCGGGCCGGGCTCGTGCAGCATGCCCCAGCCCGCCACCTGGGCCAGGACTTCGGCGTGCACGGCGGACGGCGGCAGCCCGCGCACGAGGTCCCGGGCGGCGGCGAGTTCGGCCCAGCCGTCGCCCCGCGCGAGGTTCGATATCAGCCTGGCGCGCTGGACCCAGAACCAGGCCTCACGCAGAGGGTCGCCCTCGCCCTCCAGGAGCCGCAGCGCCTTCTTCGCTATCTTCAGCGCCCGTTCCCGCTCGCCGCCGAACCGGCCGGCGACGGTGGCTTCCGCCATGAGGTCGAGGAAGCGCAGCGGCGTGGTCGCGGGGTCGCAGCCGCAGGGCGGGTAGACCTCGGCGTAGTCCAGGGGCCTCAGCACGGCGCGTACGTCGGCGGGGGCGTCGTCCCACAGCTCCATCGCGCGCTCCAGGAGACGCAGTTGCTCGGAGTAGGCGTGACGGCGGCGGGCCTCCACGGAGGCCTTCAGGACGGCGGGGAGGGCCTTGGCGGCGTCGTGCGCGGCGTACCAGAAGCTGGCGAGACGCGTGGCGTACTCGTCGGTCCGTACGAGCGTGGGGTCGGCCTCCAGCGCTTCGGCGTACCGCCGGTTGAGGCGGGAGCGCTCGCCGGGCAGCAGGTCGTCGCTGAGCGCTTCGCGCACGAGGGAGTGACGGAAGCGGTAGCCGTCGCCGTCCGGGGTGGCGAGGAGCAGGTTGGCGCCCACGGCGGCGCGCAGTGCCTCGATCAGATCGTCCTCGGGGAGCTGTGCGACGGCGAGCAGCAGCCGGTATTCGACGGTGGAGCCGCCTTCGGCGACGATCCTGGCGACCTTCTGGGCGTCGTCGGGCAGCGCTTCGACCCGTACGAGCAGCACGTCGCGCAGGGAGTCGCTCAGGCCCGTGGCGCAGCCGGTCCCGATGCACGAGGCCAGTTCCTCGACGAAGAACGCGTTGCCGTCGGAGCGCGTGAACACCTCTTCGACCAGGGCCGTGTCCGGTTCGGCAGCGAGGATTCCGGTCAGCTGGCGGTGCACTTCCAAGCGGTTGAAGCGGGACAGTTCGATGCGCCGGACGGTGCGCAGCCGGTCGAGCTCGGCCAGGAGGGGCCGCAGCGGGTGGCGGCGGTGGATGTCGTCCGCGCGGTAGGTGCCGACGACGACCAGGCGCCCGCGCCGCAAGGTGCGGAAGAGGTACGCGAGGAGGTGGCGGGTGGAGGTGTCGGCCCAGTGCAGGTCTTCCAGGGCGAGCACGACCGTACGGTCGGCGGTGATGCGCTCCAGGAGGCGGACGGTCAGCTCGAACAGGCGCGTCATGCCGTCTTCGCTGTGCTGGTCGCGGGTGGTCTCGCCGAGCTCGGGCAGCAGCCGGGCCAGTTCGCCCTCCTGTCCGGCGGCCGCGGCGGCGACCTCGTCGGGCAGCATGCGCCGCAGGGCGCGCAGGGCGGTGGAGAACGGCGCGAACGGCAGTCCGTCGGCGCCGATTTCGACGCAGCCGCCCACCACGACGACGGCGTCCTGGCGGCAGGCGGCCTCGAAGAACTCCTCAACGAGCCGGGTTTTGCCCACCCCGGCCTCACCGCCCACGAGCAACGCCTGCGGCTCGCCCGCGGTGGCGCGGGCGAGCGCATCGGTGAGCTGGGCCAGTTCGCCGGCGCGGCCGACGAACACCGGGCTGACGGACCTGGTTTCCACATCGCCGAGCATCGCACAGGGCTCCGACATCGCGGCACCTGTATGGGCACTCGCCAAGGGCACGACAGTCATCTCGTGTCCCTCACGCCGCGGTCAGGCCGCCGTCACGCGGCCCGTGCGAACCGGCTGCGCAGCGAACTCACCGGCCCCTCGGATGCCTTCTGCCCGGACGCGCGGGCGGCGCGGCGGTTGGCCCTGCGGGCCTTGGCGGCCTGCCGTGCGAGGCGCTCGATGGCGGCCAGTCGCATCAGTTCGGCCGCGTGCTGCTGCTGGATCTCGCGTTCGAACACGGTGTGCTCCCTGGTGGGTTGTTTGTTGAGGTCGCTTTCTGCGATGCCTCAACTTTCGTTTCCCAGGGGCCCCTTGCGCATCGGGAGAGTGCCGCATCTTGGCAGCACCAAGGGCCTTAGGGACGTACGCGCACGGGGGCGTACGTCCCTAAGGCCCTTGGCCGGGCTGCCTTACTGGCCTGCTCCGGTGCCCGTTCCCGCCGTAGGCGGCGTAGGCATCGAGGCGAAGAGGTCGAGGTACATCCCGGCGGAGAGGAGCAGCCCCAGGACGCCGAGGGCGACGCCCGCCCAGGCGAAGGAGCGGACCCACGGGGACTGGTCGCTCGTGCCGGGCGTACCGAAGAGCGGGCGGGCCAGCACGCCGACGGCGACGACGAGCGCGAGCAGCGCGAAGCCGCCGTTGACGAGGGCGGTCATGTGCCAGCCGTTGCCGTACAGCGCGGCGACCTGGTCGGCCGGGCTGTCGGTCTGCTTGGTCCCCAGCTGGCCGATGAGCGTCTGGCGCTCGGCGGCGACGCGGCTGGTCCAGGTCCCGGTGAGGGCGGCGAAGCCGAGCACCGTGGAGACCACGGCGGCGGCGCCCGCGCCGACGCCCGAGGACGCGGCGCGCGGGGCCTCGTCGAGGTCGTCGGCGTCGTCGTCCGCGAAGTCGGCGTCGGCGTCGGCGTCGGCGTCGGCGTCGGCGAAGTCGGCGTCAGCGGCCTCGCTGCCCTCAACCGTGGCGTCGTCCTGGTCAGCGGCCTTCTTGGTGTCTACTGCGGCGGTCTCGTCGCCCTTGTCGGGCGCGCCTGTGGTGGCGGCGGCCCCGTCGGCTGCTTCGTCGGACTGAGTGCGGGCTGTGGCTGTCATACGCCGCACGCTAGGTGCCGTTTCTGAGAGCTTTCTTAACGCCCCTCGCGCCACTCCCGCGCCAGCACCGACCAGACCTCGATGTCGTGCCGTACGCCCCGGTAGGGGTTGCTTTCGCGCAGTACGCCGTCCCGCGTCATCCCCAGCCGCTTCGCCACATTGATGCTCGCGGTGTTCGCGGAGGCCACCCGCCACTCCACGCGGTGCATCCCCCGCTCGTCCACCGCCCAGTCGATCAGCGCCCGAGTGGCGCGCGTGACCAGGCCGCGCCCCACCGCCGCCTCCTCCAGCCAGCAGCCGACCTCGCAGCTGCCGGAAGCCGCGTCGAAAGTCCGGAAGAGGACCCCGCCGACGAGCGTGCCGTCGAGCCAGATGCCGTAGATACGGCCGGCGTCCGCGGCCTGCTTCTCGGCGTACGACTGGAGGAAGGCCCGCGCCGAGTCGAGGTCGGTGGCGGCCGCCGCGAGCCCGATGTACTGGCCGATGTACGCGCGCCCCCGGTCGATGTGGGCCAGGTACTCCTCGGCCTGCCACGGCTCCAGGGGGCGCAGCGCCGCGTCCTCGCCACTGTCAGCCAGCTGTATCGCGAACATCCTGCTCCCCGTCGGTTATGGCACGAGCTCCTGGGACTCTTTCGACGTGCCCGTGCGCTGTTCCTTGATCTTGCCATGCGCCGTAAGGCACTCGGGGGGTTCGATGCTGATCCGCGGCAGCCACCGGTCGAGCCGTTTGGGCAGCCACCAGTTCGCGCCGCCCAGCATGTGCATCAGGGCGGGCACCAGGAGCGTACGGAGGACGAATGCGTCGAGGGCGACGGCCGCCGCGAGCGCGATGCCGAACATCGCGATGACGCGGTCGCCGCTGAGCACGAAGGCCAGGAAGACCGAGATCATGATCACGGCCGCGGAGTTGATCACGCGGCTGGTCTCGGCGAGGCCGACCCGCACCGCCCGCCGGTTGTCACCGGTCTCCAGCCACTCCTCGTACATCCGGCTGACCAGGAACACCTGGTAGTCCATCGAGAGCCCGAAGAGCACCGACACCATGATCACCGGCAGGAACGGCTCGATCGGGCCCGCGCTGCCGAGCCCCAGCAGTTCGCTCCCCCAGCCCCACTGGAAGACGGCCACGACGACGCCGAAGGAGGAGGCTACGGCGAGGACGTTCATCAGGGCGGCCTTGAGCGGGATGCCGACGCTGCGGAAGGCGAGCAGCAGCAGGGCGCAGCCGAGTGCGATCACGACGCCGACGAAGAGCGGCAGCTTGCCGATGATGACCTGGGCGAAGTCGTCGTAGCTCGCGGTGACCCCGCCGACGTACACGTCCAGCGACGTGCCCCGCTCGGCCTGCGGCAGGACGCTGTCGCGCAGCCGGTCGACCAGGTCGCTGGTGTCCTTCGACTGCGGAGACGACTCGGGTACGACGGTGAGTGCGGCCGTGTCGCCGGTGCTGTTGTACGCCACCGGGCTGACGGAAGCGACACCGTCGGCGCCGCGCACCGTGCCGGCGAGGGCGTCCATCGCGGCGCGGTCGTCGCGCCCGTCGACCTCGGTGACGAGGGTCAGCGGGCCGTTGCTGCCGGGGCCGAAGCCGTCGGCGATCAGGTCGTACGCCGAGCGGGTCGTCGAGGACGCCGGGTTGTTGCCCTGGTCGGACGTGCCCAGGTGGAGGCCCAGCGTGGGCAGCGCGAGGACCAGCATGACGACGGCGGCGACCGCGCCGAGCAGCTTGGGGTGGCGCTCCACGAAGGCGGACCAGCGGGCGGCGAAGCCGGTGGGCAGCTCGGGCTGCGGGCCGTGTTCGGTGAGGTGCCTGCGTTCGCGGCGGCTGAGCGCCCTCATGCCGATGAGGGAGAGGAGGGCCGGCAGCAGGGTCACCGAGGCGGCGACGGTCAGGACGACGGTCAGCGACGCGGCGATCGCGACGCCGTTGAGGAACGACAGGCGCAGTATCAGCATGCCGAGCAGGGCGATGCAGACGGTGGCGCCGGCGAAGACGACCGCGCGGCCGGTGGTGGCGACCGCGTTCGCCGCCGAGTCGGCGACGGACAGGCCGCGGCGCAGCCCCTTGCGGTGCCGGGTGACGATGAACAGGGCGTAGTCGATGCCGACGCCCAGCCCGACCAGCATGCCGAGCATCGGCGCGAAGTCGGCGACCGTCATGACGTGGCCGAGCAGCACGGTGCCCGCGTACGCCGTTCCGACGCTGACCAGGGCGGTCGCGATGGGCAGCAGGCTGGCGGTGAGCGAGCCGAAGGCGACGAAGAGGACGACGGCCGCTACGACGACCCCGACGACCTCGCTGAGGTGCGAGTCGGGGGCCTCGGTGAGGCCGATGGCGGTACCGCCGAGCTCGACCTGGAGCCGATCGGTCTCCGCGTCCTTGGCGGTGTCGACGAGTGCCTGTGCGCGCGGCTGGAGGACGTCGTCGGCCTGCGGGTCGAAAGTGACGGTGGCGTAGGCGGTGTGCCCGTCCTTGCTGATCTGCGCGGCGCCCTCGCGCTCGTACGGGCTGACCACGCTCGCCACACCCGGGAGGTCCTCTATGACGTCGAGCGTCCGCGTCATCGGCTGCTCGACTCCGGCGGCCCGGACGGTGGTGTTGCCCGCGGTGTGCCAGACGACGGTGTTACTGTCGCCGCCCCTGCCGTCGAATCCGGCGTCGAGGAGGGCGGTGGCGCGGCCCGACTCGGTGCCCGGCACCTCGTAGTCGTTGGAGTACGCCGAACCTGCGACTCCGGCGGCTCCGGCCACCGCGCCGAGCGCGAGCAGCCAGAGCAGGACCGATGCGAAGCGGTGCTTGACGCACCACCGGGCGATTGCTGCCAACGAGTTTGCTCCCTGGGTGGTTCGTGGATCTTTACCGGGACCAAACCCGCAAAGAACTCAGGACCTACGATCAGCAACTTTGACAGCTAAACGTGATCCTTTGTCCCTTTCGTGCGCATAGTCACAGGAGCCGCGGGAGCCAGGGGCACAGCTCCCGGGCTCCGGCGTACCACCCGGTGTATCAGCCTGAGACGCTCGCGCGCCCGTTCTCGATGTGCCCCATGAGGCGCCTGCGGAAAGCGTTGTCGCCCGTAACGGTGATCGCCAGGTCGTACCACCCGTGCGCGTCGGCGGCGGAGTGCACCACGGTGCGGCTGCGGCCCGGCTTCACGGTGACCTGGCGGGGCCGCCCCTCGTCGAGGCCGGCCCCGTCGGCGTATGCCAGCGTCCGCACCGTGAAGGTCAGCGGCGTCCTGCCCCGGTTGACCAGCGTGAGGTGCAGGTCACGGTCGCGTGCGTCGAGGTACGAGGAGACTTCGGCGACGCCCGTCTTCGTACCGGCGAACTCGCGGCGGAAGCCGTTCGGCCCAGTGATCGTGAAGCGGTAGGCGTCACGCGTAAGGGGTACTGTCCATTGCGCCACGCCCCTTACATCCCGGTGCTGCGGAATGGCGAACTCACCGGCGTACGGGTAAAGGGCGAAGTGCGCGCTCGCGCGCCCCGTATTGCTGAGCGCGACCTTGAAGGTGGTGCCGTCCACCTTGCCGTGCGCGTCCGGCTGGTACGGCAGCGGGCGGGCGGGCCGCGCCCCTTCCTCCTGTACGGGCATGTGCTGCACCGGCGGCGGAACGGGCCGCCAGCGTCCCGTGAACGGCGGTATCGCCCCCGGCTGCTCCACCGGGGGCTGCCGGTGACCGCGCTTGAAGTCGAACGCCGAGGTCAGATCGCCTGTGACCGTGCGCCGCCAAGGCGTGATGTTGGGCTCCTCGATGCCGGTCCACTGCTCCAGGAAGCGGATCACGGAGGTGTGGTCGAAGACCTCGGAGCAGACGTACCCGCCGACGGTCCACGGCGAGACCACCAGCATCGGAACCCTGATCCCGAGCCCGGTGGGACGCCCCTGCCACCGCTCGTCGGTGTTGTCGGCGGGCGGCACGGGCGGTGGCACGTGGTCGAAGAACCCGTCGTTCTCGTCGTAATTGATCAGCACGACGGTGTGCCGCCACACATCCGGGTGCGAGCCGAGCGCGTCCAGCACCTTGTAGACGAGCGAGGCGCTGGCGATCGGCGAGGACGAGCCGGGATGCTCCGAGTCGAGCGCCGAGGGCACCAGGTACGACACCTCGGGCAGCGTGCCCGCCGCCACGTCGGCCCGGAACTGCTCGGCGAGACTGCCTGTCTCCCCTCGCCGCAGACCGCGCTCGAAGAGGGAGCGCTCGGCCTTGGTCAGCGTGGCCACGCCCTCCTCCAGCGCGGCGAGCAGCCTCTCGCGCTCCGCGGCGTCGCCGGTCTCCCGGACCTTGGCGTAGAACGCCTCCATGTAGGTGAAGCCGCCGGGGACCTTCGCGAGCGCCTTGCGGGCGATCTTCTTGAAGACCGTGAAGAACTCGATGTTGTTGTCGGTGAAGTTCTCCCACTCCTGGTACGTCTTCCAGCTGCGCCCCGCCTTCTCCAGCCGCTCGGCGTACGTCGGCCACGGGTATCCCGGGTGGGTGCCCTCGGCGTACGCCGCGTTGGTGACGGCGCGGCTGCCGTCGGCCTCGTTACCGGTCCACCCGCTCCACAGGTGGTTCCGGTTGGGGCTCGTCGACGTATGGATGGAGGAGTGGTAGGCGTCGCAGATGGTGAAGGTGTCCGCGAGCTCGTAGTGCAGCGGCAGATCGCGGCGGTCGTAGTACGCCATGGTGGCGGCGGTCTTGGCCGACACCCACCCGTCCATCCAGCCCTGGTTCCAGGCCTTGGCGCCGCCGCCCCACGAGTGGTCGAGGTCGCCGATGTACTGGAGGTCCCTCTTCTGGGCCTCGGCCGCGTCCCGGACGGGGAAGGGCAGCACCGTGCCGGACGGCGCGGGCTGCTCGAAGACCGGCTTCCCCGACGGCAGCTCCACGGCGTTGCGGTCACCGAATCCGCGTACTCCGCGCAGTGTTCCGAAGTAGTGATCGAAGGAACGGTTCTCCTGCATCAGGACGACCACGTGCCTGACGGCACGCAGCCCGCCGGACGGCGGTTCGGCGGCGAGCGCGGCCTGGAGCGACGGGGGCAGCACAGACCCCGCGGCAGCCGCGCCGAGCGCGCCCCCGCCGAGTGCGAACAGCCGCCGCCGGGACATGTCAGTGGCCAATTGATCCTCCTGAGTCAGGTGTGACGGCGGGGACGCTAATCACACGCAATGACAAAGGGAAGGCGTACGGACGGCGCACTGGTGAACGTCCTCGGCGCCCGGCACTGACCGGGACGGTCAGGTCTTCAGCAAAGTGGAACCGAACCAGTCGGAGGCGTTTCGTACTCCGGGGAGCGCGAAGAAGTACCCGCCGCCGGTCGGTGAGATGAATTCCGCCAGCGGCTCGTCCGCGAGCCGGTGCTGAATCGCCGCGAACTGCCGGACGACGTTCTGCTGATAGCAGCAGAAGACCAGGCCGAGGTCGAGGCTTCCGTCGGTGTCGAAACCCCTGTCGTAGTTGTAACTCCGGCGCAAAAGGAGGGAGTCGGCGGTCTCGGCGGTACGTGGGTTGGCGAGGCGGATGTGCGCGTTGAGAGGGACCTTCTTCCCTTTCGGGTCCTTGCTGTAGTTCGGCAGGTCCGCTTCACGGCGGCCGTCCAGGGGAGCTCCGCTCGCTTTGTGACGGCCGAAGATCTTCTCCTGGGCCGCGATCGGCACCCGGTCCCAGGCCTGCACATGAAAGCGAATGACGCGGATCACTTGGTAGCTGCCGTCCTGGGCCCAGGCCGGTTCGCCGGACGACGGCTTCACCCACACCAGCCGGTCCATTTCCTTCGACGACTTCGTGTCCGGATGGACGATTCCGTCCTTGAAGCCGACGAACGTGCGGGACGCGCCGGAGGGCCGGGCCGGGTTGAGGAAGCCGTCCGCGCGCCACCGGGGCCGTAGTTTGCCGTTGGAGTGGCGCGTGCCATGTCCCGGATCACGTGTACGACGGCGTCGGGATGCCGGGCACAGATCTGCAGTGAGACATCACCATGACAGAGCGCCGGATCCAGCCGGTCGCCTGGAAACTCAGGCATCGCCGTAAGGAACCGCGGCCGCCTCGGTGCGAGGCCGAACCGGTCGTCGAAGAGCGAAGCTCCCACGCCGACCGTGATGGTCAGAGCGTCCTGGGTCTTCGGCTCCGCTGCGACGCTCGCATCCTTGGGCTTCATGCCACGGACGAGGAGACGGGCCCGCTGGGTGAGCGTCTTGAACAGTTCCGCGAGTTCTTGGCGGTTCTCTGTCAGCACGTCGAAGGCGATGAACGCGGCGAAGGACTGCTGCGGAGTCACGATCCCTGCCTGGTGCGGACCGTGGAACGGGACGTTGGGCGCTGTCCCGTGACCGCCTCCGGCAATGGGGGCACCATCCTTGACCGCATGTGCGGCATGCGCCTCCACACTTCCGAATCCGGCGGCCGTCACCCCGGCGAAATCAGCGGCCTGCTGAAGAAACCTCCGTCATCCGTCGTGGTGTCGGTGGGCGCCGTGCTCGCCGGTCTCGTCACGTCTCATCGTTCTGCCGTCCTGTCGTTGCACGACCCGTTGGCTCAACCCGCGTGATTCTCAACGAAGGCGATCGGCGAACCGGGACGACACTTCCCCGGCCCATGGATTTTCACGCAGGGGTGTGCCGACCAATCGGACGGCGAAGGGGCGGCGCGCCGGTCGTTTCACCGGTGCACCGCCCCTCGGCGTACGTACAGGACGCGGGCGTCAGCCCTCGGTCACACCGAGCTTCTCCAGGATCAGCTCGCGCACCCGCGCCGCGTCCGCCTGGCCCCGGGTGGCCTTCATGACCGCGCCGACCAGCGCGCCGGCCGCCGCGACCTTGCCGCTGCGGATCTTGTCCGCGATGCCGGCATTGGCCGCGATGGCCTCGTCCACGGCCGTGCCCAGCGCGCCCTCGTCCGAGACGACCTTCAGGCCGCGCTTCTCGACGACCTCGTCCGGGCCGCCCTCGCCCGCGAGGACGCCCTCGAAGACCTGGCGGGCCAGCTTGTCGTTGAGCGAGCCGTCCTTCACCAGCGCGGTGATACGGGCGACCTGCTCCGGCGTGATCGGCAGCGACGCGAGGTCGCGGCCGGACTCGTTGGCGTTACGGGCCAGCTCGCCCATCCACCACTTGCGCGCCGAAGCCGCGTCCGCGCCCGCCTCGATCGTGGCGTCTTCCGGCAGGTCGAAGTTCGCCGTACCCCCCAACGACCCCTTGAAGGGCACGTCATGGGTATCCGCGCGGTCGAGAAACGCCTTCCGCGTATCCAGCACGGCCGCCCGCACAGCGTCGTCCAGGCCGACACGTTCCATCCAGTCGAGCTCCTGGGAGTCGCTCACTGAAACCACGCTCCCCCGCGCAACGCCGACCTGCCCCGTTGCCAGGCGACTCACAATCAGCCGGATGCGGATCGGCAGCGCCCCGTTCCCCAGGCCGCTCACGCCCCCGCCACCCCGGCGAACTCGCACCACACGACCTTGCCGGGGTCGCGCCGGCCCACACCCCAGGCGTCGGCGAGCACGGCGACCAGCAGCAGCCCGCGCCCGGACTCGTCGTCGGGTTCGCGGACACGCGGCTGTCCGCCGCCGCTGTCGTGCACCTCGATACGGAGCGGCCCCTGCCTGCGCATAGACAGATGCAGGCGAAAGCCTCGGCCGGGCGGGACGCCGTGGAGGAGGGCGTTGGTGGCCAGTTCACTGACGCACAGGAGCACGTCGCCCGTACGCTCGTACACGCCCCAGTCGGCGAGGGCCTTACGGGTGAACTCCCGGGCCAGCGGCACGGATCGGCGCTCGCGCCGGTAAAAAACCTCGCGGAACAGAGGCAGTTGATCGCTCATGGGCGTCACAGTGGCGGCGCGGGCCACATCCGCCCCAGGAGGGCATGCCGTACAAATTCTTTGTACGGCATCAGACTGGGTCGAGTACGACGTCCGGTGGGAATGCAGCTCTCATGCACACGGCCCCTAAGCGTTCCAAGAAGAAGACCCCCTCCTGGGAGGTCGTCGGCGCCCAGCTCGGCCACTACCGCGGCCTGGCGGGCCTGACCCAGCCCCAGCTCGCCCAGCGTGTCTGCATCCACCTGGAGACACTCGGCTCGATCGAGCAGGGCCGCAGACCGCTCAAGCTGAAACTGGCGGAGCAGCTCGACGAACTGCTCAACACCAAGGGCGTGTTGGCGGCCGGGGTGGCAAAGATCCCGGAGCGGGAGCGGTACCCGGCGTTCGCGCAGGACTTCATCGACCACGAGGCGGAGGCGCTGACGCTGCTCTCGTACGAGAACCAGGTCGTCCCGGGCCTGCTCCAGACGGAGGACTACGCGCACGCGGTCTTCGGCTGCCTCTACCCGCCGATCACGGCAGAGGAGGCGGAGGAACGGGTGTCGGCCCGTATCGACCGCCAGCGGGTTCTGGAGCGCAGGCCGTGGCCGCCGATGATGAACTACCTGCTGGAGGAGGTGATTCTGCACCGCCCCATCGGGGGCCGCGCCGTCCTGCGCGAACAGATCCGCCACTTGCAAGCCTGCGCCGAACTGCCCTTCCTTGGACTCCAGATCATCCCGACGAGCCGCGAGAAGCACTCGGGTCTCGACGGGCCCATGGTGTTGCTGGAGACCCCCGACCACGATCAACTCGCCTATGTGGAAGGGCAGCGGGTCAGCTTCCTCGTCGACGACCCCGACGAGGTCAGTGTGCTCCAGCAGAAATATGGGATGCTGCGCTCACAGGCCCTCACCCCCGAGGAGAGCATGGGCCTGCTGGACGATCTGGCAGGAGAGTCATGACCCCCGCAGCACTCACGTGGTTCAAGTCCAGCTACAGCGGCAGCGAAGGCGGCAACTGCCTCGAAGTCGCCTACGACTGGCGCAAGTCCAGCTACAGCAGCGACGAGGGCGGCAACTGCGTCGAGGTGGCCGCCCACCCCGCCGCCGTCCACGTCCGCGACTCCAAGATCCCCGACGGCCCCACCTTCACCGTCACCCCCGCCGCCTGGACCGCCTTCCTGGCCTCGGCAACCTGAGCGCGAGACACTCGTGCGGCGGATAGGCTGGACATTCCGGTACGTTCCGAGGAGGTCACCCCCCATGACCACACCGCACAGCAGTCGGCCGCACGCATCGCTGCCCCCGCTCCGTACGCTCGGTGACATAAGAGCGGCCCTGCGGGCCGGGTACGGCTTCCCGGGGGATCGCGAGGACTTCGAGCTGGACCTCACCCGTGCGTTGGAGAGCTCGACGGAGACCGACCTCCAGGCTGTCTCGGACGTCATGATCGACTACCGCGACCGTATCCGTGTGCGGTGCGATCCGGAGTTCGACATCGCTCTTCAGGAGGGCGAAGAAGAGCTCCTGAAGCTCAAAGCACAGTGGAGGGACCGTTGAGTACGCCGGAGCCCGCTGCTTACGCGGTGATCAGCACCCGTGCGCAATGGCGCCTGGCGACGCTCCCCCCGGAGGCGTACAAGGCCGTCGAAGGCTTACGACAGGAACTGGAGCACACGCCACGGCTCGGCCTTCCGCTGGGTGAGCCTTCGGCGGACGGCAGGCAGGTCTTCAAGACACGCCTTGAGGCGCGTGCCGGAATGCCAGGACTTGTTGTCCTCTACCTCTATCTGCCCCAGCCTCCACCGCCCGGCGTAACGATCACCACGGTCCTCCCGGACGAGAGTCAGGAGCAGGCCTGAAACGCTCCGAGGGCGGTGCGCCGGGTTTCCCCGGCGCACCGCCCTCGTCGTCGTATCCGCAGAGGCGAGCCGTCAGCCCTCGGACACGCCGAGCTTCTCCAGGATCAGCTCGCGCACGCGCGCCGCGTCCGCCTGGCCCCGGGTGGCCTTCATGACCGCGCCGACCAGCGCGCCCGCCGCCGCGACCTTGCCGCTGCGGATCTTGTCCGCGATGCCGGCGTTGGCCGCGATGGCCTCGTCCACGGCCGTGCCCAGCGCGCCCTCGTCCGAGACGACCTTCAGGCCGCGCTTCTCGACGACCTCGTCCGGGCCGCCCTCGCCCGCGAGGACGCCCTCGAAGACCTGACGGGCCAGCTTGTCGTTGAGTGAGCCGTCCTTCACCAGCGCGGTGATACGGGCGACCTGCTCCGGCGTGATCGGCAGCGACGCGAGGTCGCGGCCGGACTCGTTGGCGTTACGGGCCAGCTCGCCCATCCACCACTTGCGCGCCGAAGCCGCGTCCGCACCCGCCTCGATCGTGGCGACGATCGGGTCGATCGCACCGGCGTTCAGCATCGACTGCATGTCGTGCTCGGTTACGCCCCACTCCTCGCGGAGGCGGTTGCGGCGTACCCGCGGCAGCTCGGGCAGGCCGCGACGGAGCTCCTCGACCCACTCGCGGGAGGGGGCCACGGGGACCAGGTCCGGCTCCGGGAAGTACCGGTAGTCCTCGGCGTTGTCCTTGATGCGGCCGGCCGTGGTGGAGCCGTCGTCCTCGTGGAAGTGCCGGGTCTCCTGGACGATCGTGCCGCCGGAGTTGAGCACCGCGGCGTGCCGCTGGATCTCGTAGCGGGCCGCGCGCTCCACCGAGCGAAGGGAGTTGACGTTCTTCGTCTCGGAGCGCGTACCGAACTCCTCACGGCCGTGCGGCCGCAGCGAGAGGTTCACGTCGCAGCGCATCTGGCCCTGCTCCATGCGCGCCTCGGAGACGCCGAGTGCCTTGATGAGCTCGCGCAGCTCGGCGACGTACGCCTTCGCGACCTCAGGAGCACGCACGCCCGCGCCCTCGATCGGCTTGGTGACGATCTCGATGAGCGGGATGCCGGCCCGGTTGTAGTCCAGGAGGGAGTGGGACGCGCCGTGGATACGGCCCGTCGCGCCGCCGACGTGCAGCGACTTGCCGGTGTCCTCCTCCATGTGGGCGCGCTCGATCTGCACGCGGAAGATCTCCCCGTCCTCCAGCTGGACGTCCAGATAGCCGTTGAAGGCGATCGGCTCGTCGTACTGGGAGGTCTGGAAGTTTTTCGGCATGTCCGGATAGAAGTAGTTCTTCCGGGCGAAGCGGCACCACTCGGCGATCTCGCAGTTGAGCGCGAGGCCGATCTTGATGGCCGACTCGACGCCGATCGCGTTGACGACCGGGAGCGAGCCGGGCAGCCCCAGGCAGGTGGGGCAGGTCTGGCTGTTGGCGTCCTGCTTGAGCTCCGTGGAGCAGCCGCAGAACATCTTCGTCTTTGTGCCCAGCTCGACATGGACCTCCAGGCCCATGACGGGGTCGTAGGACGCGAGTGCGTCCTCGTACGGCACAAGTTCAGTGACGGTCACGGTGAAACTTTCCCTCTCAGCCCAGCAGAACGTCGTCGTCGCCGAGCTTCTTCAGCTCGCGATAGAGCAAAGCGAGGCCCGTGACGATGGCGGCGGCGGAGACAGCGGCGTCGACGAGCCGGAGCGTGTCATTGTCCTGGCGGGCCATCCTGGCCTGCTTGACGACGCTGATCGCTCCGAAGGCGGTGGTGCCGATCGACAGGTACGTACCGACCTTGGAATTCTTGAATCCCTTGGCCTTGACAGTCATTGGGCTCACAGCGACGGTGCCTCCTCGAGCAGCGGGTGGCCCCACTTTTCCACGAAGGCCGCCTCTACGGCAGCGCCCACCTTGTAAAGGCGGTCGTCCTTCATGGCCGGGGCGATGATCTGGAGACCGACCGGCATGCCGTCCTCGGGTGCCAGGCCGCAGGGCAGCGACATGGCGGCGTTGCCGGCCAGGTTGGTCGGGATGGTGCACAGGTCCGCGAGGTACATCGCCATCGGGTCGTCGGCGCGCTCGCCGATCGGGAAGGCGGTGGTGGGCGTGGTCGGCGAAACGATCACGTCGACCTTCTCGAATGCCTTCTCGAAGTCCTGCGTGATCAGGGTACGGACCTTCTGGGCCGATCCGTAGTACGCGTCGTAGTAGCCGGAGCTGAGCGCGTACGTACCGAGGATGATCCGGCGCTTGACCTCGTCGCCGAAGCCGGCCTCGCGGGTGAGGGCGGTGACCTCCTCGGCGGACTTCGTGCCGTCGTCGCCGACCCGCAGGCCGTAGCGCATGGCGTCGAAGCGGGCCAGGTTGGAGGAGGCCTCGGACGGGGCGATGAGGTAGTACGCGGAGAGCGCGAGGTCGAAGGACGGGCAGTCCAGCTCGACGATCTCGGCGCCGAGCCCGCGCATCAGCTCGACGGACTCGTCGAAGCGCTGGAGTACGCCGGCCTGGTAGCCCTCGCCGCGGAACTGCTTGACGACGCCGACGCGCATGCCGGCGACGGAGCCGTTGCGGGCGGCCTCGACGACCGGCGGGACCGGGGCGTCGATCGAGGTCGAGTCGAGCGGGTCGTGCCCGGCGATGACCTCGTGCAGGAGCGCGGCGTCCAGGACCGTACGGGCGCAGGGCCCGCCCTGGTCGAGGCTGCTGCTGAACGCGACCATGCCGTAGCGGGAGACGCCGCCGTACGTCGGCTTGACGCCGACGGTGCCGGTGACGGCGGCGGGCTGGCGGATGGAGCCGCCGGTGTCCGTGCCGATGGCGAGCGGGGCTTCGTACGAGGCGAGCGCGGCGCTCGATCCGCCGCCGGAGCCGCCGGGGATCTTGGTCAGGTCCCACGGGTTGCCGGTCGGGCCGTACGCGCTGTTCTCCGTCGAGGACCCCATGGCGAACTCGTCCATGTTGGTCTTGCCGAGGATGACGACGTCGGCCGCCTTGAGCTTCCGGGTGACCGTGGCGTCGTACGGCGGGATCCAGCCTTCGAGGATCTTCGAACCGACGGTGGTCGGGACGCCCTCGGTGGTGAAGATGTCCTTGAGCGCGAGCGGCACGCCGGCGAGCGGGCCGAGCTTCTCGCCGTTGGCGCGCTTCGCGTCGACGGCACGGGCCTGGGCCAGCGCTCCCTCGCGGTCGACGTGCAGGAAGGCGTGCACCTTCTCGTCGACGGCGTCGATACGGGCCAGGTGGGCCTCGGTCACCTCGACGGCCGTGAGCTCGCCCGAAGCGATCTTCTCGGCGGTCTCGGCGGCGGTGAGCTTGATGATGTGCTCGGTCATGACTAGTCCTCCCCCAGGATCTGCGGCACCTTGAAACGCTGCTGCTCCTGGGCGGGGGCGCCGGAGAGGGCCTGCTCCGGGGTGAGCGACGGACGGACCTCGTCCGCGCGCATGACGTTGGTCAGCGGCAGCGGGTGGGAGGTCGGCGGTACGTCTTGGTCGGCGACCTCGGAGACGCGGGCGACCGCGCCGATGATGTCGTCGAGCTGACCGGCGAAGTGATCGAGCTCTTCGCCCTTCAGCTCCAGACGCGCCAGCCGTGCGAGGTGGGCGACCTCCTCGCGCGTGATGCCAGGCATGCAGCGATCCTCAGGGGTGAGTGTGTGGATTTTGGCCCAATCCTATGGGGCGCGGGCCCCTGGCCACGAAACGGTTCGCCGGGGGCGGGCTCGGGGGGCGGCCCTGGTGCCCGCTACGGGCCGCTTCCGGGTGCGGCCCGGTGGTCTGTGCCCCGGCCTCCGGCCGGGTGGTCTCCCACCCGCACCGCCCGTGCGGGAGGGCGTAGGTTGCGTCAGCCCTCTGGTGGTCGCGGCCCGCCGTCGGCGCCTGCGGGCGGGTGGGTACCCCGCACGGCCGCCAGGCCGGGCTCACCCACCACGTGCCCGCAGGCAGGCGTCGCCGGGCCGCAGGCGGAACGGGGCTAGTTCACCACTTGGCGGCCGGACGGGGCCGGCGACGGGGACTGGCGCTGGGTCTCCTCCAGGGCTGCCGCCGCCGCGACCCGGTCCAGGTCGACCTGGCGGTGCCAGCCCCGCTCGCCTCGCGCCAGGAGCCAGGCCGTCGCCTCGTCCGGCGGCATGGCGGCGGCCACCAGCCACCCCTGCACCGCGTCGCAGCCCAGATCCCGCAGCCGCTCCCACGTCTCGTCGTCCTCGACGCCCTCGGCGACGACCAGCAGGCCGAGCGAGTGGGCGAGGTCGACCGTACAGCGGACGATTTCGGCGTCCTCGTTGTCGACGGCCAGCCGGGCCACGAACGACCGGTCGATCTTGAGCTCGCTCACCGGGAGCCGGCGGAGGTGGACGAGGGAGGAGTAGCCCGTACCGAAGTCGTCCAGGGACATCTTCACGCCGTGCCCGGTCAGCCCGGCCAGCGTGTCCGCCGCCCGCTGCGGGTCCTCCAGCAGCACGTGCTCCGTTATTTCGAGCTGCAGGGAGCCGGCGGGGACACCGTGCCGTGCCAGCCGCGCCGCCACCGCGCCCGCGAAGCCCGGCGTGTGCACGTCGCGCGGTGACACGTTCACCGCCACCGGGGTGTTCAACCCCTGCGCCCGCCAGCGGGCGACCTGCGCGAGCGCGGTTTCCAGGACGTACTCCGTCAGGTGCGGCATCAGCCCCGACGACTCCGCGATCGCGATGAACTCGTCCGGGGAGACCCGCCCGCGCTCCGGGTGCACCCACCGGACCAGCGCTTCCAGGCCGGCGACCTGCCCGTCGAAGCGGACCTTCGGCTGGTAGTGGAGCTCGACCTCGCTCGCGTCCAGCGCGCGCCGCAGGTCGCCCAGCAGGCCCAGCCGGTCCGGCGTGTTGCTGTCCCGCTTCGATTCGTAGACCTCTACGCCCGTACGGTCGCGCTTGGCCTGGTACATGGCCACGTCCGCGCGCCGCAGCAGCCCTTCCGCGTCCAGCGCGTGGTCGGGGAAGACGGCGACGCCCGCACTGGCCTCCAGAACGAGCGTCAGGCCGTCCAGGTCGAGCGGCGAGGAGAGTTCGGCCACCAGATGCCTGGCGACGCGCTGCGCACTGGTCGTCGAGTCCGCCTTCGGGAGCAGGACCGCGAACTCGTCCCCGCCGAGCCGCGCGGCCTCCGCCCCGCGCGGCAGCGCCAGGCGCAGCCTGTCGGCTATCTGGATCAGCAGCCGGTCGCCCGCCAGGTGGCCCAGCGTGTCGTTGACCGCCCGGAAACGGTCGAGGTCTATCAGCACGAGAGCCGACCTGGTGCCGATGTTCTCGGCTTCCTCCAGCGCGGGCCAGGCCCGCTCCAGCAGCCACTGCCGGTTCGGCAGCCCGGTCAGCGGGTCCCGCAACTGCTCCTCCGCCCGGGCCCTGGCGATCCACAGCGTGGAGTCCAGCGCTATCAGCGGTACGGCGAACAAGGGCAGCAGCACAGGCAGCGCCACCGCGGTCACGCAGATCAGGGGCGCGATGCCGAGCAGGGCGACCGCGACGAGCGCCTGCCGGTACAGGGCTGTGCGGGCGACGGACGGCAGCCGTCCGCCCCGCGGCGCCAGCGCGTACCAGAGGAGCAGCCGGGTGAGGGCGAGATACGCCGTGGCGGCGAGCACGACCTCCGGGACCGTCTCGATCCCCCACGCCAGCGGCTGCCAGGGCTTCTCGACGGTCGGTACGTCGCCGAACACGGCCAGGACGAGCGCCGCGGCGCCTATCCCGAGGATGTCCACCGCGCCGTGCAGCAGCCCTTGCTTCCAGCGGTGCCTGCGGGCCATGCCGACCAGCACCACGACCGCCAGGCTGACCAGACCGGCGGGCACCCAGCCGTACAGCAGCAGCACGGCCAGGGTGAGCGCGGCGCCCGATCCCGTGCCGCCCCACCAGCGGTCGCGGCCGAGGGCGACGAGATGGCCGACGATGATCCCGGTGAGCAGCGCCAGGGACCAGCCGACCGTGCCGTCGGGGAACAGCGCGCGGTCCCCCGTCAGGGCGCGGAAGATCCCGGTGGCCAGGACGAGGGCGGCCAGTGTCACGACGGCGGTGGGCAACGCCCTCAGGGCGTCTGCCCACCGCCGCAGCCGTGAGGCCGGGTCGGCACTCTCGGTCGGTTTCATTCCGTCCCTCTCACAGCCGGCGGTGCCCGTGCCAAGCGATGGCCCCGTTGTCATGCCATCCACGACTGAAATCCCTTCCCCAGGCTCCTCATGAGCAGGGGACACCCGTTGCAGCCGTGCACAGCAGGCGCACATCTCAACAGTAGGCCGCAGAAGGCTTTCTCGGGCAGCTGTCCACCGCTGTTGCCCGAATGCGACCCAGCCACCCGCGTCCGTCTGCTATGCGCTGAACGGGTGATCCCGGCTGCGGTTCTTCCCCCCTCTCACCGCCCCTTTCCCCGTCCCGCGCCGTGCCTACTCCTCGGTCGGCACAGCCACTTCACGGGCCGCGTCCGGGCCCTCCGCCAAAAGGACGGCAAATCCCTCTTCGTTCAGGACAGGCACCTTCAACTGCATGGCCTTGTCGTACTTCGAGCCGGGGCTGTCGCCGACCACCACAAATCCGGTCTTCTTTGAAACAGATCCGGTCACTTTTGCGCCAAGACTCTGGAGCGCCTCTTTCGCGCCATCCCGCGTGTAGTTCTGCAGGGTCCCGGTCACCACGACCGTGAGGCCTTCCAGCGGGCGGGGCCCCTGCTCCTCGCCGGCGCCCTCCTCCTCCATCCGGACCCCGGCCGCCCGCCACTTGCGCAGGATCTCCCGGTGCCAGTCCTCCTCGAACCATTGTTTGAGCGAGGCGGCGATGGTCGGTCCGACGCCCTCCACGGCGGCCAGTTCCTCCTCCGACGCCTGCTCGATCCGCTCCAGCGACCGGAACTCGCGGGCCAGCGCCTCCGCCGCGACCGGCCCCACGTGCCGGATGGAAAGTCCCGTGATGATGCGGGCCAGCGGTCGCCGCTTCGCAGCCGCGATGTTCTCCAGCATGGCGAGGGTGTTCTTCTTCGGCTCGCCCTCCTGGTTGGCGAAGAAGGTGACGACCTTCTCCTCGCCCGTCTTCGGGTCACGCTTGGGAAGCCCCGAATCCTGGTCCAGGACGTACGACTTGATGGGCAGCAGCTGCTCGACCTTGAGGTCGAACAGGTCGCCCTCGTCGCGCAGCGGCGGCTCGGCCGGCTCCAGCGGCCTGGTGAGCGCGGCCGCCGCGACGTACCCGAAGTTCTCGATGTCCAGGCACTTGCGGCCGGCCAGGTAGAACAGCCGCTCCCGCAACTGGGCGGGGCAGGACCGGGCGTTGGGGCAGCGCAGGTCGATGTCGGCCTCCTTCATCGGCCGCAGCGGCGTACCGCACTCGGGGCACTCGGACGGCATCACGAACTCCCGCTCGCTGCCGTCCCGCAGGTCCACCACCGGCCCCAGGATCTCGGGGATGACGTCGCCCGCCTTGCGCAGCACCACCGTGTCCCCGATGCGTACGCCCTTGGCCTTCACCACTTCCTGGTTGTGCAGGGTGGCGAACTCGACCTCGGAACCGGCGACCGTGACCGGCTCCACCTGGGCGTACGGCGTCACCCGCCCCGTACGCCCCACCCCCACCCGGATGTTGACCAGCTTGGTGTTGACCTCCTCCGGCGCGTACTTCCAGGCGATGGCCCAGCGCGGCGCCCGCGAGGTCGAGCCGAGCCGCCCCTGGAGCCGGATCTCGTCGAGCTTGACGACGACGCCGTCGATCTCGTGCTCCACGGAGTGCCGGTTCTCGCCGAAGTAGGCGATGAACTCCCGCACGCCCGCGAGGTCGTCGACGACCTTGTTGTGCTGCGCGACCGGCAGACCCCACTCGCGCAGCAGGTCGTACGCCTGCGAAAGCCGGTCGATGTCGAAGCCCTCGCGGGCCCCGATGCCGTGCACCACCATGTGCAGCGGGCGGCTCGCGGTGACCTTCGGGTCCTTCTGCCGCAGCGAACCGGCCGCCGCGTTGCGCGGGTTGGCGAAGGGCTTGTCCTGCGCCGCCACCAGCCGGGCGTTCAGCTCCTGGAACTTCTCCATCGGGAAGTAGACCTCGCCGCGGATCTCGACCAGGTCCGGGATCCGGTCGCCCTTCAGCCGGTCCGGGACGCCCGCGATCGTACGGATGTTGGGCGTGATGTCCTCGCCCGTGCGCCCGTCGCCGCGCGTCGCGGCCCGCGTCAGCCGCCCCTTCTCGTACGTCAGATTGACCGCGAGGCCGTCCACCTTCAGTTCGCACAGAAGGTGATACGGCACGGCGCCCAGCTCATTGGCGACGCGCTCGCCCCAGGCCGTCAGCTCCTCGTCGTCGAAGGCGTTGTCGAGGGAGAGCATGCGCTCGCGGTGCTGGACCGCGGTGAAGTCCGTTTCGTACGCCCCCGCGACCTTCTGGGTCGGCGAGTCGGGCGTACGCAGCTCCGGATACTCGTCCTCCAGCGCCTCCAGCGTGCGCAGCAGCTGGTCGAACTCGGCGTCGCTGATGACCGGCTGGTCCTTCACGTAGTACCGGAAGCGGTGCTCCTCGACCTGCTCAGCGAGCTGTGCGTGCCGATCCCGTGCCTCAGCGGGCACCGCCGCCTGCTGTTCGCCAGCCACCGTCTTGTCCTCCCGTTTCCGATTCCCGTTACTCAGGGTTGTCCGCGAGCGATCTCGCGGCCCTGGCGCAGTGCGCGAGCGCGGCGCGCGCGTACGCGGGAGAAGCCCCCGCGAGCCCGCACGACGGAGTGAGTACCAGGGACTCCGCCAGAGTCCCCGGATTCAGCCCCAGCCTGCGCCACAGCGTCCTGACACCCATGACGCTACCGGCCGGGTCCGACAATGCCGTGTCGGTCCCCGGCACGATTCCGGCGAACAGCTGCGTACCGCCCTCCACCGCCTCACCGATCGCCTCCTCGTCACGCTCAGTGAGCAGCGAGAAATCGAACGAGACCCCCGCCGCGCCGGCCCGCCGCAGGAGGGCGAACGGCACGTCCGGCGCGCAGGAGTGGACCACCACCGGGCCGTCATGGGCCCCCATCACATCCCGCAGCGTCCCCTCGACGAGTTGACGGTCCACCGCCCGGTACGTCCGGTATCCGCTGGCGGTCCTCACCTGCCCGCGCAGTACGGCCGTCAGCGACGGCTCGTCGAGCTGGAGCACGACCTGCGCGCCCGGCACCCGCCGCCGCACCTCCGCGAGGTGCCCGCGCAGCCCTTCCGCCAGGGAGCCCGCGAGGTCGCGGACCGCGCCCGGGTCGCGGAGCACGGCCTCGCCGTTGCGCGTTTCCACTCCTGCCGCCAGCGTCCACGGCCCGACGGCCTGCACCTTCAGCGGCCCCGTGTACCCCTGGGTGAACTCCTCCAGCGCGTCGAGGTCCTCCCCCAGCCAGGACCGGGCGCGCCGGGTGTCGCGCCCCGGCCGGTCGCTGAAGCGCCAGCCGCTGGGTTCGAGATGGACGTACATCTCCACGAGCATCCCGGCGGTCCGCCCGATCATGTCGGCGCCGGGGCCGCGTGCGGGCAGCTCCGCGAGGTACGGGAAGTCCTCGAAGCTGCCGGTGACGGTCCTGGCGGTCTCGCGGGCGTCTGCACCGGGCATGGACCCGACGCCGGTCGCGGGTCCCCATACGTACTCGCCCTTGCTCTGTTCGCTCATCGGCCCGGCCTTACGGACAGGTCGTTGACCTCGGCGTCGCGCGGTAGGTCGAGGGCCATGAGGATCGTCGTCGCGACCGACTCGGGATCGATCCAGCGCGACGGGTCGTACTCCTTGCCCTCCTGCTGGTGGACCTTCTCCTGCATGGCGCTGGCGGTACGCCCCGGATAGACGGAGGTGACGCGCACGCCGTTGGCGTGCTCCTCCTGGCGCAGGGCGTCGGCGAGGGCCTTCAGGCCGTGCTTGCTGGCGGCGTACGGTCCCCATTCGGCGTGCGCGGCCAGCCCGGCGCCCGAGTTGACGAAGACCACGTGGCCCTTGTCCTGGCGGAGTTGGGGCAGGAAGAGACGGGTCAGCTCGGCCGGGGAGATCAGGTTCACGTTGAGCTGGTGGTGCCAGGTCTTGGTGCCGAGGTCGCTGATCCGGCCGAGGTCCACGACGCCCGCGATGTGCAGCAGCGAGTCGACCCGCTCCGGCATGGGCTGGTGGGAGAACGCCCAGGAGAGCCGGTCCGGGTTCGCGAGGTCGCCGACGAGCGTACGGGCGCCGGGGAAAGTCTCGGCGAGCTGCTTGGCGCGGCCCGCGTCGCGGGCCATCAGGACGACGTCGTCGCCGCGCTCGTGCAGGCGGCGGGCGACGGCCGCGCCGATGCCCGATCCCGCTCCGGTGATCACATGTGTAGCCATAGGGCCCATGCTCGCATCACCGCACTCCGAGGGACTCCTCAAGGTAGGCGAGCGCCGCGACGCCGTCTTCCGCGAAGAAGACCAGGTCGGCGAGGGGGACGGGCAGGAAGCCCTCCGCCTCCATCCGCTGGAACTGCAGCTTGAGGCCGTCGTAGAAACCGGCCGTGTTGAGCAGCACCACGGGCTTGGTGTGCAGCCCGTGCTTCTTCAGCTCCAGTATTTCGGTGGCCTCGTCGAGTGTGCCGGTGCCGCCGACCATGATGACGATGGCGTCGGACTTGGCGAGCATCAGCGCCTTGCGTTCGGCGAGGTCCTTGGCGATCACCATCTCGTCGGCGTTCTCGCGCGCCACGGTGTGCAGGAACTCCACCGATACGCCCACGAGCCGCCCGCCGGCCTCCTGCACGCCGTCCGCTACGACCTTCATCAGGCCGGCCTCCGAGCCGCCCCACACCAGAGTGTGGCCGCCCTTGCCGATCAGTTCACCGAACTCGCGGGCGGGGCGGGTGTAGCGCTCGTCGAGGTCGGCGGCGGAGAGGAAGACGCAGATGTTCAGTGCCATGGGGAAGAACCTACGCCGCGCCGATGCTGGAGTGTGAGAGAGGGCTGTCGCACCACAGAGCCCTGGAGACCGAAGAGAGGGGCGCCCGTGACCGCAGGACACCGCATCACCGTCGAGCAGGGCACCACGCATGTACGTGTCACGCACGGCGGGCAGGTGCTGGCGGAGAGCCGCCGCCCGCTGCTGCTGCGCGAGACCGGCCTGCCGGTGCGTTACTACCTCCCGCCCGACGATGTCAGGACCGACCTGCTGACGCCTTCGGACAGGCGCACCCACTGTCCCTTCAAGGGATACGCGTCGTACTGGTCGCTGCCTGACGCCCCGAACCTGGTGTGGGCCTACCTCGACCCGGTGCCGGAAGTGGCCGCCGTGAAGGGCCACTTCTGCTTCTACGAGACGGAGGTTGTCGGTACGGGCTGAAGTTTTTTCGCGGGGAGCGATGAGTTCCCGGGCGCCGGCCGGTCAGCACCTCATGACCAAAGTGATTTCCCGTGACGGCACACCCATCGCCTATGAACGGCGGGGCGAGGGGCCGCCGTTGATCCTGGTGGGCGGTGCGTTCAGCACGGGCGGCGCCGAGGCGCCGCTGGCGGCGTTGCTCGCGCCGCGATTCGGCGTCGTCACGTACGACAGGCGCGGCCGCGGCGACAGCGGGGACACCCCGCCCTACGCGGTCGCCCGCGAGGCCGAGGACCTGGCGGCCCTGGTCGAGGAAGAGCGCGGTCCCGTGTCTGTGTACGGCATGTCGTCGGGCGGGGCGCTGGTCCTGGAGGCGGCGGCGAGCGGGGTGCCGTTCGACAGGATCGCCGTGTACGAGCCGCCCTTCACCGTCGTCGAACCGAGCGACAGGATCGCCAAGGCGCGGTACACGACACGCCTCGGCGAACTCCTGGCGGCCGGCGACCGCGGGGGCGCCGCCGAGCTCTTCCTGTCGGTGGTGGGCATGGAGCCCGAAGTCGTCGCGCAGGTGCGCGAGGCACCGATGTGGCCCGAACTGGAGGCGGTGGCACCGACTCTGGCCTACGACGACGCGGTGATGGGCGACGGCACGGTGCCGGCGGAGCGGCTGGCGTCCGTCAGGCCGCCGGTGCTCGTCGTCGACGGCGGGGCGAGCCCGCACGCGATGCGGGAGGCGGCCCGCCGGGTCGCGGGGGCGGTACGCCGTGGCCGCCACCGCACCCTGACGGGCCAGGTCCACGACGTATCACCGCACGTTCTGGCCCCGGTGTTGCGGGAGTTCTTCGCGGCGTGAGACCGGCCGGGGCGGTCAGGCGGCGAGCGACGCGGGCGCCAGCGACGCCGGGCCGGGCGGGGGCGGCCCAGTGGCGATGGCGAGCTCGAACCAGATGGTCTTGCCGCCCGGCCCGTACGGCCCCTCCCCTATGGCGCAGCCGCCCCATCGGTCGGCGACGAGTTCAAGAATCGCGAGCCCGCGCCCGTCCTCGTCGTAGACGGACACTCCGTCGCGCTGCGGCTTCGGCAGGTCGGGGCTCATGTCCCAGACGCTGACGCGCAGTACGGGGTGCAGCCAGTGCAGGCGGACTGCGGCGGGCCCCTTGGTGTGGCGTACGGAGTTGGTGGCGAGCTCGGAGGTCAACAGCTCGGCGCGGTAGCTGAGTTCGTCGAGGTCGTGGGCGGTGAGGATCGCACGCAGGGTGGTGCGGGCGATCCGGGGACTGCGCGGATCACAGGGGAAGTTCAGCTCGTACTGCCACGGTTGGTCGAACGGAATGGGGGTGGGGTGAGTGTGGAGGGTGGGTTCTGTCCTCACGAGACACATCCTGTGGTGCGTGTGAGTGGTGAACGAGTGGGTGCGTACCAGCAGGCGTTGAGGCCTGAGCAGTGGCAATGCCGGTCGCGGAACCTACCGTCCCGGGCCGGGCAGGGTGAACCGGTGCGCTTCCGCCGACGACGACTACGCGAGTGGTACGGGTCACACCGTAGCGGCACATTTATAACCAGTGCGACCACTTTCACTGATACGAGTTCAATTCATCGGGCCGGTGGACTGGGGACGGCAGTATCGGCACACTGTCCGCGAACAGGAGAGGGAACATGGCCCCAAGGCAGGCACCCACGATCCGTCAGCGACGGTTCGGCACAGAGCTACGACGACTCCGCGAAGCCGCAGGCATGTCGGCACCCACCGCGGCAAACCTGCTCGGCGCAGACCGGACGGCGATCTCGAACATCGAGGCCGGCCGCTTCGGCATCAGCGAGGACCGGCTGCGACGCCTGGCAAGCATCTACGAATGCGGAGACGAGGCACTGATCGACGCCTTGGCCCTGATGACGGGTGGCCGCAAGGGTGGCTGGTGGGACGAGTACCGGGGCAGGATTCCGCCCGGTTTCCTTGACGTCTCAGAGCTTGAGCATGACGCGGCGCGTCTGCGGACGATCCAGACCGCGCTTCTACCCGGCTTGTTCCAGACCGAAGATTACGCACGTGCCACGTTCGAGCTCCCCGTGCCACCACTTCGACGGCTCGAAGTCGAACTACGGGTGGAACACCGGCTGACCAGGCAGTCCGTAATCACCGGACAGGAACCCGTCCCCTACGTCGGGGCCATCCACGAGGCTGCCCTGCGGATGCAGCTCGGCAGTCGCAGCATTGCCCGCGCTCAGCTTCAGCACCTCTTGAAGGAGAGCGAACGCCCCAACGTCACATTGCTGGTGATCCCGTTCACCGCCGGAGGCTTCCCACTCCTGGACTCGTCGGTCCTGTACGCAGAGGCCCCGAACCCCCACCTGGACACAGTGCAACTGGACTCACCAACAGGGGCCGTCTTCATCGACTCCCCAACCCAGTTGGCCAACTTCCGTACCCGACTGGACTTGTCCGAAGAGGTGGCGTTGACTCCAGACAGGTCCAGGGAGTTCATCCACACCATCGTCAAGGAGCTGTAAGCGGTGTCGCAGGCGTCCACGTTGCATTGGCTCAAGTCCTCGTTCTCCGGCGACGGCGGCAACAACTGCATCGAGGTCGCAGCAACCGAGAACGGGGCGGCTCTCCGCGAGAGCGACAGCCCGGCCATCGTGATCTCGACGAGCCAAGCTGCTCTGCGAGCGCTTCTGCTCGGGGTGAGGGCCGGGGGGCCGCAGGACCTCATCCTCAATCACCAAAGGCATGTGAGACGTCCATGAAATTGCCCGAACGCAATTGGCAGCGCTCGTCCTTCTGCCCAGAAGGAGGCAACAACTGTGTCGAGGTGGCGGCAACACACCGCAATGGCGTTTCGATCAGGGAGAGCGAGAGCCCGGCTGCCATCGTCGCAACGAGCCGGGCCGCCTTGCGCGCCCTCCTGCTTGGAGTCAAGGCCGGGGAAATCGAGCTTCCCCGGCTGTGATCGACGGGTACACCGCCGGGCACCTCGCCGCTGAGCAGGTCCTCGACCGCGCCCTGCTGAACGACGCGCAACTTGGCAATCGCCGCTCGCTGCCGCAGAGCTCAGGGCAAGCCCCAGACAGGGCGCTAGGCAGCGAGCGGGATCCGGGGGCAGCCGCATCACGAGGTCCGGGTAGCTGTACATCTGCCCGACGTTCCAGTAGGTGCCGACAAGGCCCCCGAGTTCCCGGGTGTCGGCCCAGCTCATCAGCAGATCACCATCGGACCGTCTGTGGTCAGTCCACGTCCCCGTACGACGTGGCCACCTTCAGGCCGTCGATCCAGTTGATGACGCGCTTGTCCTTGACCTCCGCGCCGTAGGTGCCGAACCGGGTGTCATTGCCCAGGTCGTCCCAGGTACGGCCGGAGAACGAAGCGACCTTGGAGCCGTTGTAGTACGCCTCCACCCAGCCGGAGGAAGCGCTGCTCGAGGTGTGGATGCCGAGCACGATCCGCTTGTACGTACTGGTGGTGACCCGTGTGGACCACTTCAGGGTCCACTTCTCGCCGACCTCGATGTGAAACAGCTTCAGGACCCCGCCCTCGACCTTCATCAGGACCGGATAGTTCTGCTGATGCTGGTCGCCTGTGCCGTACGACTTCCACTGGAAGATCGTGCCGGCGTCCGGGGTGTTGGTGGAGGTGTCCCAGCCCAGGTAATAGGTCGAGTTGTTCTTGAAGGTGTAGCGGGACCCGCCGACGCTGATCCCGTGCGCCTCGCAGCGCTCCAGGCCCAGCGGCTTGTTGAACTTGAAGACCTTGCCGCGCCCGTCGTTGTTGTCCTGCGCTACGACGCTGCCGGGGGAGTCGCACAGGAGCGAGGAAAACACTCCGGTGCCGCGAGAGGCGTCGCCGTCCCAGATGACGGAGGCTTCGGCGGGGGACGGTGACAGGAGGACCAAGGAGGAGGCAGCGGCGATGAGAGCGCCGGTGCGCTTGCGCATGAGGGGGCTCCTTGTGGGGGTTGGGGTGGTGCCTGCCCGCCGAGCTGCGGGCGATGAGCAAGCGCTGTCTAGCATGTGCGCGATCGAACGTTCAATAGAGGGAGGTGAGTTGAACGCTTCAACCGTTTGCCGTCTCTCCTGTTCCCTGCGGTGTGTGAACGGTGTGAGGGCAGGTCGGCGCATAGTGCACCCACTCCGGGGTCGTCCGGGAACACAAAGTCCTCCTCCCCCGCCGCCTTGCGTACGGCGGCGACGACCTCGGAGGGCGTGCAGCCGTTCTTGCGGTCGACGAGGTGGAAGAGGAACGGCTGCAGTGCCCCTCCGCCGACCCCGTACGTGCCTGGTGGATCAGCTGACGGCTGTTGCCGCCCGGCCAGCCAGGACAGGCGGGCCGGGCGCGTGCAGACTTGCGTCATGACGGCAGCACACGACTACGAGCACCTGCACCATCTGGTCGACCGGCTCAGTCCGACCCAGGCGCGGAAGCTTCGGCTCATCACCAGCCAAGACGACGAGCTGTCCCAGGTCGGCCAGGACATCCCGGACACGGCCGGGGCGAGCCACGAAGAGGATGGCGGGCTCCCGGACGGCTTCCGCGCGCTGTTCGGCAGCATCAACTCGCCTCCGAGCATCACGACGACCACGCGCGTGAACGTACGGAGCGGCAGTGGGGCGCAGTCGAGTGATCACAACCGTCAAACACCACGCCCAGTGCCTGGCCCTGCTGCGGTAGGCCGTCGGGCGTTCAACCGAGTCAGCCGGCAGCCACAGCCGCCCGGCTCGTCGTCGCGATCGTTGCCGAGCCGACCACGCGGGTGCCGTCGTACAGCACGATCGCCTGGCCGGGGGCGACCCCGCGCACCGGCTCGGTGAAGGTGACCCGGAGCTCCGAGCCGTCGATCAGCTCCGCCGTCACCGGCGTCTCGCCGCCGTGCGCGCGCAGCTGCGCGGTGTACGTACCGCTGCCCGCCGGGGCCGTACCGCACCAGCGGGGCTTGATGGCCGTGAGTGCGGTGACGTCCAGGGCCTCTGCCGGGCCCACCGTCACCGTGTTGTTCACCGGGGAGATGTCCAGGACGTAGCGCGGCTTGCCGTCGGCGGCGGGGTGGCCGATCCGCAGGCCCTTGCGCTGGCCGATGGTGAAGCCGAAGGCGCCCTCGTGGCTGCCGATCTTCGTACCCGACTCGTCGAGGATGTCGCCCTCCGCCTTGCCGCCGAGACGGTTCGCCAGGAAGCCCTGGGTGTCGCCGTCCGCGATGAAGCAGATGTCGTGGCTGTCGGGCTTCTTCGCGACCGCGAGACCCCGGCGCTCGGCCTCCGCGCGGATCTCGTCCTTGGTGGTGAGGGTGTCGCCGAGCGGGAACATCGCGTGCGCGAGCTGCCGCTCGTCGAGGACGCCGAGGACGTACGACTGGTCCTTGGCCATGTCGGACGCGCGGTGGAGCTCGCGGCTGCCGTCCTCCTTCAGGACGACGGTCGCGTAGTGGCCGGTGGCCACCGCGTCGAAGCCCAGCGCCAGCGCCTTGTCGAGCAGCGCCGCGAACTTGATCTTCTCGTTGCAGCGCAGGCAGGGGTTCGGGGTACGCCCGGCCTCGTACTCCGCGACGAAGTCCTCGACCACGTCCTCGCGGAAGCGCTCGGCGAGGTCCCAGACGTAGAAGGGGATGCCGATGACGTCGGCGGCCCGGCGCGCGTCGCGCGAGTCCTCGATCGTGCAGCAGCCCCGCGCGCCCGTACGGAACGACTGCGGGTTGGCGGACAGGGCGAGGTGTACGCCGGTCACATCGTGCCCGGCTTCGGCGGCGCGGGCAGCGGCAACGGCGGAGTCGACCCCGCCGGACATGGCGGCGAGGACACGGAGGCGGCGCGGGGTCTCAGTCATAGCTCCACCAGGGTAGACGGAACCACCGACAGGGCCGAAAGCGTTAAAGGGCTCATGGAGCAGAAGAGGGTGGCAGGGGTGAGCAGACGGGCGCTGTTCATCGGGGGCGGGGCGGCCGTCGTGGGCGGTACGGCGGCCCTGTACGGGGAAGAGCTGTCCCGGCTGTGGTGGCTCGTGCCGGGCATCGACAAGCAGCGTACGGCGGGAGAGGTCGATCACAAGGGCGCCCAGTGGGTGGCGGCGTCGGCCGCGAATCTGCGGACCGCTGACCGGCCCGCCGACTACACGATCGACCGGATCGTGATCCACGTGACGCAGGGCAGCTTCGCCTCGGCCGTACGCGTCTTCAAGAACCCGCTGCACGCGGCCGCCGCGCACTACATAGTGCGGGCGAAGGACGGCCACATCGCTCAGATGGCGCGGGAGCTGGACGTCGCCTACCACGCCGGCAACCGCTCGTACAACGAACGCAGTGTCGGCATCGAGCACGAGGGTTTCGTCGACCGCCCGGAGGACTTCACGGACGTCATGTACCGCTCGTCGGCCCGTCTCGCCGCCGGGATCTGCCGTCGGTACGAGATACCGGCCGACCGGAAGCACATCATCGGCCACGTCGAGGTCCCGGGCACCGACCACACCGACCCGGGCCCGCACTGGGACTGGGCCCGCTACCTCCGGCTCGTACGTAAGGAACTGGCGGGCGGGGCCCCGGTCGAGGCCTAGCTGTGGCCTAGCTGTGCTGCCCGACGGGCCACCTCACTGTCCCGGAATTGGCAACAGGACTTGCCGCCATCATCCGGCAGGTCGCACGCTCCTCGGCATGAACCACACAGCGATCCCGGACACGGGCATGGCTGCGGGCGACAGGGGAGTCCAGGTTGAAGCCGATCAGTGCGGGACAGGACGAAGCAGCCGGAAGTACGGAGCGGACGCCTTCAGTCCGGTGGGCGCTCGCCGGACTTTCGATGTCCATGCTGCTGTCCTCGCTCGGCACCAGCATCGCCAATGTCGGTTTGCCGACGCTGGCGCAGGCGTTCTCCGCCTCCTTCCAGGACGTCCAGTGGATCGTCCTCGCCTATCTCCTCGCCATCACCACCGTGATCGTCAGCGTCGGACGGCTCGGTGACATCATCGGCCGCCGACGGCTGCTGTTGAGCGGAATCTTCCTGTTCACGGTGGCCTCGGTCGTGGGCGGCGTCGCGCCCAGCCTCTGGTCTCTGATCGCCGCCCGGGCGGCGCAGGGCCTCGGAGCGGCCGTCATGATGGCCCTCGCCATGGCGTTTGTCGGTGAGACGGTTCCCAAGTCAAGGACCGGCAGCGCCATGGGGCTGCTCGGAACGATGTCCGCGATCGGTACCGCTCTCGGTCCCTCGCTGGGCGGCGCTCTGATCTCGGGACTCGGCTGGCGGGCGATCTTCCTTGTCAACGCGCCTCTGGGCGTCCTGACTTTCCTTCTCGCACACCGCCACCTGCCCGCTGACAAGCGGCAGCCCGGAGCCGTCCGGCCCCGCTTCGACCATGTGGGCACGCTGCTGCTTGCCGGGACGCTCGCGGCTTACGCACTCGCCATGACGATGGGGCACGGCAGTTTCGGCGCGCTCAACATGGCGCTGCTGTCCGCCGCCGCCGTCGGCGTCGGCCTGTTCGTGCGCGCCGAGGCGAGAGCGGCCTCACCTTTGATCCGACTGACAATGTTCCGCGATCCACTGCTGAGCGCGAGCCTCGCCATGAGCACGCTCGTCTCGACGGTGATGATGGCGACGCTGGTGGTCGGGCCGTTCTATCTCTCTCGTACGCTCGGCCTCGATGCGGCTCTTGTTGGACTCGTCCTTTCGGCCGGTCCGCTGGTCGCCGCGCTGACCGGTGTGCCGGCCGGTCGCATCACGGACCGTTTCGGCCCACACCGCATGACCGTCGTCGGGCTCATCGCGACAGCGGCCGGTTCCTTCCTTCTGTCCATGTCGCCGGCGACGCTCGGTGTCTGCGGCTACATCGCCCCCATCGCAGTCATGACCGCCGGCTATGCGGTGTTCCAGACGGCCAACAACACCGCCGTCATGACAGATGTCCCCCCGGATCAGCGGGGCGTCATTTCGGGCACGCTCAACCTGTCGCGCAATCTCGGGCTCGTCACCGGCGCATCCGTCATGGGCGCTGTGTTCGCGCTCTCGTCGGCGACGACCGACGTCACAACGGCGCCTGCCGGGGCCGTTGCCACCGGAATGCGGGTCACGTTCGCCGTCGCGGCGATTCTGATCGTCGTCGCGCTCGCCATCGCGGTCGGCAGCCGTGCGCTCTCGCGGAAAGCGGAAAAGGTCGAGTGAATGAGCGGACCTGCCCCAGGGCGGTCCCCCGGTCAGACGAGTCCGGCCGTACGCGCCCGCTCCACCGCCGGGCCGATCGCCTCGGCCACCGCCGTTACGTCCTCGGCCGTCGAGGTGTGCCCGAGCGAGAAGCGCAGGGTGCCGCGCGCGAGGTCCGGGTCGGTTCCGGTGGCCAGCAGGACGTGGCTCGGCTGGGCGACTCCGGCCGTGCAGGCGGACCCGGTGGAGCATTCGATGCCCTGCGCATCGAGGAGCAGGAGCAGGGAGTCGCCCTCGCAGCCGGGGAAGGTGAAGTGGGCGTTGGCCGGCAGCCGGCCGCCCGGGGACGGGTCGCCGCCGAGGACCGCCTCGGGGACCGCCGCGCGTACGGCCGCGACCAGGTCGTCGCGCAGGCCGCCGATCTCGCGCGCGAACCACTCCCGCCGCTCGGCCGCGATCCGGCCCGCGACCGCGAACGCGGCGATGGCCGGGGCGTCGAGAGTGCCGGAGCGTACGTGCCGCTCCTGGCCGCCGCCGTGCAGTACGGGTACAGGTGTGTACTCGCGGCCCAGCAGCAGCGCGCCGATGCCGTACGGCCCGCCGATCTTGTGCCCGGACACGGTCATCGCGGCCAGCCCGGAGGCGGCGAAGTCGACGTCAAGCTGCCCGAAGGCCTGCACCGCGTCGGCATGCAGCGGTACGTCGAACTCGGCGGCCACGTCGGCCAGTTCGCGGACCGGCATGACGGTGCCGATCTCGTTGTTGGCCCACATCACGGTGGCCAGGGCGACGTCGGACGGGTCGCGTTCGATGGCGGCGCGCAGCGCTTCCGGGTGGACCCGGCCGTACGAGTCGACCGGCAGGTACTCGACGGTCGCACCCTCGTGCTCGCCCAGCCAGTGCACGGCGTCCAGCACCGCGTGGTGCTCGACAGGGCTCGCCAGCACGCGGGTTCTGCGCGGGTCGGCGTCGCGCCGCGCCCAGTACAGGCCCTTGACGGCGAGGTTGTCGGCCTCGGTGCCGCCGGCGGTGAAGACCACCTCGCTCGGCCGGGCGCCGAGGGACTCCGCGAGCATCTCGCGGGCCTCCTCGACGGTACGCCGCGCCCGGCGGCCGGCGGCGTGCAGAGACGACGCGTTGCCGGTGACGGCAAGCTGGGCGGTCATCGCCCCGACCGCTTCCGGAAGCATCGGGGTGGTCGCGGCGTGGTCGAGGTAAGCCATGGTGGATTCGATTCTACGAGCCCGCCGGACGCTCCCCGGTCCCGCCCTTGCTCCCCGCCGCGCTCTTTCAGCCGCCGAAGGTCCAGGACAGGCTGCCGTCGGCGGAGGCGAGTACGGCGAGGACCACCAGGTCGGCCACTCCGAGGCCGAGCCCCAGCAGCGCCCTGCCCCGGCGTTCGGTGCCGCGCTTCAGGGCCATGGCGGCCAGCACGATGACGACGGGGCCGAGGAAGATGTTGAGTACGAGCAGTCCGACGAGGCCGAGTACGAACGACGCGACGGCCATGCCGTCGGCGTCCCGCAACCCCGTGCGGCCGCGTGCGGATGTGGTGAACTCCATGGCGCGTTCAGCTCCTTCGGGTGGACCGTCGCGAGTGACGCTCACGGGCGGCGAAGACCAGCAGCCAGACGCCGATGAGCGCGGCGGTGACGAGGGACACCGGGACCGGCACGTGGGCCACCGAGCCCATCAGCACCCCCAGCAACAGCAGAGCCGCTACGAGGACGAACACGTGAACCCCTCCTGGGAGTACGACTGTTCACTGACTGCCCAGTCTAGGCTTGCGCCCACGCTTCTCCGCAACAGAGAACAGTTGTTTACTGAATGTCATGAGTCACACCCTCGGCATCCGCCAGGCCCAGAAGCAGAAGACCCGCCAGTCCCTCATGGAGGCGGCGCTCGTCCTGCTCGAGGACCAGAGCCTGAGCAGTCTCGGTCTGCGCGAGGTGACCCGCGCCGTAGGCGTGGCCCCGACCGCCTTCTACCGGCACTTCCGGGACACGGCCGACCTCGGCGTCGCGCTGGTCGACGAGGCTCTGGGCAGCCTGCACGCGGTGATCCGCGCGACCCTCGCCGCGACCGGCGACAGCGCCGAGCGCATCGACGGCACGGTCGGCCTCATCGCCCGCCACGTCCGCGCGTACCCCTCCCATGTCCGCTTCATCGCCCGCGAACGCCACGGCGGCGTGGAGCCGGTGCGCACCGCGATAGGGGAGCAACTGCGCCTGTTCGCCGACGAGGTGGCAACCTGGCTCGCCACCCAGCCCGACTCCGCGGGCTGGAGCGAGGACGACCTGCGGATGCTCGCGCACGTCTACGTCGACCACATGGTGATGACCGCGTCCGCGTTCCTGGAGGCCGAGCCGTACGGCGACGAGCGCGTCGAGGCCGCCGCTTCCCTCGCCCGCCGCCAGCTGCGCCTGGTCAGCCTCGGCCGCAGCCACTGGCTGGACTGACGCCGCCGCTGCCGCGCCGGCGGGGGCTCGGCCGCGCGGACGCCGGCCCTGCGCAAGCTCAGCCGCGCGGCGCCCGTGCCAGTTGCCGGGACTGGGCGACGAGCCGGTCCGCGCTGTCCCAGACCTCCGCGTCCTCCTCCAGGAAGCCGCCCGCGAGGTTGCGGGTGGCGATGGAGACGCGCAGCGGTCCGGGGGCGGGCCGGCAGCGTATGTGGGTGGTGAGTTCGACGGTCGGGGTCCAGCCCTGGAGGCCCAGCTCGAACGAGGTCGGCGGCAGCGCGTCGACCGTGAGCAGCAGCGAGAGCGGGTCGGCGTCGCGGCCGTCGGCGAGGCCGAACCAGCCGCGCATCTCGCCGTTGCCGGACGGCTCGCCGACGGCCCAGCCGACGGTGGCGGGGTCGAGCCGGATGTTGAGCCGCTCGGTGATGGCCGAGCTGCTCAGGATGGCGGTGGGCCCGGCCTCGGTGCCCAGGCAGTGCTCGTACGGCGGCATGGCGGGCGGCTTGGCGGTCGTGCGGACGTCGTCGGTCAGGGCGTCCAGGTCACCGTACGAGGCGAGGACGCGGATCCGCTCGACCTCGGTGCCGTCCTCGGCGTACTGGAAGAGGGAGGCCTGGCCGGTGGAGAGGGTGCGTCCGCTGCGGACGGTCTGCGTCCGGACGACGGCCGGGCCCGCCACGGAAGGGGTCAGGTAGTGCGCCGAGACCGTGAACGGATCGGGGTGCGGCAGGGCGTCGCCGAGTGCCCGGCCGAGCAGGGCGAGGAGGTAGCCGCCGTTGACGGCGCCGAAGATCGTCCAGCCCGCGGAGAGGTCCGCGTCGTAGACGCCCGGCTGCGATGCGCGCGGGGAGATCGCGGTGTCGCGGTCGAATTCGCTGTCCCCGATGGATGCCTGTGCCATGGCATGCACGGTACACTGGCACGTTACTAAGCGGTAGCTAAGCGGCCGGGCTAAGTCGTCGCCTCGGACTGCTCCTCGGCCTTCGCCGAGCTCCGGTTCCAGGCGCGCGGCGCCCGCCAGTGGAAGTGCAGCGCCAGCAGCCGCAGCACGAAGGCCGTGACGACGGCGATTCCGCTGGTCACCGCGTTCAGCGCGTCGAAGCGGATGAACATGACGACCATGGCGGCGCCGACGATCGCGGGGACGGCGTACAGATCACGGTCCCAGCGCAGCAGCGAAGGCACCTCGTTGGCGAGGACGTCACGCAGTACGCCGCCACCGACGGCGGTCGCGAGGCCGAGGGCCGCCGAAGCGGTCAGGCCGAGCCCGTACTCGTACGCCTTGGTGGTGCCCGTGACGCAGAAGAGCCCGAGCCCGGCCGCGTCGAAGGCCATGACCGAGCCCTGGATGCGTTCGACCTCGGGGTGCAGGAAGAAGACCAGGGCGGCCGCGATCAGCGGGGTGGTGAAGTACCCCAGGTCGGTGAACGCGGCCGGCGGCACCGCGCCGATGATCAGGTCGCGGAGCAGCCCCCCGCCCAGCGCGGTGACCTCTGCGAGCACCGCGATGCCGAATACATCAAAATTCTTGCGCACGGCGAGCAGGGCGCCGGAGATCGCGAAGACGAAGATCCCGGCAAGGTCGAGCGAATGCTGGACGGAGGGCGTGAAGAGTTCCTGGAACACCGGGCAATTGTGCCGGTTCTAATCCTTGCCCACGTCCTTGGTGTCCGCGGGCGCCGCTTCGTCCCCGGAAACCGCCGCCGGTGGCGTGACGTCGACGATCTCGATCGCCTCGCGCGCCGTCTCCAGCACCTTCGACGACTGCGGCGCCTGGTCGGGCGCGTTCTCCGGGTGGTGGCAGGCCACCTGGTGGCCGGTCTTGAGCGCGGTCAGCACCGGTTCCTGCGTCGTGCAGATGTCCGTCGCCTTCCAGCACCGCGTGTGGAAGCGGCAGCCCGAGGGCGGCGAGATCGGCGACGGCACATCGCCCTTGAGCAGGATGCGTTCGCGCTTGTGCTTGCTGCGCGGGTCGGGCACCGGGACGGCCGACAGGAGCGCCTTGGAGTACGGGTGCATGGGCGCCTCGTACAGATCCTTGCGGTCCGCCAGCTCGACGATCTTGCCGAGGTACATCACCGCGATGCGGTCCGAGACGTGCCGGATGACCGAGAGGTCGTGCGCGATGATCACGTACGTCAGCCCGAGCTCGTCCTGGAGGTCGTCCAGCAGGTTCACCACCTGAGCCTGGATCGACACGTCCAGCGCCGACACCGGCTCGTCCGCGACGACCAGTTTCGGCTTGAGCGCGAGCGCCCGCGCGATGCCGATGCGCTGGCGCTGCCCGCCCGAGAACTCGTGCGGATAGCGGTTGTAGTGCTCCGGGTTGAGACCCACCAGCTCAAGCAGCCGCTGGACTTCCCGCTTCACCCCGCCCTCGGGCGTGATGTTCTGGAGCTTGAAGGGCGCGCTGACGATCGTGCCGACCGTGTGGCGCGGGTTCAGCGAGGAGTACGGGTCCTGGAAGATCATCTGTACGTCGCGGCGCAGCGGACGCATCCGGGCGGTGCCCAGGTGCGTGATGTCCTGCCCCTCGAACTCGATCTTTCCGCTGGTCGGCTCCAGCAGCCGCGTGACGAGCCGGCCCATGGTCGACTTGCCGCAGCCCGACTCGCCCACCACACCCAGGGTCTCCCCCGGGCGTACGTCGAAGTCGAGACCGTCGACGGCCTGGACCGCGCCGACCTGGCGCTGGAGGATGCCCTTCTTGATGGGGAAGTGCTTCACCAGGCCGCTGACCCTGAGCAACGGCTCGGTCGACGGCGAAGACGGCGAAGAGGTTGAGGAGGCTGAAGAGGTCGCCTGCTCCGGGATCGTCACTTCTGGATCCTTCGTCTCGCTCACAGCTTCGGCGCAATCTCTTCGGTCCAGATCCGCGTCCGGTCCTCGGCCGCCATGTGGCAAGCGGAATAGTGCCGTTCGGATTCCTTGCCCGGCAGCACCTTGAGTTCCGGCCGCTCGGTGCGGGTGATCCCGCCCTTGGGCACGTCCGCGTACGGGCAGCGCGGGTGGAACGCGCAGCCGCTCGGGATGTTGATCAGGCTGGGCGGCGAGCCCTTGACCGGGATGAGGCGCTCGGTCTGGTCGCGGTCGATGCGCGGCATCGAGCCCAGCAGGCCCCAGGTGTACGGGTGCTGGGGCTCGTAGAAGACCTTCTCCGCCGGACCGCGCTCGATGCACCGGCCGCCGTACATCACGAGGATGTCGTCGGCCAGCTCGGCGACGACGCCCAGGTCGTGCGTGATGATGATGACCGCCGACCCGAACTCCTTCTGCAGATCGCGGATCAGGTCCAGGATCTGCGCCTGGACGGTGACGTCCAGGGCGGTGGTCGGCTCGTCCGCGATGAGCAGCTCGGGGTTGTTGACCAGCGCCATCGCGATCATCGCGCGCTGGCGCATACCGCCGGAGAACTCGTGCGGGTAGCCGTCGAACCGCTTGTCGGGCTGCGGGATGCCGACCCGGTCGAGCAGTTCGATGGCGCGCCGCTTGGCGGCCTTCTTGTCGACCTTGTTGTGGATGCGGTACGCCTCCACGATCTGGTGGCCGATCGTGTAGTACGGGTGCAGCGCGGACAGCGGGTCCTGGAAGATCATCGAGATCTCGCGGCCGCGCAGCTTGCGTACCTCATCGGGGTCGGCGGACAGCAGTTCCTTGCCGTCCACCCAGATCTCGCCCGAGATCTGGGCCTTGCGCCGGCCGTACTGGCCGACGGTGTGCAGGCCCATGATGCCGAGCGAGGTCACCGACTTGCCGGAGCCGGACTCGCCCACGATGCCGAGGGTCTTGCCCTTCTCCAGCTGGAAGGAGAGGCCGTCCACCGACTTGACGAGGCCGTCGTCGGTGGGGAAGTGCACCTTGAGGTCGCGTACGTCGAGGAAGGCGTCCGGCCGCGGGGAGCCGGTGCGTACGGGCTCGCCGACCGCACCGGTCTTCGTCAAGGGGGCTCCGGGGGCCTCCCCCGGGACAGGCACAGTGGTCACGAGAGCCTCACTCGGGGGTCGATCACGGAGTACAGGATGTCCACGACGAGGTTCGCGAGCACCACGGCGGCTGCGGCGATGAGCGTGACACCCAGGATCAGCGGAAGGTCGAAGTCGCCGATCGCCTTGACCGCCGCCTGGCCGAGGCCGGGGAGGCTGAAGGCGGTCTCGGTGAGGATCGCGCCGCCGACCAGGGCGCCGAGGTCCATGCCGAGGATGGTGAGGATCGGCGTCATCGTCGAGCGCAGGGCGTGCTTTCCGACGACCACCGGTTCGCTCAGGCCCTTGGCGCGGGCGGTACGGATGTAGTCCTCGCCCAGGACCTCCAGCATGGTGGCGCGGGTGAGCCGGGCGTACATCGCCGCGTACAGGAAGGCGAGGGTCACCCACGGCAGCACCAGGCCGCTGAACCAGGCGAGCGGATCCGACGCGATGTCGACGTATTCCGCGTCGAACCAGCCCAGTTGGGTCCGGAAGACCGCCAGGGAGAGAAGGGCGGTGAAGTAGATCGGCAGCGACACACCGGCCAGCGCGATGGTCATCGCCGCACGGTCGATCGCCGTGCCCCGCTTGAGGGCGGAGATGATGCCGGTGGTGACACCGACGATGACCCACAGCACGCACGCGCCGCCCGCCAGGGACAGCGTCACGGGAAGCCGCTCGGTGAGTACGGGCCAGATCTCCTGCTCCGTACGGAAGGAGTAGCCGAAGCACGGGGCGTCGCAGTGGAACGACGAGCCGCCACCGGTGTAGTCGCGGCCCACGAACAGACCGCTGACGAAGTTCCAGAACTGCACCAGGATGGGATCGCCGAGGCCCAGCTTCTCCCGGACACCTTCGATCGCGCCTGGGTCGGCCTGCTTGCCGATGAACATCGCGGCGGGGTCGCTGCCGGTCAGTTTCGGGATGACGTAGAAGATGCCGAAGGTCACGAGCGTGACCACGAGCAGCATCACGACGACGGCGGTCAGCCGCCTGATGAGGTATGCGAGCACTACGGTCGGCCCGGCGGCGGCCCGGGAATCCGGTGAGGGATTCCCGGGCCGCCGCACGCGGCCATCACCTGCCCTTCGGGCTTAGCGGCGGGTGTGCCGGCGGAGCGAACGGACGGTCACTTGACGCCGAGGGAGGCGTAGTCGTAGCGGCCGTTGTAGGAGTCGGCCGTGTAGACGTTGGTCAGCCGCGAGCTGCGCCAGATCACGTTCTTCTCGAAGGTGAAGGGCAGGTAGACCGCGTGCTCGGAGACCTTCTCGTTGATCTGCTTGTAGAACTCGGCGGCCTTGTCGGGGTCCGTCTCAAGCATCGCCTTGTCGAACAGGCCGTCGATCGACTTGTCCTTCAGCATCGAGAAGTTGTTGTTGCCGCTGTCGAGGATGAAACGGCTGTCGACCAGCGGCTGCGAGAAGCCCTGACCGGTCGGGAAGTCGGCACCCCAGCCCATGATGATGATGCCGTAGTTCTTCTTCTCGACGTTCTTGGGAGCGCCGATGATGCCGGAGGTCTGCGCACCGTCGTACTGGTCGATCTGCGCCTCGACGCCGATCTTGCCCAGCGACTCCTGCAGCGACTCGGCGGTGGCGATCTCCTGCGGCTTGTTGTTGCGGACCGCGATGGTGGTCTTGAAGCCGTTCGGCTTGCCGCAGGCCTTGAGCTCTTCCTTGGCCTTGGCGACGTTGCCCTTGGTGTCCTTCAGGACGTTGTACGGGTCGTACTTCGGGTCGGAGCCCTTGATGCTCGGCGGCAGCATGTTGGTGGCGATGTCGCCGCCCGCCATCGGGCCGCCGCGCGCGGTCTGCAGCGACTTGTGGTCGGCGCCGTAGATGAGCGCCTTGCGGCAGTGGACGTTGTCGAGCGGCTTGACCGTCTGCGGGAACACGGCGTACCGGATGAAGCCGGTCTGCGGGTTGTCGACGTTGGCCTTGTGGTCGCGCAGCGCCTTGGTGCGGCCGGCCGGGCTGATGCCGGTGGCGTTGATGTCGACGTCGTAGTCGCCCTCGATGAGGCGGTTGTCCATGTCGTCGGCGTTGGTGATGAGCTTGAGCGAGACCTTGTCCGGCAGCGCCTTGCGGACGGTGTCGGTCTCCTTCTTCCAGTTGGGGTTGCGGCTCAGCTCCATGCCCTTGTTGGGGGTGTAGGAGTCGATCTTGTACGGGCCGTTGGAGAAGGGCTTCAGGCCGTACTTCTCGACCGTGTCCTTGTCCTGGCGGACCGGCGTGGCCGCCGGCATGGCCAGCATCTGGAGGAAGTCACCGTTGGGCTTCGGCAGCTTGAAGACGATGGTCTTGTCGTCGGGCGTCTCGATGGCCTTCAGGCCCAGCTTGTCGGCCGACTTGTCCTTGTACGGGCCCTTGTACTCCTTCTTCGGGTCCAGGACCTGCTGAAGGTAGATGGGACCGCCGGAGATCTTGTCCTGGGCCCAGATGCGCTCGATGCCGTACTTGATGTCCTTGGAGGTGACGGGCTTGCCGTCCTCCCAGTTGACGCCGTCCTTCAGCTTGAAGGTGTACGTCTTCTTGTCCGCGGAGACCTGGCCCGTGTCGGTCGCCATGTCGGGGACGAGCTCGGTGGACTCCAGGCCCGCGGCCGGCTTGAAGGTGATCAGCTGGCGCGTGTAGTAGCGGGCGAAGTCCCACATGAAGCCGTAGTAACCGCGCTGCGGGTCCCACGAGTCGGAGTCCTGCGTACCGATGAACTTGAGCGTGCCACCCTTCTTGTCCGAAGGGTTCGCGATCTTGCCGACGGCGGCGTTGAAGCCGGGGGCCTTGCCCTTGCCGTCGGCTCCGTCGTCCTTGCCTCCGCCACCGCAGGCCGCGGTTCCGACGAGCGCGGCGACAACGAGCGCCGCGCTTGCGGCGAGCCGTCGCCTGGAAGAACTGTTGGCTGTCACGATCAGCAACCTCCGTGAGAGTGCCGGTCCTTTGCGGGACCGACGGTTTGGGTGGCCTCCTGACACATCGGCAGGGGCGGCGCGGTGGAACGTGTGCGGTGGTACGGGACGTACGGTCAGCGGGAGCCCTTCGGGTCCAGCGCGTCACGCACGCCGTCGCCGAAGAGGTTGAAGGCCAGGACCGTGATGAAGATGGCCACGCCGGGCGCGATCATGAACATCGGATCCGCCTCGTAGTACTCCTTGGCCTTGGAGAGCATCTGCCCCCAGGAGGCGGTGGGCGGCTTGACTCCGGCGCCCAGGAAGCTGAGCGCGGCCTCGCTGAGGACGTTGGTCGGGATCATCAGCGTCGTGTAGACGGTGATCGGCGCCACCAGGTTGGGCAGCAGCTCCTTGAAGAGGATGTACGCGCGGCCCGCGCCGAGGCTGCGTGCCGCCTCGACGTACTCGCGCTCCCTGAGGGAGAGCGTCTGGCCGCGGACGATCCGGCCCACGTAGGGCCATCCGAAGAAGCCGATGACGACGATCAGCGCGCCGATGCGCACCCCTGAACCGCTGAACCCCCAGAGAGAGTTGGGCAGTACCGAGACCAGCGCGATGATGAACAGGAGCTGCGGGAAGGCCAGCAGTACGTCCATCACCCGGCTGATCGCCGCGTCGACCCATCCGCCGAAGTAACCGGCGATGATCCCGAAGACCGTGCCGAGCACGACGGCGAAGACGGCCGCGAGGAAGGCGACCAGAAGCGAGATCCGGGCGCCGTACACGAGGCGGCTGAACACGTCGCGGCCGTTGACCGGTTCGACTCCCAGCAGGAAGTCGGAGCTCATGCCGCCCCAGCTGCCGATCGGCGTACCGAACAGCGGGTCGATCTTGTCCTCGTGGAAGTCGTTCGGCGGATGGCCGAGCGCGCCGACGATCAAGGGCGCGAACACCGCGACCAGGATCAGGAACAACACGACGACGCCGCCGGCCAGCGCCACCTTGTCGCGCTTCAGACGCACCCAAGCGATCTTCCAGGGCGAGCGGCCTTCGATGGCTTTCGCCGGAACATCGGCCGCGACGTCAACGGCCGCGGTCTCTGCCGCGCTCGTGTCGTGCAGTGGTGCCGTCATCGTGGTGGGGACCCCTCTCGGCTCGGCCGACGGGTAGTCGGCCCGCGCCTGCCGCTGTAGCGGCTTGTTCGCATCGCAGGTGCAAGTGGTGCAGAAGGTGCTAGGACAAACGCAGTTGCTTACGGGGAAAGCGGGTCGTACACAGGACCGACGTTCCTTGTTGCGGGAGTCTTCAATGAGCGCGCGATCACCCGCCAGCCCTGGCGGGCAATGGATGCGTAACCGTGATGTGGCCTGTGGCCTTCCGTTATCCGGACGCCGTGATCGGCTCAGCGGATCAGAAGCGGCCTATTGCGTCAGACCGGACATGCCGCCCAACGGTCGTTATAGACCGCAGAATTGGGCTATTGATCCCTGCCGAGGAGGTGCCTCAGTACGCGCGCGGCGCCGGGTAGCCGTAGCCGCCCTGGGCGGCGGAGGAGGGGGCGGCGGGCGCCGCATGCGCGTCGCGGTCGTAGAACGGGCGGGCGTTGGCGCGCAGCCACATGGAGACCGGGTCGTACTCGTCGGACATCGCGACGGTGGACACGGGCAGCCCGTCGGGGACCACACCGATCGACTGCTGCATCATCGCGCGCACCGCGTCGACGGACTGCTGGCTCGTGTCGTAGAGGTCGAGCCCGATGGCCAGATACGGCGCCCCGAGCGCCGGCTGCACCCAGGCACGGCGCAGCGCGCGGACCGCGGGCGTACGGTGGGCGTTCTGCGTGAGCAGGGCGTAGAACTGGGGGATCTCGATGGCGGGTTCGGACAGCCGCAGCGGCCCGGCGGGCATCCGGTCGAGTCCGGTCGCGATACGCCGCAGATCGAGCCAGGGGATGCCGACGCCGCCGCCCGGAGCGTGCGGATTCAGCCAGATTCCCCAACGGTCGGGAAAGAGCGCGCGCGCCAGGTCCCGCCCCGTGACCACTTCGTACGCCCGGCTCCAGCCGCTCGCGGCGAGCTCCTGGGCGGAGGTGACGCACGGGGCGTAACCGAGGCCGTCGACCTCCATGTTCCCGTACTGGGCGTCGGGGGAGCCCGCCTGGCCGTGCCAGAGCAGCATCCAGACCTTGCCGTCCGCCGGGTCGGCGAGGGCACGCAGCAGCGCCTCGTACGCGTCGTACCGCCCGGGCGTCACCTGGCGCAGCATGTGCTCGACCTGCCCGGCCGCCGCAGTGCCTGACGCGCTCACCCTGGGTCCCGCCCCTCTTTGATCCACCGTGTCGCTTCAGCTTAAGGGGCAGCACTGACACAGAGCACGAGTCAGGCGGCGCGGGTGTAGAAGGGCCGCACCTTCTCCAGCATCCAGCCGGCGACGGGGTCCTGGGCCGCCACGTCCAGCAGGACCAGGTTGACCTGCCAGGGCACCTGGACACGGCCGAGCGCCCGGCCGAGGGCGTCCATCGGGGCGCTGCCGTCCGCGCCCTCCCAGGAGGACAGCTGTACGCCGACGAACAGCGTCGGGGACTCGCCCTCGATGCTCGCGAGCGCCCGACGGGCGGTCAGTACGACGCCGCTCTCCTGGAACTCCCCGGCGGCGGCGGAGAGGAAATCAACCGGCTCCTCCTGCCAGTCCGGCTCGAAGAGCCGCACCCTGCCCCCACTGGCCGGCCCGTCCAGCGGCGTACGCCCGGCCCGGCACAGCTCGGCGACGGCGGGCGGCGGCAGCGGCACGCCGACCGCGCCGTCCGGGTTCACCGCGATGCCGAGCTGCGGCGGCAGGCCGCGGGCGAACTCGCGGGCGGGCGCCACGGCGAAGGACATGTGCGGCCCGGCGCACCGGCGCAGCTGCTCCTCGGAGCTGAACACGGGGACGTACGCCTCGCCGTGGATCTCCACGGTGGGCAGGTCGAGGTTCGGCGCGTCGGGCCCGCCGCCGGCCGGCAGCGGCACCCACACCTGGCTGCGGCCGAGCACCTCGATGATGCGGCCGCCGGCGCCGGGGTGGCCCAGCGAGGCACCGAGCACCTCTTCGAGCTCGTTACCGGGCCAGCCGTTGCCGCCGTGCGGGTGGGCGGATACGGGGAAGTCGGGGTAGTCCACGGGACGACTTTAACGCGGGCGCGGGGGTGCCCCGCGGGGCCGTTCCCCGAACTGGGGCTCCGCCCCGGAGCCCACTCCTCAAACGCCGGAGGGGCCGGACGGTGCGGCCGTCGGCCCGGGGAAATCGATCACAGCCAGCGCCCCCGCCGCATCCCGGTCCAGCAGCACCGCCGACGCACACCCCACCGGCACCCGTCCCGCCTCCGCATCCCGCACCAGCCGCCCCACCGCCCGCCGGTGCCGGGCGAACGCGTACCCCGAGACCCCACGGCCCCGCTCCTCCTGGCCGGCCCGCGCCACATCCGCCGTGACGTCCAGCAGCACCAGATGCAGCGCGACCCCCCGGCGCCGGGCGTCGCGCGCCAGCCAGCGCCGCACCCAGGCCTGCGTACCGCAGTCGTGGACGACGACGCTCTCGCCCGAGCGCAGCGCGCGCCGCAAGCCGGCATAGTGCGCCGCCCGCACCAGCGGCCGGTACAGGGCGTACGGCAGCAGACGCGGCATCCGCGCCTCCCAGCGCTCGCGCACGTCCTGCGAGTCGATACGGTGCGTCGCGCCCGCCGTGGCCGTACGCCGGATCAGGGTGCTCTTGCCACTGCCGGGCAGACCGGAGACGACCACTGTGTCGCCGGCCCCGAACGCCAGCGACCCCGGGCTGCGCCCCGCGCGCTCGCGCAGATCACGCACCGTGGGCACGGGCCACCGCGCGGCCTGCCGCACCGGCACGCCGTGCTGTGCGGGCACCGCGCCCGTCGTCGCGTACGCACCGGACTGCTGCAACGTCATCGTCTTCTTCCCCCTGTCGGGTGTCCCCCACCCTTCCCCCCACCCTTGCCCACGAAGTGTAAAGAAAAGGTAATGCGCCACAAGTCCATTTCCGTGCAATGATGTGCCCGCCAACTGCATACCGGCCGCTTGAATCCGCGCGGGAGAGTCCGAAGCACTGTGTGCCCAGGACGCCGAAGGAGCAAGTTCCTCCCTTGAATCTCTCAGGCCCCGTACCGCGCGGGCGAGGCAGATCTGAAAAGCGGGCCGCTTCGTCGCGGCTCCACCCAAGGTGCAAGCCGAGACAGCCAACAGCAAGTCTCTCGGTGAACCTCTCAGGTTCCGATGACAGATGGGGAGGATTGTCCTCGCCTGTCATGCCCTGGGAGCCCCGCACATGAGCAATGTCCCCCGTCACACCGCCCTCGACGCACTGCATCGTTCGCTGGGCGCCACCATGACCGACTTCGCGGGCTGGGACATGCCGCTGCGGTACGCCAGCGAGCGTGACGAGCACAACGCCGTACGTACCCGCGCCGGCCTCTTCGACCTCTCCCACATGGGCGAGATCACTGTCACCGGCCCCCAGGCCGTGGACGCCCTCAACTACGCGCTCGTCGGCAACATCGGCACCATCGGCCTCGGCCGCGCCCGCTACACCATGATCTGCCAGGAAGACGGCGGCATCGTCGACGACCTGATCGTCTACCGCCTGGGCGAGACCGAATACATGGTTGTGGCCAACGCCGGCAACGCCCAGATCGTCCTCGACGCGATCACCGAGCGCGCCGCCGCCTTCGACGCCGTCGTACGGGACGACCGTGACGCGTACGCCCTGATCGCCGTCCAGGGCCCCGAGTCCCCCGGCATCCTGAAGTCCGTCACCGACGCCGACCTGGACGGGCTGAAGTACTACGCCGGCCTCCCCGGCACCGTCGCCGGCGTCCCCGCGCTCATCGCCCGTACCGGCTACACCGGCGAGGACGGCTTCGAGCTGTTCGTCGCCCCCGCCGACGCCGAGCAGTTGTGGCGGGCGCTCACGGACGCGGGCAAGGACGTCGGCCTCGTCCCCGCCGGCCTCTCCTGCCGCGACACCCTGCGCCTCGAAGCCGGCATGCCGCTGTACGGGCACGAGCTGACCACCGAGCTGACCCCCTTCGACGCGGGCCTCGGCCGGGTCGTGAAGTTCGAGAAGGAGGGCGACTTCGTCGGCCGCACCGCCCTTGAGGCCGCCGCCGAGCGCGCCGAGACCGCGCCCCCGCGCAAGCTGGTCGGCCTGATCGCCGAAGGCCGCCGCGTCCCCCGCGCCGGTTTCCCGGTGGTCGCCGACGGCAAGGTCATCGGCGAGGTCACCTCCGGCGCCCCCTCCCCGACGCTGGGCAAGCCGATCGCCATGGCATACGTCGACGCCGCACACGCGGCGCCCGGCACCTCCGGTGTCGGCGTCGACATCCGCGGTACGCATGAGCCGTACGAGGTCGTCGCGCTGCCGTTCTACAAGCGCCAGAAGTGACCCCCCGCACAACCTCCCCGTTCACCAGCACTCCCCCGCGTACAGGAGAATTCAGCTCATGAGCAACCCCCAGCAGCTGCGTTACAGCAAGGAGCACGAGTGGCTGTCGACCGCCGAGGACGGCGTCGCGACGGTCGGCATCACGGAGTTCGCGGCCAACGCGCTCGGTGACGTCGTCTACGCCCAGCTCCCGGCGGTCGGCGACACGGTGGCGGCGGGCGAGTCCTGCGGCGAGCTGGAGTCGACGAAGTCGGTCAGCGACCTCTACTCCCCGGTAGACGGTGAGATCGTCGAGTTCAACCAGGACGTCATCGACGACCCCTCGCTGGTGAACTCCGCCCCCTTCGAGGGCGGCTGGCTCTTCAAGGTGCGCGTCACGGGCGAGCCGGACGACCTGCTCTCCGCCGCCGAGTACGACGCCTTCTCCTCCGGCAACTAAAACCCTCGAACGGGACCGTGATGACGCTTCTCAACACTCCCCTGCATGAGCTCGACCCCGACGTCGCCGCCGCCGTCGACGCCGAGCTGCTCCGCCAGCAGTCCACCCTCGAAATGATCGCCTCGGAGAACTTCGCTCCGGTCGCCGTCATGGAGGCCCAGGGCTCCGTACTCACCAACAAGTACGCCGAGGGCTATCCGGGCCGCCGCTACTACGGCGGCTGCGAGCACGTCGACGTGGTCGAGCAGATCGCGATCGACCGCATCAAGGCGCTCTTCGGCGCCGAGCACGCGAACGTACAGCCGCACTCGGGCGCCCAGGCCAACGCGGCCGCGATGTTCGCGCTGATCAAGCCCGGCGACACGATCATGGGCCTGAACCTCGCCCACGGCGGGCACCTGACCCACGGCATGAAGATCAACTTCTCCGGCAAGCTCTACAACGTGGTCGCGTACCACGTCGACGACACCACCGGTGAGGTCGACATGGCCGAGGTCGAGCGCCTCGCCAAGGAGTCGAAGCCGAAGCTGATCGTGGCCGGCTGGTCGGCGTACCCGCGCCAGCTGGACTTCGCCGCCTTCCGCCGCATCGCGGACGAGGTCGGCGCGTACCTCATGGTCGACATGGCGCACTTCGCCGGCCTGGTCGCCGCGGGCCTGCACCCGAACCCGGTGCCGCACGCCCACGTCGTCACGACGACCACGCACAAGACGCTCGGCGGCCCGCGCGGCGGTGTGATCCTGTCGACTCAGGAGCTCGCCAAGAAGATCAACTCCGCGGTCTTCCCCGGTCAGCAGGGCGGCCCGCTGGAGCACGTCATCGCCGCGAAGGCCGTCTCCTTCAAGGTGGCGGCCTCCGAGGAGTTCAAGGAGCGCCAGCAGCGCACCCTGGACGGTGCCCGCATCCTGGCCGAGCGCCTGGTGCAGGCGGACGTCACCGAGCACGGCGTGTCCGTCCTCACCGGCGGCACGGACGTCCACCTGGTCCTCGTCGACCTGCGGAACTCCGAGCTCGACGGCCAGCAGGCCGAGGACCGCCTCCACGGGCTCGGCATCACGGTCAACCGCAACGCCATCCCGAACGACCCCCGGCCCCCGATGGTCACCTCGGGTCTGCGGATCGGTACGCCGGCCCTGGCGACCCGCGGTTTCCAGACCGAGGACTTCGCCGAGGTCGCGGACATCATCGCCGAGGCGCTGAAGCCGTCGTACGACGCCGACGCCCTGTCCGCCCGCGTCACGGCGCTGGCCGGCAAGCACCCGCTTTACCCTGGTCTGAAGTAGTTACGTACGACACAGACTGAATAACGGGGCACCGCGCACACTGAACAGTGAGTGCGGTGCCCCGCACCGTGTTGCCCCGCCTTGATCATCTGCACCACCCCGGCAGACAACGGCGTCTTCCCCACCACTTAGGAGTTACCCCGTGGCCATCTCGGTCTTCGACCTGTTCTCGATCGGCATCGGCCCCTCCAGCTCCCACACGGTCGGCCCGATGCGCGCCGCCCGCCTGTTCGCGGGCCGCCTGAAGAACGACGGCCTGATGGCCCACACCGCCTCGATACGCGCCGAGCTGTTCGGCTCGCTCGGCGCGACCGGCCACGGCCACGGCACCCCGAAGGCCGTGCTGCTCGGCCTGGAGGGGAACTCCCCGCGCACGGTCGACGTCGAGACCGCCGACGAGCAGGTCGAGCGGATCAAGGCGGACAAGCGCCTCAGCCTCCTGGGCGTGCACGAGATCGCCTTCGACTTCGACGCGGACCTGATCCTGCACCGCCGCAAGGCCCTGCCGTACCACGCCAACGGCATGACGCTGTGGGCGTACGACGCCGAGGGCGCGCCACTGCTGGAGAAGACGTACTACTCGGTGGGCGGCGGCTTCGTCGTCGACGAGGACGCGGTGGGCGAGGACCGCATCAAGCTCGACGACACAGTGCTGAAGTACCCCTTCCGCACCGGCGACGAGCTGCTGCGCCTGGCGAAGGAAACGGGCCTGTCGATCTCCGCCCTGATGCTGGAGAACGAGAAGGCGTGGCGCACCGAGCCCGAGATCCGCGAGGGGCTGCTGGAGATCTGGCGCGCCATGCAGGACTGCGTCGCGCGGGGCATGGCACAGGAGGGCATCCTGCCCGGCGGCCTGAAGGTGCGCCGCCGCGCCGCGAACACCGCGCGCAAGCTGCGCTCCGAGGGCGACCCGCTGGCCCTCGCGATGGAGTGGATCACGCTCTACGCGATGGCGGTCAACGAGGAGAACGCCGCGGGCGGCCGCGTCGTCACCGCCCCGACGAACGGCGCCGCGGGCATCATCCCGGCGGTCCTGCACTACTACATGAACTTCATCCCGGGCGCGGACGAGGAGGGCGTGGTCCGCTTCCTGCTCTCCGCGGGCGCGATCGGCATGCTCTTCAAGGAGAACGCCTCGATCTCCGGCGCCGAGGTCGGCTGCCAGGGCGAGGTCGGCTCCGCCTGCTCGATGGCGGCCGGCGCCCTGGCCGAGGTCCTCGGCGGCACCCCCGAGCAGGTCGAGAACGCCGCCGAGATCGGCATGGAGCACAACCTGGGCCTGACCTGTGACCCGGTCGGCGGCCTGGTCCAGATCCCGTGCATCGAGCGCAACGGCATGGCGGCGGTCAAGGCGGTCACGGCGGCGAAGATGGCGATGCGCGGCGACGGCAGCCACAAGGTCTCCCTGGATAAGGTCATCAAGACCATGAAGGAGACCGGCGCGGACATGTCGGTCAAGTACAAGGAGACCGCGCGCGGCGGGCTCGCGGTGAACATCATCGAGTGCTGAGGTTCTCGGCCCTGACCAGCGCGTTTCGTTCTTTCGGCGCTGTCAGGGCCTTCCCTGCTTGCACAGCGGAAAGTCCCTGGAAAATCCCTCGGACAGACCTGAAAGTCCCTGAAAAGTCCCTGGGAAATCCCACGGGATGGCCGTCTGGCCTGGGGGTTCGTGGCACCTACTCCACGACGGATGCCCCTCGGGCACAGCCGCCCGATGACTCATCACGGAAAACCCCTCGAAACTGCGATGGCCCGCGCCTCGGAGGCGGCTGGGGAGACGCGATGTTCGCCGCACCGACGTGCGATCCGCCTCGATACCTACGGCAAGAATCCGACACAAGGGCGCCCGGGTCCGGGATAGTCGCGGCACCGCCCTGCCCGTCCACCGCCCCAAGCATGTATTAAATCGATCCCATACCCCATTGAATGGGCACCGTTCGATACATGGATGCTGCGGAAAGCTCCTGCTTGGAGCAGCGGCTGGCCGGCCTCTCCCCACGTTCACGACGGCGCAGGTACGTCAGTCCCTGCTCTCCCCCGCGATCTGGCGTCCTTGGTCGCGGAAGGGGAGATAGACGAACTGTCCCGTGGGGTGTACCGCCAGGCAGACGCACCGGAGACCACGCACACGGATCTTCTGGCCGTGTGCACGCGAGCTCCTCGCGCTGTCGTCTGCGGTGAGTCTGCCCTGGCCCTGCACGAGCTGATCGACGACATCCCCGTAGCAGTACACATCGCCAAGAACGCGGCCCGTGTACAACGCAGTCCGCAGCGTCGTCGACGCGATGCGTCACCGCAACCGCATCGGCGAGACCCTCGTTCTGTCCGCACTCGGCCGCTACCTGCGCCGAAGCGGACGCGGGGGAATCAGCGAACTCCAGCACATCGCGCGCGAGCTGGGCGCACTCTCCGCCATCCGCCCCGCCGTAGAAGCGGTGCTCGCCTGATGGCCAACCCCGCACGCGACACCACCGCCGGCCGCGTCTACTGGGCGCGATCGTCGGACGGCCACGCGAGCGGTCCGACGCGCTGCTGCGTGACCATGGCTACGACCACGACAAGTACCGCCGAATGGTCTGGGCGATGAGCGTGAAGCCGGTGATCGCCCGCCGCGGGGTTCCTCACAGATCCGGACTCGGAGTCCACCGCTGGTGGTCGAACTGACCGTCGACTCCTTCACCTTTGGCTCATTCCGGTATAAATAGGATAATCAACCTATTCGTGGGATGGCGCGCGTACCCACCGCCCATCACCGTCACAGGACAGGCAGGCCAGGTCATGGCGAAGAAGCCGGAGTCGTCCCAGCCGTCACACGGCGAGGGGCCGAGCAGGCACCAGGGCAAGCACCAGCACGGCTGGGCACCGGATGTGGACGAGACGCGCCAGCAGGACAACCCGAGCGCGCACCGTTCGTTCCATACGGACGAGTACGCCCCCGGGAAGGGCCCGGGCCGGAAGGTCTCCCGAGAGGAGAAGACGCCAGTGCCGGGGGACACGGCCAAGAGCCTCAGCGACCGGGGAGAGGACCACGCCAAGGCGAACGACGAGGAAGGCATGCACGACCGGGGCCGCAAGGGCAGGTCCCGACGGCCCAGCGGCAGCAAGGACGCCTCGGCCTTCACGGGCGTGGACCCGCAGGACCCGCCCGACAAGCACAAGAGGGGCTAGCACAGCCCGGCTCGCGCCGCCGCGCCCCCTCGGCGGCGGCGCGGCCAGCTGGCGGGTCAGCAGATCCGGGGCAGCTGCTCCCCCATCGGCAGGTCGACCACGCGAGTGCCCCCGAGGCCGGTGCGGGCCACCACCATGCCGGGGTGTGCCTCCACGGCCTCACCGATCACCGTCGCCGCCGCGCCCAGGGGGTGCGCGCGCATCGCGTCCAGAACCGCGTCCGCGTGCTCGCGAGGGACGAACGCGACCAGCTTGCCCTCGTTGGCCACGTACAGCGGATCCAGGCCCAGGATGGCGCAGGCATTGGCCACGGTCGGCGGGACGGGAACGCCGCGTTCCTGGATGACCACACCGGTGCCGGAAGCGGCCGCGATCTCGTTGAGCGCGGCGGCCAGGCCGCCGCGGGTGGGATCCCGCAGGACGTGCAGGTCCGGGGTGACCGCCAGCATGGCCTCGACGAGTCCGCCGAGAGCCGCGCAGTCACTCTCGATCTCGACGCCGAACTCCAGGCCCTCGCGCACACTCATGATCGTCACGCCGTGGACGCCGATGTCCCCACTGACGATCACCACGTCGCCGGGGACGACGCGCTGCGGCCTCAGGTCGACCCCTGCCGGGATGAGACCGATCCCGGAGGTGTTGATGTAGATGCCGTCCCCGTGACCGGCTTCCACGACCTTGGTGTCGCCGGTCGCGACTTCCACCCCCGCTGCCCGCGCAGCCGCCCCCATGGCCTCTGCCACGCGTCCCACCACGGCGACCTCGACGCCCTCCTCCAGGATGAATCCGCAGGACAGGTACGCGGCCCGGGCGCCGCTCATGGCCAGGTCGTTGACGGTGCCGTTGACGGCGAGGTCACCGATGCTCCCGCCGGGAAAGAACAGCGGCCGCACCACGAAGGAGTCGGTGGAGAAGGCCAGTCGCGCCCCGCCGAGCGATACAGCGGCGAAGTCGCCCAGTTGGGCGAGGACCTCTCCGCCGAAGGCAGGCGCGAAGATGTGCTGCACCAGTTCGGCGGAGAGTGCGCCGCCGCCCCCGTGGCCCATCACCACCCGAGGATGGTCGCGCAGCGGGGCCGGACAGGTCCAGGTGGTGAGGTCCGGTGCACGGAGCTGGGTGACGTCAGGCAACGGGGCTCGCCTCCAGGGGTGCGGTGGTGGTGTCGAGGCGCCGGTAGAGGTAGTACGCGGCACACGCCCCCTCGCTGGAGACCATGGTGGCCCCGAGCGGACTGCGGGGAGTGCAGGTGGTCCCGAACGCCTCGCACTCGTTCGGCTTCAGCAGGCCTTGCAGCACCTCGCCGCTCCGGCACTCGGCCGGCTCCCGGGTGTGGATGCCGGTCACCGAGAAGCGGTACTCGGCGTCGTAGTCCCGGTAGCGGGGGGACAGCCGCCAGCCGCTGTCGGGGATCACTCCGATGCCGCGCCAGGCCCGGTCGGTGACCTCGAACACGTCCTCCAGCATGGCCAGTGCGGAGGGGTTTCCTTCGGGCCGGACCGCACGCGAGTAGGCGTTCTCGACCGTGTGCTCGCCACGCTCCAGCTGCCGTACGGTCCGGCGTACGCCTTCCAGGATGTCCAGCGGCTCGAAGCCGGTGACCACGATCGGGACGCGGTACCGGTCGGCCAGAGCGGGATACTCACCGACGCCCATGACGCTGCAGACGTGTCCGGCCGCGAGGAAGGCCTGGACCCGGCAGTCCGGGGACTGCATGATCGCCTCGATCGCCGGGGGGACCCGCACGTGGGACACCAGCAGGCTGAAGTTCCGGATGCCCAGCCGACGTGCCTGGTGGACCGTCATGGCGTTGGGCGGCGCGGTGGTTTCGAAGCCGATACCGAAGAACACCACCTCGCGATCCGGGTTCTCCCGGGCGATCCGCAATGCGTCGAGCGGGGAGTACACCACCCGTACGTCGCCGCCCTCACCGCGGACCTGGAACAGGTCGCGGCCGGTGCCGGGGACGCGGAGCATGTCCCCGAACGAACAGAAGATCACCTCGCGGCGGGAGGCGATCTCCAGCGCCTTGTCGATGACCTCCAGCGGAGTGACACACACAGGGCAGCCCGGCCCGTGGATCAACTCCACCAGATCGGGGAGAAGCTGGTCGATGCCGTGCCGGATGATCGTGTGCGTCTGTCCCCCGCACACCTCCATGAGGGCCCATGGTCTGGTCACCGTGGAATGGATGTCGTCGAGCAGGCGCCGGGCCAGGTCGGGGTTCTGGAATTCGTCGATGTACTTCACTTCTGGGCCTCCTGCGGTGCTTCACTTCCATCGGGCCACGGGGCTCCGCCCGCCTCCGCGGCCAGTTCCCACGGATCTCCGAACTCCTCCTGGAGCATGCCGAGAGTCGCGAAGAGGTCGAGCGTCTGCCTCGCCGACTGCTCGTCAAGGCGCTGGAGAGCGAACCCGACGTGCACGATGGCGTACTCGCCGACCTGGAGGTCCGGCAGGTATTCCAGGCACACCTCCTTCACCACGCCGCCGAAGTCGACGGTGGCCATACGAGTGCCGTCACGAACCTCGATGTCCATCACTTTCCCGGGTACCGCCAGGCACATGGGGTTCTCCTCGCTGTGGTGGTCCGTGCCCCCTTTGCGGGTGGGGCGTCAGTCGGCGGTTCTGTGTCCGGCGATCACCAGTTGGCCGAGCGCCAGTCCCCCGTCGTTCGGGGGCACCTGGTGGTGGCGCAGCACCGTGAAACCGTCCTTCCGCAATGCCTCGGCGCAGGCCGAGGAGAGCAGCGCGTTGGCGAACACGCCGCCGGTCAGGGCGACGGTGTCCAGCCCGTGCCCCTCGCGTGCCACGACGCAGGTGCGGTGGACGAGGGCGGCGACCGCGCGGTGGAAGCGTGCCGCGACGAGTGCCGGTGGGACACTGGCGCGTACGTCGTCCGCGATCGCCGCCAGGACGGGCGCGGGGTCGGCGGTCCACGCGGCCCCGACGGCCCGCTGAGGGGGTCGGAGGGCGAACGCGTAGCCGGTACGACCGTCCGCGGTGCCGGCGCTCTCGGCGGTGAGCGCCGCGGCCTCCAGTTCGATGGCGGCCTGCGCCTCGTATCCGGCCCGGTGGCACACCCCCGCGAGCGAGGACACGGCGTCGAAGAGGCGGCCCATGCTGGAGGTGGGTGTGCAGTTCAGGTTCCGCTTCATCTGGGTTTCCAGCACCCGCCGTTCGTCGGGCGGGCAGACCGCTACGCAGGGCAGGTCGTCCGTCCAGGCGATGCCGGCCGCGCGCAGGTGGGCCAGTGCCATGCGGTAGGGCCGGTGCACGGCGGCGTCGCCGCCGGGCAGCGGGACATAGGCGAGGTGGGCGAACCGGGTGAAGCCGTCGTAGTCGGCGAGCAGGAACTCCCCGCCCCACACCGCCCCGTCGTCGCCGTATCCGGTGCCGTCGAAGCCGACGCCGATCACCCGGTGGGTGCCGTCCAGCCCGTGCTCGGCCATCGCCGCCGCGACGTGTGCGTGATGGTGCTGCACTCGCACGAGCGGCCGGCCGGCCGCGTGCCGCTCGGCCCACTGGCCGGAGCGGTAGCCGGGGTGCCGGTCGGCGGCCAGCGCCAGGGGCTCCACCCCCGTGATCGACTCCAGCTGCCGCTCGGCGCGCTCGAAGGCGTACTGCGTGGCGAGGTCGTCCATGTCCCCGATGTGGGCGGACAGCCAGGCCCGGCGCCCGTCGGCCAGGCCGAACGCGTTCTTCAGGTCTCCCCCGACCGCGAGGGTCGGCCTGACGGGCACCGGCAGGGTGATCGGCAGGGGGGCGTAGCCGCGTGACCGGCGCAGGATCATCCGTTCTCCGTCCAACACCCGCACCAGGGAGTCGTCGCACGGCACCTGGATCGGGCGGTCGTGCGTGAGCCAGGCGTCGGCCAGGTGAGCCAGCCGCTCCAGTGCCTCGGCATCGTCGGTGACGATGGGTTCGCCGGCCGTGTTCCCGCTGGTCATGACGAGCAGGCGCGGCCCGGTGGGGTCTGCGGGCAGGCCGAGCAGCAGGTGGTGCAGGGGTGTGTACGGGAGCATGACACCCAGGTCCGGACTGCCGGGCGCTACCGCGTCCGACACGCCTGGGGCCCCGAGCCTCGGTGGCGGCGTCGCCCGGCGGCGCAGGAGGACGATGGGCCGCACCCCTCCGGTCAGCAGGGCGTGCTCCTCGGGGCCGATGTGAACGAGGTGCTCGACGTCGGCGCTGTCGCGGGCCATGAGGGCGAAGGGCTTGTCGCCGCGGGCCTTACGGCGGCGCAGCAGGGTTACGGATTCGTCCTGGGAGGCGTCGCATGCGAGGTGGTAGCCGCCGAGGCCCTTGACGGCGAGGATGGCGCCGTCGGCCAGGAGCCTGCGGGCCTGCGCGACGGGGTCCGCGGCGGGCACCTCAATGGGGGTGCCGCCCTCGGCGGTACGCAGCAGACGCAGGCGGGGCCCGCAGTGGGGGCAGGCGACCGGCTGTGCGTGGAACCGGCGGTCGGCCGGATCGGCGTACTCGCGGGCGCAGTCGGGGCACATCGGGAAGCCGGCCATGGTGGTGTGGGCCCGGTCGTACGGCAGGCCGGTGACGATGGTGAAGCGCGGGCCGCAGTGGGTGCACGTGATGAACGGGTGGCGGTGGCGCCGGTCGGACGGATCGGCCAGCTCGGCGAGGCATGCGGCACAGGTGGCCACGTCCGGCGAGACCAGCGTGCGCGCGGGTCCCTCGGACCGGGAGGCGATGATGGTGAACCCCGCACCGCCGGAGGCGGGAACGTCCTGGTGGTCGACGGACTCCACCACGGCCAGCGGGGGTGCTTCCGCGGCGATCCGGTCGCAGAACAGTGCCACGGCGGACGGCGTCCCCTCGACCTCCGCCACCACGCCTTCCTCCGTGTTGCTCACGTGGCCGGACAGCTCCATGGCCGTGGCCAGGCTGTACAGGAACGGCCGGAAGCCCACGCCTTGGACGACCCCCCGGACCATGACCCGGCGGCGCTGCGATGCGGGGACGCCGACAGTTCCCGGGTGCGGAGCGCTCACGCGCGGGGCTGGGCGGCGGGGCCGGCGGATGCCGCGTACGCGGACTGCCCGCGACCATCCGCACAGTCGTGGGGGTGGGGATGGGTGTGGGAGCCGTTCATCTGCGGGGCGCCGTCCGCGTGGTGGTGGTGACCGCCATGCCGGCGGCCCATGACCGGTTCGTGTGCCGGCGCTCCGTCCGCCACCGCCATCGCCCGTTCGAGCAGCACGCCGACCCCTTCGCCCTGGCGGGCGGAGGTCAGGACCACCTCCACTCCGGGGTTGACCTGCTCGACGTGACCGCGGAACGCCGGCTCATCGAACCCGACGGCATCGGCGATGTCGGTCTTGGTGACCACCACGAGATGGGCGAGGCCGAAGGCGGTGGGGTACTTCAGCGGCTTGTCCTCGCCTTCGGTGACCGAGGCGAGTACGACCCGCAAGGCCTCACCGAGGTCGTAGGAGGCGGGGCAGACCAGGTTTCCGACGTTCTCCACGAACACCAGCCGGGTGGTTTCCGGCAGCCATCCCTCGAGATGCCGGCCCAGCATGTCCGCCTCGAGGTGGCACAGCCCGTCGGTGAGGACCTGCTTGACCGGCACGCCGGAGCGGGCCAGGCGCCTGGCGTCGTTCTCCGTGGCGAGATCGGCGGTCAGCGCGGCGACCGGCACTCCCCGCTCACGTGCGAGGAGGAGTTCGCGCTCCAGCAGGGCCGTCTTCCCGCTCCCGGGGCTGGACAGCAGGTTGATCACGGTGGCGCCCCGGGCTGCCAGCCCGGTGCGCAGCGCGTGGGCGGCGGCCTCGTTCTTGGCGAGGACCGCCTGTTGCAGGTCGACGACTCGGCACATGGTTCAGCGCTCCTCGGAGACGGGTTCTCGGGTGCGGTCACGGGCCGGACCGTCTTCCCACCGCACACTGGTGATCTGCAGCTCGCGGCCGGAGAGAAGTTCGGCGGTCGCCTGACCGCACGCCGGGCAGCACAGTTGCGGAGGCGTGCCGACCGCCCATTCGTCCACGCAGGTCGCGCAGCGGGCGCGGCCGGGCACCGATTCGGCGATCAGTTCGGCGCCCTCCAGGACGGTCCCCGCGCAGGCGAGCTCGAAGCAGAAGGCCAGTGCGTCGGGGACGACCCCGGCCAGCTCACCTACCTGGAGCCGCACGGAGGTGACGGCGGTGACGCCGCCGGATTTTGCGGCCGCCTCCTGCACCTGGCCGACGACGGCCATCGCGATGGACATCTCGTGCATCGGTCTCCGTCCTGGCGGAGGCCGATAAGGGTGTGGCCGGTCCGCTGGGCACCATTACACGGCGGCCTGCGGGGGCGGGCTCCGTGGCTCGCCGATGCTGCGCCCCGCGTGCCCCCGTTCGGTGCAGCGGCCGCGTCACATCCTGCGGATGTGCAGGTAGCGCCTGATGTCGGGCAGGACCTGCCTGACCAGGGCCAGGAGGACGGTGGCGGCGACGGCGCTGCCGATCATGGACTTCTTCATGGTGTGCTCCTCATTTCCCGGCCGGTGGGGCAGCGACGCTGTGTGCGGGCGCTTCGTGAGTGTTCTGGCGTACGAGGTCCAGGACGCATCGAACGGCCTCGGGTACGGCGGCGGCCACCTCGGGGCTGAGGCCGATGCCCTCCTCGACGGACGCGGGTTCGCATCCCACCACCAGCGTGCGCCGCGGAGGCGTCGCACCGGTTCCGGCACACAGGGTGTCCAGCAGGGCCAGGACCGCGTCGGGCGACATGTGGTGCCCGTCGAGAACGGCCCCCCCGGGCTCGATGCCGCCCGGTGTTCCGGCTTCGATGAGGTACACGGTCCCGGGGTCGCCGCCGCGTGCCGTGGCGTCGACGAGGATGAGCGTGTCGTATCCGTCGAGCAGTTGGTACGCGAGGTGCACGCCCCGTACACCGATGTCCACGACCTCGACGTGCTTGGGCAGTTGGTGCCCGGCCAGCGCGCGCACCGTCTCCACGCCGAAGCCGTCGTCACCGAGGAAGATGTTGCCGACTCCGGCGACCAGGGTCCGGCCGCTGCCGGGCGGGGCGGGGTTCACGCGTCCTCCGGGAGGGCTACCTCGTCGGGCTGGAAGTACAGGAACCGTCCCTGTTCGCGGCGGATGTCCGCGCCGGGATCGCCTTCGACGGTCACGGCGAGGTGCACTCCCCCGTCCACGTCGTGGAGTACGGCCTCGACCAGGGCGCTGCGCCCGTGCAGGAACAGGTCCTGCGCGTCGGTGCGGCGCAGGCCGGGACGCAGCAGCACGCGGCTGCCCGCGGCGACCGGGCGGCCGTCGACCAGGACCTGGTCGGTGGCCGGGTCGAGACCGGCGTCGCCCGCCGGATCCCACCAGGGCGTGGCCGGACGGGAGACACCGGGTGCGTCGAACGGGTCGGGCGGGATGGGCGAGCCCGCACCGGAGAGGCCGGACGGGCCTGGTTCGGTGATCTCGCGCAGGGCCCGTACCGCTCCGTGGAGTCGCTCCAGGACCTCGGGCGGCATGGAGTCGGCCAGGTCGATCACGGCGGCGGCCTTCGCGTCGGTCCCGCGGGCCTCGCGCTTCTCCTGATCGGTCAGGGCCGCGGTGCGCAGGGCGAGGATCTCGTCGATCTCGGTGGCGTCGTAGAGCGCCCCCGGGCTCTCCGGGGCGATGGCGGGGTGGTCCTCCAAAATGATCGGGGAGGACAGCACCAGGTCGGCGCGGCCGGATTCGCCGGCCAGCACCGGCCAGGTGTTCCGGTTCCGGCAGGACGCCACCGCGCCTTTGGCCCACTCCGGCGGGTCCGTCATCGAGACGAACGAGCCGGTGGTGAGGCAGAGCATGAGGTGCGTGGAGACGAGCGAGTGGGCCAGTGCGGCCTCGCGGTCGCCGCCCCCGTCGGCCGGGGCCCACGTCGTGGTGTTCTCCACCACGGCCGTCAGCCGCATCACCCGGTACGGGCCGTCGAGTTCGCTCACGGACAGCCGTACGACGCCGACGGCCTCGTCGTACCGGCGGACCAACCGGCCCACCAGCGTGCCGTCCGTGTCGTGAACCGGTTCGGTCTCTTCACCAGCGGGCCGGGTGAAGGGGACGACGATCCCCTCTCCGGTCAGCTCGGCCACGGTCGCGACGATCTCGACGCGTTCTTCGATGCCTTCGTCCCAGGGGACCAGGACGCGGTCATGGAGATGCAGTTCCGGCACCGTTTCGAACGTGCCGTCCGGCCGGGCCTCCTGGACGGTGCGCCGCTGGGCGCGCAGGAACCGCACCTCGGCCGCCAGCGTGGCGCCCGCTCTGGGTTCCATCAGGCACTCGGTGCGCTGGAAGGCGGGTTCCTCGCGGTCGGCGCCCCAGGCGGGCGGTACGAGCACCCCGAACTGCCAGCGCAGCCGGTTCTTGGCCGCCGAGGCCCGGTAGGGATAGAGCACGTAGCCCTCGAAGAGGACCGCGTCGGCCACCTGCCGCGCGGTGGCGAAACGGGACTCCAACTCCGGGCTGAACACGGCCGTCGTGGTCATGTCGCCGTCCTCTCGGTGACGCGCGGCGGTACGGCACCGGAACGGGGCAGGCTACGGGCCGGTGTCCGGGGAGCCGCCGGGGCGGCCTCCTCCAGGAGTGCCCGAAGGGTGGCCTCCCACGAGGGCAGCGCCCGGCGCGAGCGGAACGCGAGAAGGGCGTCCATGGTGTCGCGGGGCAGACGGATCCAGCCGCAGCCGGGAAAGTGCTGTTCGAGCATCTCCCGCCATACCTCCACGGGCATCCGGTAGGACGCTTCCCGGTCCCAGGGCACCGGCTCGACGCGGAATCCGCCGGCGCCGGTGAAGGCCGTTCCCGAGAAGAGCATGAGCAGCGGCACCTCGCCGCCCGAGAGGGCCTCGGCGTACCGGGTCGCGGCGACGTCCATGTCGTAGGTGCAGGGCACGACGAGGTCGATTTCCGTCTCCCCGGTGAAGCTGGGAACCATGAGGGAGACCTGCGCGAACTGCACCGGCTGGAGTGTGGTGCCCCAGCGTGAGCGCTCGCCGAAGAGGTCGGCCAGCTTGCCCGCCTCCTGCTCGTCGTAACCGCGGCGGGCCGGTTCGATGCGGATCTGGCAGCGGAGCGCGAGGGCGTGCACCCGGGTCTCGTCCGACGCGGTGACGCGCAGCCGGAAGACCAGGGTGGGGCCGGCGGCGTACGGGTCGGCGCGCACGCCCGTGCAGGCGAAGGAGAGCTCGGTCATGGCCTGCTTCCCTCGGTGACCGCCCGGGCCCGCTGCCCGACGTGCGCGAAGAACGCCTGCAGAGCGGCCCGTGCCTCGGCTCCGCCGTCGAACCCCTGCCACAGCAGGCGCATTCGGCCCACCAGTTCGTAGCAGATGTCGATCGGCACCAGGTAGCACTCGGTGCGGCCCTCGTCGCGGCGCAGCAGCAGCGCCTCCACATCGGGTTCGAGTATGCCGGCCAGCCGGCTGGTGCCGAGTACGGCCTGCCAGGTCGCCGGGTCGAGTTCGCTCTCCGTGGCACCGGCCGGGCTGGGGTAGAGCGCGACCAGCCGGTCCAGTGCGGCGTTGCGGAAGAAGAAGGCGACACCGACCGGGATCTGCAGGAGGTCCCAGGCGGCGGCGTCGAAGGCGTGGCCCGGATCGGCCAGATAGCGGTCCGGGACCGTGCGGTAGCGGCCGGCGCCGGGCCGTGCGAAGAGCAGGGAGCACGGAATACAGGCACAGGCCAGGGAGCGCCTCTCGGTGTCCACGAGGTGGCGGTGGCTGTCGTCCGGGACCGCCACTCCGCACAGGTCGCACCGTTCCTGCTGCGGCGCACGCGGTCCCGCGAACCGGCGCAGACCCTGCGTCCGCGCGCCGGGTGCCGGGTGCTGTGGCCGGACCTGCGGCGCGCTCACGGCGCCGTCGCCGGAGCCGGCCGGCCCGCTACGCCGGTGGGCGGTCGCGTGCCGATCTGGAGCAGGGCCGGCTCGGGGGAGGACGGGGTCTCTTCCAGTTCCACGTGGCTCACCTCCGGGGCGAAGCAGGCCAGGGCATCCTCCACGGCCTGCCGGGCCGACGAGCCCGTGCCGGGGCAGCCGCAGCCTGAGCCGCCGCTGGATGGGGCGGTCGAGCGCAGCCGCAGCGTGCCGGTGGCATCGTCGAATCCGACGAGCTGCACTCCGTGCTCCCGGACGCTCTCCAGGGCGCGGGAGATCCGTGCCGAGGTGTTCTCGGGGTGGACGTCGTGCAGGACCAGCAGACTGGAGACCAGTTCGTCGCCGAGCAGCCCGCTCAGCGGGCCGCTCGGCGCCGTGCGCGCCGCGGGGGCTTGCAGCAGCGTCATGATCCGGGCGAGACCCGCACCGTAGAAGTCCATCAGGACCCGGACCAGTTCCTCGGCCGCCGCAGCCGTTGTGGGGTCGCCGGCGGTGGTCAGCCGGTCGAGGATCTCTTCGACCCGCCGCCCGGCCTCCTCCGCGTTCGGGGACCGCGGAGCCTCGGGCGCGCTCATCCGGCCAGGCCGCTCAGGCCGGTCGGCATGTGCATCTTCTGCACGGTCTTGCCGCCGCCCACGTACATGTGGACGCCGCAGGGCAGGCAGGGGTCGAAGCTGCGGACGGTGCGCATGATGTCGATTCCCTTGAAGTTCTCGGGCGGGTTCTCCTCGAAGATGGGCGTGTTCTGCACGGCGTCCTCGTAGGGCCCGGGGGTTCCGTAGGTGTCGCGGGTGCTGGCGTTCCAGGGGGTCGGCGGGTAGGGGTGGTAGTTGGCGATCTTGCCGTCACGGATCACCATGTGGTGGGAGAGGACACCGCGTACCGCCTCGGTGAAGCCGACGCCCAGGCCCTCGTCCGGTACCTCGAACTTCTCCCAGGTCTGGGTGCGTCCCGCGCGCACCTCCGCCAGACCCTGCTCCGCGCAGTGCAGCGCGATGGCCGCGGCGTAGGCCTGGAAGTAGGTGCGGGCGCGGTTGCGTTCCAGCGCGTTGCTCCACTTCGGGATCTTCCACTCGAAGCGGGTCTCGGGCTTGGTCATGGTGCGGGGAAGGGTGATGACGACGCTGTGGCCGGTGGCCTTGACGTAGCCGACGTCGACGAGGCCGGACAGGGCGGTCGACCACAGGCGGGCGATGGGGCCGCCTCCGGTGTCGAGCGCGAGGTAGTCCTTGCCGTCGAACCAGCGTGGCGACATCACCCAGCTGTAGTTGCCGTTGAAGTCCCGCTTCTGGGGGGCCGGGATCGTGTGCTGGTTCCACGGGTGGCGCGGGTCGACGGGGTTCCCGAGCGGGTCGTGCGTGACGAACTGCTCCTTCCCGGCCCAGTCCTCGTAGTAGGAGCTGCCCAGGAGGATGCGGATGCCGAGGTTGATCTCGGTGAGGTCGTTGGTGACCAGCTTGCCGTCCACGACGATGCCCGGGGTGACGAACATCTTCCGTCCCCAGTCGGTCATGTTGGCGTACGTGAAGTCGCAGTGCTCGGGGTCGTTGAGGGCGCCCCAGCAGCCGAGCATCACGCGCCGGCGGCCGACCTCCTCGTACCCGGGAAGGGCTTCGTAGAAGAAGTCGAAGAGGTCGTCGTGGAGAGGGACGACGCGCTTCATGAACTCGACGTAACGCATGAGGCGGCTGAGGTAGTCCGTGAAGAGTTGGACGGAGGCGATGGTGCCCACGCCGCCCGGGTAGAGGGTGGAGGGGTGCACGTGACGGCCCTCCATCAGGCAGAACATCTCCCGCGTGTACCGGCTGACTTGCAGCGCTTCGCGGTAGAACTCGCCCTCGATGGGGTTGAGGGAGCGCATGATGTCGGCGATGGTCTTGTAGCCGTGTTCGCCGGCGTGCGGGGCCTCGGTGCGCTCGGCCAACTCCAGGACCCCGGGGTTGGTCTCGCGGACCATCTTCTCGCAGTAGTCGACCCCGACCAGGTTCTCCTGGAAGATGTTGTGGTCGAACATGTACTCGGCGGACTCGCCGAGATTGATGATCCACTCGGCGAGGTGCGGCGGCTTGACGCCGTAGGCCATGTTCTGCGCGTACACCGAACAGGTGGCGTGGTTGTCGCCGCAGATGCCGCAGATGCGGCTGGTGATGAAGTGCGCGTCACGGGGGTCCTTGCCGCGCATGAAGACGCTGTAGCCGCGGAAGACCGACGAGGTGCTGTAGCACTCCGCCACCCGCTTCTGCTTGAAGTCGATCTTCGTGTGGATGCCGAGACTGCCCACGATCCGGGTGATCGGATCCCAGGCCATCTCCACCAGGCCACTGCCGTCGTCGCCGGCCTTCGTCGTCGGTGCCATCGTTTGCGCAACGCCCTTCTTCAAGACTTCGTTACGGAGGGGGTCGGATCAGGACGGGATTCAGCCGGGGCGGCCGGGTCCGCGACCGAGCTGGTGCTGTGCGCTTCGCGCGTCCGGGGGCCGGTCACCAGGGCGGCCGGTAGCCGGTCGTCAGCTCGTCTCCCGTGTGACGCCACTTCGGTTCCTTGTCCACGGTCCTGGCCGTGACGGAGCGGAGTTTGCGGATGACGGCTCCGTACGCACCGCTGGCCGCGCTGGAGACCTTGCCGCCGGGCGGCTCGTCCATGAACGGCATGAACTTGTCGGGGAAGCCCGGCATAGTGCAGGCGATGCAGATACCGCCGACGTTCGGGCAGCCGCCGATGCCGTTCATCCACCCACGCTTGGGCACGTTGCACTTGACGACGGGCCCCCAACAGCCGAGCTTGACAAGGCACTTGGGCGAGTCGTACGTGGTGGCGAACTGGCCCTGCTCGTAGTAGCCGGCCCGGTCGCACCCTTCGTGCACCGTGGCCCCGAACAGCCACGTCGGACGCAGCTTGTCGTCCAGCGGAATCATCGGGGCGGATCCCGCGGCCTGGTAGAGCAGGTAGGTGAGGGTCTCGGAGAAATTGTCCGGCTGGATCGGGCAGCCCGGTACGCACACGATCGGGATGCCGGCCTTCGACTTCCAGTCCCAGCCCAGGTAGTCGGGTACTCCCATGGCACCGGTCGGGTTGCCGGCCATCGCGTGGATGCCGCCGTACGTGGCACACGTTCCGATGGCGACGACCGCCAACGCCTTGGGCGCCAGGCGGTCGATCCACTCGCTGGTCGTGATCGGCTGGCCGGTCTCCGGGTTGTCGCCGAACCCGCACCAGTACCCCTCCTGCTTGATCGACTCATTGGGAATGGATCCCTCGATGACCAGCACGAACGGGTCGATCTCACCGCGCTCGCCTTTGAAGAACCACTCGATGAACGTGTCCGCCCCACCCACCGGTCCGCACTCGAAGTCGATCAGAGGCCAGTGGACCGCGATCTTCGGCAGGCCGGGCAGCACGCCGAGCACGATCTCCTCGATGCTCGGCTGCATCGCGGCCGTCAGGGCCACCGAGTCGCCATCGCAACTCAGCCCCGCGTTGATCCAGAGGATGTGGATCGGGGACTCGTCCCCATCGGGTGTGCTGGGGGCGGTCTCGGACGGGGCCGGGGCCGGCGTTGCTGCATCCATGGGGCCAAGCCTCCTAGGGGAGGAATACGACGAAATGGTTCATATCGCCTTCGCATTTCTTGATAGCAGGCAGCCGGTCACCTCGCGACCGCGCCGGGGGCGGATCCGGCGCCGCCTCAGCGTGAGGATGCCTGGGGCGCCGCCCTCCTCCCGGGGAGGGTCACCCCGATGTGTGGCGGTGTCCGGGCCGCGGGGTGCTTGCGAACGAAGGCCCTGCGCAGCGCGTGATAGGGGGCGTCCGGGTCCGAGAAGGTACGGAGCATGTGGGCCAGCTCCTCCTCCCGGTAGGAGACCAGCGGCTTGGCCGCCTCGTGCCGCTCCCGTTCGGCCTTCTTGGCCGCGATCCGCGCCTGCGTCGCGGATGAGGACGCGAGCTGCGCGGCCAGGCGGCCGGTCTCGGCGGCGAAGTCCTGTGGCCCGCATTCGACCGTACGGTCCACCAAGCCGAGCCTCAGTCCTGCTGCGGCGCTCACCGGGAGGGCTTCCCGCATGAGCCTGTCGGCCACCGCGGGGCCCACCCGGCCGGGCAGCGTGTAAGTCCAGTACTCGGAGCCGTACAGGCCCATCAGGCGGTAGTGCGGGTTCAGCACCGCGCCCGTCCTGCACCACACCTCGTCCGCGGCCAGGGCCAGCATCACCCCGCCCGCGGCCGCATTCCCGCCCACGGCGGACACCACCAGCCGGTCGGTGCTCGTCAGGACGGCCTCCACCAGGTCGTCCATGGCGTTGATGTTGGCCCAGGACTCCGCGCCGGGGTCGTCGGCCGCCTCGATCACGTTCAGGTGGATCCCGTTGGAGAAGAAGTCCCGGCCACCGCCGAGTACCAGCACGGACGTGGGCCGAGAGGAGGCCATCCTGTATGCGCGCAGTAGACGGCGGCAGTGCGAGGGGCTCATGGCGCCGCTCGGGAAGGAGAAGGAGAGGAAGCCGACGGGGCCGTCCTCCCGGTAGCGGATGTCAGCCCAGGTTCGCAGGGAGGCGTCGGCGTCCGGCGGCGCGGGGTGTTCGCGCAGCCTGGGCAGGCTGTCGCCCAGGGCCAGAACGGCAGGGAGCTTGAACGTGGCCGGTCCGCCGGGTACGCGCCGCGGCCGCAGCTCCGGGATCCACACGGCGCCATCGGCGGTCGCCCGGCAGATTGCCCCTGACCTGGTGGCCAGCAGCTCCCCCGGGCGGCCGCGAAGGCCGTCCTCCGGGTGGCCGCCGTGCAGATACCACTCCCGGCCCAGCAGTTCGTCCAGCACGCCGGGGAACGAGTCGGCCGCACGCAGTTTGCGGACCACGGTCTCGGTCGCATCCGACTCCCAGCGGATGCGGCGCAGCCCCTGGTCGAAGTAGGCCCGACTGCGGGAGACACCCTCTTCGCCTCCGCCGGTCTGCGGCTGAGGCTGCGGCTGCGGCTGAGGCTGAGGCTGAGGCTGAGGAGAGAACGTACCCGAGGCGAAGCGCTCGACGGCCAGGAGGATCGCGGCCAGCGCGGCGTCGGACACCTCGTTGCGGTACAGGTCGCTCTTGCCCACGGGCGGCACCGGGCAGGCGACCGACGCCCAGACGTCGCCTGCGTCCATTTCGGCGTTGGCCTGCAGGACGGTCACTCCCCACCGGCTCACCTTCTCGTGGATCGCCCAATCGAGGGAGGACGGTCCGCGGTCACCGACGGGGCCCGGGTGCACGATGAGGCACGTGTACGCCTCCCATACCTTTGGCGGGATGGCACTCTTCAACATGGGCGCCACGACGAGATCGGGCTGGTGGCGGGAGACGGCGTCCCACAGGGGTACGCCCTGGAGGGCCAGCTCCACGGTCACGCTGTGCCCGTGGTCGCGCAGTTCCGCGTGGGCCCGTTGCGTCAGGCTGTTGAACGCGCTCGCGATGAGCAAGATGTGCATCGGCAGGCTCCCGGTGACCGGCGACTTCACGGCCAGGACGAGACCGGACCTGCTGGTGATGCTCAAGCACGCACGACGCGGTGCCGGCGAAGCCGGACCGGGGGGTCACCCGGAAGTGGGCACCGTGGCCGCCAATCGCGGCCCGCGCGGGGGTTCTCCGCGGCGGCTACAGGTTCGAAGGGGGATCCGTCTTTCCGCCGGGCGTCAGCCGACTGGCCCATCAGTGGATGTTGCTGCCCGTCCCGAGGTCCTGGATCTGCGCCAGAGCGTGGTGTGCCTGGGAGGTGAAGGGCTCGATGAGGCCTCAGGTAGGCACCGAAGCGGTTGACCGCGCTGCAGGACGGCTTTGATCAGTCCCTGACGGGTAGCACGGGATCAGCGGCTCCGTGATCTCCCACAACCTGTCCGGGCAATCCCACTCCTCCCCCTACCGAGGCCGACGACACGTCACGACATAGGACTCGGTCCAGGCGTCAGATGGTACGCACGCGCACGCGCTCCCGAGCCCAACCGATTGCGCCGCCCGCCCCAAGACCGCGCCTGCCAGGTCGACGCCTACCGCGACCACGTCGGCGCCGCGCCGACGACCCCGGCGTGCCGGTCAAGCGCCTGCTCGACGAGATCCGCGACCTCGGATATGAAGGTGAAGTACAAGGAGACCGCGCGCGGCGGCCTGGCGGTGAACATCATCGAGTGCTGAGCATCTGGGCCCTGACCAGCGCCTTCGCATCTTTCGGCGCTGTCAGGGCCCTTCCCTGCTCGCACGGCGGAGCCTCAATCCGCCTGGCTCAGTCCGGCTGGCTCAGACCGGTCAGCGTCTCCGGCACGAGGCGCAGGCCGCCCAGCGTCTTGCTGACCGACAGGACGAGCTCATCCGCCTTCGACTCGCTCAGGGCGCAGTCGATCCCGGCGTCCTTGGCCCGTGCGGCCAGTTCACGCAGACAGGCGCTGATGTCCTTGCTGCTGTCGGCCAGGTCCCGGACCAACGCCTCAACTGCCTTGGTGAGGCGGGCTACTGCCTGGGCATCCGTCTCCAGGACGGGTTCCGCGGTGTCCTCAGGTGGCGGCGTCGAGCGCTGGTGGCTCTGCCCACCGGTCGCCTTGGGGAAGGCCCGGTTGAACCAGGCATGGTTCGCCGGATCGCTCTCCGGCTCCGGTTCACCCGTAGGCAGGATGCGGCGCGGGGCCCGGTCGCCCGCGTCCATCGCCGCCGCGAGCTCTCTCAGCAGCCCCACTGCCATGATGCGGTTGTGGCGCAGAGCGTTCAGGACATTCTTGACGCTGCGCCGTACACGGTTGGACTTGGTGCCGCCTTCCTCGTCGATCTGCCCGGCCAGCGATCCCCGGTCGGCGTCGATGAGGTCGAATGCCGCCAGCCAGTGCGCTGCCCGGAAAGTGACCAACTCTTCAAAGGCGGCGTCATCGGTATCGGCGGCCTTGAGCAGCTCGGTGAGCGGACGCCCGGAGAGCTCGAACCCCTTGCGGGCGTCGCGCTGGAAGATCTCGGCGACCCGGGGGTTCCACGGATACGGGTAACTCTGCGAGGTCAGTGCCGACCAGGCGCGGGCGCGCCGGTTGATGTCGGTCAGCTGCAAGGAGCCGGGTGCCACCTCACTGAGCGCATGCCGGATCAGTTCCCGCTTGGCCTTGCTCCCGCTGCCATCCCCCGGGAACAGTTCGGCAAGGAGCAGCATCGAGCGTGCGTCGCGCAGAGTGGAGACACTGTGCTCAGGCAGCTCGGGCAACCGGAAGGCCAGGGAATCTTGATCGAGTCGGCTGAGAGCTTCTGGTAGTGCGGCGATGGGAGCCGTTCCGGCGAGGACATCCGCAAGCCCCGTGTCCAGTACGCCGGCCGCTGCATACGCACCCAGGACGTTGCGGCCCAGGGCCCGAGCCCGGTCGTTGGGAGCGAACTCCAGCGGCGGATGCACATGGTCACGCCGGTTGCTGCCCTGGACGATGCTGTACAGCCGCTCAGGTGTCGGACAGCCGATCACCAGATGGGCCTGTACCTCCGCCACCTGCCGGGCGCGCAGAGCCGGGGCCATGGGGTCCGCCGCTCCACTGCGGGCCGCCTCTTGGTACTCGTCGTTGAGCTTCCTCGACAAGGCCCCGAGCCAGTAGTGGGGATTGACGGCGACGCCGGGCTTGTGGTACTGGCCCAGCGTTGCGAAAGGCACGCCGGTCAGCACCTGTGCGGAGGTGATCCCGAAGAGCTCCTGGCGCCGCATGGTGCGGTTGTTCCCTCGGACCGCCATCCAGCCCCAGTAGCCGTCCCCATGCTCCGCCGCCGGGGCATCGAGCCGGTGGTACTGCGGAACGAACATTCCTGGTTCCTGCTGTCCGTGGAGGGCGAGTTCCTCCAGCAGGTTGTGGGAGCGCGCACCGTCACGGTTCCGCAGCTCGTTGGCCGCCCACTCGATGTTGTCAGCCAGCCACTTCCGGCTGGGCGCGGCACTCTCCAGCGCGGCAAAACTCCGCTCCTCACCGTCCATGGAGATCCGCCGCCAGGGGCGCACGCTCGCAAGGGTGCGCCCCTGAGTACCCGACAGGTGTGCGACGGAATGCCACGCCGTGCTGATCCGCTCGTTGGCCGGCCACACGACGCCACCGGCGCCGTGCATACGGACTTCGAGGACGAGCATCAGCCCCGAGTCCGTGCTGACTTGCGCGATGAGGTCGGGCCTGAGCCGGAGACCTCCTCCCGAACCGGCCCTGGTGACCAGCGCCTTCGGGCGGACGATGAACGGGGCTATGTTCTCCAGAGCGGCCCGGGGGACATTTGCCCCCTCGGTCGCCAGGACAGCCTCAATCCAGCGCTCCTGCCACGCGCGATTGGACGGGAGGGGGTAGGGCGCCTCGTCACCGGGGCCGACGGGCACGGACATGGGGAGACCTCGCGTTCCGGATCAGGCGATGAACGTCGAAGCAATCGTCGTGACGACCGCAACGATCAGACCTACGAAAATCCGCATCACCAAGCGCTCACGCTCGGACGAACTCACCGACTGCTTCAGCTCTCTATTCTCGTCGAGCAGGGTCTCAGTCTGTGTCTGGAGTCTCGTAACGTCCTTCCTCAGCTCGCGGACTTCGTCGTAGATCGCGCCATGAGGGACGTACACACCCGACTCACGGTCGGGTACGGGCGGTTGAGGATATGTCATGAACACCTCGCCATACGCGGTGCGGCAAGTGCCGACCTGGCCACCGGCGCCCGGTCAGGCGCCGCAGACGGTGGGCCGGGCAACCTGCGTACGAGGTGGTCCAGTGCCACACTCCCTCATGTCCGCCCGGAACGGCGACAGATGAAGAGACCGCTGTTCGATCCGCTCCCCCGGCGCGCCCGGCACCCACCCTTCGTGACGATGAAGTGGTTTGGCACCAACTGGGCGTGATCCACCGGATGGTTCCGGCGAAGATCATGGGAGTGCGGGGCCGACATAAGCGCAGCATCCGCCGCCGAGTCTGCCACTCGCCCATCCCCGTCACACCGCATGTCGATTTCTGACCGAAGACGATCGACGCTTCGCGCGGCGAGTCGCGCAGGGACCGCCGCGTGCCTAGCAATAGGGGTTTACACTTTATAGAGGTGTACCCCTATTACTCAGGGAGTCTGGTGGACAAGCCCTCCGACATGTTCGACCGTGACTACGAATGGGCCGCGCTGCAACGTTTCATTACCGACTCGCAGCCCGGCGCCACCCTCGGCGTGGTCTCTGGCAGACGCCGACGGGGCAAAACGTTCTTGTTGGACGCGGCCTGCCGCGCTGCGGGGGGCTTCTACTTCGGAGCCACCGAGGCCACGGACACCGAATCGCTACGCCGGATCAGCACAGCCCTGACGGAGCACTCGCGCCCCGCCAGCCCGTACCACTTCGCCACGTGGGCCGAGGCCATCGACGCCTTGCTCGCGCTCGGCCGGGAACGTCCCGTCCCCGTGGTCATCGACGAGTTCCCGTACCTCGCCAAGGCCAACCCCGAGCTGCCCTCCCTGTTCCAGGAAGCTCTTCGGCCACTTCGTGAACAGCGCACCTCCTCCCGCTCCCGGCTGCTCCTGTGCGGCTCGGCACTGTCGTTCATGGGCAGACTCCTCGCCGGAAACGCTCCACTGCGAGGCCGCGCCGGCCTCGATCTCCTCGTGCACCCCCTCGACCACCGGCTCGCTGCCGACTTCTGGGAGATCAGCGACCCGCGCCTCGCCCTGAAGGTCCACGCCGTCGTCGGCGGTACGCCCGCTTATCGTCGCGAATTCGCACGCGGTGACAGCCCCAGCGGCCCCGACGACTTCGACAGCTGGGTCACCCGCACCGTTCTCAACCCCGAGACCCCACTGTTCCGCGAGGCCCGCTACCTCCTGGCAGAGGAACCCGATCTACGCGACACGACCCTCTACCTGTCGGTCCTGGCCGCCGTTGCCGAAGGCAACGCGACCCGCGGCGGTATGGCCGGCTATCTCGAGCGCAAGGCCACCGACATCGCACACCCCATCAACGTCCTCGAAGACGCCGGGCTGCTCCACCGCGACGCCGACGTCTTCCGCGAGAACCGGCCCACCTACCGCATCGCCGAGCCTCTCATCGCCTTCTACCACGCCATCATGCGCCCGGTCTGGGACCAGCTGGAGCGTCCCGGCAACGCCGCCCGCGTCTGGCAGGCCAGCCGTCGGCGCTTCACCAGTAACATCCTCGGCCCGCACTTCGAACAGGTCTGCCGTGACTGGGCCTTGCACCACGCCGACCCCGACCGTCTCGGAGGACTGCCCGCCCGCGTCGGGCATGGCATCGTCCACGACCCAAAGGCCCGCAAAGGGTACGAAGTCGACGTCGCCGCCATCGGCATCGCCGACGGCACCAAGGCCCCAATGCTGGCGATCGGCGAAGCCAAGTGGAACGACACCATGGGCATCGCCCACCTGGAGCGACTTCAGCACATCCGAGACCTCATCACCCAGGCCGGACGCTTCGACACCGCTCACACCCGCCTGCTCTGCTTCAGCGGAGCAGGATTCAACGATAAGCTCCGTGCGGCCGCCCAGACTTCCCCCGACGTCCAGCTCATCGATTTGGCCCAGCTGTACGGCCGCAACTGAGGGAGCCGGGGCCCTGGCTGCTGTTCAGGGCTTGCGGGCTACGCCGCTGTACATGGCCACCTCGGCCGGTACGCCGTTGGCGTCCGGCTCGGGGCGCCAGCGGCTGCACGACACCACGCCGGGGGGCAGGAGCTCCAGGCCGTCGAAGAAACGGGTGACCTGGCCGGGAGTGCGCTGGGTGAGCTTCGGGGTGCCGTGCTCGTTCCAGAACGCGACCGCCGCGTCCACATCGGGCATCGCCGGATCCGTGATCGTGTGCGAGAGGACCAGGTGGCTCCCGGACGGCAGCGCGTCCATCAGGCGGCTGACGATGCCGTACGCCTGGGCGTCGTCCTCCAGGAAGATGACCACGCCGAGCAGCACGAGCGCGACCGGCTGACTGAAGTCCAGGGTCTTCGCCGCGTGTTCCAGGATCCGGTCGACGTTGCGCAGGTCCTCGTCGAGGTAGTCGGTGCTCCCCTCGGGTGTGCTGGTGAGCAGGGCGCGTGCGTGGACGAGCACCAGCGGGTCGTTGTCGACGTAGACGACGCGGGTTTCCGGTGCCAGCCGCTGGGCCACCTCGTGGGTGTTGTCGGCCGTCGGCAGGCCGGTGCCGATGTCGAGGAACTGCCGTATCCCGCAGTCGGCGACCAGATGCCGCACCGCCCGCCCGAGGAACAGCCGGTCCGCCTGGGCGTAGTCGCCGATGCCCGGGTGCAGTTTGCGGATCTGGTCACCGGCCTCCTGGTCGACCGGGTAGTTGTCCTTGCCGCCCAGCCAGTAGTTCCAGATCCGTGCCGTATGAGGCTGCGCGGTGTTGATCCTGTCGCGGTGCTGCTCGGCCACGGGGCCCCCTTTTGGAGTCACGCTCAGTTCAAGGTCAACGCGCAGCCTATATAGGCGGGTTACGCCCCAGGACGGCAGGCTCTACGCGCGAGGAACGTGCTGGGTTACGCAGTGGACCCCGCCGCCGCCGTAGGCCAGCGTGCGCGCCGGGGCGGCGACTACTTCATGGCCGGGGAAGAGCGTACGGAACTGGGCGAGGGCGAGCGTGTCCGCTGGTTCGTTCGCTACGGGGACGACCACGCTGCCGCTCGTCTCGTAGTAGTTGGTGTAGCTGAACGTCTCCACGAGCAGCCCGTTGTGCCGGAAGTGGGGCTGGTGGCGCATCTCCACCACCTCGAACCGGCGGCCCCGAGCGTCGGTGGTGCCCTGGAGGACAGCCAGGTTGGCCGCCATCCGGGCGTGGTTGGGGCTGGTGGTGTCGGGCTGGGTGTGGACCAGGAGCTTGGCCGGGCCCAGGTAGGCGGCGACCAGATCGACGTGTCCGTTGGTGACGTCGTCGTTGTTGAGGCCGTACGGGAGCCAGATGAGTTTCGTGGCGCCGTACGCGGCCAGCAGAGCCGCCTCGATCTGGGCGCGGGTCATGGTGGGGTTGCGGTTGGGGTTGAGCAGGCACTCCTCCGTGGTGATGAGGGTGCCCTGGCCGTCGGTGATGACCGCGCCGCCCTCAAGGATCATGGAGACGTCCTTGCGCGGGACACCGAGGTACTCACACACGCCGACCGGCAGGAAGTCGTCCTTGTCGTACGGGTACTTGTTGCCCCAGCCGTTGAAGCCGAAGTCGAGCCCGGTCTTGTGGGTCTTCGACGCGTTCAGGGTGAAGACAGGTCCGGTGTCGCGGGTCCAGCAGTCGTTCACCGGGTACTCGATGACGGTGACCGTGCTGCCGCACTGGCGGCGCGCTTCCGCGGCCTGACCGGGCTCCGCGACCATGGTGACCGGTTCGAACCGGGCGATGCTCCTGGCGATACCGGCGATCTCGGCCTGGACGTCGGGGAGCAGTCCGCCCCAGCCGATCGTCCGGTCCCAGGGCCAGGCCATGACACAGCCGGAGTGCGGCTCCCATTCGGCCGGTGCGGTGTACTGCTCCTCGGTCTGCGCGGCAGTCGGAGCGGCGGCGAAGGCGCGGCCGCCGAAGGCGGTGGCCGCCACGGTGGTCAGCGCGGCTGCGCCGAATCCTCTCCTGGACATCCGGGGCTCGTTGACGTTGACGTTCACGTTCATAACAACACTCCTTGTTGGCTGAGGGAGACAGGGAGATCAGGAAGGTTCGGGCGCGAGTTCGGCACGCTGCTCCGCGCTCGCATCCGCCGCCGTCCGGTCGGCGGCGCGGAGCTTGTCCTGCGGTCGCTTGGTGAGCAGATAGAGGAGACCGGCGGTGATCACGACGCCGGTGCCCAGCAGTCCGGCCCACACCTGGTACCAGGGGGCGCCGGGCGGGGCGAGGATGGCGCGGGGCCAGCAGACGTTCGCGACCTCGAAGGCCGTCCACAGCACCGCCAGCACGTTGAGGAACGTGCCCTTGCGTCCCTGGCGGATGTGACCGGAGGGCACCCAGGTGCCGCGCAGGCGGGCGACGAGCGCGGCCAGCGAGACGAGGAAGAACGGCAGGAAGGTGGCCGCCGTACCGAAGGCGATCAGGCTGCCGATCGCGGTGGCGTTCAGGCCGAGCAGCAGGCCGGAGCAGCTGACCACGGTGGAGGCGATCAGCCCGCCGATCGGCGCCTGGCGCCGGTTGACCTTCCGTACGTACCGGGAGAGCGGGAAGACGCCGTCGCGCGCCAGCGAGTACACTCCGCGGGCGGCGCCGCCCTGGGACGCCATGGCGCAGGCGAGGAAGCCGATCAGGACGACGAGCACGAACGGCTTGTCGGACCAGGAGCCGAACGACGAGATCACGGCGGTCGTTACGGGGTCCAGGTCCTCCCCCGCCACCACGGCCGCCGGGTCGGGGTGGGCCAGGGCGACCGCCATGGCGTTGAGGATCACGACGGCGCCGACGCTGAGCAGCGCCCACCACATGGCTCGCGGCACCTGCCGGCCGGCGTCCTTGGTCTCCTCGGCCGTCGAGACGCAGGCGTCGAAGCCGATGAAGCCCCAGCCGGCGACGGCGAGTACGGCGAGGAACGCCATTGCCGTGGAGCCGCCGGACAGCTGCTCGGCCCCGAGCGTCTCGGTGAACATCGCGAAACCGTGCTCGCGGAAGAACAGCAGCAGGGCGAAGCCGACCAGTACCGACGCCACCGCCTCGGCGGCGATGCCCAGCGACACGAACCAGCTGAGGATCCTGATGCCGAAGGCGTTGACCAGCATGCAGCCGAAGAGGATGCCGGCGGCCACCGTGACCATCGTCCCCGGCGTGGGCGTGACGCCGACGAGGGCGAAGGCCCAGGGCGCGGCCAGGTAGGCCACCGTGGTGTTGCCGAACATCACCGCGAACTGCCACACCCAGCCGCTCATCCACCCGAAGGTCGGACCGAGAAGCCGTCGTCCCCATTGGTACGGGCCGCCGGTCAGCGGCCACTGGGACGCCAGCTCCGAGTAGACGTTGACGACCAGGCACTGGCCGAGCAGGACGACCGGCAGCGCCCACACCCAGGCGGGTCCGCCGATCATCGTGCCGACCATGGACACCGCGTACAGCGCGACCACCGGCGAGACCACGGCGAAGCCCATGGAGATGTTCCCGAGGATGCCGAGGCTGCGTCGCAGCTCCTGCTTGTATCCCAGGTCGCTGAGGCGGGCGGAGTCTGTGTCGTGGTCGGTTTGGGCGGCTTGGACGGCTTGGGGTTCTGGCACGGTGCACCTCGGAGGGCAGAGGGTGGCGACGGAAGCGGTCGGCCGGCATCGCACTGCCGACCTAAATCTAACCTTGTTAGGTTTACGGGCTCCGGGGACCGTAACGCGCCCCCGGCCGCTTGTGAAGCCCCTGCCGCCGAGTAACCTGACCGGCGAAAGAGGGGGAGCCGCGACCATGGCCCGACCGAGTCAGCCGCTGCTGAGCCGCGCGATCATCGCGCGTGCCGCGCTGGAACTGATCGAGGATGAAGGCCCTCAGGCCCTCAAGATGCGGTCGCTCGCCGAGCGGCTCGGGGTCCGCGGCGCCTCGCTCTACCACCACGTCGCCTCCAAGGACGACCTGCTGGACGCGGCCTCGGAGCTCATCAACGAGGAGATCGACCTCCGCCCGCTCCAGGACCCGCAGTGGCGCAAGGGCCTCACCGAGTACGCCCGCGGATACCGCCGGGTATACCTGCGCTACCCGAACGTCATCGCCCTGGTCGCCCGCCGCCGCGTCGAGGCCGACAAGGCCCTGCGGGGTTACGACGCGCTGCTGGCCACCCTCATTCGTGCGGGCTGCACCCCGGCGCGGGCCGCCGAGGCCGCCGCCGCCTTCGACTACCTCGTCCTTGGCTCCGCCCTCGAAACCTTCGCCGCCGGCTTCACCCGCGCCCCGGCGGGCTACCACCCCGACTACCCCGCCCTGGCCGACTCCCTGGAGTCGTCGGACGCCCGGCCCGGCGGCCTCGCCGCCCTCGACGACCGCGGCTTCGAACTCGGCCTGCGCCTCATCCTCGACGGCCTCGCCGCCCAGCTCACGGCGTCGTAACAGCGCGGTCGGCGGAGTGTCCGCAAAACAGGACGCGGAGATTCCGTTACATGTCTTGTGCATGCCATAGCCCGTGATTACGGTCCCGGTTACTTGTCCGATCGGACATCGACCGGCCCCTCCGCCGTCCACGAGACGCGGGGTTCCCGGGCAGGGCTCACTTGGCAGGAGTTCATGTGACCGCTTCGTTCCGACCTCGCCGCCGACGCACCACGCTCGCCGCCGCAGCCGTCAGCGCCGCCGCGTTCGGCCTGCTTCCCGCCGTGATCGCCCCGCCCGCCGGGGCTGCCGATGCCGCCGGTGCCGCCGACGGCTTCCGGGTCCAGCTGGTGACCGTCGATACGCCGAACCGCGCCGCGAAAACCCGCCTGGTCAGCCTCGGCCTCGACCTGACCGAGCACGCGGGCCACGACTACGTCGAGGTGGTCCTGCACCGCGCCGCCGACGCCGACGCCCTGCGGGCCGCCGGCCTCACCTGGAACGTACGCATACCGGACCTGGCCGAGCGCGAGTCCCACAACAACGCTGCCAACCGCGCCTACGCCGCCGCCACCCAGGAGTCACCGCTGCCGTCCGGGCGCGACACGTACCGCAAACTCGCCGACTACAACGACGACCTCGGCCGGCTGGCCGCGATCCGGCCCGACATCGTGAAGAAGTTCGCCCTCAACCACAAGAGCCTTGAGGGCAAGACCATTTACGGCGTGGAAATCGGGCACAACGTGCGGGACGCGGAGGACGGCCGGCCCGTCTTCCTCATGATGGGTGTGCATCACGCACGCGAATGGCCGTCCGGTGAGCACGCCATCGAGTTCGCCTACGACCTGGTCAAGAACTACGGCACCGACACCCGCATCACCGACCTGCTGAAGAAGTCCCGCGTGGTGGTCGTGCCCGTGGTCAACGCCGACGGGTTCGAGAAGTCGGTCAACGACGGGCACTTGATCGATCTGCGGTCCGTCGACGACGGCGGTACGGGGTCGATCCTGGCCACACCCGGCAACGCGTACAAGCGCAAGAACTGCCGCATCGTCGACGGTCAGGCACCGGTGGCGGGCGAATGCGCGCTGGTGTCCAGTCCGGGCGGCTTCGGGGCGGGCGTAGACCCCAACCGTAACTACGGCGGATTCTGGGGCGGCCCGGGCGCGGCCGCCGAGCCGGTCCAGGCGACCTACCGGGGCGCCGGGCCGTTCTCGGAGCCGGAGACGCAGAACATCCGCGAGCTGGTGAGTGGGCGGCAGGTGACCGCTCTGATCACCAACCACACCTTCTCCAACCTTGTACTGCGTCCGAACGGCGTCGCGCCCGACACCACCGGCCCCGACGGGCAGCCCATCGGCGACCCGCCCGACGAGGCGGCCCTGAAGGACCTCGGCGACCGGATGGCGGCGCAGAACGGCTATACCAGTCAGCACAGTTGGCAGCTGTACGACACCACCGGCTCGACCGAGGACTGGTCCTACAACGCGACGGGCGGCTTCGGCTACACCTTCGAGATCGGGCCCGACGAATTCCACCCGCCGTTCCCGAAAGTGATCGACGAGTACCTCGGCGCCGGTGAGTTCGCGGGGAAGGGCAACCGGGAGGCCTACCTCATCGCGCTGGAGCACGCGGTTGACGCGCGTACGCACGCGGTGATCGCCGGCAAGGCGCCGGCCGGTGCCACGCTGCGGCTGAAGAAGACCTTCGCGACGCAGACCTGGTCAGGGGCGATCAAGGACACGCTCGACACCACGATGGTGGTCGGGCCGGGCGGCAAGTACAGCTGGCACGTGAATCCGTCGACCCGCCCGGCGGTCAAGGCCAAGCAGATCAAGGTGATTTCCTCTGAGCCGCTGAAGCGGGCGACGTTCACCGGGACGACGTTGCCGGCCATGCCGACGGACAAGGAGTTCACCGTCGACCGGGCGGCCGACGTATTCGAGGTGAAGCTGGACTGGCCGACGCCCGACGACCTCGACCTGCGGGTGTTCCGCAAGAACGCCGACGGGACGCTGACCGAGGCCGGCAGCTCGGCCGGCAGTGTCGGGGTGAAGGAGCGGGTGTTCCTGGAGGACCCGGAGCAGGGGACGTACGTGCTGCGGGTGGAGAACTGGGCGTCGGTCGCGCCGTCTTGGACGATGACCGCCGCGCTGTTCGACGCCACAGAGCGGACCGAGGGCGGCCTGATCGAGAACTGGACGCTGTCCTGCGAGAAGAACGGCAAAGTCCTCCAGCAGTTGCCGGTCGTCGTTGACCGGAACCAGCAGGTCAAGGCGGACCTCGGCCTCTGCGCGCAGAAGTGGGCGACCGGATGACGGCCGCCCGCGTACGGACGGGTCGGATCGCCTCCGTCGTCGCGTCGCTTCTTCTCCTCGTCCCCCTCTCGGCGAGCCCGAGCTCGGCCTCGGCCACGACAAGCACCGCCGACGTCGCGATCAACACCGTCGGCGGGCAGCAAGTCGTCGACGGCAAGGTGCCGAAGGCGATCGGCGGCGACGTGACGGTCGCCGGGACGGCGAGACCGGGCGCGCCGAGTGGGCCTGTTGAGCCCGCGCCGCTGGTCGCCGACGCCGGTGACAGCGCCTTCGTCGCCACGGGCGAGAAGGCGGTGCTGCTCGGCGCGGCGCACGGCGGTACGGCGCCGTACACCTGGGACTGGTCGGCGGCGTACGGCAAGGTCGTCGGCGCGGATTCGGCGAGTGCGGAGTTCGACACCACGGGCCTCGCTGCCGGGACGTACGATCTCCGTCTGTCGGTCACGGACGCGCGCGGCACCACGGTCAGCGACGGCGTCAAGGTCGTCGTGGTCGAGGAGACCTCGGACCGGCTGCTCAAGGAGACCAAGACCGACGCCACGCCGGGCGTCTTCCCCGCCGGGCAAGCCGTGGAGTTCCCCTTCACCGTGCCGGCCGGGGTGAGGTCCTTCGACGTAACCCTGTCGTGGAAGACGACGGCACAGGACTACGACCTGCGCGTCGCCGACCCGTCCGGCGAGGTCGTGGCGCAGTCGGAGTCGGGTGACCACCCTGAGCGTACGTCGGTGTCCTCGCCGGTCGCGGGGACGTGGAAGGTCGTCGCGGTCAAGTGGGCCACGGTGACCGACGAGGTGACGGCGGAGGTAGTGGCGCGTACGCGGCCGGCCGATCCGCGTCCTGTGGTGAAGGCGGGCGGGCCGTACGAGTTCGAGACCGGCGCCGAGCAGCGGCTCACCGGCTCGGTCTCGGGCGGCGCCGATCCCGTGCGGGCGGCCTGGGACCTGGACGGCGACGGGCAGTTCGACGACGGCGCCGGGGCCGCCGTCACGCCTTCGCTTCCCGAGGGCCGGCACCTGGTCACGCTGAAGGTGACCGACGCCGAGGGCCTGGAGCGGCGCGAGACGACTTCGGCCCTCGTGGGTACGGCGGACCGGCTCGCCGCCGGGCCGCCCGTCACGGTGATCGGCATCGCGGACACCGGGATCAACCCGTACCACCTGGAGTTCTCCGCGCGGACGTACCCGGACCCCGACGTGCTGGCCTTGACGAAGAACTTCACCCGCCACCCGTCGGAGTACATCCCCGGCTACCCGGCCGCCGCACCGGCGATCCCCGTCACCCTCGGCAAGGGCTACCTGCCCGAGGAGGACAAGAGCCTGTGGACGCCGGAGCGGACGACGGGCGGCACGCTCCACTGGATCCCCGGCACGAAGATCATCGGCGCGTACTCGTCGAGCATGGACGGCGCGCACCCGGTCCTCGACGACCACGGGCACGGCACGGGCTCGGCGTCGGTTTCGGCGGGCAACCGCTACGGCTACTGCCCGTCCTGCCTGCTGGTCATGGTGGAGGGGCTGGACGAGACGGTCGCGGTGAAGTACCCGTGGATCGACATCTCTTCGCACTCGTTCGGTTACGTCGGCGGCGCGCCCGTGGGGCCTGTCGTCAGCGGCGAGGAGGCCACGAAGAAGGCCGCCGAGCGCGGGCAGACCGTCCTCTTCGCGGCGGGCAACGGCGTCGGCAACGCCTTCGACGTGCCGGTCAGCACCTGGCACTCCGACCAGACGGGGCCGGACTGGAACATCACCGTCGGGGCGCTGCGCCGCAACGACCAGCGGGCGGTCGTCGGCGACGGGATCCCCGTACACCTGTCGTCGTGGGGCATCGGAAGCCTGCCGTCCGCTTGCCATACGGCGGTGTACTGCCAGGACCAGTTCAGCGGGACGTCGGCGGCGACGCCGTACACGGCGGGTGTCTTCGGTACGACGCTCCAGCGGGTGCGGGAGGCGATCGGCGACGCGCGGGCCGGCCAGAAGGCTGGTCAAGTCGTCGCCGAGGGAGCGGCGCTGGAAGGCAGCGTCTACCTCCAGGACGGAAAACTGACCCGCGGCGAACTGCGCGAGGCCGTGCTCAAGAACGCCTTCCCGCTGGGCAAGGACAACCTGCCGTCGCCGTCCTGGCCGGCGGGAGCGCCGTACACGCCCGCGAATGTGCTCTTCGAGGGGTACGGCGCGGCGACACCCGAGAGCGGGCGCCGGGCGGTGGACGTCCTGCTGGGCCGTGCGCTGCTGCCGGAACGGCCGGTGGAGGACGACTTCTTCGCTGCCGACCGGGCGATCCGGGACAGCGTCTGGGGCGGCTACGACCGGGACGGCGACGGCACCGAGGACCCCGCGCCGCTGCCGTCGGGTGTGTCGGCGGGGCTCGATGACGTGGCGACGCTGGACGGCTCGCTGGGAGTCCTGCGTACGGTGCTGAAGGCGCGGAGCGGCGGCGATACGCGACCGGCGGGCGGCCCACTCTCCGCCGACGCACTCCACTACTACCTGCACCAGCGGCCGGACTGCGCCGGCGAACGCACCATGGACCGCACCGACAGCGCGGGCGACCCGGACGGCTGCCCGGCCGGGGACACCCTTTCGTCGGCGGCGCCGTACCTCCCCGTGTCGGCGTACCCGGCCACGGACGACCTGAGCGAGCCGCTGGCGAGCGGATCCCGGGTGCGCGCCGAGCTGTACGTACGGACGCGCGCCCCGGCGGTGGTAACGCCCACCGCGGTCCTCCTCGCCACCGACCGGGAGATCGCCCGCGGGAAGGCCGCGACGCAACCGGTGGTCGGGAGTGTGCTCTGCGGCGGCGCGGGAGCTCCGTGCTGGGTGAAGTTCGCGATCGAATTCGCCACCGCGCGGCCGGCGTTCACGGGCGAGCAGCTGTCCGTACAGCTGCTGATGGACAACACAGCGTTGACGGAGATCGGTTACGAGGACTCTCACGCGTCGAGGGTGTCGGTCGAGCCGGCGCCGTTGCCGCCGACGGGGCTGGAGTTCGGCGTCACGGTCGATTCCCCCTCGGACGGTTCGCAGCTCGCGGCGAGTGAGACGGTCGTCGCCGGTGGCGGGTACGCCTTCCCGGACCTCGGGAGCGATCCGGACGGCGTGGGCGGCCGGCCGGAGACCCGGCGGGTGCAGGTGTCGGTGGACGACGAGTCGTTCGGCTCGTCGCCGGTGTCGGCGCAGCTCGACGAGGCGACCGGTACCTGGCAGGCGGAGGTCGGGAGGCTGGGCGTCGGAGAGCACGTGCTGTACGTCCGTGCGGTACGGGACGGCACGCCGTCGGCGGTCGTACGGACGGCGTTCCGCGTGACGCCCGACGCGCGGGTCGAGTGGCAGGTGGTCGACCGTAACGCCCCGGTGGATCCGGCCTCGTGGCGGCAGGCGACGGGCGTCGACGAGTGGTCGTTCGGCTTCGCGACGTCGGCGTACGGCAGCGGCCACAAGACGGTCGTAGCGCGCCTGGTGGAGCGCGGCACGGAAACAGCACGGGAGGCGGTGCGGGTGCGGGTGCGGTGATCGCGGGCGGGGAACTGGGGCCCCGCCCCAGACCCCGCTCCTCAAACGCCGGAGGGGCTGGAGGGTGCCGCATATCCAGCCCGGCCGGCATTTGAGGCCACGCCCGGAGGGCGTCCCGGGGGTCTGGGGGCTTGCCCCCCACGCGGCGGAGCCGCAAATGTCACAGCGGGAAGGGGCGGGGTGGGGAAAGGCGCCGCAGGCAACCCCGCTCCGCGCCGGCGACCGCCGCCCTGGCTTCGGCGGCCAAGGAGCGCCGGTCCGTCAGCGGAAGCAGCGGGTGAGAGGTGATCCGTACGGTCAGGGCAGACGCGCCCGCCACCCGCCGCAGCGAGGTGACGAAGCCCTCGTCGCCGAGGAACGCCGCCACCGTGCTGGGCGCGCCCAGTTGCTCGTACGCGATCGTCACCGGCCGGACCGCCGCCCCCGCGTCCACCGCCGCCTGGAACGCCGCCCGCCGGAACCGGCCGCCCGGTGCGTCGCACCACGTGGTGGCCTGGGGGAATACCAGCACGGACTCCCCCGAGCGCAGCGCCGACGCCAAGTCGGCCATGGCCGAGGGCAGTTCGCGCAGGCCATCGCGGTCGATGAAGCGCGTGCCCACCCGCCGCGCCAGGGTGCCGACGACCGGCCACCGGCCGATCTCCCGCTTGGCGAGGAGGGTCACGGGCTCCACGGCGAGTACGGCGACGACGTCGAGCCAGGAGATGTGGTTGGCCACGATCAGGGTGCCCGTACCGCTGCCGGGCACGGTCAGCGGTACCGGGCTCGCCGCCAGCCCTATGCCCAGAGCGGCCAGGATGCTTCTGGCCTGGCCCCGCAGCAGGTCCGGTTCGGCGAGCCGCTCGCCCCTCGATACGCCCCGGGCGATCGTGTACGCGAGCGCGGCGCAGCGGCGTACCGACTCCGCCACCGGCACCCGGGGAGCCGCATGGGCGGCGCAGTGCGGAGTGCAGCCCGCGTCCACGGCCCAGGGGCTGACGCCCCCCGGGTTCACGGAGTTCCGCCCAGGAAGAAGCGGCGGTAGCGGTCCCCCAGCCGGTCCATGTCCAGCAGAACGAAGAAGTCGGCGACGTCGAACTCGGGGTCATGCGTCGGCGCCCCGCACATCCACGCGCCGAGCCTGAAGTAGCCCCGCAGCAGCGGCGGCAGACCGGCGTAACTGGGCTGCTCCGCCGTCAGCCCGGCGGGCATCCACGGCCGGCGGGGGTGCACCCGCAGCTCGGGCGGTGACGAGTGCTTCGCCGTACCGAGCAGCCAGGCGCCGGCCGCGGCCCTGCCACCGTCCGACAGGGGTACGGAGGCGCAGCCGGCCAGGTAGCGGTGGCCGGAGAGCAGGACGTAACGGGCGAGCGCGGACCACATCAGGTTGATCACCGCGCCCGACCGGTGGTCCGGGTGTACGCAGGAGCGGCCGGCCTCGATCATGGCCGGGCGCAGGCCGTCGAGCGCCCGCAGATCGAATTCGCTGTCGGAGTAGGAGCGTTCGGTCCGTCCCGGCGGCAGCAGCCGGTAGGTGCCGACCACCTCGCCGGTCGTGCTGTCAGTGACGATCAGGTGGTCCACGAATTCGTCGTACGCGTCGATGTCGTGTCCGGGCAGGGGCGAGTCGAGGGTCGCGGCCATCTCCTCGCCGAAGACCCGGTACCGCAGCCGCTGCGCTGCCCGGATCTGCTCCTTGGAGTCCGCGATGGAGGTGACGTACGAACTGGTGAGGGCGGTGGCGGGGGCGGTGGTTATGGGGCGCATGGGGCGGCGTTCTCCGTCCGGTCGGGGCCGATCGCCAAAGGAGCATGGCGGCGGCGACGGTCGGGCCGGTGACAGGGAGGGCCGGCCGCCGGATCCGTGGAATGAACAGCGGGGTTCAGGGACCGGGCGGCTTTCGCCTTCGACGCGAGGGATGAGTAATACTCTCTGTATGGCTCCACGCATTACAAGCGTCCGGCGGGCGACCGCACGGGACGCTAGGCGGCTCACCCGGCTCGTGCGGAGTTCGCGCGCCTACGAGGGCCCGTACGCCCCGATGGTCGCGGGCTACCGGGTCGGGCCGGACTACATCGAGACGCACCGGGTCTTCGTGGCCGTCGACTCCGAAGACGACCGGGTGCTCGGGTTCTACTCTCTCGTGCTCGACCCGCCCGAGCTGGACCTGATGTTCGTCGCCGACTCCGCCCAAAGCCTCGGCATCGGCCGCCTGCTCGTCGCACACATGGTCGGCGAGGCGCGGGAGGCGGGGATCACCGGCGTGCGCGTGGTGTCGCACCCGCCCGCCGAGGGCTTCTACCTGAGCGTGGGCGCCGAGCGGACCGGAACCGAGCTCGCCAGTCCGCCCGCCGTGATGTGGGACCGCCCGGAGCTCGTTATTCCGGTTCGCTGACCCCGGTTGCGCGGCCATTGCGCGGCCATTCGGAGGACTGAGGGGACCGGACGGGAACTGAGCGGGGCGCGCAAGCGTTGGCGGATTGGGCAAAGAGATCGTCAAAGGGCGCGGCCCGCGCCGGATTGAGCAGGGATCTTCATGGGTGTCAGTCTCTCCAAGGGCGGCAACGTCTCGCTCTCCAAGGAGGCCCCCGGCCTGACCGCTGTCACGGTGGGCCTGGGCTGGGACGTACGCAGCACGACCGGGACCGACTTCGACCTCGATGCCAGCGCCCTGCTGGTCGATGTCAACAACAAGGTCGTGTCGGACCAGCACTTCGTCTTCTTCAACAACCTCAAGAGCCCCGACGGCTCGGTGGAGCACACCGGTGACAACCTCACCGGTGAGGGCGAGGGCGACGACGAGCAGATCAAGGTGGGCCTGTCGACGGTGCCCGCCGAGGTCGACAAGGTCGTCTTCCCGGTGTCGATCCACGAGGGCGAGAGCCGCGGCCAGAGCTTCGGCCAGGTGCGCAACGCCTTCATCCGGGTCATCAACCAGGCGGACAACAAGGAGCTCGCGCGTTACGACCTCTCCGAGGACGCCTCGACCGAGACCGCCATGGTCTTCGGCGAGCTCTACCGCAACGGCGCGGAGTGGAAGTTCCGTGCCGTCGGCCAGGGGTACGCCTCGGGCCTGCGCGGCATCGCGACGGACTTCGGCGTCAACATCTGATACGCCGCCGCGGGGCTGTCCGTGCCGGGAGACCGGTACGGACAGCCCGGTTGGCCGTGCGCGGCACCTTCCCACCAGTCCGACCAGTCGGTACGTTCCTGGGACCCGACTGCCGCCCGGAGGGCCCCATGAGCCAGCCCACGCCCCAGCCCGTGCCCGTACCGGAGATCCACGGCCACTGCGACGACCGGTTCGCCGCCGTGCGCACCGCGTTCGAGGAGAACTTCCGGGAGCGCGGGGAACTGGGCGCGGCCGTGACCGTGCTGGTCGACGGGGAGACCGTGGTCGACCTGTGGGGCGGCTGGGCCGACGCCGCGCGCAGCCGGCCGTGGGAGCGGGACACCCTGGTCAACGTGTGGTCGACGACCAAGGGCCCGACGGCGCTGTGCGCCCATCTGCTGTCCGACCGCGGGCTGCTCGACCTCGACGCCCCGGTCGCCTCGTACTGGCCGGAGTTCGCAGCCGCCGGCAAGGAAGCCATTCCCGTACGCCATCTCCTGTCGCACCGCGCGGGGCTGGCCGGGCTGCGTGAGCCGCACACCTTCGCCGAGCTGTACGACTGGGAGCTGACCTGCGCGCGGCTGGCGGCGACTGAGCCCTGGTGGGAGCCGGGCACCCAGTCCGGCTATCACGCGATCACGTACGGCTTCCTGGTCGGTGAGGTCGTCCGGCGCGTTACGGGCCTGCTTCCGGGGGAGTTCCTGCACCGGGAGGTCACCGGGCCGCTCGGCATCGACTTCACGATAGGGCTGCCGGAGAAGGAAGCCGGGCGGGCCGCCGAGCTGGTGCACCCCCGGGCCGAGCCCACCAGCGAGCAGGCGGCGCTGTTCGCCGCCCTGCAGCCGGTCGCCCTCGCGGCCCTGCTCAACCCTGGCCCTGGAGCGGCCCAGGCCAACACCCCCGAGTGGCGGGCCGCCGAGATCCCCGCGGCCAACGGCCACGGCACGGCCCGCGCGGTGGCCGCCCTGTACGAGATCTTCGCCCGCCGCGGCCGCTCCGGCGAGACCCGCGTGCTCTCCCCCGAGGCCGCCGAGCGGGCCCGCGAGGGGCAGGGCAGCTGCCGGGATCTGGTGCTCGGCGCGGGCTTCGGCCACGACACGGAGATCGGGCTCGGCCTGTGGCTGAGTGGCCCGCGCGGCTCGTACGGCCCCAACCCACGGGCCTTCGGCCACGACGGCTTCGGCGGCTCCTGCGGCCTCGCCGACCCCGAGGCGGGCATCAGCATGGGGTACGTCATGAACCGCATGGGACCGGACATCGCCGACGACCCACGAAAGATGGCACTGGTGGAAGCCGTTTACAGCACGCGCTGACAGCGTGGCGAAGCCGTCACTCAGTGGCCGCCGCCGAGTTCGCCGCTCAACGTGCCGTGCATCTTGGCGCTGTAGAGGTTCAGGCCGACGATCTCGACCGTCTTGCCCCGGTGTTCGTACTTCGTCGTGATCGCGTCCAGCGCGGCGACCGACGACGCGTCCCAGACGTGCGCAACCGTCAGGTCGATGACCACCCGCTCCGGTCCGCCCTTCGCGTAGTCGAACTGCTCGACCAGCTCGTTGGACGACGCGAAGAACAGCTCGCCGGTGACCGTGTAGACGATCCGGCCGCCGTCCTCGTCGGTGACAGCGGTGACATCGACCAGGTGCGCGACGCGCTTGGCGAAGATGACCATGGCCGTGATGGAACCGACGACCACACCGATGGCCAGGTTGTGCGTCGCCACCACGCACAGCACGGTGACGGCCATGACGGTGGTCTCGCCCAGCGGCATCCGCTTGAGCGTCTTCGGCGCGATGGAGTGCCAGTCGAACGTGGCCACCGAGACCAGGATCATCACCGCGACCAGTGCCGCCATCGGGATGTCCGAGACGACGGGCCCGAAGACGATGCACAGCACCATCAGGAAAACGCCCGCGAGGAACGTCGAGAGGCGGGTGCGCGCACCCGAGGCCTTGACGTTGATCATGGTCTGGCCGATCATCGCGCAGCCGCCCATGCCGCCGAAGAACCCGGTGACGATGTTGGCGATGCCCTGGCCGATGGACTCACGGGTCTTGCTGGAGTGCGTATCAGTGATGTCGTCGACCAGCTTGGCCGTCATCAGCGACTCCATCAGGCCCACCAGCGCCATCGCCAGCGCGTACGGCGCGATGATCTTCAGCGTCTCGAATGTGAACGGCACGTCCGGCAGGCCCGGGACCGGCAGGGACGACGGCAGGTCGCCCTTGTCCCCCACATTCGGTACGGCGATGCCCGCGGCCAGCGTGACCGTCGTAAGGATGACGATGGAGACCAGCGGCGCCGGAACCGCCCTGGTGATCCGGGGGAAGAGCACCATGAGCGCCAGCCCGGCAGCGACCAGCGGATACACCATCCACGGAACGTCGGTGAGCTCCGGCACCTGGGCCATGAAGATCAGGATCGCGAGCGAGTTGACGAATCCGACCATCACCGAGCGCGGCACGAACCGCATCAGTTTCGCAACGCCCAGCGCACCGAGAACGATCTGGAAGACGCCCGCGAGAATGACGCAGGCGATCAGATACCCGAGGCCGTATTCACGGTTGAGCGGGGCGATGACCAGGGCCACCGCTCCCGTCGCCGCCGAGATCATCGCCGGCCGGCCGCCGACGAACGCGATGGTGACGGCCATGGTGAACGAGGCGAAGAGACCGATGCTCGGGTCGACACCGGCGATGATCGAGAACGAGATCGCCTCGGGGATCAGCGCGAGCGCGACCACCAGCCCGGCCAGGAACTCGGTACGGAAGACCTTGGGGGAGAGCCAGACGGGGCGGACCGGGCGGGGCAGGGCGAAGGAGGGCAAGAGAATAGAGCCTGTCGTGCGCAGGGGGAACCGGGACCGGCATTCACCGGCGCGGAGCAACTCTACCCTGACGTTAGGGTAGAGATCGCGACGAGCGTACGACGACAGGCGTACGACGACGGACGAGAGGCCACCGGGCGTGGACAGCAAGCACATGCAGATCGGCGAGGTCGCGGCCAGGACCGAGCTGTCCCTGCGGACCATCCGGCACTACGAGGAGACCGGCCTGGTCACCCCGTCCGCCCGCTCCCAGGGCGGCTTCCGCCTCTACACCGAGGCCGACGTCGCGCGCCTGATGGTCGTACGCCGCATGAAGCCGCTCGGATTCACGCTGGACCAGATGCGGGACCTGCTGGACGCCACCGACCGGCTCGACGCGCCCGAGCCGCCGGCGGACGACGAGCGGGAGGCGCTGCTGGAGCGCGTACGGGGCTTCGAGCGGGCGGCCGCCGAGCGCGTGAGCGATCTGCGGACCCAGCTGGAACGAGCCGAGGAATTCGCCCGCACCCTGCACGAGCGCACGCCGTCGTCGCGGATGTTGCCGAAGTAACACCACGACCTTTATGCAACTTGTTGCACAACACGTCCCGCGTGGACTACACATTGCGGCATGAGTCCGACGACTGAGTACCCGCATCTCCTGAGCCCCCTCGACCTGGGCTTCACGACGCTCCCCAACCGCGTGCTGATGGGTTCGATGCACGTCGGACTCGAAGAGGCCGAGCGCGGCTTCGAGCGCATGGCCGAGTTCTACGCGACCCGCGCGCGCGGCGGCGTCGGCCTCATGGTCACCGGTGGCATCGCCCCCAACGACCGCGGCCGCCCCTACCCCGGCGGCGCGAAGCTGACCACGCCCGAGGAGGCCGCGCAGCACCGGCAGGTGACCGACGCCGTACACCGCGAGGGCGGCAGGATCGCGATGCAGATCCTGCACTTCGGCCGGTACGCCTACCACCCCGACCTCGTCGCCCCCAGCGCGATCCAGGCCCCCATCAGCCCGTACACCCCGAACGCCCTGACCGACGCCGAGGTCGAGGAGACCATCGAGGACTTCGTCCGTACGGCCGGACTCGCGAAGTCGGCAGGCTACGACGGCGTCGAGATCATGGGGTCCGAGGGCTACCTGATCAACGAGTTCATCGCCGCCCACACCAACCACCGCGACGACCGCTGGGGCGGCTCGTACGAGAACCGCATGCGCTTCCCGGTCGAGATCGTCCGCCGCGTGCGCGAGCACGTCGGCCCGGACTTCATCCTCATCTACCGGCTGTCGATGCTCGACCTGGTCCCCGGCGGCTCCTCCCTCGACGAGGTCATCACGCTCGCCCGTGAGGTCGAGGCGGCCGGCGCGACCATCATCAATACCGGCATCGGCTGGCACGAGGCCCGCATCCCCACCATCGCGACCTCCGTGCCGCGCGGCGCGTACGCCTGGGTGACCAAGCGGGTCATGGGCTCGGTCAACATCCCCCTCGTCACCACCAACCGCATCAACACCCCCGAGCTCGCCGAGGAACTGCTCGCCGACGGCTGCGCGGACATGGTCTCGCTCGCCCGCCCCTTCCTCGCCGACCCGGACTTCGTCGCCAAGGCGGCGGCCGGCCGCTCCGACTCGATCAACACCTGCATCGGCTGCAACCAGGCCTGCCTCGACCACACCTTCAGCGGCCTGATCACCTCCTGCCTGGTCAACCCGCGCGCCTGCCACGAGACCGAGCTGGTCCTCTCCCCCACCCGCCGCTCCAAGCGCGTCGCCGTCGTCGGCGCCGGTCCGGCCGGGCTCGCCTGCGCGGTGACGGCCGCCGAGCGCGGCCACACGGTGACGCTGTACGACGCCTCCGACGTGATCGGCGGCCAGCTCAACATCGCGCGCAAGGTGCCGGGCAAGGAGGAGTTCAACGAGACGCTGCGCTACTTCCGCAACCAGCTCGACGAGCACGGCGTAGAGGTACGTCTCGGCACGCACGCCACCGCCGAATCCCTCACCGCCGCCGGTTTCGACGAGATCGTCCTCGCCACCGGCGTCACCCCGCGCATTCCGCAGATCGACGGCATCGACCACCCCAGCGTCGTCAGCTACCTCGACCTCCTGCGCGACGACGCGAAGGCGGGCGACCGCGTCGCGGTCATCGGCGCGGGCGGCATCGGCTTCGACGTGGCGGAGTTCCTGACGGATACGTCGTCGGACCCGGCCGGCACCGACTCGGCGAGCCTCAGCCCCGAAGTGTTCTTCCGCCAGTGGGGCGTCGACATGGAGTACGGCACGCGCGGCGGCCTCCAGGCCCCGGTCCGCGCCCCGCAGACCCGCACCGTCACCCTGATCCAGCGCAAGGCCACGAAGGTCGGCGCCGGGCTCGGCAAGACCACCGGCTGGATCCACCGCACCGAGCTCAAGCACCGCGGCGTCACGATGGTCGCGGGCGCGGCGTACGACCGTATCGACGACGAGGGACTGCACGTCACGGTCGACGGCGAGCAGCGGCTGATCCCCGTCGACACGGTCGTCCTGTGCACCGGGCAGGAACCGCGCCGCGAGCTGTACGACACGCTGCTCGCCGCCGGGCTGCCCGTGCACCTCATCGGCGGCGCCGATGTCGCCGCCGAGCTGGACGCCAAGCGCGCGATCCGGCAGGGGACGGAGCTGGCGGCCACCCTGTGACGGGGAGCCCTGCCTAGGATGCGCTCATGTCCCTCCCGTACGCGATCCTCACCGCCCTGCTCGAAAAGCCGTCGTCCGGGCTGGAGCTGACCCGCAGGTTCGACAAGTCCATCGGCTACTTCTGGTCCGCCACGCACCAGCAGATATACCGCGAGCTGGCCAAGCTGGAGCAGTCCGGCGCGATCCGGGCCCTGCCCCAGCCGCAGCAGCCGACGCGCGGGCAGAAGAAGGAGTACGAGGTCCTGCCGGCCGGGCGCGACGAACTGGCCGCGTGGGTGGGGAAGATAGAGGATCCCAAGCCGATCCGCGACGCACTCCTGCTGCGCCTGCGCGCGGCGGGTGTCGTGGGCACGCAGGGCCTGGAGGCGGAGGTACGCCGCCATCTGGCAATCCACCGCGCACAGTTGGCGGAGTACCGCGCGATCGAGGAACGCGACTTCGGCGCGGGCAAGGACAGTCGGAGTGACCGGCTGCGGCATCTGGTCCTGCGCGCGGGGATCGACCTGGAGAGCTTCTGGGTCGGCTGGCTGGAGGCGGCGCAGGCTGAGCTCGACGACCTCGAAGAAACGGCTGCGGATGCGCGTACGGGCCCGGAATCCACGCCCTGAGCGGGGAGATTCCGGGCCCGTGCCGTACGCGGCGGTCAGCCCTTGTTCTGGGCCGCCCAGAACTCGTCGAAGGTGAGCTTGCCGTCACCGTTGCCGTCGTGGGAGTTGATCACGGCCTGGGCCACCGTCTCGGTGACGTAGGGGTCACCGAGCTGCGCCATGACGCTCTTGTACTCGACCGCCGAGATCGCCCCGTCCCCGTTGAGGTCGTACCGCTCGAAAGCCTTGCGCGCCGACTCGATGTCCGCCATGGATGGACCCACCCCTTCTGGTGCTGATCAGAACCCGCACAGATTATCGGGCCGGTCACGGGCCCTGCCGGGCACCCGGGTTCGGTGGTGGCGCGCTGAAGTATTTCTCCGTAAAACTCTCCGCGCGGGACAGTGGGGTTTTCGCCCCAAAGTGCTGAGTTCCGGCCAATACCCGGGGCCGCTTCGTAACTCTCCGCCGACGGGCGATAACTTCATGGCGTCGTCGCCACACCAGGAGCACAGGGCTCCCCGGGACTAGCGGCGCCAAGGGCGTTTCCATCAGTGGCCATTACGACTGACGCATTCACGATCCAGCCCTACACCCCCCAACGCCGCACCATCTGCTCCGGGGGCGACCACGCCCCGATAGCCACGGACGACGAATTCCGCGAGAGCTGCGACGCGATGGTGGAGCACTTCCGTGACGGCCCGTCAGCGCTTTGCCTGTGCCGTCGTAAAACCCGATGCCTACGGAAGGACTGCGGACGATGACCGACAAGCTGCTTGAATTCCCCCTCTCCCGACGGGGCGACGTACTCCCCGAAGAGTGTTCCTGGCTCCGCGAGCAGCAGCCCGTGGCCCGGGTGCGCACACTCACCGGTGACAGCGCCTGGCTGGTGAGCAGCTACGCGCTGGCCAAACAGGTGCTGGAGGACGAGCGGTTCAGCCTCAAGGACACGGCCACCCCCGGCGTGCCCCGGCAGTACGCGATGACCATCCCGCCCGAGGTGGTCAGCAACATGGGGAACATCAACAGCGCCGGGCTGCGCGGTGCGGTGATGAAGGCGCTCAACCCGCGTGCCGGCGTAGGGCTGGACGGCTGGCTTCGCGTCACGGCGGACCGGCTCATCGACGACCTGATGGCCTGGGGGCCGCCGGTGGACCTCCGGGCGGGGTTCGCCGATCCCTTCTCGGCGGCGCTGCACTGCAAGGTTCTCGGGGTGCCGTTCGAGGACTGGCCGCGGCTCATGTCGAGCCTGGACATCGCGTTCATGACCAGCGCGCACCCCTTCGAGGGCTCGAAGCTCAACTGGTACAAGGACGTCGGCTACATGGTGGAGCGGCTGAACGCTCCCGTGTCCGAACGCTCGGGGCTGCTCGGTGAGCTGGCGGCGCTGCGCGAAGACGCCGAGTCGGCGCATCTGACGGACGAGATGCTCGCCACGGTCGCCGCCTCGCTGTTCGGCGCGGGCGCGGTCTCGACCTCCGCCTTCCTGGTGCTGGCGGTGCTCGCGCTGCTCCAGCGGCCGGAGCTGATCGGGTATCTGCGCAACCATCCCGACCGGATGGGCCGGGCCGTCGACGAGCTGTTGCGCTGGAATCTGTCGATCGGCGACGGCCTGCCCCGGCTCGCGCTCGCCGACGTACAGCTCGGTGACGTTCTCGTACGCAAGGGAGATCTGGTCCTGGTCCTCGTCGAGGGCGCCAACTTCGACCCGGAGGTCTTCGAGGACCCCGAGAAGCTGAACCTGAACCGCGAACACAACCCGCATCTGTCCTTCGGCGGCGGCCGGCACTTCTGCCCGGCGTCGGCGCTGGGGCGCGCGCACGCGGAGACGGCTCTGGCGGCGCTGGTGGACCGGATGCCGCGGCTGGGGCTCGCGGTGCCGGCGGAGCAACTGGTGTGGCGTACGGGCTTCATCAAGCGCTTGCCGGAGCGGTTGCCGGTGCTCTGGTAGGGGGCCGGGAGCAGGTAAGCGGGGTTTCGCCCCGGGCCCCGCTCCTCGAACGCCTCAGCGGCTGGAGGTTCAGCGGAAGATACCCGTGTGGCCCAGCGAGTAGCGGCCCGGCTGCGGGTAGACCGCCAGGCCGTGCGGGCCGCCGCCGACCGGGATACGGGCGAGCTGCTTGCCGGTGGTGGTGTCGATCGCGTACACCTCCGAGTCGTACCGCCCGGACAGCCACAGCACCTTGCCGTCCGCCGAGACACCGCCCATGTCGGGGCTTCCGCCGTCCGGCAGGTGCCACTTCTTCGTCAGCTTGTTCTTCGCGAAGTCGAAGACGGAGACGGAGCCCTCGCCCCGGTTGGATACGTACATCTCCTTGGAGTCGCGCGAGACGTACAGCCCGTGGCAGCCCTTGCCGGTCGGCAGCAGCTTGGGGGTGGTGAACTTCGCGCCGTCCAGGACCCACATGCCGTGCGCCATCATGTCGGCGATGTAGATCGTCTTGCCGTCGGGCGAGATCTTCACGTCCTGCGGCATCGCGCCCTCGAACGGAAGCTTCTGCTGGCCGACGACCTGCATCTTCTCGGTGTCGACCTTCAGCAGCTCGCCGGAGAACTCGCAGGAGACGACGAAGTAGCGCCCGTCGGCGGAGAAGTCGGCGTGGTTCACGCCCGCGCAGCTCACCGGCACGGTTTTGACGCGGTCCATGGTGTGCGGATCGCGGAAGACCAGTTCGCGGTCCATCGACGCCATGACCACGGCGTACCTGCCGTTGGGCGTGAAGTAGAGGTTGTACGGGTCGTGCACCTCCACCGGCTTGCCCACCTTGCCTGTGGCGGGGTTGATCGGGGTGAGGGTGTGGCCGCGGTTGTTGTTGACCCACAGGGTCTTCATGTCCCAGGACGGGACGACGTGCTGCGGCTGGATGCCCACCGGGATCGTCTCGATGACCTTGTACGTCTTGGGGTCGATCACCGACACCGTGTTGGAGTTGGTGTTGGGGACGTAGACGCGCGACGGGAAGTCCTTGACGACCGGTGACAGCTGGTTCGGCCGGTCCGCGGCGTACACGTCCTTGGTGTCGAGCACCGGCGGCATCCCCGGCAGTCCGGGCGGCGCGGTCTTCTTCACCTTGGCGGGCGGCGCTACGCCCTTGGTGCCGCGGGCCTCGGCCGGGCCTGAGGGGTCGGCGCAGCCCGCGAGGGCCGCCAGGAGGGCGCCGGCGAGCAGCGCGGTCGTACGTCGGGTGATCGTCGTCATCGGGTCAGCAGCTCCGTGGTCGTCACCGCGCGCAGGCCGCGGCGGTCGAGTTCGTCGAGGAGGGCGGGCAGGGCGGTGACCGTGTCCGCGTAGCCGAGGTGCAGGCTCACCACGGATCCGTTGCGGATTTCCCCGGCGATTTTCCGGGTGACGGCCGGGGCGCCGGGAGAGGTGAAGTCGAGCGAGTCGACGTCGTACGAGAGGACGTGCGGATAGCCCGCCCGGCGCGCCAGCCGCTGCACGAGCGGGGTGGCGTACTGGGTGCGCGATGGGCGGAACCAGGTGCCGATGGAGCCGGTGAGCCGGCGCAGCCGGTCCGCGCAGCCGCTGATCTCGGCGTACGCCTCCCGCTCCCCCATGGCCGAGATGGTGAGGTGGCGCCGGGTGTGGTTGCCGAGGTCGTGGCCGCCGTCGAGGATCCGGCGGGCGAGCGCCGGATGGGCGTCGAGCCAGCTGCCGACCGCGAGGACGGTGAGGCGGGCGCCGGCCCGCTCGGCCTCGGCGAGCACGGCCTTCGCGATGGCCGGGTCGCCCTGCCCGTGGAAGGTGAGGGCGATGCGGGGGCGGTCGCGCGGGCCGTGGGTGATCTGGACGGGCAGGCCGGGGAAACGGTGGGGGCTGGGGCGGGGCGCGGCGCGGCGGGCGGTACGGGGAGCGACGGTACGGAAGCGGGTGACCCGGCGCCCGCGCCGCAGCTGGTGGCGAGCGCTGCCGCGACGGCCGCCCCGGCGGCTCCCGCTCCCGCGCGCAGCACGCTGCGGCGGCATGTCAGTGTCACGCGCCCCATTTAAGGGGTAATGCGACCAAAAAGTAACGATTGAGCCAATTCGGGGCCTAGCGGGTCGTCTTACGGCGAGCCGCTCCGCACCCGTTCCGGGTATGGATCCACTCACCTGCGCTCATATTTATGCGCGTATTACCAGGCGAGTGGCTCAACTCACCTTTGATTCATCTTAAGAGTGCCCCATCTTGCACGGTTTGCCCCAGGGTGGGCTTTTGGCGCCGTGCTCACCTGTCTGCCATAGTCAGCGCCACGACCCCCATTGACCCGGGCCAGGTCGTCGTCACAGCGGCCGTGGATCACACCCCCTCGTTCCACGGCGCTCCACAAAAGCCCCCGAAGAGCCGCACCCCGGCCGCAGGGGGCTTTTGTGTACCCGTCAGCTCGCCGTACCGTCAGCGCTCGACGATGCGGTCAGAGACCCGCATCTCGAACCAGGTGGTCTTGCCGCGCGGCAGCAGATCCACGCCCCACCGGTCGGAGAGCTTGTCGACGAGGAAGAGCCCGCGGCCGCTGGTGTCGAGTTCGCGCACGGGCATCAGACACGGCAGGCCGCGCGACGGGTCGCGCACCTCGATCCTTATCCAGCCCCTGCGGCGCAGCATGCGCAGCCCGAAGACGCGGGCGCCGGTGTGCCGCACGGCGTTGCCCACGAGCTCCGAGACGAGCAGCACCGCGTACTCCGCGGTCTGCGGGGAGAGCCCCCACTGGCGGAACACCACGCAGTGCGTGAGCCGCCGCGCCGTGGCCGCCGACTCCGGACGAGAAGGCAGCCGGACTTCCTCATCCGTCGGATTCCCGAACAACTCCACTGCTTTGAACGCTTGTTCGTCCTCTACGGTCGGCGTCCACCGCGCGGCAGTCGCGCTGCCGCGCGGCCGCGGTTGTTCCACACCCTCCAGCCCCGACATGCCACCATCATGGCCGCCCGCGAGGCCGTCCGGGGCCGTTCCGGGGGAATCGGCCCCCCGGAACACCCCCGCCCGAGGGTGCGGGTTGGCATATGCCAGTGGCAGCAAAGCGCCCACCGCACCCCTTATGACCTGCGGTGACATAACGCGTACGGCCGGTCACCGAAACCCCCCCACAAGGCGCCCTTCATGCTGCGTTAAGACTGGGTTAAACCCCCCGTGAGGATTACCCGCCAACTTCACGCCAACTTGCCGTGCATCAGAGAAACTTGGCCTTGCCGGGCCCCTCCTCGACAAAACTGCGCATGCCGCGCTCCCGGTCCTCGGTGGCGAACAGCCCCGCGAACCAGTTGCGTTCGATGGTGAGCCCGGTGTCCACGTCCGTCTCCAGCCCCGCGTCGACGCACTCCTTGGCCGCCCGCAGCGCCATCGCGGGGCCCTGCGCGAGCTTCGCGGCCCAGGCGTGCGCCTGCTCGTACACCTCGGCGGCCGGCACGACCCGGTCGACCAGGCCGATCGCCAACGCCTCGTCGGCGCGCACCTGGCGCCCGGTGAAGATCAGGTCCTTGGCCTTGGAGGGGCCGACCAGCCGCGCGAGCCGCTGCGTGCCGCCGGCGCCGGGGATCAGGCCGAGCAGGATCTCGGGCTGGCCGAGCTTGGCGTTGTCGCCGGCGATACGGAAATCGGCGCACAGGGCGAGCTCGCAGCCGCCGCCCAGCGCGTAGCCGGTGATCGCGGCGACTACGGGCTTCGGGATGCGGGCGACCGCGGTGAACGAGTCCTGGAGGGCCTTGGAGCGTACGACCATCGCCGCATGGTCCATCACCTGCATCTCCTTGATGTCCGCGCCGGCCGCGAACACCTTCTCGCCGCCGTAGATGACCACGGCGCGCACGTCGTCGCGCCGGGTCGCCTCCTCGGCGAGCTCGCGCAGCCGGTCCTGGGTGGCGATGTCCAGTGCGTTCATCGGGGGGCGTGCCAGGCGGATGGTGCCGACGCCCTCGGAGACTTCGAGATTCACAGTCATACGAGCGAGGTTAGCCCCCGTTAACGACAACGGGCCCGGTGCTGTGAACAACAGCACCGGGCCCGTACGTACGGCGTGTGTTACTTCTTCCACTCCGCCCAGGACATGTTCCAGCCGTTGAGGCCGTTGTCCGGCTGGATCTGCTTGTCGTGGGAGTTCTTCACGACGACCACGTCACCGAGGATCGAGTTGTTGAAGAACCAGGCGGCCGGGGTCTGCTTGTCCCATCCGCCCCGCACGTCCCGCAGCCCCACGCACCCGTGGCTGACGTTGGCCGACCCGAAGGTGCCCGCGCCCGCCCAGTAGTTGCCGTGGATGAAAGTGCCCGAGGTGGACAGGCGCATCGCGTGCGGCACGTCCTTGATGTCGTATTCGCCGCCGAAGCCGACGGTGGCGCCGTTCATGCGCGTCACCCGGTACTTCTCGCTGATGACCATCTGGCCGTTGTACGTCGTCGTCGACGGGGCGCCCGCGGTGATCGGGATGGTCTTGAAGACCTTGCCGTCGCGCTTGACAACCATCTTCTTGGCGCTGGCGTCCACGACGCTGACCTGACTGCGGCCGACCGTGAACTTCACCGTCTTCGACTGCTTGCCGTACACGCCGGGCCGGCCCTCGACGCCGTCGAGGTTGAGCTTCAGCGTCACCTTGGTGCCCGCCGCCCAGTACTTCTCGGGGCGGAAGTCGAGGCGGTCGTTGCCGAACCAGTGGCCCTCGATCGGCACCGACGGCTCCGCCGTGACCTTGATGGCCTTCTCTACGTCCTCCGGTGCGGTGATGCCGCGGCTGAAACGCAGCGAGACCGGCATTCCGACGCCGACCGTCGAGCCGTCCTCGGGCGTGAAGTAGCTGACGAAGGTGTTCTTCGGTACGAGCGTCGTGAAGGTGGTGTCCTTCGCGGACTCACGGCCCTCGGAGTCCTTCGCGATCGCGTGGACCTTGTACTTGGTCGCGGCGGCGAGGTGGTGCGTCGGCTCCCAGACGGCGCCGCCCGCGGTGATCTTTCCCTCGACCTCGTTGCCCTTGGTGTCCTCGACCGTGACGGACGTCAGCTTGCCCTTGTCCGCGCCGATCCTCAGAGCGCCGCTCGTGGCGACGTTCTTCGCCTCGTCCTTGGGCGCGATCGTCACCACGGCCTGCGACGCCTTGGTGTCGGCGGCCTTCCCCGCCCCGTCCTTCTCGCCCTTGCCGTCGCCACCGCCGGAGTCACCGCTTCCCCCGCACGCCGTGACGAACAGCAGCATCGCCCCCAGCAGCAGGGCCAGCAGTCCCGGCCCCCCGCGCCGAGATCCGCGCCCCCGCCGGGCTCCGGCCGATGTCCCCAATATCGGCTGCCTTTTCACTTTTCGTTCTCCCCTCGCACGGCCCGGCCTCAGCCATGGCCCGCACCCCCACCGCGCGGCAACCGCGCGCCTGGTGAATGGTAATCACACCGGTCGCGTCCCGGGATCCCGGTATATGTCACCGTTCAGTTCCAAGTACCCGCGAGAGCGGGGAGGGAGAATCACTTCACCGCGGAACCGGCCTTCCAGCGGTCCCAGTCCATGTTCCAGCCGCCGAGGCCGTTGTCGGGAGCGACCTGCCGGTCGCGGGAGTTCACCACTTCCACCACGTCCCCGATGAGCGTGCGGTCGAAGAACCAGCCGCCCGGAGTGTCCGGACTGCCGCCTTTCACATCGCGCAGCCCGATGCATCCATGGCTCGTGTTGGCCGATCCGAACGTCTTCGCCGGAGCCCAGTAGTTGCCGTGCAGGAAGGTCCCCGAAGCCGTCAGCCGCATCGCGTGCGGTACGTCCGGGATGTCGTACTCGCCGCCGAAGCCGACGGTCCTGCCGTCCATCCGGGTGACGTCGTACAGCTCGGTGACGACCATCTTTCCGTTGTACGTCGTGCTCTTCGGCGCCCCCGCGCTGACCGGCACACTCACCGGCTTCTCGCCGTCGCGCCGTACGACCATGGTGTGTGCCTCCGCGTCCACCGTGGACACCTGGGAGCGGCCGACCGTGAAACCGACGGCCTTGTGCTGGATGCCGAACACGCCGGGGGCGGCCTCGACGTCGCGCAGCCGCAGGTCGACGCTGACGCGGGTGCCCGGTTTCCAGTAGTCGCGCGGCCTGAAGTCGAGGCGCTGGTTGCCGAACCAGTGGCCCGACACCTCCACCGGCGGCTGGGAGGTGACCTTGATGGCGCGTTCGACGGCGGCGCGGTTGACGACGGCACGGTTGAAGGAAAAAGAAACGATCATTCCGGTGCCGACGGTGGACCGGTTCTCCGGCTTGAAGTACCCGATGAACCGGTGCTCGGGGACGACCGTCGTGAACGAGGTGCGCCGGGCGGAGCGCCGGCCGTGTCCGTCGAGGGCGACCGCGTCGACCGTGTACTTGGCGGCCAGCCGCAGCGGTCCGGCGTCCGGCCGCCAGCTCAGCCCGTCGTCCGCGATCCGGCCGGTGACCTCGTGCTGATCGGCGTCCTCGACCCGTACGACCTGAACCCGCTCCAGTTGTCCGTCGGGGACCTTCACCTCGATACGGCCGTCGGCCCTGATTCCCGTCGCGCCGTTCTCGGGAACGATCCGGATGTGGTCCTTGGGCGAACGCGGCTTCCCGCCGAACAGCGAATCGCCGTCGGCCGTGCATCCCGCGAGCCCGGCGATCAGTCCCGCCCCTGCCAGTAGGGCGGTCAGGGCCGCCCGTGCGCGTCTCACTGCGTCTCTCACGTCCGGCCCAACGACCGCCCCCCTCCAGGGGAAACGTGAGTACGAGCCCCGTTACGGGAAGAACAGGTGGGAGGACCACGCGAGGGGGCCACGGCCGGGACGCCGTACGCCTCAAGGATCCGCCGGTCCCAACGAGCCGCGGGAGGCTTACAGGTGTCCAGCGCAGCCGAGCAGGAGGCAGTACAGGAGGCGGTGCCGGCAGCGGTGCCCGAGGCGGTGAGCGACAGCCGCCCCGCGGCCGCCCCGGCCGCGGTCAACGGGCGGCGCCCTGGCCACGCCCCGGGCCGGCCACGCGTGTGGCCGGGCGCGCCGACTCCGCTGGGGGCACGCTTTCGCGTCGGCCCCGACGGTGTCGCGGGCACCAATTTCGCACTGTGGGCGGGCGGGGCCGAGGCCGTCGAGGTGTGCCTCTTCGACGAGGACGGCAACGAGACGCGCTGCCCGCTGACCGAGCTGACCCACGAGATCTGGCACGGCTTCCTACCGGGCGTACGGGCGGGGCAGCGCTACGGCTTCCGTGTGCACGGCCGCTGGGACCCGTGGACCGGCGCGCGCTGGAACCACGCGAAGCTGCTGCTCGACCCGTACGCGCGGGCCGTCGATGGCGACTTCACACTGCCGGGGGAGGTGTACGGGCACGTCAGGGACTGGCCCCAGCAGAACGTCGCGGACACCGTGCGCGACGGCCGGGACTCGGCGCCGTTCGTGCCCAAGGGCGTGGTGGTGCACGATGACGCGCCCGACGACGACTGGGTGGACGACCGGCGGCCCAAGACGCCGTGGGCGGACTCCGTCATCTACGAACTGCACGTGCGCGGCTTCACCAAACTGCATCCGGGCATTCCGGAGGAGCTGCGCGGTACGTACGCCGGACTGGGGCATCCGGCCGCGATCGAGCATCTCCAGCGGCTGGGGGTGACGGCGGTCGAGCTGCTGCCGGTGCACCAGTTCGCCCACGAGGACCACCTGCTGCGGCGCGGCCTGCGCAACTACTGGGGCTACAACTCCATCGGTTACTTCGCGCCGCACGCCGCCTACGCGGCGTCGGGGACGGGCGGGCAGCAGGTCGGCGAGTTCAAGGAGATGGTGCGGGCCCTGCACGCCGCCGGCATCGAGGTCATCCTCGACGTGGTCTACAACCACACGGCGGAGGCGGGTGAGCTGGGGCCCACGCTGTCGCTGCGCGGCATCGACAACCGCGGCTACTACCGGCTCCAGAACGACGCCAGACGGTACGCCGACTACACGGGCTGCGGGAACACCCTGCACGTCGTACAGCCGAACGTCCTGCGGCTGATCACCGACTCGCTCCGGTACTGGGTCTCCGAAATGGGCGTGGACGGCTTCCGCTTCGACCTCGCGGCGGCGCTCGCACGCTCGATGCACGACGTCGACATGCTGTCGCCCTTTCTCGCGGTGATCGCGCAGGACCCGGTGCTGCGCCGGGTGAAGCTGATCGCCGAGCCGTGGGACGTGGGGAACGGCGGCTACCAGGTGGGCGCTTTCCCCCCGCTCTGGACCGAGTGGAACGACCGCTACCGGGACGCCGTACGGGACTTCTGGCGGGGCGCGCTGCCGGATGTCCGGGACCTGGGCTACCGGCTGTCGGGGTCGAGCGATCTCTACGCGTGGGGCGGCCGTCGCCCGTACGCCTCGGTCAACTTCATCACCGCGCACGACGGCTTCACACTGCGGGACCTCGTGTCGTACCACCAGAAGCACAACGCGGCGAACGGGGAGGGCAACCGGGACGGGACGAACGACAACCGTTCGTGGAACTGCGGCGCGGAAGGGGAGACCGAGGACGCCGGGGTGAACGCCCTGCGCCGGCGGCAGCTGCGGAACCTGGTGACGACGCTGCTGCTGTCGACGGGCGTGCCGATGCTGGTCGCGGGCGACGAGATGGGGCGTACGCAGGGCGGCAACAACAACGCGTACTGCCAGGACAACGAGGTCAGCTGGATCGACTGGTCGCTGCTGGATGACCCCGGCTGGCGGGAGCTCTTCGAGCTGACGTCCCGTCTGCTGGCGCTGCGGCACGCGCATCCGGTGCTGCGGCGCCGCGCGTTCTTCTCGGGGCGCGCGCAGGCGGCGGACGGGCTGCGCGACCTGGCGTGGTTCACCCCGCGCGGCGGGGAGATGACGCAGCAGGACTGGTACGCCCCGGCCCCTACCGTGGGCTTCTACCTGTCCGGCCGTGACATTCCGGGACGCGACGCGCGCGGAGCGAAGATCACGGACGACAGCTTTCTCGCCGTACTGCACGCGGGGGACAGTCCGGTGAGTTTCGTGCTGCCGGGGCCGCCGTGGGCGCGGACGTACGAACTGGTCGTGGACACGTCGCAGGAGAGCCAGGAAGCGGCGCCGGGGACGGTGCACCCGGCGGGCGGGACGATCACCGTGCCGGGCAGATCGGTGCTTCTGCTGAAGGCGAGGTCGGCGTAAATTCGCTGAGCGCTGTCAGTGGTGAACCGTACGCTCGATCCTGATGACCGGAACGGATGCACCACCTGCCAAGGACAGATCGGCCGTACGTTCACTGCTGCGCCTGTGGCCCTACGTGCGCCCGGTGCGCACACGCCTGGCCTGCGCGGCGTTCGTCGCGGTGCTGGCCTCCTGCCTCGGCCTGGTCATCCCACTGGTCCTGAAGTGGATCGTGGACGGTCCGGTCGCGGACCGGGACCCGGGCGGGGTGTGGCTCGGCGCGCTGTACCTGCTGCTGCTCGGGATCACGGAGGCGGCGCTCTTCGGGCTGCGGCGGTGGCTGGTGGCGCGGCCGCTCGCCGGGGTGGAGGCGGCGATGCGGGGCGATCTGTACCGGCATCTGCAACGGCTGCCGGTGGCTTTCCACGACCGGTGGCCGTCGGGGCAGCTGCTGTCGCGCGGGACCACGGATCTGATGCTGCTGCGGATGTTCCTGGCGTTTCCGCTGACGTTCCTGCTGGTCAACGGGGTGACGATCCTGGTCGGTTTCGTCATCCTGCTGCAACAGCAGTGGTCGCTGGGGCTGGTGCTGCTGGCGCCCGTGATTCCGCTGGTGATGCTGTGCTTTGCCTTCGAGTCGAAGTACTCACTGGTCGCGCGGCGTTCCCAGGACCAGGTCGGCGACCTGACGACGGTCGTCGAGGAGAGCGTGCTCGGAATCCGCGTCATCAAGGGGTTCGGCCGGCACCGCAGTCAGGCCCAGGCCTTCCGTGAGCTGTCGCTGACGCTGCGGGGCACGGAGCTGACGAAGGCCCGGCTGCTGGCCGGCATCTGGGCCGTCATCACGGCTCTGCCGGAACTGGCGATCGGCGCGGCGCTGGTGCTCGGCACGGTGCAGGTCGCCGACGGCGAGCTGTCGGCGGGCACGCTGGTGGCGTTCCTGTCGACGGCGCTGGCGCTGCGCTGGCCGGTGGAGTCGATCGGCTTCCTGCTCGCGATCAGCCAGGACGCGGCGACGGCGACCGAGCGGTACTTCGAGGTGATGGACGCGCGGGAGGAGACGGAGGAGGGCGCGCCGCTGGTTACGGCAGCTCCTGTCCGGGACGGGATCGTCTTCGAGGGGGTCGAGTTCCGGTACCCCGACGCGTCCCCCGGAACTCCGCCCGTCCTGGCCCACATCGATCTGCACGTACGGCCGGGCGAGACGATGGCCCTCGTCGGCGCCACCGGCAGCGGCAAGACGACGCTCACCACGCTCGTACCGAGGCTGCACGAAGTGACGGGCGGGCGGATCACGCTCGACGGGCAGGACATCACGGCGATACCGCGCGAGCGGCTGCGGGAGCTGGTGTCCGTCGCCTTCGAGGAGCCGACGCTGTTCTCGGCGACTGTCGGGGAGAACGTCCTGATGGGCGCGGGCGGCAACGCGGAAGAAGCCGACCTGGACCGGGCCCTGGACACCGCGCAGGCCGGCTTCGTACACCGGCTGCCGCAGGGCACGGCCACGCAGGTCGGTGAGCAGGGGCTGAGCCTGTCCGGCGGTCAGCGGCAACGGCTGGCGCTGGCCAGGGCGGTGGTGGGCAGGCCGCGTTTCCTCGTGCTCGACGATCCACTGTCGGCGCTCGACGTGCATACGGAGGCGCTGGTGGAGGCGGCGCTGCGGCAGGTCCTGGCGGACACGACCGCGCTCGTCGTCGCGCACCGCCCGTCCACCGTGCTGCTCGCGGACCGGGTGGCGCTGCTCTCCGCCGGCCGCATCACGGCCGTCGGCACCCACCACGAACTGCTGCACAGCAGCGCGGAGTACGCGTGGCTGATGTCGGGGACGTCCGACGGCCGGCCCGTCGGCGAAAGGGGGGCCAAGACATGACCACCACCGCGGACGGCCAGGCGGACGGTCGGGCGGACGCCGACGACGCGGCCGGGGCGAGGGCGGGCACCGGGACCGCAGCGGAGCCCGGGACGGAAGCCGGAGGCGGGGAGCGGGGTGGGGATTCCTTTGACCGGGACGCGTTGCCCGCGCCCAGAGGGGCGACGGGGGCGCTGCTGCGGTCGCTGCTGCGGCCCCGGCGGGTCAGGGTCGGCGTAGCCACGCTTCTCCTGCTGCTCCAGCAGGCGGCGGTGCAGGCGGGGCCGCTGCTCGTCGCGTACGCCATCGACCGCGGCGTACCGGCCCTGCGGCGCGACGACTTCGGGCCGCTGGTCGCCGTCGCGGCCGGCTATCTGCTGTGCTCGGTCGGCGCGGGCCTGCTCCAGTACGCCTTCATCCGGCTCGCCGCCCGCGTCAACCAGGACGTACTCCTCGATCTGCGCGGCAGGATCTTCCGGCACGCGCAGGCGCTGAGCGTCGACTTCCACGAGCGGTATACGTCCGGGCGGCTGATCTCGCGGTCGACGACCGACGTGGAGTCGCTGCGGCAGCTGCTCAGCGAGGGTTTGCAGGAACTGATCGGCGTCATCCTCTCCTGCGTCTACATCTGCGCGCTGCTGCTGTATCTCGACGCGGGGATCGGCGGGCTGGCGGTGTTGTCCTTCGTACCGCTGTATCTGCTCATCCGGCGTTACCGCGCCCGCGTCTCCGTCATCTTCAGCAAGCGGTCGACGGCGATCGCCGCCGTCATCGTGAAGTTCGCTGAGACGATGAACGGCATCCGGCCGGTACGGGCGTTCCGGCGCGAGCGGGCGAACGACGCCGAGTTCCGTGTGCTCAACCACCGCCACGAGCGGACGAACGGCGACGGCCTGCTGGAGATGGCCCAGTACGTCGTCGGCTCCCGGCTGGTCGCCAACACCGCGGTCGCCGGGATGGTCCTGTGGGGCGCCTACCAGGTCGCGGACGGCAGGCTGGAGCTCGGCGTCCTCGCCGCCTCCGTGCTCTACCTGCGGCGGCTGTACGACCCGATCGACCGGCTCGGGATGTTCCTCAACTCCTACCAGTCGGCCGCCGCTTCCCTGGAGAAGATCGCGGGCCTGCTCGCCCAGACCCCGACCGTCCGCGAACCGGCCGAGCCGCGTGAACTGCCCGCCCTCGGGGACGGCGGGCCGGGCCGCGAGGTCGTCTTCGACGACGTCAGCTTCGCCTACCGCACCGGCGGCGAGGTCCTGCCGCGCTTCAGCCTGACGCTGCCCGCCGGCCAGACCGTCGCCGTCGTCGGATCGACGGGCGCGGGCAAGTCGACGCTCGCCAAGCTGCTGGCCCGCTTCTACGATCCGACCGGGGGCCGCGTCCTCCTCGACGGCACCGACCTGCGCGATCTCGCCGTGGCCGAGCTGCGGCGCGGGGTGGTGATGGTGACCCAGGAGGCGTTCCTGTTCTCCGGTACGGTCGCCGAGAACATCGCCATCGGCCGCCCGGACGCCACCCGCGAGGACATCGAGCGGGCCGCGAAGGCGATCGGCGCGCACGACTTCATCAGCGGCCTGCCCGAGGGGTACGACACGGACGTACGCAAGCGGGGCGGCCGCATCTCGGCCGGTCAGCGGCAGCTGGTCGCCTTCGCCCGCGCGTTGCTGGCCGACCCCGCGGTGCTGATCCTCGACGAGGCGACGTCGTCCCTGGACGTCCCGGGCGAGCGGGCGGTGCAGCGCGCGATGGACACGGTGCTGCGCGGGCGTACGGCCGTGGTGATCGCGCACCGGCTGTCGACGGTGGAGATCGCCGACCGGGTGCTGGTCATGGAACACGGCCGCATCGTCGAGGACGGCTCCCCCAGCGAACTCATCGGCGGCACGGGCCACTTCGCCGGCCTGCACCGGGCCTGGCGAGACAGCCTGGCCTGATGTCGCGCTCCGGCGCGGCCATACTGCCTCGCGGTGAACAGCCCGCGAAGCGTCCGCTCAGCGAACATGACTATTCGGGCAACGGACGAATTCCGGCCAACTTCTTGACGCGGTCCTGACAGGGGGTCCTCACCCCTGTCACTCTTCCCCCGTTCCGCGCTTCACCTTGCTCCGCACGGCTCTGCCCGGGCAGCCCACCCAAGCCGCCCGCCACCCCCCTTGCAGAAGGAGTTCGCGTGAGATCCACGCCCAGACGACGTGCCACCGCGACCGGCGCGCTGCTCACAGCCGCAGCACTGCTCACCGTCGGCGTACAGGCCGGCACCGCATCGGCCGGCGATCCCCAGGCCGCCGCCCCGAAGACCGTCGCAGCGGGGAAGGCCGACCCCGGCGCCCTGCCCGCGAAGCTCTCCCCCGCCCAGCGTGCGGAGTTGATACGCGAGGCCAACGCCACCAAGGCGGCCACCGCCAAGGACCTCGGGCTCGGCGCCAAGGAAAAGCTCGCCGTACGCGACGTCGTCCAGGACCGCGACGGGACCACCCACACGCGGTACGAGCGTACGTACGACGGACTCCCCGTCCTCGGCGGTGACTTGATCGTCGCCGAGACCAAGGCGGGCAAGACGGAGGGCGTGACCAAGGCCTCCAAGGCGCAGCTCAAGTCCATCGACATGAGCGCCGAGGTCGCCCCCGCCGTCGCGGAGAAGCAGGCGCTGGGCGCCGCGAAGGCCGAGGGGTCGAAGAAGACCGAGGCGGACCGTGCCCCGCGCAAGGTGGTGTGGATGGGGCAGGGCAAGCCCACACTCGCGTACGAGACGGTCGTCGGCGGCCTCCAGCACGACGGCACCCCGAACGAGCTGCACGTCGTCACCGACGCCTCCACCGGCAAGAAGATCTACGAGTGGCAGGCCATTCACAACGGCACCGGCAACACCCAGTACAGCGGCCAGGTGACGGTGGGCTCCGCCCCCTCGTACACCCTCACCGACACCGGGCGCGGCAACCACAAGACGTACAACCTGAACAGGGGTACGTCGGGCACCGGCACCCTCTTCTCGGGCCCGGACGACGTCTGGGGTGACGGTACCCCGCAGAACCTGGAGACGGCGGGTGCCGACGCGGCGTACGGGGCTGGCCTGACCTGGGACTACTTCAAGAACGTGCACGGCCGCAGTGGCATCCGCGGTGACGGCGTCGGCGCGTACTCCCGGGTCCACTACGGCAACGCGTACGTCAACGCCTTCTGGTCGGACTCCTGCTTCTGCATGACGTACGGCGACGGTGCGAACAACGCCAAGCCGCTGACCTCGATCGACGTCGCCGCGCACGAGATGACGCACGGCATCACCTCCAACACCGCCGGTCTGGTCTACAGCGGTGAGTCGGGCGGCCTCAACGAGGCGACGTCCGACATCTTCGCGGCGGCGGTCGAGTTCAACGCCAACAACCCCAAGGACGTCGGCGACTACCTGGTCGGCGAGAAGATCGACATCCGGGGCAACGGCACGCCGCTGCGCTACATGGACAAGCCCAGCCGGGACGGCTCGTCGAAGGACGCCTGGTACTCGGGCATCGGCAGCATCGACGTCCACTACTCGTCCGGTCCGGCGAACCACTGGTTCTACCTGCTCTCCGAGGGCAGCGGACCGAAGACCGTCAACGGGGTCAGCTACGACTCGCCGACCTCCGACGGGCTGCCGGTGACCGGCATCGGCCGGGAGAAGGCCGCGCAGATCTGGTTCAAGGCGCTGACGACGAAGTTCGGGTCGTCGACGAACTACGCGGGTGCGCGGACCGGGACGCTCGCGGTCGCCGGTGAGCTGTACGGCACCACCAGCGCGGAGTACAAGGCCGTGGCGGACGCGTGGGCCGGCGTCAACGTCGGGACGCGGCCGGGCGGTGGCGACCCGGGGACGGGCACGTCGTTCGAGAACACCACCGATGTCCCGATCCCGGACAACGGCGCGGCGGTCACCTCGTCGGTCACCTCGACCAAGACGGGTGCGGCGCCGAGCACGCTCAAGGTGGGCGTGGACATCGTTCACACGTGGCGCGGTGACCTGGTCATCGACCTGCTGGCGCCGGACGGTACGGCGTACCGGCTGAAGGGCTCCAGCGGCTCGGACTCCGCGGACAACGTCAAGGAGACGTACACGGTGAACGCGTCGTCCGAGACGGCCAACGGGGTCTGGAAGCTGAAGGTCCAGGACGTGGCGGCGCAGGACACCGGCTACATCAACAGCTTCAAGGTGACGTTCCCGTAGTAACGGCGGGAACGGATCGAGCGGCCCCGGAGGAACACACGTTCCTCCGGGGCCGCTCGGCGTGCGGGCGGTTCGGCGCGTCAGCGCATCAGTACGCCCGCGCCCTCCCCCGTCGCCTCCGTCGGCAGTGCCACCAACCCCAGGTCCGCGCTGTGCGGCAGCAGGCGGTGGGACGGCAGTATGCGGACCGTGTAGCCGAAGGGGCCGGTGCGGTCGAGGGCCAGCGGGCCTTCGTACATCCAGCGGCCCTCCAGGTCCGGGCCGCCCGCCGGTTTCAGCGGGAAGGTCTGGGCCTCGCCGATCGCGTCGTCCGGGTCGACCCGGCCCGCCACCGCCTGCACCTCCACGTCGTCGGGGGTCAGGTGGGAGCCGAGCGCCACGCGTACGCGCAGGCCGAGCGTCGAGCCGAGCTCCGCCGTGCCGTTGACCGGGGTCGCCGCCAGCGCCTCGACATGGTCGACCCTGACGTGCGGCCACGCCGCACGCACCTTCGCCTTCCAGTCCGACAGCTCGCGGGCCGCCTCCGGTACCAGCGCCCGGTGCGCCTCGGCGGCCGGGGCGTACAGCCGCTCGACGTACTCCCGCACCATGCGCCCCGCCAGCACCTTCGGGCCGAGCCTGACCAAGGTCTGACGGACCATCTCGATCCATCGGTCGGGCAGCCCGCCGCGCCCCCGGTCGTAGAAGCGCGGCGCGACGCGCTGCTCGATCAGCTCGTAGAGGGCACTGGCCTCCAGCTCGTCCCGGCGGTCCTCGTCCGTCGCCGCGCCGTCGGCGGTCGGGATCGCCCAGCCGAAGTCCGGCTCGAACCACTCGTCCCACCAGCCGTCGAGCACCGACAGATTGAGACAGCCGTTGAGGGCGGCCTTCATGCCGCTCGTTCCGCAGGCTTCGAGCGGGCGCAGGGGGTTGTTCAGCCAGACGTCGCAGCCGGGGTAGAGCTTCTTCGCCATGCCCATGCCGTAGTCGGGCAGGAAGACGATCCGGTGGCGTACGCGCGGGTCGTCCGCGAACCGCACCAGCTCCTGCACCAGCCGCTTCCCGCCGTCGTCCGCCGGGTGCGCCTTGCCCGCCACCACGATCTGGACCGGCCTGGTGGGGTGGAGGAGCATGTCCATCAGGCGGTCGCGGTCGCGCAGCATCAGGGTGAGGCGTTTGTACGAGGGGACGCGGCGCGCGAAGCCGATCGTCAGGACGTCCGGGTCCAGCACCTCCTCGATCCAGCCGAGCTCGGCGTCGCCCGCGCCGCGCTGGCGCCACGATGCGCGCAGGCGCTCCCGTACCTCCTGGACCAGCTGTTCGCGCAGGGTGCGCCGCAGGTCCCAGATGTCGGCGTCGGCGATGTCGGCGACGCTGTCCCACCGGTCGGACCCGCCGAGGGAGCCGACCGACAGGGCGTCCTCGGCGCGGCCCGCACCGATCTGCCGCGCCCCGAGGCGCATGACTTCGGGGGCGACCCAGGTCGGCGCGTGGACGCCGTTGGTGACCGAGGTGATCGGTACTTCCTCGGGGTCGAAGCCGGGCCACAGCCCCGAGAACATCTGGCGGCTGACCGCGCCGTGGAGGGTGGAGACGCCGTTGGCGCGCTGGGCGAGCCGCAGGCCCATCACCGCCATGTTGAAGAGGTTCGGCTCGCCGCCCGGGTACGTCTCCATGCCGAGCTGGAGGATGCGCCCGACGTCGACGCCCGGCAGTTCGCCGGAGTCCCCGAAGTGGCGCGCGACGAGCTCGCGGTCGAAGCGGTCGATGCCGGCCGGGACCGGTGTGTGCGTCGTAAAGACGGTGCCAGCGCGGACCGACTCCAGAGCGGGGTCGAATTCCACCCCTTCGCCGGCCAGTTCCCGGATCCGCTCCAGGCCGAGGAAGCCGGCGTGCCCCTCGTTGGTGTGGAACACCTCGGGGGCCGGGTGGCCGGTCAGGCGGCAGTACGAGCGGACCGCCCGCACCCCGCCGATGCCGAGCAGCATCTCCTGGAGCAGCCGGTGCTCGCTGCCGCCGCCGTACAGCCGGTCGGTGACATCGCGCTCGCCCGCCGCGTTCTCCTCGACGTCCGAGTCGAGCATCAGCAGCGGTACGCGCCCGACGCGCGCCTGCCAGATGTGGGCCCGCAGGGACCGCCCTCCGGGCAGGGTGAGGGAAACCTGACTCGGCGTGCCGTCGGGCTCCCGGAGGAGGGAGACGGGGAGTTCGTTGGGGTCAAGGAGGGGATAGTGCTCCTGTTGCCAGCCTTCCCTGGACAGGCTCTGCCGGAAGTATCCGTGCCGGTAGAGGAGGCCCACCCCGATAAGGGGTACGCCCAGGTCACTGGCGGCCTTCAGGTGGTCCCCGGCGAGGATGCCGAGGCCGCCCGAGTACTGGGGCAGAGCCGCTGTGACTCCGAATTCGGGTGAGAAGTAGGCGACGGCGGCGGGCAGTTCCGGTGTCGCGGACTGCGACTGGTACCACCGGCGGCCGCGCAGATAGTCGTCCAGGTCGTCTGCGGCGGCGTTAAGTCTGCGCAGGAAGCGCCGGTCCTGGGCCAGCTCGGCCAGCCGCCCGGCAGGTACGGCCCCGAGCAGCCGTACGGGATCACCCCCAGCGGCTGCCCAGCCTTCGGGGTCCACGGCTTGGAACAGCTCGCGGGTCTCGGTGTGCCAGGACCATCGCAGATTGCGGGCGAGGTCGCTGAGTGGTCGTAGGGGTTCGGGAAGAACGGGGCGCACGGTGAATCGACGAATGGCCTTCACGTGTTCCACCTTCGCAGGGGACATACGAACCGGGTCGGACGCACGGCGGTGTGTGTCCGGCCTTTCCCTGACGAAGGTAGTGCCACGCCTCCCCCCGCAGCCACGGCGCACTGCGGGCGCGGGGGGTCAGCGCGGGGGTCAGCGCAGGGCGTGCACGCCGACGTCGTACGGCGATCCCAGGTTGACGGTGACCGGGTCGAACGCCCCGGTCACCGCGTACCGGGCGGAGATGGCCGCCAGTTCCTCGGCCGGGATCACCTCGTCGATGTCGGTGAATCCGCCGGGCGCCCGCTCGTGCGCCAGGTTGATGACGACCTCGGGGCCGAGCCGCCGGTTGGCCCGCTGGAGTTCGGTCATCGCGGGCCGGCGTTCCGTCTCGTACGCCGCCAGTGCCTCGGCCGGGTCGGCGTGCCGGGCCATGGCGTGGGCGAGGGCGCGGGCGTCGACGATGGACTGCGTCGCGCCGTTCGACCCGATCGGGTACATGGCGTGGGCGGCGTCGCCGATCAGCGTCGTACGGCCGTGGGTCCAGCGCTCCAGGGGGGCGATGTCCACCATGGGGTATTCGAACGCGCGGTCGGCGGCTCGTAGTACGTCCGGGACGCTGACGCCGTCGAACTCCCAGCCCTCGTAATGGCGCAGGAATTTGCCGATCGGCACCGGCCGGTTCCAGTCACCGCGCGAGGCGTCGTCGATGGACTCGGCAGGCATCGCGAGCGCCCAGTTGACGAGCACTTCCCCGGTCTGCGGGTCCGGTTCGGTCATGGGGTAGACGACGGCCTTCTGCCGGTCGGAGCCCGCGATGAACATGAACGTACCGGCCCGATCGGCGTCCATGCGCGAGGTGCCGCGCCAGACGAGCATGCCGTTCCACGGCGGCTCGGCGCTGCCCGGGTCGAGTGCGGTGCGGACGGTGGAGCGGATGCCGTCGGCGCCGATCAGTACGTCGGGTTCCAGGGCGGAGTGCGCGCGGGTCCCGCCGTCGCGGTGCTCCAGCTCCACGTGCGCGCGGCCGTCCGCGAGCGTGGTCAGCCCGGTCACCCGGACGCCGCCGACGATGGCGTCCGCGCCCAGCCGCTCGCGTACCGCGTCGGCCAGCGCCAGTTGCAGATGACCGCGGTGGATGGACAGCTGGGGCCAGCGGTAACCGGCCTCGAGACCGCGCGCCTCGCGGGAGATCAGGCCGCCGGAGCAGTGGTAGTAGCGCAGCTCGCGGGTGCGTACGGCCTGCCGGTCGAGTACGCCGAGGAGCCCGAGCGCGTCGAGTTCGCGCACGGCGTTGGGCATGATGTTCAGCCCGGCGCCGACCGGCTGGATCTCGCGCGCCGCCTCGACCACGGTGATCCGGCCGAAGCCGGCCGCGTGCAGGCTCAGGGCGGCGGTGAGCCCGGCTATGCCGCCGCCGGCGATCAGGATGTGGGTCATCGGTGGGCAGCCCTTCAGACGTTTGAGGCGACCGGGGCGCGGTGCCGCTCGGTCGTGCGGCGCACCAGGGTCTCGTTGTCCCGCGTCAGGTCGAGCACGGAGCGCAGCAGCTCGATCGGGGCGCCGCCGGAGCCCACGTCGTACAGCCGCACCTCTTCGCTGTACGCCTTGCGCGCGATGCCGATGTGACGGGCCCGGAAGGTCTTGAGGATGCGCAGTACGCGGGCGAGGGAGACGGCGGAGGCGGCCACCTGCGGGGAAACCCGGTCCGCGCTCTCCCAGTCGAGGGCGGCGGCCAGCTTGGAGACGGCGGAGGTGCCGCCGCTGTGGACGGCGTAGAAGTCGCGCCAGGCCGGCAGGCTGTACTGCACCGATTCGGCGAGGAACCCGTCGTACTGCGGGCTGCTGTGGTCGCACTGCCACAGCGTCAGGTCGACCAGCCACAGCGGCACCTGGGCGGCGGCCGGGCCGAGGTAGTCGCGGCCCGCGACGCCGATTTCCTCGAAGTACGGGCGCAGGATCTGCGCGAAGAAGACCGGCGAGACGTTGGCGACGGTGAAGTCGATGGAGTCGACCATGGACTGGACGTGCTGGGCGGTGCGGTCGAGGGCGACTGCGAACCCCGGATCGTGCGGTTCGAGGCGGGCCAGCGCGGCGCAGGTGTCGAGCGAGGCGGCGAGGCTGGGGAAGACCATGCGGACGGCGTCCTGGAGATTGCCCTCCATCTCCTCACCCGTGTACATGCGCTGGCGTACGCCGGTGGGGTTCCACGTCGTGTAGTGGTGCACGGTGTCGCGCGGCACCATGTCGGTACGCCGCCCCAGCGCCTCCAGCACCGGCAGGGCTTCGGGGACGACGGCGAGCGGCTCCGTGCCGTGCCGTTTGAGGGAGCCGAGGATCATGCCGAGGTCGCGCATGGCGGCGAGCGACTCGACGACGCTCCATCGGGCGAGCATGTCCGCGTCCGGCAGCAGGGTGCGCAGGGAGACGGTGAGCGCGGCGACGTCGGCGTCGCGGTTCATCGCGGGCAGTGCGGCGAGCAGCGGGTCGGCGGCCAGTGGGTCGGCCTGGCGTATCTGGGATATCCGGTAACGCGGTTCGTTGCGTGCGTCGAGACCGGGCGCGACAAAGTCGGCGATGTTGTTGTTCAGGCGCGTGAGATCCGGGACGCGCGTGAGATGCGTGAGGTGCGTGGTCATGGGATGCCCCCCTCGGGCAATGGGATGCGGTGGATGCCATGCGGTGCGGCCGACGGCGTGGGTCCGCCGCGGTGTGGGCGCGGCGGAAGTGTTCGCAGTGCGGTGGTGCGGTCCGTGGTGGCGGCCCCGGATCGATCGCGGCGGCGGTTTGTGGCCGTCCCGTCGCGCGGTGCCGGCTCTGTGGCCCGGGCGTCCGTACGCCGGGCGGTTCAGCCCGTGCCGTACGGCACGCCGTGGCGCGCCGGAGCGCGGCAAGTGCCGCGCGCGGGCGGGCGGCGCCTCACAACGCCGCCCGCCCGAGCCCTACTTCACGGCGTCCCCCACCCGCTCGTGGCTCGCGGGGACCTCGGGCGGCGCGGGGAGGCGCAGCCGCGCGCAGAGGAGTGCGGCCACGCCCGCGAAGACGGCGCCGACGAGCAGCGCGGCCCTGAAGCCCGCGGTCTCGGCGGTGGCGGCGGCGCTGGTGGACGCGTCCGTGACGGTGGTGGCGACGGCGACCAGGACGGCGAGGCCGAGCACCGAGCCGAACTGCTGGCTGGTGTTGATGAGCCCGGAGGCGAGCCCCGTCTCCTCGGGCGACGCGTCGGCGGTCGCGGCGACGTTGGTGGTGACCATGACCAGCGGCAGGGCGACGCCGAGCACGAGGCTCGGGGCCAGGACGGTGGTGAAGAAGGTGCCTTCGGCGGCGAGCGCGAGGGCCAGCCAGGCCGTACCGGCGAAGAGCAGCCCGAAGCCGAGCATCATCGTGGCGCGCAGTCCGAGCCTGGCGATGAGGCGCCCGCTCTGGGGCGCGGTGAGAACGACGACGATCGACAGGGGCAGCAGGCCGAGCCCGCCGACGAGCGGCGAGTAACCGAGCACGCTCTGGAGGTAGAGGCTCACCAGGAAGAACATCGGGAAGAGCGCCATCTGGGCGAGCGCGCTCAGCACATTGGCGAGCCGCAGGGCGGGCCGCCGCAGCACGGCGGGCGGCACCAGCGGCCGGGCGATCTTTCCTTCGAGTACGGCGAAGGCGGCGAGCAGCACCAGTCCGGCGCCGCCGGCGGCGAGCGTGCGCCCGCTGGTCCAGCCCGCATCCCCGGCGCCGACGAGGGCGTACGCGATCAGCCCGAGCCCGCCGGTCGCGGTGAGCGCGCCGCCGAGGTCGAAGCCGCGCTCGGCGGAGCGCGTACCGCCGTCGAGGAGGCGCAGGGCGAGTACGCCGAGCAGCAGCCCGACGAGCACATTGAGCCAGAAGGTGGAGCGCCAGCCGAGCAGGTCGGTCAGCACCCCGCCGAAGACGGTTCCCAGTACGCCGCCGAGCCCGCCCATCGCGGCGAACGCGCCGAGCGCCTTGTGCCGCCCGGGCCCGTCCGGGAACAGGATCAGCAGCAGCGCGAACGCGGCGGCCGCGGCCAGCGCCGCGCCCACGCCCTGGACGGCGCGGGCGGCGACGAGCGCGCCGGAGCTCTGCGCGAGCCCGCCGACGGCGGAAGCGGCGGCGAGCACACCGAGCCCGGCGACGAACAGCCGCCGGTGGCCGAGCAGATCGGCGGTACGCCCACCGAGCAGCAACAACCCGCCGAAGGTGATGAGATAGGCGTTGGCCACCCACGACAGTCCCGCCGAGCCCGAGCCCAGATCCTCACCGATGGAGGGCAGCGCGACGTTGATGATCGCGGTGTCCATGATGAGCAGCAGCTGGGTGGAGGCGAGCAGGGCGAGCGCGGCTTTCGGAGAGCGGTTCACAGCGCCGAGCGCTCCTCGCCGCCCGTCCCGCCCGCCCCCAGCGTGTAGCCGTCGAGACAGGCCTGCGCGAGCGACTCGCACGCTCCGGTGTCGCCCTCCCATGCCTGCTGCATCAGGTAGATGTGCGGGGCGCCGTGATAGAAGCGCTCGTACTGCTCGTGCCGTCCGGCGAACTCCGAACCGAGCGCGTCCCAGGCCAGCTTCAGCAGCTTGATCCGGTCCTCGGCGGGGTGTCCGGGCGAGCGGATGTACTTCCTCACGAGCGGCCCGAGCTCCGGGTGCAGCAGGTCCTCGGCGGAGGCGGGCAGCTGGATGACGCCGCCGCCCGCGAGCATCTTGATCTCCTGCACGGCCTGCGGGTAGAGCTCGCCGGCCATGATGCGCTGCGCGAAGGAGATCTCCTTGCCGGGCTTGACGCCCTGCCCGTCCTCGACGTTCTCGTACGACGCCTCCGCGGCCAGCACAAAGGCCTTGGCCTGCGCGACCTTGCCCATCAGCCGGCCGATGGCCTGGGTGACGGGCGGCAGTTTGTAGGTGTTGTTGGCCTTGGTCATGAGGATGGCGAGCCCGGTGAGGAATTCCAGCTTCGTCCAGAACCGGGTCGCCGCCTGGTGCACGAAGTTGACGTACGCCGGGGTCTGCCACCACATCTTGAAGCTGGCGTCGACGTTGCGGTAGGCGAGGACGTTCTCCCACGGCACGAAGACGTCTTCGCAGACGAGCAGGGCGTCATTCTCATCGAACCGGGAGGAGAGCGGGTTGTCGAAGACGCTGCGCGCCTGCGCCTCGTACGACGTACGCGAGAGGAACTTGAGCCCCGGGGTGTCGATCGGCACGGAGAAGCAGACGGCGTGCTCGATGTCCTGCGGGGCGAGCGGCTCGATCGTCCCGACGATGACCTCGTTGCCGAAGACAGCGCCGGTGCCGATCATCTTGGCGCCGCGTACGACGATCCCGCCGTCCCGCTCCGCGACGACGCGGACCACTAGGTCGTCCTCCTCCTGCTCGGAGGCGGACTTGGTGCGGTCGATCTGCGGATTGGTGATGGTGAACGTCGGATAGAGGTCGCCGTCGGCGAGCCGCCGGTGATAGGCGAGCGCGTTCGCCGCTCCGTCGAACGACTCCGTGGTGAAGACCTGCGGGAGCGCGGCGAATCCGGCGGCGCCGCCGGCCATGTAGTCGGGCGTACGGCCGAGGAAGCCGAAGCTGGCTTCCGCCCACACCTTGTACGCCTGGCGCCGGGCGACCAGGTCCTCGTACGATCGCGGGATGGCGTACGCCCGGTGCACACCGTCCGAGGTGAGCACGGACGAGTGCTCCGAGTCGTGGGCGAGGTCGAAGAGACTGGCGATGGATCCCGCGGTGTTGCGGAAAGCCGGGTGCCGGGTGACGTCCTTGACGCGCTCGCCGTCCAGCCACACCTCTCGGCCGTCTCGCAGCGATTCCAGATAATCCTGACCGGACCTCGTCACCATTTCTCCTCATGCGGAACGGCACTGCCGCTGCCGAGCCTGTCTCGCCGCGCCCGCCCGGGCAATGAACACCCGTCCACCGGTCCTTATGAACCGGCCAGTCGGCGAGCGCGCGGCGGGCCCTGCGGGGCTGTTCCGTCATCGGCCGGCACAGCGGGCCGGACGTTTTGGCGGACTATGGTGAGAGAAAAACCGAAGTCGCAAGGCGGGCAGGCGGGTTCGTGAGCAGACTGGCGCAGTTACGGCAGGCGGCCGGGTACACGAGACCGTCCGAAGGGGCACCACATGACGCAGCAGGGAACCGTCACCGTTGAGCGCATGGACGGGCCGGCCGCCGAGCGTGCCGAGGACGCGTTCAGGCTGGTCTACGCCGAAGCGTTCGCACAACCGCCGTACAACGAGACCGAGGACGACGTCACGGCCACGTTCCGGCGCTTCCACTCCCAGACACGCAGAGCCACCTTTCGCGCCGCCCTGGCCCGTACCGGGGATGGTGAGCCGGTCGGTATGGCATACGGCCACTCGCTCGGGTCCGACGCGGAATGGTGGGACCGACTGACCGAGCCCGTACCCGCCGACATGCGCCGCGAGGACGGGCACCGGACATTGGGGCTCATGGAACTTGCCGTACGCGCACCGTGGCGAGGGCAGGGCGTTGCGCGGCGCCTTCACGAGGCGCTGATCGACGGTGTCGAGGCGGAGCGGGTGCTGCTCAACGTTCACCCGGACAGCAAGGCGGCGTCAGCCGCGTATCGGACGTGGGGCTACCGCAAGATCGGCGAGGCACGGCCGTGGGAGGGCGCGGACCTCCATAACGTGATGCTGCTCGACCTGCGCTGAGCGCATGGCAGACGCCTCGCGCGTTAAGGCATCCGTTGGCGCAACCAGGACTACCAGAAACGCTCGGCTGCCGAGCTGAGCGCTGCATACCGGGCCCCGAACCACCGGTGTTGTTGGCGTAGGCGCCCACCGTGCCCCGTTCCTCCGTACCGTCGCGGCGCTGCACTGTTGCATCGAACGCCTGAATCGGACGCCCTGCGTCACGAGACACTGCCGTGCGTCCAAGACCGCTTCAGAGCACCGTGCGCAGGTCCACAATGGGCGTGCCCTCCTCGGTCTCTGGGGCGAGATGGTCGCGGGCGCGTCCTTCGGAGAACAGGTCGCGCAGATACATGCCGGGGAAGTCCAGCGGGTCCCTCCGGCCGGCCAGCGCGATGCGCACCCGATACGGCGTGTCGCCATCGCGAACCAGCACATCGCACCAGTGAGGGTGCGATGACTCCACACCGACGAGCGTGACGTGTTCCTCCGCCATCGGCCCAATCCAGGCGGCCAGGTCTTCTAGCAGCCACGCCATGTTCATCCACGCCGGTGCGTCGGTGGCGGGCTGCCAATCGTATTCGCGCCGTCCTGCGCGCCCCGGCACGGGGGGCGGCTCGCCGTCTGCGTAGAGCGGCGGATCTGGTGTGGTCCCGGTGTCGGTGAAAGCGATATGCCGAGACCTGATCGTCACTGCGGACAGGCGGTAGCCATCTGCGCCGAGCTCGAAGGCGGCCTCGGACGCGCGGGTGAGGAATGCGCTGTCGGGACTGGTCACGAGTCTCCTTTCAAGAGCGAGAGCGAGCGCCACCCACGAAACCTGAATGGCCTCGGGGCGGCGCTGTGAACTCAGCAGCAGAGATGCGTCGCAGCAAACGGCGCTCAGACGCATTTAACTGACTGCTCGGCGGCTAGGGAAACGGCCTGCCTGCCGAATGCTGAGGTTCCTACCTCGCGGAGGCCTTCTCGTTTACGCCGGCCTTCACGTCTGCGGACTGGGCGGTTCGGGCAAGGGGTTATACGCACCCACGTACTTGTTGTTGCCCTCGGCCGCTAGGGGTCGGGGAAGTGTCGCGGTGAGCGCCGTAGGGCGCGCAGCGGCACGCCCTACGCCAGGCCCGCAGCGATCCGGTATTCCCCAGGCGTCGTCCCGAACCATTTACGGAATGCGAGGTGGAAGCCCACAGCGCTCTGGTAACCGACCCGCTGCGGCACCGCCGACTGCGCCACCGTCGTCTCCCCCAGCAACCGCGCCGCCTCCTGCATCCGCCGCCCCGTCAGATGCCGTGCCGGCGCGTCCCCGACGAGACTGCGGAAGGCGGCGGTGAAGGCCGACCTCGACATGCCGACCTCCTTGGCCAGGGACTCGATCGTCCACGGCTCCGCGAACCGGGTCGCGATGATCACCATGGCCCTGCTGATGCCGGGGTGGCGAAGTACCGGCAGCGCGGCCGGATTGTCCGCCAGATCCCGCAGGAGCGGCCGCAGCGCCAGCACCAGCGCCATTTCGAACGCGCGTAGCGTAATGAGCCGGTCGCCCGGCCCGACGGGCCGGTCCGGGGCCGCCAGCAGGCGCAACGTGTCCCGGAGCAGCGGCTCGGCGGCGACCTGCGGGCCGTCGAGGACCAGGGCCCACGGCAGCGCCTTGTACAGGCCGGTGGCGGCGCTCGCGTCGTAGTGCAACCCGGCGCACAGCAGCCGGCTCGCGGGCCCGCTGCCCTCGATCCTGATCTCGCCGGACGTACCGGGCTGCCGCTCGGGAAGCACGGCCCGCAGCGGCACACCCTGCCGGTCCGGCCGGTCGGAGAGCCGGTGCGCGGTCCCGGTCGGGAAGACGGCGAGGTCGCCGGCGTCCAGTTCGAGAGGGGTCTGGCCCTCACCGCTGATCCAGCAGCCGCCCTCGACGATGTAGTGGAGTACGGCGCAACTCTGCTCGGCGTCGCCCTCGATCGCCCACGGGGCGTTCACATGCCATCGGCTGTCGAAAACGCCGGTGAGACGCAAGGGCTTCAGCAGCTCGCTGAGCAGGTCTTCACCATCGTGGCCTGCACGTTCCATGCCGTCCATTGGACGATCCCTCAACCCTCGCCCCGGTTTGTTAATTGATCGGCCGAAGCCCCCACCGTCAGCCTGGAAAGGCCGTTCACGGCAACAGCCTCACCCTATCGAAGGGCTCTACACACTCATGTCCGATCAGATTTCGATGCGCGTCGCGGTCGTGGGGGCGACCGGCTTCCAGGGTGGCGCGGTGGCCCGTCTGCTGGCCGAGCGGAACCACCGCGTCCGCACACTGACCCGCAAGCCCGACAGCGAACGCCCCGAGCTCGACGGAGCCGCTTTCATCGCCGGCGACCTCGCGAACCCGGACGACGTACGCCACCTCTTCGAGGGCGCCACACACGCCTCGGTCGTGATGCCGCTGGTGTACGACACCGAGACAGTCCGGACGTACGCGCAGAACATCGCGGACGCCGCGCGTGGGGCCGGAGTGCGCAGGGTCGTCTACAACGCCAACACACGCGTCCCCGAGGCCTCCACCAATGTGGCGGCCTTCGAGACCCGGCGGCTCGCCGAGACGGTGCTGCGGGAGAGCCTGCGCGGGAGCGGGGTGGAGCTGGTCGTGGTGCGGCCGCCGGTCTACCTCGACAACCTCTTCAGCCCGTGGAACGGCCCGGCGCTGGCGAGGGACGGCGTACTCGCCTACCCGCTGCCCGCCGACATCAGGACCGCCTGGATCTCCCACCGGGATCTCGCCGAGGCGGTGTACGCGGCGCTGACCGTGGACGGTGTCGCCGGCCGCACGCTGGACATCGGCGGCTCGCAGAGCCTGACCGGCGACGAGCTCGCGGACGCGTTCGCGCAGGGCCTCGGCCGGGACGTGCACTACGTGGCGCTCCCGCCGCACGTCTTCGAGGAGGGGCTGGCGAAGGTCATCGGCCCCGAGGGTGCGGCCGGTGTGGCGGGCATCTACCACTACATGGCGAGCGGCGCGGGCCCCGAGCTGATGGCCGGCGACGACGGCAGCTCCGCCGAGGCGCTGTCCGTGAAGCCGGCGCCGGTGGACGAGTGGGTGGCCAGGCAGCCGTGGCAGATCTGGTCGGACGACGTGGCCGCGGCCTCCTAGCCCGAAGTCTTCCGGTCCGGGGTCTCCTCGTTCTGGACGACCTGCGAACGACCTGAGTGATCACCTCCTCAATGCCCTCACCGGCGATATGGCCAATTCCGCCCCCACGTGCGGTCTTGTAGTGCTTCACAGCGCACGAGAGGCTTCCCACAGGCTTCGTCTGTGGCAGCAGCACGAGGGACCGGCAGCGAGGGCCGGGCCAACTCCGCAGTACGTGCGCCAAGTTGAGGAGGCGTCTCAGCACATGGCACAAACGCGAAATACTCGCCCGCGTCTTGCGGGGGCCGTCACCGCTGTCACCACGGCAGCGGTTCTTTCGGCCATCACGCTGCCCGCGCAGGCCGCTCCCGCCGAGGGGCGAATACTGGGAGCCGGTTCACCCGGCTCGGTCGGCAACAGTTACATCGTCACGCTGAAGACGGGCTCGGGCGGAATCCTGGCTCCGTCCGAGGCCGGCAGCGACCTCGCGGAGCGGTACGGGGCGGACATCCGCCACACGTACAGCACCGCGCTCAACGGTTACGCGGTGAGAGCGACCGAGGCGCAGGCCAAGCGCCTCGCAGCCGATCCGGACGTCGCCTCCGTGGTCCAGGACACCATGGTGTCGCTGGACCAAACCCAGACGAACCCGACCTGGGGCCTGGACCGGCTCGACCAGCCCGGCCTCCCCCTGAACAAGTCGTACACCTATCCCGACAGCGCCGGCGGCGGCGTGAAGGTGTACGTCATCGACACCGGCATCCGCACGTCCCACCAGGACTTCGGCGGCCGGGCGAGCAGCGGCTGGGACTTCGTCGAGAACGACGCCATCGCCCAGGACGGCAACGGGCACGGCACACACGTGGCCGGCACCGTCGCGGGCGCGCAGTACGGCGTCGCGAAGAAGGCCGAGGTCGTCGGCGTACGCGTGCTCGACAACGCGGGCTCGGGTACGACGGCCCAGGTGATCGCGGGCATCGACTGGGTCACCAAGAACGCCAGGAAGCCCGCCGTGGCGAACATGAGCCTCGGCGGCTACGCCAACACCCAGCTGGACGCGGCCGTACGCAACTCGATCGCGTCCGGCGTCACGTACGCGGTCGCGGCGGGCAACGACGGGCTGCCGGCGAACCTGTACTCGCCCGCCCGCGTCGCGGAAGCGGTCACGGTCGGCGCGACCGACGTCAATGACGCGCGCGCGGGCTTCTCGAACTGGGGCCCGGGCCTCGACCTGTTCGCTCCCGGTGTGGCGATCTCGTCCACCTGGAGCACGGGGGACACGGCGACAAAGACCATATCCGGTACGTCCATGGCGACCCCGCACGTGGCGGGCGCGGCGGCGCTGTATCTGGCCGACCACGCGTCGGCGACCCCGGCGGCCGTGAGCACGGCGCTGACCGCGAAGGCGGTCCAGGGCAAGGTCACCGGCGCGGGTCTCGCCACGCCGAACCGCCTGCTCCAGGTGAACAACTGATCCAGCGGCACCACGCACACCGGAAAACGGACGGCCCCGCCCGAAAGGCGGGGCCGTTTCGCATGGCGCCCGGGCCCAATTTTTTTAGCCACCGTTACGCGGCAGTAGTTAACAAAGCCCCGGATTGCGCACCCGACGTACGAGGGAAGGCTCCTCCGGTACGCACGTTACGCACCCCCCACGCGTCCCAAGTCCGTCCAAGTCGGTCCACCCGAGTGAACGTGGACAGGAGCGGTGATGCCCGCACCCCGCCAGTCGCCAACGGAGCAGATAAAAAGGACAGACCCCAAGAAAGCCCCCGAACGCGAGCCGCTCTCCTCCGCGGCCGCACAGCCCCCAGGTGAGCCAATGATCGGTCGCATCCCTGTCCTGGACGTACGTCCCGCCGTCGACTGCGGCAGAAGGCCGGCGAAGGCGGTGGCCGGTGAGACGTTCGAAGTCACCGCCACCGTCTTCCGCGAGGGCCACGACGCCGTCGCCGCCAATGTCGTCCTGCGTGACCCGGCGGGCCGGGAGGGCCCCTGGACCCCGATGCGCGAGCTCGCGCCGGGCACCGACCGGTGGGGGGCGCGCGTGACGCCTCTCGCCGAGGGGCAGTGGACGTACGCCGTGGAGGCCTGGTCGGACCCCGTGGCCACCTGGCGCCACAGCGCCCGGATCAAGATCCCGGCGGGCCAGGACACCGAACTCGTACTCGCGGAGGGTGCGGAGCTGTACGAGCGCGCCGCGTCCGGCGTACCGAAGAAGGACGGCCGCGAGGCCGTCCTGGCCGCCGTCGACGCGCTGCGCGACACCAAGAGGCCCCCGGCCGTCCGGCTGGCCGCCGCGCTCGACCCGGAAGCGGAGGCCGCACTCGGCCGCCACCCGCTGCGCGAGCTGGTCACCTCGTCGCCCGAGATGCCGCTGCTGGTCGAGCGTGAGCGTGCGCTGTACGGCAGCTGGTACGAGTTCTTCCCGCGTTCGGAGGGCGTTCGTACCGACAAGAGGGGGCGGCAGAAGGGCGGAACGTTCAAGACGGCCGCCGAGCGGCTGCCCGCCGTCGCCGCGATGGGCTTCGACGTGGTGTACCTGCCGCCCATCCACCCCATCGGCACCACCCATCGCAAGGGCCCCAACAACACGCTGTCGGCGTCCGCCAAGGACGTCGGTGTGCCGTGGGCGATCGGCTCGGCGGCCGGCGGCCACGACGCGATCCACCCCGACCTCGGTACGTTCAAGGACTTCGACGCCTTCGTCGCGCGCGCCCACGACCTGCGCATGGAGATCGCGCTGGACTTCGCGCTGCAGTGCTCGCCGGACCACCCGTGGGTCACCGAGCACCCCGAGTGGTTCCACCACCGCGCCGACGGCTCGATCGCGTACGCCGAGAACCCGCCGAAGAAGTACCAGGACATCTACCCGATCGCGTTCGACGCCGACATGCCGGGCCTGGTCAAGGAAACGCTCAGAGTGCTGCGGCTGTGGATGGATCACGGGGTACGGATCTTCCGCGTCGACAACCCGCACACCAAGCCGGTCGTCTTCTGGGAGAAGGTCATCGCGGACATCAACCGCACCGACCCCGACGTCATCTTCCTCGCCGAGGCCTTCACCCGCCCCGCGATGATGCACACCCTCGGCGCGATCGGCTTCCAGCAGTCGTACACGTACTTCACCTGGCGCAACACCAAGCACGAACTGACCGAGTACCTCACGGAGCTCACCGGCGACGCCGCTTCCTACATGCGCCCGAACTTCTTCGTGAACACCCCGGACATCCTGCCCGCCTACCTCCAGCAGGGCGGCCGTCCCGCCTTCGAGGTACGCGCCGTGCTCGCCGCCACGCTGGCGCCGTCCTGGGGCGTGTACGCGGGCTACGAGCTGTGCGAGAACACGCCCGCCAAGCCGGGCAGCGAGGAGTACCTCGACTCGGAGAAGTACCAACTGCGGCCGCGCGACTGGGAGTCGGCCGAGCGCGAGGGCCGCTCGATCGCCCCGCTGATCACCACTCTCAACCGCGTGCGCCGCCGCCATCCGGCGCTCCAGCAACTCCGTGACCTGCACTTCCACCATGCCGACAACGACTCCGTCATCGCGTACTCGAAGCGTTCGGGTTCGAACATCGTTGTGGTGGTCGTCAACCTCGACCCGCACCACACCCAGGAGGCCACGGTTTCGTTGGACATGCCGGAACTCGGCCTCGAATGGTCCGATTCCGTCCCGGTGCGCGACGAGCTCACCGGCGAGACCTACCACTGGGGCAGGGCCAACTATGTGCGCCTCGAGCCGGGCCGTACGCCCGCGCACATCGTCGTCCTGCGACCGTCCCCGCCGATCGGAGGGTCACCCACATCATGATCGTCAACGAGCCCGTCCACGACACTTTCGAGGACACTCCCGCCAAGGACCGCGATCCGGAGTGGTTCAAACGCGCCGTGTTCTACGAGGTGCTCGTCCGCTCCTTCCAGGACAGCAATGGAGACGGCGTCGGTGACCTCAAGGGCATCACCGCCAAGCTGGACTACCTCCAGTGGCTCGGTGTCGACTGCCTCTGGCTGCCGCCGTTCTTCAAGTCCCCGCTGCGCGACGGCGGTTACGACGTCTCCGACTACACGTCCGTCCTCCCTGAGTTCGGTGACCTCGCCGACTTCGTGGAGTTCGTCGACGCCGCACACCACCGCGGCATGCGCGTCATCATCGACTTCGTCATGAACCACACGAGCGACCAGCATCCGTGGTTCCAGGAGTCCCGGGCGGATCCCACCGGGCCCTACGGCGACTACTACGTCTGGGCCGACGACGACAAGCAGTACCAGGACGCCCGGATCATCTTCGTCGACACGGAGACGTCCAACTGGACCTTCGACCCGGTCCGCAAGCAGTACTTCTGGCACCGCTTCTTCTCCCACCAGCCGGATCTCAACTACGAGAACCCGGCCGTGCAGGAAGAAATGATCTCGGCCCTGCGCTTCTGGCTGGATCTGGGCATCGACGGCTTCCGCCTCGACGCCGTCCCCTACCTCTACCAGGAGGAGGGCACGAACTGCGAGAACCTTCCCCGTACCCACGAGTTCCTGAAGCGGGTACGGACCGAGATCGACGCGTCGTACCCCGACACCGTGATCCTCGCCGAGGCCAACCAGTGGCCGGAAGACGTCGTCGACTACTTCGGCGACTTCAAGAAGGGCGGTGACGAGTGCCACATGGCATTCCACTTCCCCGTCATGCCCCGCATCTTCATGGCCGTACGCCGTGAATCCCGCTACCCGGTGTCGGAAGTCCTGGCCAAGACCCCGGCCATCCCGTCCAACTGCCAGTGGGGCATCTTCCTGCGCAACCACGACGAGCTGACCCTCGAAATGGTCACGGACGAAGAGCGCGACTACATGTACGCGGAGTACGCCAAGGACCCGCGGATGCGCGCCAACATCGGCATCCGGCGGCGGCTGGCTCCCCTCCTCGACAACGACCGCAACCAGATCGAGCTGTTCACGGCTCTGCTCCTGTCCCTCCCCGGATCGCCGATCCTCTACTACGGCGACGAGATCGGGATGGGCGACAACATCTGGCTGGGCGACCGGGACGCCGTACGCACACCCATGCAGTGGACGCCCGACCGCAACGCCGGCTTCTCGTCCTGTGACCCGGGACGGCTGTTCCTCCCCACGATCATGGACCCGGTCTACGGGTACCAGGTCACCAACGTCGAAGCGGCGATGACCTCGCCCTCCTCGCTGCTGCACTGGACCCGGCGGATGATCGAGATCCGCAAGCAGAACCACGCCTTCGGACTCGGCTCGTACACGGAGCTGCCGTCGACCAACCCTGCGGTCATCGCATTCCTGCGCGAGTACAAGGACGACCTGGTGCTGTGCGTCCACAACTTCTCGCGCTTCCCGCAGCCGACGGAACTGGATCTCCAGACCTTCAACGGACGGCATCCGGTCGAGCTGATCGGCGGGGTGCGCTTCCCGGCCATCGGCGAATGGCCGTATCTGCTGACCCTCGCAGGTCACGGCTTCTATTGGTTCCGGCTGCGCAAGGACCCGGCGCCCCTGCCGGCCAAGCGCGTCTGAAGTGCCGTCCGGTGCGGGGCGGTTTCCACCGCCCCGCCCTGGGCACTCTCCCCCTCATATCGGGTCCGTACGGACGATCCCCGACCCGACACTTCCCGCGTTTCGGCTGCGGGGAGAACCCCACGCACCGCCCGGACAGCTACGGTCGCAATCCGGGACACTCTGCGCATCCTGTGGTGTGCCCGGGGAAAGGACGCGATGCCATGTCGGAGGCTGCATCCATCCGGAGTACGGCCGCCCGCCGCGCCACTCCTCCAGCCCCTCCACCGGCGCTGCTCCCCTCGCTGGCGCCGCTGCTGCACGAATGGCTGCCCAGGCAGCGGTGGTTCGCGGGCAAGGGACGCCCGGTCACAGGATTCTCGCTCGTCGCCGCCACGGAACTGCTGCCCGCCAGGGGCGGCTCCGGCGCGGGGGCCTCGGGCGCTCCGGGCCTGCTGCATCTGCTGGTGAGCGTCCAGCAGCCCGCCGGGCCCACCCACGGCCCACCGGCGCCGCCGGTCGCCGACTGCTATCAACTGCTGCTCGGTGTACGGTCCGCGCTGCCGCCGCGCCTGGCGCAGGCCCTGATCGGGCACGTCCAGGAGGGGCCGCTGGCCGGCCTCACGGTCTACGACGCACTGCTCGACCCGCGCCTGGCCGGCCTGCTGCTGGAACGATTGCGCAACACGGGCGCACCGGGGGCGCTGCGCTTCGAGCGCGATCCGTCGGTGGAAATCCCGCCCGGCCTCACTCCCAGGCCGCTGGGCGCCGAACAGTCCAACTCCTCCCTCGTCTATGGAGATTCGTTCATCCTCAAGGTGTTCCGCCGGGTCAGCCCCGGCTCCAACCCCGATCTGGAGCTGCCGCTCGCGCTGGCCCACAAGGGCTGCGACCGGGTGCCGGCGCCGGTCGCCTGGTACGAGGCCGACAACGCCGACGATCCCTACGAGCCGTACACCCTCGGGGTCCTCCAGCCCTTCCTGCGCGGCTCGGAGGACGGCTGGCAGCGTGCGCTGCGGGCCCTCGCCGTCGGCAACGACTTCACCGCCGACGCCCAGGCCCTGGGCCGGGCCACCGCCGAGGTGCACACGGCGCTGGCCGGCGCCCTGCCCACCGTCACCCTGCGCCGGCAGCAGACGGAACTGCTGGCCGCGGCGATGACCGAACGCCTCGACGCGGCGGCGCAGGCGGTGCCGGCGCTGGTCCCGTACGTTCCGGCGCTGCGCACCGCCTTCGACGCGTTCGCGGCGCGGGGGCGGGCGGGGAGGGCGTGGCCGGCCCAACGCGTCCACGGCGACCTGCACCTGGGTCAGACGCTGCGCGCACCGGGCGGCGAATGGTCGGTGATCGACTTCGAGGGCGAGCCGTCGCGCCCGCTCACGGAACGGCGCCGCCCGCAGCCGGTCGTACGTGACGTGGCGGGCATGCTGCGTTCCTTCGACTACGCCGCCCGCTCCCACCAGCCGTGGAACGCGGAGTGGGCGACGCGGTGCCGCGACGCGTTCTGCGCGGGTTACGCGAAGGCCTCCGGCACGGACCCGCGCGAGGAACCGGAGCTACTCCGGGCGTACGAGACGGACAAGGCGGTGTACGAGGTCCTCTACGAGGCCAGGCACCGCCCGGACTGGCTCCCGGTCCCCCTGGCGGCCATCCACCGCCTGGCCTCGTCCACTTCCCCACCGCTGGGCTCACCGAGAAACAGCAGCCCGGCCCCGGCCACCGACCGCACCCCAGGACCCACACCATGACCCAGCGCATGCCCAGGGCGTGGCCGGCGGATCCTTTCCTTCCGCTGAAAATGCGCGCGACCCAGTTGGCCGGGCGCGGCCGGGCCCGCCTGTGGCTCCGGCGCGCGGCGGGCCCGCCGTGCCCCCGCACCTCCGCCTTCGCGCGGCGCGATTCAGCAACCCCGACCCCGTCCACCGCACCCGACCGGATCCTCCCGAGGAGGCCGCACCCGTGACCCCCCGTCCACCGTCCCGCAAGTCCCCCGACGCCGAGCAGCCCGCACCGTCCAATCCGCCCACCCCGCCCCGCAAGCGCGCCAAGCGCGCCACGGCCCCGAAGCCGGCCAAGGCCGCCAAGTCGCCGCAGGCCCCGCAGCCGGCGGAAGGACCGCCGGACTCCGCGCCCAAGGCCGCCCAGGACGCCGAAACCGGGCGCGGACCGGGCACCGGCGCGCGCGGCCGTTCGAAGGCGCAGCCGGCCAAGACCGCCAAGCCGCGCCGGGCCCCGAAGCCGGTGGAAGGACCGCCGGACTCCGCGCCGAAGGCCGTGCAGGACGCCGAGAGCGACACGCCCGCGAAGCCCCCCACGCCCAAGAAGCGGCGGCCGGGCGCCCTCGAAGGCAGTGACCGGGACCGGCTCCTGTCAGGCGGCCACCACGACCCGCACGGCCTCCTCGGCGCCCACCCGTTCCAGGAAACAAACGCACCCACCGGCGTCGTCTTCCGCGCGCTGCGCCCCTTCGCCCAGGCCGTCACCGTCCTGGCCGACGGCCACCGTACGCAACTCCACGACGACGGCGACGGCCTCTTCTCCGGCGTACTGCCCCTGGACGCCGTACCGCCGGAGTACACCCTGCTCGTCACGTACGACGGCATCGAGCACGAGGCCCAGGACCCGTACCGCTTCCTCCCCGCCCTCGGCGAGCTCGACCTCTACCTCATCGGCGAGGGCCGCCACGAAGAGCTGTGGCAGGCGCTCGGCGCGCAGCCGATGGTCCACCAGGGCGTCACCGGCACCCGCTTCACCGTCTGGGCGCCGAACGCCCGCGGCGTGCGCGTCAGCGGCGACTTCAACTACTGGAACGGCACCGGGTTCCCGATGCGCTCCCTCGGCTCGTCCGGGATCTGGGAGCTGTTCGTGCCCGGCGTCGGCGAGGGCGCGCTCTACAAGTTCGAGATCATGCGTCCCGACGGCAGCCACACGATGCGCGCCGACCCGATGGCCCGCCGCACCGAGTGCCCGCCCGCGAACGCGTCGATCGTCACCGCCTCGCACCACACCTGGCACGACCAGGAGTGGATGGCGCACCGCGCCGACCGCCCCATCCACAAGGCGCCCTTCTCGGTCTACGAAGTACATCTCGCATCCTGGCGCCCCGGCCTGAGCTACCGCGAGCTGGCCGAACAGCTCCCCGCCTACGTCGCCGACCTCGGCTTCACCCACGTCGAGCTGATGCCGGTCGCCGAGCACCCCTTCGGCGGTTCGTGGGGCTACCAGGTCACCGGCCTGTACGCCCCGACCGCCCGCATGGGCACGCCCGACGACTTCCGCTACCTGGTCGACGCGCTGCACCGGGCCGGCATCGGCGTCATCATGGACTGGGTCCCGGCCCACTTCCCGAAGGACGACTGGGCGCTGGCGCGGTTCGACGGCCCGAACCTGTACGAGCACGAGGACTGGCGGCGCGCCGAGCACCCCGACTGGGGCACGCTCGAATTCGACTACGGGCGCCCGGAGGTGCGTAACTTCCTGGTCGCGAACGCCACGTACTGGTGCGAGGAGTTCCACATCGACGGGCTGCGCGTCGACGCGGTCGCCTCGATGCTCTACCTCGACTACTCGCGCGAGGACGGCGAGTGGGCGCCGAACGAGTTCGGCGGGCGCGACAACCCGGACGCCGTCTCCTTCCTCCAGGAGATGAACGCGACCGTCTACCGCCGCAACCCCGGCGTCGTGACGATCGCGGAGGAGTCCACCGCGTGGGACGGCGTGACCCGCCCGACCGACAGCGGCGGCCTCGGCTTCGGCCTGAAGTGGAACATGGGCTGGATGCACGACTCGCTCGTGTACATCAGCAAGGAGCCCGTGCACCGCAAGTACCACCACAACGAGATGACGTTCTCGATGGTGTACGCGTACAGCGAGAACTACGTGCTGCCCATCTCCCACGACGAGGTCGTGCACGGCAAGCAGGCCCTGGTGAGCAAGATGCCGGGCGACTGGTGGCAGCAGCGCGCCAACCACCGCGCGTACCTCGGCTACATGTGGGCGCACCCCGGCAAGCAGCTCCTCTTCATGGGGCAGGAGTTCGCCCAGGGGGCGGAGTGGTCGGAGGGGCACGGCCCCGACTGGTGGCTGCTGGACCCGGCGTACTCGGCGGAGCCGGACCACCGGGGCGTACGTGACCTGGTCCGCGACCTCAATCAGCTGTACGTCGCCACGCCGGCCCTCTGGGAGCTGGACACGGTCCCCGACGGTTTCTCGTGGGTGCTGGGCGACGCCGCCGAGGACAATGTCTTCGCGTTCCTGCGCTTCGACGCGAAGAGCGGCCCGCTGCTGGCGGTCTCCAACTTCTCGCCGGTCGTACGGCACGGTTACCGGCTCTGCGTCCCGGACCTCATCCCGGCCTGGACGGAGGTCCTGAACACGGACGCGGCCCGGTACGGCGGCAGCGACGTACGCAATACGGAACCGCTCAAGCCGGAGCCGGGCGGGGCGCACGGGGGCCGGCCGAGCCTGGAGCTGACACTGCCGCCGCTGGCGACGGTGTGGTTCAAGCCGGCCTGATCCCCTTGTCCGCTGTCCGTCCCTGCGCGAGCCCTTCCCGGAGGCATTCGGGAAGGGCTCCCGTGTGTACGACGGTGAGGCGCTGCGTGGCCCGGGTCAGGGCCACGTACAGGTCGTTGGCGCCGCGCGGCGACCCGGCGAGGATCCGTCCCGGCTCGACGACGACCACCGTGTCGAACTCCAGGCCCTTCGCCTGCCGGGGGTCGAGGAGCACGACGGCCCTGGTGAGGTCGGGTGCGCGGCCGTGCGCGGCGTCGGGGAGGGCGGCGGCCAGTGCCGGGTGCAGCTCGCGCGGCACGACGACGGCGAGCCGTCCCTCTTCCGTCTCCGCCGGTGCCTCGTCCGCCACCGTTTCGGCGACGGTACGGGCGAGGTCGTCCGGCTCGGTGGCGCGCGCACGGGGGCGTACACCGGTGGAGCGGACCGAGCCCGGCGGCTCGAAGGCCGGGTCCTCGGCCCGCCGTACACCGGCCGCGACCTCCATGATCTCGGCGGGCGTACGGTAGTTCACGCCGAGCCGGGTGTGCTGCCACCGGCTCCCGACGTACGGGTCGAGGATCTGCTGCCAGGAGTCGCAGCCCGCCGCGTCCCCGGTCTGGGCCGGGTCGCCGACGAGCGTCATGGAGCGCGTCGGGCAGCGGCGCATCAGCAGCCGCCAGGTCATGGCGGACAGCTCCTGCGCCTCGTCGACGATGATGTGACCGAAGGCCCAGGTGCGGTCGGCGGCGGCCCGTTCGGCGGCGCTGCGGTGGTCGGCCTCCTCGTGGCGATCGGCCATCCGCTCGGCGTCGACGATGTCCTGCGCGCCCAGGATCTCGGACGCGTCCTTGTCGATGTCCTCCTTGTCCTCGAACTCGTAGCTTCGGGAGGCGTACGCGACGTCCAGCACGCCCTGGGCGTACGCGATGCGCTGCTGCCGCTCGGCCTCCTCGGCCGCCCGCGCGGCCGAGTCGTCCTCGCCGAGAAGTTCGGCGGCCTCGTCGAGGAGCGGCACGTCGGCGGGCGTCCACTCGCCGCCGTCGCGCCGGATCAACTCGGCATCAACGTCGGGCAGATGAACGGGATCGACGAGGAAGTCGGCGACCAGCTGCTGCGGGGTGAGCGGCGGCCACAGCGAGTCGATGGCCGCGTGCACCTCGTCGCTGAGCGCGATGGCCTTGCCGAGCTGGGCGATGTCGTCGGGGCCGAGGAAGTTGGGGCCGCCGTACGGGTCGAATCCAATCCGGTCGGCCAGCTGGTCGGTGAGCGCGTCGATGATCCGGAAGGCGAAGTGGGGACGGGCGAGGTTGTGCGGCAGGAGGGTCTGGCGGGCGGCTGCCCGGGCGTCCTCCGCCATCGCCCGGTCCAGCACCAGCGTGCCGTCGTCGTGCGCGATCTCGATGCCCGGGTGGGGCACGGTCTGCCGGCCCCGTACGAAACGGGCGAGGGCGTCCGCCATCGCGACGCGGCCCTTGACCTCGGCGGCAGCGGGAGTATCAGTACCGGTGGCGGCGACGCCGGGGAAGAGCTCGCCCACGGTCGCGAGCAGGACCCCGGTCTCGCCGAGCGAGGGCAGCACTTCGCCGATGTAGGCGAGAAAGGCGGGATTCGGCCCGACGATCAGCACACCGCGACGGGCGAGCAGCTCACGGTAGGCGTACAGCAGATACGCCGCGCGATGCAGGGCAACGACGGTCTTTCCGGTGCCGGGGCCGCCCTCGACTACAAGGACTCCCTGGGGCGAGGCGCGGATGATGCGGTCCTGCTCGGCCTGGATGGTCTGCACGATGTCGTGCATCCGTCCGGAGCGCGCCGCGTCCAGCGCGGCGAGCAGCACGGTGTCGGCGGCGGAGCCCTCGTAGCCGGTGCGGGTGGTGTCGGTGAGGTCGAGGATTTCGTCGTGCAGAGCGGTGACGGTGCGGCCTTCGGTGGTGATGTGGCGCCGGCGGCGCAGGCCCATCGGGGAATAACCGGTCGCGAGATAGAAGGGCCGGGCAATGTCGGCCCGCCAGTCGACGACGAGTGGCGTGCGCTCGGCGTCGTTCTGCCGGATTCCGATACGCCCCATGTGGTATTGGCGTCCGTCCTGGAAGTCGAGCCGTCCGAAGCAGAGCCCGCTCTCTCCCGCATTGAATGCGGCGAGCAGCCCGGACTGCTCGGCCACCAGCACATCCCGCTCCAGCTTCGCCTGCTGGCCGGTCCTCACCTGCGTCAACGCGGACTGCACGGCGAACTCGGCCTCTTCACGCAGGTCATCGAGGCGCGCGTAGAGACCGGTGATGAATTCCTGCTCTTTCTGAAATTCCTCGGTTGACAATTCAGCTCCCAACAAGCTACGCTGTGTTCACACGGCACCTCTGTGACCCAATTTATACGAAGTCACGGAAACGCTCAATATACGCAGAGAAATACCCCGGGTGTCAATTCCCCGGGGTATTTCTTTTGCCTGTGGCAGCTTGTCGCTCGGCTACGCGTCCGCCAGCTCCAGGAGCAGCTTTCGCTTGGGCCGGGCGCCGACCATCTGCTTCACCGGCTCACCGTCACGGAAGACGATGAGCGTCGGCATCGACAGCACGCCGTACCGGAGCGTCGTCTCGGGATTGAAGTCCACATCCAGCTGAACGACCTTGACCCGGTCGGCTTCCTCCCGGGCCACGTCGCTGAGTACGGGCGCGAGCTGTCGGCACGACCCGCACCAGTCGGCCGTGAACTCCACAAGAACAGGAAGACCGGCCTTCAGGACCTCATCGTCGAAGGTCGCGTCCGTGACCGCGTCCACACCCACTGCTCGCACCATCAATGTCTCCTCAGTCCGTCAATCCGTCAGTTCACAGCGCGGCTCGGGACCACCGGGTATTGCCGCTCCCGCTTCGAGCTCCGCACGGGCGAGCTGGGCGCCGACCTCCGTGCGTACGGCGTCCAACCGACCGATCAGCACGTCGAGTTCGGCCAGCTTGCGCCGGTACACGTCGAGCGAGGCCGGACAGGAGTCCCCCGCCGGATGGCCGGCCCGCAGGCAGTCCACAAAGGGGCGGGTCTCCTCCAGGTCGAACCCGAAGTCCTGAAGGGTCCGGATCTGCTGGAGGAGCCGCAGGTCCTCCTCGTCGTACGTGCGGTAGCCGTTGACCGCGCGCCGGGCGGGGAGGAGCCCGCGGGACTCGTAGTAGCGCAGTGCGCGGGTGGTCGTCCCCGCGCGCTGCGCCAGCTCGCCGATTCGCATGCCCCGACGGTAATCCTTGACGCCGACGTCAAGGCAAGGACGTCAGCCCTTGAGCTTGAGCACCTCGAACGTGCTCGCCCAGCCGTCGGCCCCGTACCCCTTGGCGATCGCACGGTCGGCGACGGACTTGATCGCCTCCAGCTGACCCGTGTCGAGGCCGCGGTCCCGCGACATGTGCAGAAGGTGGTCGACGCTCGCGGTCATCATGCTCAGGTTGGCCTCGTCTCCGTCGTATTGGCCCGCGTCAATGGCGGACGCCATCTCGGCGGCGATGGGCGGCAGGATGGCAGTGATGGTGTTCAGATACGGCGCGAGGGCCTGGGCCGCCACGTTGTCCTCGCGCGCCAGGGCGAAGGCGTGCACGAGCCCGGACATGCTCGCGTAGAAGAAGTCGAGCATCGACAGGTCGTAGGCGGCGGCAAGGGCGTGGTCCTCACCCAGGTAGGCGGCGTTGCCGGCCAGCGCCTTCAGGGCACTCTCGTACTTCTCGAAAGCCGGCCGCGACCCGGCATAGAGGATGAGCGCCTCCGGCCCGCCGACGAGCGAGGTCGGCACCATCACGGCGCCGTCCAGATACGCGACGCCGTGCGCGTCCGCCCAGGCGGCGGCCGTACGGGCCCGCTCCGGCGAGTCGGAGGTGAGGTTGACGAGCACGCGGTCGGCGAGGACGTCACCCAGCGGCTCAAGGATGGCTTGCGAGGCGTCGTAATCCACAACACACACGACGGTCAACTCACTTGCCAGCACGGCCTCTTCGGCGGTCTGAGCAAGGACCGCGCCACGCGCGACGAGGTCCTCACCCTTGCCGGCGGAACGGTTCCAGACAGTGGTGGGATGCCCGGCATCGAGAAAAGCACCGGCGAGCGCGCGCCCCATGGCGCCGAGCCCGATGACGGTAACGGGAACAAGATCGTGTGAAGTCATGACCACCATGCTTCGGCGCCGCAGCCCATCCGACAAGTACCCACTTTTTAGTCAGTACCCGTACACGCTCAGCTCGGTGATGGTGGCGAAGATGTGCTCCCGGATGTGCGTCGACAGCGACTGCGGGTCGAGAGCCTGCGGGTCCAGTCCACGCAGTTCGATCCCGGAGGCCACAATCAGCGGCATGAAACTCGATGATCTGGTGATCCCCAGTACCTCCGCGTGCGCCGCAGCCCTCGAAGTGGCCTCCGCCTACTGTTCCCCTGCGCTCCTCAACCATTCGGCGCGCGCCTACATATGGGCGGCGGCCTACGGCTCGTCGCGAGACATCACGTTCGACCCGGAGTTGCTGTATGTGGCGTCGATGCTCCATGACATCGGCCTGGCGACTGAGTTCGACAACCACACAGTGTCGTTCGATGAGGCCGGCGGGCACGTGGCGTGGGTGTTCGCAGCCGGTGCCGGCTGGCCCGCGGAGCGCCGTACGCGCCTGTCGGAGGTGATCGTCAGGCACATGTGGGATCAGGTCGACGTGGCCATGGACGCCGAGGGCCACCTGTTGGAGCGCTCAACCAGTACGGACATCTCGGGCCGAAACGTGGACGACTTCCCTGCCGGCTTCCGGGCCGAAGTCCTGGAACGCTACCCCCGGCACGGCCTCGCCGAGGAGTTCCTGTCGTGTTTCCGCAACCAGGCGGAGCGTAAGCCGGACAGCTCGGCGGCAGCGGCGGTACGTAACAACATCGCCGCCAGAATCGTCGTGAACCCGCTCGACGCATAGTCGTCCGGCCGGTGCGGAATCGGGTTCCGTACCGGCCGGGTCACGTCAGCGGGTCAGCGCGTCAGCGGGTCACACCTTCGCCGGGGCCTTGTCGTCGTTCCGGGCCTCCGGGAGGTCCCGCGACTCCGCCGCGTCCGGTGCCTCGGTGTGGTCGTCGAGGAGGGTTTTCTCGTCGAAGGGGGCCAGGCCTGCCAGCACCTGGTCGACGCGGGTCTTGTCGATCTCCTTCCGGGCCACGTCGCTGAGTACGGGCGCGAGTTGTCGGCACGGCCCGCACCAGTCGGCCGTGAACTCCACAAGAACAGGAAGACCGGCCTTCAGGACCTCATCGTCGAAGGTCGCGTCCGTGACCGCGTCCACACCCACTGCTCGCACCATCAGTATCTCCTCAGTCCGTCAGTCCGTCAGTTCACAGCGCGGCTCGGGACCACCGGGTATTGCCGCTCCCGCTTCGAGCTCCGCACGGGCGAGCTGGGCGCCCACCTGCGTGCGTACGGCGCCCAACTGCCCGATCAGCGAGTCGAGTTCGTCGAGCTTGCGCCGATATACGTCCAGCGAGGCCGGACAGGAGTCCCCCGCCGGATGGCCGGCCCGCAGGCAGTCCACAAAGGGACGGGGCTCCTCCAGGTCGAACCCGAAGTCCTGAAGGGTCCGGATCTGCTGGAGGAGCCGCAGGTCCTCCTCGTCGTACGTGCGGTAGCCGTTGACCGCGCGCCGGGCGGGGATGAGCCCGCGGGACTCGTAGTAGCGCAGCGCCCGGGTGGTCGTCCCCGCCCGCTCCGCCAGCTCGCCGATTCTCATGGCCGACGGTAATCCTTGACGTCGACGTCAAGGCAAGAGCTTCCCTCGCAGGCCAACGTCATGGTCAGTACTCAGGCGTGACCGCCACGTCCGGCTCAGCCTCCAGCACCAAGCCGCACCACTGCCATCGACGAACCTCACAGGTCTTCGGCAGTGGAATCCAGCCAATCATCGATTGATTCCCGCAGGCCGTCGATGATCGGATTCAGCTGAGTTCGCAGCAATGCCGACCTCAACGCCCCTGCTGTTTCCCGGTCGATACGAAGGGTCAGAAACATTTCAGGGTTGACCAAAATCGGCTCAGGACTCAACCCGCTACTCCTGATGGTCGACGCCAACCGAGACGCGTCTTCCTCGGTCAGGCCTGGAACATCGATGCCCCAATAGAGCTCTTGGTCGTTGGCGCCGTCGCCGCTCATACTGATCAACAACCGATCTTGTTCAAGAGTGCGTCTGTAGTGGCCGTCCTGGTCGCTTTCGCTCCCAAGTCCTCCACCGATTTCGCAATCTTCCAGGTTCCACCATTATGCGAGCCATCGCCGTTACCAATATCTTGCGAGATAAACGTCTTCCCGTTCGTGAATACCGTCTGTTCCTTAATCGGTAGCGCCCCCGTGCGGAGTCGCGGACCGGTGCGTCGGTGTCCGCAGAGTCAGGCACCCTCGTCCGCCTCCTCCTCTTCCGGGTCCCGGAGGCGCTGCCCGCGCGAGTCGGCGACGCGGAGCGCGTCGGCCAGAGCTTCGGTCAACCGGCAGGCCAGCCAGCGGTATTCGGTTGCCGACAGGCTCTTCGCGCCGGGGGCCGTGGTGTCGCGGGCGTACTCCAGCAGCTCCTTGCCCATGCCCAGCTGCACCGACTCGATGTTGTCGGCGAGGGTGGAGAGGTAGCCGCGGCCGTCGGTGCTGAGGTAGCAGGGCTTCCCCTCGGGGGTGGTCCACGGCAGCAGGCGCGGGCCTGGCAGTCCTGCTGCCGTGTCGTGGAGATCCCTGCGGCGCATGCGGTCCGCGTCGCTCCTGGGCTGGTTCACCGTGTACCCCCGGGCCTGGGTCGCTGATAGAGACACAAGGACCGTAGGCACTGACCGCCCGCCACCCCAGGTACGCGCCACGGTAGTTGGTGACACACGGTGCGGAACGTGTTGCGCTACGTGGCAGTTAGCCGATGACGCCCAGGTGGTCGGCCATCTCGCGCATGTCGGCGGTGAGGGTGCGCTTGCGCTTCTTAAGAATCTCCTGCATGGTCTCGGCGGCCATCCGCTGGTGCCGCAGCCATTCGGGGGAGGCGCGGCGGACGCCGGCCAGCTCGTCCATAGCCGTCGTCAGGTCGCCGGTGCGGGCGTGGGCGCGGGCCACATCGAGCCGGTGGCGGTTCCAGTTGTCGTCGCTCGGCCTGCCGGTGTACTTCCACGCCTTGGGCGACATCGCGTCCTCGCTGGACTTGCGGACGACAGTGCGGGCGTCGCCCAGGACCATGGCGTCCTCGACGCCCTTCATCCCGACGGTGAGCGGCCCGAAGGTGGTCCAGTGCCGGAAGAACGATCCGGTGTGCTCCCGGCCCACGGCGGCTGCGGCGGTGGTGGCCACCCGGTGGTACTGGCGGGCTTCCTGGGGGCGGTTGTTGCGGCCTGCGGCTGCGGCGGCGCGCAGGCCAAGCCATCCCCAGGCCGCGCACTCGTCCGGTGTCGCGCGGGAGAGCCTCGGTTCCATCACGTCGGCGGTCTGGGCGGCGAGTTGTTCGGCTTCGTCCAGGCGGCCCTGGCGCAGCAGGAGCCAGCACATGCCGATGACGCCAGAGGCCGCGGTGAGCGTGTCCCCGGTGCGGCGGGCGTCGGTGATCGCGTGGGACAGGGCGGTGTAGGCGAGGTCGTACTGGCGTACCTGGGTCAGGTAGCGGCCGGCCAGTTGCATCGCCTCGGCGCGGGCCAGAAGGGCCTGGTGGTGTTCTTCGCCGTGGTCGAAGTGGGCAACTGCGGTGTTGGCGTCGCGCAGGAGGGCGGGCAGTTGGGAGGCGACGCTCTGGTAGCTGTCGGAGTGGTAGAGCACCGCGCCGTCGTGGACGGTGCGGCGGAAGCGCCGCAGGTTCGGTTCTTCCTCGGCCCTCTCGCCGTCCGTGTCGGCAAGTCCCACGGGTGGGGTGAGGGCGGCGCGGAGCTGGATCAGGTTGACCCGGTTCGGATCCTCTCCCCGTCCGACGGGTTGTGGGGCGTCCGGGGCCAGCAGGGTCGCGGTGGTCACATGCAGTGCACGGGCGAGGATGTGCAGGGTCTCCATGCGGACGGTGCCGCCTTGTTCGACCTTGCGTACGGTGCCCGGCGACACGCCTGCACTGTGGGCCAGTTCCTCCTGGCTCATCCCCGCGCGGCGCCGGTACTTGCGGACGTTGTCGGCCAGTTCCGTAGTCATCAACTCACCACCTCCGACCCCACGGTACGCCGGGAGACCAGTCGGCGGGCCGGGCTCCGGCAGGATCACGGGCTGAGCGGGAGGGGTCCCTCGTCGGTCGGGCAGCTTCGCCGTGCCAGGGTTCCCCGGGGGCCGCCAAGGCTCACACCGTGACGCGTGCGCTCGGCCTTGGCGGCCCCCGGGGGTTCCTGGTACGCCTCCGGTGACCGGGCGACGAGGGACCCCACCCGCGACCACTCACCACGACGAAGCCGCACCCGCACTCGGCCCCGCTGCCCCTCAGAGGGAGGGCCGGGGTCTGGGGTAGGGCCCCAGGTGGCTTGCTGTGCTGGCTGTTGCGCGCCCGGACCGGCAGGGTCGTCGCCGGCGGGGCGGAGACAGGAGCGGGCGGCGGCCCCGCCGGGCCGGAGCGCGCGCGGCCCGCGCCAGCGGACCGCCTTGAACCAGTAAAGAAACTCTGAACAGCTCGGCTCGGATTGAACCATGTCTTGTCTCGGTTGATGCTTGACGTTGTGGCTTCACCTGATGCTTGACACCGCTTGCCTCGGCTTGGCTGTGCACGTCCGATTGGCGTGCGCGGGGAGGGTCGGGGCCGTGCTGGTGGAGTTGAGCGTGGTCGAGCAGCGGTATCACGCAGTGATGGAGGTCGCCGCGGGGGTTCCGGTCACTCAAGTCGCGGCCCGGTATGGGGTGTCGAGGCAGTCGGTGCACTCGTGGGTGCGCAAGTACGAGCAGTCGGGTCTGCCGGGGCTGGCGGACCGGTCGCATCGGCCGGCCTCGTGCCCGCACCGGATCGCGGCGGAGGTGGAGGCGGTGGTGTGTGAGCTGCGGCGCCGGCATCCCGGCTGGGGTCCGCGCAGACTGGTGCACGAGCTGGAACGCAGAGGCATCACACCAGTGCCCTCCAGGGCGACGGTCTATCGGGTTCTGATCCGCAACGGCCTGGTCGAGCCCGGGGTCCGCAGGCGGCGCCGGTCGGATTACCGCAGGTGGGAGCGGTCGGCGGCGATGGAGCTGTGGCAGATGGACATCGTCGGCGGCATCCTGCTGGCCAATGGAAGTGAGTGCAAGGTGGTCACCGGGATCGACGACCACTCACGGTGTGTCTGGCCTTCGGTCAAGCGCTGGAGCGGTTCGGAGCGCCCGAAGAGGTGCTGACCGACAACGGCAAGCAGTTCACCGCCCGGTTCTCGCCGGGCAAGCCCGGGGAGACGATGTTCGACCGGATCTGCCGGGAGAACGGCATCACCCACCGGCTCACCCGCCCGCAGTCCCCGACCACCACCGGGAAGATCGAACGGTTTCATCAGACCCTGCGGCGTGAACTCCTCGATGCCTGCGAGCCGTTCGCCGACCTGGAGGCCGCGCAGACGACGGTGGACGGATGGCTGGAGGACTACAACCGGATGCGGCCGCACCAGGCACTGGACATGGCCGTCCCGGCCAGCAGATTCGTGCCCAGGCCGCTGTCCGAGCAGGACGCGCTGCCGGTGGTCCTGCCCGCCCGCCTCGACCCGGTCCCCGCCCCGGCGCCCGCAAAACCGGAGCCTGAACCAGAGCCGGTGGCACGGGCCTGGCCGATGGCCGAGGGTGAGGTCGGTGCGGTCGAGGTGGAGCGGGTGGTGCCGACGTCGGGGAATCTGAGCCTGCGCGGGCAGCAGATCTGGCTCGGTCCGGCCCTGGCCGGCACCACGGTGATGCTGCGGATCGACGTGAACCGGCTGCATGTGCTCATCGGTGGCGCACGGCACAAGACCCTGCCCTCCAAGCTGTCCGGCCGGGACCTCAAAGCCCTGCTGGCGGGCGGAGGCGCCCGTCCCGCGCGACCTTGGGTGGACGACCCCGGCCCAGCGCGGACCGCCGGCGGCGTGGTGGAAGTGGACCGGACCGTCAACGCGGTCGGCTACGTCGGCCTGGGCGGCGACAAGGTCCTGATCGGCTGGCCGTTCGCCGGACAGCGGGTCACCCTCCGCCTCGACGGCAAAGTCCTGCAGGTCCTGAACGAGCAGCGTGTCCTGCAGGCCACCCTGCCCAGCCCGCTGCCGCCTTCCGCCTGCGGACGCCCGCAAGGCGGCCGTCCGGCCGGCCCACCGCCGCAGCTGCCACCGCCCGCCGAGCAGATCGCCGAGCGGACCGTCAGCAACGTCGGCGGCTTCATGGTCGCCGGACAGCGCATCCAGCTCGGCCGCGGCTATGCCCACCAGGTCGTCACCGCCCACCTGAGCGAGGACACTATCCGCGTCTTCCACGACCAAGAACTGATCACCACCGTCCCGCGCGTCACCAGGAAGGAGGTGGTCGTCCGCAACTCCGGCGAACACAACCGCCGGAAGATCGTCTAGGGCAGACGTCAAGCATCACCCGACGCCAACCCGTCAATCATCAACTGAGACTCGACAGGCTCGGATTGAACCACCCTCCTCCGCAAGGCCGGCCTCTCCGCCGCATCCGCTTCCACGACCTCCGGCGCTCGACCGCCACCCTGCTCCTGGAACAGGGCGTCGATCTCGTCGTGATCAAGGAACTCCTCGGCCACGCCCACATCGGCGTCACCGCCACCGTCTACGCCCACGTCCGGCTCCGCCTCCAGCGCGACGCCATCGACCTTCTTGGCCACGCCCTCCGCAACCCCGCTGAGGCCAACAGTCAGCCCGACGGCAGCGACGACCCCCCGCTGTGCGCAGCACCCGTCCACTGATGTTGCCGTCAATTACTGCCGTCAGACACCTCTGTGGCCCCGTCGGAACGCTCCCGACGGGGCCACAAATTTGCTCCTGCATACAGGTGCGATGCGAGATCAGGTTCTCCTGTTACGGCCGGATATCACTCACCACTCCACATCGCAATCTCCCCTCCGGGCATGCAGGTCACTCGCTTCCCCTTAGGCCCGACAATCCCCCAAGCCTCATATTCCTCGTCCGGCAGGACAGTCAGTTTCGTGCCGCTTTCGAATTCGATCACGAGATCACCGACTCCTCCTACTTCAGCCTCAGCAATCACGTCACGGACCAGTCTGACGAGATGGGGAGCCGCAACTTCCGGTGATTCTGGATCGAAAGACACATGATCCCCAGCCGAGGCTTGAAGAATCGCCTCGGTCTCGACGCGGAGTTCGCAATCCCCACTGGTCAGGACCGTGAGAGCCGCGTCGAAGCAGACGCGGGTAACTGCTTGACCTCGAAGGTTCAGGTTCATGCCTACCACCCCGCGGGAAGTGGATAAGTGCCATCAGGATTCATCGGGATATGCGTATCCGCCTTCGAGCCGGGTTTCCCGTCGAGTCCAATCGGCTGGCCACTCTTGTTATGGAAGCGCACATAGCCATCCGGATACCTGCCGGTCGAATCCATCACGCGAACCATGTCAGCATTTCCAGTCGACCCAGGCTTCTGCCACACGATTCCCTTTCCGTTATCAGCACCCCGCCCCACCCAATCGTCACCGACGCCAGAGGGACGCGAACCAAGATTGATGGCAGTAGGGCACGGTGTCGAATTGTGAACGAGTACCGGCGTCGAGCCCGCCAGCACATAGTACGTGTGGAGTTCAGCGACCGTGAAGTTGTGCACTGTTGCGGGTCGCGACTCACGCGTGACTGCCGAGATCCGCACCTGGGAGCCCGTCCCGGTCGAAAGGCTCTGACCGGCGATCAAGTCAGTTGAGTCAAGCCATTCGCCGAGTTCGGGAACCCAGAAGGGGTGGCCCGCCGTGGTGGTGATCTCGGCGGTTTCTCCACCGGATTCCCCGTCGGTGTCGACCTTCACGCGGACAAGATCCTTCTGTGCCGTGTCCTCGCGCGTCGCCGTTACCTCTCTGATCCGGGTCCTTCCGGTTTCCGGATCGGTGGCAAGTACCTTGTCGCCGGCCTTGACGTCCTCGATAGGTTTGGTCGTTCCGTCACCCATCAGGACGAGCGTCCCCGGTACGAAACTGTTGATCTCGCACATGTCGTCGATCTTGTCGATGACCTTGTGAGTGACCTTTAGTCCCTTAAGAACCTTGAATATGGGCACATCCAGAGCGGCGGCCCCGCAATCGGAAAGGTTGGGGCTGCCAAGGCAGCCCTGCCATGCTTCGACGTCCGGGCCGACGACGCCCACGATGATCGCCGTGACGACCTTCTGGGACGCCGACTGCTCGTACGAGACCAGGCCCAACTGCTCGGCGGCCCCGCAGAAACTGCTGCCCTGGTCCTCAGGGAGATAGCACTTCCCCTGGGCCCACTGCTTGAGGCGCGCTTCCTCGGTCTTGGCGAACGGGAAGCGGGCCGCGAGTTCCTGGGCTGAGGGGAGGCGCATGCCCGCGACCCAGGTGACGCCCTTACCGTCGGTCTTGATGTTGACGGTCTGGGCGGGCGTCGCGGGCTTGGGCGACGTGGTGGTCGTCGACGTGGTCGTGGTGGACGAGGTGTTGGGGTTGTAGAGGTAGTCCCCGTCCGTGTCGTAGCAGCCCTGCGTCGTGCAGCCCGGGCCGTGGTCCGGGGTCCAGGCCGAGCCCTCGTCCATGCCACAGCCGTCGCAGAACAGGCCCGATGGGTCGGACGAGCTGATCGGGCTGTTGTTGCTGTACGCGTAGCCGTTCATCTGGAGCGGGTCGGCGAAATCGATGACCGGGTCCGCCGAGATGAAGCGTCCGGCCGCCTGGTCGTACTCGCGGGCACCGATGTGGGTCAGGCCCGACGGGTCGTCGATGCCGACGCCCAGATACGTACGGGTGTTGGGCCACGACGTCTTGGTGCCGCGGATCTCTCCGTACGGCTTGAACGCGCGGCGGGCTACCGGCTGGGTCGCGCCCATGCCGATGACCGTGGTCGCCGTACCGAGGTGGTCGCTGATCAGGACGTCCAGCTTGTGGCCGGTCGCCGCGCCGTTCGTGGTGGAGCGCAGCACCATCGGGGCGCCGGGGTGGGAGTACGCCCGTGTCGCGCGAGTGATCTTGCCCGCCGCCGTCGTCAGCTCGGTCTCGCCGAGGTAGAGCACGCTGCCCGAAGGAGTGTTCTCCAGCAGGCGGTTGCCGGCGGCGTCGTAGACGTACTTGGTGGTGACGCCGTCGTCCGTGATGGTGGCGAGCTTGTTGTCCCGGGTCCAGGTCAGCCGCTGAGTCGCGGCCGGGAGGTCTCGGACCTCTGTGTTGCCCGCGGAGTCGTTCGTGTAGACGCTCCCACTGCCGCTAGGCGTGGAAGTCACGTACGCCAGTGTGTGCGGCTGGGTCTTGGCGGGGGGCGCGGTGCCGTTGCCTGCGACGGTTCTCCCGTAGGCGTAGGAATGGCTGATGTCCTTCGTCGAGTCGGCCGGGTTGTGGATCGTGAGTCCGGCCCGATTTCCGATGACATCGAAGGTGTAGCTGTCCCAGTAGCCCGTGGTACCGCCCGAGACGGTGCCCGCCAGGGGGGCTGCGCCGTTCAGTGAGGCGGTGAGAGCCGCGTCCGGGGCTGCCGTGTCGGCGACCGCGTTTGGTGCTTCCGCGACCGGTCCGCGTACTGCGAGGCCATCGGTGCGGTAGCCCCACGACGAACCGTCCTGACTCTTGCAGGCCGCGCCACCCGCCGAGGACGCCACGTTCGAGGTCCAGGCGTGCACGAGTTCGCCCATCGCGTCGTACGTGAAGCACTGGTTGTCGTTGGTGGACAGGCTTCCGTCGGTGAGCTTCTGGCCGAAGGAGGTGATCTTTCCCGCATTGTCGTACGAGTAGCGGGCGTCGCCGACGCGGTGCGAGTTCGCCGTCTCCCTGTCCACAACGGTGCGACGCAGCTGGCCGGTGTTGTCGTGGAGGAAGTTGGTGGTCCACACCCGGTACGGCTGCGGACCGCTGACCGTGCGCATCGCCTCGCCGTAGGCCGAGTAGGTGACGTCCGCGGTGTACCACGTGTCGCCGGACGTGGACTGCGGCAGTCCGTCCTCGTTGTAGCGGGTGACGATCTTCTCCGCGGCCAGGCCGCCCTTGGCGGGAAGCGTGGTCGTCAGTGGCTTGCCGGTCGGTGTGTAGGTGTGGGAGTAGGCGTAGGTGCCTGACACCCCGGTGGTCATCGTGTTCGCCGGGATGACTGTCTCGCTACCGGTCGGCCGGTAGCCGATGTCGTAGCCGGTGACGCGGTTGACGTAGTCGCCGCTCGCGTCGTGGCGGATCGAGGCGACCGGCAGGCCGAGCGCGGCGGGCAGCGTGTCGTACGTGAACTCCTTGACGGGCGCGGAGGTGGGGGAGCCCTCGCGGACCGCCGTCACCCTGCTGAGCACGTCGTACGAGGAGTAGACGGAACCCCGCACCGGGTCGGTGACGCTCGTGACCCGGTCGGCGGCGTCGTAGCCCGTCGTCGTGCTGCCGGTGTCCGGGTCCGTACTCGAGACGACCCGGCGGCGAGCGTCATGGACGAAGGACCAGACATTGCCCGCCGGGTCGGTGATCTTGTTCCGGTTGCCCCGGGCGTCGTAGTCGTACGACGTGGCACGCGACAGAGAGGAGCCGGTGTTCGTGTAATGCAAGATCTTCGTGACGCGGCCGAGGGCATCGGTGTACGTCTTCGTGGCGGGCTGAGTGACGCCGGCCGGTCGGACGTAGGTGGTCGTGTCCCCGTGCGTCGTCGTGTCGTTGTGGAGGAACTTCGTGCCGTGGTAGGTCGCCACCCGCACCGGGCGTTCGAGACCGTCGAAGAACGTCCTGGTCAGGCTCGGGACGAGGCTGTCCGACTGGCGCTTGAACAACGCCATGGCCGGCTCCCCCTTGGCCAGGTATCCGCTGGTCTGTTCCCAGGCCTGGCCATGGTCGTTGTACCGGGTGTCGGTGATGATCCGCCCCGGTCCGTGCGCCTGCGACTGGGTCTGGACGGGGCGCATCAGGCCGTCGTAAATGGTGACCTGCTTGGCGTAGCCTCCGTCGTCCTTGAGCGTCTGGACGGTTACGGCCGAGGGCCTGTTCACCGTGGGCGAGGCGTCGGCCATCTGGTACGAGATGATCACGTCCGCCGGCTGGGTGCCGGAGGAGCGCGCCGGGGACCAGCCCTTGACCAGTCGGCCGAAGGCGTCGTACTCGTTGCGCGCCGTACGGCCGTTGGCGTCGGCGATCGTCAGCGGCAGGCCGCGACCGGGGTCGAAGGTCGTGGTGTTCGAGTGCCCCTTGGGGTTGATGGTCTTGATCGCGGTGACCGGGCCACCGGTGTCACCCGGCGTGTACTGGGTCTCCGTGGTACCCACCAGTGGCTTCGTCACCTTGCGGATGCGGCCCAGGGGGTCGTACTGCATGGAGGTGATGACCGCGTACGAGGTGCCCTCGCCGTTCGTGTCGGCGACCGACGTGGCCAGCCCCTTCACCGGGGCCGCGCCGTACGCCAGTCCGTCGTACAGGGTGCGGGTCGCGCTGATCAGCTGGGTGGCTGGGTCCGCGGCGGCGTAACCGTCGCAGGAGGTGGCCGTCGTCCGCACGGCCTTGGTCAGGCCGATGAGGTGTGAAGCGGTGTTGTGCGCGTACTCGGTCTTCGTGCAGGAGTAGTCGCTCAGCGTCTCGCCGGTGCCGTCAGGCTTGACCACGGCGGTCTGCGTCTGGATGGGCAGGCCGTAGGCGGCGTCGTACTCGGTCTCGCTGCGCACCGCCTGCCAGCTGGTGGAGCCGACCGTCTGGATCGCGTCCGTCCGCTTGACTCCCGAGCGGTGCGCGAGCAGCGCTCCGGCGCCTCCGTCGCGGGTGCGCGAGGCCGTCTGCTCGGACCACGGCGTGTTCAGGGTCCGGGTCAGGACGGTGCCGCCGGCTCCGCTGTAGCTGATGCTCTCGGCGACCATTCCGGCGAACTGGTCCTGGTCGTCCGCGAGGAGGGTGACCTTGCCGGTGGAGTCCTTGACCGCTCCGCCCGCGCCCCGGAAGTAGCGGGTGACCGCGTACGACTGGGTCTCGGGGTCGGTGCTCTTGGCGCTCTTGGTCTCGTTGCCCTTGATCGTGGTCACCGTCTGGTAGCCACGCCATTCGCTGTACGTGCGCAGCTCGGGCTTGGTGAACTCGTCGTCACTCTTGCCCCATGCGGGGTCCGCGTACTTGTACTTGGTCACCACCCGGCTCGACACACCGGTGATCTTGTCGGTCTCGATCACCGTGTCCGCGACGTACTTGTTGAACCAGGCCAGCTTGGGCAGCTTCGCCTCGCCGTCCGGGGACCAGCGGACGGGGTAGCAGGTGCCGTGATTGCTCTCGGGCGCCACACTCGGCTGGACCTTGCAGCCGCCTCGGTAGATGACCTCGATGTCACCCCCGTGCTCGGTGGAAACGCCGCCGATGCGCGGGCGCTTGAACCCGGGGCGCTTCTCCGTGCTGGTGCGGGGAACGAGGTTGGGAAGTTGCTGATCCTTGAGGTGCTTGAGCGGGTCGTTCGGTCCGACCACGTACTTCTCGAAGCTGACACCGGACTTGGTCATGAGCGTGCCGGTGGTGGCTCCGGGGGCGTAGGCATAGCGCGTGATCGAGTTCAGCCACAGGCCCGGGGAGGTGTCGTACCAGTCTCTAGGAAACGCGTGGTTCAAAACGTACGTGTCGACCCGCTGCAGGCCGGTCGTTCCGGGGCGGTGGGCGAAGGTCTCGATCTTGCCGAGGCGCAGCCGGTTCCAGAACGAGGGGAAGGCCGGGCAGAGCTTGGAGCCGGACTTGCAGTTGAGACTGCCGGGGCTGTCCCACCAGGGGCGGTAGGCGGCAGGGTCGGCAGTCTTGTCGAAGTTCTCCGACGCGCAGACCGTGGCGCTCTGCAGGCATCTCTGAGCGAGAGAGAAGTTGACCTTGGCCGTCGGCGTGCCTCCGAGATTGTCGTCACGCAGTCCGTACTCGATCGAGTCGGGCAGCCCGCCCCGGACGTACTTCTCCGGGGTCTCGGTCTTCTTGTTGACCGCGTAGTAGTTCGTCGACTGGTGCCAGTTGACGATCATCGCGTTGCCGTGGACGTCGACGACCTTGTCCAGGCCCCACTGCCACGCCTGCTGCTTCGGGGTGTCGCTGTTGCACCGCGAGGCCGCGAAGGTCGACGCGTGGCAGGGCTCACCGGGGTGGTTGCCGAAGACGGGAACGGTGAACACCGATCCGGTGTCCGCGTGCCCGCCGCCGATCTTGTTCAGTCCGTAGAAGTACGTGGTGCCGTCGGTGGTGGTGACTTCCCAGTGCTCGCCGTCGTTGTCGCCGTTGGTGCCGCCCGTCTTGCGCTCGACGCGCGTGCCGTCGTCGTCCTTCGGGCGGTAGAGGTCGGGCTCGCCGGCTGCCGGCTCCCCCACACGCACCAGCTCGACCGTCTTGCCGCCCAGTGACATCACGGCGTTGTACGAGACCCAGCACAGGTCGGACGTCTTGGTGGTTGTGTTGTTGGGCGAGTCGCCGCCGACGTCCTTGGTGTCTTCCTTGCAGGTGCGGTAGCGGCGCTGGATATGGCCGGGGTCGTAGTCCCAGCCCTCACCGACCCAGGAGGCCTGAGGCGCGGATGTGGCGGTCTTGCCGTCGACCGCCTGAGAGTTGTAACCCAGCGCGATTTTCGGGGCGGGGCCGGCCGGGGCCGACGGCACGGTGATGGGGTACGACCAGGTGAAGGCACCGGAGGAACTCCCTGCCGCCCACTGGCCGTTGGAGATGAGCGGGGTGGCCTTGAAGGAGCCTCCCTCGCCCGCGCCCGAGTCCATCGCGGCGAGGACCGCCTTGTTCCCGCCAGTGGCGGCGGGCGTGACGTAGGCGGCTTGCATGACTCCGGAGCTCGTGTCCTGCGGCGCCACGACCGGGGACACACCGCCGTCCGCGGCCGTGTCCACCGTGGCTGTGATCGACTTGGCCGTCGGGTCGTTGACCGTCTCCAGCTCCTGATACTCCCGGCACGCCTCAACGGCGGGGGTCGTCAGGTAGCAATCGGGGAACTGGACGAAGCGAAGTCGGGAGGACCAGTCGGCACCGTAGAGATTCTGGTACGCCTGGTAATCGAGCTGGACGGCCACGGGAACCGCACCGGAGTCGGGCGCGGTCACTGTGAGCAGCGCGCCGTCGACCCCCTGCGAGACCGGCTCCGCACGGTCGGCGATCGACACCTGCCAGGTCCCCGTCGGCGCTGCCACGTCGGGCGCCTGACCGAGCTTGACCGGCAGGCCGTCGGCGGGCTGGAGCGCCACAGGGGTTGCCGTTGTCGAGCCGGTGGTGAACGAAGCGGGCTGGACGGCGGCACTGAAGGTGACGTCGCCGGTGCCTGCCTTGGGCGGGGTGATGGTGTCCGCCGGGGCCTGGACCAGGTTCAGAGGGGCTTGAGTTCCGATGCGCCCGAGGCCGGTGTTGCTGCTCTTCTCGGGAACGAAGCGCCCCTTTGGCAGGCTTTCGAGGACCAACGCCTCACGCGGCACCTCGTCACGGGCGGGGTCCGGCGGCAGGGCTATCGCCTGGGCCGGGAAGATCAGAGCGAGCAGCACGGCGCAGGCCGGCACCGAAACGGCACGCAGGCGTCGGCGTACGGACGGCATAACTGGCATGGAGAGTCCCCCCGGACGCTGGAACGGAGCCTGGGCGGAGCTCAAATGAACCCAGATCGGAAAACAGCGCGATTCTGCGGGGGTGTGCCGCTGTAAAGCGAGAGTAAACGTGATCAAGTGACAATGATCACGACATGTAGCGTCACAATTACCGCCTGCGGTCCCTTATTCCCGTCAAGACGTATCCAGGCTCCCCATATCCGGTGTTCTCATGTCGGAGTTCCGGAATGACTCATCGTGGCGCAATCGGCGTCTAATTGCCCGTCACTTCAGCGTGCTTGGGCGCGACTTGGCCGCATTTGGTGGCGGGACGCGTCTCGCTCATCACCGCCGTCCGGCAGTTCGGTCCGACCGACCACGCGGGGGCTCCGTCCCGGCTGTTCCGCCCTTCCCCAGAGCAGAAGCGTGACGGCTTCCGTCGCGTGAGTCATGATCTGGTCGCATTGTCAGCTGGTGGGGGGAAGGAATCGTGCTCATGACGAGCAGATGGCGCCGGATGCCCGGACGCCGGTCGCTCGCGGCTGTCGCGGCGGCCGTTGTAGTGGCCTCCGGACTGACGTACGCGGGACTGACCGAGTCACGGGACACCGAGGAGTCGGCGAAGCCGCGCGCCGCGCAGCCGCGTACTCCGCTGAACGAGGCGGATGCCGCGGTACGTGCGGCCAAGAAGCGGAAGCCGGTGGAGGCGACCGCGCTGCGGACGGCGTACTCCACGACGTGGGCCCAGCCGGACGGCTCACTGATGCGGCGTATCCACTCAAGTCCGATACGAGCCAAGACCGACGGCGTCTGGAAGGCCATCGACAGCGACCTGAAGCGGGTGGACGGCGGCTGGTCCCCCAAGTCCACGAACACCGCGATGGTGTTCTCCGACGGTGCCAAGAAGGCCGGTGCCAAGCGCGCGTCCCGCAGCTCCGTACGGAACGTCTCGCTGCTGCCGGGGGCCATCGTGCCAGGCACCGGTAACACGCTCGCCACGATCACCGTAGACGGCCACGACATAGTCCTGACCTGGCCGGAAACCATTCCCACACCCATTATTGACGGGCCTCGCGCGCTGTATCCGGAGATCCTGCCGGGTGCAGATCTTGTCCTGACCGCGGACGACAACGGTTTCGCCCAGCTGCTCGTCGTGAAGACCCGGGCGGCGGCCGCCGATCCGCGAGTGGCCCGGCTGGCCTACGGGCTGTCCTCTCCCGACCTCAGCTTCTCCCTGGACCCGGTGTCCGGGATCGTCAGCGCGCAGGACGAGGGCGGCAACGACGTGGCCGAATCGCCCACTCCCCTGATGTGGGACAACGCGGGCACCTCGGCGCTCACGGACGGGCAGGCCGGCGACGGTGCCACCTTGCCTCCCGAGGTCCTGCCCTCCGAATCGGCCGGCCTGGAACCGCCGGAGCCCGACGAGCAGGAGACCGCGACTCCCGAACCCACGGACTCAGTCCAGGACGGGGACGTGGACGACCCGTTCAACGAGGTGCTCACCGAGGCCACCGACGAGGCGCCGGATCCCTCGGCCACCGAACCGGCGTCGACGAATCCGCCCGTACCGGCTGAGCCGACACCGGAACCGTCGCAGACCGGCGCCGCCGCCACCCTCTCGCTGCCCGCCCTCAACGGGCCCCAGCCGGACTCGCACGGCTCACTCGTCGAAGCACACCTGGATGCCGGTGACTGGGTGCTCATCCCGGATCAGGAGTTCCTCGCCGACCCGGACACGGTCTATCCCGTCTTCATCGACCCCTCGGTCAGCAAGCACACAAACGACTGGACGACGGCGTACAGCAGGCACCCGAACGCGAAGTTCTACAACGGCAAGAACTTCAACAAGGGCGGCACGCACGAGGCCCGCGTCGGCTTCGAGTCCGACACCTGGGGCACCTCGCGTTCGTTCTTCACGATCGACTGGGACGACGATCTCGCGGGCGCGACCGTGAGCAAGGCCAAGCTGACGGCCCTGAACACCTACTCATGGTCCTGTCAGAAGCGCAGCATGTCCGTGCACCTCACGGGCACGATCAACTCCAAGACGAACTGGAAGAACGCGCCGTCGATGTCCGACGGCAACAAAATCGGCAGGGACAGCTTCGCGTACGGCTGGAAGAGCAGCTGCGGAGACGACTACGTCTCCTTCGACGTCAAGTCCACGGCCCAGCGCGCCGTCAGCAAAGGCTGGCCGACGATGACCATCGGCTTCAAGGCGACCGACGAGGACTCCCAGTACTCCTGGAAGAAGTTCCAGGCCAACGGCGGCAGCGACCCATATGTGGACCTCAGTTACAACCGTAAGCCCAACGCTCCCACCGGCCTGGACCTCGACCCGGAGCTGAGCTGCGACACGACCTATCCCTACACCACTCTCGGCGCCTCCTCATTCACCCTGTGGGCCAGTGCGAGCGACAGGGACGGCAACCTCGCGTCCGTCAACTTCGACCTGAGGCCCAGCAAGGGCGGCGCCAACATGCTCGGCTCCCGGAGCAAGGTGTCCGTAGGAAGCCAGAGCGATTCCGCACGAGTCCACAGCGAACCGTTCCTTACCGGCGGGACCTCCACGAGCAGCCTCAAACTCGTCAACGGTGTGACGTACTCCTGGCGGGCCAAGTCGGTGGACAAGTTCGGCGCTTCCTCGTCCTATTCCCCCTCGAAGCTACCGTGCCGGTTCGTCTTCGACTCCTCGGTGCCGTCGCCGCCCAAGGTGAAGTCGGAGCAATTCCCGGACGCGGACGCGTCGGACGACGGCTTCAACAACGACAGCGAGGACTCGACCTGGAGCACGGTCAAGTTCGGGACCGCCGGCTCGTTCACCTTCAAGGCGGCCCAGACGGACGTCGTCGAGTTCAAGTACGGCTTCAACCAGGGCTCCCCCACCTTCTCGGTGCCCCGCGCGGCCAACGCGCCCACCTGGTGGGGAACCACGGTGGACAACATCAAGCCGCCGCTGGCCGGACCCAACGTGCTCTACGTATGGGCCGTGGACGGAGCACAACACCAGTCCGCCCCCACGAAGTACCTCTTCTACGTGACCCCACGGGACAAGGCGGACGAGCCCGGTGACTTCACCGGGGACGACCTGCCCGACATGTTCATCGTGGACGGCAACGGCAACCTGCGGATGTACCCGGCCGAGGCGACCCCTGCCAATCTCGCCAAGGGAACCGGAGACATCGCGGCTTCCATGTCCGGCGCCTATCGCGGAAACCCCGCGAAGGACCCGAACGGGAGCGACGACGTGCCGGTCTACGCCTCGCCACCCTCGGCGTACTGGAACGGCTCGCTGATCACCCACCAGAGCGACGTCTACGGCGGTGACGGTCTGCTGGACCTCGTGGCACGCGTGAAGGGCCAGCTCTGGGTGTATCCGGGTGACGGCTACGGCGCGGTCAACATCGACAAGCGGCAGCAGATCCTGCTTCCGTCGAACGCGCCCGACCCGGCCGGCTACAGCCAGCTCGTTTCGTCCGGAGACGCGACGGGGGACGGCAAGGCCGACTTCCTGGTGACATCCGGAGCCGAGCTCTGGGCGCTGATCGGGTACAACGGCGCCACCATCGAGAAGGCCGTGCGACTCTCCTCCTCGGCATGGGAACCACGGGACATCGTCTCCGTCATGGACATCACGGGCGACGGAGTCACCGACCTCGTCTACCGCAGCGACGAGACATCGCGGCTGTACCTCCGCACCGGCAAGCCCGCCGCAGGCGGCGGGACCGACCTGGCCTCCCTCGGATCGGGAGCGGCTTCGGCGGGCGGCAGCGACCTGGTCTACGGCGCCAGTGGCTGGCACACCAGTAATGTCCGGCTCCTGCTCGGCACGCCCGACGTGAACGGCGACGGCATCCCGGACATCTGGACGATCAAGGCCGACGGCGCGGTGCGCTTCTACGCCGGCACCAGGGGCGAGATGGCGCACGGCGGCGTGCAGATCCTCAGCGTCGGCAACGGAGTCGGCTGGAAGAACAAGCAAGCCATCGGCTGAGTCATCAGCGGGACGACGCGGTCGGCATGACGGTTGCGCGGGCGTCGCCACACGTGCAGACGCTCGGCTGGGATGTCCAGGCCGAGCGTCTTGCGTGGCGGCGCTCTTCGCCGCCGTGTGTTCGTTCGCCGCGCGCGGGCGGTCAGACAGTCGCCGCCGTCTTGTTGACGTCCCGGGGCTCGGGGAGTGCCTCTGCTTCCCCCGCGTCGGCGGAGGTGTCGTCGAGGAGGGTTTTCTCGTCGAAGGGGGCCAGGCCTGCCAGCACCTGGTCGACGCGGGTCTTGTCGATCTCCTTCGTCCACGTGCCGATCAGTACCGTCGCCACCGCGTTGCCCGCGAAGTTCGTCAGGGCGCGCGCCTCGCTCATGAAGCGGTCGATGCCGACGATCAGGCCGACGCCGTCGACCAGTTCCGGGCGGTGCGACTGCAGGCCGCCGGCCAGGGTCGCGAGGCCGGCTCCGCTGACGCCCGCCGCGCCCTTCGACGCGACGAGGAGGAAGAGGAGGAGCGGGATCTGCTCCCCGAGCGACATCGGGTCGCCCATGGCGTCGGCGATGAACAGCGAGGCCATGGTCATGTAGATCATGGTGCCGTCGAGGTTGAAGGAGTAGCCGGTCGGAACCGTGATGCCGACGACCGGCTTGCTGATGCCCAGGTGTTCCATCTTCGCGATGAGCCGCGGGAGGGCGGACTCGGAGGAGGAGGTGGACAGGATCAGCAGGAACTCACGGCCCAAGTACTTGAAGAGCGTGAGGATGTTGAGGCCCGCGATGACGCGCAGCAGCGCGGCGAGCACGATGAAGACGAAGAGGAAGCACGTGACGTAGAAGCCCAGCATCAGTACGGCGAGGCTCTTCAGGGCGTCGAGACCGGCCGAGCCGGTGACGGCCGCGATCGCGCCGAAGGCACCGATCGGCGCCGCCCACATCACCATGGCCAGGATGCGGAAGACGAGCCGCTGGATGTGCTCGACACCACGGAGCACGGGCTGGCCGGCCTTGCCCATGGCCTGGAGCGCGAAGCCGGCGAGCAGCGCCACCAGGAGGGTCTGAAGGACCTCACCCGTGGTGAAGGCGGAAACGAACGTGGTCGGGATGATTCCGAGCAGGAACTCGACCGTGTCCTTGGCCTCGGCCGCGACCTGGCCCTGGCCCGCCTCCTTGACCGCGTCGGTCACCGCGAGGCTGTCACCGGGGTGCAGCACGTTGCCGACGAGCAGACCGATGGAGAGGGCGACGAGCGACATCACCGTGAAGTAGCCGAGTGCGATGCCACCGACCGCACCCACCTTGGCGGCCTTACGGACCGAGCCGATGCCCAGCACGATCGTGCAGAAGATGATCGGCGAAATCATCATCTTGATGAGATTGACGAAGCCGGTGCCGAGTGGCTTGAGTTCGACGGCCACACCGGGGGCTGCGAAGCCCACCACGATGCCGAGAAACACGGCGGCGATGACTGCGATGTACAGGTAGTGCGTACGGTCCCGCCTTGCGGCTGCTGTGCCTGCTGTGCCTGCCACGGGGGCCTCCTCGGAATTGTCCTGCGATACCCACGTCCCGATGGGTCCCGGCGACTATCCATCACCCCTGTGACACCCGTCACCGTTACGTGCTTTACGTTCACAGGTCTTCGGCCAGACGGCCTCAGGCACACTTGCGGCATGCGCATTCCCCGCCCCCGCAGCCTGGCCGGCCAGCTCTTCGCGATGCAGGTCGTCCTGGTGGCGGCGATTGTCGCGGGGTGCGCGGTCTTCGCGTACGTCTCGGACCGGTCCCAGGCCGAGGAGACCGCACGGCGGCAGGTCTTCGCGACCGCAACCGCGGTGGCGAAGTCCCCGGCGGTCGTCGAAGCGGCCCGCTCCGACGACCCGACGGCCGTCCTCCAGCCGTACACGGAGGCCCTGCGCAAGGAGACCGGCGTCAGCTTCGTCGTGGTCATGGCGCCTGACGGGACCCGCTGGACGCATCCGGAGCCGGCCGAGATCGGCAAGACATTCCGGGGACATACGGAGCCCGCGCTGCAGGGCCGCACCTTCCACGAGACGTACACAGGGGTCCTGGGGCGCTCGGTTCGGGTGGTGGCACCGGTGCGGGACGGCGAGAAGATCGTCGGGCTCGTCAGCGCGGGCATCACCATCGACACGATCAGCGCGCAGATACGGCAGCAGCTGGCGGCGCTGCTCGTCGTAGCGGCGGGCGCGCTCGCCCTGGGAGGTCTGGGTACGTACGTCATCAACGCCCGGCTCCGGCGGCACACCCACGGCATGAACGCCGGCGAGCTCCGCCGCATGCACGACTACCACGAGGCCGCGCTGCACGCCGTACGGGAAGGGCTGCTGATGCTCGACGGGCACCAGCGCATCGCGCTGATCAACGACGGCGGCCGCGAACTGCTCGGCGTCGGGCCGGACGCGGTCGGCCGCCCGGTGGCCGAAATGGACCTGCCGGGCCCGCTGACGGCGGCGCTGCTCGCCTCCGGGCCGCGCGTCGACGAGGTGCATCTGACGGCGGACCGGGTGATCGTCGTCAATAGCCGGCCGGTCACGGGCGGCGAGCAGCGCGGTACGGTCGTGACCCTCCGCGACCACACCGAGCTCCAGGCCCTGTCCGGGGAGCTGGACTCGGAGCGGGGCTTCACGCAGGCGCTGCGCTCGCAGGCCCACGAGGCGGCGAACCGCCTGCACACCGTCGTCTCCCTCATCGAGCTGGGGCGGGCCGACGAGGCGGTGGAGTTCGCCACGGCGGAACTCGAACTGGCCCAGGCCCTCACCGACAAGGTCGTGGGCGCGGTGGGAGAGCCGGTGCTGGCGGCGTTGCTGCTGGGGAAGGCGGCGCAGGCGAACGAGCGGGGCGTGGCGCTCGTACTGGACGAGGACAGCCGGATCGACGACGGGCTGCTGCCGCGCGCCCTGCCGGCCCGGGACCTGGTGACGATTCTCGGCAACCTGATCGACAACGCGGTGGACGCGGCGCAGGGCAGCGACGGTGCGCGGGTCACGGTGACGGCCCGCACGGACCAGGGCTCCGAGCTGCTGCTGCGCGTCGCGGACACCGGGCCGGGGGTGGCCCCCGCGTCGGCGGAGGCGGTGTTCGCCCGCGGCTGGTCGACGAAGAGCGCGGGGCGCGGGCTGGGCCTGGCGCTGGTCCGGCAGGCGGTGCACCGGGCGGACGGCACGATAGCGCTGACCGATGCGGGTGGCGGCGGGGCGGAGTTCACGGTACGGCTGCCGTTGCGCGCGGAAGCGGAAGCGGCGAAGGAGAAGGTGCGGCCATGAGCGGGCGAACCTCCCCGACGGCCTCCTCTGGCCCCCCTCCGGCGATTGAGGAGCGGGGTCTGCGGCGGAGCCCCCGTTCGTGGCCGCGCCGGCCCTGGAGACGCGCATGAGTGCCGCCGCGTCGCCCCCCATCCGCGTCCTCGTCGTCGAAGACGACCCCGTCGCCGCCGACGCCCACGCGCTCTACGTCGGCCGGGTCCCCGGCTTCGCCGTCGCCGGTGTCGCGCATTCGCGGGGAGAGTCACTCCGGGCCCTCGACCGCGGGCCGGTCGACCTGCTCCTCCTGGACCTCTACCTCCCCGACGGCCACGGCCTCCAGCTCGTACGTTCCATTCGCGGCGCCGGCCACACCGCCGACGTCATCGCCGTCACCTCGGCCCGCGATCTGGCCGTCGTACGCGAAGGGGTATCGCTCGGCGTCGTCCAGTACGTCCTGAAGCCCTTCACCTTCGCCACCCTGCGCGACCGCCTCACCCGGTACGCCGAGTTCCGCGCCGCGGTCGGCGAGGCCAGCGGCCAGGACGAGGTGGACCGCGCGCTCTCCGCCCTGCGCACTCCCCAGCCCGCCGCCCTGCCCAAGGGGCTCAGCGCCCCGACGCTGGAGGCGGTGACCCGTGCCCTGCGCGAATCACCGGACGGAACGACGGCCGCAGCGGCCGCCGCCGCCCTCGGGATCTCGCGGATCACCGCCCGGCGCTATCTGGAACACCTGGTCTCGGCCGGCCGCGCCGAGCGCACTCCGCAGTACGGCCAGGTCGGCCGCCCGGAGCTGCACTACCGCTGGCTCCCCGTACGCAAGGGGTGACCTTGGGGTGACTCGGGGGTAACCTGAGGGTGGCATGCGTGAACGTTGGATTGTAGGACGTTCCTACGACTTGTTATCTTGGGTGAACGCACCGTAGTCACCGGGGCCCTCTTCTCCGTACGGTGTGCCCGTGCACCCCTCTCCGCCTTTCAACGCTCTCGCCGCGCGCCAACTGCGCGAGGCCCTCGGCATGGCGCCCGGCCATGTCGCCTACGGGCTGCGCGCGCAGTACGGCCTGAACATCGGCCCCGACCTCGTAGTGGCCTGGGAACGCGGGCAGCGCGCGCCCGACTCCCAGGAGGTCACCGCCCTCGCGGGTGTCCTGTGGTGCGCGGTCGGCGACCTGATCGCCGCCCCGAACACACTGCGCGAGCACCGGATGGCGCGAGGTCTGGCGGCGCCGGATCTGGCGCGGATGGTGGGCGTGGACGCGGGCGCGTACCAGCGGATGGAGGACGCGCAGCGGTGGCGCGGCAACGAGCGGCAGTCCGCGGCTCTCTCCGAGGTCCTTGGTCTTTCACCGCGGGAGTTCGTCACGGCGACGGGCCGCGACGAGGACCTGGCCGAGATGCTGCGCAGCGCGGTGACGACGCGCTGGCAGGCGTACGTACGGCCGATCGCGAAGCTGATTCCTGTGCAGCGGCGCGAACTGGAGGACATACTCCAGCGCCTGCACACCGACTACCAGTCGCGGATGATGTCGACGCTGAGCTGGAGCGGCGGCGATTCGGGGGACGGCGCGAAGGGCCGGGAGTTCCTGGACGACATCCTCAGCCATTTCTGGCAGCTCGCCCGCTGACGGACGGGTCGAAGCAGAGCGGCCCTCCCCCCTCGGGGGCAGGGCCGCTCTGCGCGAGCGTTCCGCTCAGAAGACCGACTCGGCCTCGTACATCCGCTTCTCCGGGACCGTCTTCAGTTCCTCGACCCCCGTCGCCAGCGGCACCATCGTGATCTCGGTGCCGGTCAGCGCCGTCATGTTGCCGAAGTCGCCCCGGTGCACCGCCTCCACGGCGTGCCAGCCGAAGCGGGTGGCGAGGACACGGTCGTACGCCGTCGGGGTGCCGCCGCGCTGGACGTGGCCGAGGATGACCGGCCGGGCCTCCTTGCCGAGCCGCTTCTCCAGCTCGCTCGCGAGCCGGTTGCCGATGCCGGTGAAGCGCTCGTGCCCGAACTGGTCGATGGCGCCCTTCTCGTACGGCATGGAGCCCTCGGCCGGACGCGCGCCCTCCGCGATGCACACGACCGCGAACTTCTTGCCGCGCGCGAAGCGTTCCTCGACCATCTTCACGAGGTCGTCGACCTCGAAGGGCCGCTCCGGCAGGCAGATGCCGTGCGCGCCGCCCGCCATCCCGGACTCCAGCGCGATCCAGCCCGCGTGCCGGCCCATGACCTCGACGACCATGACGCGCTGGTGGGACTCGGCGGTGGTCTTGAGGCGGTCTATGGCCTCGGTCGCGACGCCGACGGCCGTGTCGAAGCCGAAGGTGCGGTCGGTGCCGTTGATGTCGTTGTCGATGGTCTTCGGTACGCCGACGACCGGCATCCCCGCGTCCGACAGCATCCGGGACGCGGTGAGCGTGCCCTCGCCGCCGATGGGGATGAGCGCGTCGATGCCGGAGCGCTCCGACAACTCGTGCCAGTTCTCGGCCGCTTCGCGCAGCCGGTCGCGCTCCAGGCGCGCGGAGCCGAGAATCGTACCGCCGCGGGCGAGAATGCCGCTGACGGCGTTGAGGTCGAGAGGGCGGTAGTGGCCGTCGAGCAGGCCCTTGAACCCGTCCTCGAATCCGATGACTTCGTCGCCGTGACCCGCGACGGCCCGGTGCACGACCGACCGGATCACTGCGTTCAGCCCGGGGCAGTCTCCGCCTGCGGTGAGAACTCCGATGCGCATCGTGCTGTGTCTCCTGCTCGCTAGTGGTACATGTGAGCCAGAATCCGATTGTTTCACGGCTCGCATGGGGTCCGCGCTTCCGGCTACTCCTCCGTTAGTGGACGTAATCGCGCCATACGGAGGCGTTACGCAGGCCTTGCGGATGCGCCCGTGCGAGGGCTTCGGACCCGCGTCTCACAGCCCCCTACCCGGCGGGCGCCCTATCCACCCACACGGGTATTGTCAAGAGGGCAAGACCACCCTAACTGGACGGAGAGCACGCGTGACGCGCAGCGTGTACGTGACCGGGATCGACCGGGGAGACGGCCGGCAGGTCATCGAGCTGGGAGTCATGGAGCTCCTTACCCGCCAGGTGGACCGGGTGGGTGTGTTCCGCCCCCTGGTGCACGACGGGCCCGACCGCCTCTTTGACCTGCTGCGCGCCCGCTACCGGCTGTCGCAGGACCCGCAAACCGGGTACGGCATGTACTACCAGGAGGCGTCGGCGCTCCAGGCCGAGAAGGGCACCGACGAGCTGGTCTCCCGCATCGTCGACCGCTTCCACCGGGTGGCGCGGGACTACGAGGTGGTCCTCGTCCTCGGTACGGACTACGCCGACACCCAGCTGCCCGACGAGCTGGCCCTCAACGCGCGCCTGGCCAACGAGTTCGGCGCATCCGTCATCCCGGTGGTCGGCGGCAGGAAGCAGCCCGCCGACGCGGTGCGCGCCGAGACCCGCAACGCGTACCGCGCGTACGAGGCGCTGGGCTGCGAGGTCCTCGCCATGGTCGCCAACCGCGTCGCCCCCATGGACCGCGCCGAGATCGCCGAGCGCCTGAAGGCGCGCCTCCCGGTCCCCTGCTACGTCCTGCCCGACGAGCCCGCGCTGGCCGCCCCCACGGTCGCCCAGATCACCCACGCCCTCGGCGGCAAGGTGGTGCTCGGCGACGACGCGGGCCTGGCGCGCGACGCCCTGGACTTCGTCTTCGGCGGCGCGATGCTGCCGAACTTCCTGAACGCCCTGACCCCCGGCTGCCTCGTCGTGACCCCCGGCGACCGCGCCGACCTGGTGGTGGGCGCGCTCGCCGCGCACAGCGCCGGGACCCCGCCCATAGCGGGCGTACTCCTGACCCTCGACGAACGCCCCGGCACCGAGGTCCTCACCCTCGCCTCGCGCCTCGCGCCCGGCACCCCGGTCGTCTCGGTGGCCGGCGGCTCCTTCCCCACCGCGGCCGAGCTCTTCACCCTGGAGGGCAAGCTGAACGCCGCGACGCCCCGCAAGGCGGAGACCGCACTCGGCCTCTTCGAGCGGTACGTCGACACCAACGACCTGCTGGAGCGCATGGCGGTGGCCCGCAGCGGCCGCGTCACGCCGATGATGTTCGAGCACGAGCTGCTGGAGCGGGCGCGCGCCAACCGCCGCCGCGTCGTGCTGCCGGAGGGCACCGAGGAGCGCGTGCTGCGGGCCGCCGACGTACTGATCCGCCGCGACGTGTGCGACCTGACGCTGCTCGGCGACGTCGACGTACTGCGCAAGAAGGCCGCCGACCTGGGCATCGACCTCACGAAAACCCAGCTCATCGACCCGCAGACCTCCGAGCTGCGCGCCCGCTTCGCCGAGACGTACGCGAAACTGCGCGCCCACAAGGGTGTCAGCGTGGAGCTGGCGTACGACGTCGTCGCCGACGCCAACTACTTCGGCACGCTGATGGTCCACGAGGGCCTGGCCGACGGCATGGTGTCGGGCTCGGTGCACTCCACCGCCGCGACCATCCGTCCCGCCTTCGAGATCATCAAGACCAAGCCGGACGCCAAGATCGTCTCGTCGGTCTTCTTCATGCTGCTCGCCGACAAGGTGCTCGTGTACGGCGACTGCGCGGTCAACCCGGACCCGAACGCCGTCCAGCTCGCGGACATCGCCGTCCAGTCGGCGGGCACGGCCGAGAAGTTCGGCGTGGAACCGCGGATCGCGATGCTGTCGTACTCGACCGGCAGCTCCGGCACCGGCGCGGACGTCGACAAGGTGCGCCAGGCCACCGAGCTGGTGCGCGCCAGCCGGCCCGACCTGCCGGTGGAGGGGCCGATCCAGTACGACGCGGCGGTCGAGCCGTCCGTCGCCGCCACCAAGTTGCCGGGATCCGAGGTCGCGGGCCAGGCGTCCGTGCTGATCTTCCCGGACCTGAACACCGGCAACAACACCTACAAGGCCGTCCAGCGTTCGGCCGGGGCCGTCGCCGTGGGCCCGGTCCTCCAGGGCCTGAACAAGCCGGTCAACGACCTGTCGCGCGGCGCACTGGTGCAGGACATCGTCAACACGGTCGCCATTACGGCGATCCAGGCCCAGGGCGAGACCGTATGACTGCCACTCCGATCCAAGAAGGCGCCGCTCCCGTGACTGCTTCCGCCGATTCCGCCGCTACGCGCATCCTCGTCCTCAACTCCGGCTCCTCGTCGGTGAAGTACCAGCTGCTCGACATGCGCGACAGCTCTCGCCTCGCCGTCGGCCTGGTCGAGCGGATCGGGGAGGAGACCTCGCGTCTGGTGCACAGTCCGCTGGTGGGCGACGGCTCCGGCAAGCGCGAGCGCACCGGTCCGATCGCCGACCACGAGGCCGCGCTCAAGGCCGTGGCCGAGGAGCTGGCGCGCGACGGGCTCGGCCTGGACTCCCCCGAGCTCGCCGCCATCGGCCACCGCGTCGTACACGGCGGCCTGAAGTTCAGCGCCCCGACCGTGATCACCGACGAGGTGATGGCGGAGATCGAGCGGCTCGTCCCGGTCGCCCCGCTGCACAACCCGGCGAACATCACCGGCATCCGCACCGCGCAGGCGCTGCGCCCCGACCTGCCGCAGGTCGCGGTCTTCGACACCGCCTTCCATACGACGATGCCGGAGTCGGCGGCCCGCTACGCGATCGACGTCGAGACCGCCGACGCCCACCGCATCCGCCGCTACGGCTTCCACGGCACCTCGCACGCGTTCGTATCGCGCGAGACGGCCAAGCTGCTCGGCAAGGACCCGTCCGAGGTCAACGTCATCGTGCTGCACCTGGGCAACGGGGCATCCGCCTCCGCCGTGCGGGGCGGGGTGTGCATGGACACATCCATGGGACTGACGCCCTTGGAGGGGCTGGTGATGGGTACGCGCTCCGGTGACATCGACCCGGCGGTGGTCTTCCACCTCAAGCGGGTCGCCGGGATGAGCACGGACGAGATCGACGTACTGCTGAACAAGAAGAGCGGTCTGGTCGGTCTGTGCGGTGACAACGACATGCGGGAGATACGCCGCCGGATCGACGAGGGTGATCAGCGGGCGCTGCTGGCCTTCGAGATCTACATCCACCGGCTGAAGAAATACATCGGCTCTTACTACGCCGTTCTCGGCCGGGTCGACGCGGTCGTCTTCACTGCGGGTGTCGGCGAGAACTCCGCGCCCGTACGCGCGGCGGCGATCGCGGGCCTGGAGGAGCTGGGCCTGGTGGTGGACGCGGATCTCAACGCCGTACGGGCGGACGCGGCGCGGCTGATCTCGCCGGAGTACGCCCGGGTCGCGGTCGCCGTCGTACCGACGGACGAGGAGCTGGAAATCGCACGGCAGACGTATGCGTTGGTCAACGCCTGAGCGGCATCCCGCCCATTTGTACATTCCACCAGACGGAATATTCCGCAGCGAAACAAACCGATAGGATCCGCCTCATGCGCCGTTCCAAAATCGTCTGCACACTGGGTCCCGCCGTCGACTCCCATGACCAGCTCGTCGCTCTCATCGATGCCGGCATGAGCGTGGCCCGATTCAACTTCAGCCACGGCACCCATGCCGAGCACCAGAGCCGGTACGACCGGGTCCGCAAGGCTGCCGAGGAGACGGGCCGCGCGGTGGGCGTACTCGCCGACCTCCAGGGCCCGAAGATCCGGCTGGCGAAGTTCGCCGAAGGACCGGTCGAGCTGGTCCGCGGGGACGAGTTCGTCATCACCTCCGAGGACGTCCCGGGCGACAAGTCGATCTGCGGCACGACCTACAAGGGTCTGCCCGGCGACGTCTCCAAGGGCGACCCGATCCTGATCAACGACGGCAACGTCGAGCTCAAGGTCACCGCGGTCGAGGGCCACCGGGTCCACACCATCGTGATCGAGGGCGGTGTGGTCTCCGACCACAAGGGCATCAACCTGCCCGGCGCGGCGGTCAACGTCCCCGCGCTGTCCGAGAAGGACGTCGACGACCTGCGCTTCGCCCTGCGGATGGGCTGCGACATGGTCGCGCTGTCCTTCGTGCGCGACGCCGACGACGTCAAGGACGTCCACAAGGTGATGGACGAGGAGGGCCGCCGGGTCCCCGTCATCGCCAAGGTGGAGAAGCCGCAGGCCGTCGAGCACATGGAGGGCGTCGTCATGGCGTTCGACGGTGTGATGGTCGCCCGTGGTGACCTGGCCGTCGAGTATCCGCTCGAAAAGGTCCCGATGGTGCAGAAGCGGCTCATCGAGCTGTGCCGCCGCAACGCCAAGCCGGTGATCGTCGCGACCCAGATGATGGAGTCGATGATCACCAACTCGCGTCCGACGCGCGCCGAGGCGTCCGACGTCGCCAACGCGATCCTGGACGGGGCCGACGCGGTCATGCTGTCCGCGGAGTCCTCGGTCGGGGCGTACCCGATCGAAACGGTCAAGACGATGTCGAAGATCGTCGTCGCGGCCGAGGAGGAACTGCTCTCCAAGGGCCTCCAGCCGCTGGTCCCGGGCAAGAAGCCCCGTACACAGGGCGGTTCGGTCGCCCGCGCGGCCGCCGAGATCGCGGACTTCCTGAACGGCAAGGCGCTGGTCGCCTTCACCAAGTCCGGCGACACGGCCCGCCGGCTGTCCCGCTACCGCGCGGCGCAGCCGATCCTGGCCTTCACGACCGACGTCGGCACGCGCAACCAGCTCGCACTGAGCTGGGGCGTCGAGTCGTTCGTCGTCCCGCACGTGGACAACACCGACGCGATGGTCGACCTGGTCGACGCCGAGCTGCTCAAGCTCCAGCGCTACAACGACGGCGACACCATGATCATCACCGCCGGTTCGCCCCCCGGCGTACCCGGCACCACCAACATGGTCCGGGTGCACCACCTGGGCGGCGGGGAGCACACCGCCTGATCCAGGCTCCCGCGATACGCGAACGGCGGTGGCCCGCCCCACTGATCCGGGGACGGGCCACCGCCGTTCCGGCGCTTCGGTGCGATATGGGCGTGCTCTCAGCCGGTGTAGAAGTTGTGCAGCCCCGGCACCATGAGCGTGCCGCCGAACTGGCCGGCCTGGGTCACGGTGACGTCCGTGAACACGGCGACCGGAACATTCAGCGGCGGCGGAGTCTCCGGACTGAACGTGACCGGGATGAGGCCGAAGAGGTTGCCCTTCAGCTTCTCCGTGTACATGGTCACCGTGCCCTCGCGGATGGTCGAGGTGGAACCGTCCGCGGCCTGCACGTGGGCCGTGGTGCCATTGGGGCCGACGACCTTCTGGTGCAGGTCCTTGATGTCGGTCTTCTCGGCGGTGAACTTCAGGACCTTCTTGATCTTGCCGCTGCCGGTCCTGACCTCGACGATGCCCTTGTAGTCGAGCCCGCGCAGGGTGAGCTTCGTGCTCTCCAGGATCCACGGGTCGTCCGGCAGGTCCGGGATGCCTTGCTCCAGCTCGGCGTTCGCGAGCGCGTCGGGGTCCGCGGTCGGGCAGGGGAAGGGCTCCTTGCCGTCGGCGTCGGCGGCCGGATCGTCGGCCTTGCCGTCCGCCGCGTCGTCCGCCGCGTCTTTCGCGTCGTCCGCGGTGCCCTTGGCCTCGTCGCCGAGCTCCTCGACCTTGGCGCCGACCTTGTCCGCCGCGTCCCTGATGGCGTCCTCGGTCTTGTCGGCCGCGTCACCGGCCGCGTCGCCCACCGGGTTCTTGGCGGCCGGGTCCTTCGGCTCGTCGGCGTCGGGCTTGCTGGCGTCGGGCTCGGTGGCGTCCGGCTTGGTGGTCGCGCTGCCGCCGTCGGCGGGCTCCGTGTCGGAGGGCTCCGGAGAAGCGGTCTCCTTGTCCGGCCCGTCGAGTACGTCCTTGATCGCGTCGCCCACACCCAGCGGGTCGAGCGGGTTCTTGGTCTCGCCCTCGCCCTGGCCCTCGCTCTCCGTGGGAGCCGGCTTGGGCGTCGCGGTCTCGCCCGCTTCCGGCTCCTTGGTGGGGTCGGTGGCCGGCGCGGTACTGCTCGCACTCGGACTCGCGCTCGCCGACGGCGTTTCGCCCGGCTGCGGGGTTTCCGTCTGCGCGGGCTTGCCCGGCGTCGTACCGGAGCTCGGCGTGGCCGTCGGTGACGACGGCTTGGCCGAGGGGGACTTCGACTCGGAGGCGTCAGGGTCAGGAGTGTCCGAGCGCGTTACGCAGGGGCCGGGAGCGAAGGGGTTCGTCACCTGGTCGTCGGCGAGTGCCAGCTTCGGGGTGAGCCCCATGCCGACAAACACGGCCGTGGGCATCGCGGCCAGGGCCATCGCCTTGCCCGCGGGTATTTGCAGCTTCGTCAGGAGCGACTTCCTGGGGGCCGCGTGACGCGGCCCGCTTCTTTCACGGGTCCGGTCGCCTCCGGCCGCAGTCAGCTCCGCCTCGTCACCCCGCACTGTTCCTCCCGCCATTGGCGTCAACAGATGTGTCGGTTGCGTACATGTGGTCCGTACCGCCCGTGCCCTGCGGGCCACCGACCGGCTCGTCGCCCATGGGCGGGGCCTCGCCGGGCATGGCGGCGTACTCACCGGGCGCATCCGGCTCGGCCGGCGCCCAGGAGATGGACAGGGCTCCGCCGATCAGGGCCAGCAGGAAGCCGACCCCGAAGCCGCCCAGGTTGGACACGGGGATCGAGACGAGCGCCAGCAGAATCGAGGCGACGCCCGCGAAGATCCGGACGATGTGGTGGTACCACATGGTCAGGCCGAGAGTGACGAGCAGTACGCCGATGATCAGCGAGCCCGCTCCCGCGGTGGTGGCCATGGCCATCGTGAGGTGGCCGATCTTGATTTCGGCGTACGGAAGCCAGGCGATCGGCACACCGCCCACCAGCGTGAGCAGGCCCGCCCAGAACGGCCGGCCGCCCCGCCAGGCACGGAAGCGCAGCCGCCAGTAGGTGAAATCGCGGCTCGGACCCGAGGACTCGGCGCTCATGGAAAACAGCTCCCTGGAACCGGTGTTGCTGTGCAGAGATGAGAGAGGGGGTAGCGGGCGGGACGACGCGACGCCTCGTGCGACGTGTCACGCGTCCCGCCCGCAGAGGGAGTGCTTAGTAGCACTCCTTGACGCCCTTGTGCAGCTTCATGCTCAGACCACTGAGCTTGAACGTGCCAGCCGTGGTGGCCCAGGCCTTCTGCTTCACGTCGGTCAGCACGGCCGAGTCGGCCTGCTGCGAGAAGCCGTACGGGTTGGCCCTGGTGCCCGGCTGGATACCCGGACCCTTGGTGGCCTTGCCCGCCGCCACACCGATGTCGATGTTCTTGAACACGGCGTTGGCGCCGAGCTCCTCGACGTCCAGGTACAGGTTCTCCGCCTTGACAGGCGTACCGTTTCCTCCAGCGGTGAGCTGGAGCGAGATGTTGCCGAAGACCGGGACGTTGGGCGTCACGACCGACTGACACATCTTGGTGATCTCGGCGGTCTTGAACGCCGACACGGCGACCGGGTGGGCAGCCTTGTTGCCCTCGAGGTCGGTGCCTTCGGCCATTCCTCCGTACTGGAAGAAGCCCTTACCTTCGAGCTTCGCCGCGCTGACCTTGAAGCTCTGGCCAGAAACGCTGAACGATGCCGCGAGCGCGCCCTGTGCGAGGGCGACACCTATCGCGGCCGTCGCGGCCACGCTCGGCACCATGACGACGGCGAACCGCTTCCATCTGGTCCCGCCACGAACTGCAGACTCCATGACTTTCCTCCTTCTCGGACGTACATCTCCGGTACGGGCAGGGGCCCGCAGGGGGATGGGAGAAGTGCTACGTCCTCGGGAAGGAGAGCGCCCGTATCGGAGGCGCGAACGACTTCCGAAACACCGGCGATCACCCCCGAGCGACAACCACTGGCCACGCATTCGCGCAACCTGCTGGACAGGCCCCGCCGTTCGGCAGAGACCCCCCTGTCCACGATCGGCAGCACTGCCGCCGACCGGCTCGGTGGGGACCCAACGGGACCGCGGCGCCGATTGGCTGTCGGGCTGATGCGGTATTGGACCGAGCGTGGCCGATCGTGGTGCATTCGCGGCCGGGGCACAAGGGGGTTCGTTACTCGCTAGTAACGGCCGGATAACCGAAGCGCGACCGCCCGGCATCGACGAGCCCGGACGGTGCCGTCAAGTGACGGGAAAAAGGCAATGATTGTCGCCCAGAAACGGGCAGAATACCTTGATCAACTTACTACAAGTAACAGCGGCCGCGATTACCAAGTTTTGGTAAAACGCGGCCGCCTCTTGTCACTGTGTCGCCAAATCAACGATGGCTGCCTCAAGGGCACCACCGGCCAGAAGGCCGGTCGGACCACCGGTCAGAACAGCACCCTCGCCAGCGCCGCTCGCGCCGGCGCGACGCGCGGGTCGTCACCGCCGATCACCTCGAAGAGTTCCAGCAGCCGCACCCGCGCGGCGTCACGGTCGTCACCGGCCGTGCGGCGCACGGTCTCGACCAGACGCCCGAAGGCGTCCTCCACATGTCCGCCGACCAGATCCAGGTCGGCGGCGGCGACCTGCGCGGCCACGTCGTCCGGGTTCTCGGCAGCGGCCTTGCGCACCTGCTGCGGGTCGAGGTCCTGGACGCGCGCGAGGAGTTCGGCCTGCGCGAGGCCCAGCTTGGCCTCGGTGTTGCCCGGGTCGTCGACGAGCACGTTCTTGTACGCCTGGGCCGCGCCGCCGAAGTCGTTCGCGTCCAGCGCGCGCGCCGCTGCTTCGAGCAGCGCGTCGTACGGCCCGGCAGGCGCCTCGGCCGCCTCGGCCGGAGCCTCACCGGCGCCGGCACCGGCCGCCGCGTCGACGGCGATGCCGGTCAGACCGAAGCGCTCCTCGGCGACCTGGATCAGCTGGTCGAGCGTCTCGCGGATCTGCGCCTCGGGGGCCGCGCCTTGGAAGAGGGGCAGCGCCTGTCCGGCGACTACCGCGAAGACAGCCGGAATCCCCTGGATCCCGAACTGCTGCATCAGCATCTGGTTGGCGTCGACGTCGACCTTGGCGAGGAGGAAACGGCCGTTGTACTGGACGGCGAGGCGCTCAAGGAGCGGGCCGAGCTGCTTGCACGGCTCGCACCACTCGGCCCAGAAGTCGATGACGACCGGGACTTCGGCGGAGCGCTGGAGGACATCGCGCTCGAAGCCGGCCTCGTCGACATCGATCACCAGACTCGACGGAGCAACGGCTCCGCCACCACCACCGTCCTTGGTGGCGGCGGCACGCGCCTGCTCCGCCTTCTGCCGGGCTTCGCCGGCTGCCTTCACCGCGGCGAGGTCGACGACGCCGCTCATGGACATGTTCCTAGGCTGCATACGTACATCCTCCCCCTTTCGCGCGCGGTAGAGAAACACACGACCGCGCCCGTCCGCAGCCCCCCGCCGGTTGCGGGGCGTACGGACGAACACGGCCCAGGGTCCCGAGGAGGACCGGGGTTTGGCGCGGGGTCCCCACCCTCGCGCCAGTGGCTTGTCGCTTGGTTGTCGCTCGACTGTCCCTCGACTGGCCGCTCTTTCGCTACTGGTCGTAGCGTAACTCGAAAGCCGGCCCTCTTGACGGCTGTATACGGTGATCTCGCTCACCAGGACCAGCCACCTACCGACCGGTATGGTCGCGGTCATGCCCCCCAGCCAGCCCCCACACACACCCCACAGCCCTCCCGCCCGCACCGGCCGCCCGCGCAGCGTCGAGGCCGACGCCGCGATCCTTGAGGCGACGAGAGCGGCGCTGGTGGAACTGGGCTGGTCAAAGCTGACGATGGGGGATGTGGCGAGCCGGGCCGGCGTTGCCAAGACGACGCTGTACCGCCGCTGGGCGAACAAGAGCGAGCTGGTCGTCGACGCCGTGGCCGTCCTCTTCGACGAACTCCAGCTCCCCGACCGGGGCAGCCTGAGTTCCGACGTCGAGGGCGTAGTGCTCCAGTTCGCCACGCTGCTCGACCGGCCCGAGGCGAAGACCGCGCTGATGGCGGTGGTCGCGGAGTCGACGCGAGACGAGGCGCTGCGGGAGCGCATCCGCTCGGCGATCGTCGACCGCCAGAAGCGCCTGGTGCTGCTGGGCCGGGAACGCGCGCAGGCGCGCGGCGAGCTGCCGTACGAAGACGACCCCGCGCAGGCGGCCCGTAACGCGGACCTGATCTTCGACGTCATCGCCGGCGCCGTCGTCCACCGCGCACTGGTGAGCGCGGAACCGGTGGACAGGGAGTGGGCGCACGACTTCTCAATGCTGCTGGTGAACGGCCTGACGACGGGCCCGGTGCCTCGGGGGTGACCTCACCACCAAACCAAAGCTTGCTTCTGGGGGTTTCGGGCCGTCCCGAGCGCTCGAGTGTCGGTGGGCCGTGACGGCGCGTCAAGGGCGCTCCTGCGGTCGCGTCGCTGCGCGAGAACCCTCCGGGCTCCCCTTGACCCGCCGCCCCGGCCCACCGCTAACGCTTATACGGGGACGGCCCAAAGAAAAACGCCCTGCACGGGGGCTCGGGGAGTAGCGCGGGCGGGTTCGGTGGCCGACGGCCGAGTGGGTGGGGCGCGGTCTGTTTAGGGGGCGGCGCGGCCCCAGTCTCGGCGGGTGCGGGGACGGTCGTTGGTGCGACATCCCCATTCCCACGCATACAAGCACCCACGCCGGTGGCCGCTTGATCTGCCGGGCCGACGTGCGAACTCATGTCGGCGCGCGTGGGGCGCGACAGTTGAATGGGGTGACTCGGGTGGGTGTGGCGTCCGCCCCGGCCGGTGGTCGGTTGGACCGCAAGCAGGTTGCTGGTGTGGGTGGGTGGAGGGGTGTCCACGAGTCGGCGGTCCTGCCGATGGTGCGGCCGGACGGGCGACGACGCTCGCAGGCGGTCGACTCGACACTCTCGGCCGGGGCGTGGTGGGACGAACCCCGCACATGACGCACAGGAGTGCCCCTTTCATCCCATTTTCGACCCAAGAGAAGGCCTCAACCTCCGTCATGTGCTGGGTTCGGTGCACACCAATGGCACCCGGCGGCCTGACTGCAACACGACGCTTGCTTGGGGGCTACTGGCGCCTCAGCAGACGGGCCTGTTCCGTCTTCAGCTGAGTGAATCCCTCTCGGGCATACGCACCGAGCTCGTCACCCGGAAACGCCACCACCGAGAAGTGCTTGTCGTAGTTGCCCTGCGCCCAGCGAGCGGTTGTGATCTCGTAGCCCGACACATGTGAGGACGAGGTCCCGCATGGCCCGGATGTTCGGGATGAAAACGGTCGTGGCCCACAAGCGCCACTCAGCAACTTCCTCCTCGGTGGGCGGGGTCTCGTGCGCGAACGGCGATATGCCGTCGGGGCGAGCATGGCGCTCCATGAAGGTGCTGTAGGTGCGGCTATTGGATTCCGTGAGGAGGGCGATACTAGCCTCGGTGTTCAACTCAAAGACGCGCCCGACGGGACGACGATTCCGTAAAGGTCAGCGATCGTTGCCAGCGCACTGTGGTGGATCTGTTCCGCAGACACGTCGGCGACCACCGTCTGCAGAGGCCGTGTCGCGCAGGCGTCGGCGACCACTGTCGGCTGGTTGCCGCGCAGGAACGCGCCTTCCGCTGTGAAGGTCACGCACATGTTGGTCATGAACCCAGCGATGATGACGTTCTTGTTGCCGGCCGCGTCGATGTGTTCGCCCAGGTCGGTGCCGACGAATGCGTTGGGAGCGGCCGTCTTGGCAACTACAGGTTCGCCCTCGATCGGAGCCACACGGGGGTGGATCTGGCCGATTTCGGTCCGGATGTCGTACGGGCTTCCTTCGCCACCGTCGTTCACGACGTGGATGACCGGCGTTCCGGCGCTGCGGGCCCTGGCCAGCAATGCGGCGGCAGAGTCGAGGGCGGGGTCCCAACCCGTCAGCTCCATCACGCCAGTGGTGTAGGTGTTCTGGTAGTCGACCAGAATCAGTGTCGCATCGGCCAGCGATGCAGGGGTCTGGTCGAAGCCGTTGAGCTCACGCAGGGTTGTCGTAGCCATTGAAGTGCCTTCCTCGGGCGTCGTGTTGAGAGGTCCGCTCCACAGCACGGGGTGGCTGTGCGTTGAACGCTACGACCCACCAGATGTGTCGGCAATGTCGCCTAACATGCAGATACAGACATCGCGTGTGCCGACACGAGCGGAGACCAAGTGAGCAGTGTCAAACGACTCGTTGTCGTCATGCTTTTCGACGGCGTCGACCTGCTGGACATCACAGGCCCCCCGGAGGTGTTCTCCTTGCTGCAACGCGAGGTGGACGACGCGACGGGGTACCACGTCGTGCTGGCCGCCGAAACCATGGACCCCGTAGCCACCTCAGCCGGGGTTCGTGTCCTCCCGGACACCACCTTCCAAGAGGTGTCGGTGAGGCGTATCGACACACTCCTCGTGCCGGGCGCGGTCGAAGTCGACAGCCAACGCCGCGTTCGCGCCATCACCGACCCCACAGTGGTCGACTGGGTGAAGACACTCGCTGGCCAGACACGGCGCGTCGCGTCAGTCTGTGTGGGAGCACATATCCTCGCGGAAGCCGGGCTGCTGGACGGCAAGCGCGCCACGACCCACTGGTCGACCGCGCAACAACTCGCCGCCGACCATCCCTCGATCGAGGTCGACGCCGATCCGATCTTCATTCGCGATCACGATGTGTGGACCGGCGCGGGAATCAGCGCCTGCCTTGACCTGTCGCTTGCCCTCGTTGCCGACGACTTCGGCGAAGCCACCGCGCTTCGCGTCGCTCGGCAGCTCGTGATGTATCTGAAACGGCCAAGCGGCCAAAGCCAGTTCAGCGTCCCGCTCGAACCCGTCTCGACAACGCGCCGCATCGAGGATCTTCGCCACTACATCACACGGAACATCGTCGAGCAGCTCACTGTCGCCGACCTCGCGAGTCAGGCCCATGTGAGCGATCGGCAACTCACCCGAATCTTCAAAAGTGAACTTGGAATGACCCCGGCCGCTTACATCGAATCAGCCCGCGTCGAAGTAGCGCGCAATCAACTTGAATCCACGGATGCGACCCTCGAACGCATCGCTTCCACCTGCGGGTTCAACACGACGGACACCCTCATCCGCGCCTTCCGCCGGAAACTCAACACGACACCGACGGAGTACCGAAACCGATTCCGGCACTCCATCGGTCCGCAGGCCGGAACCTAGTCGGCTTCAATCGCCCGCTCAGGGGCGTCAAATGCAACGAACCCCACACTTGACGAGGCCCAACGCCCCTCCAACCGCAGCCGTCACAGCCGTATCGCTTCCCGCCATCACGGGAGTGTTTCGACCCACGACCGTCACCGCGGCCCACCACCCACCCACACCAGCAACGGGCTTGAGGCTTCACCGACCCCCGGTCGGGGCGGACGCCACACCCGCCCGAGTCCCCCCATTCAACTGTCGCGCCCCACCCGCAGGCAGGACGGTCTGCAGGTCGAGCCGACCGGCCGGCCGTCTTGCGGACTGGGTGCGCGTGTGCGTGGGAATGGGGATGCCCGCGCCAACGGCCGTTCCCGTCAGCCGCTGGGCCTGGGGCCGCACCGCCCCCTAGACCCGTACTTCGCAGGTCACCCGATCGTGAAGATCAACTGGTCACGACCGATCGCCGCTCAGTCCGGTCCGCAACGGCGATCGCAATGCCGGTCCGATCCGGTCGGGTTCGGACGCCGAAGAGCCGCTGCGGCGAACCTTTTCAGCGACCCGCGAAGTCCGGGCCTAGAGCTCATGCGCCCCAC
>NZ_JAGGPA010000059.1 GCF_018614035.1 Streptomyces sp. ISL-96
GCCTAAATCACCAGCATTGGGTCTAGGGCCTGTCCGGCGGACCTTCCAGCCGACGCGGCACGTTGTCGAATCAGCGAAGTGCGCCCACGGAAGGCCCAGTGTCCCGCCCCTGTGCCGGGCCGCACCGAGTTTGGGTCGGACAGTCACGCGAGCGACGGCCACCGATCGGCAGCCCACTCCAGCCATCCCGACCACCCAGGAGGCGGACCTCCAACCCCATGTCCGTCGAGTTCCGTGGCGTCGGGCTCCTCGAACAGCGTCCTCCAGCGCAAGAGGTCCGCCTCGCTCATCGCGAAGGTCTGATCCGGGGTGGTCGACTGTCGATGGACGATCCGAGCACGTTGGGTCTCGTGGTCCACCGGCACGTATACAAGTTGGCAGGACGCGCCCACGGACTCCACCAACCAGCGGATAGCGGACCTCTCATCACGAGACCAGCATCCGAAATCCAGGACCACGTTGGTTCCCAGCCTTAGTGCCTCCAGAGCAAGCGAGAGCAGCCGTCCTTCCAGGACATCGCGCTTCCCATCCGCCTCCGGCTCGCCGAACAGCGGATTCATCCACTCATCCGGCGTCAGGCGCAGCGCGCTGTGCTCCTTGGCCAGCTGCCGAGCCCTCGTAGTCTTTCCGGCCCCTGGCAGGCCGACCGTCAGGAACAACGTCGTCACAACCAGATCGTGTCAGGAAGACCAAGTGGAGGACGACTGCTTTTTCTGCCGAGATCGCCGGGCCGCGACGCGGCCCGGCAGCGCGATGACGCCAGTGGCGGTGACGCAGGCCTCCCAGGTTCTATTTCCGTGCGCGGATAGGGGAGTCTCGTCATCGGACGGCCCCACCCGATGTCGGCTGCGCCACTAGGTGTACGTGGAATCTCATGCCGGGCTCCTGGCATGCAACGAACCCAGTACGTGACGCATGTCCGGTCCTCCCCGATGCGCCGAGAGCCGGGCAAATGGGACACTGGGGTTCGTCTTCTGCTGGGTTCGTCCCGTTCGTTCGAGCGTGGGAGTGCTCAGCCGCCCTCTGGTTCGGCTAGTGGCACCTCGGCGGTCCGTGTCGCGTCGCAGGAGTGAACCGAAACCGCCGCGTGGCGCAACTTGCTGCCGCCTCAATATGGGCAAGTGGGGCAAAAAGGGCGCCCGTGTTCGTCTTCTGCTGGGTTCGTATCGAACCGCTCCCGCCGAGTGTGTCGAGCCGGCCTGCTAGCCCGATCGCTCGTCCGGCCGCTCGTCCGGCCGGGCCGTCGGCAGGACCACCGACCCCTGGGTGCCCCTCCACCCACCCACACCAGCCACCTGCTTGAGGCACAACCGACCACCGGACGGGGCGGACGCCACACCCACCCGAGTCCCCCCATTCAACTGATGCGTCCCGCCTGCGGACCGGCCGGTCCGCAGGTCGACCCGGTCGGCCGGCCGTACACCGCTCGTGGGTGCTCGTGTGCGTGGCAATGGGGGTGTCGCACCAGCGGCCGTCGCCGCAGTCGCCGAGACTGGGGCCGCGCCGCCCCCTAAACAGACCGCGCCCCACCCACTCGGCCGTCGGCCACCGAACCGACCGGTGCCACTCACTGAGCCCCCGTGCAGGGCGTTTTTCTTTGGGCCGCCCCCGCGTTGCGCTACAGCGTCGGTGACGTCGGGGTGATCGTCTCTTCGGCAGGGGGTGGGGCGGATGCCCGCGTCGTGGCCGTACCGCCGGCTCCCTCTCCCCGGGTCAGGTCCCCGCCCCAGCCCTGCCCCCGCCTTCGCCCCCTCCGCATGCGCGACACCAGTGGTTCCGTCCACCGTGCCGCCAGCGGGCCCAGGATGACCAGGATCAGGACGTACGCCGTGGCGATCGGGCCGATCCGGGGCTCCGTCGCCACCGCCAGGCCCGCGATCACGATCGAGAACTCGCCCCGCGCCACCAGCGCCCCACCCGCCCGCAGCCGCCCGCGCGAACCGATGCCGGCCCGCCTGGCGGCGTACCAGCCCGTGGCGATCTTCGTCACCGCCGTCACGATCGCCAGCAGCAGCGCGGGCAACAGCACCGGCGGGATGTCCGCCGGGTCGGTCGACAAGCCGAAGAAAACAAAGAAAACAGCTGCGAAAAGGTCCCGGAGGGGAGTGAGAAGTCGCCGCGCGCCCTCCGCCACGTCCCCCGACAGCGCGATGCCGACCAGGAATGCGCCCACCGCCGCCGAGACCTGAAGCTGTTGCGCTACACCTGCCACCAGCACCGTCAGCCCCAGCACGACCAGCAGCAGCATCTCCGGGTTGTCCGACGAGACCGCCCGGCTGATCAGGCGCCCGTGCCGCAGCGCGACGTACAGGACGAGCCCGACCGTACCGAGTGCGATCACGAGCGCCACGCTGCCGCCCGCCAGCCCGACGCCCGCGAGCAGCACGGTCAGCAGCGGCAGGTAGACCGCCATCGACAGGTCTTCCATCACCAGGATGCCGAGCACGACCGGCGTCTCGCGGTTACCGAGGCGGCCCAGATCGGTGAGGACCTTGGCGATGACCCCTGACGAGGAGATCCAGGTGACACCCGCCAGCGCCACGGCCGCCACCGGTCCCCAGCCGAGGACGATCGCCGCGACAGCCCCCGGCGTCGCGTTGAGGACGAAGTCGACCGCCCCCGACGGGTACTGAGTCTTGAGGCTGGTTACCAGCTCCGAGGCGCTGTACTCCAACCCCAGCAGGAGCAGCAGCAGGATGACGCCGATCTCGGCGCCGACGGCCACGAAGTCCTCGCTCGCATTGAGCGGCAGCAGACCACCGTGTCCGAAGGCCAGCCCTGCCAGCAAGTAGAGGGGTATGGGGGAGAGGCCGACGCGGCCCGCCAGCCTGCCTATCAAGCCGAGCGCCAGGATGAGCGAGCCGAGTTCTATCAGCAGCGCGGTGGTGTTGTGCACGGGTCAGCCCCCCGACATGATCTCGACGAGCGCGTCGACACCTTCGCGGGTGCCGACGACCACCAGCGTGTCCCCGACGGACAGGCGGAAATCCGGCCCGGGTGACGGGGTCGCCGCCGTTCGCTGGAGTACGGCGACGATCGACGCGCCGGTACGGGTGCGCGCCCGGGTGTCACCGAGCGGCCGTCCGGCGTACGGCGACTTGCTGCTCACCTGGATGTGCTCCGTGACGAGATCGATCCCATCGGTGCGTACGGCGTCGATGGGCGCCGCGTCGATCAGGTGGGCCAGGGCCGTGGCCTCGTCGGGTGAAAGGGGTACGGAGAGCAGACACGCGTCGGGGTCGTCACGGTCGTAGAAGCCGATGAAGCGCCGACCGTCTTTGTGCACGACAACTGAGATGTGCTGGCCGCTCCCGGTGGTGAAGTCGTACTGCGTACCGACTCCCGGCAACGTCGTGCGGCGCGTGCCCATGCTCTGCCTCCCGGTCTGCTGCCAGGCCGCGGCACCTGCGTGCTTCCGGGCACGGCAGCCGAGAACGCACACAGGGCGACCGGCTACTTTGCCTTGCCATTACCCTACTCCGCACGGGCGCGGGGCTCCTGTTGGGCGTAACGGCCGGGCGGGCACATGCGCAGCTGAGGCGCATGCCCTGCGCAGCACAGGCGCATACAGCTCAGGCGCATGCATGACGAAGGCGGCGGCGTCCCCCGCTGGGGACGCCGCCGCCTCGTGTGCCGCTACAGGTCGAACTCGTGCGGCGGGAGGTCGAGCGTGAAGCACGCCTCCCGTACGACGGCCTGCTCGGTCTTGTCGAAGTCGCCGTCGGCGCCGCCGATGACGATGCCGATCTGAATGACGGCGCGCGCCTCCGCCGGCTTCTTCTTGGCCTTGGCGACCTCCTGGAGCACGCTGACCTTGCCGAAGGCGAAGTCGGTCGTGAGCTTGTTCAGGTAGTCGTCGAAACGACGCTGGAGGTCGTCGGCGGCGAAGTTCTTCAGCACCTCATTGGTGGCGATGAGTTGGGCCACCCGCTGGCGCTCGGCCGGCTCGATGGTGCCGTCGGCGGCGGCGACCAGGGCGCACATGGCCATGCTCGCGTCACGGAAGGAGCCGCTCTTGAGGTCGTTCTTCTTCGCCTCCAGCTGGGTTTGCATCGTCTGGGCGGATTCCTTGATGCGGTCCCACAGGGCCATGAGAACTTCAACTCCGTTTGTGTGTCGGTCGAGCTCGCGTGGGCTCGTTTGCCCGCACGTGACTTCTACAACCCAACAGAAGCTATCAGCGGCGTCGAGCGACCGTCGGGTCCGCATCGCTGCCGCCGGTGTTGTCACCGGTGGTGTTGTCACTGGTCGGGGTGTCTGCTTCACCGGCCGCGTCGGAGTGCTGCGGCTCGGACGAGCGGGCGACTTCGGCGCGCACCATGGCGTTCAGGGCGGCGTACGGGTCGATGTGCATGGTGAATGAACGTCCTTACGGTCGAGGGGGGATCAGCGCAGGCGCCGAAGCGGCGCCGACGGCGACGGCGGCGGCACGGTCGGTGCCACCGTCCGGCCCCCTCAGCAGCGCAGAACCACCCACCGCCGCACCGCGCACGTCGCCGGCACATCGACCGGTACGTCCCTCCGCCCGACCGGGCGGACGGACCGCCTCCCCGTCCTCGTACGCCGGTACGACGCCTCCGCCCCCACCGCCCGGCCCCTGCTGCCACTCCTCACGCGCGCCCGCCGGGCACCCCGGGCGCTCTCCGCGGACCCGCGCACTTCACTGTCGACGGCGTCCGACGGCTGGCATTCACCGCCGCCGAGAGCTGATTCGGCGACCAACGCCACCGGCGGCCGGGCCGGTACGGACCCGCCCTCACCCAGCACCACGCCCAGCACCACGGCGAGTATCAGCAGCGCCGTCGGCGCGCCGCTGCGCATCGAGCGCTGGACGTGGCACATGGCATGCATGTGCCTCTCGTCCCACGGGCGGGCCGGTTCATAGCCGTACGACGCCCAAGTCCCCTCCACCGGGCTAGCGGCGTAAGACTTTCGTCACGGAAATGCCGAGGTCGGAGCGGCCTTTCGGGCGTTGAATGGACCCATGAGGCACATACTCCGCAAGCCCGTGGTCATTGGAATACTGCTCGTTGGAATGCTGGTGGCGGGCGTGGGCCTGTACTGGTTCCAGCCGTGGAAGCTGTGGGTGGACGACACGGTGCAGGACGAACTCCCCGCCGCGGCCCCCGCCACCCAGCCGCCCGCCACGCCGGACGCCGCCCCATCCGCCCCGTCCAGCCCGCCCGCCCTGCGGACCCTCGCCTCCGGGACCCTGATCAGCCACGAGCACCGCACCAGCGGCACGGTGAAGGTCATCCGGCTCCCCGACGGCTCCCGCACCCTCCGCCTGGAGAACCTCGACACCAGCAACGGCCCAGACCTGCGCGTCTGGCTCACCGATGCGCCGGTGAAGGAAGGCAAGGACGGCTGGCACGTCTTCGACGACGGCAAGTACGTCAGCCTGGGCAAGCTCAAGGGCAACAAGGGCGACCAGAACTACGCGCTGCCCGCCGACCTCGACCTGAAGGGCCTCACGAGCGTCAGCATCTGGTGCGACCGCTTCGACGTCTCCTTCGGGGCCGCCAAGCTCGCCGCCCCCGCGTAGCGACTAAGAGTCAACTCGGCAGCCCCATCATGAACGCCACAACGCTGCCGCCACCCGCACCACTCCCATCACCGGCACCACTGCCACCACCCGCACCACTCCCACCACCACCCGTAATAACCAGCCGATCAGTAATAAGCCGCGTAAGCCAAAGCCCCCGCCCGCAGTGGCTGCCGCCCAGCCCCGGTGCCAGGTCCGGGATCACAGACGGTGCGAAGCCGGGCCCCGAGTCGCTGATCGTGCATTCGAGCACCCCGGGGGAACGGTGCAGCAGCAGCCTGCCGCCCCCGCCGCCGTGCTCGACGGCGTTCGTCGCCACCGCGTCCGCCGCGAGGACGAAGTCGCCCCGCCGGGGCTCCGCCAGCCCGGCCCAGGCGGCGTACTGGTCGACCAGTACGCGCAGCCTGGGCATGTCCTCCCGGGTGAAGTCGAACTCCAGCAGCCGCTCCTGCGGCCCGCCGCCGTTGAGGTGCACCCCTTCGGTCACCATTCCCGGACCGCCTCCGTCAGCGTGAGGCGCCGGACCTGCTCCGAGCCGAGTCTGCGCAGCAACGCCGCCTGCGCGGCGCCGCACCGGACCTCGACGCCGTCGTGCCCGGCGGCCCCGGCGATGTGGTCGATGAGGTCGAGGGCGCACCGTACGCCGAGAAAGTGCAGAGGCATCAGATCCACCAGCAGCCACCGGATCCCGGCGGTCCGCCCCAGTGCGTCGCGCAGGGCGGTCAGGAATGGGTCGCGGGTGGCGTGGTCGGCCTCGCCCGCGAGTCTGACTGACCCGTCGGAGTGCAGAATCCGCAGCTCACCGAGGGTGTCGAGAAGTGACCGGGGATGTGCGTCCGACATGGCGTCGAGTACGTCGTCGTCGAACGCGCGCCGGTCGTAGGAGCAGATCTCGTTGTACGGCCGCCCCTCGAACAAGTGCTCGGCGTGGGATTCGCGGTACATCATCGTCTCGACGTCGGCGTCGAGGTCCGCCACCCAGTGCATGTCGATGAACGCCCGCAGCCCCTGGTAGCCCTGCGTCACGGCGAGCGCCGTCTCCTCGCGGAGGCGCTCCCACTGCCGCTCGGGGGTGAAGCCGCGCTCGGGCCGGATCAGTGCGCGCATGCTGCTGTGGGTCAGCTGCCCCCGCCCGCGGGCCTCGGCGAGCAGCCGGCTGGTGCCGTCCATTCGCGTGCGTACGACGTCGGGGTCGAGCTGCGGCGCTGCGAAGATGATCACTTTCTCACCGCGTGCCAGTCCGGTGCGGGTGTACGTGATGAGCGCGTCCCAGTTGGTTTCGTCGTCCTCGTAACTGAGAAACGCATGGTCACCCGCTCGCATGCCCTGTACGGGCATGAGGCCTGGATGCGCGTCCGCCCGTTCGTACATTGCTTCTGAGGATCCCTTCTTACTCTCCGTCCAACCATATGGATAGCGGAAGGAGCTGAGTAGCCGTCACCGAAGTCACGCGACGGCACCCGAGAGACCGGCCGCCGACGGACAAATCGAGTGACACGAACGAGAGTTCGGCTTACGATCACCGCACGGCATCGCGTGTCGGTCACCGACCGGGTGAGGCATGGAGGTAGCCCGTGAGTTTGCCCTACGGAGGCATTCCACAGTGTCAGTACAGCTGAATCACACCATCGTTCACTCCCATGACAACCGGGAATCAGCCGAGTTCTACGCCCACATCCTGGGCCTGGAGATCTCGTCTGAGTGGGGCCCGTTCATCGCCATAGAACTGAGCAACCACATCACCCTGGACTTCGTGACCCTCCCGGCGGAGTCGATCACCGTCCAGCACTACGCCTTCCTCGTCACCGAGAAGGAGTTCGACGGGATCTTCCAGCGCATCCAGGACGCCGGAATCACGTACTACGCCGATCCGCACGGCAAGCAACCCGGCGAGATCAACCGCAATGACGGCGGTCGCGGCGTGTACTTCACGGATCCGGCCGGCCACGGCTTGGAAGCGATCACCCGCCCGTACGGCAGTGGCGGCGAAGAGAGCTGAACCACAAGGGGTCAGGAAGCCGCGCTTCCTGACCCCTTCGGGCTGTAGTGGCTCAGGAACATGTCCACGCCACCCGTGATCAGGCGCTCCGTCAGCTGATCGTCGATGGCCGTGCCGTACGTGCTGAAGACGATGTGCGGGAAAACCAGCAGCGAGTACAGCTGGATGATCGCCACCTCCACATCGACGATGACGAGCCGCCCCTGCTCGGCCAGGCTGCGCAGGGCCCCCGCGACGACCGGATGGTGCCCCTCCGGCCCGTGGCCCTTCCACGCCTCGCCCAGTTCCGGGAAGCGGTGCAGTTCGGCGGCGACGAGGTTGCGCAGGGCGATGACGTCCTGGTTGGTCCTGACGGCGTTCACCCAGGTCCTCGCGGCGTCGACGAAGGCCGCACGAAGGTCCTCGGCCTCGGCGAGTCCTTCGAGGGCGGCGGCGGACGAGCTGCCGAGCGGCTCGTCGAGCGCCTCGGTGATGACCGCCGTGAACAGCGCTTCCTTGCTGCCGAAGTGGTTGTAGACCGTCACCTTCGACACGCCCGCCCCGGCGGCGATGGCGTCCATGCCGACCCCGAAGCCCTCGCGCAGGAACGCCTCACGGGCGGCCCGGACGATCGCCTGCCGCTTGAGGGCGGCGCGGGGCCCGCTGGGTGCCCGCTTGCTGTCCAAGCTCATACCCAGACCCTAACACTCAACTGAACTGAACGGTTGAGTTCACATGAACTGATCCGTACAGTACAGTTCATGCCAACCACCAGAACACCAGCACCAGCACCACCAGCAGCACCGCACCCACCCACCAGCCGATGGCTCACCCTCTCCGTGCTGGGCGTAAGCCTGTTCGTCGTAGGCCTCGACACCACCGTGCTCAACGTCGCCCTGCCCACCCTCGTCAGCGAACTGGGCGCGACCACCAGCCAGCTCCAGTGGATCGTCGACAGCTACCTGCTCATGGCCGGCAGCCTGGTCCTGTTCTGCGGAAGCCTCGCGGACCGCCTGGGCCGCAAGTGGGTGTTCATGACCGGCCTGACCCTCTTCACCGCGGCCTCCGTGGCAGCGGCGTACGCCGGATCCGTTACGACGCTGATCGTGGCGCGGGGCGTGATGGGCGTAGGCGAGGCGCTGATCATGCCGGCCACGCTCGCGGTCATCGGAAACGTCTTCCCACGCGGCGCCGAGCGCACCAAGGCGATCGGCATCTGGTCGGCGGCCGTCGGCGTCGGAACGGTAGTCGGCCCCATGGCGGGCGGCTGGCTGCTGAGCCACTTCTGGTGGGGCTCGGTGTTCCTGATCAACCTCCCGATAGGCATAGGGGGCCTGGTGGCCGCCGCCTACCTGGTCCCGAACTCCGTCTCCCCCACCCCCACCCGGCCCGACGTACCCGGAGCGCTCCTCTCGACGGCAGCCGTCGCCACCGCCCTGTGGGCGGTGATCGAGGCCCCGTCACGCGGCTGGACCAGCCCCGCCGTACTGACGGCGTTCCTGGCCGGCGCCCTGCTGCTGACGGCCTTCATCGCCCGCCAGCGGTCGATCAGCACCCCGATGCTGCCCCTGCGCATCTTCCGCAACCGGTCCCTCGCGTCGGGCGACGTACTGATCCTCCTCGGCTCCTTCACCCTGATCGGCACGCTCTTCATCACCGTCCAGTACCTCCAGTTCGTCCTCGGTTACGACGCCGGGCAGACGGGCCTGCGGCTGGGCCCGGCAGCTCTCGCGCTGCTGATCGCGGGCCCGCTGGCGGGCGTACTGGCGCCGCGTATCGGTGTACGGGCGATCTCGGCGACGGGCCTGTCCCTGCTGCTGGCGGCGTCCGCGATCCTGAGTACGACCACCTCCACCGACGGCTACGCCCGCGTACTGACGGCGATGCTGCTGCTGGGCGCGGGGGCCGGGTTCGTCATCACGTCCACCAGCGACGCAATCGTCAGCTCCCTCCCGGAACAGGACCTGGGCGTCGGCTCGGCCACCAACAGTGCGTCCATCCAGCTCGGCTCGGCGATCGGCGTCGCGGTCACCGGCAGCCTGCTCTCCGGCACCTACCGCACAGCCCTCACCGAGACCCCACACAGCAACGCCATACCCCCGGACGCGCTGGCAGCCGCTCAGGAATCCCTGGGCACGGCACTGGCAATGGCCCGCCACCTACCACCTGAAACAGCCCATGCCTTCGCCGAGGCGGCCCGCCGCGCGTTCGTGGAGGGCATGGCTCCGGCGATGGCCGCGGCAGCGGCGGCAGCAGCCCTGGGCGTAACAGCGGCCCTGATCTTCGCCAAGAACCCCGGCCAGGTTCCGCCCGGCCCCGCCTCGCGAACAACGGTGCCAGGAGGGGACGCGCCGGGGCGCTCCCCGCAGGGCGCCGAACGCAACCAGCCCAACGAAACAACGCGCTACCCGAACGTTCGGCGTCCGAGGAGACGCCGCGGCGCGGCACCGACCCCAAAGCCCCAGAAAGCAGCAGCAGCAGCAGCAACAGCAGCAGCAGCCGCCCCCCACCGCTGGGCCATGCTCGCCGTAGTCTGCGTGGCCCAGTTCATGCTGATCCTCGACGTCACCGTCGTGAACGTCGCCCTGCCCGACATGGCAGTCGACCTCCGCCTCGACCGCCCGACGCTGACCTGGGCCGTCACCGCGTACACCCTCTGCTTCGGCGGCCTGATGCTCCTGGGAGGCAGGCTGGGAGACGCCTTCGGTGCCCGCCGCACCCTCGTAGCCGGCCTGGCCCTCTTCACCGCCGCCTCCCTCATCACCGGCCTGGCCGAAACCGCCCCGGCCCTCCTCGCCGGCCGCACAGCCCAAGGCATCGGCGCGGCCCTGCTGTCCCCGGCCGCACTGGCCCTCGTCACGACCACCTTCCACGGCAAGGAACGCAACAAGGCGCTGGGCGTATGGGCCGCCATCGGAGGCACCGGTTCCGCCGCCGGTGTCCTGCTCGGCGGCGCCCTGACCGAGGGCCCCGGCTGGCAGTGGGTCTTCTACGTCAACGTGCCCGTAGGCCTGGCCCTGCTGGCCGCCGTACCCGCCCTGGTCCCGGCCCGCGCCCCCCGGCCCACCCGACTCGACCTGCCCGGCGCACTCCTGGTGACAGCAGCCACCGGCGCCCTCGTCTACGGCCTGGTCAAGGCGGGCGACACCGGCTGGGCGGCCCCCGCCACGCTCGTCCCCCTCGCCTCCGCCGCCGTCCTCTACGCCCTCTTCGCCGCCGTGGAACGCGCCACCGACGCCCCCCTCATGGACCTGAAGATGTTCACCCGGCGACCGGTCCTCGCGGGCGCGTTCCTGATGCTGATCGCGACCGCGCTGCTGATCGCGTTCTTCTTCCTCGGATCGGTCTACCTCCAGCACGCCCGCGGCCTCAGCCCACTGCGCACCGGCCTGATATTCCTGCCGGTCGCCGTGGCCACAGGCATCGGCGCCCACCTCGCGTCCCACCTCATCAGCAGCATCGGCAGCCGTACGACCGCGGTGGCGGGCCTGGCGATCGCGGCGGCGGGAACGGTCCCCCTCACGCGACTCACCGCGGACGGCAGCGTGTACGCCACCCTCCTCCCGGGCCTGGCCGTAGCGTCCCTGGGCCTGGGTGCGGTCTTCGTCACTGCCACCACGACCGCGCTGGCGATGGTGGAACACCACGAGGCGGGCCTCGCCTCCGCCGTCGTCAACACCTTCCACGAGGTGGGCGGCTCCATAGGCGTGGCGGTGGTCTCCACCATCGCGGCAGCCGGCATCGGCGGCGCCATCGAGGGCGGAACCCGAAGCGTCACGGAGCCCACCGGTTTCACCGACGCGTTCACCGTCTGCGCCCTCGCAGCCGCCGCGAGCGCGGCCATAGCCCTGGCCCTTGTCCCCCGGGGGAAACCGAGGATGACAGGCGGTCCCCACGTGCATTGAACATCGAACTCCCCCGGAGTTTCACCGCAATCCGTACGCACGCGCTAGCCACCATTACATCGGGCGAACGTTGTAAGAGCCCGTCCGGGGAGGCGCGTATAAAGGTTGCCGGACGAACTCGGAGGAGCGACGAGTGCCCAGTGCGACAGACGCCGTCAGCACGCTGATGGTGCAAAAATTCGGAGTTGACCCAGCGGCCGTCCGTCCCGAGATCCCACTCTACGAATTGCGCATGGATTCACTGGCGTTGGAAGAATTCCGCATCCTCATCGAGGAGCAGCTGGAAATCGACCTGGAAGACGCGACGTTGACGTCCCGCAACACCGTGGGCGAACTCGTCGAGCTCGTCGAGCGCGTACACAGCAGGACCCTCCGATGACCAGGCCGACGACCCCGCCCTTCACGGCGGCCGTGACAGGACTCGGCCTGGTCACAGCGGCAGGGGTCGGCGTCGACGAGGCGTGGCGAAACGTCACGCGCGGCGAGGTCCGCGGCTCGTCCGTGGGCCCGCGCGAGGAACTCCGCGACCTCCCCTGCGACTTCATGTACGCCATCCCCCCCGAAGACCTCGACACGGCGCAAATCCTCGGCGTGGCGGCCCAGCGTCTGATGGACCGTTTCTCCCAACTCGCGGTACTGGCCGCCCGCGAGGCCGTCGCGGACGCCGGCCTCGACCCCTCGGTCTGGGACAGCGGCCGGGTCGCGGTGGTCATCGGATCCGCCCACGGAGGCCTTCCCTTCTACGACGACCAGCACGCGGTACTGACCACGAAGGGCGCGCGCCGGGTCTCCCCCAAGCTCGCCCCGCTGACCGTCGTCAACAGCGCGGCCAGCAGTGTCTGCATGGACCTCGGCGCACGCGGCCCGAGCATGGCGGTCTCCACGGCCTGCTCGTCCGGCACCGTGGCGATCGGCACCGCGCACCAGATGCTGCGCACCGGCGCGTGCGACATCGCCATCGCCGGCGGCGCCGAGTCGGTCTGCTCGCGCTTGCTGATCGCGAGCGCCTGCCAGATGCGAGCGGTGTCCACGCGCCGAGACGCCCCCGCCGCGGCCTGCCGCCCGTTCGACGCCGACCGCGACGGCTTCGTCGTCGGCGAGGGCTCCGGACTGCTGGTCATGGAACGCCCCGAGCACGCCGCCGCGCGCGGCGCCCGGATCCGGGCGGGCATCGCCGGTTACGGCGCGTCCAGCGACTCGTACTCGGCCGTCGCCCCCGACCCCGAGGGCAAGGGCATCGAAAGCGCGCTGCGGGCCGCGCTGACGGACGCGGGTGTTACGCCGTCCGACATCGGCCACGTCAACGCGCACGGCACGTCAACGGTGTTCAACGATCTCATCGAGGCGACGATGCTGCACCGCCTCCTGGGCGCGGACCCACTCGTCACCTCGACCAAGGCCATGACGGGCCACACCCTGGGCGCGGCCGGCGGCATCGAGACCGCTCTGGCCGTGCTCGCCCTGGAGCACCAACTCGTCCCGCCGACAGCCAACTTGGAGTCGCTGGACCCACGTATCCCGGTGGAGGTGGTCGCGAAGGCCGCCCGCCCCGCCGCGTTCGACTGCGCCGTCAAGACATCGCTCGGCTTCGGCGGGCACAACGCCGCGCTGGTCCTCACGCGCAGCTGACTGTGATCCGCACGTCGAGAGGGAGATGGAGCATGCCCGAGGAAACCGTTCGCTCGCTGTCGGTGGACGGGCTGCGCTACTCCTACCGCCTGCTGAAGCAGACCTGCCCGGCCACCGGCCCCGTCACGGGCCCGAGCACGGAACCGCGCACCGAACCAGTAGTCGTCCTGGGCGGCGCCCTGCAAGGGATGCTCGGCTGGCCCCAGATGGACGGGCGGCTCGGCCCGGTAGCGGAGGTGGTGACCGCGGACCTGCCGGGCATGGGCGGCGCGGCGCCCCTGCCACCCGGCCCGAGCGCGGACATCCTGTGCGCCGCCCTGACCCGGATCATCGACGATCTCGACGTACCGCGCGTCAACCTCTTCGGCTTCTCCTACGGCGCCGCACTCGCCTTCCGCTGTGCCCAGCACAACCCGGGGCGGATCGCCCGGCTCATTCTGGGCGGGGTCCCGGTCCACATCTCGCAGGCCCAGCGGGCGCACTGGCAGCGCGCCACCGACCGGCTGGCCGCCGGGGACAGGGACGGCTTCGCCACGCTGGTGACGGAAGCGCTGATGTGCCTCGACCCGGACCGGTACGTCGCCCGCCGAGACCTCGCCTACCGGTACGTCAAGCGCTCCATGCTGCACGCGGTCACGCACTCCCCGCACGCCGCGGACTCCGTGTACCGCTCCCTCGGTGACCGGCCGGACTTCTCGGGGGGCCTGTCCGGAGTACCGACGCTGGTCTTCACGGGGGAGCACGACACGGTGACGTCGGCGGAGCGCCAGCGGGTCTTCGCCGCGACCATCCGGGGCAGCCGCTTCACCACGATCCGGGACGCCGACCACTGGGTCGTACTCGAAAAGGCCGACGAGGTCGCGGACTTGACTCTGCGCTTCTTCACCGACCGCCCGCTGGAGCCGGCCGCGTACCTGAGTTCGGTCCCGCATCAGGACCGCGTGCCCGATCGCAGCAGCCTCGCGTGACCTGTGACGGCCCGCGCCGTTGGCAGGTCATGAAGACACGAAGCGCGGCCGCCGCTGCCGTATCGCTCGTCGTCGGCCTGGCAGTGGCTCTCGCCGGACCGGCTCCACTGGCTCAGGCGGATGCGCCCGACGGGCGACCGGCCGGACTCCTTGCCGTCCTTCCGGACGTCGGCGACGACAGCTTCCAGGACTTCGACAAGGCGATCCACTACTGACGCAGCGTGGAGGAAAAGTTGCGGAGCGTGTCCGCCGGTTGCACGGTGGCGTTGTCCCCACTCTCCAGGGACGCACCCCTCACGTAAGGACTCTTCGCATGCGCATTTCCCGGACCGCCGGCTTCGTCGTTTCCTCCGTGGTGTGCGGGGCACTGGTGTTCGGCTCGGCCGGAGGCGCGATAGCGGCCCCGGTGCCGGCGTCGCCCGCCGCGGAGGTCTCTGCTGCCGAAGACCCGCTGCCGGATGCCGCCAAGTTGACCTCCCAGGTGAAGCTGCTCCGCAACATCGACAGCGTGCTGACCCCCGTGACCGACCTCCTCGACGCCGTCATCGCCTCCGGTGGCAAGCTGTCACCGGAGGAGCTCGCCAAGCACATGAAGGCGATCGAGGACGCACTGAAGGACCTCCCGAAGGCGCCCGGCACGGCCCTGGAAGTCCCCGCCGGTCCCGCACCCGCCCTGCCGCCCGTGGTAACGCCCCGCGCCGACGCGGGCCAGGACCTCAAGGTCAAGGCGGTCGCTGATCTGCGTGCCAAGGTCGGCGTACTGGTGAAGGCCGCGGAGACGGGTGACGCGACGAAGGTGAAGGAGGCTGTCGCGGCCACGATCACTGCCACCCTCAACGTGATCGTCAGCATCGTCGTGGGCGGCGGCCTCCCGGCTCCGAACCTCGCGGGACTGCCTCCGCTGCCCAAGGTCCCGGGCGCCGATGTGCCCAAGGCTCCCGGCGCTGCCGAGCTGCCCAAGGCCCCCGGCTCAGCCGTCTGACGGCCCGCGCCCGCCAATCCCGGTTCTCCCTGTGGGGAGGCCGGGCATTGGTGTGCGGAGTAATTGAATGTTAGGGCGTTCGGGTGACGGTGGAAAGATAGCTTCTTTTATGGGGTTTCCTCGGTGGGAGCGGATCGTTACCGATGACGACGGCGACGCTACGGGCGTGAAGAAGACAGACTCGTGCAGCGCGAAGGACGTGGCTGTGTGGGTGTCGCCGCCGGAAAGGTTCTTAAAGTGAAGTACATGAAGAGCGCCGCATTCATCGCCGGCTCGCTCCTGGCCGTCGGTGTCGCCTCCCCGGCCATCGCCGACTCCGGAGCGAACAGTGTTGTCAAGGGCAACCCGGGCGTCATCTCCGGCAACAACGTTCAGGTTCCGATCCACATCCCGGTGAACATCTGCGGGAACACCGTTAACGCCTTTGCGCTTCTGAACCCGGCCTTCGGCAACACGTGCATCAACAAGTAGTTCCCAGTCCGAACCGCTAGGTGTTCGGTCCCAGTTGGCCCCCAGCGCACCCCATGTGCTCGGGGCCAACTGAACCTCCCTCATCGCGTGTGAGCAATCGGCTCGCCCGCAGGCATGAAAGACAGGGAACGGCAAAGTGCGACAGGTTTTGAGCAGAGGCGTGTTCGCCGCGGCGGCGGCCTCCGGGCTCCTCGCCATGACCGGTGGCTCCGCTGTCGCGGACTCCGGGGCGGACGGGGATGTCTCCAACTCGCCGGGCGTCGGGTCCGGCAACAACGTTCAGGTCCCTGTGGACGTTCCGGTGAACGCGTGTGGCAACACGATCAACTTCATCGCCCTCCTGAACCCGGCCTTCGGCAACGAGTGCGCCAACGTCGACCACTCGACCAAACCGTCCAAGCCCGGCCACGGTAAGCCGGGCCCCGGCAAGCCCCCCGGTGACGACAAGCCCGGCCACGGAAAGCCCCCTGGTGGCGGCCACCCTGGTGAAGACCGACCCGGCGGGGGCCACCCCGGCGGGGGTCACCCCGGTGGCGACCACCCGGGTGACGACCACCCGGGTGACGGGCACCCCGGTGGCGACAAGCCCGGTGAGGAGCCGCCCGCTGCCGGGCACCCCGGTGGCGAGCCGCCCCACAGTGAGCCGCCCCGGCACGAGCCGCCCCGGCACGAGCCGCCTCGGGTCGAGCCGCCTCACCACGAGCCGCCCCGGCACGAGAACCCCGATGACGAGCCGTGCGACGAGGACTCCGGCGACAAGCCCCCGGCCGAGCAGCCTCCCGGCCACACGCCGCCCGGCAACCGCCCTCCCGCTGAGGTCCGGCCCGGGCACCAGCCTCCGGCCGCCGAGCTGCCCGACGGCGAGCCGTCCGTCAACAAGCCGCCCATGGACGAGCCTCCGGCCGTCGCGCCGGCCGCGCGCGTGCTCCCGGCCACGCACGGGGCCCCGAGCCTGGCCGAAACGGGCGCCGGTGAACTGGGAGTCGCCGCCGCGATGAGCGCCGCGCTGCTCGGTGGCGGTGTGCTGATGTTCCGTCGGAACAGGGCACCGCAGGGCTGAATCGCAGGACGCTGAGATGTTCGATGGAGCGGGTCCCCCGGACCCGCTCCATCGTCATGCCCGGCCATCTTTCAATCCCCGCATCCGAGTGAATCGGCAAGAACGGCGTACGGTTTCAGTTTCTCACCGTCCGGGCCTTCGTTAGTCCTGGTGTAAGTGACATGGAACAGCAGCGTCGGAATGTCACGGGATTCGTAGTTCGCGGATTACGCCAGCACGAAGAGGGATTACTGGAATGACGTACATGAAGGCCGCCTCGGCCATTGCCGTTTCGATGATGGCCGCTGGAGCGGCCGCTGGAGCGGCGTCTCCGGCCGTCGCTGCCGACTACAAGTCGATGAGCCTGAACGGCGGCGTGCAGCAACTGACTGACGCTCTGCACACCCACCAGCCCGTGGACTCCACCGTCCAGCCCCTCCTGCACACCGCGACCGACACCGCTCAGGCCGTCAACGAGGCCAGGAACGGTGACCCCTCGAAGCTGATGGGCACCGCGGTGGACACCGGCAAGGCGGCGGCTCCGATGATCGGCGGCATGCCGCTCGGCGGCTGAGGAAGCGCGGGCGTCTCTCCTGCGGTGCCGGAAGGCCGGCGCGTACACCAGTCATGGGTGTGTGCGTCGGCCTTCCGGCGTGCAGGTCGCCTGTATCGCCCCCTCTGTACGCAGCAGTGCGCCCCTGACCGTGGTCAGGGGCGCACTGGGGTTCAGACCGTGATCAGCGTCAGTCGTTCGTCGCGCCGTTGCCCGCGATGGCGTTGTCCAGGAGGTGCGAGAGGGTCTCGTCGCCCTTGTTCTGGGTGGAGTTCTCGACGCACTGCTGCTCCTGCGGGTTGGACAGGATGTCCTGGACGCCGACGTTGACGGCGCCGACCACCGACTGGATGTTCCTGACCGGGGCGGCGACACACAGCTTGTTGAACGAGCCCTGGATGATGGACAGCTGAGGGCTCTGCTTGCCCTTCGTGATGGAGTTGCCGTACTTCTGCACCGATCCGTTGCCGCTCGCGTTCGCGGTCGTGTGGTCGTCTACGGCGGCGATCGCCTGACCGGCTCCGGCAGCGCCGAACCCGACTACAGAGGCTGCTACTGCCGCCGTGGCCATCATCTTCTTGAGCATTTGATTTCCTTGTTAGTCCGGTACTCAGGGTTCTGCGTCAGGCTCAACTTTCGTTATGACGATTGGTTGCGCTGATTCACTCGAATGGAATTCAAGGTCCGTGTGGCCCCATCTCGCACGGCCAAATGGGTGACGCAGGAGAACTAACCTACTGCTGGGGAGTTGGGCAGTGCGCCTCACCTCGGGGTGCGACATGGAAAGAGGAAAACAGTGATCAAGAAGGTCATGGCTACCGCTGCCGTCGCCGTCTCCGTCATGGGCCTCGGTGCCGCGGCCGCCCCGCAGGCAATGGCGGCCGCTGACGACCAGGACGTCCGCACCGCGAGTGGCAACGGGTCGAAGCAGATCTACGGCAACTCCACCACACACGGTGACATGAGCCCCCAGATGTCTCTCATCCAGGGTTCGTTCAACAAGCCGTGCGTCGCCATCCCGGTCAGGAACATCCAGTCGCTGGTCGGCCTCGCCAACGTCGGCGTCCAGGACATCCTGTCCAACCCGCAGAACCAGCAGTGCGTCGAGAACTCCACCCAGAACAAGGGTGACGAGACGCTCTCGCACGTCCTGGACAACCTCCTCGCGGCCAACGGCGCGGACAACAGCTGACACCCGTCGGTGCCGGCCCGGTTCACCCTGTTCCCTCCTGCACGGTGAACCGGGCCGAGACCCGGCCGGACGCGGTGGAGACCCCAGCCACTCCTTCCGCCCCTGGCCACAGCCTTCAGGCCCTGCAGATGCAATTCATCTGCAGGGCCTGAAGGCTGTCGATGGTCCGGGGCTACTTGCGCAGAGTGGTCACCGGGATCACGCAGTGCGCGGAGGCCGCGAGTACCTCCGCGTTGCCGACGAAGGCCTTCAGGTCCTCCGCCTCGACGGGGACGCCGGGGGTACCCTCGGGCCACGGGCGGGTCGTGAAGATGAAGTGCGCGTGCTTGCGCTTGAGGGCCGCGGCGGTCCACTCCTCGGGTACGAGGCACTGGACCCTCAGGCTCGGCATCGTCAGTGACACGCTGCCACTCTCAAGGAGGAGGGTGACCGGTTCCTTGGACTTGGAGGCGTCGAAAATTCCCTCGCCGACCGGCAGACCGGTCTGTTCGAGGAGCTGCCGGACGGCCCGCTCGCCGGCCTCGGGGCCGGCCGTTCCGTCGCCGAGGGAATAGGCGAGCAGGAAGGCCATGTCGCGGCCGTCGTCGATATTCTCGCCGGACCAGGCGATTACGGAGATCGTGCCCAAGTGACTTTGCTCGACAGCGGGTTCAGCGGTCTGTGAGGTCATACAGCGGGACCCTAATTGCCCGGAGCGGGTACGCCCGGCCATAAGTCACCCGGTCGGGCTAAGCCTCTTTCCGCAATACCCCTTACGAGGAGGGGCCTTCAGCGAGGTCCGGCTGCGCCTTCGCCGGATTGTCGCGGGCGCCGAGGCGCAAATGCTCGATGTGGTAAACGGCTTCGTCGAGGAGCTGGGCGACGTGATTGTCGTACAGGCTGTAGACGATCCGGCGGCCCTGCCGGGCGCCGGTGACCAGGCTCAGGGCGCGGAGCAGTCGTAGCTGGTGGGAGACCGCCGACTGTTCCATCCGGACCGCTTCGGCCAGCTCCGTGACGGCGCACGGGCTCTGGCGGAGCCGGGTCAGGATCATCAGCCGGGACGGCGTGGCCAGGGCCTGGAGCGTGGCGGCGATGGTGGCGGCGGCGTCCGCGTCGAGATGACCTGTCGGTGTGGTGCGTTCGTCGACTCCGTGTCCCATGCGGCCATCGTATCGGGGGCGTCAGGTGCTATTAGTGAAGAGATCTTCATGTGTTCCGTTATGGTGTGAGGGTTCGTCATCACTCTGTGCTGTCCGACGACCGAGAGGTGTCCTGCTGTGGCTTTCCCCCTGCTCGACGACCGGCCCGCCGCCGCGCGGCTGCTTGGCGCGTCGCCTGTGCCGTCGCGGCGTACGAAACTGCTCGCTCTGCCGGAGGTTCGGTGGGCCGCCTTGTCCGCCGTCGCCTTTCTGCTGGCCTTCCCACTCGATCTGGCCGGGGTGTCGGCGTGGGTGTGGGGGCCGCTCTACGCGCTCTGTTACGTCGCGGGCGGCTGGGAGCCGGGGTGGGCCGGGCTGGTGGCACTCCGGGGGTGGAGCCTCGATGTCGACCTGCTGATGGTGGTCGCCGCGATCGGGGCGGCGGCGATCGGGCAGTTCCTCGACGGGGGGCTCCTCATCGTCATTTTCGCCGTGTCCGGGGCTCTGGAGGCACTGGCCACCCGGCGTACGGCCGACTCGGTGCGGGGGCTGCTGGATCTTGCTCCGGCTACTGCTGTGCGGCTGGGGGGTGCTGGTGCTGCTGCTGGGGAGGATGAGGAGGTGGTGGGGCTTGCTGAGCTGCGGGTCGGGGATCTGGTGCTCGTACGGCCGGGTGAGCGGTTGCCTGCCGACGGCACGGTGGTGGACGGCGCCGGCGAGGTCGACCAGGCGACCATCACCGGGGAGCCGCTGCCGGTGAACAAGGAGCCGGGGGACGAGGTGTTCGCGGGCACCCTCAACGGCACGGGGGCGCTGCGGGTCCGGGTGGACAAGGACGCGTCCGAGTCGGTCATCGCGCGCATCGTGGGGATGGTCGAGGAGGCGAGCGAGACCAAGGCGCCGACGCAGTTGTTCATCGAGAAGGTCGAGCAGCGTTACTCGGTGGGCGTCGTGGTCGCCACGCTGGCGCTGTTCGCGGTGCCGCTCGCGTGGGGGGCGGACTTCACCTCGACGCTGCTGCGGGCCATGACGTTCATGATCGTTGCCTCGCCCTGTGCGGTGGTGCTGGCGACCATGCCGCCGCTGCTGTCCGCGATCGCCAATGCCGGGCGGCACGGGGTGCTGGTCAAGTCCGCGGTGGTCATGGAGCGGCTGGGTGGAGTTACCCGGGTGGCGCTGGACAAGACCGGCACGTTGACGGAAGGGGCGCCTCGGGTTGCAGAGGTTCGGGTGGCGTCTGGTGGGGGTGTTGGGCTGGGGGAGGCGGAGGTTCTGGCGCTGGCGGCGGCCGCCGAGCATCCGAGCGAGCATCCGCTGGCGCGGGCCGTCGTGGCTGCGGCGAGGGAACGTGGGTTGGGGATTGAATTGGCTGAGGACTTTTCGTCGGAGCCGGGGCGGGGGGTTCGGGCCGTTGTGGGTGGGCGGGACGTGCGGGTTGGCAGTCCGTTGGCTCTGGTGGGTGTTGCGGCTGAGGTGGCTGAGGTGGAGGGGGCTGGGCGTACCGCTGTGGTGGTGTCGGTTGATGGGGTGCCGGTGGGGGTGCTCGGGATTGAGGACCGGGTGCGGGTGGGGGCGGGCGAGGCGGTTGCCGCGCTCGGGAGGCTCACCGGGTCGGCGCCGGTGCTGCTGACCGGCGACAACGAGCGCGCCGCCGTGGAGCTTGCCGGTGCGGTTGGCATCACGGACGTACGGGCCGGGCTGTTGCCGCAGGACAAGGTCGCCGCCGTGCGGGAGTGGGAGGCGGCGGGGGAGAAGGTCCTGGTGGTCGGGGACGGGGTCAACGACGCGCCCGCGCTGGCGGCGGCGCACAGTGGCATCGCCATGGGGAGGGCCGGGTCGGATCTGGCGCTGGAGACGGCTGACGCGGTGGTGGTGCGGGACGAGTTGGCGACGGTGCCGGTGGTTGTCGCGCTTTCGCGGCGTGCGCGGCGGCTTGTTGTGCAGAACCTTGTGATCGCTGGGGTTTGTATCGGGGCGTTGGTGATCTGGGATCTGGCTGGGCACCTGCCGCTGCCGTTGGGGGTGGCGGGGCACGAGGGGTCGACGGTGCTCGTCGGACTCAACGGCTTGCGTCTGCTGCGGGAGTCCGCTTGGCGGGGTGCGGTGCGGGACACCGGCGCGGGCGGCGGGGGCTCTGGGGTCGGTGCCGCGCCGTGGCGTCTCCTCGGACGCCGAACGTTCGGGTAGCGCGTAGTTTCGTTGGGCTGGTTGCGTTCGGCGCCCTGCGGGGAGCGCCCCGGCACGTCCCCTCCCGGCACCGGGATGTCCGTCGCGGGGCCGGGCGGAGCGGCGTAATCCAAGCCCGTCCGGCGTTTGAAGACGCGCCCGGAGGGTGCCGGGGGTCGGCTCAGGCGGGGTACTGGCCCAGCATCTTGGCCATCGCGGCCAGTACGGCGGGCGCCACGCGGTAGTACACCCACGTGCCCCGGCGCTCCGACGTCAGCAGGCCGGCTTCCTTCAGCTTCTTCAGGTGGTGGCTGACCGTCGGCTGCGAGACGCCGACGTCGGAGATGTCGCAGACGCACGCCTCGCCGCCCTCGTGCGACGCCACGGCCGAGAACAGCCGCAGCCGCACCGGGTCGCCCAGCGCCTTGAACATGGCAGCCGTACGGACCGCGTCCTCCGCCGACAGCGGGCGCTCGTTCAGCGGCGCGCAGCACGGCTCGACGGTCGTCTGCTCCAGCAGTGGCAACACGTTGGCGTTCGGCATGCGTCTATGTTGACACATGTCGAATCAGAGTGCTGGTTTGATGTGTGTCTATGTTGACGGGCGTCGAAGTGGGTGTGATGCTTGGCGCTGTCGGCATATCGATGGATGTCTATGCAGGGAGTCCTCATGACTGAGACGCGTTCGCAGGTGCCCACCGTCGTGATCGGCGCCGGTCCGGTCGGGCTGGCCGCCGCCGCCCACCTCGTCGGGCGCGGCCAGGAACCGCTCGTCCTGGAGGCCGGCCCCCGGGCCGGCACGGCGGTCAGGGAGTGGGCGCACGTACGGCTGTTCTCCCGGTGGGCCGAGGTCGTCGATCCGGTCGCCGAGAAGCTTCTGGCGCCGACCGGGTGGACCGCGCCGGACGGTTCGACGTACCCCACCGGCGGCGACTGGGCCGAGCGGTATCTGCAGCCGCTCGCGGATGTTCTCGGGGAGAGGGTGCGTTACGGGGCCCGCGTGACCGGCGTCTCGCGGGTGGGCCGGGACCGTGTCGTCGACTCCGGGCGTGAGGACCAGCCCTTCTCGGTGCATGTCCGGTACGCCGACGGTACGGAGGAGCGGATCGTCGCCCGCGCCGTGATCGACGCCTCCGGAACCTGGTCCACCCCGAGCCCGATCGGCGGTGACGGCCTGCCCGCGCTCGGCGAGCTCGCGGCCGCCGACCGTATCTCCTATCGGGTCCCGGACCTCAGGGACCCCGAAGTCCGGGGGCGTTACGCGGGACGGCGTACCGCCGTCATCGGGTCGGGCGCATCCGCCTTCACCGCCCTCTCCTCGCTCGCGGACCTGGCGAAGGAGGCCCCCGGCACGCACGCCGTCTGGATCCTGCGGCGCGGCATCGGCGGCGACACGTTCGGTGGCGGCGAGGCCGACCAGCTCCCGGCGCGCGGGGCCCTCGGGCTCCGGGCGAAGGCCGCCGTCGACGACGGGTACGCGGACGCGGTCACCGGATTCCGTACGAGTGCGGTCGGGAGGGGTGGGGACGGGCGGCTCGTGCTGGTGGCTGAGGACGGGCGGGAGCTGGAACCGGTCGACGAGGTCATCGTTCTTACCGGCCTTCGTCCCGATCTTTCGTTCGTCTCGGAGCTGCGGCTGGGGCTCGACGAGCGACTCCAGGCGCCGACCGCGCTCGCGCCCCTGATCGACCCGAACCTCCACTCCTGCGGCACCGTCTATCCGCACGGCGTCGTCGAGCTCTCGCACCCTGAGAAGGACGTCTACCTGGTCGGCATGAAGAGCTATGGGCGAGCTCCGACGTTCCTCGCCATGACTGGTTACGAGCAGGTCCGTTCCATCGCGGCCTCGCTGGCCGGGGACCAGGAAGCGGCTGAGCGTGTCGAGCTGACCCTTCCGGAGACGGGCGTGTGTGGGGGTGCTGGGCTGTTCGAGGAGGCCGAGGCCGAGGTAGCGGCTGGGACTGGGGCTGGGGAGAGTGGTGGGGGGTGTTGTGCCGCTCCGGCCTCCTCCGCTGAGACCCTCCAGATTGGGGTCGGCGTCGGTCCGGGCTCCTCCAGGGGGTGCTGAACCCGATGGCAGTGGTGCCCCCGTTACGGTCGGGCGATGAGCGATACGAATGGCGAAGGCCGGTGGAGGCGGGGGCGTGTCCTCGCCTCGCTGGCTGTGGCGGTCGCCGGGCTGCTCGTCTTCCATTCGGCCGTGCCGGACATGGCCGGCCGGCCGGGCAGTCTGCTGGAGACGTTCCTGCCGTGGCTCGGCCTGGCGGTCCCCGTCTTGTTGGTTCTGGCGATCGTGCGCCGCTCGGCCGTCGCGCTGTTGGCCCTGCTGTTGCCCGTCGCCGCTTGGGTGAGTGGGTTCGGCGGACTGTTGCCGCAGGGTGAGCCGGCGTACGACCTCACCGTGGTTCAGCACAATGTGAGCGACGAGAACGCTGATCCGGCGGGTACGGCGCGGGCCCTGATGAAGGCTCGTCCTGGCCTCATCGCCCTCGAAGAGGTGACGGCCGGTGCGTCGGCCGTCTACGCCGCGACGCTCGCACCGGAGTTTCCCCACCACCGGGTGGTGGGGACCGTCGGGCTCTGGTCGAAGCACCCGTTGACCGAGGCGCGGCCGGTGGACATAAGGCCGGACGGGATCGTGGGCGCGTGGAACCGTGGTCTGCGCGCGGAGGTCCGGGTGCCGGGAGAGAAGGCGGCGGTCGCGGTGTACGTCGCCCACTTGCCCTCCGTGCGGTTGGGGTTGGGGGCTGGGTTCAGCGCGGGGTGGCGCGACGAAAGCGCCGCCCTGCTGGGGGCGGCCATCGCGGCCGAGCCGCTGGAGCGGGTGATCCTGCTCGGCGACCTCAACAGCACGGTGGACGACCGTGGGCTGGTCCCCGTCGGCGCGCAGATGAACACGGTGGGCCCCGGCTTCGCCTTCAGCTGGCCCGCCTCTTTCCCCGTGGCCCGGATCGACCAGGTCATGACCCGGAACGCAACCGTCACCAAGGTGTGGTCCCTGCCCGCGACGGGGAGCGACCACCTGCCCATCGCTGCCCGCATCAGGTGGTGATCACCGGCACTCGAACCACACCGTCTTGCCGTCTCTGCCCGGCCCCGGTGACACCCCCCACCGGTCGCTGACGGCCTCCACGAGTGCCAGCCCCCGTCCGCCGTCGTCCAGCGGTCCCGCGCTGCCCGCCTTCGGCAGCTGCGGACACGCGTCCGCCACCTCGACCCGTACCCCCTTGTCCGTCCGCAGGATCAGCACCGAACACCGGCGCCCCGGAACATGGCGTACGACATTCGCGATCAGCTCGGTGAGTGCCAGCTCCGCCGCGTCCGCTACGGGCATCAGGTGCCAGCTCGCGAGGTACGTCCGCAGGATGCGGCGCAGGTGCCGGGCCGAATGCTCGCTCACGGTGAAGCTCACCCCGTAGCGCCGCGACGCTCCAACTTCGGCGCTCTGTTCGTCAGTTACGTGATTCACGTCACCAGAGTGTGACTTCTGGCTACGCTCCGCCACACTCGGGAAGCAACCTCACGCAGGGTGAGCTTGCGTCGTCCGCACCGCGCGGCCGGTGGTTCTATCGGGGGCTGGCCAGCAGTAGCGTCCACCACCCCTGGCCGTTGTTGCCTTTGCTCACGCCGACGCCCACGTGCCGGAAGGCGCAGGTGAGCATCGCGTCGCGGTGCTTGGGGCTGTCCTTCCACAGGCGGAGGGCCGTTGCCGCGTCGGGCTTTGAGCGGGCGATGTTCTCGGCCACCCGCTGCCACCGGTATCCCTCGTCCGTGAGCCGGTCGCCCGGGCTGGACGAGTGCGCGCCGGTGTGGGAGAGGGACCCGGCGCGTGCCATGTAGTCGCTGTGCCGTTGGGCGGTCCTGGTCGCGGCGCGTTGGGCCCGTACGGGGCGGCAGCCGTTACGTGCCCGCTCGCGGTTGAGGAGCTGAACGAGGGCCGCGCGGGCCTTGCGTACGGCGGTTGGCGTGGGCCTCTCGTGGTGGGGTCTGCCGGGTGGTCTCTGCCATGACGGCTGGTGCTCCTGCCACATCGCCTGCCAGGTCTCCGGGAGGGGCGGCGGGGCCTGGAAGTGGTGCGTAAGCATGTTGGGCGGCGTGTACTGCGGGGGTGAAGGGGGCGGCGGGAAGGGATGGGCGGCCAACACGGTCATCAGGATCCACGGTAGGTGTCTGCGCACGGCCGCCTCTTTCTTCTCGATCTATTGGCACTTGAAAGCACTATTCACCTTCGAGGGAGAGATATGGATGAAATCCCGTCCCGTGTGCTGTGCCGCTTCACCTGCTGACCTTGGCAAGCGCCGCCGGCGAGCCGCCCTGGCGATCAGGATGATCGTCCGTAATTAGCCATGTCGGAGAGTGAGTTATTGGCTACGCTCGGCTACGGGTGGAATCGACGAGCCAGGGAGACCCCGTATGGCCAACATCCGTAACCTTGACCCCCACGCGTCCCCTCTCGACTATTACGGCGCCGAGTTGAGGCGCCTGCGGGAGGCGGCGGGCCTTAACCAGAAGCAGCTCGGCTCGATCATCTTCTGTACGGCGTCACTGGTCGGCCAGATCGAGACGGCCCACAAGGTCCCGACCCGTTCATTCTCGGAACGCGCGGACGCGGCGCTGGGGACGGAGGGGACGCTGAGTCGGCTGGTGGGTCTGGTGCTGCGGAGTCAGCTGCCGCACTGGTTCCAGCCGTACGCGGAGATGGAGGCGCGGGCGGCGTACATCTCGACGTACCAGGCGCAGATCGTCTACGGGCTGTTGCAGACGGAGGCGTACGCGCGAGCGGTGCTTGAAGTCGACCATCCCGACCGGACGGACGAGATGGTGGCGGCACGTATGGACCGGCAGCGCATCCTCAAGCGCGAGCACCCGCCGTTGGCCTTGGTGGTGCTGGACGAGGCGGTGCTGTACCGGGAGATCGGCGGGGCCGAGGTCATGCGGAAGCAACTGGGCCACTTGTTGGAGCTTTGTGAGCAGTCGTGGGTGCAGATCCAGGTTCTGCCGTTCGGGGTCGGCCAACACGCGGGAATGATGGGCTCGTTCACGCTGATGCGCTTCGAGGACGACCCTGACATCTTCTACTCCGAGAGCTACGACTCGGGTCACATGACCGCCAACCCACAAGTGATCAGGGAGCGTTCGCTCGGATACGCTCGCTTGCAGGCCGCTTCCCTCTCGATCGAGGACTCGGCGGCACTGATCGCTCGTGTAATGGAGGAACGCTATGGGCACCAGCCAGGACCTGAAGAGCGCGCAGTGGCGTAAGTCCAGCTACAGCGGCAGCAGCGGCGGCGAATGCGTGGAGGTCGCCGACCTCAGCGCTCACGTCGCCATCCGTGACTCAAAGAATCCCGAAGGCCCCGCCTTCACCGTCACCCGCACCGCCTTCGCCGCCTTCGTCGCGGCGGTCAGCGGCTGACGGCCGCGCAGATGGCCTTGCCGCCCTCGGGGGACGGGCTGACCGTGACGAAGCGGGACAGGAAGCTGACGAGGGTCAGGCCGTAACCGCCCTCGTAGCCGGTGATGTCCGGGTGGCGTGGGCGGGGGCGGGACGGGCTGGGGTCCTGCACGGTGATCTGCACCGTGTTCCGGCCCGCCACCAGCCGCATTTTTGTGATGCCGCCTGCGTGCCTCAGCGCGTTCGTGACCAGCTCGGAGACCACCAGAACCACGTTTTCAGTGGTCTCCGGGGTGGGCGCCGGGGCCAGGTCGCAGAGGAACTCGCGAGCGGTGTCGCGCGCCTCGGCCGCCGTGTCCGGACGTGTGGTCCGTTCGGCGAGCCCGCGCCTTCGGCTGCAGGTTGTCTGCGTGCGGTTCATGGTGTTCACCCCCGATGAAGTAGGAAGCCCTGCTCTGGTGACCCTGGGGCTTCTGCCCTGCTTTACCCAGAGCTAACTTCACGCCTTGCCTGCCGCGCGGTCGCGGCGTACAAATATGTGCCCCTCCGGTGAAACATCTGTGCGATCATCGCGGTCACCGAGGGCCCGGAGTGCTCCGGTCCTCCCATCAGACCGCTCCGGGGGGAACGGAATGCCTCACCACCCGTGTACGGCCGCGAGAACCGCGTCGTACACCTCGCTGCTGCTCGCAGTGTCGATCCTCGTTTCGCTTCTGCTGCCGACCGGCGCGGCCTGGGCGGCGACGACCGGAACCGCCGCAGTGGCGGTGGCCGACGACTGCGCTGTCCTTCCTCTTGCTCCCTTCGGGGACCCGGGCTCCGCCGTGGGCAGGGCGACCGTCCCTGTTGAGGGAAGCGCCTGCTTCACCTTCACCGCCGACAAGCCCGGCCTGCACCGTGTGCTGCTGGACGACCAGCACAACGAGACGCATCTCCAGGTCTTCGACGGGGACGCCGAAGTGGCGTGCCGTGAGGGTGAGGGGTGGTGCGAGTTGCCGCGCGCGGGGGCGTTCACGGTGAAGGCGGTGAACCTGGGGTGGGATTCGGACGATGTCACCGTCGCTGTTGTGCCGCTCGCCACGGACGCCGGATGTGAGGCGGAGGCCGGTACGTCGTGGGACGGCGCGGTCGTTTCCGGCTCGGCGGTCTCCACGACGGCGATCCTGTGCCATCCCTTCACAGCTGCGGCCGGGGAGCGGATCACTTCCGAGTTCACCACCGTGAAGTACGGGAGCCGTGAGTCGTGGATCAGTGACGAGACGGGTGACCGGATCTGCCCGCGTTCCAACGAGGACGGCAGTGAGGGCTGTGTGCTGCCCGGCGACGGGCCCTACCGGGTTCTGAGCCGCGTCACCGAGGTGGAGGGCGGCTTCCCGGCGGCGTACAGCCTGAAGGTCCGTCGCCTGTCCGACCCGGCCGGGTGCGCGAGCGTTGCCTTGAACGCTTACAACTCCGCGCCGACGACCACGGAACCGGCCACCGGCTGCAAGACCTTCAGCGTCCCGGCCGCCGGGCGCTACGACGTGTACGAGGTGCGGTCCGGCGAGCGGTCCGCGCTCGCTGTGTACGACCGGGAGGGGAAGACTGTCTGCCGTACGTCGCAGCAGCCGTGCGGCCTGCCCGCCGCCGGTGATTACACGGTGTTCACGGATCACGCGATCCTTGTTCTCGACCGCGCCGGCACGGCCGGTTGCGAGCCCGCCGAACAGGGGACGTACGAGGGCACCTTCGCGGTCGCGGGCGAGGTCGACTGCCTCATGCTGCCGTTCCCCGAAGGCGCCCGGATGGCCGCGCTGAAGGCGCTGAACGCGCCCGCGCCGCGACCCGAGGTCTCCGTTGTCGACGCCGACGGGGTCGGGCAGTGCGAAAGGAGCTCACTCTCCGCCGGTACGTGCGCGCTCACCGGACGAGCTCCGTTCCGCGCACTGGCCTCCACCGGCAGTGGGACCGGCTCGTACCGCATCGCTCTGCACCGCACGGACGCGGTGAGCGGCTGCCCGGTCCTCCCGGCGGGTGACTTCACGGGCGCCGGCCCCGCCGGCCGGTTCAGCACGGGCGACGGTGTCTTCTCGCAGTGCTTCGGCATCCCGGCCGCCGACCACAGCGCGATGGAGAACTTCCAGCTCCAGGCGGTCTCCGGCACGTTCACCGCCCAGTTCTCGGTACTGGACGCCGACGGCAAGCAGGTCTGCTCCCACTGGTCGAACTGGACCACCTGCGGCCTCACCCCCGGCGTCGCGCACACCGTGCTGGTCACGGGAAGCGACGCCCCCGCCACCTACACGATGGCCCGCCGTGACGTCACCGCGACGGCCAAGGGCTGTACGGCCAACCCGGCGACTCCGGTGGGCGGACCGTCCACGAGCGGCGCGATGGGGGCTACGGGCGAGCTGCTCTGCCGTCAGGTGACCACCGCCGACGCCAGGGACAGCCTCCACCTCAACGTCCGTGACCCGCTGGGGACCACGAACATCCTGGCGTACGACGCGGGGGGCAAGGCGGTCTGCTCGAACCGCAACCGCGCATGCGGGGTGACGGGTTCGACCAGTTACCAGGTGCTCCTCACCGTGCCCGCGAACCTGAAGGCGCCCGCCTCGTACCGCTTCGACGCGCTGCGCATCGCCACGGCCGCCGGTCCGGCCGCCGAGTGCGCGAAGGTGGCGAACATCAGCTACGGGTACGGGCCGATCACCGGCACGCTCACCGAGCAGCGCACCGCCGTGTGCGCGGCGCTTCCCACCGCGTACAGCGACAGCTTCGACTTCAGGATCAGCGACACGGCGGGAGGGACGGAGACGGCCGTACCGGCGCTGTACGACAGCAGTCTCGACAACAACTGCTCGCTGAAGGTCTCCGTCGGCTACTACTGCCATCTGAGTGAGGCTTACACGAAGGACGTCACCCCGAGCATCTTGGTCCTCGGTCTGCCGGAGAAGGCGTCGCAGACCTCGTACAGCACGGAACTCGTCTGTTCGTTCGCCATGTGCGGCACCGAGAAGGTCAGCGTCGGTATCGTGACGCCGGCCACCGGCGTGAGCGGCGCGAAGGTCACCGTCAAGGTGGCGGGGACCGCGCTGCACATGGACGACAAGGTCCGGATCGGCCTGGCGGGCAAGACGCTGGTGGGCACCACCACCTCGGTGTCGGCCGACCGGAAGACCCTGACGGCCGTCCTGGACCTGACCGGGGCCGCGGTGGGCGACTGGAACCTCAGCGTCCTCACGCATACCGCGGGGGAGTACCTGCGGGGCACGTTCAGTGTGACCGCGGCGCCGGTGAAGAACACCACGGCTCCGACGATCACCGGCACCGTGAAGGTCGGGGCCAAGGTCACCGCCGGGACGGGGGCATGGACGCCTGCGGCCACGTCGTACGGCTACCAGTGGAAGGCCGACGGCACGGCGATCTCGGGGGCCACCGGGTCGGCGTACACCGTTCCGGCGGCTCTCCTGGGCAAGAAGCTCACGGTCACGGTTACCGCTCGCCGCACGGGGCACCCGAGCGGCACGGCTACCACCGCCGCCGTCATTGTCGCCAAGGGCAGTGCCCCCAAGGTCACCACGGCACCGGCGATCTCGGGCACGGCAAAGGTGGGACGTACGCTCAAGGCCGCCCACGGCACCTGGACGCCCGCGCCGACGTCGTACGGCTACCAGTGGTACGCGAACGGCACGGCGATCACGGGCGCGACCACGTCCTCGCTGGTGCTCAAGTCCGCCCAGGCCGGCAAGAAGATCACCGTGAAGGTCACCGCCCGCCGCACCGGTCACACCAGCGGCACCGCGCTCAGCAAGCCGACCTCGGCGGTCGCCCGCTGAGGCCGCCGGGGGCTCAGTGGCCGTCGGTGTCGACGTCCACGGCCAGGGAGTACAGGCGGGTCAGCTGCTTCTTGCTGTCGTTGTCGTCCGAGACGAGGTACAGCGGGCGGCGGCCCCGGTACTCGCCCTCCGTCAGCTCGGGTCCCAGGTCCATCCCCTCCACGTTGGTCAGGAGGGGCTGGTGTTTGTTCTGCGGCTCGAAGCGGTCTTTCGCGCCGGCCTGCGGGCAGTCGGCGAGGTTGAAGAGGAGTTCCTTCTGCGCCAGGACGTCCGTCGGCTCCGTGCCGAGGTCGGCGGCGTCCGTGACGTCCTGGCCGGACAGTGTGGTGCGGTACACCTGCACGGTGTTGCCGTGCAGGGGGTTGAACGACCGGTCCAGGGTGAGCAGCTCGCCATTGCCCAGGGCGACGATCTCCGCGAGCTCGCCGCCGTCGGCGATGGGATAGGCCAGTTGCTTGTCGAGCTTCCAGCCGCCCTTCGCGGTGGACCGGTAGTGCAGCAGCCGCAGTACGTCGTTGCCCTGGTTGCTCCGGTCGGAGGACAGGGCGGTCTGGAGGCCCGAGTAGAGGTGTTTGCCGTCGGGGGTCATGGCCAGGGATTCCAGGAGCTCTGACCCCTTGGCCGCGCTGCCGGGGCCGGGGCGGAACCGGTCCGGTACCTCCAGGTCTTCCTGGAGCAGGCCGGTCTTGCGGTCGAAGCGGCCGATGGAGGGCGCGGTTTCGGAGGCGACCAGCACGCTGTCCCCCTGGATCACCAGTCCTTCGCCGTCGAACTCCTCGTCGGCGTAGCCGGAGCCGTCGGCCGCCTTCAGCTGGATCACGGCGGTCGGCTTGAGGTCCAGCTTTTCCGGGGCGCCAGCGCGACCTGGTAGAGCCTGGAGTTCTTGTCGTCCACCAGCAGGGCTTCTTTGGGGCCGGCCATGGTCAGGCCCGAGAGGCCGACCATGCGGTTGCCGCCGTAATCCTCGTCGTCGAGTTGGTCGGAGAAGCTGAGGAGGGCGGCGTCCGGCGAGCAGGCGCCGGTGGGGGCGCCGCCGCGTTGGTGAGGGAGGGGGTGGGTGACTGGCCGGGCGTACCGCCGGATCCTTGTTTGTCCGCGTCCGGCCTGTCCCAGGGGGCGGCGATGACGACGCCTGCGGCTACGGCGGCCGCGGCGGCGGCGGCGGTGGCGGCGAAGGTGACGGCGATGCGGCCGCGCCTGTGTCGTGACCGCCACCAGTGGGTCTGTGGTCCTGTTCGGGTATCCGCCGGGACCGTCGAAGACCTGGCGCGGTTGCGTACGAACGGGACTTCGCCGATCACGCCGCTGGAGGCCTTGCGGGGCTTCGGGCTGACGCGCTCGTGGAGCTTCTCGAAGATTGTGTCGAGATTCAGCAGCTCGCCGCTGTCCGGCAGGCCCTTGTCCAGCAGCTCCACCAGCGCACCGGTGAACTCGGTGTACTTCTTGCCCTTCCGGGCGAGGGCGACCGCGTCGTCGGCGCAGGCGGCGAGGCGGTAGGCGCCGGTGATCTTCGTCATCGGCAGGATGTCGGCCCCGGCCGACAGCGACTCCATCATCAGGCCGCTGTGGCAGCAGTCCAGAATCACGATCTTGCGCTGGGCCTTGGAGTTCTTGATCTCGTCGCGGACTTCGTTCCAGCCGACGCTGGTGAAACGGCGTTGAGCCTCCGTCATGGCGACGCTGAGCCGCAGCGTCGCTTCCTCCGGGTCCACCACACCGTGCCCCGCGTAATAGACCAGCAGGGTGTCCTCGGCTTCGGCGGCTGCCTTGCTGACCGCCTTGAGGAGTTCGTAGGGGTGCTGGGGGTTGGTGATGACGTTGCATCGGCCGGGCGACAGGCCCAGCACGGTCGGGTCCGTCAGCAGCTGCCGCAGCTTGAGGGCGCCGTTTTCCGTCGCCGGAATGGGGTCCAGGTGTGCGTACTCGCTTACGCCGATGAGCACCGCGGCGGAGCGCTGCGGGTCGGGGAGCCTGTCAGCTGTCACTGGTCGGTACCTCCGCCGCCGCCCGGCTCCACCTGTGCCGGTGTCTGCGCCGGTGCCGGTGCCGGTGCCTGTGCATCTGCCGCGCCGTCTTCGGGCGGCGTCAGCGCGGCCAGTGCCCGCTGCACCGCTTCCTGGGTGGCACCCTCGGCCGCTGGCACCAGAACGGTGCGGTCGGCCGTCGTGACGAGCAGGTCGCCGTTCGCCATGAAGGTGACGGACTGGACCTCACTCTGAATGGTCACCGCCGCCTGCGGCCGGCACGCCCGCCGCCAGGCCGCCACGGCCACTACGAGGTTGGCCAGGCTGAAGGAGGAGTCCAGGGCGAGCTGGAGGGCGTCGAACGCGTACCCCATGCTGCCGGGCGGGGCCGCGGCCGGCACGGGGGTTATCCGGGTGGCCGTACGCAGCTCGTCGTGCTGACGGAACCAGGCCAGCAGCGAACGCTGGTCCCTCCCTGCTCGTCGTGCGGAAGAGTGACGGTGACGATCACGGAATGCTCCCGGCCGTAGTGGAGGTACGGGGCGTGCGAGCGTGCGGGTCCCGATGCCTCACCAGCCCCCCACGCGGCACGACACTAGAGCAACGCCGGTGTGGGGCCGCCCGGTTCCGCAACCATCCCCACACATGGCTGAAATTGCGCCTGTTACCTCATTCGGGTGACTCGGCGGTCGTTCCGGGGCTGGGCTCCGGTGTTTCGGCGTTGCCGGGGTTGGGGGACAGCCAGGCCATGCCGATGAGTACCGCAGCCACGAAGGCGATCGCACCGGCGATCGCGCTCGCCACGCGAGGGCGGCGGCGTACGAACACGCGGGTGCTCGGCCGCTGGACCGGCGGCGCCGCGCGGCGCCGGGACGCCGGGCGCGTGGTGCCCGTGGACGGCAGCGAGTACGTCGTCGGGGCCTGCGGCGGCGCACCGTTGGCCGGGGGCGCCGGGGGAAGCGGCTGGGAGTGTCCCCGCCAGGAGTCCCGGCGGAACCAGTCGGCGGCCTGTTCGGCCGTGGGGCGGTCCTCCGGCTGCTTGGCGAGCAGGCCGAGGAGGTACGCCTCGAAGGGGGCGGGTACGTCGACGCCGAGGTTCCGCGGCGGTACGGGCGCTGCGTCCACATGCTGGTACAGCGTGCCGGTGGCGGTGTCGGCCTGGAACGGCGGGCGGCCCGCGAGCAGTTGGTAGAGCACGCAGCCGAGGGAGTACATGTCGGAGGCGGGGCCGGCGGGTCTGCCCAGCGCGCGCTCCGGGGCCAGGTAGAGGCTGGTGCCCACGATCTGGCCGGCGGTGGTGAGGGCGGTGGCGGGGTCGTCGACGAACTGGGCGATGCCGAAGTCCGCGATCTTGACCGTGCCGTCGTGGCTCGTCATCAGGTTGCCGGGCTTGATGTCCCGGTGCACGACGCCCTGGCGGTGGGCCGCGGCCAGGCCGGCGGCGGCCTGGGCGGCGATGTTGGCGACCCGCTCGGCGCGCAGCGCTCCTTCGGAGACGAGGGTCTGAGCCAGGCTCGTCCCCTCGACGAGTTCCATGACGAGGTAGAAGCGGTCCTCCCAGGCCCCGAAGTCGAACACCGCCACCAGGTGGGGGTGGCTCAGCCGGGCGGCGGTCTGGGCCTCCAGGCGGAATCGGGCAGCTGCCGACGCGTCAGCTCCGTTACCGAGCAGCAGTTTGACGGCGACTGGCCGGCCCAGCACCTCGTCCGTGGCCCGCCAGACCTCACCCATCCCGCCCCGCCCGATGGGTGTGTCCAGCCGGTATCTGTCCGCCACCAGCACTTGCGCACCAACCCCGATTCACTCTGACAATCTCAAGGCTGCTGAACCTACTTCACCCCGTTGTCGCCCTTTCCGGTGAGGGCGGCAGTTACGGTACGCGGCTCGTCCCTGCGCGAGCCTTCGCGGGTGCGGAGGGCTGCGCGGTGAGAATCCCGCTATGAACGCATTTGATCTTGGGCTAACGCTGCCGTTCCCTGTGCGGCGGGCCTTTCGCCGTTCCGGCGCTCTGCTGCTGACCGTACTCATGGTGCTCACCGGCCTCTCGCTCTCGGCCGGGGCCGCCTCCGCCGACGCCGCGGGCGGTTCGGCGTACAGGACGGCCGTCGTCGGGACACTGGACCCCTCCGTCGAGCCGTGCACCAGCACCGATCCCGTCGTCTGCCGGATCCGGGAGATGAGCCCCGCCGAGCGTGCCGAGGCGCGGGAGGTGCGGATCCGCTACCACCAACTGCTCGACCAGATGGAGCAGACGGCCGCCGGCATGCGCGCCGACGGCCGCGACGACGAGGAGATCGCGCGGCGGCTGGTGGACATGCGCAACGAGGCCAAGGACATCACCCGGGCCGGCATGTCCGAGGAGGCGGTCGCGGCGCTGGAGGCGCGCAATATGGAGAAGTACGGCAACCCGCTGGGGCCGACGGCCGATCAGCAGTACGCCAGGTACGGCAGCTGGGCCAAGGTCATCGACGCCGCGACCCGCAGCAATGCCGCCATCGACCGGGAACTCGGGCTGGAGCCGCGCCACTGATGCACGTCATAGTTCTGCAGGATTACGACCACCACGGCCGGGTGTGGGGACTGGACCCCTTGACGGGGGCTTCGGCGCCGGCATCCGGCCGTTGCCATGGGTTCGTCCGGCTGCCCGGTGGCGAGGGCGGGCAGGCCGCTGCCCTGTACGCCGACGCGGGGAAGCTGTGGCTGCAGTACGGGGAGCTGCGCTGGGACTGCGAGACGGTTGTGGTGCGCCATGCCCGGCGGCCGGACGGGGCGCACGTGTTCACCGTCCTCGGCGGCGGGGGTACGGAGCTTGAGGTGCGCTGCCCGGCGCCGGACCCCGGGCCGTTCGATCCGACGTACGACTGGATTGACACACTCGCCGACGATTTCTTCCTCTGGGCGGCCGGTCAACTCGCGGAGGGGGAAGGACGCAGGGCTCTTCTTGAGCACTTCCTGAACGGCTTCGATCCCGTGTGAGGGTGGTGGGGGTTCAGGCGAACAGGAAGGTTGTGGTGGTGGCCGCGCCCAGGGCCGCTCCCGCCACGGTCTGCGCGACGGTGTGGTAGCGCAGGGCGACGCGGGACCAGCAGACGGCGGCGGTCATGGCGTAGGCGAGCAGCCACCAGCGGGAGTGCACGACGGCGAGCAGCGCCACGACGGCCGACGCGACCGCCGAGTCCACCGAGATCTTCCAGACGGTGTTCACGGTGAGGAGGAGGACGGTCATCCCCCACAGGCCGAGCATCGCGAAGAGTATGCCGGTGGGGGCTTGTGCGAGGAGCATGACGAGCGAGCCGGCGCCTACGGAACCGAGTATCACGAAGAAGATCGGGGCCCGCTTGGTGCGGTCGACGACGTGCCGGTCGCCCCACCTTCCGCGCTTGCGCTCCCATTCGATGTAGCCGGCGGGGACGATGCCCGCGCACAGCGCGCCGAGCAGGCCCCACAGCAGCCCGGTCCAGTCGCCGGCGGCGGCAAGCCCGATGCCGAGCATGCCCGCCAGCAGGACGTTGCGGGGCTGGAGGACTTCGGTGACGGTACGGGCTGTCGTGGTCGTGCGGGGGTCCACGTGCTTCTCTCCATGGGGCGGGTGGTCGTCGGGTGACGCCATCGAACCGTAAGCACTTGGGCCGCCGTCCTCCCGGCCGGGTGACGGTGCTGTGCGCCTGGGGGGCTACCCCCACCAGTGGTGTCATGCCTGCCGCATGGGCAGGAGCGATCCGTTCAACAACCCTTGTCGCATGCCGACTTACTCCCACAGAGCCACCAGGACTCTCCTCCTCGCACTCTCCGCCGCAGCCGTCGCGTCCACGCTGAGTGCTGCGCCTGCCGCCGGCGCTGCCACCGCCGGTTCACCCGCTCTTGCGTGGCAGCCCTGCGCCAAGGACGGCGGTCCCGCCGGCCAGGAGTGCGCCAAGCTGCCCGTACCGCTCGACTACCGCGACCCGGACGGCCCGCAGCTCAGCCTCGCCGTGTCCCGCCTCCGCAGCGACCGGCCGGAGGCGCGGCGCGGGACGCTGCTGGTGATCGCCGGAGGGCCGGGCGGTTCCGGTGTGCAGCGGCTGACGCAGAAGGGGGCGGCGCTGCGGAAGGAGATGGCGGGCGCGTACGACATCGTCAGCTTCGACCCGCGTGGCGTGGGCAAGAGCGCCACGGCGAGCTGCGGGCTCGACGAGGGCGACCGCCACCTGGTGACCCTGCGCTCCTGGCCCGGCCAGGACGGCGCGATCGCCGACAGCCTCGCCCGGTCCCGGCGTGTCGCCGACGCCTGCCACCGCAACGGCGGCGCCGAGCTGCGCAGCTTCACCACCGCCAACGAGGTACGCGACATCGAGCGGTTCCGGCGGGCGCTGGGCGAGGAGAGGCTTTCGGCCTGGGGATCCTCGTACGGGGCGTACGTCGGGGCGGTGTACGCGCAGAAGTACCCGCGGCACACCGACCGCTGGGTGCTGGACAGCATCGGGGACCCCGACCCGGCCCGCGTGGCGCGGGGCTGGCTGGCGAACATGTCGGTTGGCGCGGAGAGCCGCTTCCCCGACTTCGCGGCCTGGGCGTCGGATCCGGCACGCGATGAGGAGGGGCTAGAGGGGCTGCGGCTGGCGCAGCGGCCCGCGGACGTACGTCCGATGTTCCTCGCGCTGGCGGCGGAGCTGGACCGGGAGCCGAAGCCGTCGGACACGCCGAATGTTCCGCTGACCGGCAACCGTCTGCGTCAGGCCCTGCAGAACGCCCTGTACAGCGACAGCGCCTTCCCCCGGCTGGCCCGGCTCATCAAGCAGGCTCAGGACCCGGGCTCGACGCCTGTTCTGACGCCCGACATCGCCGGGGCCCTGTCGGACCAGGACGCGGCGGTCACGATGGCGGTCATCTGCAACGACGTCCGCTGGCCGGCTCCCGCGGCATCTTCGTACGAGCGTGCGGTGGCCGCCGACCGCGCCCGGTACCCGCTCACGGCCGGGATGCCGGTGAACGTCACGCCCTGTGCCTTCTGGAAGGACGCGCCGGCGGAGAAGCCCACCCGGATCACCGGCCGGGGCCCGTCCAACATCCTGATGGTCCAGAACCTGCGGGACCCCGCCACCCCGTACTCCGGCGCCCTGAAGATGCGCGAGGCACTCGGCGACCGCGCCCGCCTCGTCACGGTCGAGCACGGCGGCCACGGCGTCTACCTGGGCAACGGCAACGCCTGCGGCGACCGCGAGGTCACCACCTTCCTCACGACGGGCGGGCGCCCGGCGCGCGACACCTACTGCGCGGACTGAACGCCCCTGAACGCCCCTGAACGCCCCTGAACGCCCCTGAACGCTCACTGTTCGTCGATGCGGACCATCGCGAGCGTGATGTTGTCGGGCCCTCCGGCCTCGATGGCCGCCTTCCACAGCTCGAAGGCGGCCCTTCCGCCGTCGTGCTCCCGCAGCACGCCCTCGATCACTTCGTCCGGGCACGGGTCGGTCAGCCCGTCGGTGCACACCAGGTAGCGATCGCCCGTGGACAGGGGATGGGTCGCCACATGGGGTGTGATGGCGCTGAACGTGGGGCTGCCGCCGAGCGTCTGGGTGACGGCTGACGTGGTGCGATGTCCGGGCGCCGGCAGCGGGCTGTCGTCCACGCTCACCTGCCGCAGTCCGTCGCGGCCGGCGGCGAAGACCTTGCTGTCGCCGACGTTGAACGACAGCAGCGAGTCCGCCTTGACGACGGTGCCCGCGACCGTGGTCCCCATGGTGATCAGTTCCGGATCGTCGTCAGCTGCCGAGTAGACCGCCTGATTGCAGACGTCCAGAGCGTCACGGACGGACTGTTCGTCGTCCAACGAGGGGCCGAGCGAGGCGAGTTGGCGTACGACGAGTGAACTGGCCACCTCGCCGGCCGGCTGCCCGCCCAGCCCGTCGGCCACGGCCACGACCAGCGGTGTGCCGAGGGGGAACACCAGCGTCTGGGGATTCTCGGTCACGGTGTCGCACAGGGTCCACGGGCCGACGACGAGGCTGTCCTCGTTGTGATCGCGGATCAGCCCGGGGTGGCTCAAGGCAGTCACAGTTATGTACGGCACCGCGATGTCCCGCCTCTCCGTAACGGAAGGCCTGGCCTGTCCCTCACTTCCATTGTCACGCCGTCGGCAGAGGGCGCCTACCCGCGCGTCAGTCACAGAAAGTGACCTCACTCCGCCATTCTCCTACCGAGAGTAATTGCGCTGCGCCACGCTCACGGCGGCGCGGGCGTACGGCTCACCGTCCGGCCCAGCGCGGCCGCCGCCCGCCCGAACAGCGCGGCGTCCACGACGGCCGCGCCGCCCGTGTCGTTGTTGAAGTACGCGAACACATCCGCCTCATCCGGCCAGGCGTCCGCGATGCGCCGGGCCCAGGACGCCAGTGCCTGACGGCCGTAGCGCGGCGCCGGCTCGGCGCTGCCGCCGTGGAACCGTACGTACCCCCAGGAGGCCGTACGCCACAGTGGCGTCACCGGGCGCGAACCCCGGTCCGCCCAGCACAGTGCGCTCCCGTGCCGTTCCAGCACCGCCCTCAGCTCCCGCTCCGCCTCCCACCACGAGGCGTGGCGGAGCTCGACGGCGACCCGTACCGAGCCGGGAAAGCAGCTCAGGCAGGCGTCCAGAGCCCCGGTGTCCTGCCGGAAGTTCGGTGGCAGTTGCAGCAGTACGGGCCCCATGCGGCCGCCGAGGCCGTCGGTACGGTCCATCAGCCGGCTCACCGGCTCCTCGGGCTCGCGCAGCCGCTTCAGGTGGGTCAGGTAGCGGCTGGCCTTGACCGCCATGACGAAGCCGTCCGGTGTCCGCTCGCGCCAGGAGGCGAAGATCTCCCTGCTGGGCAGCCGGTAGAAGGCGTTGTTGTTCTCGATGGTGGCGAAGTGGCGGGCGTACTCCTCCAGCCAGAGCCGCTGCGGCTGCTTCGGCGGATAGAAGACGCCGCGCCAGTCCTTGTACTGCCACCCTGAGGTTCCGACGAGCATGGGCATGGTCCGATCCATGCCCATGCCTTCACGGGCGTTACTGCACGGGCGGCAGAATCACCCAGTCCGCGTCGGGGGCCGACTGGGTACCGTCGGCGTACACGGCGGTCACCCGGTAGAAGTGGGTGGTGCCGGTGGGGACACCGGAGTCCGTGTACCACTGCTCGGTGACGGGCTCGGGGGTCAGCTTCTCGTACGCCTCGGTGGCCGGGTTCCAGCGGTGGACCAGGTAGCCGGTCGCGTCGGCGGCGCCGTCCCAGGTGAGCTCCACCTTGCCGGGGGCGTCTCCCGGGTACGTGGTGAGCGAGACCGGGGAACCGTCGGGGGTCTCGACGGACGGCGTCATGTCCTTCTCGGTGACGACCACGACATTGGCGTTACGGGTCCACTTGAAGCTGGAGTTGCCGGAGGTGTCCACGGCGTCGATGAAGAAGCACTTCTCCTCGCCGTCGGGAAGCCGCTCGTGGGTGTAGGCCGTGTCACCCGGACCGAAGTACGCGATCGCGGAGGCCGAGCAGACCTGCTCCTCGCCGTCGCTGAACAGCTCGCCGCTGTAGACCTCGTACCGCGCCAGGTCCGGCTCGGTGTTGCTGTCCCAGTCCAGGACGATGCCGTACTCGGTCGCCTCGGCGGTCAGTCCGGTGACGGCGGCGGGCGGCGTCTGGTCCGCCTCGAGCGTGGTGACGGTCACCGTGGGGGAGGGGAGCGATTTGACCGAGCGGTCGTCGTGTCCCTTGATCACGTAGTGGTACTTGGCGCCGCTGCCCGCAGAGGAATCGGTGCAGGTGTACTGGACCCGGCCGTCGGCGAGCCCCTTCGAGGTCGTGCCGCACCGCACCGGCTCGGCGGAGGTGTCCACGGGGAGCGTCGACGAACGGTAGACGTGGAAGCCGAAGTAGTCGCCGTCCGTGTCAGGGTCGATCTTCCACTGCAGGACGGCCTTGCCGATCCCCGGCGTCGCGGTGACGTCGTGCGGCGCCGCGACGGGGCGGGGCGCCGTACGGGGCCTCCAAGCGAGTGAAAGCCCGGCACGTCGCGATCGGCGTGCACGCCGAAAAGCGTACTGGCGGGTTATCTGTTGCAAGCCCACCGGCCGTGGCGGGCACTGCGTCACGGCGCTGCCGGAAGTCAGCGGAGGAGAACCCGGATGTCGTCTTCACCCCTTGCCAAGCGGTCAGTCGAAACGATGCTGTCTCTGCTTCTCGTCCTGCTGAGCGTCCTGGGCCTGGCGGGCCAGAGCACGGCGAGCACCGCGAGGCAGTCGGTTACGGCGGGTGCGGCGACGCACTCGGTCTCGGCGCAGTCGCTCTCGGCTCCGCTGCGGTCGGTGCCGGCACAGCCCGACTGGGAGAGCATCGCCGCCTGCGAGAGCAACGGCCGCTGGAACATCAACACCGGCAACGGCTACTACGGCGGACTACAGTTCGCCCCCTCCACCTGGCGGGCCTACGGCGGCCATCATTACGCACCGCGCGCCGACCTGGCCTCACGGTCCGAACAGATCACCGTCGCGGCGCGCGTCGCCCAGGACCAAGGCTTGTCCGCCTGGCCCAACTGCGGTCGCCGCACCAGCCACAGTGCTACCGGATCTGGAAACACCGGAGCCGGCGCCCCCGCCGCCCAGCCGCAGCGCCAGGCTCAGCCCCAGGCCCAGCCTCAGGTGCAGCCCCAGCCTCGGGCCCAGCCCCAGCGCCAGTCTCAGTCCCAGCCTCCGGCAGCGGTCACCGCGCCGCCGCGGATTTCCCACGAGGCCATCACCGCGCAGACCTACGTCGTGCAACCGGGTGACTGCCTCTCCGTCATCGCGGACCGCGCCGATGTCCGAGGCGGCACGCAGGCGCTGTACGAACTGAACAAGCACAAGCTCGACGAGGGCCCCGACCGCATCTACCCCGGCCAGCGTCTGCGACTGCACGCATGACGCGCGGATCGTGTTCACGAGCGGGCATGGGATTGGGCATGGGCAGGCCCCGTTCGGTCGAGCGCAGGTGGTGCGACGGAAACCGTCAGGCCGCCGCCCGGATTCGGGGCTGTCAGCCGCACTCGTACGGCATCAGGCGTTCGGAGGAGGTGGGTGACCACCACCACCTGCTACACGCTCGACAGCGACAGCTCGCCGCCTCGGTAGAAGCCTTCCCGCTCCTCGACGACGTACGGAGCCATGGCCTCTCGGCGTCGCTTCTCCGCGTCGGAGCTGCGCCAGGAGTCACACGCTTGCCTGGAGTCCCAGAACGACACGCCGGTGACCTCTTGCCCGTCCTCGGACCAGTACGCGAAGGCGCGGAGCATGCCGTGCGGATGCGAACTCGGACGCCATGCCCGCTCGAAATCCTCCAGGGAACCCGGCTTGATGCGGCGCGTCGTCACCCAGACGAAGTGCTCGTCCATCGTGGCCTCCTCCCGAGCGCCGGTCGGAATTATGGCGCTCTCTCGGACCACGGTAGGTCCGTGGCGCGCGTGCCGCCTCCGCAAGGCGACCATGTCGGCCTGCGGGCCGGCCGGCGGCGGTGCTCGCGAGCACCGGGCGGGATGACGCGGGCCGCCGCCGGGGGGCTCGACGGGTCAGAGGCGACGTACGCGCGAGGCGATCCCGTGGCCGAGCAAAAGGTAAATCACAGCAGGCAGACCGTAATTGAGGAAAACCCGCAGACCCTCACTCTCCATGGTGAAGATGTCCTGGGACCAGCCGGCCAGCCAGTCCGCGATTCCGTGCACAAAGCCGACGAAGACATTTCCCTCGTTGGCACCGAGCAGATACAGGAGGATCCAAAGCCCCAGAAAGGCTGCGGCGACGTCCGCCATCGTGTGGATGATCAAAGCTGCCCGGTTTGCTCCGGCGCCGTCCCGGTGAGGGGTGTAGGGGGTATAGGGGTCGTTTACGGGCATGGGTTCATGGGAATTGCTCATGCTCTCCCTGCTTGCCTGATCCACGTATGCGAAACCGCTTCCAAACCTGCGATCGCATATCGATTTGCGGCTCCGAGCCAGTTATCCGTCGTCCTCGGCAATCGCCCAGCCCGGACGGCTGAATGACGCCTGCCTGGATGAGCCATTGGTGAGTGCTGGTCGCTGACGTTGAGGCTGATGTCGTTTTGCGGACTGCGACGTATCACGAGGGATGCCCAAGCCCGGTGTGCTCGGCGTGGTGAGAGGGCCGAGTTGCCATGGACGTGCGTCGACGGAGCCTCGGGCCGGGGAGAGGTGGGACACCTCCTGGTGAGACAGGCCGAGCAGTCGGCAGGCATCACCCTGGCTTACGCGCAAGTCCTCGACCAGCGTGCGAGCGGCATCGGCGAGCGCCTGCTGTTCGGCGGCGTCGGCCGCGGCACGCTGCCGCTTTGCCTCCAGTACGCACTGCAGAAGCGGTGCGAATTCCGGAACCACGAGATCCACGGTGATCGTGTCCGGTCGAATGTCAATTGCTTGTGCGATGGCGTCGCGCGCCATGTCCTCGGCCTCATCCAAGGTGCGGCACTGTGTATGGATGTTGAGGTCCGGAACATCGACGGCCCACCACCGGCCAATTCTGTGCAGTCGGGCTACGTAGGCAGTGCTCACGGGCATTCGGCCTCCTTATGTCGCGGCGGTGTCAGATGCACACACCGATGACGCACACCCGCGTCGGTGAGGTCGGCTCGGCTGCCGTCGCGCCCGGCAAAAGGCCGGCAACCGTGCCTACGAGGCCGGGGCGTTCGTCGGAAGCGGGCGCGGTCGTCTCTGGGGCGGGGGCTGGGGTTTGGACTGAGGGCTGAGGAGCGGAGGGCGGGGTGCCGGTGGTGTCAGCGCCCGTACGCTCGGCCGGCCGGGGTGCCGAGACCGCCGCGCTGTGCGGCGTCGCGTTCGCGGCCGTGGGCGGCTGAGCCACGGCGGCGGCTTCCGGCTGCCGGTTCGTCGTCGCGGTGGAAGGCGCGGCGACGGCGGTGTTGTGCTGCCGGCCGGTGGCCGCGGGCGGGCGGGTGCCGGGCTGCCGCGCCACAGGGGCGTCCGGCTGCTCCGAGGAAGAACCGGCGGTGGCTCCCTGGGGCGCGGCCGACGCGGTCACCGGCTCCGGCGGCGGGCCGGCGTTCGTCTGGCTGGTGGACGGCCTGGCGGTCGGCAACGCGGCCAGGGTCAGGCCGCCGCTGACCAGCGCAAACGCTGTCGCGGCCACGGCCCGACGCCGGTGCTTCTTCCAGCGGGCCAGCTGCCGGCGCCGAGCCGCCCTGCCTTGCCCAGCGGTGGCGGCGCCGGTGGCGGCGCCTTCCGGGCCGCTGGAGGAATCAGCGTCCGGTGCATCGGCCGTCGCAGCGAATATCTCCTCCGTCGGCCATACGTCCCGCGTAGTCGCGGTAGCGGCGCCCGCGCCGTGTTGCCGACGGGCGGGCGGGGCGATGTCCGGAGCGTATGCGCCGCACCCTGGACACACGAACACCCCATTGAGGTCTCGGCGGCACGACGAGCAGTAGTCCATTGCGATCTTTCTGTGCTGGCTGCGCCGCCAGGGACGCCGGCGACTTGTTGAGTTCGCACGCGGGATCGAGCGGCCGTAACGCTAATGGCACTCCCCGAAGGTGGTGCGCAGCCCTTGTGACGCTGCTGCGAAGATTTACGGGCGATGGTGTCTCGTACTCACAGATATGTCGTCGTATTGCGCGCGAAACGCGTGGTTCTCTGGTCGCTCGTCTGCCGAATGGAGCGATTCCGTTCAGTAGCCCTGTCGTACGACGCGACCCGGACTCGCCACTACGCTCCTGCCGTGGGAGGCAGGACGACCGCCGGGGGCAGACGTTTCGGGCGATGGCGGAGCCGGCGAAGATCACGGTGCCGCCGACTGCGCCGCAGGGCGACGCATCAGGCCGTGGGCAAGACGTTTTCCGTCAATTCCTGGTAGGCGTCCACGATGTCGCCCGTATGGAGTGTGGTGATCTCCTCCTGGGAGGGCACGCCGGAGCTTCCATGGAGGTCGTAGATGCGCAGATCTCGGAGCGCTGCCGCCTTCCGGGACAGCTCACGCGCGAAGCGGCCATTGCCGAGTTGGTCGATCACCCCGTTGGTGACGGCGAGATCGCAGCAGGTCTCCAGCGCGACTGCCGCGTCCTCAGCGAGCACGTCACCCTGGGAGCCGAGGAACGTCTGCGCGATGAGGACGAGTTCACCGGCTGTGTACGACGGGAAGTCCACGCGGGTGTTGAACCGGGACGCGAGGCCGGGGTTGGTGGCCAGAAGCCCGCCGATCTCGTCCGAGTAGCCGGCGAGGACAACGACCAGACGGTGACGATCGTCCTCGGCACGCTTGAGGAGCACCTGGAGGGCTTCCTTGCCGAAGGCGTCACCTCCCGAATAGCCGCTGTTGATCAGGGCGTACGCCTCGTCGATGAACAGGACTCCGTCGAGGGCGGCGTCGATGGCGTTCGTGGTCTTGAGAGCGGTTTCGCCGAGGTGCTGTCCCACCAGGTCCACGCGCTGGGCCTCCACCACGTGTCCGCGTTCCAGCAGTCCGAGTCCGGCGAAGATCTTGCCGACGATCCTCGCGACAGTCGTCTTGCCAGTGCCGGGTGGCCCGGCGAACACGAAGTGCTGGGGTGCGGGCGCTGCGGTCAGGCCCTGATCCCTGCGGACGGCGGCCATTCTCAGCTGGGCCGACAGCGTGCGCACCTGACGCTTGACCGGAGCCATGCCCACCATGTCGTCGAGCTGGGCCAGGGCTTCGTCCAGCAGCGCTCGTCTGGAGTCGTCGGTAAGGGAGGGCGCTTCGCCGGCGTCGGCAGCCGGCTTCGGACGGTGCCGGGAGTCCGGGGCCGCCTGGACGGGGACAGCTGCCGGCGCGGTAGTTCGTGTCTTCGCCCGCTCGGCCACGTCGGCTAGTTCCGGGCTGTACCGGAAGGCCTTCTGGAACTGCTTCAGCGCTTCCTCGGGGCGACCGAGCCCTTCTTGCGCCCTGCCGCGTAAGTAAGCGAGTTCACCCAGGAAATCGCTCTGGTCTCCCAGGGCATGTGGCAAGGGCGCCAGCACGTCGAGAGCCTCGTGGAACACTTCCTGCACCACCAGCGCCGAAGCGACGTAAAGCTGCGACTCGTCACGCAGAAACGGGTCGCTGATGCCTTCGCCGAATCTCAGGACGAGCGGCCAGTCCTTCTTCAAGAAGGCGTAACGCGTGCAGACGAACCGGGTCTCGTCGCAGTCCAGGAGGGCGGTGGACAGCGATTGCCACGCCTCGTCGAGCCGATCGCCGTCCAGTAGCTGAGCCATCCCTGCCAGCCACAGATCGCGGGCCGTCTCCAGACGGAAGCGAACGTATCCCCCGATCTGGAACTGTGAGGACAACGGCGTTGTGAACTTCGAACGCAGGGCGCCGAAGGAATGCTGGAGTCCAGCCATGGCCTCGATCGCCTCTCGCCGGCGATAACCGGTGGCATGGAGCCCCAGCCAGGCGTCGGCTGCCGTCGGATCATGACTGATGGCGAACTCGAACCATCGAGCCGCGTTTGTCAGGTTGCCCTGTCGCAGGTGAGCGACAGCCTGGAGCCACGCCTGCTCGCACTTCTTCGTCGAGCGTCGCGAAACAGATGACTCCGGCACGGCGTCTCTCCCCCTCATTGACTGGCAGTTGATGGTAACGAAGGAGGAGGCTCGCTGGGTGGCCCGCAGCCTTTGGGGCGCGACGCGGGCATCCGTTTTACATTGGATTAATCGATCGTTCGGTCGGTCGGGAGCAACCGAATGGAGTGATTCCGTTCAGTAGTCGCCGCGCGATGGACAAGCGGGTCGCCCACGCCCCGGATGCCTCTGCCGAGGGGGCGGGCCGGCTCGTGGGGCGCGGGCGCGAGCAAGCCGTTCTCCATGAAGCCATCGCCCGCTTGAAGGATGGGGAGGGCGGACTGTATCTCGTCGAGGGCGACACCGGGGTCGGTAAGACGACGTTGGTGGAGTCCGTCCTGCGCTCGGCGGACGTAGCGGATGTATCGGTGCTGCGAGGCGGTGCGCGCGGTGGGGCGGTCCCGTACGGGCCGCTGATGGCGGCGCTCCGGGATCAGCTGTGGGATCAGCTCCGGGATCAGCATCCGCGCCGCTCGGGCGGCGAAGCGGCGGACGAGGGCAACGAGGGCATGGAGGACGTTCCATCGGCGATGAAGAGGGCGTTCGAGCGCCTCGCCCGCCGGCGTCCCACCGTCGTGTTCCTCGACGACTTGCAGTGGGCCGACGCGGCGACGCTGACCGTCCTGGCCGATTGGGTGGCGCCGGTGCCCGGGGTCCCGTTGCTGGTCATCGGGGCGTATCGCAGTGACGAACTTCCGCGTCAGCATCCTGTACGCAGCCTGCGGTCCGGGCTGCGGCGCGCCCCCGGCGGCAGGCAGTGGCATGTGCGGCTGGGGCCACTGGGCCGCGAGGACAGCGCCGTGTGCGTACGGCGGCTGCTGGGTGACGGAGTCGCGCCGGAGGTCCTGGACACCGTTGTGCGCCGCGCGCACGGCCTGCCCTTCTACCTGGAGGAGCTTGCGGCGGCGGTCACGGAGGCGGGAGAGGCCTCCCCGGACCGGGTGGTGCCCGAGTCCGTGAGGGACGCCGTTCTCCAGCGCGTCGCGAGGCTGTCGGAGCCGGCGCGGGCCGTCGCGGAGCTCGCCGCCGTCGCAGCGACAGTCCACCTCGATGTTCTGGCCGAGGTTCTGGCCGAGCTGGGAACGGAGGAGGCGGTCGAGGAGCTGTTCGAGTCCGGCGTACTGGTGGAGGTTCCTGACCCGGTCGGCGGGGCGGAGGAGGCCGCGGGGAAGGCGGCGTTCCGCCACGCACTGGTGGGCGAGGCGCTGTACGCCGCCATCCCCTGGGCCCGGCGTCGGCGCCTCCATGCCGTACTGGCGCAGGCACTGGAGGTACGCGGCGAGGCGCCTGCCGTCGTGGCCGCGCACTGGGACAAGGCCCACGAGCCGGCGCGCGCCCGGCCGCCGCTGCTGGCCGCCGCGGAGGCGGCGTGCCGGGTCCACGCCTACCGCGACGCCAGGAACGCGATCGACCGTGCTCTCGTCCTCTGGCCGCCCGGCGAGAAGGAAGCGGCCCGCGTACAGGTGGTGGACCGGCTCGGCGAGTGCGCCGAGCGTTGTGGCGACCTCGCGGAGGCGGCCCGCGCCTGGGAGGAAGTGGCGGCCGCACATCGTGCCGCAGGGGACCACGAGGCGCTCGCCCGTACGGAACGGTCCCTGGCCGGTGTCTACGAGCTGGCCGACGACTGGCCGCGTGCGCTGGGGGCCCGGTACCTGGCCGTCGAGGAGTTCGCCCGGGCCGGTCTGCCGACGGAGGCCGCTACGGAGCGGCTGGCGGCGGCCGCGCATCTTCAGTACGCGGGCGACCTCACCGCGGCGCTGCGACTCGTACGGGAGGCACGGGCGGAGGTGGAGACCGAGGCCGCGGCGCACGACGTCACCGCGCTGCGGGCGCGCGCGACGGGCCTGGAGGGGCTGATCCGTACCAAACTCGGCGACGGGGTCGCCGGTACCGAGCTGACTCGCGAAGCGCTGGACCTGGCCCTGAGCTCCGAGCTCGACGCCCTCACCGCCGAGGTCTACTACCTGCACGCCGACGCGCTCGAACAGCGCACGGACTACCCGGCGGCGCTGGACGCCTGGGCCGACGCGCTGACCTTCTGCCGCAGTCGCGGCCTGGACGCCGACGCGCACGTCTGCCTCGCCTGTCTGGCCCCGGCGCTCCGGCACACCGGCCAGTGGGACCGCGCGCTGGAAGTGGGTCACGAGGTTCTGGCCACCGACGACGCGCCGGAAGTGGCGCACATGGTGGCTGCCGGGGAGATCGGTCTCATCCTCGCCAACCGGGGTACGACGGCGCAGGCGCGTCGCCATCTCATCCGCGCCGCGGCGTTCTCGCAGACCCACGAGCTGTTCGGGCTCGAAATCGACACGTCCTGGGGCCTGGCACGGGCCGACGACCTCGACGGTCAGGACGACAGCGCCGTGACCAGGCTGCGGGAACTGAACGCCCGCTGCCGCATCCGGGAAGAGCTCCACTACTCCGTGGCCGCGCTGCGCTGGTCCTCGTCGTACTTCGGCCGCCGGGGCCTGCGCGGTGACCTGGGCGCGTGCACGGACACCCTCGCGCGCATCGCGGCCGCCACAGGCACGGCGGAGGCGACCGGGGCGCTCGCCCATGCCCTGGGTGAGAGTGCCCTGTTGGAGGAGGATCCCTGCCGCGCCGCCGACCAGTTCGAGCGGGCACTCGCGCTGCTGGGAGCTGTCGCCCTCCCGCCCGAAACAGCGGAAACGCAGGTACGCGCCGGTGTGGCCCTGGCCGCCGCCGGGGACCGGGGCAAGGCGGTCGAGCGGCTCGTCCCCGCGTACCACACGGCACGGGCCCTCGGCGCCCGCCCGCTGGCCGCCGCGGCCCTGCGGGAGCTCGAAGCCCTCGGCGAAGATGTACGGCGCCGACTCGGCCGCCGGGCCGCTCGGCACAGTGACCCGGCGGGGCTGACGTCCCGCGAACGCGAGGTCCTGCGGCTCGTCGCGGCCGGACTCACCAACTCCGAGATCGCCGGCGGGCTGTTCCTCAGCCCCCGCACCGTGGACATGCACGTGCGCAACCTGCTCGCCAAGCTCGGCTGCCACACGCGGACAGAGGCGGCACGCAGGGCCGGTGAACTGGCCCTCCTGGAGACCATTGCGTGAATACGGCAATTCTGCCGTTCTTGCCGCGTCGCAACCTACCTACATTCGGTGCATAACGACCCGAATGGGGAGGTGTGCCAGACATGGGCAGCACCAAGATCATCGAAGAGACGACCGCGATGTGGACCAAGGAGCCGGACGGGGCCCGCAGCGCGCCCACCGTGACCGCCCGCTCCGAGGACGGCCGGGTCACGATGCAGGCCGGTCCGTTCACGATGCACGCCGATCTTCCCGCGCCGCTCGGCGGCACCAACCAGGCACCCAGCCCCACAGCGCTGCTGCTCGGCGCGCTGGCCGGCTGCGCCGTCGCCTTCGTACAGGACACCCTCGCACCGCAGCTCGGTGTGCGGGTCACGTCCGTGGAGGCAGCGGCGCGGTGTCGGACGGACGCCCGCGGGCTGCTGGGCATGGACGGCGCGGAGCCCGATCTGCGCGACGTGTCCGTGGACGTGACGGTGGACTGCCCGGACGGCGAAGCCGCCGTCGCCGAGATCGCCCGGGTGTGGCAGGAGCGCTGCCCGATCTACCTCGCGCTCCAGAAGCCCGCCGACGTCGCAGTCCGCTTCCGGGCGGCCTGACCGAAAAGGGAGCCGCAACCATGCAACTGACGGAACCAGTCCATTCGCGGACCCGCCCCCGACCCCGCCCCCGCAAGGCCACGGCAGCCGAAGTCCGGCCCGTCACCGAGACCCTTGCGGCCGCGTTCTTCGCCGACCCGGTGATCGGGTGGGCATGGGACAACCCCGCGAGGCGTCGGCGTATCCTCCCGGACTTTTTCGAGCTCTGGGTCACAGGCTGTATGGAGTACGACGAGGTGTACGTGAGCGACGACCTCGCCGGAGCAGCCCTCTGGATGCCACCGCATGTGCAGGAAGCCTTCGACGACGAGGCCGATGCCTTCGCCGCCGCTGTCGAGCGGGTGACGCACGAGTTCGCCCCCGCCGTGCTGCGCTTGCTCACGACCCTGGATGACCACCACCCGCGCGAGCCGCACTGCTACCTGCCGATCATGGGCACGCGCCCCGGCGAACAGGGGCGGGGCATCGGGTCCGCTCTCCTCGACACCGTGCTGGAGCAGTGCGACCGGAACGGCCTGCCCGCCTACCTCGAAGCCACGAGCGCACGCAACCAAGTCCTGTACGCGCGCCACGGATTCCGCGGCAGAGGTGAAATCCCACTCCCCGACGGCCCTGCCCTGAGGGCGATGTGGCGCGAGCCCCGGCCTCACCATTGACGGACAGGAACACAGCCCCGGGCCGCCCGCCCGGGGCTTTTCGGCGCTACGGTGTGCCTTCACAGAATCTGCACAGGGGGGGACCTTGAGCAACCCGTACACGAGCAGCCCGCGACAACGGCCGCTGCGGAAGATGAAGCGCGCGTACGTCGGTGGAGTTCTGATCATGCTGGTCGGCTTCGGTTGCGGCAGTACTGCCGGGTCGGAGGACGCCCGACCGGCGGCAGCGGCCGCGAACCCGAGCGCTGCCCCGGCGCGCACTGAGACGGTCACCGCCACGCCAACCGCCACCGCCACCGCCACCGCAACGCCGGCGCCCAAGGCGACGGTCACGAAGCCAGGCCCGACCGTGACCGTGACCGTCACCGAGACGGAGACCGCCGAGGCCAACGGCTATGGCAGCGACGAGAGCGACGACACCGGCTCGGACGTCTACTACGAGAACTGCGCCGCCGCCCGCGCCGCCGGTGCCGCGCCCGTCCACCGGGGCGAGCCTGGCTATGGCAGCCACCTGGACCGCGACAACGACGGCACCGGCTGCGACTGGGGCTGACACGCGAACGCCCACCCCGAACAGTGGGGTCCTCGTCGGGAACTATCGCACTTCCCCACACTTGCGTCACAGATTCATCACTTCCGGAGGATCTACCTCCCCCAGCTCCCGACCGGGCCGTTACGGTCATGCCTCCACGAACCACCCTCGGGGGACAAATGAGTTGGAACAACGAGACCCAGCCGCAGTGGGGTCAGCCCCCAGTACAGCCACCGACACCGCCAGGAGCACAGCCGGGCTGGGCGCGGAAGCGAGTCGTCATTCCGTCTGCGGTCGGCCTGTTCTTCATCGGGGTCATCATCGGTAGCGCCGGAAGCGGCGGCGCGGAAACCGTCAGAAGCGCGACACCTGCACCCAAGGTGACCGTAACCGTCACGGCTGAGCCCAAGCAGGCCGGCACATCCGACGACAAGCCGGCTGAGCCGAAAGAGAAAGCGAAGCCCACCGCTGAGGACACTGGCAAGGAAGCGCTGGTACCGAACTTCGTCGGCATGGGGCTTCAGTCTGCGCAGGACACCGCTCAGAGCAAGGGCTTCTACGTCCTGTCGTCGCACGACAGCCTGGGCCGAGGCCGGTTGCAAGCCCTCGATCGGAACTGGAAGGTCTGCTCGCAGAACATCAAGGCAGGCAAGACGGTGTCCACGGAAACCAAGCTGGACTTCGGTGCGGTGAAGCTCGAAGAGGGCTGCCCCGCCAAGGACGCGGAGCCTCTGGAAGCGGCAGGTGGCAAGATGCCGAACCTCGTCGGTAAATCGGTGAAGGCCGCTCGCGGAGCCCTCGACTCGGGTACGTCGGTCACTGTGACGGATGCTGCCGAGGGCCGCATGGTGCTGATGGAGAGCAACTGGAAGGTATGCGCTCAGACGCCCAGCCCAGAAGCGGAGCTGAAGGGGCAGCCGGTCGACATCACAGCGGTGAAGTTCGAAGAAGACTGCCCGTAGCGCTGGCGCGCAACTTCATGCCCCGGGCTGCTGGCCCGGGGTTTTTGGTTGGAGCGGGTGACGAGAATCGAACTCGCGGGAGACGTCGGTGATCTGACCCGGCGGAATGACGTCCAAGAGACGGACCGCTGTACGGATCCTCTCGATGCTCATCGTCGCCGCTTCAGTGCGTGTGCCGCGCGTGGGATCCCCTCGTGCAGCAGTCTGCCGACCAGGGCGCCGCCGAAGATGACGACGCCCACGCCGACCAGCCAGGACTGGATGACCAGGACGGTGCCAATGGCCCCGTAGGTGAGAGCGTGTGACGCGATCAACGGGGAGAAGACGAGCCGGGAGAAGACCCTGAGAGCGAGCAGCCCGATCACGGTGGCCACCGAGCCGGGCCACAGGGCGCGCCAGCGGAGCCGCCCGCCGAGCAGCAATCGTTGCGACCACCAGAAGAACAGGACGGCGCTCAGCGCGGCGGCGAACGCGCCCGCGGGGGAATCTCGTCGCAGCGTGGTGGTCGCGGATACGAAGAGGTATCCGGTGAGCACGCCGAGCCACACCACATGCCGCTACCTGGCCCACCAGCGGCCTGGCGGCAGGTCCCAGACCTTCTCGTAACCGGCCTGTACTGCCGCTGCGAAGGTCAGGCCGAAGACAGCGAGGGCGGCGATGCCGAACGCGGTCGTCGTCCGCAGGGCCTGGCCGGGCCGGGTGAACAGCTGCTCCACCAGTTCTCTGGAGGCGGCTGATACGCCGAGTCCTTCCCCCAGCCACTGCCCGAACCCCCGCCCGCGTTCGGGGTCGCCCGAGGAAACGATGATGAGCAGCGGCACCAATGTGAGAAACCCCAGCGCCGCGAAGCCCAGCGAACGCGGCCCCAGCTCCAGATCGCTGCTCCGACGCCACCCGCGGCCGACCGGTGAATGGCTGATCGCGCTACGTAGCCGTCCGAACAGAGATGGGCGACCTGCTGCATTGGATGGCTCCATTGGCATGCCTGTCGACTACCACGTCGATACAGTCGCCGCGCGAGGGCGCGGCGTGCAGGTTCCCGGATAGCCTGGAAGAGCAAAGGGCTACCGGTCTCGGCTGGTTGCGCCCCCCTGCGGGGAGGTTCGAACCGACCGGGTGAACGGCAGGAGGGCAGCCATGATCCAGGCAGCCGATATCCGTGAGTGGCGCAACCGCAACGTCGTCGATCCAAGGGGCCACAAGATCGGCGTGCTCGAAGCGATCTACGTGGACACCACCACCGACGAGCCGGCCATGGCCACGGTCCGGACCGGACTCCCTACTCGCCACCGCTTGGCCTTCGTCCCCCTCGACGACGCGATCCTCGGACCGGACTACGTCAAGGTCTTCCACGCGAGGGCACTGGTGAGGAAGGCACCCTCGATCGGCATGGACGACATCCTGCCCGCCGAGGCAGAGGAAATGATCTTCAAGCACTACGACATGCCCTACCAGCCGGGCTCAGGCGGCGAACGGCAACTCGCACGCCGCTGACCGCCCAGGCTCAGCCCGAAGGAGGCGTCCGTGGCTCTCTTCCTGCTCCTCGTCCTGGTGGCCGTCGTGCTGGGAATCATCGGCGCGGTGGCAGAGGGCCTGGGCTATCTGCTGATCATCGGCATCGTGCTCCTCGTGGCCGCCCTGGCCTTCATCGCCGTGCGCTGGTCCCGCCGCTCTGGCCGGCGCCCCATCCGATGACGCCCGACAGGAAACTGCCCCTTTGCGATAGGGAGTTCCGGCGAGACGGGGCCAGCCCTGCGGGCGTGAGCACGGTGTGCGGCCGCGCATGGACCGTGCCGAGGGCCTCGTCGGGCAGCCCGGTTCTTCTCGAAGGATCTGTCCGGTACACGGCTGTGGGTGACCGGTCGGCTCAGGGCCGCCGAGGAGCGCAGAATGCGCTTATGAAACCGGGGCATGACTGCGACCGACGGCGTGAGGCGGGCGAGCGCTGAGCCGCGGTTTTGCGACACCTGTCCGTGCCGCGCGGGCTCAGCCGGAATTTCACTGGCGGCTTTGCAGGTGGTTGTTGAGGTCCTGGAGGCGTTGCCAGGCGGTGGGGTCGGTGCCGTTGCCGAGGGTGTAGTGCAGGGCGGAGCGCGTTGCGGGGCCGAGGCGCGTCGGGCGCGGGTGCTGGAAGGTTTCGGCGTGGGTGCGCCCGACGGCGCGTACGGCGTCGGCGCCGAGGGTGAAGGAGAGCGGGACCGGGGGCGGCTCGTGGTGGGGCGGGGTGGTCAGGTCGGCGCGGGCGGGGCGCAGGTGCGTGAGCATTGAGGTGAGATTGTGCCGGGTGGCGAGGGTCTCGGCCAGCACGGGAAGGTTGTCGAGGGGCGGGGGCCGGTCTGAGGTGTGGCCGACGGCGAGGGTGATGTGCTCCTCAACTCCCACCGGGGTGTGGACGATGCGGCAGGTGGCGATCGCCGAGCTGTCGGGGGTTCCGACAGCGACCAGCCAGGTGGGGGCGGCCTTCTTCGCACGGTTGCGGGCCAGTTCGGTGAGCTGTCTCGGTGACCAGGGCTGGTTGACGGGCTCGGCGGTCGACCAGCCGGCGGGTGGGGCGCCGGTGAGGGTCTGCCAGGCGGCTTCCAGAGCGCCGCCGAGGAGGAGGTCTTCAACGGCGGGGTGGGTGGTGCGGATGGAGAGGTGAAGCTGCTGTTCGTCTTGGCCGCCGGCGCCGGCGCCGGAGTGGAACGCGTCCGCGATCGGAGTGCGCCCGTCCAACGTGACGGCATGAGTGAAGCGGCCTTCGTGCCAGTGGAGTACGGCACCGGTGAGACCGTCGTAGTAGCCGCAGTCGGGGTCCCGGACGATCCAGCGGGCCGGGACCTTGGTCAGCAGGGTGCGGACGGGCAGGGTCAGCCGCGTGCCGGGCGGCGTGACGATCTGCACTTCGCGTCCCGACGGGATGCAGTTTTGTAGCAGGTCGGTGAGCCAGGTGGTTGCGGCGACAACAGGACGGTCCTGGAGGATCACGGCGGCCTGGGGCGTGAGGACGTCGACGGCAAGCGGGCTGTCGACGGGGCTGCCACCGTCCTCGGAGGGCACGGCGACGACGTCGGTGTGCGCGGCGTCGGCCGGCCAGGTGGACCCGCCCAGCAACGCGGTCAGCCGTCCGGCTACCGCTCCGGCCAGCCGCTCGGCTTCCGCGACCGCCGTGGTCGCCCGCACCTCGGTCCACCACACCGGCGCCTCGGCTCCCGCCCCCGCACCCAGCAACCGGCGTATCTCACCCGGCACTTGCACGAACAGCGGAACCTCGACCGTCACGACGCAACGCCCGTCCTGCGTACGCAGATGGACCACAGCCCCCTCGGCGCTACTGCTCACCCGAAGATCGGGACCACCGGCGTACAGTCCGGCAAGCACACTGCCGGCATCCGGCATCTCCGGGGTGAGGGCAATGACGTCCTGTGTCACGAAGATCCTTCAGCGGTGGTCGACTGCGGCGCTGCTGCTACTCGAAGATCGGGACCACCGGCATACAGCCCGGCAAGCACACTGCGGGCATCCGGCATCTCCGGGGGGAGGGCGATGACGTCCTGCTCTTCGCGCTCACTGCTTTGGCCATTCGGCGGGTGGTCACTCGCGTCCCGAGAGTTCCTGCAGATCCTCCAGTGAGGAGGCTTCTCGCAGTGAGGCGGACACGATGGTCCCGGCCTGTGAGTCGCCGGGCCACGCTGACAGGTCACGCAACGCCTGGGACGGAGAGAGCCCGCGCTTCTTTGCCTCGCTCAGGCGTGCCAGCCATGAGCATCCGGTGTCGAGCGCCTCATCGCCAGCTGGGGTACGCGGCTCGTACCCTGCGGCGTCGTCGCCGTCAGCTGCCCACAGGTAACCGACAACGCGACCGCCGACAGCCACTTCGAAAAACTCGACTGGCGAGTTGGTCTCCATTCCGAATGACACCGCGGTCCGTGGAAGCTTCGCCTGAATCTGCTCAGTTCGGCGCGGGACCTCAAACATGTACCAGGAATCCAGCAGGTCCGGGTCTTCGTCCGGAAGGTCTTCGAAACCGTCCTCGGTTGGGATGCCGTACGAAGTGGGGTCCGAGGGAATGGTCTCAGCCTCCGTCAGCTGCTCGATCGCAGCGAGAGCGGACTTAAGGCGTGGAGCGTTCTCCTCCTGCACCTCGGGCTGCTTGTGACCGCGAAGGTCGTGGGACATCCAGGCATCGGAAAACGTGTGAAGTGTCAGAGTTCCCGCACCGCTCGCCCACGCGTCAACAGAGATCGTGAAGAGCTTTTCGACGTGACGCGGCTGGCCGGCTCGGAGGCTGGCGCCAGGCGTTGAGAGGTCGATCGTCACCACGCCAACACGATCCCAGTCGACGGTCGGCAGGTCGCTGAAGAACTGATTCCCGGAGAGAGCGCTCTGTAGGTCTACGTGCACTCTCTTCAGGCCGAGCAGGACGGTGTCATCATCCTTGGCTCGGACGGTGAGGTCGGCGCGCGCGTTACCTTCGGCGAGGCCGCGTGCGCGCAGGACCATCCAGGCGTTGAGAACCCCTTGTGTGCACCGTGTCGCAAGGTCATCGTCGGAGATCTGCGTTTTGGTCTCCCAGGACCAGCTTCCGACAGGGGTCGTCGCAATCACAGAACACCTCGTGGGTCGACCTTGGAGCCCGGCGGGATAATGATCGTACCGTCGTCGAGCCGGAGTACGAACAGGATGCCACGCCCCTTCTCACTCTTGAACGGGTGCTCGCCTTTGTGTACTTGCAGGAGTTCTTCCGGAATCCCTCGGGCCTCCCACTCGGCGACTGATCCCTGGCCGTCGATGAGCATGACTTTATGGTCGGCCACAGACTTTGACAATTGCCCCAAGTTGTCCGGCTTGGCGATCGAGTCGAATGGGTTCTTGGGATTGTTGAGCCGCTTCATCTGGTAGCCGAAGCTGTTTCCTGTGTCATCTGTCACCCGCACATCGATGTCCGCCTTGATCGCGGCATTCTTGACTTCGAACTCGATGTGGTGCAGGCCGCTTCTGTAGAACTGGTCGCCAAGCCGGAGCTGGTCCACGGCCCGAGGAAACTGGTCAGGGCGGCCGGAACCCAACATGGAGACGGTGTCCCTAAAACCGGGGGACTGGGACAGATGGCCGGAACTGATGATGTCAGCGATTTCACGCCCCGAAGGGGACTCCCCCAGCCTTTCCACGATCTTCTCGATCACTTTGGGCTTCATGGTGTTCTTGGGAATGCTGCGGATTCCCTCGCGTAGCTGGTGCTCGGCATCGCCCCCTCGCTCCATGGGGCTGAGGGCGTAGGGCCAGGGTTCTCGCCGCCGCCGTGGCCGTCATTGGCATTCCCGGTGCCATCGCCGCCATCCGCAGGGGGTGTGGCGTCTGCATGCGCCGAAGAGCCGGAATCCGGGGTATCGGCTCCGTGGCCGCCACCGGAAGGTGACCCTGCCCCGGTTTCGTGACGTCCGTGCTGGTCACCTACGCCCGCGTGACCGCTGTGGGTCGAGGGGCTGTCGTGAGAACCTGCCCCGCTGGACACATCATGGCTAGCGTTGGGTGGCAGGTTGTCGCCCGTATGCCCGGTGGCTTCGGGTGCACGCGCGCCCGCGCCGACCAGTTCGTGCCGACGGGGAGCCTCACTCGAAGGCGTGCGGGCGGCGGCGGCCGGTTCGTGGGGTGCCGGGGTGGTGTCGGGCACGCCCTTCCTGCCGGGCGTGAACTGGCCGTCTGCTACGCGGAGCTGGGAACCGTCAGGGAACTCGATGAAACTGTGCGTCCTGCCCGCGGTTGCGGTGGCGGCGCGGACCCCTGCGGTGAGGTCGGCGACCCTGGGCAGGGTGCGAGCGGCGACGCCCACCGTCTTGGCTGCCGCGCCGATCGGGTCCAGGACCTCGCCCACCTTGGCCAAAGTGCCGGCCACGCGGGAAGCCGCGCCCGCCTTGCCGGCCGCCGAGCCAACCTTCGAGGCCGCCCCCAATGGTCCGGCGCCCAGGGTGAGACCGTTGAAGATGATCGTGCCCACTGCCTTGCCGGAGTTGGTGCCCCAGTCGTCCCAGGCGACGAACGACTTGCTGTCATCCATGAGCTTTTTCATGAACGGCGAAAGGTCCTCGCGATCGCCGTGCGGGTCGAGGAGATAGCCCTCAGCGCCGACGATCACCCGGAACAGTCCCTCGCGGGCAGCACCTCCCTCCTCACCGGGACTGAAGAGATCGATCAGTCCCTCGACCGAGCCGGCAGCGTTGTCCCACACGCTGATCCCCACCTGCTCCAGGTGGTAGTCGATCCCGAACGGCAGCATCTCGTGGTGCTCCGGACTGCCCCACGGAAGGGAATCGGCCTGGGCCAGCTGCTCGGCGCTGAAGCCGTAAAGGTTCTTCTGCTTAGACCGACCGGCATTAGGCGTCGGAGAGGTGGGGCGGGCACCAGCGGGCATGGGTCCGCGTGATCATTGAGTTCTCTACGCTCAGTCGTCAACTACGGCCACGGGCGCGCTTCGTACAGGCACGCCGTCGACGCCTTGTCGCCCTTCCTGCAGTTCGTCGGGATGGCGCGGCCTGATCAGCCCAGCCCGGGTCTCGGCAACGTTGGTCAGGACCTCGCCATGCACAGACTTAGCGAGGGACAGGACGGTGAGGGGGTGGGGACAGCCCCCGTATCAACCCGGGCGTCAGCAGGATGGGCGACTGGTGCGGCGGCCCGGCACGCTGGGGCAGGAACGGCACAGGCAACAGAAACAGGAGCAATCGGTGAATGCACGTGCAGGGGCCGCAGCACTGTGGGCGGGGATTTGCGCGCTGGCGGTATCAGGGGTCTTCCCGGCGGCCGCGGCGGAGCGGGCGTCGGCCTCGCCGCCCGCCGGCCTTAAGGAGGCCATCGAGCAGACGGTCGCGGACGGATTCCCGGGTGTCGTGGCGTATGCCAGGCACGGAGAGCGGGAGTCACGGATGGCGGCCGGGCTCGCGGACACGGCGAGCGGCGAGCGAGCCCGGCCGGACCAGCGGTTCCGAATTGCCAGTAACACCAAGTCATTTGTGTCGACGGTGCTTCTGCAGCTGGAGGGCGAAGGACGGCTCTCGCTCGACGACAGCGTGGAGAAATGGCTGCCCGGCGTGGTCCAGGGAAACGGCAACGCCGGCAGGGCCATCACCATCCGGCAACTGCTCAACCACACCTCGGGCATCTACGACCCCACCACCGAGCCGGAGTTCTTCGCCCCCTACTTGGAGCGCCACGAATGGGGCCACGTTTACACCCCTCGGGAGGTGATCGCCCGAGCCGTCCGGCACAAGCCGCTCTTCGCGCCCGGCGGCGGCTGGTCGTACTCGAATACCAACTACCTACTCGCCGGTCTGGTGATCGAGGCAGTCACACGTCACAGCGCGCCCTCCGAAATTCATCGGCGGATTCTCGCCCCGCTCGGCCTGAAGGACACCTCCTTCCCGCTGACCGACCCGGCCATTCACGGCCCTCATCTGCACGGTTACGACCTCACGGGACGCGATGTGACCCGATTCAGCCCGTCGTACGACTGGACCGCCGGCGCCATGATCTCCACGGTCAACGACCTGGCCCGTTTCCACCGGGCCCTGTTCACCGGCAAGCTGCTGCGCCCCGCCCAGCAGCGCGAACTCCTGACCACGGTGCAGTTCCCCGACGCGCCGGCGTACGGACTCGGCGTGCAGCGCATGGACGTGCCATGCGGCTCGGAGCCGGACACCAAGCCGATCAGTGTCTGGGCGACCGACGGCGGCGGACCCGGCTTCACCAGCGTGTCCCTCACCACCGCCGACAGTGAGCGACAGCTGGTCCTGGCCGTCAATGTCTACGACCTCGGCGCGGACCTGAAGGGTGAGCCGCCCGTCCCGCGAAGCAAGGGACTGATGAAGGCACAGATGGCAGCCCTGTGCGACTGAGGCGGCGTCATGTCATCGCGGGTGACGTCGCACCGTGCGCGGCGCAGGACCCGCCAGGAAGCGGGACGCGATGACCGCCCACTCAGTGATCACGAAGGATGGCCGTGCCCGCAGTGCCACCCTGCCTGCTCGAACCCCTCTGGGACCAGTTCGCCGCACTCCTGCCCGCCCGGGGAGAGTTCGTCGCGGACCACCCTCTGGGCTGTCACCGCCGCCGGATCGCCGACCGGACGGTCTTCGAGCACATCGTGCTCGCACTGGTCCACGGCTCCGGCTACGAACGCATCTCCACAGCCGGATGCTCCGACCGGACGATCCGACGCCGCGTCAAGGAGTGGGCCGGGCTGGGGATATCCGAGAAGGTGCACGCCTTGGCGCTTGAGGCGTACGACCGGATGATCGGCCTCGGACTGGGCGAGATCTCGGTGGACGGCTGTATCACCAAGGCCCCGTCCGGCGGCGACAAGGCGGGGCGATCCCCGGTCGACCGGGGCAAGCAGGGACTGAAACGCTCGGTCGCCTCCGACGCCTGCGGTGTCCCGCTCGGGATCGTCTCCGACAGAGCCAACCGGCACGACTCACCCCTGCTCGGACCCACCCTGGAAGCTGCCAAGGAGCAGGTCGGCCCGCTGCCGGACGCCGTCAACGTCAACCTCGACCGCGGCTACGACAGCGCCAAGTCCCGTGCGCTGATAGCAGAGTTGGGGTTCACGGCCGAGATCGCCCGCAAGGGCGTGCCGGCCCCGCTCCAGGCAGGCAAGCGCTGGGTGGTCGAGCGCACGCACTCGTGGATGAACGACTACGGCAAGCTCCGGCGCTGCACCGAGAGGAACGGCGAGGTCGTGGACTTCTACCTCTACCTCGCCGCCGCTCTCGTCACGCTCCGCATGCTCATCCGCCGAGCAACGAGCCGCTACCGCTGGGACGGCCGCCCCACCACCCGGCGCCTCAAATGATCCATTTGCCGGTCGGTCTTAGCCTCGATCGTTCATGAGTCCCCGTCAGTCTGCTGACGGGGACTTTGTGGTTGTGTGGTGCGGTCTTTTCGGGGCCGGGGCAGGTTGAGGGCCCGGCTCTCGCGTCGGGTGGGCGCCGGGTTCCACTTTTCCGGGGTGGTGGTGCGGTTGTCGGGATGGCCGGAGTGACTGGTCAGCCGGGGTTCGGCAGGGCTTGGAGCCGGTCGATCGCCTGGGTGAGGACGCCGGTCCAGGGCCATCGGGCAGGCATGCGGAGCCAGCGGCGGCGGGCGGTGTGGACGAGTTGGGCGGCGGCCGAGAACAGCCGGAGCCGGAGCCGTTTGGGTTCCCAGCGGCGGGTGTCACCGGTGAGGGCGAGCATCGGCATCCAGGCAAGCAGGTCGAGCGCGATGGAGACGATCTCGAGCCAGATCCGGTTCTGGGCGGTGTCGTGGAGGGGCAGGTTGCGCAGGCCGGTGTCGCGGGCGTTTCGGATCCGGTCCTCGCAGCGGGCCCGGCGGCGGTGACGCAGTTCCAAGTCGGCGAGCTGGCCGCCCTTGGTGTTGGTCGCGAAGCAGGTCAGCCGCAGTCCGTCGAGATCGGTAAAACGCAACTGGGCCCCGGGATGCGGCCGTTCCTTGCGGACGATCAGCCTCATCCCCTTCGGCCACGTTGTCAGGTCGGGCATGTCGGTGATCTCCGCGACCCAGGCGCCGGGCCGCTCAGTTCCGCCCGCGTCATAGGCCGGCGTCCACGCCCGCTTCGGGATCTTCAGCACGGCCTGGTGGATGGCCTCGGTGATGGTCATCCCGACGGAATACGACAGCCACCGCCCCGGCTTGGAGAGCCAGTCGACGAAGGCATGGGTGCCGCCGGCGGAGTCGGTACGGATCAGTGTCTGCCGTCCGCGCCGCAGGTGTTTGGGGAGTTGGGCCAGGGCGAGTTGGGTGGCTTCGATGTGATCGCTCGCGGTGTTGGAGCCCGCGTTGCCGGGCCGCAGCAGCGCGGCAACCGGCTCCCCGGACCCGTCCTGGCCGTGGTCGACGAACGCGAGCAGCGGATGATGGCCGAAGGTCTTCTTCCAGGTCGCGGTGGCGTCCTGCTTCTCGGAGTGCGCGATCACCAACACGCCGTCGATGTCCACGACCACTTGTCCGTCGGCGGCCGGAGCGTTGGCGCCGGCCAACTCCCAGACTCGAGTCCGCACTTCCCCTCGTGCCGTGCGGATTGCCGTGAGAGCCTTCGGCCCGGCCGCGGCCAGGACGTCGATGAGGCGGGAGACCGTCGGATCAGAAGCCACCGGCCCGAACACGCCCGGTTCGGCCCGCAGCAGGCCGACGTCGGCCAGGCAGTCTCCGCCGAGAGCTGTCGCGAGCGCGACATCCAGCAGGATCTTGCCGGGGTCGTGCACGGCCCGCGGCTTGCGCCACGGCGCCAGCGCCGCCGATATCGCGCTGCCCAGGCCGGACTTGCGGACCGTCTCGACCAGCAGCACCGACCCGGCCTGCGAGACCACCGAGCGGCCACCGCCCTCGACACGGACAGGCGGATAGGACCCGATACTCTTCTTCACCTGGGAAGTGCTTCTTTCCTCGCCACGTACAGGACCCTCAGCAAGTCCTATCGTTGCAGGTCAGGAGCACTTTCTGCTTTCCCGGTCGCCTACCGGACACCACTCGTGGTGAAAGCCCGAGGTTAGGGCTGCCGTCGTTGATGTGCCACTGAGTGCCGTCCACCAATGCGGTGATCTTGTCGGCGCAGGTCACCTCGGCTTGCTGGAACGCGGCGGTCGCCGCGTTCACCCCGTCCCAGATCGCCTGGTGCTCGGCAACCTTGTCCTCGTCCTTCCGCCAGCTCTCAAACGGGCCCTCGTCGTCCTTGACCGACTCCACGAACACCGCCGCCCGCCAGCGCAGCATCTCCAGCTGCTTGATGAGCCCGGCGACTTCGAGCGCGTACGTCTCCAGCGCCCCGGCCACCGTCTCCAGCCGGCCGGCGAAGGTGCCCGAAGTGTCCTGCACCGCCTGCGTGGTGGCAAGCAGCTGCCCCGCCTCAGGAGCCTTGTACGAGGCGTTCAGATGCTGGAAGCGGGTGTGGACATCGCTGCCCCGCTCGCTGATCGCCTTTGCGGCCCGCCGGAGAGCGGTGATCTCCCGCTGCAGAGCGACCAGGTCACCGGTGAAGGTGGGTATCTTCTCCGGACTGATCAGCTCTCGCCCGCCCGCCTGCGGGCTGCCTCCAGAAACGCCGTCACGTCAGGCGCCAGCGTCGCCTGCCGCTGGGCGTTCCACGCCTGCTCCAGACTCCCGGCGAGGTACGCATTGGTCGCCTCGATGGCGCCGTTCGCCGAGTTCCTGGCACGCAGCGGCAAGAACGCCACGTCCGTCTCGGTCCCCTCGACGAACTGCCCCAACGCCACCGCAACCAGCCCGGTCGCCCGGCCACCGCCTCCGGCGCTCTCTCCCCCGAACGCCAGTGTGCCCGCCGACTCCATCGCCCCCTGAACACTTGCCCCGTACAGCCGGATCCCGGCGCTCATACCATCCGCAGCCTCTCTCACCTGAGAGATCACTGACTGCACCCCCGCGGGCGCGATGTCCCACCCCGTCACGGCAACCCCCGTGCATCTCGTGGTAGATACCTCCCTGCAGCTGGTCTCAGCATCGCTTAGACCACTGACAACAGGATCTTCATGAGTATCAGCCCGCTGGTTGCAGCAGCAACGCTCTTCCGGCCAAAGTACGTGGCGACCTGCACAACGACGCCTTCGCGCTCTGCATGCTCCTGCCGTAGCCCCCTGAGCTGGCGATTGCCGAGGCCGCAACCCGGCTCGTGCCGCGCGCCCGGCATTCAATTGACCGCGCTCATTGTCCTCGGCGAGGTCCTCGGCGAGTCCGTCGCCAGCGCCGCGCTCCGCGGATACGGGACCGCGCCGACTGCGATCGCCGGTATCGCCCTCGTCGTCCTCAGCATCGCGGCCCGGTCCGGGCTCGACCCGTCCAGCACATGGATAATCACCGGCGCGGGGTTTGCCAGCGTGATGCTGCCAAGGTCGTCCAGCGTTGGGCCCCTGGACGCGATCGCGACCCCGGCACCGCCCGCCCCGGCGACGGGCCCCACCCTGTTGGTTCTGGCCGGACTCGCCGCCCTCGGCCTGCTTCCGGCGTCCCTGTCGTCTCGCGGCCGCCCCACTGCGTGAGACGTGACACGTCTGTCCCGGCCGATCACAACAGCATCCACACCGCCGACTGACCCGCGCGAAGCGTCGGGCTGACAGCCGGAGTCGCCCTGGTCACGAGGAAAGCCCCGGCTATCCGCCTACGCGGATAGCCGGGGCTCCGTGCTCTCGTGGTCGCGCGTTCGATCCTGCTGCTGCTCAGTCTTCAGCCGTCAGCGGCGTCGACCCTGCAGCTCTGTCGTGGCCGGCTGGTGGCGGGGAACCGGCTCCGTCTGGACAGCGTGGGCCGTACGCGTGCCCGTGCCCGTGCGGGCTTGGGCGGCACGGGGCTCGGGCGCTGGGGTCGGACCGCTGGGTGAGGCGGTTGAACGGCACGCGAATGGCACGCACCCTAAAATGGTCTAGCAACAAGAAAGCCCCAGACCGCTGGGCCTGGGCATTTCTGGAGCGGGTGACGAGAACCGAACTCGCGCTCTGCGCTTGGGAATCGTCGGGTCGGGAGACTTCGGTGATCTGACCGGGCGGAATGACGTCCGAGGACTCCGCCATATGCTCAAGAGACGGACCGCTGTTGACCGTTGTTCCCCGCGCCATCTGGTGCCCTTCTGGTGCGCCACGGCCGGACACCCAGCGGTTAACCTCGCCGACCAGCCAGCCCCAGGTCCGGCCGTGATATCAGTGCGCCGTGCCTGGAGTCCACAGGGGGGCGCTGCGCGGCCAGTGCGTTGGCCATCGGATGCCAGGCCAACGCCTCTGGCAGCGGTACTGGTTGGTCCAGCGCCACCAGGCCGGCCTGGTGGGACATAGCCGGCGCACCGGAATGTCCGCCTTGCCGCTCGCAGCGAACTCCGGCCAGTACTTGGCCACCAGGGCGTCCAAGTCGAGTACGCCCCGCTGGCGCCCAGGAGGGGCTTGCGGGCCTTACACCCAGTCATGTCCGGGGCAAGGCGCCAGGTCAGCGGCCTAACCGGACAGTCGGACACACCGGACAGTGTTTCAGCAGCAGCGCCGCACCTAGCGCCGCTGCTGCTCCGGCTCGCTGACGGGCCTGCCGATGTAACCCGGCTCGCGTTCGTGTTCACCGGCCCACAAGTGCGGAGCGTGGTGGCGGATCGCCTTGACCAAGGCTTCTCTATACGGGTAGTTGCCGTTGAAGCGGTAGCGCAGTCGAGGCAGCCCCGGGCGAAAGGGTTCGTCATCACGGACGAAGCCTGCCAGGACGGGGTCCTCGGGGTCGACGGCTACCGTCGGGCACAGTTCGATCGAGTAATCCTTACCGGTGGGGTTCTCGGCCTTGCTCCAGTGCAGGGCCGTCGCAGCGAGAGTGTTCCAGCGGATGGCCTTCAGCCCTGTGCCGTTGCTGACCCAAAGCCCGGTTTCGTCGGCGGCCACGAAGAGTCTGCGCCAGTCCAGACCCGCACGGAACGTCCTGATGCCCGCGCGGACACCGATCGCAGGGAGTGTCAGCGAGATGGCGCCGCCCAGAACGGACGGCCAGGCCTCGGCCGAATCGACCGCGGACCGGGCGCAGATTCCCACGACCGTAATGGCGAGGGCGGCGCTCAGCGCAGCGATGATTCCCCCGACTTGCATCGAACGCCGGGCGGGCTGTGTGGCGACGCGGATGACTATGGCCGTGGCAGCGGGGCCAACCGCAAGAGAATTTGGCATGGGCAGGCAGTCTATTGGACGGCGTCGTCGCGCCCAGTTTCTGGCCCGACGCCCCACCCTCCGCGGTAGAAGCGGGGAACGGACCCGCTTCGCCGAACGACCGTGGGACGCTTGGCAGTGAGCCAATGCAGAGACGCCATAGGAGCCCCAGTGTCGGAGGCCAGTCCACGCGGAACGTATCTACCCATCGCGGAGGCGCTGCGGCGGGGGGTTGAGGAGGGCGAGCTCGCGGTGGATCTTCCTTCCGAGGGCTGCGCACATGCACACGCATGGAGTCGCCCGCAACGCGCTCCGCTGTGCGCTCAAGGCGTTGGACTCCTGAGAAGGATGTTGCCGGTCTCTGTCCTGGACCGATGCGACCAGTGGGCGTCTGCAGCGCTGGGGGTCTCACCGTTGTTGACAGCAGGTACCCGCCTTAGATGGTGCGGAGTGGTGCTCAGGTGGTGGGCGACGCCTGAATCGGTCTAGACAACACAATGGCCCAGGTCGGGGATCATGTCCCTGGCCTGGGCCTTTTTCTTTGGAGCGGGTGACGAGAATCGAACTCGCGCTCTGAGCTTGGGAAGCAACGGTGCTTACGGCGGCCGAACATGCCTGACCTGGTGATACGCCCCCCTGGAGATGTTCCGGGCGTGGTCTCTCGGCGCCCCTGTTCACCGCTATTGATCGCTCGGCTGGGCACGGATGGGGCACGAGCAGCGGGGTGCTGTGAATGTCCACCAAGGGTGCACGTCCCGGGCCCTCCTGATGAGGAGGCGCCGAGGCGCATCTTCTCGACGGGGGCTGGTGCGTCAGGGGGAGATGATCCGGACGCGACTGCCGCAAAGCTTGGTCATGTCAACGCCCTCTCGGTCCTGGAACTCGGTGTTCTTCACGGCGCAGAACGTGGGCTTCGCCGGGCGAACCGCGGATCGCTCCATGCCGTCGGCGAGCCCCGCTGCGCCGGCGCTGGGCGGGGGTGAGGTACTGGAGACCTTGCCTCCCGAGCGACGGGGCTGTCACCGCTGCGGTGACCGGCTGAGGCTCGTACAACCAACCGACGCTCTTGTGGGTCCTGTTCAGCGTCGTCTGATCGACATCTGCCGCCGAACAGGACTGAAGGACTTGATGAACCCAGCCAGACGCACCACCGCCACCGCCTTGGTTCTGGCCACGGCAGGCGGAGTGCTCTACGCCACCGCCGTACCCGCCTCCGCGGCGGTGAGCTGCGCCTCCCCCGTCTTCAAACGGCAGTTCTTCGCGAACACGACGTTCACGGGCACGCCGAAGAAGACGGACTGCGACTCTGCGATCGACCAGAACTGGGGCACGAGCGCTCCCGTCTCCGGCGTACCGTCCAACAACTTCGGCGTGCGCTGGTCGGTGACGCGCGACTTCGGCTCGGGTGGCCCCTTCACGTTCACGGTGTCCGCCCAGGACGGCATACGGGTCTACCTCGACGGTGTCCGCAAGATCGACCTGTGGAAGAACGTCTCCACCACCGTCAAGAAGACGGTCAACGTGACGATCCCCCATGGCAAGCACGCGCTCCGCATCGACTTTGCCAACTGGACGGGCACCGCGAACGTCAAGTACGCCTACACGCCGCGCACCTCCGTCGACGTCGACAAGGTCAAGCCCCTCGCCCCGACGGGTGCGGCCGTTTCCTACGACACCACCACCGGAGCGGCCAAGTTCACCTGGTCCAGGAACAGCGAGATGGACCTTGCGAACTACCGGGTTTACCGGCGGCCGAAGGGCACGGCGTACGTCAGCAAGCCGCTCGCTACGACCACCGCCACGTCGTACACCGACAGCACCCTGCCGAAGACCGGCGCGGCCTTTTACTACGAGGTGCGGGCCGTCGACAAGGCGGGCAACATCTCCGGCGGCAGCCCCGACCAGCTCGTGGCCACCGTCGACAGGACGCCGCCCGCCGCGCCCTTCGTGGAGTGGGACGCGTGCTCGCCCGACCAGCCCTACGCGGCCCCACAGCTGGTCACCACCGCGAAGAACGCCGCCGACATCGCCTGGTACGAGATGCAGCGGCTCGACGCCACCACGAACCGCTGGAGCACCGTCTACTCCGGTGCCAAGGGCGCGATCTGCGACACCGGCTATCCGGCCGACGGCAGCAAGGTCACCTACCGGGGCCGGGCCCGGGACGCCGCCGGGAACTGGTCGGCCTACTCGGCCGCCACGGCGTTCACCACCCCCGACCTCACCCCGCCGGCCGCCGTCGCGCAGCTCCGCGTCGAGTACCGGTCGGGCGTTCCGCATCTGGTGTGGTCACCCGTCACCGGGGCCGCCTCGTACCAGGTCCTCCAGTACGACCCGGCGACCGGCAGCTATGGCGACGCCCGGCCCCAGGAGAGCACCACCACGCAGACCGACGTGGTGCCGCGCCAGCTGGCCGCCGTCGCCGACAGCTACCGGTACGCGGTGCGCTCGGTGGACGCCAAGGGCAACGCCGCCGCGCCGGTGGAGATTACGCTGAAGATGGCCGACCGGCCGGAAGCGATCCCGCCTTCAAGACCACCGCCCACAGGTTCGATGAGGGGGTGATGGTGGAGTGGAGCAGCGTCGACCCGTGGACCGTCGACGAAACGCCCCTTCCCACGTACAAGATCGTCCGCACCGACACCGTGACCGGCGAGACCAGCGTCGTGGACAAGTGCAAGCCGTTCACTTCGCAGGACGAGCCGCTGGAGGACCCGGAGACGTACTGGACCTGGGCGGACGACAACGCCCCCTTGTCGGCTCGCAAGCAGGTCAACGGCACCTGCTGGGACGTCCAGGGCAAGTCGGAGACGACGTACGAGTACCGAGTCGTGACGACCGACCGGTACGGGCATGTCTCTCAGCCCGGCCCGGCAGCGAAGGAGACCACCCCGGACACCGAGCGTCCCGCCCCGGTGCAGAACCTGACCGCGGAACGCGTCCCGCTCGGCGTCCGGCTGACCTGGACGCCGCCCGCCGATGCCGACGTCACCGGCTACCACGTGTGGCAGGGCATCGCGGACCCGGACAGCGGCGAGACGGTCTGGAAGGAGAACTGCTGGACCGGCAGCTCCTTGGCCACGACCGAGATCTTCTGCCCGACAGTCCCCGACGGCGCTACCCACGTCTACAAGGTGGCCGCCACGGACGACCGGCTTCAGCACGACGACGAGCCACTCGATGTCCTCCACCCCGCCGAGGTCTCAGTCACCCTGCCCGACACCCGGCCGCCGGGATGGACGGAGACCGGGGTCCGTCAGGGCCAGTACCCGGAGCTGTACGTCGGCTGCTCCGAGAGCTCCGGCCTCGGGGATTGCTCCCGGTTCGCGAGCTATCGTGTGGAGCGCTGGGACCCCGCCACGGCCGCCTACGTCACTCTGGCCGAGGGCACGATGGGTGACGCCGCGTTCTCCATGGACACCACGGTGCACGAGGACCGGCTCGGCCTGTACTACTACCGCGTCGTACGCCTGGACGCCTCGGGCGCCGAGGCCGTGAGCCGATCGACGGCGTACGGCATCTGGGACTCCTGGCTCTGACCGGACGTGAGAAGGGCCCGGAGGATTCTCCGGGCCCCTCTCATTGACCGCTGTTCACCGCCACTAAGGGCATGGATGGGGCACGCGCCTGCTGGCTGGCAGGCATAGAGCTGGACTGAAAAGGGGGGCCTCGCGACCGCCCGACGCGCGGTATTCCACCACGTTGGCATCCTGGTCAGGTCCTCCGCAGTACCGGAGATCTCCACGACTAGCCTCCGCATCATGCTGCGTATCGCCGACAACCGCACCGGCCGCTTCGTGGAGATTCCTTCCGCACACCGCCACCTGCTGCGCATCTGCGTCCATCTGCCGGTCATCGACACCGGGATCGGCGCGGTGCACCTGAGGGCGCCCTTGACCGGTGACGTACTGGCGCGCACCGCGGAGCTGCATGGCCTGCAGTCCCTCACGGTCCTCACCGTGCCGGACCTGCCGCATGAGCAAGCCCAGGCGCTCGATCGCGCCATGGCCCTTCTCGGCATCCACCCGCCCGCCACCGTCGGTGTTCACGATGTGGCCGAGACGCTTTGCGCCGCTGCCGATGTGCACCTGCTCGCTCACGGCACCCCCGGACGGGACGCCGTCGGCGGGGTCTGGATCGACGTGGGCCAGGTCAGCCCAGCATCCCCGGACGGGGGTGTCCCGGACCGTGGCCACCTCCTCGCCTCGGGTCTCCTTGACGCATTCGCCCCAGCGGGAACCGATCCGCTGGCTGTGAGGATGCTGTTGCTCGGCCACGACTTCCGCACGCCGGTCACGGTCACCAGCACCGCGCTCGCCGAGGCCCGGCGGATGCTGAGCCACTGGCGGGAGCAGGTGGCCGATTGGGCGCAGGAGCCGTCCAGGCCGATCCCCGCAGACGTGCTGCGACAGGCTCATGCCGCGCTCGCCGATGATCTCGGCGTCCCCGCTGTCCTGGAGATGCTGGACCGTATGGCGACGCGCGCCGACGTGCCGGCCGGTGCCAAGTTCGAGACGTTCGCCTTTCTCGACCGCGTCCTCGGACTGGACCTCGCACGCCAAGTGGGCCACCAGCCCTGGGCGACGCCATGACGTCGGGCAACCCCCGGCGCCTGGTCGTCCTGCGGCACGCCAAGTCCGCCTGGCCGGATGTGCCCGACTCCGAGCGGCCGCTCGCCCCGCGCGGCCGCCGTGACGCCCCGGCAGCCGGCCGCTGGCTGCGCGAGGCCGACTGCGTTCCCGACCTCGTCGTGTGTTCCTCCGCCCGTCGCACCCGCCAGACGTGGGACCTCGTAGCGGCCGAGTTCGGCACCACCACGCCGGCGATCCACGATGCACGCCTCGACGGGGCGAGCGCTGAGGAGTTGCTCGGCGTCGTACGGGAGATCCCCGCGCAGGTGCGGACGCTGATGGTGATCGGGCACAACCCCGGCGTGCAGGAGCTGGTTCTGCTGCTTGCCGGTGAGGCGGAAGGCTACGCGCTGGATCAGGCCCGTACGAAGTTCCCGACGTCCGCTATCGCCGTGCTGGGCGTGCCAGGGGCCTGGTCGTCCCTCGAACCGGGTGCTGCCCGGCTGACCGACATGGTCGTACCTCGCGGAGGCGGGGGCCAGGCGTGAGACACACCTGCGCGCGGCTGATGACGCGATACCGCCTGGCACCCCGAGTCGGTGGCAGTCACGTTGTATCTCGGTGCGGCTGGGCAGTGGTGCGTTCTCTTCCGTCCGGAGGGAGGTTGCGCCGGTAGAAGCGTCGGTACGCGCGGACCGAGGGGCCGTCAGCCGCTGACCACAGGTCCTTGACCAGAGGCCGCCTCCACCGCAGGACATCCAGGTCGGATGCCGCGTTGCGCCGGACCAGGCGCCGCAGGAACGCCGCCCACAGCCGGTTGACCGGCCACAGCAGCCAGTCCGGTCCGAGCTCGCGTACGACGACGGCCCACATCGCGATCGTCAGGCCGGGCCCCACCGGGCTCACGGCGGCGACGGTCAGCAGCGGTGGCCTGGTGTCCTGCTGGGGCTTGAACCGCGGGTACGCATTTCGTTTCATCGACGCCATGCCCGCATGATCCCGAACTGCTCACGGGGGCAGAGCACGCACGGCTGGTACCGGAAGCAGATGAAGAAACCTTACAAGCTGGGGTTTTGCTCAACTCCAGCCGCCGACGACGGCACTCAAACGGAGCACGGGGCAGCGCCATTGGCTGTTTCCGGCGTACCCCGGCGATCCTGGCGGGCATCCGAGTGCGAATCTGCCGGCAGCACGGGCTTAAGGGCGTCGGCCGCCCCGAGGTTCGGAGTCCGCTAGGGCCTGATGCCGGTGTCAGTGAGGATCTGTTCTGCCGATGTGCAGTTGCCGTCCTGTACGGCCATGGTCATCGCGGCGCGCGCGGCCGACGCGGGGGCCTCTGGCGGGATCACCAGGAAGGAGAAGTGGTCCTGGGGTCCGCGAGTGATGATCATTGTGCCGTCGTCGACGGCGGACCAGTCGATGCGGACCATGCGGTCGTCGATGACCAGGTGGCCCGGAGCGTCGTCCCAGGCGCTCGCGTCCAGACCGACGCGTGCGACGGGGCCAAGCCGGGCGGTCAGGGCGGTGATCAGGCCCGGCAGTTGGGTTTTGAGGTCACGGGTGCGTGGCCACCACGCGCCGTCGAACAGCCCGACACGGCTGGAGGTTGTCTCTATCCTCAGAACGGCCGCGCCGGGAACAACCGGCTGATCGCTTGTGTCCGCGAGGAGCAGGAGAGGAGCCGGGATGTCGGCGGTCATGATCTGCCGCCCCTCTGAGGACTTTCCTGCACGGGCGGACTGCGCATGGTGTCTCACTTCCGGGCGCGACGGCGCGGCCAGAGCCGCCCGAAGCCTGCGATGCGATGGTCGCGGTGAACGCCAGTGGTACTCGAAGCCGCATGTCCGCGGGAATCGGGCGGATCTGCCGTGGGCCGGGTGCGAAGGTTCGACTTGGCGCGGCCGTAGGGGAAGGCCGCGATGCGTTCGTCGTGCTGGGAGTTGAGCATGTGGATCGCGAGAGTGCCCAGAGCTATCATCGCCAGGATCACGAGCACGGTGACGAAGGTGTCCATGATCGTCACATCCCTTCCGTCGGATCCGGTACCTGAGCAATGTCTGCCGGGGCAGGCAAAGGTGAGGTCGGTTGGCGCGCTCCGTGACCGCCTTCGGAGTCCCAGACCCTCTCCCGGGTCGCGTCCCACTCGGCCTCGGCGGCGATCCAGTAGAGCTCGGCCTCCTGGATCAAGCCGCTCGCGGTGAGACTGCGCAACGGATCAGTGGCCGCGGCCATCAGGCGGGCTGCTGTGCCGGGGCTGGCCTCGGGTGGGATCACGAGCAGGTCCCAGCGGCCGGCGGTGTAGGAGAGCAGCAGTAGTTTGTGCGGGTCCTGCTCGGCCTTGAACCAGCCCACGTGGACCACATGCCCGTGGACGGGCACCTTGCGTGGGATGACTGGCCAGAACGTGGGGTTCACCGTGACGCGAGTGATCCGCCCCCACATGGGGTCCAGTACGGCCGTCAGCGTGGGAAGTTCCGCCGAGAGGTCGCGGGACCGGGGCCACCACGCACCGTCGATCAGAGCCGGAGCCGTGCCGGCCGGCGCCAGCACGAGTCGGAGGGGCGGCGAAGAGGTCCGGTCTTCGACCGCGGGCGTATGCAAAATGGTCGCGGTCATGACGCGGACCCTGCCCCGGGCCGGTGCAGGCCGGCCCGGTGTTGTGAATCGCCGGAGACGACACGAGCGTGAAAGCTGGTGTGCGAAGTGTCCTCGGTAACTTCAGGATACTTCTGGACAGGGCCCGACCGACCGATGCGGAGCGATGGGTTGAACGGTGTGCGGGAGCCCCGTCAGCGGATGGGACGCCGCCGAGCGCGCCGGGACCGTCGCACGCCGATGAAGGCGACATCGGCCACAAGGAGCACGATGCCGATGATCAGCAGATAGCCCAGGCCATCTGCCGCGACGCCGATGAGCCCAAGTGCGACGGACACCAGGACGAGAAGCAGGAAGAGCGCCATCACCCGAGCACCTCCTTTGTGCTGAGCTGTACTGAGCGCGGGCGGTCAGCGGCGCGCGAGTTGCCGTTCGCCCTTGGCGCCCGGCTGGTAGGTCAGGCCGTAGTGCTGGAAGATCGCTTCCTCCTGCTCGGCGGGCAGTACGTCGTCCGTGCCGATCGAAGGGGCCTTCTTCACGAGTCCCTTGGCGTAGGAGACCTTGAGGTAGGCCGGCCCGAGGATGGCGTCGTCGAGGGGAACGAAGACCAGGCGCTGGCGGGTGAGGAGACCGGTCCGGATGGTGGCCATGGCCGGTTCGTCGGTGATGGTGGCCATGGCCGGTTCGTCGGTGATGGTGTCCACATAGATCGCTTCGAGCAGGCCGATCTTGCGCTGCTTCGGGTCGACGTCATCGTGGTTGCGCCACTCTCGGATGTCGGCTGCCTGGATCATGCCCTCTCCCTCCTGAGCGGGGCACCGGTCGGTGCCGGCCGTCCCACGGAATGTCGCAGCCGAGCACCTGGATCGGTTGCCCTCCGCCTTTAGCCTGCCCCCGCCGGCCCCTGACGCCACGCCCACTCACCCAGTCGGATCCGTGCTGGGTGTCCCAGTCCCGTGCGACTGCATGGCGGGCGTGGGCTGCCGCAAGACCGGGCTCCTCAATCGCCTCCGCAGAGCGCCCCTGTGGCCTCAGTCCCCATCCGAGCTCGCCCCGCAGGCGAGCCGTGGCGTCAGCTGTGTTGCCGCGCCGACCGCTGTACAACGGCCCCGGCGTATACACGCCGGGGCCGCCCTTCCGGGCGGTTGCACGTGAGAGTGCACCAACCCAAAGCCAATTTTACCGTCCTACTGCACCATTTCCGGCGTAACGAGATTTACGGGCAGTGTGGCCCTCGAGCGGCTCGGACACGGCCCCGGGCGCCGCATCAACCGCGCTCTTCTTCTTGAGCCTCCATGCGTCGAATGCCTTGGTGTGTCAGCGTGACCATGGCGGGCGTATTGCCCGTGGCCCAGTCGACCACGATCAGGTCCTCGCCCACCAGATAAGTGCAGGCAGCAGCCAGATCCTCTTCGCGGATCCCGAGATCGAGAAGCAGCTGCGCCCCGGTGACACCCAGAAGGCGGTTACCTTCCGTGGTCTCGTACAGAGCCTGCATGATCTTCTCGCGGTACGCCTTCCGCTCGGCTAGTGATGCCATGACGCTCTCTTCCTCCTGAGCGGTGCACGACCGGCGTCAGCCGTCCCGGGGGCAGCCGCAGCCGTACTCGCACCGGTAACCCTCCGCCTATCCAGCCTGCTCCCGTTCACTCGCGGACGCCACGGTCAGCCACTCCGCGCTCGGTGTCCAATGTCCTGTGCGGGCACACGGCGGGCGCGGGGTCGCGGGCGGCTGAATCTCGGATCAAGGCGTTGCGGCGCTCAACTCGACGCGGTAATCGGCCCCTTGCATCGCGCGAGTCGCACGCGACACCTGAGAGGTCTAGATAACAAACAAGCCCCAGGTCGCTGACCTGGGGCTTTCTCGTGGAGCGGGTGACGAGAATCGAACTCGCGCTCAGAGCTTGGGAATCACCCGGCACTTGGACGTGCGTGTAGCGTCTGACCTGCGAGAATGTCCGCCGATGGCCTCTACTGGGCAGCCTTGTCGAGCCCTCTGTTGACCGCCGTTTACCGCCCCGACTGGCACGTTGTGGCACGGCCCCCGTGCGGCGTCAGGCGAGGTGCTGGCCGGGAGGATGATCGCGTTGACCGGCGTGCTGGCGTGCATCAGCAAAGCTGGGCCTGGTGGGACGCACATCTCTGCCGCTGCCGATGTCGGGGGATGGCGCGGTCCTGCGCGGGGGCAAGGCGGCCACGCCGACGGTTTTCGGGGCACGTCTTCTTTACGGTTGTCCACCCCGGGGCTGTCCGGTTACAGTTGTTGCAGATGGTTGCTTCGCTGGGTCAGTGAATGGGAGACGGATATGGCTCGAACGAGTGTTCTGGCCCGTGCTGAGAAGGTAGAACCGAATCCCACGCATCAGGGTGCGCTCGCCGCGGCCGCCCGGATGGCGCCGGAGCAGGTTGAGGTGTTGGTGCGTACCCCGGATGGCGGTGAGCTGGCGCTGCCGGCGGAACTGGTCCGGATTCTTCTCGCTTCGGCCGGCGAGCTGGCCCGTGGGCATGCGGTCACGGTCCTGGCGTCCGAGGTGCAGCTGTCGCCTACTGAGGCTGCTGAGCTTCTGGGCTTGTCGCGGCCGTTCGTTGCACGCCTGCTTGATGCCGGTGACATCCCCTCGATGAATCTGCCCGGCAGCAGTCACCGCGTGGTGAGTCTCGCGGATGTGCTGGCTTTCCAGCAGCGGCGCGAGCGCCGTAGGGAGGGGCGGCGTCAGATCGCCGATGCTCTCGACGATGGCGGGTTGCTCTACTGATCTCGGTGGCGCTGTAAGTGGCGAAGGGGAGGGAGGGCGAACGTGGCGGCGCGGGTCTTCGTGGACACCAACGTCCTGTTTCCGTTCTCAGTGATGGACGTGATGCTGGCCCTCACAGAGGACTCCATCCATGAGATCGTGTGGTCCGAACGACTCCTGGCGGAGTGGGAACGGGTCATCGTCCGGGAAGGCAGACGTTCTACGGACTCGGCTGCCGCAGTGGCTCGCGCCATCCGGCGGTTCTTCTCCGACTGCAAGATCCCGGCAGCCGCCTATGCGCACCTTGTGGACGAGATGCCGGGCGATGATCCCGACGACCGGCACCACGCGGCGGCAGCGGTGGCCGCCGGCGCCGGTGCGCTCATCACGTGGAACCTCGGCGACTTCCCTGCCGACGACTTGGCGAAGCGCGGGGTGCATGTGATCGACCCGGACGCGTATCTCTGCGGACTGTACGGCGAGTTGCCAATTGAGGTCGTGCAGACAGTGGTCAGGCTGGCCGCAGAGAAGCGGAATCCACCGGTCGCGATTGCCGATGCCATCACCCGGCTTGCGAAGGCCGGTGTGCCACGCTTCGCCGACCTCCTGGCGGGGCATCTCGGGCACTGCTAGGGGTGAGGTGCCGTTCAACGTCGGGCCGGAGGTGGTGCGCAGGTGGTGCGCGGCTCCCGAATCGGTCTGGACGACAAACAAGCCCCAGGTCGCTGACCTGGGGCTTTCTCGTGGAGCGGGTGACGAGAATCGAACTCGCGCTCTGAGCTTGGGAAGCTCATGTTCTACCATTAAACTACACCCGCGCAGCGGGCCGTTGATCAGCACCGCGTTGTCCGTCAGTGTACCCCAGTCCTCGCCCCGGTGTTTGCGGTGTGGGCGTATCTTGGCGGGCGGAGTGCCGCCTGGAGTGGCGTCCTGTTCATCCCCTAATGTGGCCTTCTCGTCCACGCTTTGGGGAAGGGACTTGATGGAGCCCACCGTCGTCCGTTGTGCCGAGGGGCACGTGTTCAGCACCACATCGTTCCCGCTGCAGCAGCTCGGAGCCGGCCGGATCGGGCCGGGGCGGCTGATCCGCTGTCCGCGCTGTGCCCGGCTTCGGAATGCCGTTCCCGTGGTGATGGGGCAGCGCTAGAGGTCGGAGTGAGAGGCGCGCGGGACCGGTCCGGTTGGGGCGGGCCCGCGCGTTCTGCGTATCCTCGGGGCGTGCTTCTCTCAGACAAGGACATCCGGGCCGAGATCGATGCCGGACGCGTGCGTATTGATCCGTACGACGAATCAATGGTGCAGCCCTCGAGCATCGACGTGCGGCTCGACCGCTACTTCCGGGTGTTCGAGAACCACCGGTACCCGCATATCGATCCGGCCGTTGAGCAGGCGGATCTGACGCGCGAGGTGGAGCCGGAGGGGGACGAGGCGTTCATCCTGCACCCCGGTGAGTTCGTGCTGGCGTCGACGTACGAGACGATCACGCTGCCGGACAATCTTGCTTCCCGGCTGGAAGGGAAGAGCTCGCTCGGGCGGCTCGGGCTCGTTACGCATTCCACCGCTGGATTCATTGATCCCGGGTTCTCCGGGCATGTCACCCTTGAGCTGTCGAATCTGGCTACGCTGCCGATCAAGCTCTGGCCCGGCATGAAGATCGGGCAGCTGTGCATGTTCCAGCTGAGCTCGCCCACGGAGTTCCCGTACGGCTCCGAGCGGTACGGGTCGCGTTATCAGGGTCAGCGCGGACCGACCGCCTCGCGGTCCTTCCTCAATTTCCATCGGACGCAGGTGTGAGTGCTGTGCGGGAAAATCTGACGTACGAGGGCTTCGGCAGCGCCGTGCGCGAGCTCGCGCAGACCATCGCCGACGACGGGTACGAGCCCGACATCGTGCTGAGCATCGCCCGTGGCGGGGTCTTCGTCGCCGGTGGGCTGGCCTACGCCCTTGATGTGAAGAACATCCACCTGGTAAATGTTGAATTTTATACCGGGGTCGGGACGACGCTTGAGATGCCGGTCATGCTGGCGCCCGTCCCGAACGCGATCGACTTCAGCAACAAGAAGGTGCTGATCGCGGACGACGTCGCCGACACCGGCAACACGCTCAAGCTCGTGCACGACTTCTGCCTCGATCATGTGGCGGAGGTCCGCAGCGCGGTCGTCTACGAGAAGTCGCACTCGCTCGTGAAGTGCGAGTACGTGTGGAAGCGCACCGACGAGTGGATCAACTTCCCCTGGAGCGTGCAGAAGCCCGTCGTGCGGCGCACCGGGCAGGTTCTCGACGCCTGAGTGGGTATGTGGATGGTGGATGTGGGTGGGCCCCGGTGCGTAGGTGTACGCGGCCGGGGCCCTTTTCGGTTCGTCGTGCCTTGTCTTGCGTCAGATCGTGCCCAGCTTGATCAGGGACAGCAGCGCCACCAGCTGGATCGCGGATGCGCCCAGGGCCTTCTGCCACGGCAGGTCGTGCGACTTGCTCACCATTGATGTGAACAGGGCCGCCGCTCCCAGCCACGTCAACCAGCCGAGCACCTGGACCAGCGCGTTCTCGCCGCCCAGGAAGATCGCGAAGACCAGGCGCGGGGCGTCCGTCATCGACATGATCAGCATCGAGAGGCCGACGGTCGGCTGCCAGGAGCCGTCGCCGCCGAGCTGGCGGGCCAGCGTGTGCGTCACCGCGCCCAGGATCAGGCCGCAGATGATCACCGCGATGCCGGTCGTGAGGACGTACGGGATGGCACTGGACAGGGTCGCGTTGATGGCCTCTTCGCGGGCCTTGTCGAAGCCGAAGATCGCGAGCAGGCCGTAGAGGAACGTGACCACCAGGGCCGGTCCCCACACCGGGTAGTCGCGCATCTGCCAGAAGGTCGGGCCCGGCCGCAGCACGATGCCGCTCAGCAACTGCTTCCAGTGGAGGCGCGGGCCGGCGGGCGGGGCGGGGGTGTTGCCCGCCCGGTAGGTGTTGCCGTCGCCGTACGGGTCCTCGCCGATGCTGAAGGCCGTCGTGTGGCCCGGGTTGTTGCTGCTGTTGGCGTACGGGTCACCTCCCCCCGCCGCGCCATGGCCGCCGCGCGCTCCGTGACCGCCGTGGCCGCTGCGTCCGCCCTGGGCGTGGCCCTGGGGCGGGTGGTGCGGGTCGGGGTCGCCGAAGTATTCGGGCTCGCCGTTCTGTCCGCCGTACTGCGGTGCCTGCGGCCACTGCTGCTGGCCGTACGGGGGCTGAGGCGATGGAGCCTGCTGCCCGTACGGCTGTTGCTGCCGTTGCTGCTGCTGTTGCCGCTGCGGTTGTTGTTGCGGGGTGCGGTTGTCCCGGCCGCGTCCGATCCTGAATCCAGCCACGTAATCGAACGTACCTGGTCCTGATGCACCGTATGCCGGGTCTGCCGCAACAGGCCCGGCTTTGCTGCCGAGCTGTGACATCCCCTAGGGGGTCAGCGCTGCTGGGCGGAGAACACCGCCGTGGAGAAGGTGATGCTCCTCTTGGCGGTCGAAGCATGCGAGGAGTGGAGCGTGATGACGTCCGTCGTCTCGCCCCGGTGCGTCCGTACGACCGTGTCCGGCTTCTTGTCGCCGTCGAAGTCGGCGTGGCGCAGGACGTCCGTGATGGGCGTTTCCTCGCCGCTCGGCAGATCGCCCGGCCGCGCCTTCACCGCCTTGAAGGTGTACGTACCGCCCGCTCGCCCGGGGCCGGTCGGGCCGCCCAGCAGCAGCTTCGCGCGCGCCGCGGTTCCGGGTTCGTGCGGGCGGGTGGCGGAGACCAGGTCGTCGTAGCCGTCGCCGTTGACGTCGGGTGCGAGGTCGGGGGCGACGAGGACGGGGCCGACGCCCGGGATGGTGCCCGAGGCCGCGCGCGGGGCGCCGGCGCGGGTGAACGGGCCGCGCAGGAAGCTCAGGCGGCCGCCGCCGGCCGTCACGGCCAGATCCTTGTTGCCGTCGCCGTCGAAGTCGCCGCAGACCGGGTGGTCCGGCCACTCGTTGCCGAACCGGGCGCGGTCCGGGATGCGGAGCTTGACCGCCTTGCCGGTGAGCCCGTTCGCACTGCCGAAGAGGATCTGGAGCGGTACGGGCGGCATGCCCGTGCCGTTGAACGGTGGGTCCGTGGTGACCACCAGGTCGGCGTAGCCGTCCTGGTCGAGGTCGCAGGCCGCCTCGGCGTCGAAGGCCGCGGGGAGGACGCCCTCGGTGCGGGCCGCGTTGTGGGCGGGCGTGAGGAGCTGGCGTACGGAAGGATCAAGGGCCGCCTGCGGGGGCTTGGCGCCGTACACGATGCCGATGCCCGCGTCGTCGCCCAGACGGTCCTCCGGGCCCTTGACCAGGTCGTTGAGCACGAGGTCGCGGTGGCCGTCACCGTTGAAGTCCTCGGCGACGCGGCTGCCCTTGCCGTGCGGTACGGGGCGAAGGGGGGCGGCGGCCTTGTTCGCCATGGCGGCGGGGGAGTCCTCCTGGGCGCCGGTGGCCGGGGAATCACTGCCGGAGGAGGGGCCGCAGCCGGTGGCTGTCAGCAGTACCGCACAGCTCGCCGCCGCTGCCACTGCGATGCCTCTTCGCACGACCACCTCGTCCGTATCGCCAGTCATCAGTCGGCACATGATGCTCTTTTTTGACCGCTTCGGTAAGCGGGGCATACGAAAGCGGCCGGACCTGCCCCCGAGGCAGATCCGGCCGCTTTCTTTACGACTGACCAGCTGTTACTTCCGACCAGCTGTTACTTCGCCGGTTCCGGCTCCGGCGCGTCCTCGGACTCCGGCTCGTCCGCCGGCTCGGTCGGCGTCCGCACCGAGTCGAGGAGCAACTGCGCCACGTCCACGACCTGGAGGGATTCCTTCGCGGCGCCATCGTTCTTCTTGCCGTTGACCGAGTCCGTGAGCATCACCAGGCAGAACGGGCAGGCCGTCGACACGATGTCCGGGTTGAGGGACAGCGCCTCGTCGACGCGCTCGGTGTTGATGCGCTTGCCGATCCGCTCCTCCATCCACATGCGCGCACCACCGGCGCCGCAGCAGAAGCCACGCTCCTTGTGGCGGTGCATCTCCTGCTGACGCAGGCCCGGGACGGCCGACATGATCTCGCGCGGGGGCGTGTAGACCTTGTTGTGGCGGCCCAGGTAGCAGGGGTCGTGGTACGTGATGAGGCCCTCGACCGGGGTGACGGGGATGAGCTTGCCCTCGTCGATGAGGTGCTGGAGCAGCTGCGTGTGGTGGATGACCTCGAACTCGCCGCCCAGCTGCGGGTACTCGTTCGCGATCGTGTTGAAGCAGTGCGGGCACGTCGCGACGATCTTCTTCGACGACTTCGGCTTGCGGGTCGCCGGGTCGTCATCGTCTTCGCCGTACGCCATGTTCAGCATCGCCACGTTCTCCTGGCCGAGCTGCTGGAACAGCGGCTCGTTGCCCAGGCGGCGGGCGGAGTCACCCGTGCACTTCTCGTCGCCGCCCATGATCGCGAACTTCACACCCGCGATGTGGAGCAGCTCGGCGAAGGCCTTCGTGGTCTTCTTCGCCCGGTCCTCCAGGGCGCCCGCGCAGCCGACCCAGTAGAGGTACTCGACCTCGGACAGGTCCTCGATCGTCTTGCCGACGATCGGCACCTCGAAGTCGACTTCCTTCGTCCACTCGACGCGCTGCTTCTTGGCCAGACCCCAGGGGTTGCCCTTCTTCTCCAGGTTCTTGAGCATGGTCCCCGCCTCCGACGGGAACGCGCTCTCGATCATCACCTGGTAGCGGCGCATGTCGACGATGTGGTCGATGTGCTCGATGTCGACCGGGCACTGCTCGACGCACGCGCCGCAGCTGGTGCAGGACCACAGCACGTCCGGGTCGATGACGCCGTTCTCTTCGAGCGTGCCGATCAGCGGCCGCTCGGCCTCGGCGAGGGCGGACGCCGGGACGTTCGCCAACTGCTCGGCGGAAGCCTTCTCGTTGCCCTCCATGTCCTTGCCGCCGCCCGCGAGCAGGTACGGCGCCTTGGCGTGCGCGTGGTCGCGCAGCGACATGATGAGGAGCTTCGGGGACAGCGGCTTACCGGTGTTCCAGGCGGGGCACTGCGACTGGCAGCGGCCGCACTCCGTACACGTGGAGAAGTCGAGGATGCCCTTCCAGGAGAACTGCTCGACCTGCGAGACGCCGAAGACGGCGTCCTCGGCCGGGTCCTCCCAGTCGATCTCCTTGCCACCGCTGGTCATCGGCTGGAGCGCGCCCAGCGCCGTGCCGCCGTCCGCCTCGCGCTTGAACCAGATGTTCGGGAAGCCGAGGAACCGGTGCCACGCGATACCCATGTTGGTGTTCAGCGAGACGGTGATCATCCAGATCAGCGAGGTGCAGATCTTGATCATCGCCGTGAAGTAGATCAGCGTCTGGAGGGTGGAGACGCTCAGCCCGTCGAAGGCGAGGACGAGCGGGTACGAGACGAAGTACGCGGCGTTGTAGCCGTCGACGTGGTGGATCGCGCCTTCGAGGCCGCGCAGCACGAGGATCGCCAGGCCGATCGTCAGGATGATGTACTCGACGAAGTACGCCTGCCAGGCCTTGGAGCCCGCGAAGCGCGACTTGCGACCCGCCCGCGAGGGGAGGTTGAGCAGTCGGATCGCCATCAGGACGACGATGCCCACCACCGTCATCAGACCGATGAACTCGATGTACATCTCGAACGGCAGGAAGCCGCCGATGACCGGCAGCACCCAGTCCGCCTGGAAGAGCTGGCCGTACGCCTGAGCGAGCGTCGGCGGCAGCGTCAGGAAGCCGATCGCGACGAACCAGTGCGCCACGCCGACGATGCCCCACCGGTTCATCCGGCTGTGGAGGAGGAACTCCTTGGCGAGGGTGATCGTGCGCTGCTTCGGGTTGCCGGTGCGGCTGCCCGCGGGGACGGGCTGGCCCAGCTTCACGAACCGGTAGATCTGCGCGACGGCTCGGGCGATGAGCGCAACGCCGACCACGGTCAGGACCAACGACACAATGATCGCGGCGAGTTGCATTTCGGGGCTCCTCGGGCCTGCGAGGGTGAGAATCAGAGGGATTACTAAGCGGTAACTTAATCAGTCCGTGCTGAGCGTACCCAGATATGCCGCCGCACTGTAGTTGCGCAGGCGGTGATCTGTGTCGCGTAAGGCTGCCCTCAGCCCCTGGTGGCGAGGGCCGCGGGAAGCGTGCGGGTGAGGATGGCCAGGTCGAGGCCGAGCCAGTGCTGCTCGATGTAGTGCAGATCCAGTACGTCCATCTCCTCCCACGGCAGCTCGGAGCGTGCGCTGACCTGCCACAGTCCGGTGATGCCCGGACGTACCACCAGTCTCGCTCGTGTCGCCGAACGATGGCCCGGCGGCAGCGGGCACGGCCCGACCAGGGACATCTCGCCGCGCAGTACGTGAAGCAGCCGCGGCAGTACGTCGAGCCGCCACCGGCGCAGCAGCCGGCCGGCCGGGGTGCGGGGATCGGTGCGGAGCGTCAGCATCTCGAAGGGGCGGCCGCCCAGGCCGGCTCGGGTGTTCCGTACGAGGAGAGGGCCCCGCGACGTTACGGCCGCGGCCGTGGCGGTGAGGAGCAGGAGGGGGGCGGCGATCAGCAGCAGGGCGGTGGTGGCCGCCAGGTCGAAGATTCGCTTCGCGGGCATGTGACGTACCTTTTCATGCGTTTTACCCGCACATGGCACCCTGATGGGCGGCGGCGTGCCGTGCTGATGCCGCGCCTATGCAGCGCCTGTGCTGCGCCTATGCCGTGCTCATGCCCATAAGGGCCGCATAAGAGTTGAGTCCCCCCGACTCAGGTCTGTTGACGCGATTGGATCCGTCATGCATCCTTGAGTCTGTTCCACTCAAGTCAGCTGGAGGAATCGAAATGGCACGTGCGGTCGGCATCGACCTGGGCACCACTAACTCCGTCGTCAGCGTTCTGGAGGGCGGCGAGCCCACCGTCATCACCAACGCCGAAGGCGCCAGGACCACGCCGTCCGTCGTCGCTTTCGCGAAGAACGGTGAAGTGCTGGTAGGCGAGGTTGCCAAGCGCCAGGCAGTCACCAACGTCGACAGGACGATCCGGTCGGTCAAGCGCCACATGGGCACCGACTGGAACATCGAGCTCGACGGCAAGAAGTTCAACCCGCAGCAGATGAGCGCCTTCATCCTGCAGAAGCTGAAGCGCGACGCCGAGGCGTACCTGGGCGAGAAGGTGGCCGACGCGGTCATCACCGTCCCGGCGTACTTCAACGACTCGGAGCGTCAGGCGACGAAGGAGGCCGGCGAGATCGCGGGCCTCAACGTGCTGCGTATCGTCAACGAGCCGACGGCCGCCGCCCTGGCGTACGGCCTCGACAAGGACGACCAGACGATCCTCGTCTTCGACCTCGGTGGCGGCACCTTCGACGTATCGCTGCTGGAGATCGGCGACGGCGTCGTCGAGGTGAAGGCCACCAATGGTGACAACCACCTCGGTGGTGACGACTGGGACCAGCGTGTCGTCGACTACCTCGTGAAGCAGTTCCACTCCGGTCACGGCGTGGACCTCTCCAAGGACAAGATGGCGCTCCAGCGTCTGCGCGAGGCGGCCGAGAAGGCCAAGATCGAGCTGTCCTCCTCCACCGAGACCTCGATCAACCTGCCGTACATCACGGCGTCGGCCGAGGGCCCGCTGCACCTGGACGAGAAGCTCACGCGCTCGCAGTTCCAGCAGCTGACCGCCGACCTGCTGGACCGCTGCAAGACGCCGTTCCACAACGTCATCAAGGACGCGGGCATCCAGCTCTCCGAGATCGACCACGTCGTTCTCGTCGGTGGCTCGACCCGTATGCCGGCCGTCGCCGAGCTCGTCAAGGAGCTCACGGGCGGTCAGGACGCCAACAAGGGTGTGAACCCGGACGAGGTCGTCGCCATCGGCGCCTCGCTCCAGGCCGGTGTCCTCAAGGGTGAGGTCAAGGACGTCCTGCTCCTCGACGTCACGCCCCTGTCGCTTGGTATCGAGACCAAGGGCGGCATCATGACGAAGCTCATCGAGCGCAACACGACGATCCCGACCAAGCGTTCCGAGATCTTCACGACGGCCGAGGACAACCAGCCGTCCGTCCAGATCCAGGTCTACCAGGGCGAGCGCGAGATCGCGGCGTACAACAAGAAGCTCGGCATGTTCGAGCTGACCGGTCTGCCGCCGGCCCCGCGTGGTGTCCCGCAGATCGAGGTCGCGTTCGACATCGACGCCAACGGCATCATGCACGTCGGAGCCAAGGACCTCGGCACCGGCAAGGAGCAGAAGATGACCGTCACCGGTGGCTCCTCGCTGCCGAAGGACGAGGTCAACCGGATGCGCGAAGAGGCCGAGAAGTACGCGGACGAGGACCACAAGCGCCGCGAGGCCGCCGAGACCCGCAACCAGGCCGAGCAGCTCGTCTACCAGACGGAGAAGTTCCTCAAGGACAACGAGGACAAGGTTCCGGGCGACGTGAAGGAAGAGGTCGAGACGTCCATCACCGAGCTGAAGGAAAAGCTCAAGGGTGAGGACACGGCCGAGATCCGCACGGCCACGGAGAAGGTCGCGGCCGTCTCGCAGAAGCTGGGCCAGGCCATGTACGCCAACGCCGAGGGCGCTCAGGCCGCGGGCGGCGACGCTCCCGGTGCGGACGGGCACGCCAAGGCGGACGACGACGTCGTTGACGCCGAGATCGTCGACGACGAGCGCGACGCCGGTGCCGGACGTCAGGGAGGCGCCGCATGACGGAGGAGACTCCGGGCTTCGAGGAGAAGCCCGACGTCCCTTCCGGCGCCATTCCCGAAGACGCCGAACCGCAGGCTGCCGCGCCCGAAACGGCAGGGACCGACTCCGTCGAGGAGTCGGGCCCGGCAGCCCCGGCCGGGGACGTACACGATGTACAAGATCTGCAGGACGTCGCTCTGACCGCACAGCTGGACCAGGTGCGTATGGCGCTCAGTGAGCGCACTGCGGACCTCCAGCGGCTGCAGGCTGAGTACCAGAACTACCGTCGCCGGGTGGAGCGGGACCGGGTCACGGTCAAGGAGATCGCTGTCGCGAGCCTCCTGACCGAGCTCCTCCCGACCCTCGACGACATCGGCCGCGCGCGTGAACACGGCGAGCTGGTGGGCGGGTTCAAGTCGGTTGCCGAATCGCTGGAGACGGTCGCCGCCAAGATGGGCCTGCAGCAGTTCGGCAAGGAGGGCGAGCCCTTCGACCCGACGATCCACGAGGCCCTGATGCACTCGTACGCACCGGATGTCGAAGAGACGACGTGCGTCGCGATCCTGCAGCCCGGCTACCGGATCGGCGAGCGGACCATCCGCCCGGCGCGCGTCGCGGTCGCGGAGCCCCAGCCGGGCGCCACGCCCGCCGCCAAGGCGGACGAGCCGGAAGCGAAGGCTCCGGACGAGGAGAGCGGTGGCCCGGACGAGGGCTGACGTGACTGGGAAAAGCAGGAAGGAGGGACGTCGGGGATGAGCACGAAGGACTTCGTCGAGAAGGACTACTACAAGGTTCTCGGCGTCCCGAAGGACGCCACCGAGGCCGAGATCAAGAAGGCGTACCGGAAGCTCGCCCGCGAGTTCCACCCGGACGCCAACAAGGGCGACGCCAAGGCGGAGGACCGCTTCAAGGAGATCTCCGAGGCGAACGACGTCCTCGGCGACCCCAAGCGGCGCAAGGAGTACGACGAAGCGCGTGCTCTGTTCGGGAACGGTGCCCTGTTCAACAGGCAGGGTCGTCCGGGCCCGGGCGCCGGTGGCGGCTCTTTCAACTTCGACCTGGGCGACCTCTTCGGAGGCGCCCCGGGCGGGGCGCAGACCGGCGGTGCCGGCGGGTTCGGCGGCGGGCTCGGGGACGTGTTCGGCGGCCTGTTCAACCGGGGTGCCGGTCCGGGTGCGCGTACGGGTACGCAGCCGCGCCGAGGCCAGGACATCGAGTCCGAGGTGACGCTCAGCTTCACCGAGGCGGTTGACGGGGCCACGGTCCCGCTGCGGATGTCCAGCCAGGCACCGTGCAAGGCCTGTTCGGGTACGGGCGACAAGAACGGCACGCCGCGCGTGTGCCCGACCTGCGTCGGTACGGGACAGGTGTCGCGCGGCGGCGGTGGCGGCTTCTCGCTCACCGACCCGTGCGTCGACTGCCGGGGCCGCGGGCTCATCGCCCAGGACCCCTGCGAGGTGTGCAAGGGCAGTGGGCGCGCCAAGTCGTCCCGGACCATGCAGGTCCGTATTCCGGCGGGCGTCTCCGACGGCCAGCGGATCCGGCTGCGCGGCAAGGGCAGTCCCGGTGAACGGGGCGGCCCGGCGGGCGATTTGTATGTGCTGGTCCACGTGGACGCCCACCCGGTCTTCGGCCGCAAGGGCGACAACCTCACCGTCACCGTGCCCGTCACCTTCGTGGAGGCGGCGCTCGGCGGCGAGGTGAAGGTGCCGACGCTGGGCGGACCGCCGGTCACGCTCAAGCTGCCGCCCGGCACGCCGAACGGCCGTACGATGCGCGCTCGCGGCAAGGGCGCGGTCCGCAAGGACGGCACCCGCGGCGACCTGCTGGTCACCGTGGAGGTCGAAGTGCCGAAGGACCTTGACGACAAGGCCCGTGAGGCACTGGAGTCCTACCGTGAGGCGACCGCCGGGGAGGACCCGCGGGCGGAGCTGTTCCAGGCCGCGAAGGGAGCGTGAGATGGACCCGCGCATACGACGTAATCCATACCAGCTGACCGACGAGACACCGGTGTACGTCATCTCGGTCGCGGCACAGCTCTCCGGCCTGCACCCGCAGACGCTGCGGCAGTACGACCGCCTCGGCCTGGTCTCCCCCGACCGCACGGCCGGGCGCGGCCGGCGCTACTCGGCCCGCGACATCGAGCTGCTCCGGCAGGTGCAGCAGCTGTCACAGGACGAGGGCATCAACCTGGCCGGCATCAAGCGCATCATCGAGCTGGAGAACCAGGTGGCCGCGCTCCAGCAGCGCGTCGCCGAACTCTCCGCGGCGGTGGACGGCGCGGCGGCGGCGTTGCAGCAGCGCGAGGCGCAGGTGCACGCGTCGTACCGGCGCGATCTTGTCCGGTACGAGGACGTGCAGCAGGCGAGCGCACTGGTGGTGTGGCGGCCGAAGCCGAAGAGACCGGCGGAGTAGGTTCGCGGTCGCGGTTCGCGGTTCGCGGTTCAAGTTTTGCGGGGAGAGGCCCGTCACTCCAGAGTCGAGTCTGAGTCTGTGGAGTGACGGGCCTTTCTGGGGCGTGGCCTCACGGGAGAGGCAGTTGCCTGCCGGCCGCCGCGCGGCGTACGCCTCGGCTGTGCACGTTGGGCAGCCGGGCAGGGTCGATCCGACGCAGAAGCTGGTTGCGAAGGACAGCGGAGCCACCGAACCGCATGTGCCGCGCGGCTTCCGCGTTCGCATCCATATGCCGCGCAGAGACTGCGCAGCCAGTCCGTCAGCCAGCCCCAGGCGGCGGGGCAAGGCGTTCGGCCATGCTCCGGCCTCGCTGGCGGGGGTGGTAACTACAGATCGCTTCTGGGGGTTTCGGGCCGTCCCGGGAGCTCGAGTGTCGGTGGGCCGGGGCGGCGCGTCAAGGGCGCTCCTGCGTCGCGTCGCTGCGCGATGTGCCTTCGGCCCACCCTTGACCCGCCACCCCGGCCCACCGCTAACGCTTGTAGGGGGACGGCCCAAAGAAAAACGCCCTGCACGGGGGCTCGGGGAGTAGCGCGGGTCGGTTTGGTGGCTGTCGGGTGAGTGGGTGGGGCGCGGTCTGTTTAGGGGGCGGCGCGGCCCCTGGCTCGGCGGGTGCGGGGACGGTCGTTGGTGCGACATCCCCATTCCCACGTTCCCACGCACGCGAGCACCCCCGCCGGTGGCCGGATGGTCTGCGGGGTCGACGTGCGGACTCGTGTCGGCGCGGGTGGGGCGCGGCAGTTGAATGGGGTGACTCGGGTGGGTGTGGCGTCCGCCCCGGCCGGTGGTCGGTTGGGCCGCAAGCAGGTTGCTGGTGTGGGTGGGGGGAAGGGCGTCCAGGAGTTGGCGGGGCGTTCCCGGCTCTCAGTCGGGCGGGATGGGACTAACCCAGTAGAAGACGAACGTGGGCAGCCTATTTGCCCTGCTTTGGTGCATTGGGAAGGGATCCGTATGCGTCATGTGCTGGGTTCATCGCAGGGCAACAACCCCGGCATTTACTTCGCCCGCCGATCAGCAGACCCAGCGGCCCGAAAACTCCTTCGTGGCGCTGCTGGTGGCATGGGCGAGAGGGGAGTCGATCAGTGGCATTCCTTCGAGCACCGTGATGGCGAGGTTCGGGTCCTCGCTGGCGATGGTTGTCAGTGGTGCCAGGGAGTCGGTCAGCGCCGTCGTAAGCCGTACGCGTTCGTGGATCTCCCGTGTGATGACGGTGGCGAAATCGTAGCCACCGGCGCGGTGTTGGCCGTGATCAGTGATCCTGATCCAGGATGCCGGACTGGGCGATCAGGTAGCCGAGTTGGGCGCGGCTGCCGCTGCCGAGCGTGGTGGCCAGCTTGGCTATGTGCGCCCGGGCGGTCCGTACGTTCATGCCGAGCCGGCGGGCGATGGCCTCGTCGACGTACCCCTCGACGAGCAGCTTGGCTATGGATCGCTGGACGCCGGATATGCCGTCGGGGGTGTGCTCGTAGGAGACCTGTTCCTGGAGGGGGACGGCTCGCTGCCAGAACTGCTCGAAGACGCCGGAGAGGTACTCGACGAGGCCGGGGTGGCGCAGTTCCAGGGCGACTCGACGGTCTTCGCTCGCGGGGATGAACGCGACCGTACGATCGAAGATGATCAGTCGGCCGAACAGCTCCTCGAGTGTGCGTATCTCCAGCTTGCCGTCGGCCAGGCGCTCCGCGTAGGCGAGAGTGCCCGGGCTGTGCCGGACGGTGTGCTGGTAGAGGGTGCGGATGCTTACGCCGCGTTCGATCAGGGGCCTGTCGCGTTCCAGGGCCTGGGTGAGCGCGTCCACGGGGCGGCCGCCGCCGGGCTGGACCGTGAGCATCTCGTTGCGGCACTCGGCGTTCGCCAGGTCGAGGGCGGCGTTGATGCGGTCGAACCCTTCCAGCACGGTGATGGCGTGCGTGGGCGCCGGGCTCTGGGCGCTGAGCGCCATGAACGGCTCGAAAGCGTCGGCCAGTTCGACGGAAAGACGCCTGCGGTCCTGAATCTCGCGTTCCAGGGGGTGGAGACGCTGGGCCAGTACGGCGGAGGGCGGAACTGGGCGTAGCCAGTTCGCGTCGTCCGGATCGGGGTGCAGCAGCCCGAACTCCAGGAGGCAGGTAGCGGAATCCACCTCCGTGCGTGGGATGCGACCGGTTCCCAGCGCGCTGGCGTAAAGTCTCGCCCCCTCGTCACACAGTTCAGTGACGGCATGGGTATGGCCCGGTTTTGACTCTATTGCTGGCAAATCTCCACCCCCCAGGGTCCTGAACGTGCAGGAACATGATGCATCGTTCCTGTGGCCTTGACGTGCCCGAATGAGCCATCGTCTTGTGACGCGGGGGAGAGGAATCCATCAAGTGAGGACGAAGCCGACTATGTACAAGAGAATGCTTCGCTCGGTGCTTGCCACTGTTTTCTCCGCGGCTGTTGTCTTCGGGGCTATCAGTGGCGCGGGTCTCGGTTCTGGCCATGCCGGGACTGAGCTGTCGGCGGACTCGGGCTGGACCCGCGTTCAGGCCGGGCCCCCGGACTCGGGCTGGACCAGCGTCCAGGCCGGACCCCCAGACTCGGGCTGGACCAGTACGCCGGCCAAGACAGAGGCATGACCGTTCCACCGGACGACCGCACCTTCAGACGTGAAATGGCCACGGCCTACCGCTCGGGCTGGCACTTCATCGACCTGGTCACGGCCATTCCCCACCGTGGCGACTCGCTGATGGTCACCCTCTTCGGTGAGCCGATCCTGGTCGCGCGTGAAGAGGATGAGGACGTCCGTGCCTACCGGTGCCTTCGCAAGCCCCGGGGGGCTCCGCAACCCGTTCGCTGTGCCGTGCGGTACGGCATGGTGTTCGTCAACCTCGACCAGCGTGACCACCAGCTGATCGAGCCCGTAACCAGCACCGCCACCCCCCGCAGCGCCTGAAGCGATTCCCCCGTCGTCAACAATCGCCCAGGCGCTCCCCCACACAGCGGCGTCATCGTGGACCTGAACACGATGGCGCCGCTGTGCTGTGCCCGGACGGTTGATTCGCTCAGGCCGTGCTCGGGGCGCGGCCCATCGCGCGGTCCAGGGTGATCTCGATCAGTACCCGGTCGGGGTTCGGCCCCGGCGTGCGCTCGTACCGCTCGGCGTAGCGGCGTACCGCATCCGCGATCAGGTCCGGTTCCGTACGGACGACCGCGCGCCCTTCCAGCGTCGCCCAGTGGCCGCCCTTCACCTGGCAGACGGCGACCCGCGCGCCCGCCGGTCCCGCGGCCAGCACGTTGGCCACCTTCGTGCTGCTCTTGTTGGTGATGACGCGGGCGATCCCCGCGTCGGGGTCGTACGTCACGCCGACCGGCACTACGTGCGGTGAACCGTCCGGGCGCAGGGTTGTCAGGGTGCACAGGTGGTACTCGCGCCAGAACGCGAGGTACTCGGGGCTGGGATTGCGTACGTCGAGGTCGTTGGCCATGGCGCCAAGAGTAGTCGGCTGCCTTTCCCCGCCTTGAGTGGAATAGACTCAACTTTGCGTATCCTTGAGATGTCATAGCTGGCAGCCGCCGGCCAGGTGATACCGCCCGCCGAGGAGGAAAGAGCGCAGTGGACGCAGAGCTGACCAACAAGAGCCGGGACGCCATCCAGGCGGCGAGCAATCGCGCCGTCCAGGACGGACACGCGGACCTCACCCCCGCGCATCTGCTGCTGGCCCTGCTCGCGGGTGAGGACAACGCGAACATCATCGACCTGCTGGCCACCGTCGACGTGGACCAGGCGGCCGTACGGGCAGGAACCGAGCGCCTGCTCGCCGCGCTGCCCAGCGTGACCGGGGCCACCGTCGCCCCGCCCCAGCCCAGCCGCGAGATGCTCGCGGTCATCGCCGAGGCCGGGCAGCAGGCCAAGGAGCTGGGCGACGACTACCTCTCCACCGAGCACCTGCTCATCGGCATCGCGGCCAAGGGCGGCAAGGCGGGGGACGTACTGTCCCAGGAGGGCGCGAGCGCCAAGAAGCTGCTGGACACGTTCGAGAAGATCAGGGGAGGGCGCCGGGTGACCACTCCCGACCCGGAGGGCCAGTACAAGGCCCTGGAGAAGTTCGGCACCGACTTCACGGCGGCCGCGCGCGAAGGCAAGCTCGACCCCGTCATCGGGCGGGACCAGGAGATCCGGCGCGTCGTGCAGGTCCTGTCGCGGCGTACGAAGAACAACCCCGTGCTCATCGGTGAGCCGGGCGTGGGCAAGACCGCCGTCGTGGAGGGACTGGCCCAGCGCATCGTCAAGGGCGACGTACCCGAGTCGCTCAAGAACAAGCGGCTGGTCGCACTGGATCTGGGCGCGATGGTCGCCGGGGCGAAGTACCGCGGTGAGTTCGAGGAGCGGCTGAAGAGCGTCCTCTCCGAGATCAAGGAGAGCGACGGCCAGATCATCACCTTCATCGACGAGCTGCACACCGTCGTCGGCACCGGCGCCGGCGGCGACTCCGCCATGGACGCGGGCAACATGCTCAAGCCGATGCTGGCCCGTGGCGAGCTGCGCATGGTCGGTGCGACGACCCTCGACGAGTACCGGGAGCGGATCGAGAAGGATCCCGCCCTGGAGCGCCGCTTCCAGCAGGTGCTGGTCGCCGAGCCGAGCGTCGAGGACACCATCGCGATCCTGCGCGGGCTGAAGGGCCGGTACGAGGCGCACCACAAGGTGCAGATCGCGGACTCCGCGCTGGTCGCGGCCGCGACCCTCTCCGACCGGTACATCACCTCACGGTTCCTCCCCGACAAGGCCATCGACCTCGTCGACGAGGCCGCCTCGCGCCTGCGCATGGAGATCGACTCCTCGCCGCTGGAGATCGACGAACTCCAGCGCGCCGTCGACCGGCTGAAGATGGAGGAGCTCGCGCTCAAGAACGAGTCCGACCCGGCGAGCAAGCAGCGCCTGGAGAAGCTCCGGCGCGACCTCGCCGACAAGGAGGAGGAGCTGCGCGGCCTCAACGCCCGCTGGGAGAAGGAGAAGCAGGGCCTCAACCGGGTCGGTGAGCTGAAGGAGAAGCTCGACGACCTGCGCGGCCAGGCCGAACGCGCCCAGCGCGACGGCGACTTCGACACCGCTTCCAAGCTGCTGTACGGCGAGATCCCCGGCCTGGAGCGCGAGCTCGAGGAGGCCGCGGCCGCCGAGGCGGAGGTCCGTACCGACACCATGGTCAAGGAGGAGGTCGGACCCGACGACATCGCCGATGTGGTGGGTTCCTGGACCGGCATCCCCGCCGGCCGCCTGCTGGAGGGCGAGACGCAGAAGCTGCTGCGCATGGAGGACGAGCTCGGCAAGCGGCTGATCGGCCAGCACGAGGGGGTGCGGGCGGTCTCGGACGCGGTACGCCGCACCCGTGCCGGCATCGCCGACCCCGACCGGCCGACCGGATCGTTCCTCTTCCTCGGCCCGACCGGTGTCGGCAAGACCGAGCTGGCCAAGGCGCTCGCGGACTTCCTGTTCGACGACGAGCGGGCCATGGTCCGCATCGACATGAGCGAGTACGGCGAGAAGCACAGCGTCGCGCGGCTGGTGGGCGCGCCGCCCGGTTACGTCGGCTACGAGGAGGGCGGCCAGCTCACGGAGGCGGTGCGCCGACGGCCGTACAGCGTCGTACTCCTCGACGAGGTCGAGAAGGCGCACCCGGAGGTCTTCGACATCCTGTTGCAGGTCCTCGACGACGGGCGGCTTACCGACGGGCAGGGGCGGACGGTCGACTTCCGCAACACCATCCTCGTGCTGACGTCGAACCTCGGCAGCCAGTACCTCGTCGAGCCGCTGACCAGCGACGAAGAGAAGAAGCAGCAGGTCCTGGAGATCGTACGGGCCACCTTCAAGCCGGAGTTCCTCAACCGGCTCGACGACCTGGTGGTCTTCTCCGCCCTGTCCGGGGACGAGCTGGCGCACATCGCCGAGCTCCAGATCGGCCGCCTCGCCAAGCGCCTCGCCGACCGCCGCCTCACCCTCGACGTCACCCCCGCCGCCCTGGCCTGGCTGGCGGAAGAGGGCAACGACCCTGCCTACGGGGCCCGGCCGCTGCGCCGCCTCATCCAGACGGCGATCGGTGACCGGCTCGCGAAGGAGATCCTCGCGGGCGAGATCACCGACGGCGACACGGTACGGGTGGACCGGGTCGGGGACGGCCTGACGGTGGGCCCGGCGCGGTAGGGGTTTCAGCCCAGGGCGAAGGACCCTCGCCCGCTTTCGCGACTAGGGTCGATGTCAGGCAGCCACGCGAAGACCCCACACGCGAGACCCCAGGAGTATTGAACATGTCTATCGACCCGTCCTCGATCCCGAACTTCGGGGGCCAGCCCGAACCGCAGCCCGAAGGTCCCGCAGGCCCGGTCGTCCCGGACCAGGACCTCGTCAAGCAGCTGCTGGAGCAGATGGAGCTGAAGTACGTCGTCGACGACGAGGGCGACCTCGCCGCGCCGTGGGAGGAATTCCGCACGTACTTCATGTTCCGTGGCGAGGACGACCAGCAGGTCTTCTCGGTACGGACCTTCTACGACCGGCCGCACCAGATCGAGGAGAAGATCCAGCTCCTTGAGCTGATCGACGACTGGAACCGCCGCACGCTGTGGCCGAAGGTCTACAGCCACACCCACGACGACGGCGCCGTCCGTCTCATCGGTGAGGCGCAGATGCTGATCGGCACCGGCGTCAGCCTTGAGCACTTCGTGTCGTCGACGGTCGGCTGGGTGCGCGCCTCGATCGAATTCGACAAGTGGCTCGTCGAGCAGCTGGGCCTGGAGAAGGACGTCGATTCCGCCGACGGCGACGGCGACGGCTCCGGCGACGGCTCCGGCGAGGCCTGAGCACCGCGCTTCACAGCGGGACCGGGCCAATCGTCACCAGATACGTCCCATAGCTCAGCGAGAGCCCGGCGAGGGCGGCGGTCACCACGATCGCGGACCTCGGCCGGGCTTTCGTCATGGCGTGCGCGAGGGGGAGGAGGAGCGGGAAGGCGGGGAGCAGGAAGCGGGCCTTGGACTCGAAGAAGCCGGAGCCGCCGACCGTGATGAGGACGAGTACGGTCGTGTAGACGAGCAGCGGCAGCGGCGGCCGGACGCGGTCGTCCAGGAGCAGCAGGGCGAAGAGCACGAGCGCCGCCGCGACGATCACCAGCACCATGGGGAACGGCAGGACCTCGGGTGCGAGGAGCAGGTGCCTGGTGAAGCGCAGGGTCCCGGCGCCGAAGTCGAAGCGTGAACTCCACCGGTCCTGCACCGCGAAGTACCCGCCCAGCAGATCGCCCTCCCTGGCCCCCACCCACAGCACGAAGCCGGCCCAGCCGAGCGGCGCGAGGGCGGCCCCCGCCCAGATCCGCCAGGGCAGGCGGGCGCTGTGTTTCCGGTGGGTCCACAGTGCGTACGCCGCTGCCGCGCCCACCGCCGCGGCGACCGCGATCCCGTTGGGCCTGGCCAGCCCCGCGAGCGCGGCCAGGGCGCCGGCCCAGAGCCACCGGCCGCCGAAGACGGCGTACAGCGACCAGGCGGCGAAGGCGATGAGCACCGGCTCGGTGTACGCCATGGTCAGGACGACGGAGTGCGGCAGCAGCGCCCAGAGGACGACGAGCGCGGTGGCGGTGCGGCGGCCGTAGAGGCGGTCGGCGATCAGGTAGATGCCGCAGGCGGCGGCCGCGGCGGCGGTCCAGGCGATGAGCAGCCCGGCTGCTCCGCCGGAGAGGGGGGCGACGGTGGTGACCGCTTTGATGAGGGCCGGGTAGAGGGGGAAGAAGGCGAGGTCGCTCTGGGTCACGCCGTCGGGGAAGGTGAGGGTGCGGTGTCCGTAGCCGTGGGCGGCTATGCCCGTGTACCACAGGGAGTCCCAGGTGTCGCCGAGGCGGGCGAGGGGGTTCTTGCCGACGTACCAGGAGCAGAGGGCGACTGCGAGTACGCCGGTGAGGCGGGCGGCGGCGAAGAGGGCGAGGGCGGGGGCTGCGCGGCGCAGGGCGCGTCTGGCGGGTGCGGATGTGCGTACGGGCCGTACGGCGGCCCTCTCCGCTGCGTCGACGGACACGGTCTACCTCCGGGCGCGCGCGAGTCGTTGACCCCGACGATGAGCGTCCCGCCGCCGCGCCGCGACCGCTGCTCGCCCGACCGGCCTAGGGTGCGCCTACCGCTGCGCGGGGCTTGTTCTAGCCGGCTGCAAGGCCCTTCAGGCGGGCGACCGCGTCCTGGAGTACGTCCGTCCGCTTGCAGAAGGCGAATCGCACGAACGGGGCGCCCTCCTCCCGGTGGTCGTAGAAGACCGCGTTCGGGATCGCGACCACCCCGCACCGCTCCGGCAGAGCGCGGCAGAAGGCGAAGCCGTCGGTCTCGCCGAGGGGGCGGATGTCGGTGGTGACGAAGTACGTTCCGGCGGGGCGGTAGACCTCGAAGCCAGCGTCCGCGAGCCCCGCGCACAGCAGATCCCGCTTCGCGCGCAAGTCGTCGCGCAGGCCGGTGAAGTACGCGTCCGGCAGCCGCAGCGCCTCCGCGACGGCGTACTGGAAGGGCCCGGCCGACACGTACGTCAGGAACTGCTTGGCCGACCTGACGGCCGTCACGAGGGCGGGCGACGCGGTCACCCAGCCGACCTTCCACCCCGTGAAGGAAAACGTCTTGCCCGCCGAGGAGATGGTGACCGTGCGCTCTCGCATGCCGGGGAACGACGCCAGCGGGATGTGCTCGCCGTCGAAGACGAGGTGTTCGTAGACCTCGTCGGTGACGACGAGCAGGTCACGCTCGACGGCGAGCGCGGCGATCTCCGCCAGCTCCTCGCGGGTCAGGACGGTGCCCGTGGGGTTGTGCGGGGTGTTGAGGAGGATGAGGCGGGTGCGGGGGGTGACGGCGGCGCGCAGTTCGTCGA
>NZ_JAGGPA010000060.1 GCF_018614035.1 Streptomyces sp. ISL-96
GACCATCCAAAACAGTCACAATCCGCCGGGCATCGGGGTATTCTGCCTCGTAATTTTGTCGCATGAGGATGGTCCGTGATCGGAGTCGTGAGGCAGGGAGGAGGCGGCCGGCAAGTGGGCCGTGGCGGTGTCCTGTTCTTTTGGCTGGGTGCCCGGTGAGCGCAACGAGGATTGGTCATGGCTGAGACGACAGTCGAGAACTCGCGTCCAGTACAGCGGACACGGTCGCGCGGTACCGGCAAGGTGGGGGAGCCCGAGCTGCGCCAGCTGCTGGACGGGCTGACCGCGGTGCGCGACGGGGACTTCGGCACGCGCCTGCCGGACGAGGCGGACGGCCTGCTCGGCGAGATCGCCACCGTGTTCAACGGCATGGTCGACCAGCTGTCGCTGTTCACCTCAGAGGTGACCCGGGTCGCGCGCGAGGTCGGCACCGAAGGAACGCTGGGCGGGCAGGCGGACGTTCCGGGCGTGTCCGGTACCTGGGCGGATCTGACCGACTCGGTCAACGCGATGGCGGGCAATCTCACCACTCAGGTGCGCGACATCGCGCATGTTGCCACCGCGGTGGCCCGTGGCGATCTGTCGCAGAAGATCGACGTCGACGCGCGCGGCGAGATCCTGCAGCTGAAGAACACCATCAACACGATGGTCGATCAGCTGTCCGCGTTCGCCGACGAAGTCACCCGTGTTGCCCGCGAAGTGGGTACTGATGGACGCCTCGGTGGTCAGGCCGATGTCAAGGGGGTCTCCGGTACATGGCGTGACCTCACCGACTCCGTGAACTTCATGGCGGGCAACCTGACCGCTCAGGTGCGCTCCATCGCGCAGGTCGCAACGGCTGTTGCCCAGGGTGACCTGTCGCAGAAGATCGACGTCGATGCGCGCGGCGAGATCCTGGAGCTGAAGAACACCATCAACACGATGGTCGATCAGCTGTCCGCGTTCGCCGACGAGGTGACGCGCGTGGCCCGTGAGGTCGGTACGGAGGGGCGTCTCGGCGGGCAGGCCGACGTCAAGGGCGTCTCCGGCACCTGGAAGGACCTCACCGAGTCGGTCAATGTCATGGGCGACAACCTGACCGCCCAGGTGCGCTCCATCGCCGAGGTCACCACGGCCGTCGCCCAGGGAGACCTCACCCAGAAGATCCGCGTAGACGCCCGTGGCGAGATCCTGGAGCTGAAGGAGACCATCAACACGATGGTCGATCAGCTGTCGGCGTTCGCCGACGAGGTCACCCGCGTCGCCCGCGAAGTGGGCACTGAGGGCAACCTGGGCGGGCAGGCCACCGTGCGGGGCGCCTCCGGCACCTGGAAGGACCTCACCGACAACGTCAATGTGATGGCGTCCAACCTGACGGGCCAGGTGCGCTCCATCGCCGAGGTGGCCAACGCCGTCGCGCGCGGTGACCTGTCGCGGAAGATCACGGTCGAGGCCAAGGGTGAGGTCGCCGCACTCGCCGAGGTCATCAACACCATGGTGGACACCCTGTCCGCGTTCGCCGACGAGGTGACCCGAGTGGCGCGCGAGGTCGGCACCGAAGGTCAGCTCGGCGGCCAGGCCCGCGTGCCGAACGTCGCCGGCACCTGGAAGGACCTCACCGACAACGTCAACTCCATGGCGAACAACCTGACCGGGCAGGTCCGCAACATCGCCCTGGTCACCACCGCCGTCGCCAACGGTGACCTGTCCAAGAAGATCGACGTCGACGCCCGCGGCGAAATTCTGGAGCTGAAGACCACCATCAACACGATGGTCGACCAGCTGTCGTCCTTCGCGGCTGAAGTCACCCGCGTCGCCCGCGAAGTGGGCAGCGAGGGCCGCCTCGGCGGGCAGGCCGAGGTCGAAGGCGTCTCCGGCACCTGGAAGCGCCTCACCGAGAACGTGAACGAGCTGGCCGGCAACCTCACCCGTCAGGTGCGGGCCATCGCCGAAGTTGCCAGCGCCGTCGCCGAGGGCGACCTGACGCGGTCGATCACCGTAGACGCCTCCGGCGAGGTCGCGGAGCTGAAGGACAACATCAACTCGATGGTCGGTTCCCTGCGCGAGACGACGCGGGCCAACCAGGAACAGGACTGGCTGAAGTCCAACCTCGCCCGGATCTCCGGCCTCATGCAGGGGCATCGCGATCTGGCCGTGGTCGCTGAGCTGGTCATGGACGAGCTCACTCCGCTCGCCTCCGCCCAGTACGGCGCCTTCTACCTCGCGGAAGAGACCCCGGACGGTACCGAGCTCAGGCTCGTCGGCTCGTACGGGCGTCCCGCAGGCAGCGCCGACCACGACCGCTTCAAGCTGGGTGAATCCCTCGTCGGCCAGGCGGCGCGCAGCCGCCGCACCATCGCCGCCGACGGAGTGCCCGGCGATTACGTGAGCATTTCTTCCGGACTGGGCCGAACGACACCGGGCAGCCTGATCGTGCTCCCGATCGTCGTCGACGACCAGGTCCTCGGTGTCATCGAGCTGGCCTCGTTCACCGCCTTCACACCCGTCCACCGGGACTTCCTCGACCAGCTCATGGAGATGGTGGGCGTCAACGTCAACACCATCGTCGCCAACGCACGCACCGACGAACTGCTCGAAGAATCGCAGCGGCTCGCCGGCGAGCTGCAGTCGCGTTCCGAGGAACTGCAGGTCCAGCAGGAGGAACTCCAGCGCTCCAACGCGGAACTGGAGGAGAAGGCCGCCTTGCTGGCCGCTCAGAACAGCGACATCGAGGGCAAGAACCTGGAGATCGAGCAGGCCCGGCAGGAGCTCGAGGACCGCGCCCAGCAACTCTCGCTGGCCTCCAAGTACAAGTCGGAGTTCCTGGCCAACATGAGCCACGAACTGCGGACCCCCCTCAACAGCCTGCTGATCCTTGCCCAGCTGCTCGCCCAGAACCCGAACCGCAACCTCACAGCCAAGCAGGTGGAGTACGCGGGCATCATCCACTCAGCAGGATCGGACCTGCTTCAGCTGATCAACGACATCCTCGACCTGTCGAAGGTCGAGGCGGGAAAGATGGGCCTCCATCCGGAGCGCGTCGAGCTGCGTCAGCTCCTCGACTACGTCGAGGCCACCTTCCGGCCGATGACCACGCAGAAGAGTCTCGGCTTCACGATCACTACCGCACCCGGCGTACCCGTCGACCTGGTCACCGACGATTCCCGGCTTCGGCAGGTACTGCGGAACCTGCTCTCCAACGCAGTCAAGTTCACCGAACGCGGAAGCGTGGAGCTGCGCATCGAACCGGCAGCCAACGGTGAGCTTCCCGCCCCCGTCCACCGCGGCGGCGCTGTCGTGGCGTTCCGCGTCAAGGACACCGGTGTAGGCATCGCCGAGCAGCAGCTCGAGGCCATCTTCGGGGCGTTCCAGCAGGCGGACGGCACCACCAGCCGCAAGTACGGAGGCACAGGGCTGGGATTGTCCATCAGCCGCGAGATCGCGCATCTGCTCGGCGGCGCCCTCACGGTGGAGAGCACACCCGGCCAAGGAAGCACCTTCACTCTCTATCTCCCCGTCGCACGCGCCGACTTCCGGGAGGAGACAGCCAACGAACCGGCCGGCACATCCGGGACCGACGTGCGGGCCGAGTCGTCCGGGAGCGGGCAGCGTGCCGTGACCACCAAGGCCGCGCAGCCGCGACAAGCGCGCCGGCTGCTGGTGATCGAGGGGCGCCCGGGCGGGCTGCTGTCCCTCGTCGCCCAGAGCGCGGTGGCCGAACTGGCCGGCGGACACGAGCTCACCAACCGCGAGGACGTCGAAATCATCGAGGCACTGGGCCCGCAGGAAGCCGCAGGCGCTCTTGCCGCCGAACCATTCCACTGTGTAGTGCTGGAGCTGGACATGGCCAACGGCGAAGCCCTGCGCTTCCTGGACGCGATGGAAGGTGACGCCGCGCTAAGGAACGTACCGGTTCTCGCGCACAACAACCGGCGCCTGGACGCAGGACACGAGCAGGCGCTTCAGTCCCGTGCACACGAGCGACCGCTGGAGCTGCTCTCCAGCCTGGACGAACTGCGCGAACGCATCGCGCTTCACCTGTCGGCCGAGCAGCCGGGTGCCGTCGTCCCCCTGGTGCGGCGGACTGAGGAAACCCGTCAGCAGACTCCTGCGGCCATCGACGTCGGTCTGCACGGCCGTACCGTGCTCGTAGTCGATGACGATGCCCGTAACCTCTACGCCCTCAGCGGCATCCTGGAGCTCCACGGCATCCAGGTCCTGCACGCCGAGAACGGCCGCAAGGGCATCGAGACACTCACCGAGCACCCGGACGTCGACCTGATCCTGATGGACGTGATGATGCCGGAGATGGACGGGTACGAGGCGACCGCCGCGATCCGGCAGATGCCCGCGCACGCGGGTATGCCGATCATCGCGGTCACCGCGAAGGCGATGCCGGGGGACCGGGAGAAGAGTCTCGCCTCGGGCGCCAACGATTACGTCACCAAGCCGTTGGACGCCAACGATCTCATCGCCTGCGTCCGCCGATGGCTCGGGGAATCCGGCCGACCGCCAAGGAGTCAGCAGCGCCATGAGCACTCCTGAACACGACGGAGAACTCGTCGCGGACGACGCGCCGCCCGCCCCCGGCTCCCGTAGGGGCCAGGACGTCTCCGTAACGTCGGTGCTTTACACAGCCGACCCCGCAACACTGCCGTCTCCCCGCGTCACGGCGGGCGGCGCGGAGTCCGTGACCGCTCCCGGGTCTGCCGCGATGCGCCGTCCGGCATCTGGGGAAGAGCCCTTGTCCGGTCAGACCTCCCACGTCGGCCGCCTGGCCGCCACCGTCGAACGGCTGCGTGGGGAGGTACGGGCGGCACACGCCGCGGCCGACGGCCGCGCCCTGGTCGAACTCGCCAAGGGAGTCTTGATCGAGCGGCTCCAATGCGGTCCGGCACAGGCAACGCGACAGCTGACAGAGCTAGCCGACCAGGCAGGTCTGTCACAGCTGGAGCTGGCCGCCGACATCATCAACCAGGCGGCCCGCGACCAGGTCGCCCACATCGCAGGTGACTTCGTCCGGCGGACCAGCGGCGACGGCACATGCGCCGGGGAGACCGGCTCGTCCGTTGCCGTGCGCCTGCGTACCGCCGAAAGCGCCGCACTGGCCGCCGGGGACACCCAAGTCGTCGCCGAATCCCTGCTCGAACACGCACTGGCCCCGCTGGGAGCCACGGCTGTCGCCGTCTGGGCCGCCGGTTCGGACGCCTCCCTCACGCTTTGCGGTCACGCCGGGTTCAGCGCCGACGAGGCAGGGCGCTGGCGGTACGTACCGCCTGGTGTCGCGACCGTCGCCCGTCAAGCACTCAGCGAGCGCCGGACCGTCCGGGTTTTTTCCCTCGCCGAAGCCGGCATTCCTTCCATCGGCCACGCGCAGACCCCGGCCGGTGGCCGTGTCGCGCTGCCTGCCGGGACCGGTGGCCGCATCCACGGCGTACTGGAAATCTGCTGGCCCCAACCGCTCACGCCGCAGTCACCGGCCATCGTGCACCAGATCCAAGCCCTCGCCGAGTTGTGCGCCCACACACTCGAAAGCGTCCCGGCCGCCGGTGTGCATCTGCCGTCCGCACGGGAATTGGCCGATGTCTCGGAGCTGGTGGATCTTTCCGACGGGCTGTACGACCCCGCGCTGGTCCTTACGCCGCACCTTGATGCGGAAGGCGATCTGAGCGACTTCAGGATCCGCCACGTGAACAGCAACTTCGTGGACCCGGCAGGACGCCCCCGCAGCGCCGTCAACGGTGCCCTGCTGCTGGAGGCTTATCCCATGGCCGTCGACGACAGTGAACTCTTCGGGAAGATCGACCGCGTCTATGCCACGGGAGAACCGTTCCGTGCGCGGCGGATGACGCTCACCGCCCTCGTCGACCAGGTACCGCTAGCCTCCGTCGCCGACCTCAGCATCAGCCGGCACGGCGGCAGCGTGCTGCTCATCTGGCGCATCGAGGACGAGACGGCCCGGCTTGCCAGTCTGCTGCAGCACGCGCAGCGCCTCGGCCGTATCGGCGGCTTCGAGGAGAACCTCGTGACGGGGGAGATCACCTGGAACGGGCAGCTCTTCGCCCTGTACGGACGGCCGGTCACCGAAGATCCGGTGTCTCTGCAGGATCTCACCGACCACGCGCACCCGGACGACGCTGTTGCCATCGGCCGCTTCCTGCAGGCAGTCCTCCACCACCGGCGACCGGCCTCGACGGGCTTTCGCCTGATGCGCCCCGACGGGGTGACCCGCCACATCCGGGTCATCGCCGAACCCGTCCTCGACGCCGACGACCGGCTCCTCGCCGTGCGTGGCGCCTACCAGGACATCTCCTCCCAGCACTGGACCGAAGTGGCGCTCGCCGCCACCCGCGACCAACTCGCCCACACCGAACAGGAGTCGGCCGAGCGCAGCCGCCTGGCGCTCCAACTCCAGCACGCCATCATGCCGCCGACCCGGGCGCCGCTCGATGCCCCCGGCCTGCAGATCGCCGTACGCTACCGGCCGGCGGAGACGGAGTCCCTGGTCGGTGGTGACTGGTACGACACCGTCGTCCTGCCGTCCAAGCGGATACTGCTCTGCGTCGGAGACATCGCCGGCCACGGCATCGATGCGGCCACAGGCATGGTGGTCCTGCGCAACGCCATGCGGGGCCTCGCTGTCACCGGCGCGGGTCCGGGCCAGTTGCTGTCCTGGCTGAACATCGTGGCGCATCACCTCACCGAACAGGTCACCGCCACCGCCGTGTGCGGCCTCTTCGACCCGGAGACCCGTGTTCTGCGCTGGGCCAGGGCGGGTCATCTTCCGCCGGTACTGGTGCGGGGGCAGGAGGCCACTGCTCTGCCTCTGCCCGGTGGGCTTCTCCTGGGGGCCCTCGCGGAAGTCGAGTACGAAGAGACCGAGATTCAACTTGAGCCCCACGACACGCTGCTGATGTACACCGACGGCCTCATCGAACGCAGAGACACCGCCGTACAGGAGTCCCTCACGCAACTGCTCGCCACAGCGCAGGCACCCGCGACCACTCTTGAGCGCCGACTCGACCGCCTCCTCACCCACAGCAGTTCGGACACCGACGACGACACCTGCCTCATCGGTATCGAGGTGTCATGACCTTCCCCGGCGACGCTCGCTGTTGTATCTACTGGGCAGCCGGAAAATCTACTTGCTCCAGCGAGCCCAGGCCGGAAGGACGACCCAGCAGGCCAGGAACCAAAGGAGTACGCCCGAAACGATCCACAGGGCTGCGGATTGGTGCAATACCACCCGCAGTATGAGCAGCAGTGCGCACATGATGGTGCACAGCAGCAGGAGCAGTCCCGTAACCGTCAGGCGAGAGGCCCACTCCACCGCTTGGGGCTTCATCTGCTGACCGCTGACGAAGCGGTGGAAAGATACGGGAGCTATGAGTGCGCCGGTGGCAGCAGCACCGAGCACGATGGTCACGACGTAGATCGTGCGGTCCGTGGTGCCGAGCTCTGTGAAGCGCGGTGTGAAGGCAACGCTGAGCAGAAAAGCAAGCAAAATCTGCACACCGGTCTGCGCCACCCTCACTTCCTGCAGCAGTTCCACCCAGCGCCGGTCAGCACGTTCGGCGGCCGTCTCGTCCCGACCGGCTATGACCGGTCGGTCGACTGCCCCGGTCGGCTGTCTGTCGTCGGAGTTCTGGAGATCTGCCATGTCGTCCTTCTTCCCCTAAGCGCGCGCCACCGCCGGCGCTTGAAGACGTCCGTATTTACGCGTCGTGGGCCATACCCGGCCTGTCCGAAGCGTCACCGATGCTTCGACTTCCCAGACTTCTCGAAGGCCTTTCTTCCGTGTCGCTTTCCCTCGTGGGTGGAGGCTAGACCCTTGTCCACGTCATCCTTCTCGGGATGTTTTCCCGACTTTCGCCACTCTGGGAGCTACGGCCCTACTCGCCGGAGCAATCAGCGCGGTGCCGCCGATGATGAGTGTCCGCGCGCTACACCGGCGTGACACCCGACGAGTGGACAACGTCCAACGCGGCGCGGATGGAAGCGATCCAGACCACCGATTCGGCACTTGTCGAGCGACTCCGATGAACGTCCTCACAGCAGGGACCCTTGCCTGCCTGCACCGCTATGTCCTGGGAATCCATCATTTACTGCTCGCCGGACCTCGTGCTGCGAAGGCGGCGCTCGACCAGTCCTGAGGCTGTTTAATCTGCCGGACTGGGGCAGGTGTAGCCATGAGTGAATCGAAAGTAGCGCATTACAGGGGGACTTCCACATGCCTGTACCGGTCCGTAAGCCTCAGCCTGCGAAGCAGCGAAAGGCCTTCAGCCTCCGGCAGACGGTCCTGTGCTTCGGGCTGGTCGCGACTGTTGCGTGCGGCGTGGGTCTCACCCTGAAACTGATCGTGAGAGCGGCCGATGAGCATCCCATGGTGGTCGTCGCGGCGGCCGCCACAGTGGTCGCCGCGACAGCAGGCCTCTGGAGCACCCGCCGTCGTCGCACGGGACGCCGCTTTGCCAGCGCGGCCGTTGGTGCTGCCTACCAAGTCATCGAGACGCACACGGTCGAGGAGGAGCGCAACCATGCCGTAACAAGGGTGAAGGCAGAGACACCTGATGAAGCCTTCGCGTCCGACGAGTTTGCAGCCATGGACCCAGTGAGCTTCGAGCAGGCCGTTGCCGCGCTGTGCGAGCGGGACGGCTGTCAGGACGTCCATGTCGTGGGCGGCGCTGGCGACCTCGGTGCCGACGTTGTGGCAACTACGCCTGATGGGAGACGCGTCGTCATACAGTGCAAGCGCTATGGACCCTTGAACAAGGTCGGTTCCCAAGACGTACAGCGCTTCGGAGGGACTTGTTTTGCTGTGCACGAAGCCCATGTCGCGGCCGTCGTGACCACCGGTGAGTTCACCCAGCCCGCCGCTGACTATGCCGAACAATGCGGGATCCGATGCATCAACCATCGTGACCTAGTCGCCTGGACTGACGGCACTGGCCCCACGCCCTGGGAAGCGGAGAGCGCTGGCTCACTGCTCGGACGAGCCGCAATCAATCTGGCGAACACCGCGGGAACGGTCGGATCGAAGATCCGCACGTCCAACGATGTCGTAACCGGTCTCCGCGCGAGCGGGAGGTGAACCGGACACTCGCAACTGTGGGTGCTTCGTTGTCTCAGTCAGCACCTCGCATCGCGTGTGGCGATCGCCACACGGCCCCGGATTTGGCCGACCCGAGGAGGAGGCAGCAGGATCGATACGGATAGGCATGTCCGTTAAGGGGTTCCGTCCTCGCTCCGGCTTAGGTCACTGGATTCCGGTGGCTCTGGTCACCATGCGTTGATGACCGGCGCATCGGGTTCGTGCTGCCGCCAGGCCTCGTTGAGGCGCGCGAGCCGGTCCGCGGCGGCGATGCCGCGCAGGGACGCGACCTTGCCGTCGCTGACTTCGAACGCCACGGCGCCCACGATCCGGTCGTCGACCACGGCGAGGACGGCCGGGGAGCCGTTGACCAGCGCGATATGGAAGGCGGGCGAGCCGCCGGCCAGCCGCCGCTTCGCCGGCGTGGGCTTGAAGCCGGCCCGCACGTAGGAGGCGACCCGCTCGCGCGTCTTGTACCGCAGCAGCCGCTTGGCCAGTCCGGCGCCGTCCGAGACCGCCGTCACGTCGTCGGTGAGCAGCGCCACCAGCCGTTCGGTGCGCCCCGACGTGGCGGCGGCGAGGAACTCCTCGACGACCCGGCGCGCGGCCGCGGGGTCGGCCTCGCCGCCGCGGCGGCGCTCGGCGGCGACCCGGATCCGGGCCCGGTGGACATGCTGCTGGCTCGCGGACTCGGTGATGTCGAGGATCCCGGCGATCTCGGCGTGGCTGTACGAGAAGGCCTCACGCAGGACGTAGACGGCCCGCTCGACCGGCGAGAGGCGCTCCAAGAGGGTCAGTACGGCCAAGGACACCGATTCGCGCTGCTCAAAGGTGTCGGCCGGGCCGAGCATCGGGTCGCCATCGAGCAGCGGCTCGGGCAACCAGGCACCGGCCGCTCGCTCGTGGCGCGCCTGCGCCGAGCGGAGCCGGTCGAGGCAGAGATTGGTGGCGACCTTGGTCAGCCACGCTTCCGGCACCTCGACGCGTTCGCGGTCTGCGGCCTGCCAGCGCAGGAACGTGTCCTGCACGGCGTCCTCGGCGTCGGCGGCCGAGCCGAGCAGACGGTACGCGAGCGAGGCCAGCAGGCCCCGGCTGGCCTCGAACCGATCGATGGATGCGCTGTCCATGCCGAGCAGCCTATGCGGCGACCCTCACACCGGTCCGGTCAGGCGCGGTGGCCAGGCGGCGCTTGCGCTTCGGCATGCCGAACGTCGGGTGGGCGACGCCCCACCCTGCCCCCTTGAGCACGCCCGACTTGAGCCGCGCGGCGGTCCGGCCGCCCACGTACCAGGAGTTCGACCGGACGTCCCCGTCCACCACCTGGAAGATCGCGTCCCGCCGCCCGAGGCTGATGTGGTTGCCGTAGTACTTCAGCCCGGTGGCCGGGACCGCGCTGCCCGTCAGGCGCGCGACGATCGCGGCGGTCGCCTGCATGTTGGTGAAGCCGGCCGAGGCGCAGGACATCGGCAACGGCCGGCCGTTGTCGCCGATCGCGTAGGCGCAGTCACCGGCGGCGTAGACGTCCGGGTGCGAGACCGAGCGCATGGTGCGGTCGACGACGATCTGGCCGGTCTCGGCGACCTCCAGGCCGCTGGCGGCCGCGATGGGGTGCACGGCGAACCCGGCCGACCACACGGTGACGTCGGCCGGGATGGACGACCCGGTGACGCGGTCGGCGATCGCCCGTGTCGGCTCGACCGCTTCGATGCCGGTGTGCTCGTGGACGGTGATGCCGAGCCGGTCGAAGGCCTGGCGCAGGTGACGGCGGGCCTTCGGGGAGAGCCAGGCGCCCAGCTCGCCGCGGGCGGCGAGCGCGACCGAGAGGTCGGGCCGGGACTCGGCGAACTCGGTGGCGGTCTCGATGCCGGTCAGCCCCTCACCGACGACCAGCACGGTGCCGCCCTCGCCCAGGCCGGCCAGGCGCTCGCGCAGACGCAGCGCCGAGGACCGGCCGGTCACATCGAAGGAGTACTCGGCCGCGCCGGGGACGCCATGGTGGGCTACGGAGCTGCCGAGCGCGTAGAGAAGCGTGTCGTACGTGAGCTCGCCGTCGCCGTCCTCGCCGGTCACGGCGACCGTCCTGCGCTCGGGGTCGACGCCGGTGACGCGCGCCAGGCGCAACCGCACCCCGGTGCCCGCGAATACGTCGGCGAGCTTGCGGAACGCGACGTCCTGGCCGATCGCGAGCTGGTGGAGCCGCATCCGCTCAACGAAGTCGGGCGCGGCGTTGACGACGGTGATCTCGGTGTCGGCGGGGGAGAGCCGGCGGGCCAGGTTTCCGGCGGCGAAGGCCCCGGCGTATCCGGCGCCGAGTACGACGATGCGGTGCTTCATGGCGTTGCTCCTGTCTCGTTCGCGTGCCCTTTGAACGAGACGGCGCCCCGATTGCTGACAGGAGCCAGGTGTGACGCGGGTCACCGAACCAAGACGAGCGGCTGAGCCTGCCACAGACACTTGGGCCTGTCTTGGCAGTCGAAACGGGGCGATGGCCAAAAGGGGCTGTCGGAGGCGTCGGCTAGGGTGCGCGGATGATATTCGGACGTGTGCGGTTTCGGGCCGCCGTCGGGAACTTCGAAGCGGCGGTACGGGCCCAGGACGCGGACGCGGCGGAGCGTGCCTTCGCGCGGCTGACGCACGGTTTCGGTAAGGCGGCGGACGCCGAGTTGCAGGCGGCGGGGCCTCGGCTCTCCGCCCTGCTCGGGGAAGTGCCGCCCGGACCGCGAGCGGCGGTGGCCGTGATGACCGGGGCGTGCGTCGAGCGAGGCGCCGACCCGCTGGCCTGCGCGCCCGCCGTGTTCGCGAGCGCCCTGGACGCCTTCGAGCAGGCCGCCGTCTTCTGCGACCGGTGGGCGGCTGCGGGCCGTGGCGAGCTGCCCGGCCACGAGGGCGAGGGGCTGGAGGAGGCCGACTTCGAGCGGATCGGCTTCGAGCCCGTCATGGCCTGGCAGGCGCTCCCGCAGTTCGAGATGGCCTGCGTGGCCATGCTCAACTCCCCGCGGGTGCGCCGAGAGTTGCCCGGCCGTGAGGAGTTGCCGGCCGCCGTCGCCCGAGTCGCGGAGCTGTCCGGCGAGCCGTTCAAGTGCCTCGCGTACGCCCTCGCCGTCCTCGACGACGAGCCGGTCGTCGCGCTCAACCGCGCCACCGGCGCCGGCTTCGCGCTGCGCGTGTCCGGCATCGGCGACAACTTCCAGTTGCACACGCTCCTCGCCGACGCCCTGATCGGCCGGGGTCTCGTGGAGGGCGAGGCGCCGTCGGCCGAGGCCGTCGCCTGTTGCCGCGACCGGGCCGGGATGGTGCCGACCACCGGCTCCTTCGACTTCGTCGGCGTCGACGGTGAGTTGATCTGGAACGAAGGCAGACCGGCGGACATCCCCGTCGTGGACGGCGTCCGGCTCGTGGTCCTCGACCCGCCCACGTACAGGAGGAACTGGCCCGCCGGCCGCTTCTTCCCCGGCATGACCGGCGAGCTCGTGTACGACCACGCCCTCGCGCCTGAGGAGTCGGCCGCCCTGCTCGCCAGAGTGGCCGAGCCCGTCCGCTGACGCGGGGGAAGGGCGAATGCCGGTGAGTGCAGCACCCGGGAGATGTTGCCTGTCGACAGGCCAAGGCGTTGTCCTTCAGCGGGATCTGGGCTGCGCCTTCTTCAGGTGCTGCGTGAGCCGCTGGAGCGTGGTCCACGCATGGGCGCTGGTGCCGTCTCCGAGCGGGTAGTGGAGAGCGGGGCGCGTAGCGGGGCCGAGCGGGATGGCGTGCGAGTCCAGGGGTGGCCGGCGGGCGTGGTCCAGCCCGATGTCGTGGATCGCGTCGGTGCCGAGCGTGAATGAGAGGGGGATGGGGGGCGCTTCGAAGTGTGGGGGGACGGTGAGGTCGCGGCGTGCGGGACGAAGCGAGGCGAGCATGGAGGTCAGGTTGTGCTCGGTGGCCAGTGTCCCGGCGAGGGCTTCGATGGAGTGAAGGGGTGGGGTTTCGCCGGTGTCGTAGCCCAGCGTGAGAGTGATGTCCTCTTCGACGCCTGCTGTGGTGCGGGCGATGTGCACGGTAGCGATGGCGGGGCGGTCGGGGTGGCCGATGGCGACGAGCCAAGTGGGTTGGGGGGCGCGGTTGCGGGCGAGGTCGGTCAGCTGCCGTGTGGACCACGGGAGGTTGATGGGTTCCGCGGTGCTCCATCCGGCGGGCGCGGTGTTGGTGAGGTGTTGCCAGGCTGTTTCCAGGGCGCGGCCGAGCTGGAGGTCGGTGTCCGGGGCGTGCTGGGTGCGGATGGAGAGGATTAGTTGGCGTTCGCCGGTAGGGGTGGTCTGGGTGAAGGCCGGTGCGACGGCAGTGGCGCCCGACTCGGTGGGCGTGGGCGTGAAGGTGTCGTCCTGCCAGCGCAGCACGGCTCCGGACAGGCCGTCGTAGTAGCCGCCTTCGGAGTCCTGTACGACCCACCGGTTGGGGTGGCCGTGGAGTGCGGTGCGGGTGGGGAGGGTGAGACGAGTTGTGCCGGGGGTGACGATCTGCAGGGCTCGGTCGCTGGTGGTGGCGGTGCGCAGGGCGTTGGAGAGCCAGCTGGTCATGGCTACGAGGGGGCGGTCGTGGATGACGACCGCGGCCTTCTTGGTGAGGACGTCGATGCCCAGGGGCTCGGTGTCGGTGGCCGGGGCGATGACAGAGGCGAGGGGAACGACGTCGGTGGTCGCCGGGCCGGCGGGCCAGGTGATGCCGCCCAGTACGGACACGAGGCGGCCGGCGAAGGACCGCGCGAGGGGCTCGGCCTCCGGGACGGCGGTGGATGCCCGGGCTTCGGTCCACCAGACAGGGCTGTCCGCCACGTCGGTGCCGATGCCGAGGAGGCGTCTGGTTTCGCCCGGGACCTGGAGGAGGATCGGGGCTTCGATGGAGACCAGCGGGCGTCCGCCCGGTGCGCAGAGCTGGACGACGGCTCCGTCGGCGGTGGTGTTGATGCCCACGTCCGGGCCTCCGGCGTACAGGCCCGCGAGGAGGGTGCGGATGTCGGGCATCTTCGGGGTGAGGGCGATGACGTCCTTGGTCACGGGAGCTCTGTTTCTTCTGCCTCGGGTACGAGGGCGGTCTGGATGAGCTGGTGGGTGCGACCGCGGCGGACCAGCGTGCCCCGGCCCGGTGGCTGGGCGGATGCGTACAGGCCGGGGAAGAGCTGGCCCTCGGTGCGGTCGCCGGTCATGACCAGGGCGGCGGTGCCGGTCTCGCGCAGAGTGGTCAGGAACGGCTCGTACAACGCCCGTGACGATCCGGCGACGCGGCGGGCGACGACGAAGTGCAGGCCGATGTCCTGTGCGGACGACACGTACGGCAAGAACGGGGCGAGGGGCTGCTGGCCTGCGGTGGTGAGGATGTCGTAGTCGTCGACGAGGATGACGATGCGCGGGCCGGTGAAGGCCGGGCCGTCGGGGAGAGTGTCGTGGTCGACGTTCTCGTCGGGCAGGCGCTTTTCCAGCTCGGTGGCGATTCCGGAGGCGAGCCCGGCGCTGATCTTGGCGTTGTGGGCGTAGCCGCCGCGGTAGGGCTCGGGGACGGTTCCGCGCAGTCCGCGGCGTGGGGCGAAGACGGCGAAGACCAGTTCGTCGTCGCTGTAGCGGTCGACAAACCGCTGAGCGATCAGCTTGAGCAGGTTGGTCTTGCCGCATTCGTTGTCGCCGAGGATCAGCAGGTGCTGGTCGTGTTCGAACAGGTCCAGGAGTACGGGGGCGAGGGTGTCCTGGTCGACGCCGATCGGGATCCGCTTCGGCTCTGCGGCTACGGAGGGCAGCCGCTCTGCGGGCAGCCGGGCGGGCAGTACCCGTACGGGAGAGGCGAGGTCGCCGTGCCAGGTGGTGCGTATCGTCCGGGCCGTGTCTTCCAGGGCCGGTCCGAGGTCGCCGGTGGCGGGAACGGAGTCGGTACGGGGCAGGGCGGCCTGGGCGAAGAGTTTGCCGTCGGTGAGCACGCGGCCGGGGGTGTCGGGGCCAAGGGTCTCGGAGAGCTTGCGGTCGATGCAGGAGTCGGACGGGTCGTTGAGGCGCAGTTCGAGCTGGGTGCCGAACATCGACTGGGTGGCGATGCGTACGTCGTTCCAGCGCAGCATGCCCGCCACGATGTGGATGCCGTAGCCGCTGCCCCGCTTGAGGAGGTCGGCGACGGTGTCGTCGAGGTGGGCGAACTCGTCGCGCAGCGCGCCGAACCCGTCGATGAGCAGCACGATGTCGGTGGCGCCGAGTTCGGCCAGCCGGCCCTGGCCGCGCAGGTGGCGGAGCTGGTCGAGGGAGTCGATGCCGTGTTCGCGGAATGCGTCCTCGCGGGTGGCGAGCATGGCACGCACCTCGGCGACGGTGCGCGCCGCGCGCTCGTGGTCGGCCCGTCCGGCGATACCTCCCACATGCGGCAGCCCGGCCAGGGCTGAGAGACCGCCGCCCACCAGGTCCAGTCCGTACAGGGCGACTTCGTCCGGGGTGTGGGTCAGAGCGAGTGAGAGCGCGAGGGTGCGCAGCAGGGTGGTCTTGCCCGACTGGGGGCCGCCGATGACCGCCACGTGGCCGCCGGACACGGTGAGGTCGAGCGTCCACGGGCCTTGCCATTGCCGGGCAGGGTCGTCGAGCAGTCCAAGGGGCACCCGCATCGTGCCCGGGGGGTGGGCGAGGTGCATGCCGCGATCGGAGACCTGGAGCGGCCCTGCGGCCGCGTCGAGGGTGATGGCGTCGGGCAGCGGGGGCAGCCATACGCGGCGTACGGGTTCGGCAGCGGTACGGAGCTGGTCGACCATCGTGGACATCACGGTGGGGCCGGTTTCCCGCTCCCGCATCGCCGGCTCGGCTCCGGAGTCCGACACCCCTTCGTCGGCAGGGGAGTTGAAGGTGGGGTACGGCAGGGCGAGCGGTCTGTTGTCGACGACCTCGGTCAGTTCCGGACCTCGGTAGGCGCCGGAGACGTACCCCGCCTTGAACCGTTCGTACGTCGATGTGTCGACCTTGAGGTAACCGAAACCCGGCAGCGGCGGCAGATGGAAGGCGTCGGTGGTGTCCAGCACCGTACGCGACTCGTCGGCAGAGAAGGTACGCAGACCGAGCCGGTACGACAGGTACGTGTCCAGGCCCTTGAGCTTGCCGCCTTCGATGCGCTGGCTGGACAGCAGCAGATGCACACCGATGGAGCGGCCGATGCGGCCGATGGACAAGAACAGGTCGATGAAGTCCGGCTTGGCGGTGAGAAGTTCACCGAATTCGTCGATGACGACAAAGAGGTGGGGAAGCGGGTCCAGATCCGGGCGCTTGGAGCGCAGCGCCGCATAGTGCCCGATGTCCGCCACATTGCCCGCGTCCTTCAGCACCTGCTGGCGGCGCTTCACCTCGCCCGCGAGGCTGGTGTGGACACGCTCGACGAGCCCGGCCTGGTTCTCCAGATTCGTGATCACCCCAGCCACGTGCGGCAGCTCGGCGAACGGGGCGAAGGTCGCACCGCCCTTGTAGTCGACCAGGACCATCGCCAGATCCTCCGGCGGATGGGAGGCCACCAGGGCGAGGACGAGGGTCCGCAGCAGTTCGCTCTTGCCGGAGCCGGTGGCACCCACGCACAGACCGTGCGGGCCCATGCCCAGCTCTGAGGACTCCTTCAGGTCCAGCAGCACCGGCTCGTGCCGGTCGTTCACGCCGATGGGCACGCGCAGGAACGCGCGCTCGCCGCGCGGCGTCCACAGCCGGTCGATGTCCAAGGCTGCGGGATCGTCGATCCCCAGTAGCGCGGGGAAGTCGACGGGTCCGGACACCGGGGTGCCCTCGGCCACGGACTCGGCGGACAGCCGCAGCGGAGCCAGCATGCGTGCGAGCCCTTCGGCTCCCGCGACGCTGACGACATCGGAGGTGCCGGAGGCAGCCGGGGCCTCGGGGGCCCGCAGATCCTCGATCACGACCTGGTCGCCGTCGACCGTGATGCGCACAGTCACCTGATCCGGCTCGTGCACCTGCTGCTCCAGCAGATGCAGCACGGTGACGCCCATGTCAGCCAGGGACACAGCCGCATCGGGGCGCGGCAGTTCGGCAGCGTTCTCCCCGTATTCGTCACTGACCACCAGCAGCCGACTGGTGAGCTTCAGCGCGTTCTTGTCGGACAGGCCCCGCCGCACCTCGGCGGCGTACGAGGTCCGCCGCCGCAGATCGGCGGCGATCAGCCGGGCCAGTTGCGGCAGGCTGGGGGCAATCCGGCGCGCCGGGACCGGCCCGTCGCTCTCCTGTGCATCCAGTACGTGAGGCAGCCACTTGGCCCACTCCCAAGCCGCCACGTGCTCACCAGGCACGCCGAGCGCGATCGCCACGTCGTCAGGCGCGTGCGTGACCGCCGTCTGGATCAACAGACCCCGCGCGACGCGAAGTACACCTTCGCGGTCCCCGACGATGCTGATGTTCCCGGCCCGGTCCAGCGGCACCGTCAACGGAGATTCGGTCGCTGTGGAGAACCGGGCCACCAGCGCCCGGGCCTCGTTGAGCATGAACGGGTCGGGCGGCGTCAGCACGCCCCCGGCGCTGTTCTGGCCGATGGACAGCTGCTGCGTCGGTACGTCCCCCGTACCTACACGCGCCCGCAGGAAGTCCGCATCCGTACGGCGCCGCTCCCACAACCGCGCCGGGTCCCGCACGAGGTCGTACAACGCCTGCGGCGGCGGACTGAGCAGCCTCGCCGCCCGGCGGCGCTCCCGCATCACCGCCCCCAGCTCTTCGCGCAGCTCCTCCAGATACTCCAGATAACGTTCGCGCTGGGCGCGCCGCGTGCGCTGCGCCTTGCCCCGCTGGGACAGGAACAGTCCCACCGCGCCCATCAGTGCGATCACCAGCACCACAGCACCCAGGCCCGCGAACTGGCTGGAGCGGACCACGGTCATCATCACGACCGAACCCATCACACCGGCCATCGGCAACAGTGTGGTCGCGGCGCTGCCGGTCTTGCCCTCGGGCAGGTTCGGGGGCGGCTCGATGGTGCGGGGCTGCGCCGGGGTGAGCGGCCTGGTGGAGCGCGCCGGGCGGTGGACCAGCCGCAGCGTCATCGCACCTTCACCGCCCGCTCCATCGCCTCGGCGGCCAGGGAAGTGGCCGCCTGCCGGGTGGTCTGACCGAGCAACGCGGTGTGGATGGGGCCTCCTTGGGCCAGATGACGGTCATAGGGAAGAGCCACCACCGTGACTCCCGTCTCCCGCAGGTGCGCGGTGGCCGCCTTGAGATCGAGTGTCATGTCGGGGGAGTTCGCGGTGAGCGCGACCACGGTGGTGGCGAGCGCCGAGTGCGGCAACTGCGCCAGCCAGTCCAGCACCAGGCGGGTGCCACCCACGCCCTCCGCCGTCATCGGGGCGACCACAACCCTCGCGTGCGCGGTGTCCATCGCGGTACGTGCCACCTCGCCCGGCAGGGTCTCGCAGTCCACCACCGTCACGGCGAAGTACCGCCGCAGCGCGAGCGACACCGTCCGGTACGTCGGCATGTCCAGCGGTGCCCCGATCCGCCCCTGACTCGCGGGCAGCAGCCAGCCGCCATCCGTCACCGGCACGAGATAGCCGGTGACATCGGTCAACTGCATGGAGGGGGTGAGCAGGTGAGCGAGCTCCCTGCACGACCACCGCACCGACTTCGCGCCAAGCCGGACCGGAAGCGTGCCGAGGGCAGCGTCGGCCTCCAGCGCGAGGACCGGGTCGTGCCGGTAGTGGTTGAACGTCCGGGCCAGCAGAGCAGCCACCGTGGTCTTTCCGACCCCGCCCCGAATCGAGGTGACCGCGATCACCCGCCCGGTGGTCACCGGCTGCTGCAGCGCCCGTGCGAGGCGTGTCTCCTCGGACACCTCCTGCGCGGCTGACGCGGTGAGCTTCTGGAGCGAGCGGCCGGTACGACGGGTGATCGGATCTCCGTGGCGAGGACGCCCCATGGCGTGGGCCAGCCGGGGATCGATGGTCGGCAGCGACTCCGGCGTGGCCATGGGGAGCCGTGGATCCCGCACCGCCCGGACGGCGGGCTGCTGCGAAGCCTGCCCCGGGTGCGGGGGCGCGGCCGACGGGCCGGGCGTCGGCCGGTCAGGTGCGGGAGGCGCGTCGGCTGCGGCATCCTGTCGCCCCAGCTCGCGCAGCACATCGCGCTGCCAGTCCCCCTGAGTCATAGCCGGATCCCTACGCGAATGTGCCGAGCAGACGCCCGTACACACCGAACACGCCGAGCACCAAAGGGAACAGAGCGATCACGCCGACCGACTCCAGCGCATCGCCGAACCGACGCAGCCGTACCCGGACATGCTCAGCCGGCTGAACCGACAGCACCGCCAGCGGAACCACGGCGAGCACCACAAGGACGGCCAGAGGCGCGACCGTGCCGGAACGCTCCAGCCACACCCAGGCCAGACACGTGATCACCACCGCCGCGGCTGACAACAGGGCCACGACCTCGGCGATCAGCGGGAACGCCCGCGCCCGCAGAGCCAGCACGACAGCGACGACCACGGCGAGAGAAACAGTCCACACCGTCGGCGCCCGCAGCACCAAAATTCCGGCCGCAGCCGCAGAGACAGCCATGACGACCGAGGCGAGCGCCAGCCCACGATGGGTGGCCGCCAGTGCGGTCGACACCTCGTACCGGCTCACTGACGCCCCGCCGGAGCGGCGGTCGTCGAGCCCGGACAGCCCTGAAGACATGAGCGCCAGCCGAGGCAGCAGCCCGAGCACCACCACCGACACGACCACCAGCAGCGCACCCGCACGCGCCTGACCCACAGCGGTACCGGCGCCCGACTGCAGCGCGACCGCGACCTCCCAGCATGCCGTCGCCCCAGCCACGGCCCCTGCACCGACCAGTCCGCCCCGGCCCAACGGCGAAACCCAGCCGAGCAGCAGCAGCGATACGACCACGACCGCCGCCACACCGGCCAGACGCATTGCGCCGGACCAGTCGTGCGCGTCCGCCAGCGTCCAGGCCCCCAGCACACCGAGGGCTCCACCCATGACGGTGAGTGCGGTCGCCAGGCCACGCCGGCCGGCCTTCCCGAGCAGGGCGCCCAAGAGCGCCGCCACCGCAGCGACGGCCGACAGCGCACCGCTCACCGCCGACAGCCCGAACTCAGCCCGGGCCAGTGCCCCGGCCGCCAGCGCCCAGCCGACGGCCGCGAGCCCCGCCACCTTCCGCCGGGCCGAGGGCCGCCACCGCCACGCCTGTACATCCACATCGTCGGCGGCCTCATCGGTGACGTCATGCACCACTGGCGCCGACGGGGAGTCCTCCACCCGCACCAGCCGCAACACCGCACCGTCCGGCACGCCCGCCGACTCCAGCGTGCTGTCATGCGCCAGCGCCGAACCATCAGCAGTGACCAGATGCCGCAACATCGGCCGCCCCGACACCTGATCGTCCAGCAGCCGCATCACTTCGGGCAGCAGCAAGCCGACCGGCTCCTGCGACGGGAGTACGAGATCAACACGCCGCCGCTCGCCGACCAGAGTGACCCGGCTCAACGCCGTACGGCTCAAAGACCCCGCAACTATCACGCGTTCGAACCTATCATCGAGAAGACGGTGCCACTGAGGGCGTAGAAGACTGCTGAACCGAGGGCCCGTACGGGCTCTTTCCGATGAGCCGATGCGAAATGAACGACCAGCCCACACAACCCGCGCACAAAACAGCCGCAATCACAATCCCGGCCAATGCCTTACCCAGACGTTCATCCACCGAGCGCCGCTGCCGCTGAGCACCGAACAACAAGGCATCGCGCAGCCGGCGGCGCCGTACCGACACCGACTCCAGCAACTGACTGTCGTAATCCTGCGCTGCCACGCCTACCAACCACCCGTTCTGCGCTGGTCGCCCGTCACGTTGGGAACTCGCCCAGCCAACTGCGCTCGAGAAGATGCTTGGTCAGGTAGTCGGACTCGACCTCGATGGGGAAACCGGCATCATAGGCGAGGCAAGCGATGGCGAGGGGGCCGAGGGCCAGATAGCCAGCGATGCGTCCGCCCCGGTCCTCGTCCGCGGTCCAGTACGCCTTGTGTGCCTCCACCGCTTCGAGTAGGGCCTGATTGAAGGCGTCGTGGTCCTTGAGCAGAAAGCGGTAGAAGAGGTTGATCGGCTGGTAAAGGACGTTCTGGAGGAGATCGCGGGGAGCAATGCTCGCGATATCCGGGGAGGAGGTGTTCATCGTCGTGGTCAACTTCTCGACCAGGCCCGATGCTTCACGCCAGTACGTCTGGAGGGAGTCCACCCAGTGGTAGACGTACTCGTCTCCCTGCGCCCCGGAGGCGCGCAGCAGATCAAGGGAAACTTCGCAGAGCTGCGTCATTCGTGCCTGGTCGCGGCAGACGATGGCGAACCAGAACGCGGTGAGCCAGTTGCCTGCGTTGGCACAGAACTCGGGACCGGCGGCAGGGATCGTCCGCGTTTCGTGGCTGATACGGCATTCCACGGTTCCCTCGCCCGCGCTGGCCGAGGCAAAGAGGGCGGAGCCCACCTGCATGGCCGAGACCACCGCCTCCCAAGTATCGATGCCGGAGCCGTTCGGATCGACGGCGAGGCGCGCCTGCACATGCATGAGCGCCTCGTCCATCGCGAGGCCGAAGTTGCGCGGCGACTGCTCCAGACTGCGGATCGTGTCCGCCAGCCCCTCACCCAGATCCTGCGCATACTCTTCGTCGTCAGGCCCCGGGCTGCCGTGCCGCGTCGCCGTCAAAGTCACCAACACCTCCTCTTACCCAATGTTGAAGCGCCGCGTGCAGTAGCCCTCATAGGTGCCGGTGCCGGGTTTCCCCTTTACCGGAATTTGCTGATTTTTCCATTGAAAAAGGCGCGAATGAAGGCCTATTGCCCGTCACCCTCAAGCCGCCAACTACGTGTGGGCTGACCCTGCTCGTCCCATTTGAACTCTTCACGGAGAGTCAACCCGTCTTCATCGAAGACCTTGCGGGAGGCGAGCACACCGTTGGGGTGCCACTCTTTGAACTCGCCGCGGGGTAGTCCGCTGCGTACCGTTCCCTCCGAGCGAATGGTTCCATCCGCGTACCACTCTCGGGACAGGCCGTCCTGGATCCCCTTCGTGTATTTGTCGAGGCTTACGAGACTCCCGGAGGAGTATTCTGCGACCTCTCCGGTGAACAGCTCGCCCCGGTACAGGAGACGTTGAGCATCATCCATGTCCACTTCGGGGTCATCGACGTCGATTCGGTTTGTAGAATTCATCACGGGATCCAGTTTTCATCGCTTGGTGGGGAGCCTGTAAACCGCCCATGGCTGCTCGGCACACCTTGCAGCATGTGATTGCAGTTTGCACAGAAGGGCGCTGGGCGTCCAGGAAGCCCGGTTTCCTTGTTGGGGGCGTAGGGGAACTCTACGGACGCTCGCATCTCGGCGAGTGCCATTTCTCCGTCGGGTAGACCAAGCTTCGTACGTTCCCAGAGTAGTTCGTTTGCCGCTTTGACCTCGGCATGCCCGAGCGGGTGGTCCTGGTGCGGAGGAGGATCCCCGATGGACTCATAGCGAGCCGCGAGCGTCGGGTGGAGCTTGTCCTGGGGGATGACGTTGTCGGCCTTGCCATTGATGCCTTCGAAGACCTGGCCTGTGCGTAGGTCGATCACAGCGCCGACGCAGGCGCCCGTCTGTTTGCGCGGGAAGGCTCCAGCATCCTTGGCCGCGCGGTAGGCACCAGCGCGATCGCGAGCAAGATCATCGAGGTAGTCGCTCACCGGTCGTCTGTCGACTTGGGTGATGAGCCCGTCAGTGCGTTCCACTCTGGCATCAGCAAGATGAGCAAGCAGCTTCTCACCGGGCCCGGGTGGAGGCATGACCTTGCCACCGTCAACCCCGTGCGGGTGTGCTCCATCGCCTACGGACGGAACGTCCCCGTGGTGGGCCGTATCCGGCCCCGTGCCCCCCGCATGTCCGGGGCCAGGGCCAGCGTGATGACTGCCGGACGAATCAGCGTGTGCCGCTGTTGCGCCGTCCGGGCCACCATGCCCTGAGTTCGCGGCATGCCCGGTGCCGCTTCCACCTGACGTGTCTCCGGGGCCTCGGGGGGCGTCACTGCCACCCCGGACGGAGGGTTCTTGGCTGGCCCGCGGCGGTAGATTCTCGCCTGCATGTGCGCTGGCTTCGTGGGCGCGGGGGTGCGCGCCGACCGCCGTGAGATGCCGTCGTGCGGGGACTTCCTCCGGTGTGGCGTGCGCACCGGCTGGCGCTTCCTGGTGGGGAGCGGTGGTGTTGATCTTCCCGTTGGCGTCGACGGGAATGAACTCGCCGTCCTTGATGACGACTTTGGAGCCGTTCTCGAGTTCGATGACGCTGTGCAGGCGCTGCGAGGTCGCCGTCGTGTCGAAGGCGCTGCGGATACTGGCCGTTACCTCGGACAGCCTGGGCATCGAACCGACCGCCTTACCGGTGACCTTGAGGCCGGCGGAGAGCGGGTCGATCCAGGTGCCGACCTTGCTGGCGGCGCCGGCGGTCTTGGCGAGTGCGCCGCCGCTGCCCGCCTTGGCGCCGGTTGCGAGGGCCCCGCTGCCGAGGGTGAGGAGGGTGAAGGTGACGGTCGCGGCGGCGCGTGCGGGGTTCTCGTCCCACATGTCCCAGCCGACCAGGGCCTTGCCGAAGTCCCGGGTGGCCTGCTTCTGCTTTTCCACCTCCGGGTCCTTGGGCTCTTCGCCCAGCGCCTGGTCCAGGAGCCAGTTGTAGGGCGTGGCGGTGTACTGGCCGATTCCGCCGGCGACGTCCCAAAGGTGGCTCCAGGCGTCGCTGGTGTCGGCCTCGCCGATACCGACCAGGGTTCCCAAGCCCTTGAGGCCGCCCCAGATGTTGTCGACGACGAGTCCGTCCCACACATAGCTCTTGGCCCAGTAGCCGAACCCGGTCTCGGAGACGGGGGCACCCCAGGGCAGTTCCTCGGCGCTCTTGAGGGTGTCGAGGTCGTTGCCGTACATCACCGTCTTGTCATTGGCGGTGTGGCTGCCGTCGTCGAAAACGAACTTCGGTCCGCCCACGATCGCCGAGATCTTGCTCGCGGCTCTGTTCTCGGCTTCCTGGAAGGCGGCCCGCGCGGCGTTCACGCCGTCCAGGAGCTCTCGGTGCCGGTTTACCTTTTCTTCGTCGTCCGTCCAATCGTCGTCACCATTTACGCTGTCGACGAAGGTGAGGGCATCGGCCTTGAGCTGGTCCAGTTTCTTGGCGAGCGGGCGGGCCTCGATGGAGAATGTGTCCAGCGCGTCCGCCACCGTCTCCAGGTGCGTGGCAAAGGTCTCGGCCTTGTCCATGACCGGCCGGGTGGTGGCCAACAGCTGTCCGGCCTCAGGCGCCTTGTAGACACCCTCCAGCGCCTGGAAACGGGAGTGCACGTCCCTGCCGCCGTTGCGGATGCCGATGGCATCGCTGCGCAACGCGGAAACGTCAAGGTCCAACTGGTCCAGGTTTCCGCTGAAATGCGGAATGCCTGATGGTTCAATCATCTTCACTTCTCGCCGCCCGGCCGGTCGCCAGGCTTCGGCAGCTCGACCTTCGGAGCCGACAGCGCCTTGTGTCCGGCGGTCGAGGCCATATCGAGATCCCCGACGACGTAATAGGCGGTCGCCTCGCGCGCGCCGTTCACGGATTTGGCCGCCCGCGCCCCGAGGAAGAGCACATCGCCCGCGGTCTTTTCCACGAACAGCCCCAGCGCCGCGCCGATCGGCCCGGTCGGAGCAGGGCCGTACACCCCGCTGAGCGTCCCGGCCGAGCTCGCCGCGCTGCCGACGTTCGTGCCGTACGACTTGACGCTCTTGGCCACATCGTCCATCGCGTCCCCCACCAGCGAAGTCACAGACTGGACTCCGGACGGAGTGATGTCCCACCCCTGCATGATCATCCCCCTACGGCCGACCGATCAGCCGGCACCGCTGCGCCCATCGCGCTTCCTAGCCGATGGCGTCGACCGCGGCCTTGGCCCTTGCCAGCGTCGACTGCGCGGTCCCGTCGTTCTGCTCCAGCGTGCTGCGCACCAGCCGGATGATCTCGCGCACCTCGGCCGCCGCCTTGTTCCAGCGGGCTTCCTTGCCGTGGTACTCGTCCGAGACTCCGTCAGCGGTGAACTCCATCATCGCGGCCTTCACCGCACGGTCCCGGTCACCCAGCACCAGCTCGAGCTGCCCGATGATGCCCTGCAGTCCGCCCTGCACCTCCACCGAGGCACCCGTGTCGTAACTGCGTCGGTCCTGGTTCTGCCCCATAGCGAAATCCCCGTCCCTATCGCCCGGAGAACCGGGCCGCGTCGAAGTTGGCCCCGGCCATGCTCTGGTGAGCGTTGCTCTCCTGCTCCTGATCACCGGTACCGAACGCGGTGTCCATGCCGGACTGCCCGCCCAGGATCGACTGCAGAGAACCGTTCAGCGCATTGGTGATCTCATCCGCACGCACCTTGAAGGAGTCGAACGCGGCCTTTCCGGCCCCGTTGAACTTCCCTTCCAGCGGATCAGCGGCTGCGATCAGAAGCTGGATCAGCGTGCCCAGATCAGTGCTGGACCCCACCGTGCTCTTGCCAAGGTCGGACAGCGTCGTACTGCCCATGTCGAACTTCATGCACCCACCCCCGAATAGTCGTGTGCACAACGGCGCTTCACGCGGTGCGTGTGCACCTGCACCGCACGCGTCCCACCGCGTAGCAGTCATGTCTATCGAAAACATGTTGCAGGTGCAACGCGGTTGAGCCCGCGTGGCGGCGTCCTCATCAAAGCATGGACGAGGCACTAACCACCCCGCAGGGCAACTGTTTTGAGGCGCGGCAACACCGAAGGCCCCCACACCTGTGGGGGCCCTTCTCTGCTTCCGGGGCCTTGGTCTGGCCCCGGTCGGTGGTCGTTCAGGGCTGCTGCTGGTTGATGTTGATCATCCAGGTGATGCCGAAGCGGTCCGTACACATGCCGAAGACGTCGCCCCACATCTGCTTCTCCAGCGGGACCGAAACCGTGCCGTCGCCGGAGAGCTTGTCCCAGTAGCCGCGCAGTTCGTCGGCGTCCTCCCCGCTCACGCTCACGGAGATGTTGTTCCCGGGCTTGTACTCCATCCCCGGAGGGGTGTCGGAGGCCATGAGCGTGAAGCCGCTGTCGGTCTCCAGCATGCTGTGCATGATCTTGTCGGCGACCTCTCCGGCCTCCTTCTCGCCGAAGTCACTGAACGTGTTCATTTTCAGGGTGCCGCCGAAGACTCCCTTGTAGAACTCCATGGCTTGCCGGGCGTTGCCGTCGAAGCTGATGTAGGGATTGAGTCGAGAGGTCACGGGATGTTCCTTTCGGGGGGTTGTGTGTCGGTTCTGGGAGATTGGGTGGTGTGACCCCGGTGAACGGGGTGACTCACTCCCCGGCCGTGTCAAACGTCGTATCCCCGGCCGCTCGCTGCGGGGGGATTTGTACTGGCGAAATTCATACATGCCTCGGTGCGCCCCCCGGCGCACCTCTGGCGTTCCGGGTCGGGGCGCCGTCCGTGGGTGATGCGCGACGTAGGTTGGTGATGGTTCGCCGCCCAGTCGCCGCGAATCCCGGCGCACCGTTTGCACGCGCGCCCGGCTGGTGCGCAGCCGGCCTCGGGTGGCAGGAGGGCACCGTACATCTCGGGTGTCGTCGAGTTGGTGATCAACTGTTTATGTGTAACAACACCACCCATATGCCGCACATCCTGCCCAATGCATGCGCTGTTGGATGGAATATGACCAATACAAAGCGGCCGGACACCGCCACCGTGCGGATGGGGCAGTGGGTTTTCACGCCGGCCTGTGTTCGCTTCGCCCGCGAAGCGAACGCGACCTTGCATGACAATGACCGGTGCATCGTCTTGAGGTACTCGTCCTCGATCCTCGAAAGTTTCCTGAAGGAAATGGGAAGCATTGAGGCTGAGTTCGTCACTCTGTCGACCACCGTGGAAGCCGCCGCCGGACCTGTCGGTCAGCAGACAGGGCGGCGACTTCATGCCTGAGGCGCGCGGCCGCCACAGTCGTCCGCCCTCCCGCCCAGACGCTGCTGAGGTCTCGACGGATGCGTTTGACGCCTATCCGCAGGTGGGAATCGGTGACCACGTTGCTTCTCCCCTTGGTGCCCTGGAAGGGCACTGGGACCCGGCGGAGGAGCTCGCCCATCTGCTGCAAGAGGCCATCGAAACCGACGCGCGCACCGCCCCCTCGTCCGCTGTCTTCGGTGATCCTCCAGTCACCGAAGAGCCAGACGCCCCTCTTGCGGGCCTGGCGCAGATCACGGCAGAACTGCCGGCCCTGCGTTCCGCGCCCTCTCGTCGTCGCCGCGCCCCCTCGCGCAGACACGTGGCGAGCGCGCTGCAGACGGCCAGTTTCTTCCTGGCCGCGCTCGCCGCCGTCGTCGTCTCCATGGTCTGCGTCTTCGGCGGCATGGTCGCTTACGACCCGCTGCGCCACCTCGCGAAGTACCGCACGTCCGGGGAGGCGGTCAGGTGGTGGCCCTTGCTCGTCTACGGGCCTTGGATGGTCGCCTCCCTGTCCATCCTGCGCGCCGCCCTCCACCGGCGCCGCGCTGTGCACTCCTGGACCGTCGTGCTGCTCTTCTCCACCGTGTCCATACTCCTGTGTGTCTCCCAGGCCCCTCGGGCCATCGTCGACATGGCTGCCGCCTCCCTCCCCTCATTCGCCGCTCTGGCCTGCTTCCAGCAACTCGTCCGGCAGATCACCCTCACCCGGCCACCCCGCCAAGCGGCCCCCCGCCACCGGAGTACCTCGCCCTCGTCGCAGAGTTCCGGACGATGCTCCGAAGTCAAGGCAGACGGTGAGCGGTTGGGACGTTGACCCGCAGCCTGTAGAGCCGGGTGATCTGCTGGGGCAGGTCGTTGTCGTCGCTGGTCAGAAGTAGGCGCAGCCGGTTGCGGCCCTCGTGGCGCTCCACCGTCATTCCCTCGATGTTGTCGACGAGGGGGTGGTTCTGGGGGAGGTGTGACGGGGCTCCCAGGGTTGGGCAGGTGTCGAAGTCCGCAAGGAGCGTTTTGGGGAGGATGCCGTCGGTCGGTGCCAGGTGCCCGGTGCGGCTGATGTCCCGGGCGCCGCGAGGGTCGGTCACGTACAGGCGGACCGAGATACGGAACTGAGGGGTGAAGCCCCGCTCCAGGACCAGGAGTCGGCCGTCCGCTGTGGGGGCCAGCTCGACCAGGCCGTGGCCGGCGTCTGTCGCGTAGCCGTACTGGGCGGCGGGCGTGAAGGGCGCGGAGCGGTTGGTGCGGTGCCAGGTCTGGATGCGTTGGAGTGTGCGGCCTGACGCGTCTGTGCCGTCGCCTGTCAGCGTGCCTTCCATTCCCGTGTTCAGGGTGCGGCCGTTGGGGTGGGAGGTCAGGCTTTCGAAGGTCTGGTTCTGGCGGGCCCGGCCGGCCGGGGTGACGTGGAGTGCTTTTGGTACGGAGAGTTGGGCGAGGACTTTGCCGTCGGGCTCGGCCACTATTGCCTCGGGGTCGAGCCAGGCGCCGGCAGGGTCGGTGAGCGGAATCGCTCCTGTGGCGACCGGGCGCAGGGGGCCCTGCCGTCCCGGACCGAGGTCCAGGCGGAAGAGTCTCGAGCGGTCCGAGAGTGCTACGGCGGAGCCGTCGGGGCGGACGGCCAGGGCCGAAAGGCCGCCGACTTTGGCGCTGTTGAAGGTTGTCTTGTCCAGCGCGTCGGAATAGCTGTCTACCGAGACGTAGGGCGAGCACGCGCGGTCGTGCGCCGGTGCGGTGCGGGTGGCTGGAGCTGCGACGGTCGCTCCCGTCAGTGCCAGTGCCAGGGCTGTGGCGCAGGCGGTGGAGATCGTGGTTCGGCGGCGCACGGTTACCCCCCAGAAGTGGTGGCGTACCCGGCTACTGCCGAACAAGTCATATGGCCGATGGGGGAGGGGAACCTGATTCATCGGATCAATGGAGGCGATTTCTTGGGAAAATGGCGTCTGAGGGGTGCCTGAGGGGGCGAAAGGTCTGATAAATATTCGGCGCGGCCCGACGCCGGACCCGGCCGTGCCGCCCATCCGTAGCTTCCCTCGGTGAGGAGCCGTCCGATGACTGGCACAACTGTTTGCGCCTCCCTGGCGCTCGCCGCTTGTGGCAGCACGAAGGACCAGCCGTACAACGACTGCGTCCCCAAGATGGCCAAATCGCAGGACGTTGACGCGCTCAAGAAACACTTGCCGCCGTGGGCGGGCTCATGCAAGGTAAGGACCGTGCCATGAAATTGCCCGTAGCCGCAGCCCTACCCGTCGGGCGGCCCACTGGGCCCCGTATCACCGCTGTCGAGACGTACGACATCAGATTCCCCACCTCGCGGCAGCTCGACGGCTCCGACGCCATGAACCCCGACCCCGACTACTCCGCCGCCTATGTGGTGCTGCGCACCGACGCGGCGGACGGGCACGAGGGGCACGGTTTCGCCTTCACCATCGGGCGCGGCAACGACGTCCAGGTCGCGGCGATCGAAGCCCTGCGCCCGCATGTCGTCGGCCGGCCGGCCGACGAGCTGTGCGCCGACCCGGGCACGCTCGGCCGCGCCCTCACCGGGGACAGCCAACTGCGCTGGCTCGGGCCCGAGAAGGGCGTGATGCACATGGCGATCGGCGCCGTCGTCAACGCCGCCTGGGACCTGGCCTCCAAGCGGGCCGGAAAACCGCTGTGGAAGTTCCTCGCCGACGCCGAGCCCGAGTGGCTCGTCTCGCAGGTCGACTTCCGTTACATCGCGGACGTACTCAGCCCCGAGGACGCGCTGGGGCTGCTGCGGTGGGGCCGCGACGGGCGCGGCGAACGGGAGACGCTGCTCCGCGCGCGGGGGTACCCCGGCTACACCACGTCACCGGGCTGGCTCGGCTACTCCGACGAGAAGCTGACCCGGCTGGCGCGGGAGGCCGTCGCCGACGGCTTCACCCAGATCAAGCTGAAGGTCGGCGCGGATCTGGCGGACGACATCCGCCGGATGCGGACCGCGCGCGCCGCCGTCGGCCTCGGCATCCGCATCGCGATCGACGCGAACCAGCGGTGGAACGTCGGTGAGGCCGTCGACTGGACGCGCGCGCTCGCCGAATTCGACCCGTACTGGATCGAGGAGCCGACCAGCCCCGACGACGTCCTCGGGCACGCCGAGATCCGCATGGCCGTCGCGCCGGTGAAGGTCGCCACCGGCGAACACGTACAGAACCGCGTCATCTTCAAGCAGCTCCTCCAGGCCGGGGCCATCGACGTACTCCAGATCGACGCGGCCCGCGTCGGCGGGGTGAACGAGAATCTGGCGATCCTGCTGCTCGCCGCGAAGTTCGGCGTGCCGGTGTGTCCGCACGCGGGCGGCGTCGGGCTGTGCGAGCTCGTCCAGCACCTGTCGATGTTCGACTACGTCGCGCTCACCGGGACCACCGAGAACCGTGTCATCGAGTACGTCGACCACCTCCACGAGCACTTCACCGAGCCCGTGGTGGTACGGGACGGGCACTACGCGGCGCCGGACGCGCCGGGGTTCTCGGCGACGATGCGTCCCGAGTCGATCGCCGAATTCACCTATCCGGGCGGCTCTTTCTGGGCCGCGGATCTGGCGTGTGAGTCCGCCGCTGCTGCCGAGGAGGCCGCCGTATGACGCAGACCGCGATGTACGACCCGAATCGTCTCGACGGCCTCAGGGCCCTGGTGACCGGCGGTGCCTCCGGCATCGGCCTCGCCACCGCACGGCTGCTCGCCGCACGCGGCGCCGATGTCGCCGTACTGGACCTGGACCCGTCCGGTGCGCGGGCGCCGCTGCTCGGGATCAAGGCCGACGTCTCGGACGACGCGTCCGTACGGGAAGGAGTCGCCGCGGTGGTGGACCGCCTCGGTGGGATCGACATCCTCGTCAACAACGCGGGCATCGGCGCCGCCGGAACGGTCGAGGACAACGACGACGCGCAGTGGCACCGTGTCCTGGACGTCAACGTCCTCGGTATGGTCCGCACCACCCGCGCCGCGCTGCCGCACCTGCGGCGGTCCGCGCACGCCGCGATCGTCAACACCTGCTCGATCGCCGCGACGGCCGGGCTGCCGCAGCGTGCGCTCTACAGCGCCAGCAAGGGCGCGGTGCTGTCCCTGACCCTGGCCGCCGACCACGTGAGGGAAGGGGTACGCGTCAACTGCGTGAACCCGGGCACGGCCGACACCCCGTGGGTCGGCCGCCTCCTGGACGCCGCCGACGACCCGGAGGCCGAGCGCGCCGCCCTGAACGCCCGCCAGCCCATGGGCCGCCTGGTCAGCGCCGGCGAAGTGGCCGCCGCCATCGCCTACCTCGCGAGCCCGGCCGCGGCCTCGGTCACCGGCACCGCACTCGCCGTCGACGGTGGCATGCAGGGCCTGCGCCTGCGCCCGGCGGAGGTCCAGTGAGCGCGCCGGGGGAGGTCGCGGACGTCACCACCCTGGGCCGCAGCGGCGTACCCGTCACCGCACTGTCCTTCGGGGCCGCCGCGCTCGGCAATCTCTTCGCTCCCGTCACCGACGAGGCGGCGGCCGAAACCGTCGACGCCGCCTGGGACGCCGGCATCCGCTACTTCGACACCGCGCCGCACTACGGCCTCGGGCTCTCCGAGCGGCGCCTCGGGGACGCCCTGCGCGGGCGGGCCCGTGACACGTACACCCTGTCCACCAAGGTGGGGCGGCTGCTGGTCGCGGACGGGCCGGCGGGCGGTATGGACGGCGAGGGCTTCGCCGTGCCCGCCACGCACCGCCGTGTCTGGGACTTCAGCGGCGACGGCGTACGGCGCTCCGTGGAGGACAGCCTTCAGCGGCTCGGTCTCGACCGGATCGACGTCGTCTACCTCCACGACCCCGACGACCACGCCGAGCAGGCGTTCCGCGAGGGTTACCCGGCGCTGGAGCGGCTGCGCGCCGAAGGCACCGTACGGGCGATCGGCGCCGGCATGAACCAGGCCGCGATGCTCACCCGCTTCGTGCGCGACACCGATGTGGACGCGGTGCTGTGCGCCGGCCGCTATACCCTCCTCGACCAGCGCGCCGGCGACGAACTCCTGCCGGAGGCCACCGCCCGCGGCAAAAGCGTCGTCGTCGGCGGGGTCTTCAACTCCGGCCTGCTGGCCGACCCGCGCCCCGGCGCGACGTACGACTACGCCCCCGCTTCGATGGACCTCCTCGACCGCGCCCTGCGGGCCAAGGCCGTCACCGAGCGCCACGGCGTCCCGCTGCGCGCCGCCGCCCTGCGCTTCCCCTTCGGCCGTGCCGCCGTGGCGAGTGTGCTGGTGGGAGCACGGTCGGCGGCCGAAGTGGCGGACGCGGCGGCCATGTTCGCGACACGAGCCCCCGCGCGGATGTGGGAGGAGCTGCGCGGGGACACACGGGTCCGCGCCGACCGGGCCGTGTGGGAACCGGGATCGCGGGGAGCGCTGTGACCGCCGTGAGCGGTGTGACCGGTGTGGGGCGTCTCGTGGACGCCCACCACCACGTCTGGGACCTGTCCGTACGTGATCAGGGCTGGATCACCGGGCCGGAACTCACCCCCATTCGCCGGAACTTCCTCCTCGACGACCTGCTCCCGGAGGCCGCCGCCTCGGGCGTTGAAGCCACCGTGCTCGTCCAGACGATCACTGTGCCCGAGGAGACCCCGGAGCTCCTGGCCCTCGCTGCCGCGAGCGACCTGATCGCGGGCGTCGTCGGCTGGACCGACCTCACCGCGCCGGGCGTCGCCGACGCGATCGCGGAACTCCGCGAACTCCCCGGCGGTGACCGCCTGGTCGGCATCCGCCACCAGGTGCAGGGTGAGCCGTATCCGGAGTGGCTGCTGCGGCCGGACGTACACCGCGGTCTCGCGGCGGTGGCCGGCGCGGGGCTCGTGTACGACCTGGTGGTGCTGCCGCGCCAGCTTTCCGCCGCCGCGAAGGCGGCGGCGGCGCACCCGGGCCTCCTCTTCGTACTGGACCATCTGGGCAAACCGCCGGTCGCTTCCCGCGAGTTGGAGCCGTGGGCCGGCGACGTACGCCGACTCGCCTCGCTGACCAACACCGTGTGCAAGCTGTCGGGGCTGGTCACCGAGGCGGACTGGGCGACGTGGACGGTGGCCGGCCTGCGCCCCTACAGCGACACGGCACTCGACGCGTTCGGACCGTCCCGGCTGATGTTCGGCTCCGACTGGCCGGTGTGCCGGCTGGCGTCGTCGTACGCGGGGGTGCTCGCGGCGGCGCGGGAGTTGACCGCAGGCCTCGGCGAGGGGGAGCGGGCCGACGTCTTCGCGGGGACGGCCGGCCGGACGTACGGCCTAGAGCTTGACGGCGGGACTGTCCAGGTCGGGTAGGTCTTTGGTCGGGATGGGGTGTTTTACCTTGACGTCGTCACCGATTTCGATGGTCATCCTGTCCTGTCCCATATGCAGCGGACCGCGGTAGCCCGCCTTTCGGGTCCGGTCGACGATGGCCTTGTCTCCCTCTTCCCCGTGCAGGCCCTTTTTCGCGATGTGCGAGAAGACCGCTACGCGAGGCTTCGCCTTGGAGAAGACCCGGGCGGCTTGCTCGGGTGTAGTGAGCTTTGCCTCAACGGCCTTGAACTTTCCCGACTTTGTGGTTTCTTCGTCGAACGCGACCACATTGTGAATGAGTGCGTCGACCTTCGCGCCGTACGAGACGACATTCTCGTGATACGTGGTGTCACCCGACAGAAGCACTGATTTTCCCGCGTGGTCGAACCGGTATCCGTAGGCGGGATTTCCGTCCGCGTGCTCCACGGTGAAAGCGGTCACCTTGATGCCGTCATTGTCGTAGGCGACCCCGGGCTCGATCTCGTGGACGCGGATGTCGAGGTATTCCTTCTTGAAGAGGTCGTTCGAGCGGTGATCGAGGTCGTGCTCGTACATGGCCCGCATGCCCTTGACCATCCCGGCGGTTCCCGGCGGCCCCCAGATCTCCGGGTTCTCCTTGCGGCCGAGCATGAACCACGCGTTGAGCCAGAGCGAGGGCAGGCCCTCGTAATGATCATTGTGGAGGTGAGTCAGGAAGATTTTGGTGACGTCCCTCGGGTTCACCCGCGACTCGTACATGTTCTGTGTCGTGCCGCGGCCCACGTCGAACAGGAATCGCCGGCCGTCGGCCTCGATGAGCGTCGATATTCCCTGGCGGGTGGTCGACATCTCCGGGCCTCCGGTGCCGAGGAGATAAACCTTCACCGCCGGTGGCGGGCCGCTGTCGGCAGGGGTCGTACTTGCGGTTGCGCTCGCTGCCGATTCCTTCTTCGATGTGCAGCCCAGAACGCCGAGCGAGAGCGCGACTGAGGCTCCCAGCAAGGGCCTTCGAGCGAGCGTGGAACGAGTCGTGGCCGTGGCGCGACCGTTCTGTGAATTCAAACCTGCCGCGTTTCGAAAGATGCGCATGGTCCTACAAAGGAAGCGAGCTGTGTGGGCGAGAACTGGGAGGATCATCCAATTCAGGCCCGCAGGGCTCCCTTCATGATCTTGCCCATGTCGTTGCGCGGCAACGAGTCCAGCAACCGGACGGCACGCGGACGCTTGTGCGGGGCCAGCAGGCCCGCCACGTGGTCGGCGAGTTCTGTCTCCGACGGCGGCGACAGCGGGTCCGCCGGCACGATCCACGCCACGATCCGCTCGCCCAGATCCTCGTCCGGCTCGCCCGTGACCGCCGCCTCCCGTACGCCGGGATGCTCCAGCAGGGCGTTCTCGATCTCGCCCGCGCCGATCTTGTAGCCACCGCTCTTGATGAGGTCGGTGGCCTTGCGGCCGACGATCCGTACGTAGCCGTCGGGGTCCAGCGTCGCCATGTCGCCCGTACGGAACCAGGGACCGTCGAACGCCGCCGCGGTCGCGTCCGGCCGGTTCAGGTACTCCGTGAAGAGGTTCGGCCCGCGCACCTGGATCTCGCCGACGCCGTCCGCCTCGTCCACCAGCCGCAGTTCCACACCGGGCAGCGGCAGCCCGACCGTGCCGGGGCGGGCCTCGCCGCCGGCCCGTACCGACGTGTTCATCAGCGTCTCGGTCATGCCGTACCGCTCGATCACCGCACGCCCCGTCGCCGCGGTGATCCGCCGGTGGTCGCGCACCGGCAGCGCCGCCGAGCCCGACACCAGCAGCCGCGCCCCGGCCAGGGCCTTGGCCAGCTCCCGGTCGCCGTCCCCGTCCCCGTTGCCGTCGGCGTCCAGCGCTTCGGCCAGCCGGTGGTACATCGTCGGTACGCCGAAGAGCATCGTCGCGCCCGCCGACAGCTCCCGCGCAACGCCCCGCACGTCGAACCTGCCCAGGTGCCGCACCTCGCCCCCGCGCCGCAGCGGGCCGAGGATGCCGAGGATCAGCCCGTGCACGTGGAAGAGCGGCAGCGCGTGCACGAGTACGTCGTCGGCCGTCCACTCCCACGCCTCCTCCAGCGCGTCCAGCGTCGCGGCGATCGCGCGGCGCGGGAGGACCGCACCCTTGGGCGGTCCGGTCGTGCCCGAGGTGTAGACGATCAGTGCGGGGGAACCGGGCGACGGCTCGGCGGGCAGCACGGGCCCCGGTCCCTCGCCCGTAACCGATACGTCGATACGTTCCAACTCACCGAGCGCCACCGGGAGTTCATCGCCCGGTGGCGCCAGTACCAACGTCGGCCCGCTGTCCGCCACGATGTGCCCCAGCTCCCGCTCCCCGGTCTTCGGGTTGAGCGGCACAGCGGGCACCCCCGCCAGCAGCGCCGCGACCACCCCGACCGCCGTCTCCAGACTCGGAGTGGCCCAGACGGCCACCCGCCCGGCGCCCGCGATCCTGGCGGCCAGTCCACCGGCGGCGGAGGCGAGTCCGGCGTACGTCAGCGTGCGGTCGCCGAACCGCAGCGCGGGCCGGTCCGAGCGTAGGTGGAGTGAGGGAAAGAGCGCAGAGGAGGCAGCCATGGGGCCGACCCTACGACTCCCCGTTCTGCGACCGCATCCATGACCGCACCCATGACCGCACCGCCGTGCGAGCGCCGCGTCAGATCGGCGCCTGCCAGCTCACCGTCGTGCCGCCGCCGTCCTCGGCCGTCCCGTCGTACGTCACCGTCAGCCGTACGCCGTCCCGCCCGTCCGGCAGCTTCGCCTTCGCGTCGACCTCCACCCTGACCGCCGTGACCCGCGACCGCCGGTGCGCCGCCGCCAGCGCGCCGCGCAGCTCGGCCAGCAGCCGCCGGCCCACCGGTTCCGGAACGAGGGCGTCCACCGCGCCCGTGAAGTGCACCGACGGCTGGAAGCCCAGCAGCGTGGCCGCGCCGGCCGTCTCGCGCAGGACCCGGCCCCGGAAGGTGGCGGGCGCGTCCGCCGGGGGCTGTTGCAGCGCGAAGATCGTCGTCCGTACCTCCTGGATGGTGGAGTCGAGCTCGTCGACGGCCGCGCCGAGCAGTCCGGCGAGGCCGACGTCCGCCCCGGCCGCCCGCCGCCGGGTGGACTCCAGCATCATCTCGGTGGCGAACAGCCGTTGTACGACCAGATCGTGCAGGTCTCGTGCGATCCGGTCGCGGTCCTCGAACACCGCCAGCCGCTCCCGGTCCTGCCTGCTGTCCGCCAGGACGAGCGCCAGCGCCGCCTGCGACGCGAACTGCGAGGCGAGCAGCCGGTCGACCGCCGTGTACGGCGGACCGCCGCGCCGCCTCGGCAGGGCGAGCGTGCCGATCAGCTTGCCGCCGCTCCGGAGCGGCAGCATCATGCTCGGCCCGAAACGGGCCCGTACGTGCGTGGTCATCCGCTCGTCGGTCGCCGAGTCCTCGACGAACACCGGCTCCCCGCCGAGGAGTTGTTCCAGGACCGGGCTGCCGGGCTCGATGACCGTACCCATCAGATCGGCGGGGTCGTCGAGGGTCGAAGCAGCGACGATCTCCATGCCGCCCCCGGCGGTGGGCTGGAGGACCACGCCCGCCGAGGCGTCGGCGAGGATACGGGCCTGGCCGGCCACGGTCATCAGCGCGTCCTCGGCACTCTCGCCGGTCAGGAGGGCGGTGGTACAGGCGGCGGCGCCCTCGATCCAGCGCTCCCGCCGGCGGGCCGTCTCGTACAGCCGCGCATTGCCGATCGCGATGCCCGCCTGCGACGCGAACACCCGCAGCAGCGCCAGGTCGTCCGCTGTGAAACGAGGGGTCGTTCCCCGCGCACCCCGCTTCTCGGTCAGGCAGAGAGAGCCGAAGGCCTCGGCATGGACCCGGATCGGGACGCCGACGAAGGACAGCGGGCGCGGCTCCTGGAGGAGGTGGCCGATCAGGCCGGTGCGCCCGTCGGACAGCCGGCCGATGCGCTCCCGGGTCTCCTCGTCGATGCCCGAGGTGAACAGCTCGGTGATGTTGCCGCGCTCGGGGTCGACGACCCCGAGCGCGCCGTACCTGGCACCGGCCAGCTCGGTGGCGGTGTCCACGATGTGCTGGAGGGTGGCGTGCAGTTCGAGCTCGGAGCCGACGTTCAGCACGGCCTCCAGCAGCATCGGCAGCCGGGACGCCGCACTTGCCCCGCTCTCCGGGTTCATGGCGGCCGCTCCGTGCCCGCGCCGTGCTGCTCAGAGGACGTCTCAGTGGGCGTCTCAGTGGCTGATCGGGTCGAGGACCATCGGCGCGATCTTGCCCTCCAGCATCGCCCCGAGCCCGAGCACGGAGCAGACGTCCGGCCGCTCCGCGATCTGCACCGGCATGCCCGTCGCGTCGCGCAGCATCTGGTCGAGGCCCGGCAGCAGCGCGCTGCCGCCGACCATCATGATCCCGCGGTCGGCGAGGTCGGCGACCAGGTCGGGCGGGCAGTCGCGCAGTACCTTCCCGATGCCGTCGAGCACGGCGGTGAGGGGCGTGTGGATGGCCTGGCGCACGGCGGCGGTGTCGACGTGGACGGAGCGGGCGAGGCCGGTGGCCACGTCCCGGCCGTGGATCTCGGTGGAGGCCGGGCCCTCCGCCGTCAGACCGTTGCCCCTGAGCGCCAGCTGGAGGGGGCGTACGGACTGGCTCGGCAGCATCAGCTCGTGCTGGTGGCGCAAGTGCTGGATCACGGCGTGGTCGATGGCGTTGCCGCCGACCGGGATGCGCTGGGCGGTGACGATCGAGCCGAGTGAAAGCACCGCCACCTGGGTGGTCGCCGCCCCGCACACCATGATCATGGTGGCGGACGGCTGTTCCACCGGCAGCCCGCAGCCGACGGCCGCGGCGATGAGGGTGTCGACGAGCTCGACGCGGCGCGCGCCGAGTCCGATGAGCGTTTCGACGGCCGCGCGCTGGGCGAGCGGGTCGCTGTCGTGGGGCGTGCAGGCGGCGGCGCGCAGCCGTGGCTTGCGGCGGAGCTGGCGCCGGAGCTTCTCCCCGATGAGGTGGCGCAGCATGCGCTGGGCCATTTCGATGTCGACGACGGTGCCGCCGGAGACGGGGCGTACGACACGGATGTAGTCGGGCGTACGGCCGGTCATCTGTTCGGCGAAGGCACCGACGGCGATGAGCGCGCCGGTGCGGGTGTTCACGGCGGCCACACTCGGCTCGTCGACGACGAGCCCGACACCCTTCACGAAAACCCGGGTCCTGGCGGCCCCGAGATCGACGGCGATATGGCAACGGCGCAACTGCTCAAGACTGACGGTCACGGCAGGTTCTCCCGAGAGCGCTGACGGACCGGCGGGTGCCGGTCCTGCTTCGCATCGTGCGGGGGCCGGTGGCCGGGCGCGCGCTGGGTGAGCCGGTCGGGCGTACGAGCTGACACCGTGCCAGGGGCGGGTGGACGCCCGGCCGCGGCCTTCTGCGCCGGTCCGGCCTAGGTTACGGGCCGTCAGGAAGGCCGACGCGCTGCAGCAAACCCCAGGTGAACTCCGCGACGCACGGTTTACCGTCGGGCAGCGTCAGCCCGAGCCGCCACCGGGTCGGCGCCGTTCCCTCCATCGGGCGAGCCGGCGGGAAGGCGCGGGCCACCTCGTCGACGGTGCACGACCACGGGCGCAGGTCGTCGGCCGTACGCAGCTCGGGGGCCGGGGTGCCGGGGGCACGTACCAGCCATTCGTTCCATACGGCGCCACCCGGCGCGGTGAGCACCTCGAAGCGCAGGCCGGGCCAGAGCGGCACCGGCCAGGTCAGGGCGTCGCACTCCAGGTCGCCGATCCTGCGGCGTACGGATGTGTCGGGCGGACCCAGCACGGAGCGGTAGCGCGCCACGGAGCCGCGCGCCCGCGGCGAACGCACCATGGCCTGCCAGCGGCGATTGGCCTCGCGCATGTCCGCGAGCGTCACTCCGAGCTCGCGGCGGGCGTCCTCGACCAGGTCGGGCTGGTGGTCGGCCATCCGGCGCAACAGCACCAGCTGGAAATCGAGCGGCCCGAAGGGATGTGTGCCCGGATGCGTGCCCGTATGCATACGTCCATCCTGCCCTGCCCTGCTGACACGCCGTGGTATACGCGCTTCCACACAAGATTCTCACAGGACCGGTTCCCGATGTTGACCGTGGGACGCATAGCCTGCGTGCGCCATGGACTACTGCTACTCCTGCCGCAGGCACCTCAACGGCGCTCTGGCCTGTGCCGGATGCGGAGCCCCCGTCGGTGACCTCGGCCACGCCGCCCCCGAGGCGCCCTCGGAACACGACGCCCGTCACGACGGCCACCACGCTGGTTATGGCCACGACGACCGTTACGACAGCAGTGACCACTACGACGTTGACGACGGTGACTACGGTCACGAAGAAGCCGCCGCCGCGCCCGCCGATCCCGCCCCGGCCGCCGCCCCCGGCCGCGCCGCCCGGCGTGCGAATAGTGCCCGCAGGGCCCGTAGTGCCCGCAGGGCGCACCGTCGCCGGGGCCGCAAAGCGGTCCTCGTCTGCATGGGCCTGGTGCTGGCCGGCGGCGTGCTGAGCCTGGCCGAGCTCGCCACGGAGTCCGGGGGCGAGGGGTGGGTGTCCGGTGCCATAGACGGTGAGGACGAAGCCGAAGGCGAAGGCGACGGCGAAGGCGACGGCGAGGGTGCCGCGAGCCGGCCGACCGCGGCCGGTGCCGGGGGGACCGCCGGCACCGGCGGGACCGGGAGTGTGGAGGTGGATCCGTCGGCGTCGGCGCGTTCCGCCTCGGCCTCGGCCTCCGCCTCGGGCAGCAGCTCGCCGTCCGCCAAGCCTTCGAAGTCCGCGTCGGCGAAGGCCACGGACGCCGCCACCGCCACCGCAACCGCGTCCAATCCGCAGTGGGCGCCCGGTGGCGCGCCGTCGGAGCCGCGGGGCGGCGCGTCGTCCGCTCCCGAGCCCGCGCCGCCGCCCCCACCGCCGCCGGCGTCGTCCGCGGACCCGGACCCCGCACCCGATCCGACGCCGCCGCAGCCCACGCCGACCGAGACCTGCGACCAGTTCCTGTGGTGGTGCACCTGAGCCGGAACCGGCCCGGCTGACCCGAGGGTCAGTGCCCGAGCATCCGTTTCAGCAGGTCACGCAGCGCGGTGCGCTCGTCGTCCGACAGCTCGCCCAACGGTTCTCGCGCGAAGCTCAGCGATTCGCGCAGCCTGGCCGCGGTCCGCAGCCCGTCCTCCGTGGCGGCGGCGAGTTTGACGCGCCGGTCGGCCGGGTCCGGCTGCCGCTCGACCAGCCCGCGCGCTTCCAGCCGGTCGACGATGCCGGTGACATTCGACGGCTCGCACTTCAATTTCTTCGCTATGCGCCGCATGGGCATCGCCTCGATGGACAGCAGCCCCAGCACGCGCGCCTGGGCGCCGGTGAGTGCGTGCTCGGCCGCGGCCTCGTCGTACTCCTCGTGGTAGCGGGACACGACCTCGCCGATGAGCTCGACGACTTCGAGGGTCAGAGGGTCTGTACGAGGGGCCATGCATGCCATCCTACCCATTTACTTGACAATCTTAAATATCCAGGCGCATGGTTGTTTCAGTACATGAAGCTTTTCCAAGGAGGTCGCACCCCCATGACCGCACTGCCCACGACCGGCCGCTCCTGGCACCTCGTCGCCCGCCCGCACGGCTGGCCCAAGCCGGAGGACTTCGTGCTGCGCGAGGCCCCCGTGACCGAGCCGGCCGAGGGTCGCATCCTGGTCCGCAACCTCCACTTCTCGGTCGACCCCTATATGCGCGGCCGGATGAATGACGTGAAGTCGTACGTCCCGCCCTTCAGGCTGGACCAGCCGATGGACGGCGGCGCGGTCGGCGAGGTCATCGCCTCCGCCGACGAGCGGTTCGCCGTCGGCGACCACGTCCTGCACGGTCTCGGGTGGCGCGAGTACGCCGACGTACCCGCCAAGCACGCGACCAAGGTCGACGCCGCGCTCGCCCCGCTCTCCGCCTACCTCGGCGTCCTGGGCATGACGGGCCTCACCGCCTACGCGGGCCTCTTCGAGGTCGCCTCCTTCAAGGAGGGCGACGCCGTCTTCGTCTCCGGCGCGGCCGGCGCCGTCGGCAGCCAGGTCGGCCAGATGGCGAAGCTGCGGGGCGCCTCGCGCGTCATCGGCTCGGCGGGCTCCGACGAGAAGGTCAAGCACCTCGTCGAGGACCTCGGCTTCGACGCCGCCTTCAACTACAAGAACGGGCCGGTCGCGGAACAGCTGCGCGAGGCCGCGCCGGACGGCATCGACGTCTACTTCGACAACGTCGGCGGCGACCACCTCGAAGCCGCCATCGGCTCACTGAACGTGCACGGCCGCGCCACCATCTGCGGCATGATCGCGCAGTACAACAACACGGAGTCCACACCGGGCCCGCGCAACATGGCGCTGATCATCGGCAAGCGACTGCGGCTCCAGGGTGTTCTGGTCGGCGACCACACCGCGCTCCAGCCGCAGTTCGTCGAGGATGTCTCGGGCTGGATCCGCACGGGTGAGCTCAAGTACAGCGAGACGGTCGTCGAGGGCATCGAGAACGGCTACGACGCGTTCGTCGGTCTGCTGCGTGGCGAGAACACCGGCAAGATGATCGTTTCGCTCACCCGATAAGCTCGCCATCAGCCGTCGCGGTCGTGGGCGCGAGTCGCGGCGTACAAAGCAGGAGGAATACCTCAGCATGACCATTCTCGACATAGACGTGAAGTACACCGCTGTCGCCACCGCCGAGAACGGCCGTGACGGCCGCGTCGCGACGGACGACGGCAAGCTGGACGTTGTCGTCAACCCGCCGAAGGAAATGGGCGGCAGCGGCGCCGGCACCAACCCGGAGCAGCTCTTCGCCGCCGGTTACAGCGCGTGCTTCCAGGGTGCGCTGGGTGTTGTCGCGCGCAAGGAGAAGGTGGACATCTCCGGCTCGACCGTGACCGCGAAGGTCGGGATCGGCTCGAACGCGAACGGTGGCTTCGGGCTTGAGGTCGCGATCAGCGCGAGCATCCCGAACGTGGATGAGGCGACTGCGCGGGATCTGCTGGAGAAGGCGCACCAGGTGTGCCCGTACTCGAACGCGACCCGTGGCAACATCAAGGTCGAGCTGGCGCTCGTCTGACGCCGGACGCCGCTCGCACTGCGTGCCCCCCGAAGGGCCGCACCCCGCGCAAGGGGTGCGGCCCTTCGCCGCAGCCGCCGGAGGGGCTGGACGGGTGCGGGGCGATCCTGATCCCGGATCAGCCCGCCGAGTTCATCAGCGCCCGCCCGACCTGCGCGAAAGCGCCCTTCGGGTGCGCCCGGAACAGCGGCTCCGTACCGAACAGCACGACACCCGCGCCGCCCTTCGCCGACGTACCGCTGACGACAGCCGCCTTGCCGGCCGCGTCCCGCGGCCCGCCGCCGCCGTCCTGCGCCGCCCGCCAGTGGCCCGACACGAGCGGGTTCCCGGCGCCGTACGACTGGTCGACGCGGACGCCCGGACCGAGGTCGGTGAACCACATCGGTGAGTAGACGAAGGTGTGTTCCGGCGCGCCGCCCGTCACTGGACCGCCCGCGTTGACGACCCGGACGACGCCGTTCGCGTCCCCGTTGCCCTCGACCGGCTTTGCCGCCAGCAGCCCGGCTTCGGCGTTGAGCGCCGCCCCCGCCGAGCCGCGCCCGACCACGCCGCCGCCCCCGGCGACGAACGCGTCGAACGCGCCGCGCGCGGCCGCGTCGAGCTTCCCGTACTCCAGCCCGGACGACACGAACAGCACGTCCGCCGCGGACCAGTCGAACGAGCCGGCGTTGAGCGCCGCCGTCGAGACCGGCAGGACCTCGAAGCCCATCTCGCGCAGCGCGAACAGCTCGCCGGGTGTGACCGCCGCCACGACCCGCGTGCGGTGCAGCGCGGCGACCCCCTTGGCCTTGGTGGCGTGGAAGGCGACGCCGAACCGGCCCGCGAGCGTGGCGGCCTTCTTGCGGGCCGAGGCGGGCACGAGCACGCTGCCGTCGGCCGTACGCCGCACCTGAACCCCGTCCCGGAGCAGGGAGTTGAGCGCGGCCAGCTCCCGGGGATCGTCGAGCCGCAGCGAGAGGTCGCCGCGCGGAGCGACGTAACCGGCCGGCGACGCGGCACGGACCGTACGCCCCGGAACATCCACCCCACCCGGAGCCTTCTGCACCTTCTCCACGCTCGCGCCCCACAGCAGACCGAGGCTCCAGCCCGAGATGTCGTACATCGTTGAGACGTCCGCGCTGATGTCCCGGCCCTCGTGCAGGATCACATTGGCCAGACCCCGCTTGGGCTGGCGCATGTCGACGACGTACGAACCGGCCTCGTACGACCGCCCGCCGAGCCGGAAGTCCCGGCGCGCGCGCTCGACCCGCACGTCATTGGCGACCAGGTGGTCGACGAGCCGGGCCGCCGCCGTCGCGGAGCGCTGACCGCGCCCCGCCGGGACGACGTACGCCCGCGGGAAGTCCGTCGTGTAGACGTCCTCCGGGCCGATCCCCGGCACGCCCGGAACCGTCTCCTGCGACACCGGCACCTGCGCGGCACCCACCGAGCCGCGCCGGAACGTCTCGATCTGGTCGGCCACGACCGAAGACCGCTTCTCGGCCGTGTAATCGAGGGTCGCGCGCATCGCCGCGCCCGCTATGTCCGTATTGATAGCGGCCCTGCGACGCAGCTCAGTGACCGGCAGCGTGTCGTACGACCGGTTGTTGACCTGCATCGGGAACTCGACCGTGTGCGCCGCGACCGCGCCCTGGAACGGCATGTACTGCGGCGTGAAGATCGGCGGCCAGTCGTCCCAGCCCTCCTCCTGGTCGCGGAAGGGGATGACGGCGGGCTCGACGCCGTCCTTCGCCGCCGTATAACCGAGGCCGTTGACGGCGGCCTCCATCCCCAGGGCGTTGGCGTAGGAATTCTTGAGGAAGAGGTCGTACTCGTAATTCTCGCCGTGCGGCGGGGTCGTCGGCTCGATCAGCGTGCCGTTGACGTACCCGTGCAGGTCGATCATGACGGCCGGCTGCTTGTCGATGGCGATCTGCCGGATCGCGCGCGCCTCGGGCTGGGTGGCGGTGATGAAGTCCCGGTTGAGGTCGAAGCCGTTGGCGTTCGCGCGGGTGCCCGCGATCCGACCGTCGGGATTGGCGGTCACATTGAGATAGATACGGGTCTTCGCCAGCAGGTCGGCGGTCTTGCGGTCCTTCGCCTTCGCCAGGTCCTCGATGAGTTCGAGGGCGGCGTCCGTGCCCTCCCACTCATTGCCATGGATGTTGTTGTTGATGAACACCGGTGCTTTGTAAGAGGCCTTGATACGCCGGTCCTTGGCGGCGGCGGCCGGCGAATTCTCAATGATCTCCCGCATCCGCTCCTGCTCACGGGCCTCGCGGTCGCTCTCCGGCGCGGTGAGCGTCACCAGATACAGCTGATGCCCGCCGGCGGACCGCCCGGCGACCTCGACGCTGACGCGATCGCTGCCCAGCTTCTGCAGCTCGTTGAGCTTGGGGGCGATGGAGTGGTACGGCGTGAGGCCCAGCTTGATGGACTTGTCGGCTGGATTCGGTGCGGGCGGGGTCAGGTGGGTACGGCGCGGATACCCGCCGCCGCCCTGCCGCGCACCGGCGGACGCCCGTCCGGCGTCGAGCGCCGTCGCGGCGGCGCCCGCCGGGGTACGCGCCGCCTGCCCCTGCCCGGCGGCGGCCCGCTCCCGGTGAACGCCGTGCCCGTCACCGCCGCCGGGAGGAGGGCCGGGCTGGGCGGTGGCGGGGACGGGGAAGAGCAGGACTGCGGACGCCATGGCGGCGGTGGTGATGAGAAGAGGTCTTGGTATGCCTGTGCCCATGCGTATCTCCGGGTGCGTCGGAAGCGATCAGAGATGATCGGTACGCAGGGTCTACCTGTCGAATCCCGCAACTACAAGGGGGCGTTGAGCCATGCCGACTCTGCCGATGAACGCGAACCTGACACGACTGCGCGAGGATCACGCCCAGGCCCTTCTCGCCTTCGAGCTGGAGAACCGCGCCTACTTCGCGCGGTCCGTGCCCGACCGCGGCGACGACTACTTCACCCACTTCCCGGCCCGGCACGCCGCCCTGCTCGCCGAGCAGGACACCGGCCTGTGCCACTTCCACCTGCTCCTGGACGACCACGGCACGGTCCTCGGTCGCGTCAACCTGGTCGACGTCACGGACGGAACCGCCGACCTCGGCTACCGCATCGCCGAACACGCCACCGGCCGCGGCCTGGCCGTCGCCGCCGTACGGGAAATCCGAGCACGCGCCGCCACCGAATACGCCCTCACCGCCCTCACCGCCGCCACCACGACCGACAACCCCGCCTCCCACACGGTCCTGACCCGCAACGGCTTCGTCCCGGTCGGCGGCATCGACCTGGACGGCAAGCCGGGTACGCGGTATCAGCTCCGCCTCGGCCAGTAGATAGGCTGTTCGCATGCGTGATCTCGGGGTTGGCTTCGGTTATCTGATGAAGGGCCAGCGGTGGGTCGGCCGGCACGGCAAGTCCTACGGCTTCGGGCTGCTGCCCGGCCTGGTGACCTTCGTGCTGTACGTCGGTGCCCTCATCGGGCTCGCCTACGGCGCCGACGACTTCACCGCCTGGGCCACCCCCTTCGCCGACGACTGGGGCTCGCCCTGGCTCGGCCTCTTCCGGGGTGCGCTGACCGCCCTGCTCTTCGCCCTCGCGCTGTTCCTCGCGGTGATCACCTTCACCGCCGTGACGCTGCTCGTCGGCCAGCCCTTCTACGAGGAACTGTCCGAGCGCGTCGACCGCTCCGTCTCCCCCGATGGCACCGCCCCCGAGTCCGGCCTCCCGCTGATCCGGGAACTGTGGATCTCCGCCCGCGACAGCGTGCGCGTCCTCAGCCGGGTGGTGCTGTACGGCGTTCTGCTCTTCGCCTGCGGTTTCATCCCCGTCGTCGGCCAGACCGTCGTCCCTGTGGTCGGCTTCTGCGTCTCCGGGTTCTTCCTCGCGGAGGAGCTGGCGGCGGTGGCCCTCCAGCGCCGCCGCGTCGAGCTGAAGCAGCGCCTCACCCTGCTGCGTGGCCGCCGCCTGCTCACCCTCGGCTTCGGCGTCCCGCTCACCCTCGCGTTCCTCGTGCCGCTGGTCGCCGTCTTCCTGATGCCGGGCGCGGTGGCCGGCGCGACGCTGATGACGCGTGACCTGCTGGAGGAGCCGTCGGCCGACGCGGACGACGTGGCGACGCTGCCGCCCCTCACGGCGTAGGTACGCCGGCCGGCACGAGGCCCGCCGCGTCCGGCGCCGCCTCGGCCAGAACCGTACCGTCGGGTCCCCACACCGCGCTCAGCCCGCAGCCGTCGTCCGGCCCGGCCGGGCCCACGTGATTGGCCAGGACGACGTACAGCCCGTAATCCTTCGCGAGTGAGGGATAGACGGCGAGGCGCTGCCGTTCACCGTTGCCCTTCCACTACAGCGAACTCGCCAGATAGACGAGGCACTTGTCGTCAGCCGCCCGTTCCGCGACTTCCGGGAAGTGGTTGTCGAAGCACGTCGCCAGCGCGAAGCGCACACCGTCCAGCTCGAACCGCCCGTCGCCCGTGCCCGGCGCGAAGACCTCGCGCTCCTGCTCGTACAGGTGCTGCTTGTCGTAACGGGTGAGCAGTTCGAGCTCGTACCCGGTCAGGGCGAGTTCGGCGAAGACGGTGACGCGTGCTCCGCGCCCGGCGGCTTTCCGGACATACGCCGCCATCCGGCGCGCGTTCGCGTCGACGGAACCGGGCTCGGACGTGAACTGTGCCGCTGCGACCAACATGCGGACCATTATCCGAATAGCGCTTGATCGGCCGACGCGGGGCGGCAAACATCACCCCATGACAGAAGTGATAGCCGTAGCCGTCATCACGCTCCTCGCGGTCATCAGCCCGGGCGCCGACTTCGCGATGGTCGTCCGCAACAGCTGCCTCTACGGGCGTACGACCGGCCTCTTCGCGGCAGCAGGAGTCGCCGCGGGAGTCCTCGTCCACGTGACGTACACGATGCTCGGCGTCGGACTGCTGATCGCCTCGTCGACCGAGCTCTTCACCGCGATCAAGCTGGCGGGCGCGGCGTATCTCGTCTACATCGGTGTGCGGACCTTCATCGCCCGCTCCGACCTCACCGTCGACCTGGACTCGAAGCCGGAACTCGGCCCGCTCGGCGCGCTGCGCTCCGGCTTCCTCACCAACGTCCTCAACCCGAAGACCACCCTCTTCGTCGTCTCCACCTTCACCCAGGTGGTCGGCCCGGAGACCCCGGTGTGGCAGCAGGCGGGCTACGGCCTGTTCATGTCGGCCGCGCACTTCGGGTGGTTCGGCGCGATCGCGCTCTTCTTCTCCGACTCCCGGCTGCGCACGGCCATGCTGCGCCGCCAGAAGGCGCTCAACCGTGCCATCGGCTCGGTACTGGTCGGCCTCGGAGTCACCCTCGGCTTCGCCCGCTGAGTGGTGCGTCACACCTTGACGACGCGCACCCGTGGTCCACACAGCATGGTGATGTCCCCGGGGTCTGAACTCAGGACGACGACGGGTCCGGGGCACCCGAGCGCGGTCGCCGAGAGGATCGCGTCGAGCGCGTACTTGTGGCCGTGGAGACCGGCTATAGCGAGCAGCTTGGATGCGGCTCGGGAGATGTCGTCGCTGACGGGCACCAGGTCGATGCGCGACAGCACCCAGTCGAACCGTGCCTGACGTACGCCGGGGTGCCGGGCCTCTACCGGTGTGACAGTGCTGGTCACGACGTGCGCGCCGTTGTCCCGTGCGCGCCGGACCAGCGCTGTGACCCCACGGTCGTCATTGACCAGCTTGGAGAGGCCCTCGCAGTCCAGGACGAGTGTGCCGACGAGCGGAGCTGTCATGCCGCGGATCGGCCCTCGTTCCGGTGCTCGGTGGTGTCTGCGAGCAGAGCGTCGGCGCGCGCCAGCTCATCGTCGGTGAAGGCACCGTGGCGGGACTCGTGATCGTCGACGATCTCGGTCAGCTTGTCCATGGCGACGCGGTCTCTGAGGGCCTCCGTGACATAGGCGGAGAACCCGCCGGGGCCTACCTGGGCGCGGACGGTCTCGGCGAGGTCTTCCGGGATGCTGATCGAGTACTTGCGTGTGGTCCCACTCATGCCATCAATGTTACCACCGTTGGTGGCATAGGGCCGTGACTACGATCGCCCGCACCTGCGCGACGATGTCCAGCCGGTTGCGTACGAAGTCCGGGTCCGTCACCTCGGTCGTGTTGCCCGCCCCGAACTGGAGCACCGGCGTGTGCACATGGCCGCCGGGCAGGTCGTCCAGGCCCAGGCGGTCGCGCAGCAGCGTCGCGCGGTACGCGATCTCGTTGGAGAGGTAGTCGCCGCCCCCGCCCGCGCGGGCGGTTGAGCCGGCGGTCGGACCGCCCGGCCGGACCACGGGAGCCGTCGCGCCCGCCGGGATCTCGGTCACGGAGGTGTTGTCGTACACCGGGAAGCGGCCGGTGTCCGCGGCCACGATCTCCCTGTACGGAAGCGTCGTCGCCGTCCACTGCGGCTGCGAGGCCGGATCGCTCACCGGAACGGTTTCCTTGCGCGAGACGTTCTCATTGTCCGGGAAGCCCCCGCGCCACGCCCCGTTGAAGCGCTCGACGTCGATCCGCCCGACCCTGCCCTGGCTCACGGTGGCGAAGAGGTCGAGGTGCGGCAGGTGCGGGCGCAGCGTCCGCTCGACCGTGCCGTCGGCGAAGTCCTGCCACCGGACGGGGAAGACGGCCGTCTCGATCCGCGCGGGGCCGTCGGCCGTCCGTACGACCGTGCCGTCCAGCGCGAGCGCCGTCGCGCCCGACGGGTTGCTGATGCGCACGTCCCGGTCCAGCGTGAACGGGTCGAAGCCGGTGACGAGCACCCGCTTCATGCCCTTGCCCGCCGGGAAGCGGATCGCGTCCTGGCCGCGCGACGACCGCTCCAGCCGGTCGAGCAGCTTCACCCGCGCCGCCTCGCCGATCCCGAACGGCGCCTGCCACTGGCGCAGTTCGAGCGTCATGCCCAGCCGCGCCCAGTACAGCGGCCGGTCGTCGTCCCGGCTCAGGTCTCCGCCCGCCGGGCCCCTGCCCTGCGCCCGGTCCACGGCCCGCTGCCACAGCCGCGATCCGTGCCGTACGACGGCCCGCTCGGCAGCGGCGTACGACCGCGCCTCGCCCAGGGTCTCGGCGAAATCCGCCGCCACGGTGTCGAACCCGCTGCGCCGCAGGATCTCCTGCGGGGCGGCCCGCTCCAGCCGCTGTTCCTCGACGGTCGCCGCAGGGGTTGCCTTCGGCTCCGCTGCCGCTGCTGCGGGCAGCACCGCGAGAAGCGGCGACGCGAGGGTGATGAGAGCAAGGCCAAGTGACGCGTGGCGGGGGCGTATCGGTGACACGGTGATCCTTCCGTCGGGTGGCGGAAGTATTTCGGTACGCCCGTGACTTGCGCTACGGGGCGGGCGAGCGTCGCAGTAGGGAGAGGAAGTCACGGAAGGCGGCCGGCATGTCCACCGACCGCGGGTCGAGCAGCCACTGGTACTGGAGCCCGTCCATGACCGCCACCAGCAGCGGCGCCGCCTGTTCCGGCGTGAGCCCGCCGGGCAGCACATCGCCGTATTCCGTACGCAGGGCGGCCGCCATGCCGGCGCGGACCTGGGTGTAGCGGTGGGTGAAGAAGTCCCGCGCCGGATGGTCCTCGGTCACGCTCTCGCCGAGCAGCGCGGAGAAGGTCTGCACGATGCCGGGACGCATCGCGTTGTACTCCACGAGCGAGTCGAGCAGATCCAGCCGCCACGCCCCCGCGCTGCGCCCGGAGCCGCCGGTGTCCCACTGGTCGCGCTCTTCGAGCACGGCGACGAGCAGGTCGTCTTTCGTGGGGAAGTAGTGGAGAAGCCCCTGCTGGGTCAGGCCGACGCGCTCGGCGACCGCGCTGAGCGACGCCCCCCGGTAGCCGCGTTCGGCGATCACTTCGAGGGTCGCGCGGAGAATCTCCGCCCGTCGCTCCTCGCTCCTGGCCCTTGCCATCGTCCTGGTTCCTTCCCCTGTTTGCCTGCTGGCAGGACGGTACGCCATCCCGTCGCATCACGAATGAATAACAAACCCTACCGCTCTACAGGTAAACGCGTGACGATGGAGGAACCGGAGACACCCAGCAGGACTTCAATGAGGAGGTACGTCCGTGGCAGCCGAACCCACCACCCAGGACACCGACCCCGACCGGATGCGCGAAGAGGCCGTCGAAGCGGCCCTCGGCAAACTCGGTCTCGACGCCAAGGCGAAGCTGCTCGGCGGCCAGGACATGTGGTCGCTGCCCGCGCTCCCCGAGATCGGCCTGCGGTCCCTGGTCATGTCCGACGGCCCGGTCGGCGTGCGCGGCGTCCGCTGGACCGCCGACGACCCGTCGATCGCACTGCCGTCTCCCACAGCGCTCGCCGCGACCTGGGACCCGGAGCTCGCCCGCCGCGCCGGCCGCCTCCTCGCCCAGGAGGCCCGCCGCAAGGACGTGCACGTCCTCCTCGCCCCGACCGTGAACCTGCACCGCTCGCCGCTCGGCGGCCGGCACTTCGAGTGCTACTCCGAGGACCCGTACCTCACCGGCGCGATCGGCTCCGGTTACGTGAAGGGTGTTCAGGACGGCGGCGTCGGCACCACCGTCAAGCACTTCGTCGCCAACGACGCCGAGACCGACCGCTTCACCGTCGACAACATCATCACCTCGCGCCCGCTGCGCGAGCTGTACCTGGCGCCCTTCGAAGCCATCGTCAAGAACGCCCACCCCTGGGGCATCATGGCGGCGTACAACCAGGTCAACGGCGTGACGATGACCGAGCACCGCTACCTCCAGAACGAGGTGCTGCGCGGCGAGTGGGGCTTCGACGGCTACATCGTCTCCGACTGGATGGCCGCCCGCTCCACCACCGGTGACATCGAAGGCGGCCTCGACGTCGCCATGCCGGGCCCCACCACCGTCTACGGCGACGCGCTCGCCGGCGCGGTCCGCGCGGGCAAGGTCGACGAGGCCGTGGTCGACGACGCCGTACGCAACGTCCTGCGGCTCGCGGCCCGCGTCGGCATCCTGGAAGGCGCCCCGCCCGTCGTCACCGAACTGCCGGAGACGGTCGACGGCCAGGCGCTGGCACGCGAGGTGGCCTCCCGCGCCTTCGTCCTCGTACGCAACGAGAACCACACCCTCCCCATCGACCCCTCGCAGACCCGCAAGCTCGCCCTCATCGGCGCGGCGGCCCGCGACGCGCGCGTTCTCGGCGGCGGGTCCGCCACCGTCTTTCCCGAGCGCGTCGTCGCCCCTCTCGACGGCCTCGCCGCCGCGCTGTCGGACGCCACGCTGACGTACGCCGTCGGGGCCGACCCCAGCGACGAACTCAGCCCCGCCGCCAAGGGCTTCGCCCTCCACGCCGTCTGCCGCGACGCCACCGGCGCCGTCATCGGCAGCCGCTCGCTCCCCGGCGGTCAGGTGCAGTGGATCGGCGACGACCTGCCCGACGGCGTCACCTACGGGACCCTCCACAGCGTCGAGGTCAAGGGCACCTTCACCCCGCGCGAAAGCGGCGAGCACGCCTTCGGCACGCGCGGCCTGGGCGCCTTCACCCTGACCGTCGCCGGCGAAGTCCTCTACGACGGCGTTCAGGCGATGTCCGACGCGTCCGACCCCTTCGAGGCGTTCTTCGGCGCCCCGGCCGAGCGCGGCCGCGTCCACCTCACTGCGGGCGAACCGGTGGAGGTCTCGCTTGTCCACCCCGTCGGCGCGACGGACGACGCGCCGCTTCCGGCGGTCATGTTCTCGTTCCTGCACGGAGCGCCGCAGCGCGACGCCGACGAGCTGATCGCAGAGGCCGTCGAAGCGGCGCGGGACGCCGACACCGCGGTCGTCGTGGTCGCCACGACCGAACGCGTCGAGTCTGAGGGCTTCGACCGTACGGACCTGAGCCTCCCGGGCCGCCAGGACGATCTGGTCCGCGCGGTGGCCGCCGCCAACCCGAACACCGTGGTGATCGTCAACTCCGGTTCACCGGTGGAGATGCCGTGGCGGGAGGACGTGGCCGCGGTGCTGCTCAGCTGGTTCCCCGGCCAGGAGGGCGGCGCGGCACTCGCCGACGTGCTGCTCGGCGTGGCCGAGCCGGGCGGGCGGCTGCCGACGACCTGGCCGGTGGCCCTGGCCGATGTTCCGGTTACGGAGGTTGTGCCGACGGACGGCGAACTGCACTATAGGGAAGGGCTGTTCGTCGGATACCGCGCCTGGGACAAGGCGGGCGTCGCGCCGGCGTACGCGTTCGGGCACGGCCTGGGCTACACCACTTGGGAGTACGAGTCCCTGGAGGTGACCCCGGCGACGGCCAAGGTGCGCGTACGCAACACCGGGCACCGCACCGGACGCGAGGTGGTCCAGGTCTACCTGGCCCCGCTGGCGGACTCCGTGGAGCGGCCGGTGCGGTGGCTGGCGGGGTTCGCGAGCGTTGAGGTGGGGGCGGGGGAGTGGGCGGAGGCTGAGATCGCGCTGCCGCCCCGTGCGTTCGAGATCTGGGACGAGCGGTCCGACAGCTGGTCGTTCGTCCCCGGTGTGTACGAGGTTCGAACCGGCCGTTCGATTGCCGACACGCGCCTGACGGCGACCCTGGACCTCCAGGGCTGAGCTCCTGCGGGGGCCTTTTCCCCACCCCGCCTCTTCCCGAACCGGGGCTCCGACCCCAGGCCCCGCTCCTCAAACGCCGGACGGGCTGAACAATCAGCCCGTCCGGCGTTTGAGAACAGGCCCGCACTACTCCCCCCGCACCCCGAACCCGTACACCGTCGCCGAAGTGAAGACCTCGCCCGGTCGCAGCACCACGCACGGGAACTCCGGCCGGTTCGGCGAGTCGGGGAAGTGCTGGGTCTCCAGCGCCACCCCGTCGAACCCGTCCGGCGTATACACCTGCAACCCCGGCTCCGTCGTGGCGACCGTCACCACCCGCCCCGACCCCGGGTCGTACAGCTCGCCCACCACCTCGGCCCCGCCCGTAACACCCTTGTCCAGCACGAAGTTGTGGTCGAGCCCGCCACCCAGCACCCGCGCTTCCCGGAAGTCGAACCGTGACCCCGCCACCGCCCGGATCTCCCCGGTCGGTATCCCGCCACCGTCCACCGGCGTCACCGCCCCCGCCGCGAGTCGCAGCTCGTACGGGCCGCCACCCCCGAGACTCCAGTACGTGTGATTCGTCAGATTCACCACGGTCGGCGCGTCCGTCACCGCCCGGTAGTCGATCCGCAGCGCCCCGCCCTCCTCCAGCGTGTACGTCGCCGAGACCTCGACGCGCCCGGGGAAGCCCTCTTCGCCGTCGGGGCTGATCCGCGAGAGCCGCACCCCGTGCGAGGAGAGGGACTCCGCGTCCCAGACCCGCTTGTCGAAGCCGCGCTCGCCGCCGTGCAGGCTGTTCGGGCCACCGTTGCGCGCCAGGGTGTACGTCCGCCCGTCCAGCGTGAAGGACCCGCCCGCGATCCGGTTCGCGTACCGCCCGACCAGCGCCCCGAAGTACGGGCCGGGACATTCCAGATAGCCCGCGAGGCGATCGAATCCGACCGCCACGCCGCCCACGCGCCCGTCCCGGTCCGGCACCTCCACCGACTGGACGATCCCGCCGTACGTCAGAACGCGCACCACCACCCCGTCCCGTTCCAGGACCCAGCGGTGGACGGGTGTGCCGTCGTCGAGTGTGCCGAAGAGTTCCCCGTCGAGTTCCGCGTTCATGATCCGAGAGCCTAAGCGACTTACGCCGGAGGCTCCTTGGCCGTGATATTCCGGTACGCGATCTCCGCCAGCCGCTGCTGCCCGTTCTTGCTCGGGTGGAACCAGTCCCACTGGCTCAACTGCTCGCCGGTGAACCGGTACTCGAAGACCGCCCCGCCGTCGTACCGGCAGCGCGCGTCCCGCCCGCACACATCCCTCAGCACCTTGTTGTACGCCACGACCCGCTCCTGCACCGACTCGCGCCGCGCCACCGCCACCGCGTCCATCGCGTCCGGGGAGCCCAGCATCGACTGGCAGATCCCCAGCTTCCAGATCTGCTTGCCCAGCGCGTTCCCGCGCCCCTCGGACCACAGCCGTTTCAGATCGGGCACGCTCGACACGTACAGCTGCGACTTGGGCAGCTCGCTGCGCAGCTTCTTCACCGACGTCTCGAAAAACGTCCGGAAATCAGCCACCGACGTCATGTGCGACACGTCGTCACGGCAGGCGTCGTTCGCCCCCACCATGACCGTCACCAGCTCCGGCTTGTCCGCGACCGCCCGCGTCATCTGCTCCGGCAGCTCGGCGATCCGCGCCCCCGACTTCGCATGGTTCCAGGTACGCCCGACCGCGCCCGCCTCGCCGAGCAGCCGCCACGCCACGCTGCGCACCGTGGCGTCCGTACCTGTCGCCCACGACACCTCGGGGCAGTCCGCGAGTACCGTGCACGCGTCGAAACCGCGCGTGATGGAATCGCCGACAGCCGCGATGGACGCCGGGCTGCGGTCCCAGATGAACGTGGGCTTCGGGGAGGGCCGGCGCGCCGCCTGCGAGGCGCCCCCGTCCGCGTCGTCCGCCGCGTCGCACCCGGTGAGCGCGCCCAGGAGGACGAACAGCGCCGCCGTCGCGGTGGCGACGGCGGCGCGAGACCGGCGCTCGCGGCGGCATGGTCGGCGGCGTACCCGCATCCCGTGATCCCCTCGATGGCGTCGTACTGGCGTCCTGCCGAGTGAAAGCTTCGTGTTTCCGGCCCCCCGGACCGACAGTACGTCACCCGTCGGACGCCGCCGCACGGTAGTTTTTCCCCGTCGAACCAGCAGCCCTCACCCATCCGGGGCTCCGGTAAATTACATCACGTCACATACTGTCCCTTTTCAGGAGATTAACTCCCGATGCTGTTTACTGTTGACAACCTCGGGAGCCGACCGGGAAGAGGCGGTACGGGCGCGAGGCCGCTGGGGAAGGCGAACCTCGTCCCACACTGGAGGTCCCGGTGACGACACGTGGAGTTCTGTACGTTCACTCCGCACCGCGCGCGCTGTGCCCGCACGTCGAATGGGCAGTAGCGGGCGTACTCGGCGTGCGGGTAAATCTCGACTGGATCAGACAGCCGGCCTCGCCCGGCACGTGGAGAGCCGAGTTCTCCTGGCAGGCCCAGCCGGGCACGGCCTCCAAACTCGCCTCCGCCCTGCGCGGCTGGCACCTGCTGCGCTTCGAAGTGACGGCCGAACCGTGCCCCACGGCCGAGGGCGAGCGCTACAGCTCCACCCCCGGCCTCGGCATCTTCCACGCCGTCACCGGAATGCACGGCGACATCCTCATCCCCGAGGACCGGCTGCGCGCCGCTCTCGCGCGCTCGGTGGGCGGCGAGACCGACCTGGAGGCCGAGGTCGCCAAGCTCCTCGGCAAGCCGTGGGACGACGAACTCGAACCGTTCAGATACGCGGGCGAGGGCGCCCCCGTCCGCTGGCTCCACCAGGTCGTCTGACGCCTCCGGCCGCCCCTGCTTACCGCGCGGATCCGGCGCCGGATACATTCCGCCCCACAGTGCACAGCGAGTGCACCACCTGTGGGGGTTGCTTGTGAGTATGCGACCGGCGGTCGGAGTCGCCGCTGTTCTGTTGTCATCGGTCGTGCTCTGCTGGGCCGTTCTTTTCCACGGACTGGGATGGACGGCGCTGTACCGGGAGAGCGGCGGCTCCTGCACCCGGGCCGAGTGCCCGGAGGGCCTGGTCACCGTGCTTCTCCTGGCATTCGGGTTCTCCTTCGGCGGTATGGCCCTCCTGGCCTTCGCGCTCGGGAAGGCGACGTCGCCGGGCCGAGGGGCTGTTGTCGCCGCCGTGGTGGCCGGAGTACTGGCCGGCCTGCTGCCCGGCTGGTTCGGCTATCAGTGGATACGTGGCGAACAGGGGAAAAACGACTCGCCGGTGAAGGCCGCCGAACCGCTGGAGATGGCCTGGCAGGCGCCGCTGGACCGCCCCGCCACGGTCAAGGGCTTGCGCGGCTGGTCCGTCGGCGACAGCGTCGTCCGGGTCCGTACCGACGGCCTCTCCGCCTACGCGGTGAAGGACGGCAAGGAGCGGTGGAACGTCACGGCGCCGGTCCGCGAGTCCGTGTGCGCCCGCAGCGCGCACCCGTCCAAGGGCATAGGCCTGGTCGCCTACGGACGCCACCTCAAGCCCTGCGCGACCCTCGCCGCCGTCCGGCTCGACGACGGCGCCACGCTGTGGAAGCAGACGCTCAAGGGCGAAGGGATCGGCAAGGGCATCGCCCTCGGCGGCGCGACCGCCGTCGCCCTGGAGGACGGAGCGGTACGCGGACGATCGGCCGAGTCCGGCGGCGAACAGTGGAAGCGGCCGCTGCCGGAGCGCTGCGAGGCACTGGCCGTGGGCGCGACAGCGGCCCGCACGCTGGTCGTCGAGGAGTGCCGCCCGGCGAAGACGGACGGCGTCGTCACCGCACGGCTCCTAGCCCTCGACACCGCCACTGGTAAAGAGGAGTGGGCCACGAAGCTGCCGGTGGAGAGCGCGGGCACGGCGTCCGTGTACTCCGTCGAACCGGCTGTGGTCGGCTTCCAGGAGACCGACGACCGGGGCACCCGCGCGGTGCTCACCTTCGACGAACGGGGCACCGTGCGCACGGCCCTGCCGTTCTCCGGCCGGCTGGGTGACCTCGACGTCAGACGGTCCGACGCCGACCTGATGACCGAAGGTCCCTTCGTGGCGGGCGACACGCTGGTCGCCGCCGTGCAGAAGCCGGGCGACACTCTGCCCCAGTACGTCGCCGGCTACTCGATCACGGACGGCAGGGAGCTGTGGCGTACGGGAGAACTCGGCGTCATCGGCGCACTCACCCTCCGGCCCGACGGCCGGGTGGCGGCGCTGACCGCCGGATGGCCCCGCTCGGACATCGTCGTACTCGACCCCGCGGCGAAGGGCGCTATGCGGAAGACGTCGCTGGGCAAGGAAGCGCCGGTCTCGATCGACGCCGAAATGCTCGCGGTCCGCGACGGCTATGTCGTCATCAACCGGTACACCGACGGCGAACCGCCCGTCTTCGCCCTGCGCTGACCTGGCGTGAGGAACGACGAAGGCCCTGCCGGGAGAGCGTGGAGCTTCCCGGCAGGGCCTTCCGGCTGTGTGCGGTCGCGGATCTGGTCGCGGATCAGACCGAACGGAAGGCGAGGACCACGTTGTGGCCGCCGAAGCCGAACGAGTTGACCCCTCTTGCGTGCGGCCCTCGCACTGCCCGGCCCTGGGGGGCCGGTCAGGCTTCGGGCGGCTGTGCCGGACTCCGTCCGGCGGGCGGGGCCGGGGCCGGACTCAGACCGTGCGGAAGGCGAGGACCACGTTGTGGCCGCCGAAGCCGAACGAGTTGTTGATCGCGGCGATCGTGCCCTCGGGCAGTGCCCTCGGCTCGCCCCGCACGATGTCCGCGTCGACATCGGCGTCCAGGTCGTCGATGTTGATGGTCGGCGGAGCCGTCCGGTGGTGCAGCGCCAGCACCGTCGCGACGGTCTCGATGCCGCCGGCGCCACCCAGCAGGTGGCCGGTCATCGACTTCGTGGCGGAGATCGCCACGTGGTCGAGGTCGTCACCGAGGACCTTGCGCAGCGCCTTGATCTCGGCGACGTCGCCCTGCGGGGTCGAGGTGGCGTGCGCGTTGAGGTGCACGATCTCGGCCGGCTTGAGGCCGGTGTCGTCGAGCAGGTTCTGCATGGCGACGGCGATGCCGCGGCCGCTCGGCTCGGGCTGCGCGATGTGGTGGGCGTCGGCGGACAGGCCCTGGCCGACGACCTCGCAGTACACCCGCGCACCGCGCGCGGCGGCGAATTCGGCCGACTCCAGGACGACGACGCCCGCGCCCTCACCGAGGACGAAGCCGTCGCGGCCCGTGTCGTACGGGCGCGAGGCCTTCTCGGGCTCTTCGTTGCTCTTGGACATCGCCATCATGTTGGCGAAGGCCGCGATCGGCAGCGGGTGGATGGCCGCCTCGGTACCGCCGGCGACGACCACGTCGGCGCGGCCGGTACGGATCATCTCGACGGCGTAACCGATGGCTTCGGCGCCGGAGGCACACGCGGAGACCGGAGTGTGCACGCCTGCCTGGGCGTTGACCTCCAGGCCGACGTTGGCGGAGGGGCCGTTCGGCATGAGCATGGGCACGGTGTGCGGGGAGACGCGGCGTACGCCCTTCTCCTTCAGCACGTCGTACTGGTCGAGCAGCGTCGTGACGCCACCGATGCCGGAGGCGATGACCGTACCCAGGCGGTTCGGCTGGATCTTGTCGTCCTCGCCCGCCTTGTCGGTGTAACCCGCGTCGGCCCACGCCTCACGAGCGGCGATCAGCGCGAACTGCGCCGAGCGGTCCAGCTTGCGGGCCAGCGGGCGGGGCAGTACGTCGCCCGGGTCGACGGCCGCGAGGGCCGCGATGCGGACGGGAAGTTCGGCGAAGCGCTCGCCCTCCAGGGGCTTGACGCCGGAGCGTCCGGCCAGCAGGCCTTCCCAGGTCGATGCGGCGTCGCCACCCAGCGGTGTTGTTGCGCCGATACCGGTGACGACCACGGTGCGATTGGTCGGGCTCACAGGAATTCTTTCTCCACGTGTAGAGGGTGCTGAATTATCACGGCGCCACCGCCGGGCGGCGACACAGGACCGGCCGGATCAGGCCTGGTGCTTGAGGATGTAGTCGGCAGCGTCGCCGACCGTCTTGAGGTTCTTGACGTCCTCGTCGGGGATCTTGACGTCGAAGCGCTCTTCGGCGGCGACGACGACCTCGACCATGGACAGCGAGTCGACGTCCAGGTCGTCGGTGAAGGACTTGTCCAGCTGGACGTCCTCGGTGGGGATGCCGGCGATCTCGTTGACGATGTCGGCGAGACCGGTGACGATCTCTTCCTGAGTGGCGGCCATTGTGGCGCTCCTTCGGTGTTGAGCAGAGGGAATTGGGTAAAGCGGCAGGCCCGGAACTGTCCGGACGTGCCTAGGGGAGGGTAACGACCGTCGCGGCGTAGACGAGACCCGCCCCGAAGCCGATGACCAGCGCTGTGTCGCCGCTCTTCGCCTGCCCGGTCGCCAGGAGCCGCTCCATCGCGAGCGGAATCGAGGCGGCCGAGGTGTTACCGGTGGTTTCGATGTCACGGGCGACCGTGACATGTTCCGGCAGCTTGAGAGTCTTCACCATCGAGTCGATGATCCGCATGTTCGCCTGATGCGGAATGAAGACATCCAGATCGTCCGCGCTGATCCCGGCCGCGTCCAGCGCCTGCTGGGCGACCTTCGCCATCTCGAAGACGGCCCAGCGGAAGACCGCCTGGCCCTCCTGCGTGATGGCCGGGAACTTCGCGACCTCACCGGCGTTGCGGTAGTCGGACCACGGAACGGTCTGCTTGATGGTCTCGGACTTGTCGCCCTCGGAACCCCACACGGTCGGGCCGATGGCCGGTTCCTGCGAGGGGCCGACGACGACCGCGCCCGCACCGTCGCCGAACAGGAAGGCCGTCGCGCGGTCCTCCAGGTCGGTCAGGTCCGAGAGCCGCTCGACGCCGATGACGAGGACGTACGTCGAACTGCCTTCGACGATCATGCCCTTGGCGAGGGTCAGGGCGTAACCGAAACCGGCGCAGCCGGCCGAAATGTCGAAGGCGGCGGGCTTGTTGGCGCCGATCTTGTCCGCGATCTCGGTCGCGACGGCGGGGGTCTGCTTGAAGTGCGAGACGGTGGAGACGATGACGCCGTCGACCTGGTCGGCGGTGATCCCCGCGTCGGCCAGCGCCTTACCGGCGGCCTCGACCGACATCGCGGCCACGGTCTCCTCGTCGGACGCCCAGTGGCGGGTCACGATGCCGGAGCGGGAGCGGATCCACTCGTCGGACGAGTCGATCGTCTCGAGGATCACCTCGTTGGGCACGACACGGGTGGGACGGTAGCCGCCGACACCCATGATGCGTGCGTACGGGGCGCCCTTGCTGGGCTTGATCTTCGACATGCTCTCTCGGGCTCCTATCGCGCCGCGTGCTCAGCGATGAGCGCGCGGGCCGCGTCGAGGTCGTCGGGGGTCTTGAGCGCGAGAGTCCGCACGCCGGGCAGGGCGCGCTTGGCGATGCCGGTCAGCGTGCCGCCGGGGCAGACCTCGATGAGAGCGGTGACGCCCAGCTCCTTGAAGGTCTCCATGCACAGGTCCCAGCGGACCGGGTTGGAGACCTGGCTGACCAGGCGCGAGACGACCTCGGGGCCGGTGGAGACGGTCCGGCCGTCGGCGTTCGAGACGTACGTGATGGCCGGATCGGAGACGACCAGATCCTGCGCCGCCTTGCCCAGCTCGGTGACCGCCGGAGACATGTGGTGCGTGTGGAACGCGCCGGCGACCTTGAGGGGCATCACGCGGCGTACGCCCTCGGGCTTGTCCGCTTCGAGCGCGGCGAGCTGCTCCGCCGTGCCCGCGGCCACGATCTGGCCCGCGCTGTTGACGTTCGCCGGGGTCAGGCCCAGCTTCTCCAGATGCGGGACGATGACGTCGATGTCACCGCCGAGCAGCGCCGACATACCGGTCTCGGTGACGGCGGCGGCCTTGGCCATGCCGAGGCCACGGGTCCGTACGAAACCGAGCGCGGCCTCTTCGGTGAGCACACCGGCGTACGCGGCGGCCGTGATCTCACCGACGCTGTGACCGGCGACCACGGAGACGTCCGTACGGGCGTCAAGGGCGGCGGCGGACAGCAGACCGGCCGCCACCAGCAGGGGCTGGGCGACCGCCGTGTCGCGGATCGTGTCCGCGTCGGCCTGTGTGCCGTAGTGGACAAGGTCGAGCCCGATGGCGTCGGACCAGGCGGCGAGCCGGTCGGCGGCGCCGGGGAGGTCGAGCCAGGGAGTCAGGAAGCCGGGCGTCTGGGCGCCTTGGCCGGGAGCGACGAGTACGAGCACCCTCACACTCTCTCTTGTGGACGGCCCCGCGACCCCGTGGGGACAGGGACCAAGAACCGTCGGGGGATTTGTTGGTGTTCGACAAAAGTCTAGGACTGCGGCTCCGCGTCGGCCAGACGCCCCAGGATCAGCGCGATCCGCAGAGTGAAGGCGGATCGAACATCGGAGGGTGACCAGCCGGTGACGTCTGTCACACGTCGGAGCCGGTATCGCACGGTGTTGGGGTGCACGAAGAGCATCCGCGCCGCGCCTTCGAGGCTGCTCGCCTGCTCCAGATACACACTCAGTGTCTCCAGCAGCGCCGAGCCCGCTTCTTCCAGCGGTCTGTAGATCTCCTCCACCAGCTGGTCCCGCGCGGCAGGATCCGAAGCGATCGCCCGCTCCGGCAGGAGATCGTCCGCAAGAACCGGACGCGGGGCGTCCTGCCAGGCCTGACACGCCTTGAGCCCGGCGGCGGCGGCCTGCGCGGACCGGGTGGCGGCGAGGAGATCGGGGACGATGGGTCCGGCGACGACGGGCCCGGCGGCGTACGGCCCGATCAGCGCCTTCGCCACCTGCAACGGGTTGTCGCTGCCGCCCGCGATGACGACCAGCCGGTTGCCGAGCACCCCGGTCAGTACCTGGAGCTTGGCGTGCCGGGCGGCGCGCCGGATCGCCTCGACGGTCAGCTCGGAGTCCCCGTCGGGTGCGGTGCCGAGGACGACACACACATGCTCGGGGGAGTTCCAGCCGAGCGCGGCGGCGCGCGACACGGCCCCTTCGTCCGCCTCACCCGAGAGCACCGCGTTGACGACGAGCGATTCGAGCCGGGCGTCCCAGGCGCCGCGGGCCTCGGCGGCCTGGGCGTACACCTGCGCGGTCGCGAAGGCGATCTCGCGGGCGTACACGAGCAGGGCCTCGCGCAGGATCGACTCGTCGCCGGGCGCCGCGACCTCCTCGATCGCGGTCTCCATGACCTCGATCGTCGTACGCACCATCTCGACGGTCTGGCGCAGCGTGATCGCCCGGGTCAGCTCGCGGGGCGCGGTGCCGAAGACGTCGGTGGAGATGGCCTGCGGGGTCTCGGGATGCCGGAACCATTCGGTGAACGCGGCGATGCCGGCCTGGGCGACCAGGCCGATCCACGACCGGTTCTCCGGTGGCATGGCCCGGTACCACGGCAGCGTCTCGTCCATGCGGGCGATCGCGTTCGCGGCGAGGCGGCCGGAGGACTTCTCCAGCCGGCGCAGGGTCGCGGAGTGCGGGTGGGCTGCTTTCGCGGCGGGCGGCTGCTGCTCAGGATCGGGTTGGGGCACGGGACAAGACTGCCTTATCGGAACCCCGGGTCGTTGGGCCGGGGCTACGGTGGGCGTTGTGATTTCTGTACGGCGTTCAGCGGAACGCTTCCGTGGAGGCGACGCCTCAGCCGGTATCGAGTCCCTTCACGCCTTCTCCTTCGGCCACTTCTACGACCCGGACCACCTCCGCTTCGGCGCGGTCCTGGCCTGCAACGAGGAGCGTCTCGAACCCGGCGCCGGATTCGACGAGCACCCGCACAGTCACACCGAGATCGTGACCTGGGTCGTGGAGGGCGAGCTCACCCACCGCGACTCCGCCGGCCACGCCACGGTCGTACGCCCCGGGGACGTGCAGCGGCTCAGCGCGGGCGGCGGGGTCCGGCACGTGGAACGCAACGACGGCGACGTACCGCTGGTCTTCGTGCAGATGTGGCTGGCGCCGCGGGACCCCGGAGGCGAACCGTCGTACGAGGTCGTGCGCGGCATCGCGGACGCCACACCGTACGCCCTGCCGGCGGCGGGAGCACTGCTGCACGTGCGGCGGCCGGGCACGGGCGAGCGCACGGCGGTCCCGGACGCGCCGCTGGTCTACGCCCATGTCGTACGCGGCCGCTTCAACCTCGGGGAGCACGCCCTGGGGCCGGGCGACGCGGCCCGCATCACCGGGGCGCACGGCCTGGAACTGGTGGCGGCCGCCGCCCCCGCCGAGCTGCTGCTGTGGGAGATGAGCGGCTGACGGAGAGGCCGGTGGGGACGTCAGCCGTCGTTCCGCGCTTCTTGACATGAGCGGGGTATTCAACAGCTGGATGTTTTCTGCGTATTACTGCACTCGCGTGTGTAGGCGCGTGTGGTCTGTTCGGTTTGGTGACTGGGGCGGTTGGGTGTTCGGGGTGGGA
>NZ_JAGGPA010000061.1 GCF_018614035.1 Streptomyces sp. ISL-96
CGCGGACTTGCGAAGACACAGCCATGTTTCAGCGTCCCACTGGCGACCGTCCCGCAGGTCAACTCCGACAGTTATTCATGAACAAGCCCCGGCGGTGCCGGAGTACTGCCTTTGGACTCCGGCGGAGGTGGTGCCCTTCTTGAGGAATCCGGTGTCATCGATGATCAACACTCCGTCGGGGCGGCCGAGTTGTTCGGCGATGTAGGTCTGCAGGTCATCGCGGATGTCGTCGGGGTTCCAGCGGGCGCGGGAGAGCAGGTGCTGCAGGCCGTCGGGGGTGGGGTGGCCGGCATGTTCGGCGAGCTGCCAGCTGTTCTTGCGAGGTACCGGGCCGAGCAGCGCGCGCACGTAGTCCCGCATCCGGCGGCGGGGTTCGACGCGGCCGAAGTGGTGCCCGATGGTGGTGAAGAGGCGGTCCAGGTCTCGGTCCCAGGTCTCGGCCTGTTCGGTGATCACGACCCGAGGCTTCCCCGACCTGGGGTGATCTCGTCGCCGTGGGCACTCCTTCGAGGGGCCGGCGGGCAGAAGCCGTCCGTGACAGCACTCTGCCCGCTACACTCCCACCGCTCGACGTTTCCCCAGGTCAAGCTACGAAGTACTGCTGGAGTACTAGTGCTGGATTCCGCTTTCGCTGGGTATATGTCCTGGTGGCGGGGTGGTTCGGGTGCTCGGGGGCGGGTGCTGCACGGTGGTGTTACGGGCACGGCAGAGTCGTGACGAGAACGAGGAACGGGTCGTACGTCGGCTGTCGCGAGCGCGCAAGGCTCCGCGTGATCTGGTGCTGCGGGCACGGATGGTCGAGCTGAGCTGGTCCGGGCAGCGAGTGCCGGCAATCGCGGACGAGTTGAGGTGCGGCCCCAAGACAGTCCGCCGCTGGTTGCACCGCTTCAACCGCTCAGGTCTGGACGGACTGGAGGACCTGGGCGGGCAGGGCCGCAAGCGGCGGATCACAGAGGCGGAACGCTCAAGGATCATCGGCCTGGTCAGACAGCCGCCTCCAGGTCGGCTGACCGTGCAGGCCGACGGTGAGCTGGCCGCGGCGGATGAGTCCGGGCCGCCGGAGTGGACCCTCGACGCACTGGCCGCCGAGGCCAGACGGCTGGGTATCGAGATCGGCCGCAGCCAGGTCCGCCGGATCCTGCTGGCCGAGGGAGTGCGCTGGCGCCGCACCCGGTCCTGGACCCGCTCGAAGGACGCGGACTTCGAGGGAAAAGGACGAGGATCATCGAGCTCTACACCTGCCCGCCCGATGGCGCGACGGTGGTCTGCGTCGACGAACTCGGACCGGTGATCCCACGCACGTTCCCGCCGGCGCCGGGCTGGTCGCCGGACGGTCACCGCATCAAGTCCGAGGTCGACTACGGTCGCGGGCCGGAGAAGACCTGGGTCTACGGCGCCTTACGCGTGCGGGACGGACACCAGGTCACCATGACCGCCTCCTCCCGCAACAGTGCCTTCTACCAGCAGTTTCTTCAGAAGGTTGAGGCTGCCAATCCTGTCGGCGACATCTACGTCATCAGCGACAACCTGTCCTCGCACAACAGCCTGTCCACCCGCACCTGGCTGGAGGACCACCCCCGAATCCGGCACGTCTTCATCCCCGTCGGCGCCTGCTGGCTCAACCTCCAGGAAGGCTGGTGGCGCATCTTCCGCAAGGCCGCCCTCGCCGGCCAGTCCTTCGCCGGACCACCCGAGATCGAACACGCCACCCGCCTCGCAACATCCCAGCTCAATGCCCGAGCCAGACCCTGGATATGGGGAAGACCCGCACCACCCACCCGACAACTACGGCGCCGATACACGTACACCGTTTGAGGAATCCAGCACTAGGAGGTCGTCCCGACCGTCCAGAGCCGTTTGATCGCACAGCTTCCTCGCGGCACAAAACCTCAACGCCTCCGCATCGGCCACCTTCAACAACGTCGCCTTCTACGAGGCCAGCAAGAATCCGGGGGCCGTTCCCGGTGAGCAGTTCCATAACGGTCTCGTCCAGGCGTTTGCCTCCTGGATGAAGGCTTGAACAGGCCGGTACCCGCTCTCCCATCGATGTCCGAGATTCTCACCCGGTGATCGTGGCGGGCAACAGGATGAGGCTTGGCTGATGCTGCTCTGGGGTTCACTCCACGATGCGCGCGGTGCGGACGGTAGTCAGCCATTGGGGGAACTCCTGCAGGAGCTGGTCGAAGAGTTGGTGGTCGTTGGTGGCATGTGGGGTGCGGCCGGCGTGGAAGAAGCCGGCGTTGTCGACGATGCGGCGGGCTGGGACGGCGAGGGTGTCGAGCTTGCGCAGGAACGCGAACTCGTTGTCGTCGGGGTCGCCGAAGCCGATGAACTGCCAGAACAGAGGTAGGCGGGCTGCTTTGCAGAGGTAGCGTTCGGCGGCGAGTCTGCTGGTGGGGCCGCCGTCGGTCTGGAAGATGACCAGGGCAGGGGCGTCGCTGCCGGAGCCTGTGTAGTGGTCGATGACCTCGTCCATGGCCCAGTGGTAGTTCGTGCGGCCCATGTGACCGAGATTTTCGTGCAGCTTGTTGATGTGGCCGCGGTGCCGGCCGAGCGTCAGGTCGGTGGAACCGTCGACGTCTGTGGAGAAGAACACCACCGGGACGATGCCGTCGTCATCGAGGTGTGCCGACAGCGACAACACCTGCTCAGCCAAGTGCTGCATGGTGCCGTTCCGGTAGTACGGCCGCATCGACCCAGAGCGGTCCAGCACGAGGTAGACCGAGGCCCGCACGCCCTCCAGCCCGTGCCTGCGGACACTGTTACCCGCCTCCTTGTACAGACTGACCAGATCAGGCGCACGCTCCAGCACCTTGGACAGACTGATAGCCGGGGCACACTCACTGCTGTTCGACGGAATCACCCCTCCATGGTGAGGCCATGCCCTGGACCAGGTGGGGCTTTCATTTCATACGAGCGAGAAATCCGGCATGTCAGCGTCGGACTCCCGTCCGGCGCTCTTGCGGTCGCTCACTGCGAGGCCAAGGGCTGGACGTTCGAGAAGATGGGCAGGCCCTACGACTTGCGCTGCACGCGAGGCACCGAGGAACACCATGGAGACCACGGGGGCGCCGACGAGCGCGGAGTTGACGATCGGCGAGGTCCTGCACGAGTGGGACAAGGACATGCCGTTGATCTCTACCGGGTCGGCGACACAAGATCGATACGGGCATTGACCAGTATGCCGCCAGCGGTGACAAGGTCACGCTCTACACCGACGGGGAGCCGGCGGAGGAGGACCTCAGACCCCGCAAGTACGAGTACCTGCTTCCCCGAGACGGGCTGACCGGCGCGGTCCTGACGGCGACTTCTCGGTTCGAGGAAACGGTGTAACTGGTTTGGCTTCCGGGTTCAGATTCGGCTGCTGGAGGCGGCCGTCGAAGGTGATGCCGAAGGCCGTTGACCTCGCCCATGGCCGAGTCCATGGGCACCTGGCCTATCATCACAAAGTGACCGGCGAGTAACTTAAGGGGGAGTATCTGGTGTTCGGAGCAAGCCTGTGTCGGTGAGAGCACGCCAGGCTCTGTGTCTGCTGTTACCGGCGTGCGCCGCTACCGTTGATATCGCCGCTCAGATGCAATGGGCGTACGAGGACATGCAGGCCTCGTGGGAATTATTGTGGGCGACGGTGATCCTGTGCGTGATGCCTGTGGTTGTACTGGGTCGGCGCCGCTGGCCGATCGCCGTGTTTCTCGCCACGCTGACGGCGATGTACTTCGGCAGCTATATCCCGTCCATGATCGCGCTGTACACGGTTGTAGTCATGACCACCCGCCGCTGGGTGATCGCCGTGTGCGCCGTCGTTTTCCTCCTGTGGAGCGGTATCACGCTGGACCCCGGGTACCCCTCGTGGGACAACCCCATCGACTATTTGATCCTGATGGTAACTTTTGGCCAGGTGGTCCTGCCCCTCGCGCTGGGCCTGCTGGTCAGTGTGCGTGCCCAACTCACCGCACGCGTCGCTGATCTGGCCGCAGCGCGCTCACGTGAGGACGCGCTGTTGGCGGAGCGGCTTGTGGTGGCCGAACGCGCCCGGCTGGCCCGTGAGATGCACGATGTCGTGGCCCATCAGGTGAGTCTGATCAGTGTCGAGGCCGCCGCGCTGCAGATGACCACGTCTGATCCGGCAGTGCGTGACAGCGCCCGCGCCGTGCGCACCATGGCCGCCCGCACCTTGGATGAACTGCGGCAGGTGGTCGGGGTGCTGCGCGGCGGTAGCAACCGGGCTGACCCCCCGGTGCCTCGACTGTCCGATCTTCCGCAGCTCATCCGCGATTGCCGGCTCGAGACCAGGACACGTATTGACCCGCCCCTGCTCCAGGCGGCCTCCAACGGTCCGGGCCGGTGGCCCGACCCGGTCCAGCACGCGGTCTACCGCACCGTCCAGGAAGCTCTGACCAACGTCCGCAAGCACGCGCCTGGCGCCGTCGTGAGCGTATGGCTGCACGAGTCCGACGGTCACTTGCGTCTGCGGATACACAACGGCCCACCTGGACCCGACGACGTGCGGCCGGCTGCGGCCTGGGAGCTGCCCTCCGGCGGTTACGGCCTGATCGGGCTGGCGGAGCGCGTCCATCTCATCGGCGGCACCTTCGACGCCCGCGTCACCGACGAAGGCGGGCATCTCGTGACCGCCACCTTCCCGGCCCAGCATCCCGCGCAGCACGCACCTTCGTAAGGCGGCCCGGTCGACCGGCGGTCCCAGCGGCTCACAGGCATTTCGGCGGCGCACCAAACCACTTGGCTGGACGAACCGGCCGAGTGACGGGTACCGAAAGGCCAGGTGGCGCCGAAAGCATGGTCCTCGAGCGGGGGGTGCCGTAATCCGGCAGGCCCCCGCGTGCAGCTGCCCAAGCCGCGATCCACACATGCGTGCCGCGGGCAGAGATCCACAAGAGAGGCAAAGAAATGAAGAAGGTACTGGCAGGCGTCGGCGTGGCCCTCGGCGGAGCGGCTTTGCTCATCGCCACCCAGGGGTCGGCGCAGGCCGCGACCAGTCCGGAGGCCCCCGCCACGGTCGCTTCAGCCGAGGGGCCGGGCAAGGCTCCGGCGGCGCTGGGCTCCTGGGTCGGCAAGGCCGCGGGCAAGGCGTGGGTGCACGGCAAGGCCGCATGCTCGTCGGTGGCCAACTCCGCTGGAGAGTTCGCCAATATGGTCGGCGGTGTCTCCCCGGCCAACACCCCCGAGGGCAGGTCCGTCGAGATGGTCTTCGACAAGTGAGAGATCACCGCTTGACCAGGAGGGTGGCACTGCTTGCCGGTGCCGCCCTCCTGGGCCTTCACTTCGCAGCCGCAGCCTTCTCGCAGATGCCGCTCACCCCGATGAAGATCAGGTACTTCGACGAGGTCGCCGCCTATCTGGAGCCGTACTCCGCCCAGAACTGGATGCTCTTCGCACCCGACCCGGTGTCCGAGAATCGCGGAATCCTGGCCCGCGCGCGATGCAGGGACGGCTCGGTCACCTCCTTCCACGATGTGACGACGAAGTACATCGCAGCGGCGCAGAGCAGCAGGTTCTTCCCCCCCCACATGTCGCGGCTGGTGAGCGGGAACATGCAGCAGCTCAGTGGTTCGGACCCCGTGCTGGCCCGGCTGCGGGAGTCCGAGCGGGCGAAGAAGAAAACCGAACTGCCCCTCATGCCGTACGAGAAGACCTCGCAGGACGAAGCCCTGCGCTTTGTCTCCCGCTACGCGCTGACCCAGCTGCCCGCCCGCGTGTGCGGCGACGACGCCCCTCCCGAGCAGGTACAGGTCCGCATGTACATCGAGAAACTTCCTCCCTGGTCGCAGCGGCACAACCCTGCCGCAGAAGGCAAGCTCGACGCCTACGACATGGACTGGCTGAAGGCCGGGGATCTCCGGTGAGCCACCCCCCCAAAATCCGGCTGATCGAGCGCCTGGACACGGCCGGCAGCCGGCCCTTCAGCGTGCTGGGCGTGAGCGGAACGCGACTGCTTCTCGGCTTCGTCGGCTTCATGTACTACGCGAGCCAGTACGGCGACCGGCGGTTCCTCTTCGGCCCGAGCGGCGTGTATCCCTGGGCCGAGTTCACCGCCAAGGTCCACGAGAACGGCACCTTCAGCCTCTACACCTTGAGCAACTCCACGCTGTGGTTCGAGATCGTCTTCCACGCGGGCATCCTGGCCGCGCTGGCCGTCACCTGCGGTGTCGGCGGACGGCCCACTCTCGCCGTGCACCTGGTGCTGCTCTGGTCCGTCTACCAACGCCAGCCCGTACTGCTCGACGGCGGAGACAACCTCGCCTATCTCGTCATCCCGATGCTGCTGTTGACGCGGTGCTACGACCGGCTCTCCTTCCCCACCGGTCTGGCCCGCACACTCGCCCCGCGCGTCCCCTCGGTCCTGCGGTCGCTGTCCACACCACTGCACAATCTCGGTGTGCTCGCCATCGCCGTCCAGATGTGCCTGGTCTACGTCGTCAGTGGGCTCTACAAGGTACAGGGACGGATGTGGCAGGACGGTACGGCACTGTTCTACATCCTGCGCGTCTCCGAATTCCGCCTCCCCGGCGTCTCCGACCTGGTGTTCGGCAACGACTATCTCGTCTTCATCGGCACGTACTCCACCACGCTGTTCCTGGTGTACTTCCCCCTGGGCGTGCTCGTGCCGCGACTGCGGCCCTGGGCGGCCGTGGTCTCCATCGGCTTCCACGTGTCCATCGGCTTCATCATGGGCCTGACCGGCTTCGCCCTCACGATGGTGGCATGCGACCTGGTCTTCCTGAGCGGGGCGCTGGAGACCGCGCTGGACCGGACCCGCGCCGCCCTGCGCGGCCGGAAACCCGCTCCGGCCGACGCCGTCCTCGCGTTCGACGGGGACTGCGGATTCTGCCGGGCCGCCGTGGACCGCATCACCACCCACGCCCGCCCCGCCCTGCGCGCCGTTGCCTGGCAGGCACTTCCGGCCCAGTCCACCGAACCGCACCTGGAGCGGCTGGACCGCGAGGTACTCCTCCTCCTGGACGGTCAGGTTCTGGCCGGCGGTGCTCAAGCACTGGCGCAATTCCTGCGGACCTCGCCCGTACGCAGATACCGGCTGGCATCGGCCCTGCTGCGCACGCCCGGCCTCAGAGCATGCGCAGCCGTCGGATACCGCTGGGTGGCCGACAACAGGCAACGTATGCCTGGCCGTTCGAATGCCTGTACATTGCCGAGCTCCAACTCCACCACCTGAAAGGGGCCCCGTGTTCCGGACGCCCAGCTGCCTCCTCGCAAGTGGGGTCGAGCCCCGTGTCACCCACGGTCACAGCACCACCGGCTACGTCCAGATCGGATCGCTGACCAAAGTCGTCACCGGCACGGCACTCATGCGCATGGCCGAGGCCGGCCTCCTCAGCGTGGACGATCCCATTGAACGCTGGCTCGACACACCGCCCGGCAGCGGCATCACCCTGCTGCAGCTGGCGGAGCACACCTCCGGGCTGCCCCGCCAGCCCCCGGGCCTGCCGCGCAAGAACCCGTACAGCGGTTTCGACCAGGCCGCCCTGGACGCGCTGCTCGCGGGCCTCGGCGAGATGACCACAACTCCGCCCGGCGCGACTGAGGAGTACTCCAACCTCGGCTACGCACTGCTCGGTTCAGCTCTCTCCGTCGCTGCCGGGATTCCGTACGAGGAACTCGTGCACACCTACGTCCTCAAGCCCTTGGGCATCGAAGAGATGACGGCATATCCCCCGGCGGAGCAACGCCTGCTCGCAACGACCAGCCTGCTGAACCGCCCCCGCAAGCCCTGGACCATGGACGGCGCCATCCTGCCCGCCGGCGGCCTGTGGGCCACCCCCCGGGCCGCTGCCCAACTCCTGACGGGGCTGCTCGTGGACAAGCTCCTCGGGCCGCCGGCCCCGACCTGGCAGAAGACCGGTGCCGTGACCTGGCACAACGGCGCCACCGAAGGAGCGTCGATCTTCGCGGCCACCCTCCCCGACGGCCGGTGGACACTCCTCCACCGGCTCGGCGGCTCACCCGACACCACAGACCTCATGGGCGGCAAGGCCCTCGCCGCCTCCCGCCTCTGACGCTCCGGGCACGGCGACGCCACTAAGATCTTCGGCATCGCCGGCCCGGACCGCCCGGTGACATCCTCCTGGCGTCCGTGAACGGAGAACCTGGTGATCAAGGTAGTGATCGTGGACGACGAAGCCCTCGTCCGGACCGGATTCCAACGCATCCTCTCCACAGAGAATGACATCGATGTCACCGCTCTCGCCAGCGGCGCCGACGCCATAGAGACCATCACCCGACACCGCCCGGACGCGGTCCTCCTCGACATCCGGATGCCAGACGTCGACGGACTCACGGTACTGCGGCGCATCCGGGAACTCCCCGCCCCGCCGGCTGTGTGCATGCTGACCACCTTCGACACCGACGACCACCTCACCAGTGCCCTCCAGGCCGGTGCGGCAGGGTTCCTCCTCAAGGACACCGACCCCGAGCACCTGGCACCGATGGTGCGCTTCATCGCCTCCGGCGGCATCGCGCTCTCGCCCCGGCCCGGCAACACGGTCATCGACGGCCATCTCACCCTGCACGGACGCCTGCCAGCGGGCGAACCCAGGCCCCAGCTGACCGAACGCGAGCACGAAGTCCTGTGGCTGCTCGCCGAGGGACTGACCAACACCGCCATAGCAGGCAAGACGCACCTGAGCCTCAGCACCGTGAAGGAACATGTCAGTGCCATCCTGACCAAACTCAGAGCCACCAACCGCGTGCAGGCCGCCCTGGCGGCCGAGCGCAGCGGGCTCCTGACGAACCACGTGCCAGACCAGGGGCGCATAGATGTGCTACCAGCTGCAGAGACGACTCCGTCCGGCAGATCGCCGAGGTACCCCTATCCATCAAACTAGCTGCGGTGGCGGACGCGGACCGTCCCCGAGGCGGGCGGGCGCTGATGCGGGCGGTCTCTGATGCTCCCTGAAGGGGCCCGGGAATGCGCGAGGTCTGCAAGGGCAGGGATGTGATGTACCTCGACATCACCAATGCTTCCGCAGATCTCGCAGGTATCCGCCAGGAGCCTTGTGATCAGCTCTTTCGGCGGATAGTCCACCCAGGCAGGGCGACGGTCGACGACTTTCGCCGACCGTTGCTGCTGGAGTGCTCGCAGACACAGACACGCGCAGTGATGGAGGCGCCGAGCCGGCCCGCGCCCGCCCAACGGTGACCGCCCCGATCGCCGTCACCCTCACCACCCCGACCCCGGACACCTACACCCCGAACTGGCGGGCCCCTGCCAGTTCCTGAAGCCCCGAGCCCGCCCCCGGGCGCGGGGCCGACGTGTCCCCTGACCCCCGGGGCCCAAGGCCGCCCGCATGTGACCACCCCATTCTTTGTGAGGGTGGGGTGGTTGCCGCTCACCGCGCCGACTGCCCCTTCCAGTTCTTGAGTACAACTCGAACAGGGGAGCCGGGCGCGGTGAGCCACGGCTCGAGCGTCTCACTTTGTCGACGGCAGACGAGTTCTTGGCCGTGGCTGACCAGCAAGGCGATCAGCAGGGCGGGCTCACCTCCGGTCATGTCCAAAGCCCAGGTCACGGGGGCTTTCACCGGCCAGTTCGAGGACATCGCCAAGCAACTTCAGCAGTTCCGGTTCGTCGTTAGCCACCCGCCGCGACAGCAGTACCTCACCCGCGGCATTCAGGGCCAGGCAGTGGTGGTGAGTCTTCCCACAGCCGGTCCCCGTCCATATCCGGCTCATCGCGCTCCAGTCGTTCGTACCTGGTTCGAGTACCACGGACGACCTCGCCGGCATTGCTCTGCACAGCGACTTGTTCGCACTTCCCAATCGGCGGCCGAGTCGTCGTGGGGAACGGGCGGCCCAAGCACAGCAGCCCGATGAAAGCCACATCCGTACCCCTGGGTGCCACAACCCTACGAATGGCTGGGACGAACCCAAAGAGAACTAGTACTCCAGCAGTACTT
>NZ_JAGGPA010000062.1 GCF_018614035.1 Streptomyces sp. ISL-96
CGAATTAACCAACAGCGTCCGGTGCGGTGGGGGCCCCTCGGCACATGGGGCAGCACTCACGGTCTTGTGGCGGCGGTCGGCGGTGGCGGTCGGCGGGAGCTCAGACGGCGCGCTCGTGGCCCTCCCAGTACGGCTCGCGCAAGCGGCGCTTGTAGAGCTTGCCGTTGGGGTCGCGGGGCATCGCCTCGATGAAGTCGACGGTCCTGGGCCGTTTGAATGCGGCCAGCTGTCGCTCGCAGTGCGCGAGGATGCCGGCGGCCAGTGCGGCGTCGGCCGTGTGCCCCTCGGCGGGTTCGACGACGGCCTTGACCTCCTCGCCCCAGTCCGCGTGCGGGATACCGAAGACGGCGGCGTCGGCGACGGCGGGGTGGGTCAGGAGGGCCGCTTCGATCTCGGCGGGGTAGATGTTGACGCCACCCGAGATGATCATGTCGATCTTGCGGTCGCGGAGGAAGAGATAGCCGTCCTCGTCGAGTATGCCGAGGTCTCCGACGGTGAAGAAGTCGCCGATACGGTTCTTCTTCGTCTTGCCCTCGTCCTTGTGGTAGCTGAAGCCGCCGGTGCTCATCTTCATGTAGACGGTGCCCAGTTCACCGGGCGGCAGACGCTTTCCTTCGTCGTCGAAGACGGCCAGTTCGCTGATGGGCCAGGCCTTGCCGACGGTCCCCGGCTTTTTCAGCCACTCCTGCGCGGTGGCGAAGGCGCCGCCGCCCTCGCTGGCCGCGTAGTACTCCTCCACGCAGTGGCCCCACCAGTCGATCATCGCCCGCTTGACGTGGTGGGGGCAGGGCGCCGCGCCGTGGATGGCGTGGCGCATCGACGACACGTCGTACGACGCGCGTACGTCCTCGGGCAGGGCGAGCAGCCGGTGGAACTGGGTCGGGACCATGTGGGTGTGCGTGCACGCGTACCGGTCGATGAGGCGCAGCATTTCCTCTGGCGTCCACTTGTCCATGAGGACGAGCGGATGGCCGATGTGCAGGGCCGCGGCCGCGAATTGGAGTACGGCGGTGTGGTAGAGCGGCGAGCAGACGAGGTGGGCGTTGTCGTCGAAGGGGCGGATGCCGAAGATGGCGAGGAAGCCGCCGAGGTAGGACTCCTCGGGGAGCTTGCCGGACAGCGGGCGGCGGATGCCGCGCGGGCGTCCCGTGGTGCCCGAGGTGTAGTTCATGACCCAGCCGAGCGTGCGGTCGGCGGGCTCGTACGAAGGTTGTCCTACCAGGAGGTCGGCGTACGGGCGGAACCCGGGTACGTCGCCGACGGCGTAACGGCCGTTCACGGGAAGCTTCGCTTCGTCGGCCGCGGCGGTGGCCGCGCCCGAGAAGCGTTCGTGCGCGATGAGGACCTTCGCACCGGAGTCGGCGACGATCCAGGCGATCTCCGGACCGACGAGGTGGTGATTGACGGGGACCAGGTAGAAGCCGGCCTGGGAGGCGGCCAGATAGGCGGTGAAGAATTCGACACCGTTGGGCAGGACGACGGCGAAGGCATCCCCCTGCCGCATGCCGGCGGCGCGCAGTCCGTGGACGAGTTGGTTGACGGCGGCGTGCAGCCGTCCGGCGGTCCATTCCTCGCCGTCGGGGGCGGTGAGGACCGTACGCCCGGGGTCCGCGGTCGCCTGGGCCCAGAAACCGTTGGGCGGCTGCGTCACGGTCATGTCTGGCTGCTCCTTCCGGCGATGAGGTTGATGCGGTCCACGGCGCGTTCGAAACCGCGCGTGAGGTCGTCGACGACGGCCTGGACGCTGCGTTCGGATGTCATACGGCCGACGATCTGGCCCACGGGCGTGCCGAGGAGCGGGCCGACCTCGTACTTCTGGATACGGGAGACGGCCTCGGCGACGAGCAGTCCCTGGAGCGGCATGGGGAGCGTCCCCGGTCCGTTCGGGTCGTCCCAGGCGTCCGTCCATTCGGTGCGCAGCTGGCGGGCGGGTTTTCCGGTGAGTGCCCGGGAGCGGACGGTGTCGCCGGAGCCCGCTGCGAGGAGTTTGGCGGTGAGGGCGCGCGAGTGGAGGTCGGCTTCCTCGGTGGTGAGCCAGAGCGACCCGAGCCAGGCGCCCTGGGCGCCGAGCGCGAGGCCGGCGGCTATCTGTTCGCCGCTGCCGATGCCTCCGGCCGCGAGAACGGGCAGCGGATGGACGGCGTCGACCACTTCGGGGACGAGGACCATCGAGGCGATCTCACCCGTATGGCCACCCGCTTCGTACCCCTGCGCGACGACGATGTCGATTCCCGCTTCGGCGTGACGTCTGGCGTGCTTGGCGCTGCCTGCGAGAGCGGCGACGAGGACGTCGTGGTCGTGGGCGCGGGCGATGACGTCGGCGGGCGGGGAACCGAGGGCGTTGGCGAGCAGCTTGATGGGGTAGTCGAAGGCGACGTCGAGCTGGTTACGGGCGACCTCCTCCATCCAGCCGGTGATACGCCAGCCCGAAGCCTCGCCGGCGGCGAGCCCCGGTACACCGTGTTTGGCGAGCGTCTCCTCGACGAACCGGCGGTGCCCTTCCGGGATCATCGCTTCCACATCGGCCTCGGTCACCCCTTCCACCTTTTTCGCGGGCATGACGACATCAAGGCCGTACGGCTTCCCGTCGGTGTGTTCGGCCATCCAGTCGAGGTCGCGCGCGAGTTCGTCAGGGGCGGTGTAGCGGACCGCGCCGAGCACGCCGAATCCGCCCGCCCGGGTAATGGCGGCGGCCACCGCCGGGAAGGGTGTGAAGCCGAAGATGGCGTGCTCGACACCCAGTTTCTTGCTCAGCTCCGTCTCCATGAGCGGCAGGATGCCGCAGCGGGGCGGACGAGGGAAGAGATTTTCTGATACAGCGTCAGATTCCTCGCGCGTCCTTCGCGGCGACTGACCGGTTGACAGCACCCTTGGCCTGCAAGAAAGTTTCATTCGCTGAACGTGTGGCGGAAGTTACTTTCACAAGGGGTGGCTCGTGACCGACGGACGAATCAGCCGGCGCAGGCTGGGTGGCGGCATCATGGCGCTGGGCGGCACCCTGGTGCTCGCGCCGTTGGCGGCGGGGCGGGCGGACGCGGCAGGCCGCGCCAAGGACGGTGACGCCGGACGGCCGACGCTGCGGCGTGGTTCACCCGAACGCGCCGGGCTGCTCCCCGGCCCCCTCAAGCAGCTCGTCACCGACGCGGAGCGTTACCTCGGCCCCTCCCCCAAGCACCCCTGGTACGCGGGGGCGGTCCTGCTCGCCGGGCGGGGCGGCACGGTGGCGCTGCATCAGGCCATCGGGTCGGCGGTGCGCTATTCGGCGTACGACGAGAAGACCGACACGGCGGTGGAGTTCCCGGCCGACCAGCGGATCGCGATGGCCGAGGACACGGTCTTCGACCTGGCGTCGGTCTCGAAGCTCTTCACGTCCATGCTCGCCGTGCAGCAGATCGAGCGCGGCACGCTGGAGCTGGAGGGGAAGGTCGCCTCGTACCTTCCGGAGTTCGGGGGCGCCGGCAAGCAGGACATGACGGTGCGCCAGCTGCTCACGCACACCTCCGGGTTCCGCGCCTGGATTCCGCTCTACAAGGAGCCGACGCGGGAGGGAAAGCTGCGGCTCCTGTGGAACGAGGCGCCTGCCAGTTCGCCCGGAACCAAGTACCTCTACTCCGACCTCAACCTGATCTCGCTCCAGCTCGTCCTCGAAGAGATCACCGGTCGCACTCTGGACGCCCTGCTCCACGACGAGATCACTGCTCCACTCGGGATGCACCGCACTCGCTACAACCCGCCCGCCTCCTGGAAGCCGAAGACCGCCGCCACCGAGGACGCCAGACTCCCCTGGTCCGGTCTCGACCGTGGTCTGGTGTGGGGTGAGGTGCACGACGAGAACGCGTACAGCCTCGGCGGCGTCGCGGGCCACGCCGGCGTCTTCTCCACCGCGTGGGACCTCGCGATCCTCGGCCGTACGCTCCTCAACGGCGGCGCGTACGGACAGGCGCGCGTCCTGCGCCCCGAGTCGGTGGAGCTGATGTTCACCGACTTCAACACCGCCTTCCCCGGCGACGAGCACGGCCTGGGATTCGAGCTCTACCAGCACTGGTACATGGGCGCGATGGCCACCCCGAAGACCGCGGGCCACACCGGCTTCACCGGCACCAGCCTGGTCCTCGACCCGTCGACCGACTCCTTCCTCGTCGTACTCGGCAACTCGGTCCACCCGGTGCGCACCTGGCGCTCCGGCAGCGCGCCGCGCGTGGCCGCCGCCAACAACATGGCCCGCGCGGTCGCGGTACGCCCGGTGCACGGCCGCACCGCCTGGTTCTCCGGCATGGCCTCGGCCACCACGGCCACGCTCACGCTGCCCGCCGTCACCCCCGTGTCGGACCGCCCCCGGCTGCGCTGCTCGCTGTGGTGGGACACCGAGCCCGGCTCCGACCGCCTCTTCCTCGAAGCCTCGGCGGACGGCGGCGCAACGTGGCAGGCGGTGCCGTTCACGACCGTACGCAAGGGGCATGAGCCGCGGCCCCACCCGGCGGGCGCGGTCACCGGCTGGTCGCAGCGCGTCTGGCACCGGCTGAGCGCGGACCTCGCGGCCTGGCGCGGCAAGGAGGTGCGTCTGCGCTGGCGGTACCGGACCGACACGCTGTACGTCGGGCGGGGCGCGTACGTCGACGGACTGCGCGTCGACGACGGCCGGCGCACGCTCTTCGACGAGGCCAGGCCCGCGGACGCCGCCCGCATCGAGGCGACGGGCTGGACAGCGTCCGAGGACTGAGGCGGGGTAGGGCCGACTGGACCGTTCAGCGCCCGAGAACCGCCATCGCCGCGTTGTGACCGGGGATACCGCTGACTCCCCCGCCGCGGACGGCGCCAGCCCCGCACAGCAGAACGTTCGCGTGCGCTGTCTCGACGCCCCACCGCCCCGTTCCGGCGGACTCGTCGGCGTACGGGAACGACAGTGCGCGGTGGAAGATGTTCCCGCCCGGCAGCCGTAGTTCGCTTTCGAGGTCGAGCGGGGTCTTCGCCTCGATGCAGGGGCGGCCGTTCCTGTCGAGCGCGAGGCAGTCGGTGATCGGCTCTTCGAGGTACGTGTCGAGCTGGGCGAGAGTGGCCGCGAGGAGTTCGGCGCGGGCCGCCTCATTGTCGTGGGCGAAGAGGCGTGCCGGAGTGTGCAGACCGAAGAGTGTCAGTGTCTGGTAGCCCTGTGCGGCGAGATCCGGGCCGAGGATCGACGGGTCGGTCAGGGAGTGGCAGTAGATCTCGGACGGCGGCGCGCTCGGCAGCCGCCCGGACGCCGCTTCCGCGTAGGCGGCCGCCAATTGACCGTACCCTTCCGCGACATGGAACGTTCCCGCGAACGCTTCGTTCGGTTCCACGGAACGGTCGCGCAGGCGCGGGAGTCTGCGCAGCAGCATGTTGACTTTGAGCTGCGCCCCTTCGGCGGAGTCGGTGGCGGAAGGCTCCTCCCCCAGGAGGCTCGCGAGAGCGTGGGGCGAAGCGTTCACGAGAACGTGCCGGGCCGCGACAGTGGCCTCACCCGTGTCGCTCCGGAAGGTCACTTCGGCGCGGCTGCCATCGGTGTCGATGCGGGTCACCTCATGGCCGGTGACGATCTCGGCGCCGGCTGCCAGAGCGGCGTTCGCGAGCGCGTCGGTGAGGGCTCCCATGCCGCCCACGGGAACGTCCCAGTCGCCCGTACCGCCGCCGATCACGTGGTAGAGGAAACAGCGGTTCTGGTGCAGCGCGGGGTCGTGGGCGTCGGCGAAGGTGCCGATCAGGGCGTCGGTGAGGACAACGCCGCGTACGAGATCGTCGGCGAAGTGTTCCTCGATGGCGACACCGAGCGGCTCCTCGAAGAGCATTCGCCAGGCTGCTTCGTCGTCGATACGGGCGCGCAGGGCGTCCCGGGTGGGCAGCGGCTCGGTGAGGGTCGGGAAGACGCGCTCCGCGACGCGGCGCATGACGGCGTAGAAGGACTGCCAGGACTTGAACTCCGTGTCACCGCCCGTGAGTCGCGCGAACGATTCCCGGGTCCTTTCGGTGCCGCCGCCGACCAGCAGGCCGTCACGCCCGCTCGGCGTGTACGACGAGACGGTGCGCTTGCGTACGGCGAAGTCCAGCCGGAGGTCGCGCACGATCTGCTGAGGCAGCAGTGACACCAGGTACGAGTAGCGGGAGAGCCTGGCGTCGACACCGGCGAACGGGCGGGTGGACACCGCCGCACCGCCGGTGTGGCCCAGGCGTTCCAGCACGAGCACGGAGCGCCCCGCGCGGGCCAGATAGGCGGCTGCGACCAGGCCGTTGTGTCCGCCGCCCACGATCACGGCGTCATACCTGTCCTGTACGTGTACGGGCATGGCGTGCGCACTCCTGTCTGTCGCGTACCACTGTGCCTACCCGGTCTCAGTGGCTCTGCGCTCCGCGCTGCTGCCGCAGAGCGGCCACCCGCCGGTAGAGCTCGACGGCCTCAGCGCCGCGCCCGAGCTGCTCCAGGCAGTGCGCCTCGTCGTTGCGGCTGGCCAGAGCGTCGGGATGGTCGGCGCCCAGGACGCGTTCGCGGGCCTCGGCGACCTGCCGGTACACGGTGAGGGCGTCGGCCCAGCGGCCCAGCCAGCCGAGGCCGACGGCGACCTCCCGGCGGCTGACGAGCGTATCGGGGTGGTCGGGGCCCAGGACGCGTTCGCGGATCGCGCATACGTCGCGGGCCTCGGCCAGGGCCTCCTCCCAGCGGGCGAGGCGGCCGAGGTTGACGCCGAGTCCGTGCCGCGCGCGCAGCGTCTCGGGATCGGCGGGGCCCTGCACCCGGGTGCGGTCGTCGACCAGTGCCCGGTAGAGCTCCAGGGCCTCCGCGCTGCGGCCCAGCCGGCCGAGGCTGATGCCGACCTCGTAGCGGGCGGCGAGGGTGTCCGGGTGATCCGCGCCGAGCGCCTGCGCGCGGGCCTGGGCGACGTCGCGGTACGTCTGGAGGGCCTCCACCCAGCGCCCGAGCTGCCCGAGCGCGTATGCGACTTCGTACCGTGTGACGAGCGTGTCCGGGTGCGTCGCGCCGAGCACCCTGGCGCGGGCCGTCGCGACTTCGTGCGCCATACGGTACGAGTCCTCCAGGCGCCCGAGCCGGCTCAGGTTGAACGCCAGATTGTGCCGGCAGCGCAGCGTGTCGGGGTGCTCGGCTCCCATGGTGCGTTCCCGGGAGGCGAGGACGGCGGCGTACACCTGGTGCGCCTCGAAATGCCGGCCGAGCTGCCCGAGTACGTACGCCGTCTCCTGCCGGGCGGCGAGGGTCTCGGGGTGGTCGGGGCCCATGGTGCGCTCGCGGCCCTCCGCCACGGCGCCGAACTCGCGCAGGGCGTCGGCGGCGCGCCCGGTCCTGCTGAGGGTGAAGCCGACCTCGTAGCGGCTGGCGAGGGTGTCGGGGTGGTCGGGGCCCAGGGCGTGTTCGCGCTCGGCGGCGACCGCGCGGTGCACTTCGCCCGCCTCGTTCCAGCGGCCGAGGCGGCCGAGGCTGAGTCCCGCGTTGTGCCTGCTGTTGAGTACGGCCAGCACTTCGGGCGGGGGTGTGGGCCGCTCGGGCCTGAGCGCGACCGGGACGGCGGCAGCGCGCCGCAGGTCGACGCCGGTGGTCCACTCCCCCGTCAGCCCCGCGGAGTGGTCGGGCGGGGTGTGCGGGACGGACCACGCACCGCTGGCCTTGTGGCCGGTGGTCATGCCGCGCGTCCAGGAGGGCAGGCGGGGAGCGCGTGACGGCGGCTGTTCGGGGCGCCCGGCCGGCGGGCGCAGCGCGAGTACGCCGACGGGCCCCGACGAGCGGGCCGCGGTCAGGCGGTGCGCCAGGGCCTTGGCGTCGGACGGCCGTTCCTCGGGGGCTTTCGCGAGCAGGTCCAGGACGATGCGGTCGAAGAACCCGGGAAGCTCCGGGCGGTGCGTACGCGGCGGCTCCGGCTGCGTGTCACGGTGGCCGACAAGGACCGCCCAGGCGTCGTCCAGGTCGAACGGCGGCACACCGGTGGCGATCTCGTACAGCACGCAGCCGAGCGAGTAGAGGTCGCTGCGGTGGTCGACCTCTGTGCCGCTGATCTGCTCGGGCGACATGTAGTGCGGGGTGCCCATGGCTATTCCGGTGCCGGTGAGCCGGGAGGTGAAGCCGATGTCGTGGCCGAGGCGCGCGATGCCGAAGTCGCAGATCTTCACCGTGCCGTCGGTGAGCCGCATGATGTTGGCGGGCTTCAGGTCCCGGTGGACGATGCCCTGCTCGTGCGTGTAGGCGAGGGCCCAGGCGACCTGTTCGGCGATGTCGACGACATCGGCGACGTCCAGCGGGTGTGCTTTGTTGTCCTCCAGGAGCTGGCTCAGGTTGCGCCCGTCGAGCAGTTCCATGACCAGGTAGAGAACGCCGTCGTGCTCGCCGAAGTCATGGACGACGGTGACGCCCCGGTGCTGCAGAGCGGCCGCGACGCGCGCCTCCCTGCGGAAGCGTTCACGCAGCACCCTGGTGAAGGACTGGTCGTGCTGAGGCCCCACCGGCTTGAGGCACTTCACGGCGACCTTGCGCCCCAGCGACTCGTCGTGGGCACGCCACACCTCGCCCATGCCCCCGCGCCCGATCAGATCGAGCATCCGGTACCGGCCTTGGATCAGCCTGGTGTCCGCCATCTCGTGCTGTCGCCCCCGTCACTCCGCTGCGCCCTCCCCGGCCCGTCCAGTATGGCCTCCTGTCTGCGGAGTTTGTACGGTGCGGGGCGCGCGTCGGGGCCGAGTCGTGCCATTGCCTTCAGAATGTGAGCGGGCGGCAGTTGCCACCGCACACGCGAGGGGATGCAGCGCAGGGCCGTTCCGGTCAGGGCGAGCCTGCGGGTGACCGTTTCCGGCGCCGGGGCGGGGCGGCCGTACAGCTCGTGGGCGTAAGGAGGCAGTGAGGCGTACGCGAGGGCGGCCACGCGCCGCCACAGCAGAGCGCGCGCCGGTACGAGCAGCGGATGCACCGGGGGTTCGCGGAGGAAATCGTCGACTTCGCGGGCTTCGGGCCCGGCGGCGAGTTCCGGCCGTACCTTCTCGAAATAGGCGGCGAGTGCGGCGGTCGACGCGGGGACGTGTGCCGGGTCGAGACCGACCAGGCGGGCGCCCTCGCGCTGTTCGTCGAGGCACTGGTCGGCCTGGGCCTCGCTGAGCACGATGCCCGAGCGGCGCGCGACCTCCAGGTACGAGCCCACCTCGGCGCAGTGCACCCACAGCAGCAGCTCCGGCTCACCGACGCCGTAGCGCTCACCGGTGGCCGGGTCGGTGGCCCCCAGCATGCTGTGTATCTTGCGGACGCGGGCGCCGGCCCGTTCGGCGGCTTCCGTGGTGCCGTACGTGATGGTGCCGACGAAGGAGGCGGTACGCATCAGCCGGCCCCAGGTGTCCTTACGGAAGTCGCTGTTCTGCAGAACGCCGCGTACCGCGCGCGGGTGCAGTGCCTGGAGGTAGAGGGCGCGTACGCCCGCGATCCACATGATCGGGTCGCTGTGCAGCTGCCAGGTGACGGATTCGGGTCCGAAGAGGCCCGGGTCGGCGTCCCGCATGGCTCCACCTCCTCCCCGTCTCCTGCCGGGCCGGTACGGCCAGGCTAACGCCGGGCCGGTCCACGGCGTCCCGTCACGTCGCAGCTTGTCAGCGGCGTACGCGTGGCATGCCCAGGCCGATCCAGGAGATGATCTCGCGCTGGATCTCGTTGTTGCCGCCGCCGAAGGTGAAAATGACGGCGCTGCGGTAGCCGCGTTCGAGTTCGCCGTGCAGGACGGCGCCCGCCGAGCCCTCCTTCAACGGGCCTGCGGCGCCCACCACTTCCATCAGCCAGGCGTATGCGTCGCGGCGCGCCTCGGAGCCGTAGACCTTCACCGCCGAGGCGTCCTGCGGGGTGAGCGTGGAGTCCTGGAGGGCGGACACCATCTGCCAGTTCAGGAGCTTCATCGCGTCGAGCCTGGTGTGGGTCTTCGCGAGGCGTCCGCGGACCCAGCCGAGGTCGATGACGCGGCGCCCGTCGGCGAGCTTGGTGTCGGCGGCCCAGCGCTGAACGTTGTGGAGGGCGCGGATGGCCATGGTTCCGTGGGCGGCGAGGGTGACGCGTTCGTGGTTGAGCTGGTTGGTGATGAGCCGCCAGCCCTTGTTCTCTTCGCCGACGCGCCGGGAAACGGGAACGCGGATGTTCTCGTAGTAGCTGGCGGTGGTGTCGTGCGAGGCAAGGGTGTTGATGAGAGTGCAGGAGTACCCGGGGTCGTTCGTCGGTACGAGCAGCATGGTGATGCCCTTGTGGGGCGGCGCGTCCGGGTCGGTGCGCACCGCGAGCCAGACCCAGTCGGCGGTGTCCCCGTTGGTCGTCCAGATTTTCTGCCCGTTCACGACATACGCGTCCCCCTCGCGTACGGCGCGGGTCTTCAGGGCGGCGAGGTCGGTGCCCGCGTCGGGCTCGCTGTAGCCGATCGCGAAGTCGATCTCCCCTGCCAGCACCTTGGGGAGGAAGTACGCCTTCTGTTCGGCCGTACCGAACTGCATGATCGTCGGGCCCACGGTGTTGAGGGCCATCAGCGGCAGCGGCACGCCGGCCTGCGCGGCCTCGTCGAAGAAGATGAACTGCTCCATCGGCGAGAGCCCTCGACCGCCGTACTCCTCGGGCCACCCGACGCCCAGCCAGCCGTCCGCGCCGAGGCGGCGGACAGTGGCGCGGTAGAAGCGCTTCCGGGCCGCCGGTTCGGAGTACCGGGCGTAGGCGTTGTCAGGTACCAGCTCGGCGAAGTACGCACGCAGGTCGGCGCGCAACCGCGTCTGCTCAGGCGTGTATTCGAGGTGCACGGCCCCTCCAGAGTGTCGCGTTCCCTACGGCGGCGCACACACTAGAACGTGTTCCAAGAATCTGGAAGGGCCTTCCCGCACCCGATCGCTGCCGGCCCGTGCCGGCCCGCCGTCGTCAGTCGGTGGACAGCGCCTCCAGGAGCTCACCGACCTGCGGTTCGGGGAGCGCCTTGGCGACATCGGCCTGGGCGATCATGCCCACCAGCCGGTGGTCGTCGATCACCGGAAGCCTGCGCACCTTGTGCCGCGTCATCTTGCGCAGCACCTGCTCGACGTCGTCGTCGGCCTGTACGAACACCACCTCGCCCTGGGCGAGTTCGGAGGCCTTGGTCGCGCCCGGGTCCTTGCCCGTGCCGAGTGCCCGCACCACGATGTCGCGGTCGGTCAGCATGCCCTTGAGCTTTTCGTCGGTGCCGCAGATGGGCAGCGCGCCCACGCCGAGCCGCGTCATCATCCGGGCGGCGTCCGCCAGCGTCTCCTGCTCACCCACGCACTCCGTGCCCTTGGACATGATCTGCCGTGCGGTTGTCATCGTCCCTCCTGATTCGGGGTTGACGGTCCGTTCGCTGGAGCCCGCCGGGTACCCGCCCTCGCTCCTGACAACCCTTCTGCGGCGGTGGCTGGTATCGCACCAGGGGTAGCTGCGGCTGCGCCGGCACGTGCAGACGGCCACCATGAACCGGTCGGAGCGGGCGGTCGTGCCGTCCGCCAGCGTGATCTCGACCGGTCCCTCGACCAGCACAGGCCCCTGCGGGTCCACGACGACGCGCCGGGCGGGGCGGCTGTCCCCGGGACCTCGGGACTCACAGGACTCACAGGACTCAGCTGCGCAGGGCACGGATGACCACCAGTTCCTCTTTCGTCTCGCCCGGCGCCACCAGGCCCCGGGCCTCCAGCCAGGCGGCATGCCGCCGCATCACCGGGCCGTACGGCACTGTCTCGCGGGCCACCGGCTCGGCCCGCAGCCCCTGCGCGGTCAGGGCGTCCACGGTCGCCCCGACGCCGGACAGCGCCGACTGCACCAGAAGGAGTACGCCGCCCCGCCTCAGCAGGGGCGGCGCCTGTGCGCACAGCCGGTCCAGCACCGCCCGGCCGTCCGCACCCGCCCACCAGGCCAGGTCGGCGCCCTTCGCCGGTACGCCGCCGGGCGAAGCGACGTACGGTGGATTGGAAAGGATCAGATCGAAGCTCCGCCCCGCCACCGAGCTCAGCAGGTCACAGCGGTGGACACGGACCGGTAGCCCTCGCAGCCGGGCATTGAACCGGGCCGCGAGGACGGCTCTGCGCGACAGGTCGGTCGCGGTCACACTCACGGCTCCGCTCTCGGCGGCCACCAGGGCGAGCGCACCCGTGCCGGTGCCGACGTCGAGCACGTCGGCACCGGGCATCCGTGGCTCCTCACGGGCCACTCGTGCGAGCAGTTCGGTGTCTTCCAATGGGGCGTAGACACCAGGTGGTCTGAGTAGGCGCATGGGACGGGGGTACCTCGAAGAACCCTGGTCATAACGGCGCCCGCCGGAAGGAGCAGCAAATGAGGGATGTCCCCGCCCGCCCCGTTTCGTACTGGATGGAGTTCGGTGACGGCGCGGCGCGCCCCGGGCCGCCCGACGGACTCGAAGTGGACGTGGCGGTGATCGGCGCGGGCATCGCCGGGATCTGTACGGCCTGGGAGCTCGCCAGGGCCGGAAAGAGCGTCGCCCTGCTGGAGGCGGACCGTATCGCCTCCGGAGTCACCGGCAACACCACGGCCAAGCTCTCCGCCCTGCACGGGATCGTCTACCAGCGGCTGCGCAGCACGCGCGGCGCGCAGGGCGCCGCGCTGTACGCCCGCTCGCAGCAGGACGCCATCGGCCACGTGGTGGCCGTGTGCGAGGAGCTCGGGATCGACTGTGACCTGGAGCGCGCCCCGGCGTTCACGTACGCCGAGACGTCCAAGGAGGCCCGTACGGTCGAGGCGGAGGCGGAAGCCGCGCGTGAGGCCGGGCTGCCCGCGTCGTACGTGAAGGAGACGGGGCTGCCGTTCCCTGTCGCGGGCGCGGTGCGCGTCGAGGAACAGGCACAGTTCCATCCGCGCAAGTACCTCTACGCGCTCGCCGCCGACCTGGAGCGGCGCGGCGGGCAGATCTTCGAGGGGACCAGGATCGTCGGGCTGCGCGAGGGTGATCCGTGCCAGCTGACGACGGAGGACGGCCGCACTGTCGTGGCCCGCGATGTCGTGGTCGCCACGCACTACCCGGTCTTCGACCGGTCGCTGCTCTTCGCGCGGCTGAAGCCGCACCGCGAGCTGGTGGTGGCCGGGATCATCCCGGCCGCGCAGGACCCGCTGGGGATGTACCTGACCCCCGAGGGAACGACACGTTCGGTGCGGACCGCTCCGTACGGCGATGGGGAGCGGCTGCTCATCGTCACGGGCGAGAAGTTCACCCCGGGAGCGGGCCGTGTCGGTGAACGGTACGAACGGCTGGAGAAGTGGACCACGCAGCGCTTCCCGGACGTACGGCTGACGCACCGCTGGGCCGCCCAGGACAACGAGCCGACGGACGGCGTGCCCTTCGTGGGCGCACTGCATCCGCGCGCGCGTCACACCTTCGTGGCGGCGGGCTTCAACAGCTGGGGCATGGCCAGCGGCGTGATGTCCGGCAAGCTCCTCGCCGCCCGGATCACGGGACAGAAACTGCCCTGGACGGACCTGTACGACCCGGTGCGCCTCCAGCCGCTGAAGGAGGCCCCGTCGCTGATGCGGTTCCAGGCCGCGGCTGCCGGGCACTTCGTGGGCGACCGGCTGCCGTTCGTGGCGGGCGGCGGGCCTGTCTCGGCGATCGCTCCCGGCGGGGGCGCGGTGGTGCGCAGTGGCTCCCGTCAGCTGGCGGTGCACCGCGACGACACCGGCGAGCTGCACGCGCTGTCGGCCCGGTGTACGCACCTGGGCTGCATCGTGCGGTTCAACGACGGGGAACGCACCTGGGAGTGCCCGTGTCACGGCTCCCGGTTCGGGATCGGCGGGGAAGTGCTCCAGGGGCCGGCCGTACGCCCCCTGGAACAGGTCCACGACTTCGAGGAAGACGGCAAATGACGCACATGACCGGCACCGCCGAGCTGCCCTCCTCTCGCGGCCCCTTGTCGGCCGCCGTGCGGAACATACTGCTCGGCTCTCCCCCGCCCGGCGGCCTGCCCACGGACGAGGCCGCCTCCACGGACCCGTTCGGTGACGATCTCCAGTTGGCCCTCTACATGGCGTACGAGCCGCACTACCGGGGCTTCCAGGGTGTGTGCGATTCCCGGGAGTGGGACTTGGACCTGCTGCGGCTTCGCGGCGCCATGGAGGAGGCGTTCCTGGCTGCGCTGCGCGCGGCGGCGTCCGGCGGGGACGACGTAACAGCGGAGCTGGACGCGCTGCTCGCCGAGCCGGCCGACGGGCAGGGTGTCTCGCACGAGCTGATGCACGACGGCACCTGGGAGCAGATGCGTGAATATCTGGCTCACCGCTCGCTGTACCAGCTGAAGGAGGCGGACCCGCAGGCGTGGGTGATCCCCCGGCTGGAGGGGCAGGCCAAGGCGTCGCTGGTGGCGGTCGAGTTCGACGAGTTCGGTGGCGGCCACGGCGAGAACGTGCACGCCAGGCTGTTCGCCGACCTGATGGAGGGCGCGGGGCTGGACGCGCGCTACGGCCGGTACCTGGAGTTCGCGCCCGCCGTCACGCTCGCCCCCGTCAATGTGATGTCTCTCTTCGGGCTGCGCCGTGCGCTGCGCGGCGCCATGGTGGGCAACTTCGCCACCCTGGAGATCACCTCCCCGCCGGGCGCGCGCCGGATGGCGAAGGCACTGGAGCGGCTGGGCGCCGGGGAGGAGTGCACGCGTTTCTTCACCGAGCACGTCGAGGCGGACGCGGTTCACGAGCAGGTGATGCGCCGCGACGTGATCGGGGACCTGCTGGCCAGGGAGCCGGGTCTGGCCGGGGACGTGGCGTTCGGCATCCGGGCGAGCGTCCTCCTGGAGTCGCGCTGGGAGGAGCATGTCCTGGCGGCCTGGCGGGAGGGCCGCAGTTCGCTGCGGCCCGGAGCGCCGGACATCAACCGCCCCGCAGACCGCCCTGCGGACCGCCCCACGGCTCCCCGCTGAGGTACCCGCACTGCGCCCCGCACAGAACGGCCTGTGCGGGGCGCAGTGCGTGAGTGCGGGTGTGCTGTCGCGGGGCGCTAAGGAAGCTGTGTGTCGATCGCCGCTCGGCCCTCCTTCTCCAGCCGGCGCCGCGCCCACTCCAGCGTCGCCGGAGTCACATCACGCCCGGAGGAGAGCACCAGGTCCTCGGGCGTTACGTCGTCGGTGGCGCCGGTGTGGAGCAGCCTGTCGGGCGTCACCTCCGACGGCTTCGGCCTCGCAACGGATGATTCCTCGCTCATACCGCCTCCTTGTTTCGTCGCACAGTCGGCATTCTGGTTCTCGCGTACCCGCACCGCATCCGGTGAACATCCCACGGCCCTGTTGTGTTCTTCCGTTCCGGATGCGAGGGGCGCCCGCCTGCGGGAGCGTGGGCAATGTGGGCAGTCCGATCGGGCCGAACGAGGCACGGAGTGGGACACATGAGCGACGACAACACCATTCCTCCCGAGGACGACGGCGTCCTGGACGCGCAGGACACGCTGGAGAGCGACGACCTGGAGTACGACCCGCTCGACGCGGGTATCGCGCCCCCCGAGCACTGGTCTCCCGCGGAATTCTTCGGCAATACGGCGGAGGAGGCGCATCGGGGCGAGTCGCTGGACCAGCTTCTCTCCGAGGAGGAACCGGACATCGATCCGGACGCCCTCGGAGAGGAGGAAGAGGACGAACTCAGAGGTCTGGACAACGAGCTCGAGGATCTCGACGAGGAACTGGAAGGCGGATAGCCCGCGCTACCCGGGCGACGACTGGCCCTCACCGGCCGTACCGCCCGTACTGTCTTGCCCACGCCTGCCGCTCTGCTCTCCCTGCCCGCTCTGCCCTTCTTGTCCCTCCTGACCGTACCGCCGCTCGAACGCCGCGACCCGCCCCTCCGTGTCCACTGTCCGGGCCTTACCCGTGTAGAAGGGGTGGCTCTCGGAGGAGATCTCGACGTCGACAACGGGGTACGTCTTGCCGTCGTCCCACTCGATGGTGTTCTCGCTGGTGGCCGTCGACCGGGTGAGGAAGGCGTATCCCGCGGCCCGGTCCCTGAAGACGACCTCCTGGTAGGAGATGCTGGCGTCCGGCTTCACATCTGGCTCCTCGCCTCGTTGTACGGGAGTACGGGAGTACGCGCGTACGAGCGTTCCCAGGCTAAGCCGGACTGCATCCGTCGCGGCCGTCGCAGCCGCACCTGCCGCGCCCGCCCCGCCGGCCGAGCCCCTGAACGTGGAGCGGTAGGCGCTCGGCGAGACCCCCAGCGCGGCGTGCAGGTGCTGGCGCAGCGACACCGCCGTGCCGAAGCCGACCGCGGCCGCGACCCGGTCGACCGGCAGGTCCGTCTCCTCCAGCAGGTGCCGGGCCCGGTCGACGCGCTGTCCCGTGAGCCACTGGACCGGTGTCTGCCCGGCCTCCTCGCAGAAGCGGCGCGAGAAGGTGCGGGTGCTCATCGCGGCACGCTCGGCGAGTTCGCGCAGGCTGATGGGGCGGTCCAGGTGCGCCAGGGCCCACGTGCGGGCGGGTTCCGTGGACGACTGGCGCGGGGCGGTGACGGGGCGCGGGATGTACTGCGCCTGGCCGCCGTCGCGGTGCGGCGGGACGACCGTGCCGCGGGCCACCTCGTTGGCCACCCGTGAGCCGTGGTCGCCGCGGATCATGTGCAGGCACAGGTCGATGCCGGAGGCGACGCCCGCGGCGGTGAGTACGCCACCGTCGTCGGTGTAGAGCACGTCCGGGTCGACGCGCACCTGCGGGTGGAGCCGCTGGAGGTCGGCGGCGGAGCGCCAGTGCGTCGTGGCACGCTTACCGTCGAGCAGCCCGGCCGCCGCGAGGACGAAGGCCCCGGTGCAGATGGAGGCGATGCGCGCGCCGGGACGGATCCGGCCCAGGGCCGTCTCCAGCCCTGGCGGCAGATGGGGTGCGGCGCGGGGTGTGTAGTCCTCGTCGGAGGCCGGGACGATCACGGTGTCGGCCTCGGCGAGGATGTCCGTACCGTGCGCGACATGGACGGTGACGTCGGCGTCCGTGCGTACGTCGCCGGGCTCGGGCGTACAGGTCAGGACCTCGTAGAGGGGTTCGCCCGTGGACGAGAGTGCCTGCCTGAACAGCCGGTGGACGATGCCCAGTTCCATGGTGAGCAGCCCGTCACGCACGAGGACTGCCACGCGGTGCGGGTTTCCTGACCGACCGGGGGAGCCGCGGAACGCCGTCTCTGTCGACATGGCGAGATTCTTTCACACCATGACTTTCTCGCCACTGGTTCGGGCCAGGCCGCAGACGGATGGTCGGACGCATGGTTCAGATTCGGGTCACGGAGAGTCCAGGGAAGCGGCCGCCGGTACGGACACGGGTGCATCGGGCCTGGCTGGTCGTCGGCGTCGCCGCCCTGGCGATCGTCGCGGCCGGGGCCTTCACCACCATGGCCGGGCTGCTCGTCGGCCCGCTCCACCGGGAGTTCGGCTGGTCGCGCTCGACGATCGGTTCCGGCGCGTCCGTGAACATGGTCCTGTACGGCCTGACCGCGCCGTTCGCGGCCGCCCTGATGGACCGTTTCGGGATGCGCCGGGTGGTCGGCGGCGCGCTGGCGGCCGTCGCGACGGGCGCACTGTTCACCACGGTGATGACCGAGCCGTGGCAGTTCGCGCTCGCCTGGGGCGTGCTCGTCGGTACGGGCTGCGGGTCGATGGCGATGGCGTTCGCCGCGACTGTCACGGACCGCTGGTTCGTACGCCGCCGCGGACTGGTCACCGGTGCGCTCACCGCGGCGGGCGTGTTCGGGCAGTTCGCGTTCCTGCCGCTGCTGTCCTGGATCGTGGACCGGTACGAGTGGCGGGCCGGGGCGGTGACGCTCGTGGTGGCGGCGCTGGTCGCGCTGCCGCTCGTACTCCTGCTGCTGCGTGACAGCCCGACGGATGTCGGACTACGGCCGTACGGGGCCGCGGAGCACGCCGCGCGCGCTTCCCGGGAACGGTCCGCGGCCGTTCCCGGGAAGGCCGGCCCGCGGACCGTTCACGTGCTCGCAGGGTCGGCGCGCACCGGTCCCTTCTGGCTGCTCGCGGGAACGTTCGCGATCTGCGGCGCGTCGACGAACGGCGTCATGTGGACCCACTTCACCCCGGCCGCGCACGACCACGGCATGCCCGCGACGCTCGCCTCGTCGCTGCTCGCGACGATCGGCGTCTTCAACGTCGCGGGAACCGTCGCCTCGGGCTGGCTGACCGACCGCCTCGACCCGCGGCGCCTGCTCGCGGCCTACTACGCGCTGCGCGGCCTCACCCTGCTCGCCCTGCCCCTCCTGCTGTCGGCTCACATCGGGGCGCCCCTCGTCGCGTTCGTCGTCCTGTTCGGCCTGCTCGACGTCGCCACGGTTCCGCCCACGCTCGCGCTGTGCCGGGAGCTGTACGGCAAGGACAGCTCCATCGTCTTCGGATGGGTCGCGGCGGCACACCAACTGGGCGCCGGACTGGCGGCGTTCGCGGGCGGTGCGACGCGGGACGTGTTCGGTTCGTACAACCCGCTGTGGGTCGGCGTCGGCGCGCAGTGCGCGGCGGGTGCGCTGCTGGCCCTGATGATCGTACGGCCGCGAGCAGCGGCGTGAGGAGGACCCGGCCACCTACCCCGCCCCCGAGTCGAACAAGCCACGCAGGCGAGAATTCAGGCAAAAGCGTTACTACGTTAGGAAACTGACAGTAATCGGCCTGTACGGTGCCCCGCATGGACGGGGTTCGGGGCGCATGCTCCTTCGGGGAAGAACTACGGCGTCTGCGGAGCGAGCGCGGCATCTCGCTCACGGCGCTGGCCCGGTCGATCCACTACAGCAAGGGCTATCTGAGCAAGATCGAGAACGGGGGCAAGCCTCCGACACCCGACCTGGCCAGGCGTTGCGACGAGGCGCTGGGAGCCGGTGGTTCCCTGGTGCGGCTGGTGGCCGACGTACCGCCCGCGCGCCGGCCGCTGCCGCCGCAACTCCCCGGCCCGGCCGACGCGGTGTGCCCGTATCGGGGGCTCGCCGCCTTCGGCCCCGAACACGCGCAGTGGTTCTTCGGCCGGGAGCGGGCGACGGCCGAGCTCGTCGGCCGGCTCGCCGAACGGGCCGGCAACGGCCCCCTGGCGGTGGTCGCTTCGTCCGGTGCGGGAAAGTCGTCGCTGCTGCGGGCCGGTCTGGTCCCGGCGCTGCGGCGCGGCGCGCTGCCCGTCGAGGGGTCGAGCGGCTGGCCGGTGGTCGTGTGCACGCCCACCGCGCATCCGCTGAAGGAGCTGCTGAGGTGCGTGACCGAGGCGCTGGGGGCGGGCGTCGAGGTCAGCCCGGAGTCGCTGCGCGTGCGGCCGCGGCGGCTTGCCGACGCCGTACGGCCGCTGCTGGCGGCAGGAGCGGGGCGGCTGGTGCTGCTGGTGGACCAGTTCGAGGAGACGTTCACGCTGTGCGCGGACGAGGCGGAGCGGCGCGCCTTCGTCGCGGTGCTGTCCGCCCTCGCCACCCCCGCCGAGGGGGACTGCGACCGGCCGCCCGCCGTCGTGGTGCTGGGTGTACGGGCCGACTTCAGCGGCCGGTGCCTGGACCACCCCGAGCTGGCGGCCGTCTTCTCGCACGGCCTGTTCGCGCTCGGCCCGATGACCGGAGCCGAACTGCGCGACTCCATCACGCTTCCCGCCCAGCGCGCGGGCCTGACCCTGGAGCCCGGTCTCGTCGGCCTGCTGCTGCGGGACGTGGGAGCCCGGAGCACCGGGCAGGGCGGCCAGGACGACCTCACCGCCGCCTCCCCCGGCGCGCTGCCCCTGCTCGCCCACGCGCTGCTGGTCACCTGGCAGCAGCGCACCGGCCACACGCTGACCGTCGCGGGCTACGAGACGACGGGCGGCATCCACGGCGCGATCGCGCGGACGGCCGAAGCCGTGTTCACCCGGCTCCAGCCCGCCGAACAGGAGATGGCGCGGCGGGTGCTGGTGCGGCTGGTCCAGGTCGGCGCCGGGGACAGCGGCGGCAACGGGGGCGGGGACAGCGACGCGGCGACCCGGCGCAGGGCGAGCCGCGAGCTGCTGCTGGAGCAACTGCCCGACCGGCGCGGCGTGGAGGCGGCGCTCGACGCGTTCGTACGGGCCCGGCTCGTCACCGTGGACAGCGACGCGGTGGAGATCACCCACGAGGCGCTGCTGCGCGCCTGGCCGCGGCTGCGCGGCTGGATCGGCACCGGCCGGGCCGGGCTGCTCATCCACCAGCAGCTCGCGGAGGCGGCCGCCGAGTGGGTGCGTGCGGGCCGCGATCCCGGACTCCTCTACCGGGGGACGCGGCTCGCCGCCGTACAGGAATGGGCGGAGCAGGCCGACGGACGTACCGAACTCGGCCCGTACGAAAGCGAGTTCCTCGACGCGAGCCGGGCGCAGGAGGTGGCCGGGCAACAGGCCGAGCGGCGTCAGGTGCGCACCCGTCGCAGGCTGCTGGTGCTGCTGGTGGCGCTGCTCGTACTGGCGCTCCTCGGGGGCGCGACGGCGTTCCACCAGCGCTCACGCGCCATCGACGAGCGCCGGGTCGCCCAGTCCCAGGCGATGGCGGTACGTTCCGGCGCGCTCGCGTCGGGGCAACCGGAGGCGTCGATGCGCCTGGCGGCCGAGGCGTACCGCACGGCGCCGACCACCGAGGCGCGTGGCGCGCTGCTCAGCACACAGGCGCGGTACTTCGCGGGCCGCCTCGGCGGGCACACGGGACCGGTCAACGGCGTGGCGTTCAGCCCCGACGACAAGCTGCTGGCGTCGGCCAGTTCGGACGGCACCGTGCGGCTGTGGGGCGGGGCCGGCCATCGCAGCCCCGTGGACACGCTCACGGGCCACGGCGGTCCGGTGATCGCCGTGGCGTTCAGTCCCGACGGGCGGCGACTCGCGTCGGCGGGCTCCGACGGCACGGTACGCCTGTGGGGCGTGGCGGACCGTCAGCCGACCGGGACGCTGCTCGGCCACGGCGGCGCCGTACGCTCGGTCGCCTTCGGCCCGGACGGGCGGAGCCTCGTATCGGGCGGCTCGGACCGCACGGTGCGCCTTTGGGACGTGCCGCGCCGGCGGGTGCGGGCGACGCTGCGGGGCCACAGCGACAGTGTGCACGGGGTGGCCTTCAGCGCCGACGGACGCAGCGTCGTCTCGGGGGCGCTGGACCGTACGGTCCGGATCTGGGACGTGGCCGGGCACAGGGCGCGCGCGACGCTGAGGGGGCACAGCGACGGCGTGCTGGGGGTGGCCTTCAGCCCGGACGGGCGCAGCGCCGCTTCGGGCAGTGCGGACCGTACGGTCAAGATCTGGGACGTACGCCGCCACCGCATCCGGGCCACGCTCACCGGCCACAGCGACGACGTCAACGCGGTGGCGTACGGCGGGGACGGGGCGAGCGTCGTCAGCGCGGGCGGGGACGGCGCGGCGAAGGTGTGGGACACGGCGAGTCACCGGGTGACCGCCACGCTGTCCGGGCATACCGACTACGTGCTCGGGGCCGCCGTCAGCGGCGGCAACGTGGTGGCGACGGCGGGCTTCGACCGGTCGGCGGTGCTGTGGGACCTGGACAGGACGGCGCTGACCGCGCGTCCCTTCGCGGAGGCCTGGCAGTCGGCGGTCGCGCCGGACGGGCGGCTGGTGGCGTCGGCGAGTGTGGACCGTACGGTCAAGGTGTGGGACCTGCGCCGCCATAGACTCCTCACCAACCTCACCGGACACGCCGGCTCCGTCTTCGGCGTCGCCTTCTCCCCCGACGGACGCCTCCTCGCCTCCGCGAGCGCCGACCGTACGGTCAGACTCTGGGACATACGCCGCCACAGACTCCTCACCACCCTCACCGGACACACCGGCTCCGTCTTCGGCGTCGCCTTCTCCCCCGACGGACGCCTCCTCGCCTCCGCGAGCGCCGACCGTACGGTCAAGCTCTGGGACGTACGCCGACGCCGGTCCCTGACCACGCTCACGGGCCATCAGGACTTCGCGAACGCGGTCGCTTTCAGCCCGGACGGCGGGACGCTGGCGGCGGGCGGTGACGATCTGACGGTGCGGCTGTGGGGCGTGGCGGACCACAGGCCGCGGGCTGTGCTGCGCGGTCACAGGGGTTCGGTGCGCGGTGTGGCGTACAGCCGGGACGGGCGGACACTGGCGAGCAGCGGCAACGACGGGACGGTACGCCTGTGGGACATGGCGCATCACCGGCCCACCGCCACCCTCACGGGCCACAGCGGCGCGGTCCGGGCGGTCGCGTTCGACACCGGCGCCGGCGCGGACGGTGTGACGCTCGCGAGCAGCGGCAGTGACGGCACGGTCCGCCTCTGGGACACCACGCGCCACCGGCTCACCGCCACCCTCACCGGTCACAGCGGCGCGGTGTGGGGTGTCGCCTTCAACCCGCACACGCACGCGCTGGTGAGCAGCAGCAATGACGGCACCGTGCGGCTCTGGAACACCGACGTGAGGGCCGTTTCCCAGGATGTTTCCCGTTTCCTGTCGCGTCAGGAGACAGCTGGAACCTCGACAGCCGCCGGCTTCACGGCCCAGGCTCGAAGGGCCGGCAAGCCGGAAGCCTGACGGAAGATGAACGGGGATCAGCAATGCGCAACCGATGGAGAGCGGCAGCCGCGGCAGCGGCCGTCGGACTGTCGCTCATCGCCTGGCCGGCGGAGGCCGGGCAGCCGGTCCGGGCGGCGACTGTGGGGACGGCGGGCACAGCGGCCGCCGAAGGGTGCGCCGTCCTCGCACCCGGAGCCTCGGCGGCGGCCGAAAAGGCGGTACGGACCGCCTGTTCGCAGATCGGCGTCTGGTACTCGTGGGGCGGCGGCCACGGCCCCGCGCCGGGACCCACGTACGGGGTGGTGGACCCCACCGACCCGGCCAGCGAACACGACCCACAGCGGCGCGGCTTCGACTGCTCGGGCCTGGTCAGGTACGCCTACGCCGAAGCGACCGGCCAGGACATCCTGAACGGCACGGCCCACAGCCAGTACAACACCCCGCACGCGACAGCCCGATTCGGCCCGTCGGAGGGGACCGGGCCACTGGTCCCCGGCGACCTGCTGGTCTACGGCAACGCCCGCAAGGTTCATCACATCGCGATCTACCTCGGCGCCGGGAAGATGGTCGAGGCGAAGCAGTCCGGCACCCGGATCATGGTCAGCGATGTGCGCCTGGGCGGTGACTACTTCGGAGCGGTACGCATCAACGCCGCGCCGGGGCAAGGGACGTTCAGCACCTGGGGTACGGACGTGTGGACGCACGCCGAGGCGTCCACGACGAGCACGCGGGTGATCAAGTTCGCCGGCCCGACGTCCGTACGCGTCAAGTGCCAGAAGCATGCCCAGTCCGTCACCGCCGAGGGCATCACCAACGACGCCTGGTCCTATCTGCCGGACCACAGGGCGTGGATCACCAACATCTACATCAAGGGCCCGGCCTGGCTCGACGGCGTGCCCACCTGTTCGTAACCGACACCACACCTCAAGGAGAAACCATGAACCTGAACCTTGGCAAGAAGCTCGCGATCACCGTCGCCGCGACCGCTCTGACCGCGGGCCTGGCCGGCGTCACGGCCCCCGCCACCGCCGCTCCGGCAGGACCCGCCGCCGAATGCGGAGTCCGCTCGGACGGCAAGCTGTACTGCGGCAACCGGGCCGGCGCGAAGGGCTACGAGCACCGGTCGTACGCCTCGGCGGTACGCGGCCAGATGAACACGACGTTCAGCTGGTTCTCGTGCTGGGGCCGTGGCGACAGCCACCCGGGCGGCAACAACATCTGGTACTGGACCCAGTTGGACAACGGCCAGTGGGGCAACATGGCCGCCGTGGACGTCCACACGTCGGTGGACCCGGCGCCCGGCCTGCGCGAGTGCTGACCGACGCACAAGCGCATTGAGGAGTGGGCCGCCCCTACGGACGAGGGACGGCCCACTCACGCACGTCGGCTCACGCGTCCGCGAAAGGAGCCAGACCGGTCGCGGACAGAATCGTGTCCACGGTCTCCGCGACGCTCTGCCGCGCGTTGTCGATCCACACCCCCTCGCCCGCGAGCTCCGCCCGCATCGCCTCGTCCAGCGGCGACCAGTCCGTGTCCAGCGTCTTGTGTCGCCCCAGGTTGCGTGCCCAAGCGACGGCCGGGGGCGGCGCCAGCACGACGTGGTGCACCGGCTTGCTGGTGAGGGTGGAGCGATAGAAGTCGAGATGCGAGCGGCGTACGACGACATCATCGATCACCGGCAGGAAGCCGGCGGCGGCGAAACTGTCCGCCAGGAGGCAGGCGTTGCGGGCGCGCAGGAAGATCTGGCGGTCGGCCTCCTCGTCCTTCTCCCACGACGGCCACCGCCCTCCTCCGACGATGAGCTCCTGAAGGGCGTCCACCTCGATGTGCGCCGACCGCGCGAACCGCGCGGCGAGCGCCGCGGCCACGCTGCTCTTGCCGCTGCCGGGGATCCCGGCCAGCAGCAACACCCCCGCGGCGGGCTCGCGGTCGACGGGCACCAGGTCCAGGGCCATGCGCCTCACGCCTCTCCTCATGCGAACGAATCAGGCCGCGATGGCCACGGCCGCCTTGCTGAGCGACGGCTCGGCCGGCACCGGGCGTTCGGCGAAGACTACGAGCCGCAGGACCGCGAAGCGGCCGATTCCCGCCAGCGCCGAAGCCGAGAGGTAGACCGCCTGCTCGGTCAGGACCGAGGGTGCGGACTGGACGGCGTACAGACCGAGCAGCGCGCCCGTCGTGAACGCGTAGCTCACCAGGACCGTGAGGCCCGACTGCAGATGTACCCCCCAGCCGCCGCGCTCGCTGCGGAAGGACACCCGGCCGTGCAGCTCGGTGGCGATCAGGGTGGATACGACGGTGACCAGCGCGTTGGCCACAGCCAGCGGCATCCGGTCGTGGAGCAGTACGAGCACGCCGCTCGACGCCAGCCCGACGCCGCCGCCGCACACGACGAAGCGTACGAATGACGCCATCATCGGGCGGAGCGGACGCTTGTGGGCGCGGGTGGTCACGGGGAGCCTCCGGGGAGCGGTTGAACCGTTGCTGCGATTCCACCCCACAACCCACCGATCACGCGTCCCCCGAACGACCGGGCCCGCCCCCGACTCTTGTAAGGGTTGCCCCGGCCGAGGGCCCTAGGGCGAAACCCCCGGCCCGGTCGGCGTCACCGGGCTGACTGGCAGGCCCTGGCCGACGAGGTCAACGAGTACGGCTGCGTCCTCACCCAGCAGATCCTTACCCCTGCCGAATGCCGGAAGCTCGCCGCGCTCTACGACGATACGGAAAGGTTCCGCTCGACCGTCGACATGGCCCGCCACCGCTTCGGCTCCGGGCACTACCGTTACTTCGGCGATCCGCTGCCGGAGCTGGTGCGCGAGCTGCGCGCCGCCTTCTACCCGCGACTGCTGCCGATCGCCCGCGACTGGGCCGACAAGCTCGGGAGGCCCGCGCCCTGGCCGGACAGCACGGTGCGTTCGGGCAGCCGGCGCACCCTGGGGTTGGTCTTCCACGACGCGGCGTGAGGCGACATGCGCGACGGCTCCGGACCACCCATTACGCGCCGCTCGGCCGGGAGCCGCCGCCGCGGAAGGTGCGGCGGTACGCCGCCGGGGTGGTGCCCAGGGCGCGGCGGAAGTGCTGGCGCAGCCCGTCGCCCGCACCCAGACCACTGCGTTCGGCGACGGAGTCGACCGGCAGGTCGGTGGTCTCCAGGAGTACGCGGGCCTGAGCGACACGCTGCTGATTGAGCCACTTCAGCGGGGTGGCGCCGACCTCGCGGGCGAAGTGCCGTTCGAAGGTACGCAGGCCGAGCCCGGCCCGCGCCGCGAGTTCGGCGACGGTGAGGGGCCGGTCCAGGCGGGCGACGGCCCAGTCCAGTACGGCGGCGAGCCCCTTGCCGGTGGGTGTGGCCGGACTCGCCGGCCTCTTCGGCTTCGGCCGGGCGTACTGCGTCTGGTCGCCCTCGCGGTGCGGGGCCACGACCATGCGCCGGCCGACCTCGGCGGCGGCAGCAGTGCCGTAGTCGCCGCGGACGATGTGCAGGCACAGGTCGATGGCGGCGGCGGTGCCCGCGCTGGTGAGGATGTCACCGCCGTCGACGTACAGAGCGTGCTCGTTGACGTCGACGCGCGGATGACGGCGCCGCAGTTCGTCGGCGTACATCCAGTGCGTGGCGGCTTCGCGGCCGTCCAGGAGACCGGCCGCGGCCAGCACGAAGGCGCCGGAGCACAGGGAAGCGATGCGGGCGCCGCGTGCGTGAGCGGCGCGCAGGGCGTCGAGGAGTGCGGCCGGGGGCTCGTAACCGTTCATGAGGCAGGCCGGGACGATGACGAGGTCCGCGGCGTCGAGCGCCTCGATGCCCTGCTCGGCCTCCAGCCGCAGACCGCCCGGTGCGCGCTGCACGCCGGGGGCGGTCGCGCACAGCGTGAGCTCGTACCACGGCGGTGTGGCTTCTTCGCCGCCCTGGCCGAACACCGCGCACGGCACGGCCAGTTCGAAGAGCGAGGACTCGGCGAGCAGCACGACGACGACGCGGATGGGAGACGCTGAAGGGGTAGTACGAGCCATGTCGTAAATCTACGGGACCCTGACGTTTACGTCACTGGTGCGCCCCCTGCGCACATCGGAGGCTGGGGGGCGTGAGCGACGGCGTACACGAGCGGAAGGCGTCAGACATGGGCTACGGGCCACGGACACGGAGGCTGCCGCCCCGGTGGCAGGTGAGTCTCGCCGGGGTGACGGCGATCGGCGTCACCTTCGGGTTCGCCCGCTACGGCTACGGGCTCTTCCTGCCGGAGTTCCGGCGGGAGTTCGGCCTTCCGGTGGCGCAGGTGGGGCTGATCGGCAGCGCGACGTACCTCGGTTACATGGGGGCGCTGCTGCTGGTCGGCGCGCTGGTCACACGCTTCGGCCCGCGTCCGCTGGTCGTCGTCGGCGGGCTTTCGGCGACCGTCGGCATGGCCCTGGTGGCCTTCGCGCGCGGGCCGGGGGTCCTGACGGCCGGGTTGGTCCTGGCCGGTACGAGTTCGGGGTGGGCCTGGGCGCCGTACTCGGACGCGGTGGACCGGATGGTTCCAGCGGGGCTGCGCGAGCGAGTCATGGGGACGATCGCGAGCGGGACGGCCTTCGCCGTCGTCGTCGCCGGGCCGCTGGCGCTGGTCGCCCGCGGAACTCAATGGCGGTACGCCTGGCTGGTGTTCGCGGCGGCGGCCCTGCTGACGACCGCGTACAACGCGCGCGTCCTGCCCGCCGGAGCACACCCCAGGGCCGACGCGAGTCAGGGGCGTGCCGGGCTGGGCCTTCGGTCATTCGCTTGCCGCCCGGCCGTCCCGCTCTACCTCACAGCCCTGTCGTACGGTCTGGTCGGCGCCGTGTACTGGGCGTTCGCCGTGGAGGCGGTCTCCAGGGAAGCGGGGCGTGACGCGCCCACGGCTGCGCTGTTCTGGACAGTGATGGGCCTGGCGGGCACCGCGGGCGCCCTGACGGGCAGCGCGATCGCGCGGCACGGTCTGCGCCGGGTCCACGGCTCGCTGTTCGCGGGCATCGCGACGGCGGTCGCGCTGCTCGGCGTGGCGCCGGGGGCGCCGGTGGCCGTGATGCTGTCGGCGGTGCTCTACGGGCCGTGCTTCATGGCGGGCTCGGGCGTTCTCGCGGTGTGGAGTTACCGGGCCTTCCCCGACCGGCCGTCGACCGGGTTCAGCGTCACCGTCCTGTTCCTCGGACTGGGTACGGTCGCGGGCCCGGCCGCGCTGGGGCTCTTCAGCGACGAGTACGGCCTGCGCGCCGCGTTCCTGATCACGGCGGCCGCGGCGGCGCTGACGCTCCTCGCCCGGCCGCCGCGAAGCACGCCGCCGCGCACACAGGCGGCCGGGCCGGTACACGGCATCCGGGACTCAGTGCGCCAGGGTTGAGCGAGCGAACGACCCACGAGGAGACCCGCCGATGGTCACGACGACGTACCGCTACACGAGCGGATCATGGCGGCCGACGTTCTCGTGCTGTGCGGGCCGATCCGGCTGGGCGACAACAGCTCCGTGATGAAGCGGGTGATCGAGCGGCTGTACGCCGTTGCCGCGGCCTTGCGCGGCCTTGCGGTTGTCCCGACTCGCGGACGGTGACCAGGACTTCGTCCTCCACCACCGCACCCTGCCGTGGGGCCACGCGCGGGCGCCCTTCTCCTCACCGCAGCGGCCGGTGTCGTACGACGTCACTGACCGCTGCGCCCACCGGCCCCATGACGCCAGGAGCGGGCGGCTCGCCGGCCAGGGCCTTAGTGCCGTCCGGGCCCCCCGGCTCGGTGACGAAAAAGACCCGCAGCCTCAAACCGGCAGAAACAGGGAATCAACCAAGGAGCACGTCCGTACGGCGGGCCGCCGGCCGTCCCCGCTTGAGCCCGGGACGGCCGGCAGACTGGTCAAAAGGAGCCGGAGTCATGACGACGAACGACAACCTCACCATCACCGCGGACAGCGAGGCTCCCGCGCACCGGGAACACGACGACCAGTCCTGGCAGGCGTCGGACGCGGCGCAGTACCACGCCGCCCAGGCCACCCTGGAAGTAGTCGGTCCCCCGGCGCCGGCAGCCGCGGAACGGGCGCTGAAGCAGGAACTCAACCAGGTCTGGCACCTCCTCGAAACCCGCCCGGTGATCGGCCTCGCCCGCAGCATTGTCATGACCCTGGGAGGCTGCACCCACGAGGAGGCGTTCCAGGTCCTGGTGGACGTCTCACGGCACACCAACATCGAACTCCGCGAGATCGCCCAGCGCCTCGTGGACAGCGTCGACGGCCCGCCGCCCAGCGGACCCCTGCGTACGGCCCTGCACAACGCCTTCGAACGGCTCCGCGCCAACACCACCCACACCAACACCGCCTGACACGACGAGTGGGCGCCCGCTTGCCGTCCGCGGACGTCAGGCGGGCCTACGCTTCAAGACCTCTGGACGACGGAGGGCGACGATGGCACACACTCTTCCCCTGCTGGGGCGCACCGCGGTGGTCACCGGCGCCGCCAGGGGCCTCGGGGAAGGCATGGCGCGCGCTCTTGTGCGGCGCGGAGCCGACGTGGCCCTGCTCGGTCACGAGGAATCCGAGCTCGCCAGGGTGGCGGCAGCGCTCCCCGGCAGAGCCGCTCACTGGCCGGTCGACGTCACCGACGAGGCCGCGATGACGCGTACCGCCGCCGAGGTGGAGCAGCGCTTCGGGCCGCCGTCCGTGCTGGTGGCCAATGCCGGTGTGTCCTCGGGCGGCCTGTTCCTCGACGACGACCCGGCGACCTGGCGACGCGTCGTGGAAGTCAACCTGATCGGCAGCGCGGTCACCGCCCGGGCCTTCCTGCCCGGCCTTCTGGTGACGCGCGGCTACTACCTCCAGGTCGCCTCGCTCGCCGCCATCGCCCCGGCTCCGCTCATGTCGGCGTACTGCGCCTCCAAATCGGGTGTGGAGGCCTTCGCCCATTGTGTACGTGCCGAGTTGGCGCACCGCGGCGTGGCCGTGGGGGTCGCGTACCTCAGCTGGACCGACACGGACATGGTCCGGGGCGCCCAGCACCACGACTCCTTGCGTGCGCTGCGCGCCCGCATGCCCGGGCCCGCCTGTCGGACCTACTCTGCGCAGCCAGTGGTCGACCGCCTCGTCCGGAGTATCGAGCGACGTGCTCCCGCCATCTACGCCCAGCCGTGGTTGCGCGCCGCGCAGGCTGCGCGCGCCTGTCTGCCGGCAGTCGTCGCCCACCGCGCCCGGCGGGAGTTCGGCCGGCTCGCGGGCCGCGCCGACCTCTCGGCGACCGGCCTGCTCGGGGCGGGTGGAGAGGCCGACGCCGAGGCCGCCGGCCTGAGATGAAGGGTGGTCTCAGTCCACGCGTTGGCCGCTCCGGTCGCGGCGGCTGAGAGCCCGTTGCGTACGGCTGAGTACGCCGCCCAGGGGGCGGCTGCGCAGCGCCGCCCGGGCCGCGTTCGCTCCCGGAGCGCCGTGGACGCCGCCGCCCGGATGCGCACCGGCCGAGGCGAGGTAGAGCCCCTTGACGGGCGTTTCCGGACGGCCTGTGCCGGGGACCGGGCGGAAGACGAGCTGCTGGTGGACGGCGGTTGTGCCGCCGTTGATCGCGCCCCCGTGGAGGTTCGCGTCCATCGATTGGAGTGTCGCAGGGGCGAGGATACGGCGGGCCACGATCCGGGAGCGGAAGCCTGGCGCGTACCGCTCGACCTGGGCCTCCACGCGGTCAGCCATGACTTCCTGCTCGCGCTTGTCCCAGGCGCCCGTCAGGCCGTCGTCGCCGGCGTCGCCCTTGATCCCGTGCGGGACGTGGGTGTAAGCCCAGGCCGATTCGGTGCCCGCCGGTGAGCGGGAGGGGTCGGCGGTGGTCATCTGGCCGAACAGGGCGAAGGGCCGGTCGGGAACCCGGCCCATCGCGACCTGTGCGGCGAAGCGTGTCAGGTCGTCGACCCCGTCCGCCAGGTGAACCGTGCCCGCCGTCGAGGCTTCCGCGGCGGTCCACGGAACCCGGCCGTCCAGAGCCCAGTCGACCTTGAACGTGGCGAAGTCCCACTGGAAGCCGCGCAGGTCCTTCAGGAAGCGGCCGGGCAGATGCCGTACGTCGACCAGTCCGCCGTAGAGGTCCGGCACGGCCACGTCCGCCAGCACGGCCCGGCCGGCCGGCACGGTCTCGCCGCCGTCGGTGCGCACGGCCACCGCCCGCCCCGCCCGCACGACGATCTCGACGACGCGTTTGCCGCACCGCACAGCGCCCCCGCGCCGTTCCAGCCGCCGTACGAGCGCCGCGGTGAGCGCGCCCGCGCCGCCGGCCGGCACGGGAAAGCCGTACCTCTGGCCGAGCATGGACAGGAGCCAGCCGAAGCCGCCGCTGCCCGCCGCTTCCGGGGCGAGGTCCGCGTGCAGGGCGTTGCCGGCGAGCAGCAGCCTGCCGCCCTCGCCGCGGAACTCCTCCTCGCCCAGGCGGCGTACCGGCAGCAGCATCGTCCGGGCAAGACGCAGTCCGCCCGCGCCGCGCAGCCGGGCCGCGAGCCGGGCGGCGGAACGTACGGGCGGGAAGGGGGTGAAGAGACAGCCGAGGATGTCCTGACCGAGCCGGTCCCAGGTCCGGCACAGAGCGTGCCATGCCGCGCCGTCGCCGGCGGCGAAGTGGTCCAGGCCGGCGGCCGTGTCGGCGGCGCGTCGTTCCAGGACCGCGCACCGGCCGTCGGACAGGGGGTGCGCCAGCACGCTGGGGGCGTGGCTCCAGCGCAGCCCGTGTTCGTGGAGGCGCAGGCGGGCCAGCACCGGGGAGGCGGCGGCCAGTGGATAGAAGGCGCTGCAGAGATCGCTGATGTAGTCGGGGTGTACGCCGCGGTCACTGCGAACGGCGCCGCCGGGCTCGGGCTGGGCTTCGAGGACTTCCACGCTCCAGCCGGCGTCGGCCAGTACGTTCGCGGCGACGAGCCCGTTGGGACCCGCGCCGATCACCACGGCGTCCGGCATCGCTGCCTCCTGTTCACCCTCGTCACGCCGGCCGCCCTGGCCGCACGGGTTCGTTCAGGGCTGCGCGCCGGCGGCGGCGTGCCGCGAACCGCGCTCGACGACTTTGGCGAGCCTGCCGAGCATGGCGCGGTGGCGCAGTTGCAGTACGGCGTCGAGAGCCACGTTGTGCAGCGCGCCGCCGACTCCGCGCAGGGGATGCTCGTCGAGGATGACCAGCGCGTGGTCCCCCCAGGGGCGGACTTCGATGGCGATCCTGGCCGTGCCGAGCGGGCCGCTGTCGACCTCCAGTTCGAGCTCGCGCGGCGGTTCGCACCGGCGGACGATCGTCTCGCCCGTCAGCGTCCAGGGCCCGAGCCGCACCGTGTAGTCGATGGTCGCGCCGACCTCCGGCCAATGGCCTTTGCCGGGCTGCGAGTCAGCGGTGCCGACGACCCAGTCGCTGTACCGCGACCCGTCCGCCAGAACCTCCCACACCGCCTCGGGCGCACTGCGGATCAGCTGATGCCGTACTGCCATGGGTCCTCCAACGCCTCGACAGAAACGATCGACGGCCCCCGAGTGCCCAGCCTAGGGTGCTCAACCCTGATCGACCTCTCGGAGACGGGTGCGTCAGCCCACGATTTCTTCGCGCGTCAGCGCCGACAGCGCCCGCACCGCGCGGAGAAAACCCCGCCGGTCCGCGGGCGGCAGCATGGCGAGCAAGCGGTCCTCGTTCGCCTGAATGCCGACTCGCGCGGACCTGCGTACCTTGCGGCCGTCCTCGGTGATCGAGAGCAGCCGGGCGCGGCGATCGGCGGGGTCGGGCGTACGGGAGATCAGGCCGGATTCCTGGAGCTGGTCCAAGGTGGCGATGATCCGCGTCTTGTCGGTGCCGATCGCCTCCGCGAGCGCGGCCTGCGTACGCACCGGGCCGTCGTCGAGGGCGCTGAGTACGACGTAGCCCCACATGGAGAGGTCGTGCGCGGCCAGTACGGGCAGCTCGGCAGCGATGAGTGAGCGCACGAGCGGCTGAAGCACGGCGGCGAGGTCGCGGCGTTCACCGCCCTGAACTCTCATGCGCTCACGATACCGATCGCTGCCGGCGTCAGCCCCGGCTCCCCTCCAGGTAGTGGAAGCCCGGCCGGGGGTGCATCAGGAAGTCGTGGTGCGAGATGTTCCACGCGTACGCGCCGGCGAGCGAGAAGGCCACCCGGTCGCCCGCCCGCAGCCCCGCCGCCGGGACCCGCCGTGCCAGGACGTCCTTCGGCGTACACAGCTGGCCGGTGAGAGTGACCCGGTCCTGACCGGCCCGTGAGCGCGGCCAGGGATGGGGCCAGTCGTCCACCGGCAGTACGCGGCACGGCTGGTCGTGCCCCTTCGTCGCCGGGGTGCGCAGATGGTGCGTACCGCCGCGGACGACCGCGAACTCCTCCCCCCGGCTGTGCTTCACGTCCAGCACCTCGGTGGCGTACCAGCCGCAGTACGCGGTGAGCGCGCGCCCCGGCTCGATACGGATCGTCAGGTGCGGGTGAGCGTCGGCCAGTTCGGCGAGCCCCTTGCCGTACGCCGCCCAGTCGAAGCGGCGCTCCGGCTCGGTGTAGTCCACCGTCATGCCGCCGCCGACGTTCACCTCGGACAGGCGCAGTCCGTGCCGGCCGGCCAGAGCGACCGCCCAGCCCACCACCGACTCGGCCACCGCCAGCTGCTCCCCCGCCTCCAGGCCGCTGGCGAGGTGGGCGTGTACGCCGACCAGCTCCAGCTGCGGGTACGCCTCGCCAGTGAGCAGTCGCACGCTCTCGTCGGCTTCCGCCGGGTCGATGCCGAACGGCGTCGGGCGGCCTCCCATCGCGAGGGAGCTGTTCTCCAGCGAGCCCTCCGGCAGCGGCAGATTGAAGCGCAGCAGCACCGCCACCCGCGCGTCCGGGACCGTGCGTGCGGCCAGTTCGGCCAGCATCCGCAGCTCGTAGACGCTCTCCACGTGGAAGCGGCGTACGCCCAGCTCCAGCGCGGTCGCGATCTCCGCAGGGGTCTTGCCGGGGCCGCCAAAGGCGAGCGGGTGGTCGGGAACGGCCTGGTGGACGTGGGTGAGTTCGCCTCCGGAGGAGACCTCGTACCCGTCCACGTACGGGGCGAGCGCGGCCAGGATCTCCGGGTCCGGGTTGGCCTTGGCGGCGTAGTAGAGCTCGACGCGTCCGGGCAGGGCCGCCCGTACCGCCTCGGCGTGATCGCGCAGCGCCGTCAAGTCGTAGATGTAGGCGGGAAGTTCGGCCGCGGGGAGGGAAAGAGCACGGTCGCGCACCGCAGCAGTGGGGTCGGTCATCGGGCGTTCCAGGGGGTGTCGGTGCCGGTCGCCCCGGAAAGGACGTCCTCGGCGAGCGGCGAAGGGAGCCGTACGTAGCCGGCCTCGCGGTCGGCCTTGCGCTCCCAGCGGGTGAGCAGGTTGGCCTTGGCGGGCAGCGGAACCCCTGCGAGCAGGGCGGCGAGTCGTGGCGGGCAGCCGAAGCGGCCGGCGTAGTTCTGGAGTGTGGCGCGGACCTTGGCCCACAGGGCGGGTTCGGTTTCGGGGTGCAGGTCGGCCAGGGCGGCGAGCATCTCGGCGACGTGGTTGACCAGCAGGCAGTAGACCACGCGGTCCCAGCCGCGCTCCGCGTCGTACGTCATGGGACCGGCGACCTCCGGCGGGAGCGCCGCCAGCGCGTCCGCGTGGTGCTCGGGAAGGAGTTTCGCGCCCTCCAGGTCGCGCAGGAGCACCTGGGCGGGCATGCCGTCGTCGTCGACGCAGACGACGACGTTCTGGAGGTGCGGCTCCAGCACCAGGCCGTGGTCGAAGTAGGCGGCGAGGACGGGCGGAAGGAGCAGTTCCAGATACGCCTCCCACCAGTCCAGCGCGACCTGTGGGCCCGCCCCGTCGATGAGGTGGGAAATGTGCCCGGGCCCCGTCGGGTACTCGTCGGCGACGGCTGCGGCGAGCAGCGCTGTCGTGCCGGGCAGCTGGCGCCGGGACAGGCCCTCGCGGACGATTACTCCGAAGCCTTCGAGCAGGGCGAGATCCGGTACGCCGTCGGGGCCGGGGAGGGCGAGACCGCGGTAGGCGGGCTCGCGGAGCACGGCGCTGCCGGGGAACCGCACCGCCAGATCCGTCAGGGCCGGGCGCAGCAGGCGGGTCAGGGCGACGGCGCCCGCCAGCTCGTAACTGGCGTTCTTTCGCACGCAGTTGGTGATGCGAATGTTCAGGCTGAACTTCAGGAACGTCTCGCCGTCGTACAGCGTGCGCACGGAAGCGGTGGCGGCGAACGGCGTGCCGCCCTCGCCGAGGTCGATGACGTCGCCGCGCGTCAGCGCCTCGCGGAGCGCGGGGTGCTCGCGCAGCAGCTCGTACTGCCAGGGGTGCGCGGGCAGCAGCCGGTAACCGGTAGGCACGACAGGGCCGTCGTCATGGTTCAGCCGGTCGAGCCGATCCAGGGGGTGGGCCGCGCCAGGCTCGGCGCTCTCCTCGGCGATCAGCCCCTCACGTACGGCGAGATGGCGCAGCGGGAAGGACGCCGCCGCCTCGGGGGCGTACGACGCCCAGGAGTCCGCGTCCCCGGTGCGGGCCTTGGGGGTCGGATGGAAGCGGTGGCCGAAGACCAGGGACTGCTCCGACGCGACGTACGAGAGGTGGCGGTCGGCGGCCGCCGGGCGGGGACCGGCCGCGAGCGCGGCTCGTATGTTCCGGTGGCTTGAGGTGATCTGCTCCAGGAACTCCTCGTTGCGTACGCCCGTACGGAGCGAGAGTTCGGCTTGGGCGTAGTCGGCGAGCCGCCGCCAGCCGACCTCCGCCCACGTGTCGCCGTCACGCTGCTCGGTCACCGGGCCGGTGAAGCGGTGCGCGCCCAGCAGCGAGGTGCGGCGCAGCGCGACGCGCAGGAGTACGCCGCATCGAGGCAGCCGCAGCAGCAGGCGGTCGTCGGCGACGGCGGTCTGGTGCTCGGGTCCCGAGACCTCGCGCAGCAGACAGTTCAGGAGGGTGTGCGCCACGGCCTCGTCGGCGGTGGGCAGACCGCGCGGGGCGGACGTGTGACGGGGGGCGGCGCCGGTCGGCAGTGTCATCAACGGCTCCTGCGAGGACGGAACGAACGGCGGAACAGAGCGGGAGGGGCGACCAGCAAGGCCGCGGTCACGGTGGCGGCGGCCCCGGCCCTGGAGGACGTCTCCGGCGAGCCGAACATCCCGCCGGGCGCCCGGCCCTCGGTGCAGCCCGCGGCCGGCTGCGGCAGGCAGACCAGGCAGCGACAGGCAGACCAGACCGAGGGTGAGACCGGCGACGCCGAGCAGCAGCGGTGCGCCCGCGAAGGCCTCGATCGTACCGGCCATTTCGTGGGCGGCGGGGCTCCGCAGGCACCCCGCACCGGCGCGCTCATCGTGCGGCCCCCGTCCGCAGAAGGTAGTTGGGGCCGTCGGTGTAGTGCTTGTTGATGTCGGCGGCGCCCGAGCGCTCCTTGCTGAGCAGGGTGCCCGCGGTGACCATCGCCTTGACCGGCAGGCTCGGCGCGTCCAGCACGTGGGCGCGCAGCACCGCTCCGGGCTCACCGGGCGCCGTACCGAGCCGTTCGACTGCCTCGGCGAGCCGGTCGCGTACGAGCCTCAGCAGCGTGTCGAGAGGCGCTCGGCCGTGCCGGGCGAGCCCGAAGGCGTACGCGCCCGCGCAGAGGTGGACCGTGATGGTGGTGAACAGGTCGGTGAGCTGCCGGTCGTCGTCCGTGAAGGTCCGCGGGTCGGCGAAGTCGGACGGCGCGGGGGCATCGGCGCCGAGGCTCTCGCGCAGCCGGGCGGTGTGGAGGCGCGGCCCGTCGTTGTCCTTCAGCAGAAGCCGCAGCCGGGTGGGGCCGCCGCCCTCGGAGTCCAGCACAAGGGAGATGTTCTGCTGATGGGACTCCAGCGCGACGCCGTACCCGAAGAGTGTGGTCTGCCAGTCGAAGAGGAGAGTGAGGCAGGCGTCGATCAGGGCGACGGTGTCACCGCCGTAGAACCGGTCCGCGAGGTGGTCGATCACGAGCCGGCCGTCGGGTGCCTCGCTCAGCAGAGCCGCCATGGGGACGACGGCCGACGACTCCAGCCCCGCCGGGTAACGGCGGCAGAGTACGGCGAGGAGCTCATGTCCGGCATGGGCGTACGTCGCCTCGTCGGCATGCAGGACCGTATCCGCGAACCGCTCCTCGCGGGCGATCACGCACTCCAGCAGCCGCTGCACCGCCGCGCCGTCGACGAGCGTGCCGGGCTTGATGGTGCGGCGGTTGCGCAGCCCCAGGGACGCGGTGGCGAGCGGCACCTTGAGGTGCAGTCCGGGGTCCGCCGCAAGTGCGACCGTACGCATCGACAGGGTCGGTACGGCTTCGAGGGACGGCCGGTCGGCCAGGACCGTACGGTCCGTGAGCCCGCTCTCGCGCAGGGCTTCGCGCAGTGGCGCGCCGATCGTCAGCGGGTGGACCGGCAGCGCGAAATGGGTGCGGTGGAGCTCGGGCAGGCCCAGGATCGCGGGGGTGGGCCAGCAGTCGGGCAGGGACGAGGGGCCGCCCGGCAGGGTGACGGCGTCTTGCGGTACGGCGATCCAGCGCAGCGCGAAGCGAGGGTGGAACTCCGGTGCGTACGCGCGGAGTTGGTCCCGGCCGAGGCCGGACCGGCCGCGTGCGGTCGGGTAGACGGGGTGGTCGAGATGAGCGGCGAGGGTGTCGTGGGCGAGGCCGCCGGCCAGGCCGGTCCAGTCGGCGGGGGTGGCGCCGTACCGGGCGGTGAGGGCTTCGGTGACCTCTTGGCGGACCTCGGTGTGCAGACGGACGGTGTCGAGGGTCTGCCGGCATTCCTCGGCGAAGTCGTCGAATCCGCCCCGGTCGGCGGGGTCGGCCAGCGCGCGCAGCGCCGTGACGACCTCGGCGAGGGTGGTCAGTTCTGCCCCGTCGGACTCCCGGCGCAGCAACGGCAGACGGGCGGCGTCGGCGCACTGGAAGCCGTCATCGGAGACCGGGAGCAGCAGCGCGTCCCCGTCACCGAGGTCAAGCCGCAGCCAGCGTCCGTCGGGCAGCTGTACGGGGGTGCTGCGCGTCCGCAAGCCGGTGACATCTTCGCGCAGCAGCGCGCTGAGGACCCGCAGCAGCAGCCCGGCCTCGGCGGCGTCGGGCTTCGTGGCGGCGGTCTTGGCGGCGGTCACGGCGTGAACTCCCATCGCTGCTCGGCGAGGAAGCCGGTCACCGCCCGGTCGACGGCCTCCTGGTCGGTCCCGATGCCACGCAGCACGCCGACGAAGTCGCGGTTGGTGTGGTGGATTTCGTGCCGCTCGCCGATCTCGCGCAGCGGGCGGTAGGCCAGCCGTACGCCGTCCACGGTCAGGTCGGCGGCTGCCGGGGCGGCGGTGAGTGTCCCCGCCCTCTCGGCGCACGGGTAGTCCAGGCGGGCCCGCCCGTCGGAGCGTGCCCCGAGGTCGGCGGGGAGCGGCTCGCCCAGGTGCGTACGCAGGATGTGCTCGAACAGCGGGATACCGAGCAGCTCTTGCAGCAGCAGGTCGCACTGGTCACCGATCGCCCGGTAGTTCACCTCGATGATCCGCGCGCGGCCCTCGTGCACCACGAACTCGGTGTGGCAGGCGCCGAATCCCACCCCCAGCGCGTCGAGCCGGCTGAGCACCTGCGCGACGATGGGCTCGGGGTGCTCGGGAACGTACGTCAGACGCGTCTCGATGAAGTACGGCGGCGGGGAGAGCTCGGTGTGGAAGCCGCCCAGCACATGCCGCAGCCGGCCGTCGCCGAGGGTCTCCAGCGTGTACAGCTCGCCGACCAGATACTCCTCGACGACGAGGGCCGCTTCCGGCCGCCGTGCCTGGATCTCCTTGCAGCGCAGCACCAGTTCGTCGTCCGTGCCGACCAGCACGACGTCCTCGCTCGCCACACCTTCGCGCGGTTTGACCACACAGGGGTACGGAACGGGGCGGGCCAGCAGCTCAACAGGGTCCTGCCCCGCCGCGAGTTCGGCCGACCACACGGCGTCGGCTCCGGCGGCGGCGAGGTGCCTGCGCATCTCGGCCTTGTCCTTGGTGCGCAGGGTCGCCCGCCAGTCCTTGGCGGGGAGACCGAAGTACGCGGCGGCCAGCGCGGCCTGGGTCTGGAGGTGGTCGCTGTTGGTGAAGACCGCGTCGGCCGGGTGGTGGGTGGCGATCCGGGTGATGACGGCGCGGTAGTCGCGTACGTCGCACTCCAGTATCTCGATGTCCGCAGCGCGGCGCCGGTGTGGTTCGGGCTGGTCGGTGAGGAGCGTGATGTCGATGCCGAGCCGGCGGGCGGCGGGGAGGAAGCCCTCGGACACGGAGTCGGTCGGGTTGAGTGCGAGCAGGTACATCCGCATGTGGGTAGCCCCTTCCGGGCCGTGGGGACGGGGCGAAACGGTGGCGCCGGCCGGGAGCGGACCGGCCTGCGGCCCGCCCCGCCACTGGTTACTTCTTGGGGAGTTCCACGCCGGTGGCCTCGGTGAAGATGGCGACAGTGGACATCGGCACGGGCCGCGAACCCATGGCAGGGCTCAGCGCCGCGCACAGCGCCAGCGCGCACGCGCCTACAACGGCGGCAGAAAGGAGCGGAATCCGCCGGGCAGTCGTGAGGGACGGAGCACCCGTCGGGGCCCCCGGCTCGATCTTGGACACGAGGCGACAGGTTAGGTTAGGTGTGCCTAAGTCTGTCAACTCGCTGCGTGTTCTTCTCGCCATGTGATCCATCCCCTGCATCACCGCAGCGCCCACATGGGACTAAGGTGAGCCTCACCTTAGTCTAGTGATGTTGGAGGGGAGTTGATGATGCCTGCCCAGGCACCCACCGCACCTGCCCCCGAAGCGAGTTGGGCCGTACCTCTGGCTGAGACGTATCAACGCCTCGCCCGCATCTGCGAGTCGCTGAACGTGGAAGTCGCACGGTGGCCACATCCGGCCGACGGATGGACCGACGGCGAGCACCTGGTGGCCGTTCCCGGACAGCTCGACGAATTCGTCGGTGCGGAATCCCTGCGCATCCAAGCCGCACACGGCCACGCCGCCCGGCCTGACGTCGCCGCCTCCAGGGCGCTGCACCACTACCTGTGGTCGGTCTGCCTGCTGATGAGCGGCCCCTGGTACCTGGAGCGGCGAGTGCCTCATCTACGGCCGCAGAACGTACACATCGAGCGCCGCAGCGGAGACCTCGCCGTCGTTCCCGGCCCCTTCACATGCCTGCCCGACGATCCCGCGGCAGCGTCCCCCGGCGTTCGCGTCGTACCCGACGAGGAGACACTGCGCGGCGAGCTGCGGAGCATCGTGGTGGAGCACGTACGCCCCCTGCTGACCGGGCTGGCACCCCAACTCCGGCGCGGACCACGGGTGTTGTGGGGTATGACCGGCGACGATCTGATCTCCGGGATCTGGTATCTCGGCCGTACGCTCGGCGAGGAGGACCGGTCGGTCCGCGCCGCCACCGAACTGCTCCCCGGCCCGATCGCGCCGTTCCCCGGCGGCGCCGACTTCCGCCGGCTGCGCGACAGCGCCGGCCTGCCGCACACGACCCGCACCCGGCTCGGCTGCTGCCTCTACTACACGATCCGTCCGGACAGCGCGTGCCTGACCTGCCCCCGCGTCTGCGACAGCGCACGCGCCCAGAGGCTCGACACGCCGCGTTGAGTCACAGCCGCGTCTCCGGACCCCAGTACTCCGGGCCGCCGCCCCGCCAATCGATCAATGGGGACACCACGACTTCGGTGTCCTCCATGTCCAGCCCGGCACGGCTCAGGAACTCGACCAGGTCGGGAAGGCCCGACGCGAGGCCGAGGTCCTCACCACGCACGGTCACGCGACGGCCACCCTGACCGAGCGGCGGATGAACGATCACAGGCAGGTGTCCGGACATGGAACCAGCGTCCCCCCGGAACGCCCGGGACGCATCCGGATGCATCCGGACGGGCTACGGGCACACCCGGCCGGCGCGGAACACGCCGCCGGGCCGGTGCTCGCCGCAAACACCCATGGTCCGCATCCGGGCCCCGCGATGCGGCTCATCAACACCTCGAACATGTCCTGCCAGCGGGCAAGATCTATGCTGTGCCCCGCGTCCACTGCCTGATCGTCTGTCTTGCCGCATCCCGTTCCCGGACCAGCCCGACCAGCAAGACCAGGATCTGGGCCTGAGCACCAGTTCTGGAGTTGAATCGGCCGATGGACATGTCCTCCCAAGAGATCCGCATGCCCCTCAACGAGGTCGTCGCAGTCCTGCAGGACCTGAACGAGTTCGTGGTTTCCCTCGACCGACTCGGATCCCGCCAGGCATCCGGAACCGCCGACGAGTACACAGTCGGCACATTCATCGCCGACTGGGATGTCGCTCGGCGACTGGCCCGCGCCCGAAGCGTCATCAGCGTCGCGCTGGATGTGCAACTGAGCGAGGAAGACAACGCCGAGATCGACGCCCTGTGCGACCAGGGCCGCTTTTACACGGACAGTCCAACTGAGGCAGCAAGATCACGATCTACGGCGGAGCATTAGGCCTCTGCAGTTCCCGGGACAACGAGTCGCACGGCGGATGAGGCGGTTTGTGTGTCGCCGTGCCATTCGCACAGCAGGACGGTGGCGTCGTCGGTGAGCCGTCCGTCGTGATGCGCCAGCACGGCGCGGACGAGTCTGCGCACCGTTTCGGGGGCGGCCAGGCCGTCGGCCTGGTGGCGGATGACGAAGTCGACGAACCGGTCTCGGCCGAACTCGTGT
>NZ_JAGGPA010000063.1 GCF_018614035.1 Streptomyces sp. ISL-96
GGCCAAAGTCACCAGCATTGGGTCTAGGCGGCGCCGACCGCTGCCAGCACCGCAACCGGCAACAGCAGCATCCACTGAGGCAGGCGCAGCAACGGCTTCGACCAGCTCGCGGCCAAGGAAACGGCCAGGAACACGGCCGAGTAGGCGACGAAGTGGGCGGCCAGAAGCCAGGCGATGGTGTCACTGCCGGGGCGGTCGCGCAGGGCCAGCCAGATCAGCGCCGCCGCGGCCAGGACCATGTCGGCCGTGACCATGTGCCAGACGGCGTGCAGAACACGGCGGGGCTCGTCCGGGAGGCTACCGGCCAGCAGCGGCCGGACGACGTCCCGACCACCTGCTATGGCGTGCATCGCGGCGACCCCGGCCGCGGTTGCGCCGGCGCTGAGAAACCAGCCGTTCACCGGGCCTCGATTCCGCGGCCGACGATGGCCGCCAGTTGAGCGGCGAGCTTCGGGCTGGGCTGTTCGCCCACCAGCCCGACGTGGAAGAAGACGGCTCCCGCAAGCGTGTCCAGAACCAGGTCGACCAGCACGCTGGGGGCGGTCTCCCCGCGCCGGCCGGCTCGCTCGAACACTGCCACCAGACCGTCCTTGGCCGGTGCGAGGAAGTTGGAGCGGATGCGGGCCTGCAAGTCCGGGTCGGCGGCAAAGTCGGCCAGCAGGCCAGGCAGGGCAGCGGCGACGGCCGGCGCGGAAAACTCCTGGATGAGGGACTCCAGCAGCGCCGTCAGATCACCAGTCAGCGTGCCGGTGTCGGGCACCGGACCCGCTTCGGTTTCGGTGAACACCGCCTCGTACACCAACTCGGCCTTGCACGACCAGCGCCGGTAGATGGTGTCCTTGCCGACGCCGGCCCGGGCGGCCACCGCTCCGATTGAGGTGGCGGCGTAGCCGAGTTCCGTCACCAGCTCGGTCGTGGCGGCCAGGATCGCCTGATGGGCACGGCTGTCTCGGGGACGCCCACGCGGGGCGCCGGGAAGATTCATGGGATAACCATACGGGACGGCCCGTTGGGTTATTTGCGGGTCGCCACATCTCCACCCCCATGCACCTCCCGCTGCCGGGCCGCTTCGACTCGCCTGAGCATGAACCGCCGCCTTTGGGGCAGGGGCCGGAGGCCGGGACCCGCCCGGTGCACTCCCGTGCTCGAAGGAGACCGAACGTGATAGCCCGTCCCACCAGCCCCGGCTCGCCGATCTACGACCAGCTCGTCATGGAACACGGAGACGTCCTCACCGAGGCCAGAAGACTCGCCGACCTCACGCATCAGCAGGCGGATCGTGTGCTGACCTGGGACAAGTCCACCTTGAGGGGCGATCAAGCCGCACAGTCCTGAGTTCGGCGTCCTGTTCGCTGGAGGGTGCCGGGGGCGATTCCTTCGCATGGCCTATCGTGGCCGGTCACACGGGGTGGGCCGGCCAGGACGGCGGGGCGGAGTGCCAAGGGGTCACAGATGAGCGAGGGACGTCCGGGCTGGATAAGGGTTCCGGTCGGGGATGACGCCGCTCGATGGGCAGCCCGAGGACAATGCCGCCGGGTGCTCCTGGTCGTACACAACGTCACTTCGGCCACCCGCCTGCTCGACGTCATAGCACTGTTCCATGACGACCTGCGGGTGCAGCTTCTGGCGACCTGCACGCGATCCTCCGCCTTCAGTTCCGGGGTCGCCGAACTTCTCGCGAGTATCGGCGTACCGATATTGCCGTGGGAACAGGCATGCAGCGTCCCTGTGGATCTTGCCATCTCGGCCAGCTTCGGCGGCCAACTCCACCGTATCCATGGCAAGTTGGCCATACTTTCGCACGGAATTGGCTATACTAAGACGCTGGCCAAGCCGGAAGCCGGAAGCCGGAAGCACCTGTCTTCGGGCTTTCTCCGGAGTGGCTGCTGTCGGAGGAGACAGGGCGTCCTCTCGCGGATGCGCTGGTGCTGTCCCATCCCGAGCAGCTCGACCGTCTGCAAGCCGCCTGCCCCGAGGCCGCCCCTACGGCGGTGCTCGCGGGAGATCCGTGTTTCGACCGCATGCTGGCGGCACGTTCATACCGTGAGAGGTTCCGTAATGCTTTCGGGGTGCGGCGCGGGCAGCGGTTCGTCGTGCTCAACTCGACCTGGAATCCGGACTCGCTCTTTGGTGATGCCGGCGAGGACGTTCTGCCGTGGCTGTTGCCGCGCCTGAGTGCCGAGTTGCCGGCGGATGAATACCGTGTCGCTGTCGTACTGCATCCCAACATCTGGCACGGCCATGGCCCCGGGCAGATCCGGGCGTGGCTCGACCGGGCGCGACGAAGCGGTCTGGCACTGATCGATCCCCTGGAGGACTGGCGGCAGGCTTTGATCGCAGCGGATGCCGTGATCGGCGATCACGGGTCGGTCTCCTACTACGCCGCCGCCTTGGGCGTCCCGGTGCTGCTGGGCGCGGCGCCCGAGTCGGGGCTCGACCCACTGGCGCCGGTCTCGGACTTTGTGCGGCGCGCACCCCGTCTGGACGTGTACGCGCCCCTGCTTCCCCAGGTCGCCTCCCTGCTGGCGGGCCACCAATGCCTGGCGGGGCCGAAGGAGTTCACGACGTCGCTGCCCGGCGAGGCCGCGCTGCGGCTGCGCCGTCTGTTCTACGCGCTCGTCGGGGTGAGCGAACCGCCCTGGCCTGCGCTTCTGGAGCCGTTGCCGATGCCTGCGTACACGCCGGTCTCGCACACTGCTCCGTTGCGTGTGCTGACCCGGCTGCTGGACGGGACTGATGCGGTGGCGGTGGAGCGCTATGCGGCGCCCGTCTACGAGCCGGTGGCGACGGGCGGGGCGCAGGCCGAGGCGCATACCGCCGTTCATGAGGACACCCGGGATGTGAGCGCGCTGGGCCTCGCCGACGTCATCTTCCGTGAGGGCTCCGCTGAGGATCCGCGGTGGGGAGGCCCTGCCCGGTGGACGGCCGAGGTACTGGATATGCACCGCCATTGCGCCCTCGCCGCATTCGTCACCGGTCCGGGCGAATGTGTGGCCCGTATCCGTGGCGGCGAGGTTCTGCGCCTGTTGCCGGGGCCGGATGGTCCTGATCCCGCTGCCTGTGCGTCCGCGCTCTACGCGCGGCTGGCCGCAGGCTCCAGCCCGGACGAGATCGTGGCGCAGGGACTGACCGTCCGCACCGGCCGGACCACGCATCTGGTTGCTGTCACGACCGGGGAGTGAGGCACTGCTCACGCAGTGCGCGAAGGTAAACGAGTGGGTACGACGCCTGTTCCTGCCCGAGTTTGTTGATCGCCTCATCAATGTGCGGCAATGCGGCAGCCCGGTCCTGCTGGTCGAGCAGAGTTTCCGCGAGGTCGGTCAGGACGCGCGCCGTGTTGTAGGCCTCCTGGCTGTCGCGGAAGAACTGGAGCGCGCTCTCCAGGCGCTGTTGTGCCTCGGGTCGTCGCCCCATGCCGCGCAGCGCACGACCCCGATGGCGTTCGAGGAGCGCGCGGGCACGAGGCAAGTCCGGCGCTCCTTCGCCGTCCGGGGCGATGGTGTCGTAGATCTGTCCTGCCTCCTCGAAGCAGTCGTACGCCTCGTCGAAACGCCATTGCCGCAATCGCAGCAGCCCGAGGAGTTCCGTCGCCGATGCGTGTCCTCGCGCGTGACCGGCTTCCCGCTCGGCGGCTGTGGCGGCGAGCGCGGCGGCTTCCGCTTCATCGAAGCGTCGCAGTTCGGTGAGGGTGTGGGCGAGTTGTACGTTGAGGGCGCCGGCGGTGCGGGTGCCGGGGCAAGAGGTGGCGGCGGAGTCGGCCGCGAGCCGGAGGACGGGCAGCAGTTCGTCATGGTGGCCGGCTTTCAGCTGCAGCGGCCACAGCGCCCGTCCCAGGTCCATCACGGTGTGATGGTCACCGAACTCGGCGGCCGTGTGCATGGCCTGCACGATATTGCCCGCTTCCGCGGCGAGGATCCCCAGTGCTTGGCCCCGCTCGATGTGCGCGCTGTGAGCGGATCCCTCTGGCAGGGGTGGTACGCGCCAGCTTTCGGGGAGGGCGTGGTGTGCGGCGTGCAGTGCAGTGTGCCGGTAGCCCTCCGTCATGCGGGCGACGGCCGAGGCGCACGCCGCGATGCCGTCTACGCGGGCGGCAGTCTGTTCTGCGTGGCGCCGCACGGCCGGACGGTAGCGGTAGCGCCCGTCGTCCGTGCCTTCCAGCAGTTGCAGCTCGGCGAGCGTCGCCAGGATGCGGGCCGCGTCGTCCTCACTGATCTGTGCCGCCCACGCCGCCGCGGCAGGGCCGATGAAGGGCCAAGGCCGCAGCCCCAGCAGTCGGTACAGTCGAGCGGCATCCGGATCCAGCAGACGATAGGTGTCCTCGGCGGCGGTTTGAAGGGCTTCGTTTTCAGGAACTGCGAACACCTCCTGCCGCGGGTGATGGTGCGATGACAGGGCCGAGAGGCGCGGGGCGGCGGCTCTCAGGGCGTACGGCGAACCTCCGCAGCGGGCAATGACAGGTTCGAGCGTGGCGCGGGCAGCGGTTATGGCGGGCCTGCCGGCGATTTCCGTCAAAAGCCGTCTGGCGTCCTTGTCTGCCAGCGGACCTACAGGGATGCGCAGGGCGTCAAGGCCAGGCAGCGGATGCCGGGCGACGACGAGAGTGAACAGACCGGTGGCCGAGGTGATCAGCGGTCTGATCTGGGCAGCGGAATAGGCATGGTCGAGGACGACCAGCAGCCGGCGGTCGGAGGCGATGCGCCGGAAGTACTCGGAGCGCTCTTCGGCCGTGGGGGGAATATCCTCGGCGGCGAGGCCCAGTTGCCCCAGCAGGCGGCTCAGTGCGGCTGTCGCGTCGAGGGCGCTGTCGGCGGACTGGCCCCGCAGGTCGACGTACAACTGCCCATGAGGAAAGCGGTTCGCCTCCCTGCTGCCCCAGTGCAGGGCGAGGGTACTGGTGCCCATGCCCTCGGGGCCGTGCAGCAGGGCGATTCTGGGTCGGCCGTCGGCGGCGCGTGAGGCTTCCTCGCCGAGGAGCTTCATCGCTGCTTTGCGGTCGGTGAAGAAGCGTGGTGCCGGTGGGAGCTGAGGGCGAGCGGAGGCGACGGCGAAACGGGGCATCTGTCGCGCGAGTGCGTCCCATGCGGGACTGAGCCCCGGTTCGCGTCGCAGGCCTTCGGACACCAGGCGAGCCACTGCCTCGGCTTCCCGGGAGGTCGTGGGCGCGGACACCTCCCGTCCGGCGATTCGACGTACCAGGCCGCCCGCCGACTCCCAGGCCCGCTTCCCGGCCTCGTTGGCCATTCCCGCACCGACCGCACCAAGAACCGCGGTGGCGGCCGCCAGCGATATGGGATCCAGCATCGTGCACTCCCCCTTGTCCGGACTTCCGCGCCGCGACTGCAAGGCGCCAACGCGCGGGTGCGTCGCCGCCCTCAAAGTCCACGGTAGCGTCCAGGCGATCACCCGAGGTGCCCACGGACCGATAACTGGCCAAGCAGCAGGGGGTGTTCCTGCCACGACAAGGGACCACAGGCGAGCACGTCGCCCACGCGCAGGCACGCAGCCCCAGCGGATGTGTTGTTGATGCCGGGCCTGCGCGGAGGGGACGGATGGGGGCCCCGCCCCCTCCGCGTTGTGGGCCGGTGTCAGGCGGTGGCGGGCACGGGCGGTGCGGACGGCGCGGGCGGCTTCAGGCGGCCGGTGCGGTGCAGCCCGTACAGGGCGGCGGCACAGGCGAGGCCGAGAGCTGTGAGCGCGATCCATGGCAGCGCCGACATGCCCGCAGCCCGGGCGGCGTCGAGCGCGGCTCCGGTGAGCAGGTTGCCAAGCGTGATGCCGACGCCGCAGATGGTGTTGTAGAGCCCGTAGTGAGTGGCGACGAGGCGGTCACCGGAGAGGCGGACGATGGTGTCCATCTCGAACGGGTAGGCGATCATCGTGCCCAGCGCCAGCAGAAACGCGGCGAGCGTCGGCGGTACGGCGGCGAGAAGCCATAGCCCGGCCCCGCTGTCGGGTACCGGTACGGCCGTAGCCGCAAGCAGCGGCAGGAACGCGGTTCCCATGACGAGCAGGCCCCCGATGAGCGCGCGGCCGGGCTCCATGCGGGCCTTGCACCAGGCGGTCACCTTGGTCTGGCCGAGGATGGTGCTCAGTCCGGAGACGGCGAACAGCACCGCCACCGCCGCAGTCCCGAAGTCCCCTTCGCCACCCAGGCGCCGCACTTCCAGCGGCAACGCGAGATAGACCTGGAACGACATCACGTACGAACCGATCATGGCGAGCGAGAAGAGCAGGAACGGCCGGTTGGCCAGGATGCTCCGCCACTGCGACAGCACACTCTCCCGGCGGCCGTCCGCCTGGACCTTCGCGCCGTCGGCCCGGCGCGCCGGCAGGGCCCGGACCTGCACGATGCTCAAGGCCGCGAAGATGCCGGCGGCGGTCAGGCAGGTGATGCGGAAGTCGATACCCGTCAGCACCATGCCGACCAGCGGGCCGAGCAGGATGCCCGCCTGGTAGAAGACGTTGAACAGCGCGAACGCCTCCACCCGCCGCTCCCCCGCATCGGCCGCGAGGTAGGCGCGGGTGGCCGGGTTGAACAGGGCCCCGGCCAGTCCCGTCGCGGCGGACGCGGCGATCAGCGCGGGCACCGAGTCGACGAGCCCGAGGGTGGCGAAGCCCACGACGCGCAGCAGCATCCCCGCGATGATCATCGGTTTGTAGCCGAGCCGGTCGGCCAGTGTTCCGCCGACCAGGAACATGCCCTGCTGGCTGAAGTTGCGTACGCCGAGGATCAGGCCGACGAGCCAGCCGGCCAGTCCGAGGGGTCCGGCCAGGTGCGTGGCCAGGTACGGCATCAGCATGTAGAAGCCGAGGTTGATGGTGAACTGATTCACCATCAACAACTGGACGCTGCGTTCGTACGTGCGGACCTGCGCGAGGACGCTCTTCACCGGTCCCCCTCCACATCGGTCTCGGACGGCGTCTCCGCGGCGGATTCCGGATGTTCCGCGCCCGCGTCATGGGCGAGGACAAGCGGGTCCACGATGCTGGTGCACCGGGTCCAGCGGGTGACTTCCTTCTCGTCCAGGCGCCCGATCGCCTCCGGTTCGGGCGCGGGCGGGAAGCCGAGCAAGCCATGGGCGGCGCAGTAGTCGTCGTCGTACACCGTGCTCAGATAGCGTTGCGGCCCGTCGGGGAAGATCGCCGCGATACGGGTGTCCTCGGGCAAGGTACGGGCAAGCCAGCCGGCGACCAGGGCGACCGCGCCGACGCTCCATCCGCCGGTGGCGTAGTGCGAGGCGGCCAGCTGCCGGCAGGCCCACACCGCTTCGGCGGGGGCGACCCAGTGGACCTCGGAGAAGCTGTCGTAGGCGACATTACGGGGGTAGATGCTCGACCCGAGTCCGCGCATCAGCCGGGGCCGGGCGGGCTGGCCGAAGATGGTGGAGCCGATGGTGTCCACGCCCACGAGCTTCAGGCCGGGGTAGAGCTGTCGCAGGACCCGCGAAACGCCGGCGGAGTGCCCGCCGGTGCCGACGCTGCACACCAGCACGTCGATGTGGGCGAGTTCGGTGGCGAGTTCCAGGGCGAGCGGTGTGTACGCGGTGGTGTTGTCGGGGTTGTTGTACTGGTCCGGGGACCAGGAATCCGGGTGCTGCCGCATCAGCTGGGCGACGCGGTCGCAGCGGGCCTGCTGCCAGCCGCCGGTGGGGTGCGGCTCGGACACGACATTGACCTGGGCGCCGTACGCGGTGAGCAGCCGGGTCATGGACGTCTCCAGGCCCGGGTCGGTGACCAGGGTGACTGGGTGGCCGTACACCATGCCTGCCAGGGCCAGGCCGAGGCCGAGGGTGCCGCTGGTGGACTCGATGATTCGGGCCGCGGGCTTCAGATCGCCGCGAGCGCGGGCGCGTTCGACCATGTGCAGGCCGGGGCGGTCTTTTATGCCGCCGGGGTTGAAGCCTTCCAGCTTCGCCCAGAAGCCTCGTCCGGCAGGAGCTAAGGGCTCACTGACGTGCAGTAAAGGGGTGTTGCCGACCAGCCCCGACAGGGCGGCGTGACCGGGCTTGGCGAGGGGCGAGGTATTCGGAGATTGCATAAGTCGGCTCTCCTCATTCGGTGAATGGCGCGTCGGGTGCTGATCGGCTGCGACTTCAAGGGCATGGCCTACGTCCGCCACCGGCACAGTGTGCAGAGCGTGAATCGGCCGGACATGGTTCTTCGGGCCTCCTGCACCGCGGGCCGCTCACTCCCGGGAGGTGCTGTCGAGCGCGTCGCTGCCGCTTCGGGGACGGCCGCGGCTGGCATCGGCTTACGCGTCTGCTGCCGTACGGCCGGCTCTACGTCCGAGCCGGTCGGCGAGCAGGAGGAGGAGTCGGCAGGTGTCACCGCAGCGGGAGACACGTGCTCGGTGCTCTGTCGGGCGCCGGCGACGGTACGGACCGCGCCGTGAGCACCGCCGAACTCGTGCAGCAGCCGCGCACAGTCGAGCACGAGCAACAGCAGCCCGCTCAGCAGCAGGGTGAGCAGTCGGCGCTGCGCAGGGGAAGCAGCGGGGCGTGGGCGAATGCGGGATGGCGGGGGCACAGTTCCTCCGCAGACGGCCGTCGTGCGCCACAAGGCACATCCGTACGGCGGGCGGGGCGGGCGGGGCAGTGTCAGGGAAATGCCGCATCGCGCCCGCAGCCGCTGGGGGCTGTCCGTAGTCATGACCACGGGAGGCGTCGAGGGCCGGCGTAGAGTCGCCGGTCCCTAGATCTGCAGAACTGTGGCTCTTATCGACGTGCTCGGCAATTGCTTGGCCGCCGCCACGTCACCGAACGCGACCAGGACAGGTCGCGGCGACGGGGACGACCCCTGCTCGGCCACGGCACAGAGGCCGGGAGCGTCCAGGGCAGGCGTCTGCTGCGGCTGGCCGGGCACGCATTCCTGAGCGAGGTGGACGAGGTGGGACGGGTCGTGACCACCACCGTGGTGATCCACTGGCGGTTCCTCGACCGCATGGCCGTGAAGGACGACCGCTGCGGGCGCGGTGGCAGTTGCGGTTGCGGTTGCGTCGAGGTGGCTGGTGACGCCTTCGGTGCTCACGGCGTGCGCGTACACGAAGGCGAACAGCGTCATCGCCACCCACAACACGCGCAGCGGACCCGCTGACGAGCGGGCCCGCGACATGCGGAAGTACGACGAAGCCGTGACCACGCCGTGATCCTAGCGGGTGGCGTTGCAGATGTCGGCGCAGTCGGCGTTCGTACGGATGCACTTGGCCAGGTCGGCGACCATCTCCTCGGACAGGAGGGAGTCGGGGCAGCGGTCAGTGGTACGCGTGAACCACCGCGTGGCCCTTGCCCCGACCGATCATCCACTTGTTCAGCGGTGTGGTGATGACGAAGGCGACGGCGAAGCCTCCCAGGAGCGCGCCCCAGAAGAGTCCGTCGGACAGGTGGGCGTCCAGTGCGCCGGGCGTGAGCGCGATGATCAGGTTGTCCACGAATTCCATCACCGCGATGGAGACAGTGTCGGCAGCCAGGGCAACGCGGATGGCGGCCTTGAGCCCGAGTCCCGCCTTGCGCACCGCGTACATGGTGAAGGAGTAGCCGAACAGGAAGGCCAGGGCGATCGCCAGCGCCATGGTGGGGACGTTGCCCCAGAGCAGGGCGGTGCCGATGGCCATGCCCAGGATCTCGCCGATCGCGCAACCGGTCAGGCAGTGAGCCGTCGCCTTCGCCGCAGTACCCCAGGAAGCGCCACCAGTCCCCGTGTGCCCGCCGTGACCATGGTCGCCATGATCGTGCCCGACGTGCTCCCGGTCCGTGTGCTGGGAGCCGGAGGTGCCGGCGTGATGAGCGCTGTGGTCCATGTGATCCATGACGTTCTCCCTCTCCTCTTTCCAGTCTGAGCCCGAGGGGACCGCCCGGCACAGCACAGCACAGCACAGGAGGTGATCACGGCCGGTGGCACTGGGGCTAGTAGGTGGAAGGTGGCCGGTCCCTGGGGCAGGGGGCGCGGAAGCCTTACGCGGCTGGGGGAATGCGGGGGCGGCTGGTGGCGGCCCCCGCATCGCGGCTCGTGCGGTCAGCTCTTGCCGAGCAACTTGTTCATGCGGGTGATCTCGGCGCTCTGCGAGGTGATGATGTCGCCGGCCATGTCCTTGGCCGGCCGGTAGGCACCGTCGGCCTGCTCGGTCCTGGCCATTTCGATCGCGCCTTCATGGTGCTTGATCATCAGCTCCATGAACGCGGTGTCGAACGCCGCGCCGGAGGACTTCTCCAGCCTGTCCATATCCTCGGGCGTCATCATTCCGGGCATGGAGTGCCCGGCGTGCTCGCCGATCTCGTTCTCCTTGGGGACTTCCTCGCCCCAGGAGGTCAGCCATCCGGACAGCGTCTTGATCTCCGGGTCCTGCGCCTTCTTGATCTCCGCGGCCAGCTTCTTTACCTCGGGGGACTGCGCCCGGGTCTCCGCCAGCTCGGCCATCTCGACCGCCTGCCGGTGGTGCGGGATCATCCCCTTCGCGAAGGCGAGGTCGGCGGCGTTCTGCTCACCCTCCTGGGCGGAGGCCGACGCGCTCGGCGAGGAGGTCTTGTCGTGGCCGTCATGGCCGGCCGAACTGTCATTTCCCCCGCCGCAGGCGGCGAGCACGACGGCGGCGGTGGCCGCGGCGGCAACAGCGGCGACACGACGAATCAGGGAACGGTGTGCGGTCATGGTGGTGCAGCTCCTGTGTGTACGTGCGATCAGGCATGGCTCTCAACGGCGGCACCGCCCAAAGGGAGCGGGCGCGCCGGGGCCGCCCTATATGCGCAGGAGTTGCAGTTCGCTCAATGAGGGCGGGGCCCGCCCACCCAGCGTCGCCGCCGGCACGACTGCGGGTGCTTCAGCCGTCGGGCACGTAACCACCACAGCCAGAGCAAGCGCGGGCAGTGCGGGTGCTCCGCTCGTGCCGCCGGCAGCGCACGTGGCGTCGGCGTGCTCGGCGTGTCCGCCGACACCGCCCTCGTCGTGACCGACGTGAATGCAGTCCTCACATTCGGCTGGGTCGGTGTGCGAGGAGGCCCCAGCCGTGACCGCGTGGCGGACGTCCGGTACGGCGGAGGGCGACGCCAGAGGGACAGCAGGCCCCAGACCGTGCATGGCCACCACACCCGCCAGCACGGCCAGCACCAGCAGCACGTACGCCCGTACCGCACCCGGTCGGGCTGCGCACCACGCCTGCTGTCTCATACCGGGCATCCTAATCGTCGTCCCTTGCCGCACCGCTGACCGCGTTGCGGCGGCTCGACGTACCGCCCCTCACCACGTGAAGGGGCGGGAGAGCAGGGCGGCTCAGCCGACCTTCTCCATGGGGAGCCCGCAGCAGCACGTGGGTGCTTCGTCCCCGCCGTGGCCCGGAGTCGCCCCCTTGGTCACGGTGATCTCACAGCCACAGTCGGGGTCTGGGCACCGGTACACCTCGCCTTCGATGAATGCCATGAGGTGAACTCCTTCCCGCTTGGTGCCTACGCGACGACGCTAGAGCCTCCCCCTGCCGGCAGGCGCAAGGCCCGCTGCATGGAGGGGCACATCTCAGGATATTGCGGAGGGTCCCCGCATGCCGGACGCAACGTCGACCGCCACTGACGCCCGTGTGTGGGTGCGCAGTGGCCCGGACCGTAAGTGATCGGCGGCCTCCGCAGTCAGCACCCGGGGGGTTACCGGCGGAGGCTTCGGATCAATGGTTGTGGCCGTCTTCGTGCCCGGGCTCTTCGCTCGGGTGAGTGTCCTTCGTGGGCGGGCTGGGCTCGGAAGTCGGATCGGCGGTGCCGCTGCCCTGGTCACCCTCATGTCCTTCGCCGTCGCTCTTCTCGGTCACGGCATCGCCGTGACTGTGTCCCCCTCCGGGCACCTCGGCCATGGTGGGCGCAATGTGGCGCAGGCCCGCGAAGGTCAGTGCTGTGACGACGAGGACTGCCAGACCCATGAGACCGAAGATGCGCCGCCACGGCGTCTTGTCCTCCTTCAGGAAGTAGGCGACGAAGGACAGGACGATCCCCAGCGGTATCAGCACGGCGCAGCGGTCCGGAAGGTCTGCGAAATGCTGCATGCCACCGCTGAGCATGCCGAGACCGAACGACAGCATCGTCGAGGTGCCGAGCACCCGCGCCATGCGTGACAGGGCCGGCTTCTCGGTCGCAAGGATGATGTCGTTGAGGACGGTTGCGAGAAGGAAGACCAGCACGCCGGCCCCGGCGATCACGGAGTAGCGGGTCGGATCCATCGGGTGATGCACGACCGCGCCGCTGATGAGTCCGGCACCCACGTAGTAGCCGACGTAACCGAGGTAGCGCCACGGCAGGGAGGCGCTTTGCTGCCTACTGGCGGAACGGCGGTGGCTGGGGGTCGGCTCCGACGGGGTCGGCGGCGGGGTTGTGGCGAGACGGGATGAGGAGGACAAGAGCTGCTGGCCTTTCAAGGGTGGGTTCGGTGGCGCAGGACTGATCGCCTTGCGGCCTTCAACGAGACGTGAGGACAAACAGCCGGGCAGGCCTACAGCTCCGCGTCGCTTTCGCGTGCGGACAGCAGAAGGGCATGGCGCGGCATGGCAGAACCGCTGCGGACACGCAGGCGAAGACGGTGCGGCGTGTGCCCAACGAGTCGTCGACCGGTTCGAAGGCGACGCGAAGATTTAGATCCGTAGAACCGCTGAGTCCGGCAAGGGGGGAGACGCCCAGGGGGCAGCCGCAGGCCGACCGTTGATGGGTACGGACGTGTGCGGAGGCCGGATCATCGGAGCCCCGCACGGGGCGGGCAGCGCCACACTCTGCTCGGGGTGACCGGACACACACTGGTGAGCCGCGTGGTCAGGCTCCGGGGCATCATCGTGGTGGTCGGAGTGTCGCTGGTCGGAGTGCGAGCCGAGCCCATCGTGGCTGTGGCCGTGCTCGACCGCACCGGCGGCGTCTTGGGCGCCTACGGCCACCGTGCTGGACGCCACGGGATGTGCATGGCCTGCGGCGCTCTCCCCGCTGACACCGTGTGTGTACGTCAGTGCGAGGAGCAGCGCGGACAGCACCCATGTCCGCCACGGGCCCGCTGCATCAGAGCGGGTCCGCAGCGCGGGGAGCATCCGCCGGGCCGCAAGCATGCCGGGGAGCATAGCTGCACATCAGGAAGAACGACTACCGCCCCCTTGCGCGAGCCCCTCGGTCTCACGCTCGGGGAACGACGCACCCCCGACCTGCCAGGCCGCCCCGGCGACACGCCGCAGAAGGAATCTTCCGCCGTAGTGACTCGCGGGGGGATGGGCGGGGATGGAGGGATGGGGCCGACCGGATTCGAACCGGCGTCCTCCCACATGCGGTGAAGGCGCGACAACCGCTGCGCTACGAGCCCCATCCCGCTCTTGATCATACGAGACTCTGCGTGATTATTGATCTCGGTGATGCCTCTGAGGAGGCCGCCCGAAAACAGCCGCCCACGACCATGTCGTGGCTGACGGTTCTGGGCCGTGCACGAGGTCATGCTCCGCTTGGAGGAACTGTCGGCGGAAGAACACGGCGAGGCGATCCGTAGTGGGATCAGATGCCGGGCAGCCGGGGCCTCGTGTACGGGCTGTGGAGCCTGGTCGAGCCGGGGGTTCGGCTCCTATATGCGGCTTCCTGCTGACTGCCCAGCACGGGGCCGCGCGTGGTGCTGTGCGTGCATGTCCGTCGTTTCGCCTGCGTGGGTCCTCCGTGTGAACGGCGGGTCTCCGCCGAGGACTTACCCGTCGATACAGCCGGTGGACCGAACGGCTGCGGTCGGCATTGGCCTAGTGCAGCGCGCCGCAAGTCATTTGCTGGTTGCGATCATGCGATTGCGCTGCACTAGGTCTGCGCGTGGCAACAACTTCGGGACTCAGACGATCGACTTGATGGTCTTGTCCGCGTACCGCAGTGTCTCGTCGATGGCCTTGTCCATCTCGCGCAAGGCGTCGGGTTTTGCCGTGAGGAGAGCACTGACGTTGATGCTGCTCACGGCGAGGAGGCATCCCGCCACGGTTAGGAACTCCTTGTACCGTTCCTGCCCCTCATGCCCGAGCGATTTCCAGTGCCGGGGCTCCGGCGGCAGACTTACCCTCCACTTCTCAAGGGCGTGGGTGCCGTGGACGCCGACGTATTCCATGATGGCCGTGGCGCGAAGTAGTACGTCGATCATGGCGTCGAAGCCTTGCTGTGACTGATCCAGAGCTGCCTCCGCAGCCTCGACCTCGGTTCGGAGACGCTCCTCCTCCTTCTTGTTTCGGCGCTGCCTCAAGACGTAGAAGCCGGCGGCCGCCAGCGCTGCCGCCGGGGCGGCGACCATGCCTGTGAGCAGGAGAGTTCCACCCGCCATGCCCGCACCGCCTGCGGCCAGCGTGCCTCCTCCCAGGAGGGCCAGAGTCGCGTTGGTCGCGGCAACCCCGGACAGCGTCGAAATAGCTGCTCCAGTGGAGGCGGTCCCGAACAACGCGGCGGCAGTGAACGCACCGTAGGCCGCGGCGCCGCCGGCTGCTACCCCGGCCGCACCTCCAGCGGCGACACCGCGGATCGCGTTGGCGATCCCGACGGACATGGCCTCGATACGTATCGCAGTGGGGATCTCGCCCGTGCTCTCGGTCTCCTCCTCACTCGGCCTCTCTGGCTCGGGCGCCCCGCTGATGCTCTCGGCCAGCTCCACGAACCTCAGGAAGAACTCGTCGCGGGCGGTATCATGGACATGATTGAAGGCTTCCCCGAATTCTTGGGTGATCTTCGACCGCTGGGCCACCTTCTCGTTGATCTCGGCGTGACGTCTTTTCGTCTCCGCGACTTGGTCGCGCAACTTCACCGGCCGCTGGCCCCGCTGACGAGCGAGAGACCTGGTTCGGTCCTCCGCCTCCTGCTTGAGTTGCCCGGGTGTTAGTTGGAGCGCGAGGGCGATGGCGGCTAGACGGTGCTCCCCGGGGCTTATCAGCCCGCGCTCGATCCGGGAGATCGAGACCGCGCCACCCTTCCCGTAATCGGCCCGTTTAGCCAACTCTTCCTGGGTCATCGAGGGTCTCTGGGCCTGGCGGTGCTCGCGGATCACGAGGCCCATCGCCTCTGCACTGAAATCATTCATCGGTTCCGGCCCCTTCGGTCAGCGGGCTGTGGCGACGCCAGGAGGACTGAGCCTCACGTGCTAGCGCACCACCGGAGCGGAAAGCCTGGGCGCTGTCTTCCGCGAACTGCTTGGCCGCCTTGACAACGGCCGGGTCACGACGGACTTCGTCGGCGGTCTGGATGTTCTGGGCGGCGGTGAGGGCCAGTTGGGCGAGGTTGAGGCGAGACATGGCAGTGGACCTTTCGTCGCTGATGGTGCCTGCGCGTGTGCAACATAGCGTCACTTAGTGTGCGGTGTCGGCACTATGGCGAAGCTGACTGCGATGCCGACACGCTCAGCGCCTGGGACCGCCTGAGCACGCAGGGGCTAGCGCAGCGCGTCGCAGGTTCTTTGCCGGTTGTCGGTGACGGTGGTGAGGGTCATGCGGCTCGGTCGAAGGCACCGGGATGGCACGGGTATTGAGTGTGGCGTTCGAGGTAGCGGGCGTGTTCGGCGTCGGCGTCGTACCGCCACCGGTAGGGGCGGGCCGTTCGGTTGCAGCGGACGGTGTAGGCGGTGATCTGTGTTTCCAGGTCGTCGCGGGAGGCGAAACCGCCGCGGCGGAGGAGGCGACGGGTCAGCGCGCTGAACCATTGCTCGATCATGTTGAGCCAGGAGGCGTGCTTGGGGGGGGGCGGGATCGGTGCAGCGGTCGATCAGACGCGGGAAGCGGATGAAGGTCGCCGAGTTGTTGCGGTCGATGGGCTCGGCGATGACCTGGCCGGTGGCGACGTTCATGGCTGCGACGAGGGACAGCTCCTCTGGCGCGCATATACGGCCCGGACACCCCGGATGGGGTGGGGAGGGAAGGTTCTGGTGATCAGCCCACTCACCGCGAAGACCCACATCAACCGGGTCATGGCCAAGCTCCACGCCCGGGACCGGGCCCAACTCGTGGTCCTGGCCTACGAATCCGGACTCGTAATCCCGCGCAACTGACGAAACGCACACCATGTGCGGCTTACCTCGCCGTCGAACACCGCGTTAGCGTGTGGCCTTTGGCGAATCCGCTACACGACTGGGAGGTGCTGACATGACCAGTAAGTTCACCGACCTTGCGATCGACTGTGCCGATCCCAACGGTCTCGCCCGGTTCTGGTGCTCGGTCCTTGGCTACGAGGTGCAGGACAAAGACGAAGACGAAGGAATTGTCACCATTGGCTCCCCCATGGTGCCTGAAGGCACGGACCGCCTTGGCCCAGTGCCACCGACGTTGACATTCGCGCTCGTGCCCGAGGGCAAGACCGTCAAGAACAGGCTCCACATCGACGTCAACCCGACCGACAGGGAGCAAGAAGAAGAGGCCCGTCGCCTGCTCGGCCTAGGTGCTCGGCACGTCGACGTCGGCCAAACCGGCGACGAGAGCTGGGTCACGCTTGCCGACCCGGAGGGCAACGAGTTCTGCGTCCTTGCGAGCCGCCGCCCCTGACCGGAGGCCGCACGCCGCGCCAGACACGCAGGCGCTGAAGGGGGCCGGACGTACAGCTGGGGCAGAGATCGAATTCGTGCTCGCCCGGCGGGTCAGGGGGTGGCGGTGGAAACGACGTAGACGAAGGGACGCGCCGGGTCGGTGTCCTCGACCGTGATGTCGACGGTCGGCTGCGGATCCTTCTGGTCGACCGTGGTGCCGGACCAGGTACGGGCGGGATCGAGGTTCCAGCCGGCGACCTCGGCGTCGCGCGCACTGATCGTGATCTTGCCCTTCTTGAGGGCGGCCCGGTTGATGCCGAGGTCGTTCAGGAACCAGTCGAGGTCCGGCGGGACCGTACGGAACTGGACGTACAGCCTGCTGCTCTTCCAGTTGTTGGTCTCGTAGTAGGCGACTTCCTGGCCCGCGTTGGGGACGGGTACGTCGTAGATACGGCGTGTCATGCGGGAGGGGAAGCCCTCGATGAGGCCGGTGGCCGAGGCGATCTTCGCCTTGTCGCGGCCGCTGTCGCGGCTCTGCTCGGCGGAGATCAGAAGATAGCCGGCGGGGATGCCGATGAGCAGCACGATGATGATGGCCGTCAGCCAGCGGCGGCGGACCATGTGGCGGTGGGTCTCGGTGGGCTTGCCCGCATCGTCCGGGGACGGCGACTGGTGGGGAACGGACGGGGTCATTACTGGGGTCCCTGCGTGGTGGAGCGGATGGCCTGGGCGTAGCGCTCGTAGCGTTCGTAGCGCTCCAGGCGGCGGCGGTTGGCGCGGCGGAAGCGGCGCGCGACGAGGCGGGCGAGGTCGGCGGCGCCGACCATACCGGCCTCCGGCCCGAGCTGGGCCTTGGCGATACGGGCCTCGGGGCGGTAGCCGCGGCCGGTGAGGTGGCGCTTGAAGGCGTCGCGGGCCGGGCCGATGAGCAGGTCGTCCGCGGCGCTGACGCCGCCGCCGATGACGAAGCAGGAGGGGTCGAGTGCGGCGGCGAGGTTGGCGATGCCGACGCCGAGCCACTGGCCGATGTCCTGGAGCAGCTCGACGCACATCGCGTCGCCCTCACGGGCGAGCTCGGTGATGAGCGGTCCGGTGATCTCGTGGATGTTGCCGCCGACGCGCTCGATGAGGCTGTACGCGACCGGGGAGTCGGCGGCGGCGAGTTCGCGGGCCTCGCGGACCAGCGCGTTGCCGGAGCTGTACTGCTCCCAGCAGCCGCGGTTGCCGCACGGGCAGCGGTGGCCGCCGGGGACGACCTGCATGTGGCCGAACTCGCCGGCGACGCCGTACTTGCCGCGCTTGACCTGGCCGTCTTCGAGGATCGCGCCGCCGATGCCGGTACCGAGCGTAATCATGACGAGGTGGTCCTCGCCGCGGCCGGCGCCGAAGCGCCACTCCGCCCAGGCGGCGGTGTTGGCGTCGTTGTCGACCAGGACGGGGACTGCGAGGCGCGCCGAGATCGCGTCGCGCAACGGCTCGTTGCGCCAGGCGAGGTGCGGGGCGAAGAGGACGGTGGAGCGGTCCGCGTCGACCCAGCCGGCCGCGCCGATGCCGACCGCGTGGACGTCGTGGCGGTCGGAGAGGTCGAGGACCAGCTCGACGATGGTGTCCTCGACGACCTTGGGGCTCTTGGACTTGTCCGGGGTCTCGGTGCGGATCTTTTCGAGGATGACGCCGTCGGCGTCGACGACGCCGGCCATCACCTTCGTACCGCCGATGTCGATCCCGACCGTGGGCACCCGGGGCGCACTGAGGTGCGAGCGCCGCTCCCGGGTGCCGACGGTCCGCAGGACGGTGGCGCGGGCGGAGCCGCGGTGCGCGAAGTCTCGGTACGTGCTCATGTCCCCTGCGGGGTGTTGGGGGCGGTGGCGGGTCAGGTGGTCGATTCTGCCATCCGATGGGGCGGGGTGCGGTGCGGCGCCGCTGCGCGGGGCGACCTGGGGCGCTGCCCCGGACCCCGCTCCTCAAACGCCGGAGGGGCTCCACAGGAGCCCCTCCGGCGCGGTTACCGCTCCAGTTCGTGGCCGAGCTGGTCGAGCTCGCTGCCGCCTGCCATCTCGCGCGTCAGCTCGTCGAGGGTGATCTCGTCCCGCGTGTGGCTGCCGGACATCGCGCCACGCTTGAGGAGCACGAAGCGGTCGCCGACCAGATACGCGTGGTGCGGGTTGTGCGTGATCAGGACCACGCCGAGACCCGCGTCACGTGCCGCCGCCACGTACTTCAGGACGACGCCCGACTGCTTGACGCCGAGCGCGGCGGTCGGCTCGTCTAGGACCAGCACCTTCGCGCCGAAGTAGACCGCGCGCGCGATCGCCACACACTGCCGCTCGCCGCCCGAGAGCGTACCGATGGGCTGGTCGACGTCGCGCAGGTCGATGCCCATGCGCAGCAGCTCGGAGCGGGTGGTCCGGCGCATGAGGTCGACGTCGAGGCGCTTGAAGGGGCCCGCGCCCTTCGTCGGCTCCGAGCCGAGGAAGAAGTTCCGCCAGACCGGCATCAGCGGTACGACGGCGAGGTCCTGGTAGACGGTGGCGATGCCGCGGTCCAGGGCGTCGCGCGGGTTCGCCAGCCGGGTTTCCTCGCCCTCGATCGAGAAGGTGCCCGCGTCGTGCTGGTGCAGGCCCGCGATGATCTTGATGAGGGTGGACTTGCCGGCACCGTTGTCGCCCAGGACGCAGCTGATCTCGCCCGCGTGGACTTCCAGGGAGACGCCTTCGAGGGCCTTGATGTTGCCGTAGAACTTACTGACAGCGCTGAGTTCGACAAGAGGTGCGGTCTGCGTCTGCTGCGTCCTCATCGGGTTGCCTCCGCGCGCTTGCGTACCCATGCGTTGAGCAGGGTGGCCAGAAGGAGCATCGCTCCGAGGAAGAACTTGAACCAGTCGGGGTCCCACTCCGCGTACACAATGCCCTTGCTGGTCATGCCGAAGATGAAGGCACCCACCGCGGAGCCGATCGCCGAGCCGTAGCCACCGGTGATGAGGCAGCCGCCGATGACGGCCGCGATGATGTAGATGAGCTCGTTGCCGACGCCTTCGCCGGACTGCACGACGTCGAAGGAGAAGAGCAGGTGCTGGCCGGAGATCCAGGCGCCGAGGGCCACGCCCATGTAGAGCCCGATGCGGGTCTTGTTGACCGGGACGCCGACCGCACGGGCTGCCTGCGTCTCGCCGCCGACCGCGAAGATCCAGTTGCCGGCGCGGGTGCGCAGCAGGATCCAGGTCGCGGCGGCCACCAGGCCGAGCCACCACAGCACGGTCACCTTCAGGTTCACGCCGCCGATGGTGACCTGGGACGCGAAGAGCGCCTTGGCGGAGCTGAAGCCCTCCATGTCGGCGATGCTCTTGGTCGACACCGTGCCGCTGATCAGCTTGGTCAGGCCGAGGTTCAGGCCGGTCAGCATCAGGAACGTACCGAGCGTGATGATGAAGCTCGGCAGTTTCGTGCGGGTCAGCATGACGCCGTTGAATACGCCGATGGCCAGTGTGACCAGGAGAGAGACGAGGACGCCGACCCAGATGTTGGCCGTCATCTGGTAGCTGAACATCGAGGAGACCAGCGCGGAGCTGGTCACCAGGACGCCGGCCGACAGGTCGAACTCGCCGCCGATCATCAGCAGCGCCACGGGGACGGCCATGATGCCGATCACGGACGCGGCGTACAGCACCGTGCCGAAGCTAGACGCGCGCAGGAAGCTGTCCGCGACGATCGCGAAGAAGAGGAAGACGGCGACGGCGCCGACGACCGAGCCGAGCTCGGGGCGGCCGAGCAGTCTGCGCAGCAGCGACGTCTTGAGCAGCCGTTCGTCGGCGGGTGCCTTCTGGCCGGGGGCCGGCGCCTGTGCCGGTGCGGTCGCGGTCATCGGGTCCCCCGCTTCGTGTAGGCCTCCAGCTCGGCGGCGTCCTTCTTGGTGATGATCTGGGGTCCGGTGAGGACCGGCTTTCCGCCGCCGAGCACGTCGGCGTTGTACTTGTAGAGCCACAGCAGGTCCACGGCCTGGTACCCCTGGAGGTAGGGCTGCTGGTCGACGGCGAAACCGAGCGTGTCGGCCTGGAGCCCGGTGGCGACCTGGGCGTTGAGGTCGAAGGTGTCGATCTCGGCCTCGCTGCCCGCCTGTTCCTTCGCCTTGACGGCGGCGTCCGCGAAGGGCGCGCCGAGGGTCACGACGGCGTCGATGTCGTTCGCGGACTGGAGCTTCGCCTCGATGGACGCCTGTACGTCGGGCATGTTCGTGCCGTCGACGTAGAGGTTCTGCATATCGCCGTCGAACGTTTCCTTGGCGCCCGCGCACCGCTGTTCGTGCCCGACGTTGCCCTGCTCGTGCAGCACGCACAGCGCCTTCTTCTTGCCGCGCTTGGCGAGCTCCGCTCCGACCGCCTCACCGGCGATCGTCTCATCCTGCCCGATGTGGGCGAGCGCGCCGAAGTCCTTGGACTCGGCGGAACCGGAATTGACGGTGATCACCGGGATGCCGGCCTTGGTGGCCTTGGCGACGACGGCTTTCATGGCGTCGGGCTTGGCGAGCGTGACGATCAGCCCGTCGACCTTCTTGTCGATGTACGAGTCGACCAGCTGGGCCTGCTGCTGGCCCTCGTCGCTGTGGGCGTACAGGAACTTGATGTTGTCCTTGGCGGCGGCCTGCTTCGCGCCGTTCTGCACGATGTCCCAGAAGGTGTCGCCGTCGCCCGAGTGGGTGACCATGCCGACGGTCCAGCGGGGTGTGTTCACCGCGGCCCTGCCCTGCGCGGCGGCCTGTTCGGCCCGTTCCTCGGCGCGCTTTCCGCCCGTACTGCTGCAGCCCGCGAGGGAAGCCCCGAGAACCGCCGCCAGCACCGCGCCCAGCGCGCGTACCCCTGTCCGAACCCTTGCCACGACGTCGAGCCCTTCTCGTACTCCTCGGTGCGGCCGGGGATCATTCAGCCCGTCCCCGGCCGACCAAGTATCGGTTACGGGTGTTCGCACCGTATTCATCGGGTACCGCGGGCCGTGTACTTCTCCAGCGCCGGTACGTCCTCGTCCGTGACGAGGGCCGGGCCTGTCAGGACGGGCTTTCCGCCGCCGAGAACGTTTCCGTTGGTCTTGTAGAGCCACAGTTCGTCTACGGCGAGGTAGCCCTGGAGGTACGGCTGCTGGTCGACGGCGAAGCCGATTTCCTTGGCCTTGAGCTGCCTCACCACCTCGGCGTTGAGGTCGAAGGTGTTGACCTCCGCCTCGCTGCCCGCGCCCGCCTTGGCCTTGACGGTGGCCGCCGCGAAAGGCGCGCCGAGGGTGACGACCGTGTCAATTTCCTTGCCGTTCTTGCCGGTCTGGAGCTTCGCTTCAATGGAGGAAGTCGACGCGGGCATATTGGTGCCCTCGATATTGAGGTTTTCGACCGTTCCCCGGAACGTCTTTTTCACGCCCGCGCAGCGCGCTTCGAGCGACACGTTCCCCTGTTCGTGGATAACGCAGAGCGCCCTCCTTTTGCCGCGCTTGTTGAGTTCCTCACCGACGGCCTCACCCGCGACGGATTCCTCCTGACCGATGTGGCTGAGCGCGCCCGCCGCCTCGGAGTGTTCGCCGCCGGAGTTGATCGTGACGACGGGTATGCCGGCCGCGACGGCCTTCTCGACGGCTGCCTTGACCGCCTCCGGCTTCGCGAGGGTCACCACGATGCCGTCGACCTTCTTGGCGACGTACGAGTCGATGAGCTGCGCCTGCTCCTTGCCCTCCTTGCTGGCGGCGTAGAGGAACTCGACGTTGTCCTTGGAGGCGGCCTGCTTGGCGCCGCTCTGGACGATGTCCCAGAAAGTGTCGCCCTCGCCCGAGTGCGTCACCATGGCGATCTTCAGGCGCTCGGTGGTGACGGCCTTCCCGCCACTGCCGCCGCTGGCGCCGGTCTTGTCTTCGGAGTCCTTGCCGCCCTCGGAGCTGCATCCGGCTGCGAGCGCGAGCACGCATACGGCGAGGAGGGCTGCTGCCTTGCGGTGGGTACGCATCGTGGGTTCCGCCTTGTCTCCCGGCCGCCCCGTTGCGGCTGGGGGAGTTCTAGCGGCGTACGCGAGCCCCCGTCAAGACTTTGTCCGAACATTCTTACGCGGAGCGGCTGCTGGGGTTGCGGCTCACGGCCTGACGAGGAGCTGGAACTCGAAGGCGTACCGCGAGGCCCGGTAGATGTGCGAGCCGAACTCGACCGCCCGCCCCGTGTCGTCGAACGTCGTCCGCTGCATCGTCAGCAGCGGCGCCCCCTCCGCCTCCGCCAGCTGCCGCGCCTCGTCGGCCCCGGCCGCCCGCGCCCCGACCGACTGGCGCGCGCTGTGCAGCGTGATGCCGGCGGAGCGCATCATCCGGTAGAGCCCGGTGGCTTCGAGGTGCTCGGTGTCGAGGGCCAGCAGTCCGGTGGGCAGGTGGTTGCGCAGGACGGCCATGGGCTCGTCGTGCGCGAGCCGCAGCCGCTCCACCAGGTGTACGTCGCTGCCCTCCGCCACGCCGAGCGCCGCCGCGACCTCGGCGGTCGCCGGTTCGAGGGTGTTGCGCAGGACCGTGGTGGCCGGCAGCTGGCCCGCGGCTTCGAGGTCGTCGTACAGGCTGCTCAGTTCGAGGGGGCGCTTGACCTGGCTGTGCACGACCTGCGTGCCGACGCCGCGGCGGCGGACCAGCAGGCCCTTGTCGACGAGTGACTGGATGGCCTGGCGGACGGTGGGGCGGGAGAGGCCGAGGCGCCCGGCCAGTTCGATCTCGTTGCCGAGGAGACTTCCCGGTGAGAGCCGGCCCTTCTCGATTGCCGCCTCCAGCTGCTGGGACAGCTGGAAGTACAGCGGGACCGGGCTGTTCCGGTCCACGCCGAGACGCAGGGAGATGGTGGGGTCAGCCGTGGGTTTCGACACGCTCTTGAGCGTAAACCCCAGGTAATGACTACTGGAAGTCCTGTGGTCAGGTTGTCTGGACAAACGCTTGACAGGGTGGCGTTCATGGCGACACTTTGGGGCCATGCGCATCGGACTCATCGGCACGGGACGTATCGGTTCTTTCCACGCTGACGTGCTCAGCCGCCATCGCGAAGTGGGTGCCCTGCTCGTCGCGGACACCGATGCCGCGCGGGCCACAGCGGTCGCCGACCGGCTCGGCGCCACCGCCGCGCCCTCGGTCGAGGAAATCTTCGCGTGGGGCGTTGACGCCGTGGTCATCGCCTCCGCCACCTCGGCGCACGCCGACCTGATCGGCCGGGCGGCGCGGGCGGGACTGCCCACCTTCTGCGAGAAGCCGATCGCCCTGGACCTGCCCGGGACGCTGGACGCGCTGAGGGAGGTCGACGCGGCCGGGACGGTGCTCCAGCTCGGCTTCATGCGCCGCTTCGACGCCGGGTACACCACGGCGCGCGAGCTCGTACGGTCAGGGAGCCTCGGCCGGCTGCACACCGTACGGGCGATGACCTCCGACCCGGCGCCGCCGCCCGCCGCGTACCTGCCGCTGTCCGGCGGGCTCTACCGGGACTGCCTGGTCCACGACTTCGACATCCTGCGCTGGGTCACCGGGCGCGAGGTCGTCGAGGTGTACGCCGTCGGTTCCGACGCGGGGCCGGCGATGTTCCGCGAGGCGGGCGACGTCGACACGGCCGCGGCCGTCCTCACCCTGGACGACGGGACGCTCGCCACCGCCACGGCCACGCGCTGCAACGGCTCCGGTTACGACGTACGGATGGAGCTGGCCGGCGAGCTGGACCAGGTGTCGGTGGGGCTCGACGACCGTACGCCGATCACCTCGACCGAGCCGAAGGGGCCGCCGGCCTGCGAGCAGCCGTGGCCGGGCTTCCTGGAGCGGTTCGCCCCGGCGTACGAGGCGGAGCTGGACGCCTTCGTGCGGGTCGCGCTGGGCGAGCGGGACAACCCCTGCGACGGCAGGGAGGCCCTGCACGCGCTGCGGATCGCGGAGGCCTGCGAGAAGTCGCGCCGGGAACGGCGGCCGGTACGGATGGATGAGATCCCCGCGTCATGACGCTGAAGGCGGAGGACGGGGTGACGCTCTGGACGGCGAAAACCGGCGAGGGTGATCCGGTCCTCCTGTGCCACGGCGGACCCGGCCTGTGGGACACCTTTGACGACGTCGCCCGGCTGCTCGCCGACCGGGGGGCGGCCGTGTACCGCTGGGACCAGCGCGGCTGCGGGCGCTCCGAGCGGCGCGGCCCCTACTCGGTGGCCAGGTCGGTGGCCGATCTCGACGCCGTACGCGGGCACTTCGGGCTGGAGCGGGTGACGCTGCTCGGCCATTCCTGGGGCGCGCGGCTCGCACTGCACTACACGCTCGCGCATCCGGAGCGGGTGACACGGCTGGTGTACGTGTCCGGCACCGGGATCGGGCCCGACTCCGGCTGGCATCCGGAGTTCGCGGCGAAGCTGCGCGCAGCGCTCGGTGAGCGGCTGCCCCGCTGGGAGGAGCTGAGGTCCCGGGAGCGGCGTACGGAGGCGGAGGAGCGCGAGATGTGCGTACTCCAGTGGTCGGCGGACTTCGCCGGGCCGGACCGGGACCGGGCGATCGAGCTGGCCGAGCGGATGGCCACGCCCTGGCTGTGCGTCAACCACGCGTGCAACGCGGAGATCAACGCCGAGACGAGGACGATGAGTGAGCACCAACTCCACGCCGCCTGTGGGGGGTTGAGGATGCCGGTCGTCATCGTGGACGGCGCGGAAGACATCCGGCCGCGAGACGCCGTGGACTCCCTGGAGCAGGCCCTGCCGAATGTCTCGCGGGTGACGCTCGCGGGAGCGGGCCACATGCCGTGGGCCGAGTGCCCGGCCGAGTTCGCGGCGGCGGTCGCACCCGGCCGACCTCCTGAGCTCGCCATGTAAAGAACCCTTGACTTCATGTCCAGGCTGCTTGACACTCCACAGTGTCAAGTTTTCCTTACATGGGGAGTGAGCGGCAGTGGCATTCGAAGAGAAACGGGCCTGGAGCATGGTCCTGGTCACGGTCGCGTCGTACGCGGTGTACCTGGCCGTCGTCCTCGGGCGACCCGGAGACGCGCCGCTCGCCGAGGCGCCCTATGTGCCGGCGCTGCTGTGGACGGTCGGCGCGGCGATCGCCGCGTCCATCGTGCTCCACATCGCACTGGCGACGTTCTCGCCCGAGGACGCGAAGAGCAAGGACCAGCGCGACCGGGAGATCCACCGGTTCGGTGAGCACATCGGGCAGTCGTTCGTCGTGCTCGGCGGCGTGGCCGGGCTCGCCCTGGCCATGGCTGGTCTCGACCAGTTCTGGATCGCCAACGCGATCTACCTGGCGTTCGTCCTGTCGTCGCTCCTCGGGTCCGCGACGAAGATCGTCTCGTACCGGCTGGGCTTCCACCCGTGGTGAAGCCGACCAGTGTCACCAACTCGATCCGGGCCCTGCGCTTCACCCATGGCGAGATGACGCAGGCCGAACTGGCCGGCCGCATCGGTGTGTCACGCCAGACCGTCATCGCCATCGAGCAGGGCCGTTACTCGCCCTCTCTGGAGATGGCTTTCCAGATCGCCCGTGTATTCGGTGTACCGCTCGACGAAGTGTTCCAGTACCCCCAGGACGACGCGGGAGAGACCCAATGAAGGCCATCGCCCACACCACCTACGGACCGCCGTCGGTCCTGCGCCTGGAAGACATGCCCCAGCCGGTGCCCGGCAGCGGCGAGGTGCTCATACGGGTCCACGCGGCCGGCGTCGACCCAGGCGTCTGGCACCTCACGGCGGGCATGCCGTACCTGATCCGCGCCATGGGCTTCGGTCTGCGGGCGCCCAAGGACCGCGTCCGGGGCCAGGACCTCGCGGGCCGCGTGGAGGCCGTCGGCCCGGACGTGACCCGCTTCCGGCCGGGCGACGAGGTGTACGGCACCTGCGACGGGTCGTACGCCGAGTACGCGTGCGCCAAGGAGGACAACATCGCGCACAAGCCCGCCAACCTCACCTTCGAACAGGCGGCCGCCGTGCCGGTTTCGGCCGTCACCGCCCTCCAGGCCGTACGCGACGCCGGGCGGCTGCGAGCCGGGCAGCGCGTCCTCGTCATCGGCGCGGGCGGCGGGACCGGCCACTTCGCCGTACAGCTGGCCAAGGCGTTCGGAGCCCACGTCACCGGCGTCTGCAGCACCGCCAAGGCGGACCTGGTCCGCTCGGTCGGCGCCGACGAGGTCATCGACTACACCCGCGAGGACCCCACCGACGGCACCCGCCGCTACGACCTCGTCCTCGACACCGCCGGCAACCGCCCCCTCTCCCGGCTCCGCCGCGCCCTCACCCCCCGCGGCACCCTCGTCATCATCGGCGGGGAGAACGGCGGCAAGTGGATCGGCGGCAACGACCGGCAGCTGCGGGCGCTGCTGATGTCGCCGTTCAGCGGACAGCGGCTGCGCGGGCTCGCGGTCATGAACCTGCACCACAGCGACCTCGAAGTCCTCACGGAGTTCATCGAGGCCGGCTCGGTCACACCCGTCATCGACCGGAGCTACCCGCTGGCCGATGTCCCCGAGGCCGTAGATCACCTGATGAAGGGTCACGTGCGGGGCAAGATCGTCGTCCAGATGTAAGGGCGGCCGGAGCCGCGAGGTCGCAGCGGCACACCGCCTGCCGGTGTCCGCCGTGCACCACGACGGCGCGGGCGATCAGCGTGGCGCCTGTCGCGGGGCGTACGTACTGGATGGAGAAGCCGCCGGTGGGCACGGCGGGGCCGAGCGCCGCGCCGCCCGCGAAGGTGAGGGCGTTGTCGGCGGCGTACGCCAGGACTCCCCCGTGCAGGAAGCCGTTCCGCTATGCCTACGCCCCCGCCGCGCGCCGCCCCCACGTCGTGCCGGCCAGTACCAGTACGCCGCCCAAGAGGCCCACCGCGCCAAGCCGTTCGCCGCCGATCGCGATGCCGGCCGCCGCCGCCCACAGCGGCTCCGTGCCGAGGAGGAGGCTGACGCGGGACGGGGAGGTTCGGCGTACCGCCCACATCTGCACGAAGAAGGCGAAGAGTGTGCAGAAGAGGGAGAGGAAGATGAGGCCCGCCCACTCGCGCGGCCCGAAGCCCGCCGCGACCGTCCAAGGGGCGGGGCCCGTGCCGGGAGCCGCTGCCAGGACCGCGAACACCGCCACCGCGCCGCCCAGTTGGACCGTCGTGAGCGACAGCGCGTCCGCGCCCTGGACCGACTCGGTCCGGGCCATCGCGAGCACATGCGCGGTACGGGCGAGGGCCGCCAGCAGCATCAGCAGGTCACCGAGCGAGGGAGTCGTGAAACCGCCTCCCTGGGTCAGCAGCACCACTCCGGCGACCGAAAGACCCGCGGCGCCCACGAAGGCACGGGACGGCACGGTCCGCGTCACCGCCGCCTCGGCGAGCGGCGTGAAGATCATGGTGAGGCTGATGATGAGCCCGGCGTTGGTCGCCGAGGTGTGCACGACGCCGTACGTCTCCAGCAGGAAGATCACGCTCAGTACGAGCCCCAGCGCCCCCGCGCCGCGCCACTGGGCGGCGTTCAGTGCGCGCAGCTTGCGCCATCCGACGACGGCCAGGACGGGCAGCACTATGGCGAAGCGCAGGACCAGCACCGGCACCACGGTCTGCGCCGTGGTGATGTCCTTGGCCGCGAGATAGCTCGCGCCCCAGACGACGGCGACCAGCAGGACGGGCAGGTCGGTGAGCCAGGCCGTCCGGCCAGGCGGCACGAGTGCGGATACGGGTACGGCGGTCGGCGGTGATGCGGTGGCCACGGGCTCGGTCTCCCCCGGGAAGGGTGGTGTGGAGACTTCGGCGGCTCGCACGCGGAGTGATCACCGTACCCGCGGCGCCCCTCACTGGTCGAGCGCAAAAGTGCCGTACTCCGGCCTGCCCACGGGCCGGTAGGTGTGGATGGCGATCCCCTTCTCGGTGGTGCTGCTGTCGGCCAGTTCGAAGCGGGTCGGCAGGCCGCCCTCGGCGAACAGCCGCCGTCCCGCGCCCAGGACCACGGGGAAGGTCAACAGGTTGTACTCGTCGATGAGGTCGTGCCGCATCAGGGTCTGCGCGAGCGCCCCGCTGCCGTGGATCTGGAGCTCACGGCCGGGCTGCTTCTTCAGCCGTGAGACCTCTTCCACGACGTCGCCGGAGATGACGGTGGAGTTGTTCCAGTCGGCCTTGTCCATCGTCGTGGAGACGACGTACTTCGGGAGCGTGTTGAGGGGGCCCGCGACCGGGTCGTTCTCGTCGGTCACCTTCGGCCAGTAGCTCGCGAAGATCTCGTACGTACGCCTGCCGAGCAAGAACGCGTCGACCCGGCCGAACACCCGGTCGACGAAACGGCCCATGCCTTCGTCGGCGAAGGGCACCACCCAGCCGCCCTGCTGGAAGCCGCCGCTGGTGTCCTCCTCCGTGCCGCCGGGTGCCTGCATGACGCCGTCGAGCGTGAGGAACGTGGTGAGCGTGATCTTCATGGTCCGAAGCCCTTCTCCGTAAGTGTCACCAGCTCTGACTCCACGCTTCCACGGAACTCATCGGTCGACCCGGACACGGCGTCCGTTTGCCGCCAGCGCCACCCGCCCGCCACCAGCTTTCCTTGAATCCGCAACCATTCGTGGGAATCTGAGGAAGAGGCAGCGACATGGCTTCACTGAACGGCAAGACGGCCCTGGTCACCGGCGGCAGCCGGGGCATCGGCGCGGCGATCGCGCTGCGGCTCGCGCAGGACGGCGCGGATGTGGCCCTCACGTACGTGCGGGGCGAGACGGCCGCCCAGGAGATCGTCCAGAAGATCGAGTCGATGGGCCGCCGCGGGCTCGCGCTGCGCGCCGACGCCGCGGACCCGGCCGCGGTCACCGCCGTCGTCGGCCAGGCCGCCGACGAACTCGGCCGGCTCGACATCCTGGTCAACAACGCGGGGGTCGGCGTACTCGGCCCGATCGAGACTCTCACCCTCGCGGACGTCGACCAGGTGCTGGCCGTCAACGTACGGGCGGTCTTCCTCGCCTCGCAGGCCGCTGCCGCCAGGATGGAACGCGGCGGCCGGATCATCTCCACCGGCAGCTGCATGGCCCAGCGCGTGCCGGGCCCCGGCGGAGCGCTCTACGCGACGAGCAAGGCCGCGCTCATCGGGCTGAACAAGGCCCTGGCACGGGAGCTGGGCAGCCGGGGTATCACAGCCAACCTCGTCCACCCGGGCCCGATCGACACGGACATGAACCCGGCGGACGGTCCGTACGCCGCGTCGCAGAGCGAGTTGACGGCCCTCGGCCGGTTCGGCACCCCGGACGAAGTCGCGTCGGCGGTCGCGTTCCTGGCGAGCGACGAGGCCGCGTACATGACGGGGTCCGAGGTGGTGGTGGACGGCGGCCACGCGGCGTAAATGGGGAAGGAAAAACAACGGAGTGCATCGGGGCCGTCGCGTCCCGATGCACTCCGCGTCATTGTTCCCGCCGTGGCGTCAGTCGCCTCAGGCCCGTCAGCCGCCCAGTTCCTGGTGGCGGGCCGCCAGGCGCGACGCGCCCGTCTCCGTCAGCGAGCCGAAGAGGCGCAGGCGGGAGATGCCGCCGTCCGGGAAGATGTCCATCCGGACCTCGGTCGCGGCCGGGACCGCGTCCAGCAGGAAGCGGTGGTTCGTGTCGGGCTGGAGCCGGGTACGGGGCAGGATCTCGGTCCAGTCGGCGTCGGCTCCGTCACGCACCGAAAGCGCCGCCCAGCCCGCCGAGTTGCCCTTGAGGTACGCCGTGTCGATCTCGACCGCGCGGATCTCGGCCTGCTCGACCAGGTGGTAGTGGATCCAGTCGTTGCCCTTGTCGCGGCGACGGCGCGTCTCCCAGCCGTCGTCCATCTTGTGCGAGCGGCCCGGCTGAATGGTGTTGGTGGCCGGCGAGTAGAAGCGGTCGGACGCGTCCTCGACCCGGCCGCCGTTCTCCAGGGCGACGAGGTCGAACGTACCGAGCCTCTCCAGCCACGCCGGGTCCGGCGCGACCTCGCCGTACACGCGCAGGCGCGCGATGCCGCCGTCGGGGTGCTGGTTGATCCGCAGGTGGGTGAAGCGCTGCTCGACATCGACGGCGAAGCCGTTGGCCGCGTGGCCGCCGACTGCCGTACGGGGTACGAGGGTTACCCACTTCACGTCGCCGGAGAGGAGGTCGTCGGGCGAGGGAGAGCCGGGCACCGACGCCGCCTCGACCGATACCGCCTGCGGGTAGTTGCCCCGGAAGTGCGCGGTGTCGATGACGATTCCGCGTACGACGCCGGGTGCGCCCAGGCGTACGAGCGCCCAGTCGTGATCCTCGTCGGTCGGGTGCGGCTGCTGGGCGCTGACGCCACGGCGGCGGCGGGTCTCCCAGCCGTCCATGATCTTGCCCTTGTGGCCGAAGTGCTCCGGGTCGAACTCCGCCGCCCCCGGCCGCAGCATGTTCTCGCGCTCGGCGAAGAACTCGTCGTTGGCGGCGATCACGCCCGCGCCGATCCGCCGGTCGGCGAGGTCCGCGAAGTGCGTGAAGGGGAAGTCGGCGGTGCGGTAGTCGGCGTACGGGTCGCCGCCGCCGTAGGGGTTCGCGTCACCGGTGAAGGAAGGGGTCGCCACGTCAGACACGTCAGTTGTTCCTTTCGAGCAGCCGGCCGGTCGGCTCGGCCAGGGTGCCGTTGTCGGCGATACGTACGCCCCGCAGCCACGTCGACTTGACGACGCCCTGCAGGGTCTTGCCCGCGTACGCCGTCACCTGGTTGCGGTGGTGCAGCTCCGCCGGGTCGACGGTGAAGCTCTCGTCGGGCGCGAGGACGGCGAAGTCGGCGTCGCGGCCGGCCTCGATGGCGCCCTTCTGCGAGAGCCCCGCGAGTTCGGCGGGCGCGGCGGACATCCAGCGGACGACGTCCTCCAGCGAGCGGCCGCGGCGCCGGGCCTCGGTCCAGATCGCCGGGAGGCCCAGCTGGAGCGAGGAGATCCCGCCCCACGCGGACGCGAAGTCCGGGGTCTTCAGATCGGTGGTGCAGGGCGAGTGGTCGGAGACGATGCAGTCGATCGTGCCGTCCGCGAGCCCCTCCCACAGCGCGTCCTGGTTCTCGGCCTCACGGATCGGCGGGCAGCACTTGAACTCCGTTGCCCCGTCCGGGACTTCCTCGGCCGTGAGGGTGAGGAAGTGCGGGCAGGACTCGACCGTGATGCGTACGCCCTCGCGCTTGGCGGCGGCGATGAGCGGCAGCGCGTCCGAGGACGACAGGTGCAGCACATGCACGCGGGCGCCGAGGCGCTTGGCGTGCGCGATCAGGCCCTCGATCGCGGTGTTCTCGGCGTCACGCGGCCGCGAGGCGAGGAAGTCGGCGTACGCCGGACCGCTCTTCTGCGGGGCGGTCTCCAGGTGGTGCGGGTCCTCGGCGTGGACGATCAGCTGTCCGCCGAAGCCGGTGATCTCGGCCATCGACCGGGCGAGCTGCTCCTGGTCGAGCTGGGGGAACTCCTCGACGCCCGAGGGCGAGAGGAAGCACTTGAAGCCGAAGACTCCGGCGTCGTACAGCGGCCGCAGGTCCTTCACGTTGGACGGGATCGCGCCGCCCCAGAAGCCGACGTCGATGTGCGCCTTGCTGCGGGCGACGTCCTGCTTGGTGCGCAGGTTGTCGACCGTGGTGGTCGGCGGCAGGGAGTTCAGTGGCATGTCGAGCAGCGTGGTGATGCCGCCCGCGGCGGCCGCGCGGGTGGCGGTCCAGAAGCCCTCCCACTCGGTGCGGCCCGGGTCGTTCACGTGGACGTGGGTGTCGACGAGGCCGGGGAGCAGGACGTCGTCCCCGAAGTCCTCCAGCCGGGCCCCGGCCGGCACCTCGGCGTCGTACGGCAGCACGGCCGTGATCTTCCCGTCGGCGACGGCGACCGATGCGGCACGCGTCCCCTCGGGGGTGATGACGCGCGTCGAGCGCAGTACCAGTTCCACGACGTCGGACACCCGTGACCTCACTTTCGTATGCGGAAATTCAACGAACTGTTGAAGGAGTCTTCACTTCCGGGTCCGGCCCGTCAAGACCCTCCCCAGCCCCTGAGACCCCTGTGACCTGCACGGGGATCATGGCTTCGGCCATCTCGCCCATCGCGGCCGCGCACAGCACTCCACACACTTGGATGTTTCCACAAAGTGGAAGTATAATTCCGGGTGGCAGAAGGTGGCTAGATACAAGAAGAGCGTCAACAGCTCGTTGGAAGTGACCGCCGACACAGGGACAAACACCCTCTGACCGGCGGGGACGGCTTGACGCAGACCGTGTGCTCCGCGCATGCGGCGGGTAGGCTGCTGCCTTGCCCATCCGCCTCGAAAGGACCGTTGACGTGCCGTCGTCCAACGCCACCACCGACGCTTCCAAAACCGCTGCGCCCACGGGTGGTGTCCAGTCCCTTGAGCGCGCCTTCGACCTGCTGGAGCGGATGGCCGACGCGGGCGGCGAGGTCGGACTCAGCGAGCTCTCCGCCAGCAGCGGTCTGCCGCTGCCGACGATCCACCGGCTGATGCGCACGCTGGTGGCCTGCGGTTACGTACGCCAGCAGACCAACCGACGCTACTCGCTCGGCCCGCGCCTGATCCGCCTCGGCGAGAGCGCGTCCCGGCTGCTCGGCACCTGGGCCCGCCCGTACCTCGCCCGCCTGGTCGAGGAGACCGGCGAGACCGCGAACATGGCGCTGCTCGACGGCGACGAGATCGTGTACGTCGCCCAGGTGCCCTCGAAGCACTCGATGCGGATGTTCACCGAAGTCGGCCGCCGGGTCCTGCCGCACTCCACGGGCGTCGGAAAGGCCCTCCTCGCGTACACCTCGCCGGAGGAGGTGCGCGCGCTGCTCGCCCGTACGGGCATGCCGACCGCCACCGAGAAGACGATCACCACGCCGGAGGGCTTCCTGGAGGCCCTGGAGCAGGTCCGCAGGTCCGGTTACGCCGTGGACGACGGCGAGCAGGAGATCGGCGTCCGCTGCCTGGCGGTGCCGGTGCCCAACTCCCCCACGGCCGCGGCCATCTCGATCTCCGGTCCGGCGGGCCGGGTGACGGAGGCGGCGACCGAGAAGATCGTTCCGATACTCCAGGAAGTCGCCCAGGACCTGTCGGTCGTGCTGACCAACAACGGAACGCAGGGCTGATCAGGCACCGGCCGCCGCCACACCCGGGATACCGGGGATACCGGGGATACGGCCGTCCGCCATCGTCACCGTGGAGTCCATCCGCTCCAGGTGCGCGCGGTCGTGCGTGACGAGCACCGTCGCCGTGCCGCGCTCGCGCGTCAGCGTGACCAGCAGGTCGAGTACGGCCGCGCCCCGCTCGTGGTCCAGGGCGCTGGTCGGCTCGTCGACCAGCAGGACCGCCGGTTCGTTCATCAGCGCGCGGGCGATGTTCACCCGCTGGCGCTGACCGCCGGACAACTGGTGCGGGCGGCGGTCGGCCTTGTCCGCGAGCCCGACCGCCTCCAGCAGCTCCCGCGCACGGTCACGGACCTGGCGCGGCGGGCGTCCCGCCAGGTGAGCCATCACCTGAAGCTGCTCGGCCGAGGTGAGGGACGGCAGCAGGTTCGGCTGCTGGAACACGATGCCGATGCGCGTACGCCGCAGCTCCGCCTTCTCGGCCCGGCTCAGGGGGCCCGTGTCCGTACCGTCGACCACCACCCTCCCCCGGTCCGGTGAGACCAGCGTCGCGGCAACGGCGAGCAGGCTGGACTTGCCGGAGCCGGACGGCCCGACGACGGCCGTGAGCGAGCCCGCGGCGGCTTCGAGCGTGATGTCGTCGAGCGCGGTCAGGCGGGAGTCGCCGTCGGGGTAGGTGAGGGTGACGCCCGTAAGGGACAGGGACTGAGACTGAGCGGTCATCGGGCGCTCCCGAGGGCGATGAGGGGATCGACGGCGGTGATGCGCCGGATGGAGAGTGCGGCGCCGAGGACGCCGAGGCCCGCTATCACGGCGGCCGGCACGAGCAGCGTCGCCGGTTCGAGTACGAACGGGACCGCGTCACCCGCGACGGCGCCGCCGATGAGGGTGGCAAGTGCGGTGCCCACGAACGTACCGGCGCCCAGCATCAGGACGGCCTGGCCGAGCGCGTCCCGCAGCAGATAGGGCGTGGAGGCGCCGAGCGCCTTCAGGACCGCGATGTCGCCGCTGCGCTGGATCGTCCAGACGGTGAAGAAGGCGCCGACGACGAGCGCCGAGATGACGAAGAGGAAGCCGCGCATCAGCTGGAGCGAGCCGTTCTCCGCCTCGTAGGAGGCGAGGGCGCTCAGCGAGCCGTCGATCGTGCGGGTCTCGGTGCCCGCCGCCCGGTCGCCCGCCGCGAGGTCCGCGCCTTCGCCGGTGGTCAGGGCGACGACGGTGGCCTGCGGCTCCCTGCTGTGGCTGAGCCGCTGCCAGTCGTCGAGCGAAGTCCACACCACAGGCGTGTGGCTGTACGAGTCGTCGCCCTCGACGGCGGCGACGGTCTCCTCCACGTCGCCGACCCGCACCTTGTCCCCGACCCCGGCGCCGCCCAGGTCCTCGGCCGCCTGTACGGACAGCACGACCCGCCCGGACCCGAAACCCCCGACCGCCGGGGCCAGGCCCGAACCCGGCTCGACGCCGAACACCGACACGGCGGCCGTCCGTTCCCCCGCCCGCGCATTGGTCGTACGGATACCGAGCGGCTCGGCGGCGGTGATGCCGGGCTGCCGTCCCCACTTCCGCCAGACGCTCTCGCCGACCGACGAATTGGTGAACGAAACCTCCTGCCCCTCGGGCGGCCGGTCGAAGGCCAGCCGGTCGGCCGGGAGCGAGGTGATGGCCGAGGTGTTGTCCCTGGCCAGCCCGGAGGTGAGGCCGGACAGCAGCCCGACGAGCAACGTGATCAGCACGACGACCGTGCCCATGAGCGCGAACCGGCCCTTGGCGAACCGGAGATCTCTCCATGCGACAAACATGTTTCCAGCCTGGACGCGGGGGCGCGTGAAAACATCGCGCCACGGATCGTCGCGACATCAATCTTTTGATTGACGGGGCAACGGCGCCGGAGCCCTACGCTGGAAAAGCCATGGAACCAAGCCCTGCTCTACCCAGCCCTTCCCTACCCGGCTCCGCCCTCCCCGGCCCTTCCTCCTCCCCCTCGGCCCTCCCCTCCCGTCCCCTCACTCCCGTACTGCGCGCACTGCGTCTGTGTCTGCACGCGCTGCTCGGCGGACTGATCGCGCTCGCCGCCGTGAAGGCGGTGGCCGACGACGCCCCCGACGCGACCGCGGTGGTGCTCGCGGCCGTCACGATGGCCGTCGTCTACACCGTCGGGACGCTGAACCCGGCCGTCGACCGCTCCCCCCGGGCCGCCGCCGTCTGGCTCGCCGCGCTGGGCCTCGCCTGGCTGATACTGCTGGCCCTGTCCCCCGACGGACTGTGGGCGGCGTTCCCGCTGTACTTCCTCCAGCTGCACCTGCTGCCGACGCGCTGGGGCCTGACCGCGGTCGTCGCGACGGCGGCCGCCGCCATCGCCGGCTTCGTCCTGCACGGGCAGGCGGTGACGCCCGGAACGTTCATCGGGCCACTGCTCGGCGCCGCCGTCGCCGTGGCCACGGTCCTCGGCTATCAGGCGCTGTACCGGGAGAGCGAGCGGCGCCGCGAGCTCATCGACGAGCTGCTCGCGACCCGCGAAGACCTGGCCGCCGCCGAACGGACGGCCGGGACGCTGGCCGAGCGCGAGCGGCTGGCCCGCGAGATCCACGACACGCTCGCCCAGGGCCTGTCCAGCATCCAGCTCCTGCTGCGCGCCGCCGAGCGCGCCCTGCCCGTCGGCGATCCGGCCGCCGCGCATGTCCGCCAGGCCCGGGCGGCGGCGCAGGACAACCTGGCCGAGGCGCGCCGGTTCGTACGGGCCCTGACCCCGCCCGACCTGGAACACGGCTCGCTGCCGGCCGCGCTGGAGCGGCTGTGCGCGGCGACTCCCGGGCTCGCGGTGCGGTTCGCCGTGAGCGGTACGCCGGTGAAGCTGCCCACTCCGTACGAGGTGGCCCTGCTGCGCGTCGCCCAGTCGGCGCTCGCCAACACGGTGCGGCACGCGGGCGCCACACGCGCCGAGATCACCCTCAGCTTCATGGACACCTCGGTGGCGCTTGACGTCGTGGACGACGGCGTCGGCTTTGACCCCCTGGCGGCCCGCGACGCGCGGACGGGCGGCGGTTTCGGCCTGCCCGCGATGCGCTCGCGGGCGCGCTCGCTCGGCGGCATGCTGAGCGTCGAGTCGGCGCCGGGACAGGGAACGGCCGTAGCGATCACCCTGCCCCTGCCCCTGCCTTCCGGAGACCCTGGAGACCCTGGAGACCCTGGAGACCCCACGTGCTGACCCCCGGCGCCCCGGTCCGCCTGCTGCTGGCCGACGACCATCCCGTCGTACGGGCGGGCCTGCGCGCCGTACTCGACACCGAGGAGGGCTTCCTGGTCGTCGCGGAGGCGGCGACCGCGGAGCAGGCCGTGGAGCTCGCGGCGGCGGACGACTTCGACGTCGTACTGATGGACCTGCAGTTCGGGCCGGGCAGGATGCACGGTTCGGAGGCCACCGCCGCGATCACCGCGCGGCCGGGATCGCCCCGGGTGCTCGTCCTGACGACGTACGACACGGACGCCGACATCCTGGCGGCGGTGGAGGCGGGCGCGAGCGGCTACCTGCTCAAGGACGCGCCGCCGGAGGAACTGTCGGGCGCGGTACGCACGGCGGCGGCCGGCCGGTCGGCGCTGGCGCCTGCGGTCGCGCACCGGCTGATGGACCGGATGCGGACGCCGGCCCAGGCGCTGACGCGGCGCGAGCTGGAGGTGCTGCAACTGGTCGGCGACGGTCTGTCGAACCAGCAGATCAGCAAGAAGCTGTTCCTCAGCCAGGCGACGGTCAAGTCCCATCTGGTGCACATATACGCGAAGTTGGGCGTGGACTCGCGCACGTCCGCGGTGGCGATGGCGACGGCCCGCCGCCTGATCCGCCGCTAGTCGCGGCGGCCGAAGAGTTCAACCGCGTTGCGTACCTGCGTCATCGCTTCCGCCAGCGCGCTCACCGAGCCGATCGACCCCGCGACCAGCAGCAGCGAACGCCGCAGCCGCATGATCTCGGGTACGCCGCTCAATGCCATCGCGTGCAGCGACGCCAATTCGTCCTCGGCGACTCCCCGGTCGGGCAATTCCACAGGGTGGCCGGCCAATTCACGGCGCAACCGCGAAACGGCAGCACGCAGCTCCGTTACTCGCGGGTCCTCACCGTTGCCGGTCACGCACCTCTGTTCCGCACTTCTCAACAAGGTTTCTCCCCCAGTGGTTCAGCCCGTACGGCGTTGGTCGGACGCCGTACACAGGAGCTGGGGTCAGTTAACGCCAATCGGCGCCCTGTACGCCACTTGGCCTCCCGATGCGGTATGCAGAACCCATGGCACGTACAAGGAATGACGGGGCCGCCGGCATCGCCGGGCTTCTGCTCGCGGCCGGCGGCGGGCGGCGGCTCGGCGGGCGGCCGAAGGCGCTGCTGGAGTACCGGGGGCGGCCGCTGGTCGAGCACGCGGTACGGGTGCTGCGCGAGGGCGGCTGCGGTCCGGTGCACGTGGTGCTGGGGGCGGCGGCCGCGCAGGTGCGCGAGCACGCCGACCTGACCGGATGTGTGCTGGTCGACAACCCGGAGTGGGACGAGGGGATGGGTTCGTCTCTGCGTACCGGCCTGGCGTCCCTGGCCGGTACGGACGCTTCGGCCGCGCTCGTCTCGCTGGTCGACCAGCCGGGGATCGGCGCGGCGGCGGTGCGGCGGGTCGTGGCGGCGTACCGCACACCTTCGAGCCTCGTGGCGGCGGCGTACGACGGGAAGAGGGGGCATCCGGTGCTCTTCGGCGCCGAGCGGTGGGCGGACGTCATGACGAGTGCGACAGGCGACCGGGGGGCACGCGCCTATCTGAAGGAGCACGAGGACGCGGTCACCCTCGTCGAGTGCGGGGATGTGGCCGCGGCGTACGACATCGACACGCCGGAGGACCTGAGGCACCTGGAGTGACTGACATGGCACTGAGCGCCAGTTTCTGTCGACTATGAGAATCTCGACGTCAACAGACCGTTGAACTTCCACCATGAGGAAACTAGTATCCACACGTCAGAAGCGCCCTGTACCACCCGGCGGCGCCCGCGACCGTACCTCGGAGCCATGGCACTCTGTGCCGTTCTTGGGCGACCCTGCGGCCGTAACGCGCCGGTCGCCTAAGGAGTGACAGCTCATGTCCGCACCAGCGCCGTCCCCGCTGGCCATCGTCGATGCCGAGCCCCTGCCCAGGCAGGAAGAGGTCCTGACCGATGCGGCTCTCGCCTTCGTGGCCGAGCTGCACCGGCTGTTCACGCCACGCCGTGACGAGCTGCTGGCCCGCCGCTCCGAACGCCGCGCCGAGATCGCCCGTACCTCCACGCTGGACTTCCTCCCGGACACCGCACAGGTCCGCGAGGGAGACTGGAAGGTCGCGCCGGCTCCGGCCGCGCTCAACGACCGCCGCGTGGAGATCACCGGTCCGACCGACCGCAAGATGACCATCAACGCCCTGAACTCGGGCGCGAAGGTCTGGCTCGCCGACTTCGAGGACGCGTCCGCTCCCACCTGGGAGAACGTCGTCCTCGGCCAGCGCAATCTGATCGACGCGTACGAGCGCCGGATCGACTTCACCGACCCGAAGTCCGGCAAGACGTACGCCCTGAAGCCCGCCGAGGAGCTGGCGACCGTGGTGATGCGGCCGCGCGGCTGGCATCTCGACGAGCGCCACCTTCAGTTCGACGGCCGCCCGGTGCCGGGTGCTCTCGTCGACTTCGGGCTCTACTTCTTCCACAACGCCAAGCGGCTCATCGAGCTCGGGAAGGGCCCGTACTTCTACCTCCCCAAGACGGAGTCGCACCTTGAGGCGCGGCTGTGGAACGAGATCTTCGTCTTCGCGCAGGACTACGTCGGGATCCCGCAGGGCACCGTCCGCGCGACCGTCCTGATTGAGACGATCACGGCGGCGTACGAGATGGAGGAGATCCTCTACGAGCTGCGCGACCACGCGGCGGGGCTGAACGCGGGCCGCTGGGACTACCTCTTCTCCATCGTCAAGAACTTCCGCGACGGCGGCGCGAAGTTCGTTCTGCCGGACCGCAACGCGGTGACGATGACAGCGCCGTTCATGCGCGCGTACACCGAGCTGCTCGTCCGCACGTGCCACAAGCGCGGGGCGCACGCGATCGGCGGCATGGCGGCGTTCATTCCGTCCCGCCGTGACGCCGAGGTCAACAAGGTCGCCTTCGAGAAGGTCAAGGCCGACAAGGACCGTGAGGCCGCCGACGGCTTCGACGGTTCCTGGGTCGCGCACCCGGACCTGGTGCCGATCGCGATGGCGTCGTTCGACGCGGTCCTGGGCGACAGGCCGAACCAGAAGGAGCGGCTGCGCGAGGACGTGTCGGTGGCGCCGGGTGATCTGATCGCGATCGACTCGCTGGACGCGAAGCCGACGTACGAGGGCCTGCGCAACGCCGTCCAGGTCGGCATCCGCTACATCGAGGCGTGGCTGCGGGGGCTGGGCGCCGTGGCGATCTTCAACCTGATGGAGGACGCGGCGACGGCGGAGATCTCCCGCTCGCAGATCTGGCAGTGGATCAACGCGGGCGTGGTCTTCGAGAACGGCGAGAAGGCGACGCCGGAGCTGGCCCGCAAGATCGCGGCGGAGGAGCTGGCCGCGGTCCGCGCGGAGATCGGCGACGAGGCGTTCGCCGCGGGCCGGTGGCAGCAGGCGCACGACTTGCTGCTCACTGTCTCGCTCGACGAGGACTACGCGGACTTCCTCACGCTGCCGGCGTACGAGCAGCTGCGCGGCTGATCAACGCCGCTCTCGTCTCCGCCCCCGGGACCGCACAGCACCGGGGGCGGAGGCATTCCTCAAACGCCGGACGGGCTTGGATTGCCCGGCCAGCCGGCGGCGTCAGCGGATCGGCTCCGACAGTTCGCCGCGCAACCGCTGCGCCCGCAGCACCAGTTCCAGCTCGAAGCGGCGGTCCGGGTCGTCGACCTCGTCGCCCCACAGCTCCCGTATCTGCCGCATCCGGTAGCGCACGGTCTGCGGGTGTACGCCGAGCCTGGCCGCCACCTCCGGCGCGCCGCCCCGCGTCTCCAGCCAGGCCAGCAGCGTTTCCGCGAGCCGCCGCCCCTGGGTGGGGCCGCAGTCGGCGAGCGGCGCCAGGCAGCGGCGGGTCAGGTCGCCGATGAGTTCCTCGGGCGGGAGAAGGACCAATGCCTCGGTGTACTCCGTGCAGTGCAGCAGCCGCCCCGAAGGCAGCAGCCCCCGCTCCATGAGGCGTACGGCGGCCCCCGCCCAGCGCAGCGACTTCGCGGCCTCGGTCAGCGCCACCGCCGGCCCGATCGCCCCCGACCAGCCCTTCATCGACCGGCGCAGCAGCTCGGACCGCCCCGCCAGCGCCGGGTCGGGCACGATCATCAGGGGCTGCTCGTTCTCCATGTCGAGGAGTACGCCCTGTCCCACGGCCGGGGCCACGCACTCGCGGCCGGGGCGCAGCAGCACGCCGACGGCGACCCGCTCGGGCAGTGCCCAGCCGATCCGGGCGGCGTGCTCGGCGAGCGAGCGGGTGTGGGCGGGGTCTGCGGGCTCGCCGTGCTCCGCGATCAGTGCCTGCGTCAACTTCCGTTGCAGTCTCAGCCGTTCACCGGCCTGGCGCGCCGCGGCCTCGGCGTATCCCCGTACCGTCTGGTCCACCAGCCCGTCCAGGAAGGCGAATCCGGACTCGGCGAGCTCGTACATCGCGGGCGGCGGAATGCACAGCTGCTGCCCGATCTCCGCGAGCCGGCGCCACGCGAGCCGGACACCGAGCCGGTACATGGCCTGGAGGGAGTCGAGGGAGCGGCCGTGCAGCCCTTCGCCGCGCCCGAACGCCTGGAAGACTTCGAGGTGAACGTGCGGCCGCCCCTCCGCCAGCACCAGATGCTGCACGAAGTCCTCCAGGGCCCGCCGGATGCCGACGAGGGCGATCAGTTCCCCCGATTCGTCGACGAGCAGCGGCAGCTTGGGGTGTTCGCGGCAGATGCAGTCGAGGATCTCCTGGGCGAGCGAGGGCACTTCGCGCATGGCCCGGTCGGTGAACTGCCGTACCTGGAGGCGGGGCACGTCCTCCCATGCCGAGCAGTCGCCCATACGTCGTCGCTCCCCGTCCACTGCGGTCGTTTCCACCTGGGTCACTTCCGGGGCGTCGCCGACTCATAACTGATCAGCGGCACATTCGGCTGGTCCGGGGTGGCGTTCAGCAGCGCCACGACGGCTAAGGCGGCCCCCACGGCGAGGGCGGCGGCGGCAACGGCGGTCAGCGCTGCCGCAAGAAGTCTGGACATGGTCGGGTCAGCCTCTCTGACGCTGTGACCCCACCGGTTTCCCCCACCGGTCCTCTCCGGCAATGGCCCAGTGTCAACATTCCATTGACAGTCCGTCAAGAGGGCGCCTACGGTTCCCGGCCCATACGCATGTGCACGTATCCGCCGAGCCACCTTTCGCCGGCCCCCACTGGAGTCGCCCGTATGCGTCGCACCGCTTCCCCCCTGTCGCTGGCCCTGCTGGGTGCCGGCGTCTTCCTGCTCGTACTCGCTCCGCTGCTGGCCTGGTACGTCGAGCCACGCGCGAAACGCACGCCGGTCGACGTGGACGTCACGACGGTCTTCACCGGCACCGGCAGCTACTTCGACACCACCCGGATCAAGACCGTCGGCAACACGAAACTCACCATCACCCGGCAGGTACGGGGCGATGTGGCCGACAGCGAGAAGAGCGGCCGGGCCGTCTGGGACGTCTCGACCTCCGTCGACACCGACGCCACCCTCCCCGCCGCCGACACCCACGACTCGCTCCAGTGGACGCTGGAGCGCTGGGTCACCGACCGCCGCACCAATGAGCCCGTGCACTGCTGCGGCGAGAAGCCGGCCTTCGACGGAGAGGCGTACCTGAAGTTCCCCTTCGGCGTACAGAAGCGCTCGTACCGCTGGTGGGACAACACGCTCGGCTCGACCGTCCGCCTCCGCTTCGCCGGTACGCGGAAGATCCAGGGGTACGAGGGCTACCTCTTCACCGGCGCCGTCGAACCGGCGAAGACCGGCACCAGGCTGGTGCCGGGGCGGCTCGTCGGGCTGCCGAAGCGCAGCCAGGTGCTCGCCGAGGAGTGGTACGCCAACCACGGCATCGAGCTGGTCGTCGACCGCCGCACGGGCCGCATCGTGAACGCGGCGATCGGTCCGCGCAAGACGCTGCGCGCGCCCGGCGGAAAGCGGGACAAGGTGGTGCTTCTCGACAGCCGACGGCTGGAGTTCACACCCGCCACGCAGCGCGCTCAAGTGAAGCTGGCCTCGTCCGACAGCGATCGGCTGAAGCTGGTGGGCGAGACGCTGCCGATGGGCGGCGGCGGGGCGGGAGGACTGCTGGCGGCGGCGGGAGCGGTGCTTGTGGCACGCGGGCGTGAACCACGAACAGAGCCGCGCGTCATCACGATGTGATGACACATCAGCTCACTCCGGTCCCGAAATTGTCATCAAGGTGAGTAGCCGCATCGAACAGCGTGCCGAAAACTGACCTCCCCACCCCGAGCACAGCCCCACCCATCCCCCAGCACAGCCCCCACCGGTTCCGCACCCTGAAACGAGTTGGAGCTCGCATGCCCCAGCACGTGCCCCCCACCCTGCACGATGCGAAACCCCAAGAGACCCACAAGCCACTGCCCCATCCCACCTCCCGGCACCCCCGCCGGATCGTCTTCCTCTCCCGCCGCGATCTCGGCAATCCGGCCGCAGGCGGCTCCGAACTCCTCGTCGACCGCCTCGCGGACGGCCTGACCGCCCTCGGCCACCAGGTGACCCTGCTGTGCGGAGGCCCGGCGGCGTACCGCGACTACCGGGTCGTCTCCGCGGGCGGCGACCTCGGGCACTTCATCAAGGCGCGGCACGCCTTCGCCCGGCAGGTCGGCGACTGCGACCTGCTCGTCGAGGTGTGCAACGGCCTGCCGTACCTCACCCCGCTGTGGCATCGCGGCCCCACCCTGTGCCTTGTCAACCACGTACACACGGAGCTCTGGGGCATGCGCTACCCGGCTGCGGCAGCCGGCCTCGGCCGGCGACTGGAGCACTGGGCGCTGTCGGCCGCGCAGCGCGAAAACCTCCTGGTAGCCGTATCGCCCTCCACGGCGAGCGCCCTCGGCGCACTGGGAGTGCACCCGGGCCGAATCCGGGTCGTACACAACGGAGTCGAACAGCCGCCGGACCCCACACCGCGCTCCACGGAACCACTTTTCGTCGCGATGGGCCGCCTGGTCGAGTACAAGCGCATCGATCTCCTCCTCCGCCTCTGGGAACGCGTGAGACCGGTCACCGGCGGCAAGCTGCTGATCATCGGTGACGGCCCCGAACGCCACCGGCTGGAAGCCATGGCAGGACCGGACGTGATCTTCAAGGGCCACGTCTCCGAAACGGAGAAACACCAACTCCTCTGCGCGGCCCACCTCTTACTGCACCCGTCGGCGGTCGAGGGCTGGGGCCTGGTGGTCACCGAGGCCGCGACCCGGGGCACTCCCACGATCGGCTTCGACGTACCCGGCCTGCGGGACTCCGTGGCCGACGGGGTGACCGGCGTACTGGCGCGCGGCGAGAGTTCGTTCGCCGCCGCCTGGTGTGCACTGGCGCTCAGCACCGAGCGCCGCGAGGCGATGGGCCGGGCCGCGGCCACGCGGGCCGCGCGCTACCGGTGGAGCAGCACGGTGCGCCAGTTCCGGGCGGTGGCGGCGGAGGCGGCCCTCTCCCACCGGCGGAGGTGACAGGCGGTGAAGGACCCCTCCCTCCGCAGGTCCGCCACCCTCTTCCGGGCGTTCCTGAACGAGCAGTCCGACCCCGACCGGTGCTACTCCCTGCTCGCCCGTGACGCCGCCGACCAATTGGAGCGGTACGAGCCCCTGGCCAACCGGACGGTCGTCGACATCGGCGGCGGCAGCGGCCACTTCACCGAGGAGTTCCGCAGGCGCGGCGCGCACAGCTATCTCTTCGAACCGGACGTACGCGAACTCAGGGGCCGCACGCCCGCAGGCGCGGTGGTGGCCGACGGATATCTGCTCCCCCTCCCTGACGGCACAGCGGACATCTGCTTCTCCTCCAACGTCCTGGAGCACGTCGAGGACCCGCGGACCTTCCTCAGCGAACTGATCCGGGTCACGGCACCGGGCGGCCTGATCTACGTGTCGTTCACCAACTGGTACTCCCCGTGGGGCGGCCACGAGTGGGCGCCCTGGCACTACCTGGGCGCGGAACGGGCCCGCCGCCGCTACGAACGGCGCACCGGCCGCAGCGCCAAGCACACCCTCGGCGAGAACCTTTTCCCCATCCACATCGGCACCACCCTGCGCCAGGTACGTTCCCGTACCGACGTCGAGCTGGTGACAGCCCGCGCCCGCTACTGGCCGTTCCTCCCCGCTGTCGTGCCGAAGATCCCCCTGCTGCGTGAGTTCGCCACCTGGAATCTCCTCCTCATCCTCCGGCGGTGTCCATGACGACCACCCCCTATCAGGAGCCGCGTTCGCGCCGCTGGCTGTTCGCGTTCGGGGCGGCAGCACTGATCGCCTTCATCGCGGCGTCACCGGGCAGGATGACGTTCGAAACAAAGCTCGGCGTGGCACTGGACCCGTTCAAATTCCTCTCCGACCTGGGCGAGTTGTGGCACAGCCGCGCGGGCTTCGGTGGAATCTTCGACCAGTACGTCGGCTACGCCTTCCCGATGCTGCCGTTCTACGCGCTGGCCGACCTGGTGAACCTGCCCGTCTGGCTGGCGGAACGCCTGTGGCTGTCGATAGTCGTCACCACGGCCTTCTGGGGCGCGCTGCGGCTGGCCGAGCGGCTGCTCGTCGGCTCGCCCACGACCCGCCTCCTCGGTGCGGCGGCGTACGCCCTGTGGCCGACGTACACGATCGTCATCGGCTCCACATCGGCGGCCGCACTGCCAGGAGCGCTCCTGCCCTGGGTCCTGCTGCCGCTGACCAACCCCCGCACGAGCCCCCGCACAGCCGCTCTGCGCTCGGCGCTCCTGATCCCCTGCATGGGCGGCGTGAACGCGGCGTCGACTCTCGCCGCGCTCCTCCCTGTAGCGCTCTACCTGCTCAGCAGGGCGCCCACACCCCGCCGCCGCGCGCTGATCGCATGGTGGGTGCCGGGCGTATTACTGGCAACGGCCTGGTGGGTGGTCCCCCTCCTCATCCTCGGCATACACGGCGAGAACTTCCTCCCCTACGTGGAACAGTCCGAGACCACCACGGCGACCATGTCCGCCACGGAGCTTCTGCGGGGCGCGGGCAACTGGACGGCGTACCTGCACTTCGGCGAGGCGTGGCTGCCGGCGGGCTGGACGGTCGCCGCGACAGCCCTGACCATCCTCGGCTCGGCCTTCGCCGCCGCGCTGGGCCTGGCGGGCCTGGCCCGCCGCGACCTGCCGGAGCGCCGCTGGCTGCTCCTCGTAGCACTTTCCGTCACCACCATCACCCTCGCCGGATACGCAGGCCCCCTGGGCGGCCCGTTCCACTCCACCGTCCAGGACTGGCTCAACACCTGGCTGGTGCCTTTCCGTAACATCTACAAATTCCAGCCCGGCCTGGCCCTTGCCCTGTCCCTGGGCCTGGCGCACATCACAGCCACAGCGGCCGAAAGCGCACGCCCGAGGCAGGCCCGCCGCCTGGCGCCAGTGGTCACAGCTCTCCTCATCCTCCCGGCGCTCGCCCTCCCCTACCTCAACGGCAACATCCTCCAGCCGGGTTCCTTCAGCAAGCTGCCCGGCCACTGGGAAGCGACAGCCGCCTGGCTGAAGAAGTACTCGCCCGACAGCCGCGCCCTAGTGGTCCCCGCCACCGCGCACGGCCTCTACACCTGGGGCTCCCCGATCGATCAGCCACTGGACGTGCTGGCCGACTCGCGCTGGGCGCAGCGCGACTACGTGCCGTTCGGCACCCCGGGCAACCGACGTGCGATGGACGCGGTCGAACAGGCACTCACCACAGGGGCCCAAGTCCCCGGCCTGGCGGACTACCTCAGCAGGGCCGGCCTGCACTACGTAGTCGTACGCAACGATCTGGACCCGGACCAGATCGGCTACGTACCCCCACAAACCGTAAAGCGCACGCTGGAAGAGTCCGGCTACAAACGCCTCACCGGTTTCGGCCCGGTACTGACCGGCGGTCGCATCCCGGACGACACTCCGATCCAGATCGAGGGCCTCTACCCACGCCAGCAAGCGGTAGAAATCTACGAGCCCCCCACCGCGACGGAACGCCCTTCCAGATTCGGACTCAAGGCTGCGGCGGACACAGCAGTGGTCAGCGGCGGCCCAGAGACACTGCTGCCGCTCTCCTCCGACCCCACCATGCGCAGACGACCGTCAGTACTCACCGGTGACAGTCACCCCGGTCTCGGCGACCCGGCGATTCAGGCAACGGGCGACGGCCTGCGACGCGCCGACACCCGCTTCGGCCTGGTCAATTCCAACACGTCCTACACCTACACCGCCACGGAGAAGAACCACCCCAACAGCCTCCAGGACCCCGGCCGTTCCCCCCGCCAGATACTCCCCACCGACGGCATCGAGCACCAGACGACAGCGGTGCTGCGCGGCGCGAAATCGGTGACGGCGTCGAGCAGCGGCAACTGGCTGTTCCATCTGCCGCAGTACGACCCGGTGAACGCCTTCGACGGGAATCCCGACACGGCGTGGACGGAGGGCAGCGCGGCGAACCCAGCAGGCGAATGGCTTCGCGCGGACTTCACCCGGCAAACAGACATCCCCGCTCAAATCCGCGTGACGCCCCTGCCGTCGGACGGCGTAAGAGCAGCACCCACGGCCGTACGAGTAGATACGGACACCGGCAGCCGGACCAGCGCCCTGCACCCCAACGGCGCACCGCAGCAGATAGACGCGCCCCCCGGCCGGACGACGTACTTCAAGCTGACCATCATCAGTGCCCAGCAGGGCCGTCCGGGCCTGATGGGCGCGGGTTTCACGACCATCGACATCCCCGGCGTCCAGGTGACCCGCCTGCTTTCCCTCCCCCCGGACTCGAACCCGGACCTGATCTCCCTCCACCGGGGCAGTGACCCGGGCGGCCTCTCGCCGGCATCGGCGGAGGTGGGCCTGCACCGCCAGTTCTCGACGGCCACAACAGGCGCGTACGCACTACGGGCGAGCGCCCTGCCCGTACCGGGCGACGAACTGGACGAACTCCTCTTCAGCCTCGCCCCCGACCAGCGCCGCCGCCTCACAGCCACAGCCGACTCGACCGCCCGCCTGGGCGCGTCGCTGACCCCACGCAACCTGGTCGACGGCGATCTGACCACGGCATGGATAGCCGGAAGCAACCCGACCGTGCACCTGCGCTGGCCGGGAAAGCGCCCCATAGCCGAGATCGTGTTCGCCCCGGCGGGCGGCCTGTCCACCCGCCCGGAACAAGTGGAGATCAGCTCTCCGAACGGTGCGACAACGGCTTCCGTCGACGAAAACGGCCTGGCCCGCTTCGAACCGATGAACACCGACCGCCTGGACATCACCGTCACCCGCTCAGCACCGCTGACGGTCCACAACCCGGTCGCGGACGGCGAGATGCAGCTCCCCGTGGGCCTGAGTGAGATACACATCCCAGCACTGGCCGACTACCAGGTCCCGCAGCCCAGCCCCTCCCAGACCTTCCAACTCCCCTGCGGCAAGGGCCCGATCCTTTCCATCGACGGCACGTTCCACGCCACCAGCGCGAAGGGAAAGCTCAGCGACCTGACCGAACGCCGCCCCGTCGAGGTCTCGCTCTGCGCGGGCACCCAGCGCAACGGCAAAGCAACCCTGTCCGCCGGCACCCACCGCATCGAGGCCGGCGACGCGGGCCCCCTGGCCCTGACCGACATCACCTTCACCAGAAACAAGGCAACACCCCCGGCGAAGCAATCCCGCGAACTCACGGTCCAGGACGCCGCAGGCGACCGCCGCTCCCTGACGGTGGGCCCGGGCGAAGCGTCGTACCTCCAGACCTACGAGAACGCGAACCCGGGCTGGCAGGCCACGCTCAACGGCCGGCAGTTGCCTTCAGTGCGACTGGACGGCTGGCAGCAGGGCTGGCTGATCCCAGAAGGAGCGGGCGGCCAGGTACGCCTGGAGTACAAACCGGCGCGACTGTACGAAGCGGGCCTGATAGGCGGCGCACTAGCGGTAACAGCCCTGGCAGCGCTCACCCTGTACCGCCGCACAACCCCACTGCCAACACCCCCACCGCCACCCCCCGCCCCGGGCCCGATCCTGGGCCTGGCCGCACTGACCCTCACACTGGCCCTAACAGCAGGCCCCGTAGCCCTACTGGTCCCGCTGCTAGCCCTTGTGGCCCACTACCGCCACACCCTGCTCCCCCCCATAGCCCTGCTGGCGATGACGGCGGCGGGCACGACAGCGGCCCTGCAAGCGGGCTCGCCGGCCTCGGCCTCGGAGGGCGCGTTCGGCCCCGCAGCACAGCTCCTGGCCCTGACCGCCCTGACGGCGGCCCTGGTGACGACACGCGGAAACGCCGACACCACCGCCCCGAACATTCCGGTGCCAGGAGGGGACGTGCCGGGGCGCTCCCCGCAGGGCGCCGAACGCAACCAGCCCAACGAAACAACGCGCTACCCGAACGTTCGGCGTCCGAGGAGACGCCACGGCGCGGCACCGACCCCGAAGCCGGGGGCCCCCGGAACCCCGGACAGCGGCCCCCCGGACACCGGCACCCCCGGCGAGGAGAGGAAGACGTGACCGCGCTCCAGCAACGGCACCCCCGCCGCGTGCCCTTCACCGTCGTCGACGAAGTCACCCGGCACTGCCTGCACCCCCGCGTGCCCGAGACCGTACACATCGAGGTGCACCTGCCCGGCCGCCCCGACCCCGCCCGCCTGCGCGCCGCCTTCAACGAGGCCCTG
>NZ_JAGGPA010000064.1 GCF_018614035.1 Streptomyces sp. ISL-96
CCGCGAAGTACGGGTTCTAGGCCGGACCGACCCGCGGGCGTTTCGTCATGCCCGCGCACAGCAGCGTTTCGACCACTCCAACCGCAGAACTGACAACACGAGGTGCCTTCAACATGACTGCCTTCAAGCGCAGCAGCCACCGCCCACTGGCCCGCCGTCTCGCCCTGGTCGGCACGGTCACGGCCGCCGGACTCTTTCTCGCCGCCTGCGGCGGCAACGGCGACGACATGAACGGGATGGACCACGGGAACAAGTCATCCCCAGCGGCCACCCAGGATCCCGCTGCCAATCCAGCGCCGGGCGCGTTCAACGACACGGACGTGAAGTTCGCTCAGTCGATGATCCCGCACCACCAGCAGGCGCTGGAGATGGCCAAGCTGGCCGGCGGCCGAGCCGCTGACCAGGAGGTCAAGACGCTGGCCACGGCGATCGAAAAGGCCCAGGACCCCGAGATCCAGACCATGAAGTCCTGGCTCAAGGCATGGGGCAAGCCGGAGTCGGCGGACAGCAGCATGCCGGGCATGGACCACGGCACCGGCGACACCGAAGGCTCTGGCATGTCCGGAATGATGTCCGAGAAGGACATGGAGGAGCTCAAGGCCGCCAAGGGCACAGACTTCGACAAGAAGTTCGCGCAGATGATGACCGACCACCACAACGGTGCCATCGAGATGGCGAAGGACGAGCAGAAGAACGGCCGCAACGCGACCGCCAAGAAGCTCGCCGACGATGTGGTCAAGAACCAGTCCGCTGAAGTCCAGCAGCTGCGGAAGATCCTCGACCGACTCTGACGCCCAGCCCGGTCGCCGCTGTGGCCCTGCCAGGGCCACAGCGGCCGGCCCCATAGTCCCGAGCCCGGCAGCTCCCCCGGCTTCGCGCCCGTCCGGTCGCACGCACTGTGGTCACGGTGGCATGGCCAGGCTGTTGCCCAGTTCGGCTACGAAACAGGCACCTTGCCGCGCGACTTCATGCGCTGCTCGTACTGCCTGCGCTGTCCGTACCGGGTCATCCCCCGCGGCTTGTAGACCGCCAGCACCATGGCCACGAGCAGCACCAGCAGGGCGAGTACCGCGTGGAGCCTCGGGGAGGTGTTGCGTACTGCGTCGAGATCGGCACGGGGATCCGCCGCCACGTCGGCCATGAAGCGGAACGTCTCCATGTAGATCAGCAGGACCGCGGTGGACACGACGGTGATCAGCAGCTTGAAGAGGACCCAGTAGTGCCGGAACAGGCCCCACACGGTGCCCAGCGACTGAACGATCCCGGTGACCAGTGAAGCGAAGGCCAGCGGGACGAGGACGTACCAGGCGGCCGGCTCCATGACGAGGTAGGCGCCGCGCACCGTCTGCTCGTCCTGACTCGTCAAGCCGATGACGGCCAACGCCAGGAAGGCGATGACGGCGCCTAGCCAGCCGACCGAGGCCGCCACGTGCACGGTGAGCGCGAGCTTACGGAGACCGGGCGGCATGGTCATCGCCGGATGCCTTCGATGACGCTTGCGGAGATCATCTGGACACCGGACTCACCGATCGACATGTGGCGGCTCGGCCCGTGGCCGCCGGGACCCTTCGTCAGCAGCAGGATGACGAACAGCACGACCACGACGACGGTGATGATCGCGAAGACCTTCACCCAGCGTGGTGCGCCTGTGCCACTACCAGTGTCGGGGGACAGGTTCGACATGTACTTCTCCTTCTGACTCGACACCAGTTTTTCGATACAGGCTGTCTCTGTCAAGCCATGGTGTATTGACAGCGTCGTGCCATACACTGAGGCCGTGCCGAAGCTGTGGAACGAGACAATCGAGGCCCACCGCCGCGAGGTGCGCGACGCGATCCTGCACACCACGTGGGCACTGGTGACCGAGCAGGGGCTGGCGTCGGTGACGATGTCTCAGATCGCGGAGAAGACCGGCATCGGGCGCGCGACGCTGTACAAGTACTTCCCTGACGTCGAGGCCATCCTGGTCGCCTGGCACCAGCGTCACATCGACGGCCACCTCGAGCATCTCGCGCAGCTTCGGGACCGCCCCGGCAGCCCCGGCAAGCGACTCGAAGCCGTGTTGGAGGCCTACGCGTTCATCTCCCAGCACCGAGCGCACCACGGCGCGGAACTGGCCGCGCTTCTGCATCGGGGCGAGCCCGTCCTGCAAGCACAGCAGAAGCTCGTCGACCTGTTCCGAGACCTGCTGACGGAGGTCGCGGAGACCGGCGAACTCAGAGACGACATCGCGGCTGACGAGCTCGCGCGCTACTGCCTCCACGCCCTCACGGCAGCCAGCGGCCTGCCCTCCAAGGCCGCAGTCCACCGTCTCGTCACGGTCACACTGGCCGGCCTGCGCCCACCGCACTGACGCGCTCCGGCTCCGTCGGAACGGTCCTCACCGCGCCGAACCGAGGCGCCGCCGTGACCGGGGCCAGCCGTCACCATGACAGCAGGACCGACCGGGTCAATACCCGCACGCTGACAGCGTGGCCCATGGCAGCGGCCGCGAAGCGCGGACATACTCCCCCCGAAGGGAGATGCCATGACGTTTGGACGGAGCATCAAGCGCGGACCGGCTCTGGCAGCAGTCCTGGCGTCCGCCTGCCTGCTCGTCGTGACAGCATGCGGAAACGGCGACGGGGGAGGCGCTGACTCCACCACGACGGCGCCGACGCGGCCGACGACGCCCACAAGGACTTCCGCCTCGCAGCCGGCCGCCAGGACGGTGGAGGTCAGCGAGACGGACTTCGCATTGCGCCTGTCCGAAACAACGTTCAGCCCAGGTACTTACACGTTCGCCGCGGAGAATGCCGGACAGGTTCCACACTCCCTGGCCATCTCCGGCCCTGGCGTAGCGACTACCGAGACCGACGTGCTCCAGCCGGGCGAGACAGCGCGGCTCACCGTCACCCTGCGCGAGGGTGAGTACGAGTTGTGGTGCCCGGTCGGTAACCACAGGGGACGGGGCATGGACGCGCGCATCCAGGTGGGGACCAAGGGCGGGACAGCGTCTCCCCGGCCGACCGGCGAGGGCGGATACCCGGCTCCTTCGGGATGAGCGAATCAGTCGGCTGGGCGATCCCGGACACCTCGCGCTTGATCATCCTGCCCGCGGACCCACGCCACCAGATCCTCGATCATGGTGGCCACATCTGCGCCGAGGTCCTCCTGGAGTCCGGTCCGGGCACCCGTGGAGCCGACGCCTTGACTGGGCACTCCATGCATGACCTGAAAGGTCAGCCGCAGTTCCTCGTCAGTGAGCTGGGCCATCTCCGCGGTCACGATCGCTCTCATGCGGCGGCCGTCCTCATTGAGCCACTCCCGCTGGACCCACCGAGCCATGGCGCCCTCCACATCCTCGCAGGACAGGACGGCAGACTACGGGCACCACGCCCCTCTTCACCAGAGCGCAGGGCGGCGCGAAACCGACCTCGCGCTTCCGCCGACGCAGGCTCCCCTCCTCTGAACCCCGCGGGCAAGGAAGCTGTAGCCAAGACCAAACGCAGCCCTTTGATTTCGTTCAATGCTCACCAAATATTTATCCAGACCCAACGACAGTGCGACAGAAATCACCTCCCCAATAATCGCGCATGCACCATATATGCGGTTTGCTTTACCGGTACTTCCAGACCGAGTTGCAATTAGGTACGCCCCACCCGTTAGGATCACGGCATGATTACGGCGCGGTCACCCATCGGTGTGCTGCGGGCCCGGGCATCCCGGGGTCCGCTGCACATGCTGTGGCTGACCCTGCTCATGGTGGGCCTGGTGTACGCGCACGGCGTCAGCGCCGAGAGCGCCGCCCACCACCTCCCCAACAGCGGGCCCGTCTCCGCGACCACTTCGGGTCATGCACCCGCCGATCCCGCCAACTCGTCTTTGGGCATGGCCCAGCCCCTCGAAGGGGCGGACGAGGAACACGACGGCGAAGGCTCGTCGCATCCGGCCGAGGAGTGCATGCCGGGACAGCCTCAGCAAAGCGCTCCCCAGCAAGCGCCCTGCTCCGGCGTCCTGGGCGAAAGCCCCCTCGGCAGTCAGGTGCCCCACCGGTCCGTCGTGGCCGTCGGTCGAACGATCGACGCGCCCCTGGCGACCGCGAGAGCGACAGGCATCCTGCGGATCTAGGACTTGAGGTCTCTCCTCAAGCTGATTGACAGCCCCGTTGAACCAGGCGGCCCGAATCGGGCTGCCGCATGCGGTGCGTCCGGTGGAACCGGACCGACCGTACCCGTAGGGTTTACGGACTTTGCACAGGGCTGTCGACGGCACCTTCCGAGTGATCGATCTCTGTCCCTGGTCCTTTCCCGCAATTCTGGGCGAGGAAGGCACCGCACGGAGGAACTGTGTCGTTCCACCCGCTCACAATTCTCGGCACCAAGGGCGCTCGAATGCGCGGTGCCTTTGTTGCCTGCCTTCTTGCTGCGCTGGCGATCGCCGCCGTCGGCTGTGTTTTCCATTCCCAGGCAGCAGGCCACTCTCACGCTGAGACGTCGGCGCTGCCCCGGCATGCGACCACGAGTACCGAATTCACCAGCAATGCGCCCGTGTTGCCCCATTCCGCAGAGGTCTGCGTTCCAGCCACCCGCGCCGGGCAGCAAACCGCGCCGCCCAAGGTGGTGCCGTCCGAGGCCGCTCCCGTCGTGGCGGCCGTGGCCGCGCTGAGCGTGTGGCCTTCGGCTGCTCGCTCGCAGCGCCCCAGACCCCCCGCAGTACGGACGGGCCGCTGCACACTCATGCACGTCTGTTGTTGGCGTATTTAGAACTCACTCGTGCGGCCGTGACCATCGGCCGCCGCCGGATGCTGCCACCAGGAGCAGGAGTCTCCCCTCCTTCGGCCGCAGCAGAAGGCGAGATGCGCAGAGAAACAGCCATCTACGAACGAGAGCCGAAGACATGTCTATTCCCCCCACTGCTGAAACCACACCGCCCGCTCGTACCGCTCTGTCAGGACTGGTCGGCAACACTCCCCTCCTCCGAGTGTCCGAACCCTTCACCCAGGACGACCGCGGTTTCTGGGCGAAGCTCGAAGGCTTCAACCCCGGAGGCATCAAGGACCGGCCTGCTCTGCACATGGTCGAGCGCGCCCGCGCCCGAGGTGACCTCCGGCCGGGCGCCAGGATCATCGAGTCCACGAGTGGAACCCTCGGTCTGGGACTCGCCCTTGCCGGCATGGTGTACGGCCATCCGGTCACCCTGGTCACCGACCCGGGGCTGGAGATGTCCATGACGCGGCTGCTGACGGCATACGGGGCGCAGGTCAACGTCGTGTCCGAGCCGCACCCCACGGGCGGCTGGCAGGAGGCGCGGCGCGAGCGCGTGAAGCAACTGATGGCCCAGCACCCCGGCTCCTGGTGCCCGGACCAGTACAACAACCCGGACAACACCACCGCGTACACCCCGCTCGCCCTGGAACTCGCCACCGAGCTGAACCACATCGATGTGCTGGTGTGCAGCGTGGGCACCGGAGGACACTCCGCCGGCGTGTCCCGCGTCCTGCGCCAGCTGTACCCGGAACTGAAGGTCGTCGGCGTCGACACCATCGGCTCCACCATCTTCGGACAGCCCGCCAGGCCACGGCTGATGCGCGGCCTGGGGTCCAGCATCTACCCACGCAACGTCGCCTACGAGAACTTCAGCGAGGTGCACTGGGTCGCTCCGTCCGAGGCTGTGTGGACCTGCCGACAGCTCGCCTCATCGCACTACGCCACAGGCGGCTGGAGCGTCGGCGCGGTGGCTCTGGTCGCCGGGTGGCTCGCGCGGACCATGCCCGCTGACACCCGCATCGCGGCGGTCTTCCCGGATGGTCCGCAGCGCTATCTGGGCACGGTGTACGACGACGATTACTGCGCCGCGCACGGGCTGCTCGACGGGCCGCCGGCCCTCGAACCGGAGGTCGTCGGCAGGGTGGACGAGAAGGAGGTCACCCGCTGGTCCCGGTGCACGACGGTGGTCGACCCGCTGAAGCTCTGCGAATCGTCGGAGCATGGCGACGAACTCGCCCTGGACGACGCGTCCGTCATCGAGGACGAGGCGGAGGACGAGCGTCGGTGAAGGGCACACTCGCACAAGTCCGTACCTACGAACGGAGCGTCCAGCTCCTGATGGTGAACCAGTTCACCATCAATCTCGGTTTCTACATGCTGATGCCGTACCTCGCCGCGCACCTGTCCGGCACGTTGGGCCTCGCCGGCTGGATCGTCGGACTCGTCCTGGGCGTACGCAACTTCAGCCAGCAGGGCATGTTCCTGGTCGGCGGCACCCTCGCCGACCGCTTCGGCTACAAGCCGCTGATCGTGGCCGGCTGCATTCTGCGAACCCTTGGCTTCGTCACTCTCGGTCTCGTGGATTCGCTCCCGGCGCTTTTGGCCGCATCTGCGGCCATCGGCCTGGCCGGAGCCCTGTTCAATCCGGCGGTTCGCGCCTACCTCGCCGCCGACGCGGGTGACCGGCGGGTGGAGGCGTTCGCGCTGTTCAACGTCTTCTACCAGGCCGGCATCCTGCTCGGCCCGCTGGTGGGCATGGTGCTGACCGGCGTCGACTTCCGCATCACGTGCCTGGTCTCCGCCGGAATCTTCGCTCTGCTCAGCGTCGTGCAGATCCGCAGCCTGCCCTCGCGCAGGGCGGACGACACGAACGAAGCGAAGGCAGGTGAGCGGGAGAGCGTGCTCTCCCAGTGGCGCGGCATCCTGGCCAACCGGCCGTTCCTGCTCTTCTCCGCCGCCATGATCGGTTCGTACGTCCTGTCCTTCCAGGTCTACCTGGCCCTGCCGCTCGAAGTCCGGCGCCTGGGTGGACAGGACACCTTTGGCACGGCCGCGGTCGCGCTGCTCTTCGCCGCCTCTGGGCTGAGCACCATCCTCTTCCAGACCAAGGTGACGGCCTGGTGCAAGGCCCGGATGGAGCCCGGCCGGGCTCTCACCTGGGGACTGCTCACGATGGGCGTGGCCTTCGTCCCGCTGCTGGCGGCCACAGCCGTGCCCGTACCCGACGGCGGGGTGGGACTGTGGCTGCTCGCGGCGATACCGCCGACGCTCGCCGCGCTGCTGCTCGCCCTGGGCACGATGATCGCGTACCCCTTCGAGATGGACACCATCGTCCGGCTCTCCGGTGACCGGCTCGTGGCCACCCACTACGGGCTCTACAACACCATCTGCGGCGTCGGCATCACGCTGGGCAACCTGCTCACCGGGGCCTCGCTGGATGCGGCCCGCGCGGCCGGCATGTCGGCTCTGCCGTGGATCGCGCTGCTCGCACTCGGCCTGGCCTGCGCCGCGGCCCTGTTCGGGCTGCACCGTACCGGCCGCCTCGCGCCGCCGGTGCGCGAAGCGCAGCCCGAGCCCGCGACGGCCTGACGACCCGGCCCCGTGACGAGGGGCGGGCACGCAACCGTGCCCGCCCCTCCCCCGGCCGTGCCCACCCTCTCCAGGAGCTTTCCATGCCCACCTCCGCCTCGCCGACCGCACTCGGCTTGCGGCTGCGGCCCTTTCGAGCCGTGCGCTACGACCCCGCGACCGCCGGGGAACTGTCGAACGTCATCTGCCCGCCCTACGACGACGTCGGCCCGTCCCATGCCCGCGCCCTGCGCCGTCGGCCCTATCACCTGGCCCGACTTCTGTACTCGTCAGAGCCCCAGACCGCCGCTGGGCAGTTGCAGCGCTGGATGCAGCGCGGCGTGCTCGTACGCGACAGCACTCCAGCCCTCTACGTCTATCAACAGCAGCTCGGCGCGGGGGTCCTGCAGCGCGGCGTCATTGGCGAACTCGACCTGCCGTCCGGCGGCTCTGCCAGGGTGCTTCCTCACGAGGACGTACAGGCGCACGTCGTCGGTCAGCGGGCCGCGCACATGGCGGGTCTGCGCGCCCAGCTCGAACCTCTGCTGCTCACGTACCGTGCCGCGGCTTCCTCCGGGCGCGCCGTCATAGAAGACGTCACCAAGCGCCCTCCGCTGGCCGTCGCCCGGGTCGGACGAACCACACACAGCGTGTGGGCCTGCACCGACCGGCGCGAACATGCCGCCATCACCGGCGAACTGGCGGGCGCCAGCGCGCTCATCGCCGACGGACATCACCGCTACGCCGCTGGTCTGCGGCTCGACGCACACCAGCCCCGCGGCCCCTGGGGCCGCAGCCTCGCGCTACTGGTCGACCAGGAGGCCCATCCGCTGCAGCTCACCGCGATCCACCGCGTCATACCCGGTCTGGAGGCCGACAAGGCCGCCGCGGCCGCCGCCGATGTGATGCGCGTACGCCCCCTGCCCGGCGGCCCTCGGCTCCCCCTGCCCGGCGAACTCGTCCTCACCGGAGCCGGGCAGGCATGGGCCCTCACCCATCCCGACCAGTCGTCACTCGACGACGCACTGGCGGGGCGGCCGCCACAATGGCGGGACCTGCCCACAGCCGTCGCCGACCACCTATTGCTGAACCGGGCCTGGTCAGTCCCCGACCTTCCCGGCGCCATACGGCACGTACACGACGCGCACCTCGCGGCCGCCTCCGTAGCCACGTCCGGGCACGGCGTCGCCCTTCTGGTACCCGCCATCAGCGAGGCAACCGTACGAGAGCTGGCGGGTGCCGGCGTGCTGCTGCCCCGCAAGACGACGTCGTTCGGCCCCAAGCCCGCCGCCGGGCTCGCGCTGCGCGTACTCGAAGAGTCCTGACCCCCTGTCAACGCCCCTCGCAAGGAGCAGAGTTCTTGTCCTCGACCCAGCTCATCGAGCGCCCCTACGAGACCGACGACCAGCCCGGCCTCAGACCCAGCGGCCGAGCCGCACTGCGCAAAGCTCGATCACGGCGCGCTCGCAAGCAGGCCCTGCTGGCGCGCTATCTCGGCTATGTCGGGTACTTCGTCGGCGCTGGCCTGATCAGTGGTGCGGTCGTGCACCACCCGCTGGACCCCGCCCGCTATACCCGCATCGCCGGTTACGGCGTGCTGGTCTTCCTCGCCGCCACGCTGCTCAACGAATACATCCTCGCCGAAAAGAAGCCCACACTGCCGAGGATGGCTCAGGTCATGGGCGCCTCCCTGCTGCTCTCGTTCGGCATAGGCATGCTCAGCGGCGGTCTCCAGCACTTCGAGGACTTCCCGGACCGGGCCGCCATACTCATACCGGTCGGCGTCACCCTCTCGTTCGTGGCATACGTCCTCAAGGACGCCGAATCGACGTGGCGCCGCATCTTCAGCGTGGCCGGGCTGTCCGTGCTCGTCGTGGTCGCCATCAGCTTCGTGGGCCTGCGCTATGTGGCGTCGACCATCGAGGTACCGGTAGAGGGCGGAGGGCACAGCCACGGGGGCGCGGCGGAACCAGCGGAGGAGGGACATGACGAGAAGGCCCCGGAAGGGACAACGCCGTCCGCCGGCGCAACGCAGCCGACCTCCGCGCCTGCGGCGCCCGGCGAGGCGGAAGCGCCTGGACACGACGACGGTCACGGCCACTGAGTGCGAGCGCACGAAAGACCCGTCGGGCGCGCCCCCGACGGGTCTTTCGCGATCGGTGTCAGTGGACGGCTGCCGCAGCCCGTCCTTCGGTGCCGGCTGCCGTCTCCCCAGCGGGGTTCGGCTCCAGCACCCGCTCGGCCAGGTGGCCGAAGATCAGCCCGAAACCGGCCCAGAGCACCGCCTGGATCCCGATCGCGGCGACCCGGAACTCCCACATCACCGTGGCGGGGAAGTCCTTGGGGGTCTCACTGATCCCGGGCAGGAAGACCATCGCCACGGTCACCGCGGCCACGAAGGAGGTCCCGGCCGCGACCGAGGCGTTCCAGTTGCCCCAGCGGGAAGCAAGGCGCCGCCCGAGCACCACCGCGCCAATTCCCAACAGCACGCTGAGGGCAATCATCAGGAAGAACAGCGCCGTGCGCTGGTTCAGCGTGCCCGGGTCGCTGGTCGCCGGCGGGTTCGGCGGGTACTTCAGGAACGGCACCAAACAGATGGTGACGAACCCGGCCGCCGCCATCAGGGCGGCGGTGGCCCGTGCCCCGAAACGGCCGATACGGCCGACGGCGAAGCAGTACGCCAGCGCGGCGATGCCGCCCATGGCGATGCCGAAGACCAGCACCCCGGTCGCCAGCCCGACCGTCGACTGCTGCAGCCGGCTGAACAATTCCTCGCCGTGCTCCTGGGAGTGGGCCGACTCGTAGGCGATGGCGTCGTCGACGGATGGGATGCCGACGAAGTACGCCACCACGAAGGCCAGCAGTCCCGCGCCGATCCCGGCGAGCATTCCGCGCACCAACAAGGCGCGCACGTGTACGGAGTTCATAGAGTTGTCCCCTGTCGGAGTGTCAGTGGCAGGGGAAACCGAGGAGGTGCCGGCCGTCGTGCACCCACTCGTGGACGCCCTCGCCGGAGAAGACCGCGAAGGAGCCCTGCTCGGTGCCGACGAAGTACAGCAGGACGAGCGCGAGGATGCCGAAGAACGCGGCCCAGGGCAGGATCGCCCGGACGGGCAGAGGCGCGACAGCGGGCGTCGCGGAGGAAATGGGGACAGGGGCGATGGCGGAGTCAGCCATGGCGAGACCTCCTTGGGAACACGCGTCCCGTGTTGTTGGAGCACGCGACGACGGCGTAAGGGTCTGACTCGCCGACAACCCCTCGGGGTGCCGGGCACACAGTGGCGCGACCGTGCCGGACTTGCACCGGACTTCCATCACACCGTCGTCCTACGTCCAAGAAGGTAGCGGTCCGAAAGGTTTCCGCCAAGGTGGCGCATGTCGCACGTCCCGCACCGGGACGGAACAGGTGTACCTGCCGCTCCGGTTAGCATCACGCGCACCCCCGCCCATCTCGAAAGGACCTCGCCTTCCATGACCATTCGGCTGACTCTGGTGGCAGCGGCGGCTGGTCCGGCCCTGCGGGAGGCGCGCTGCGACGACGACTCTTCACTGGACGAGCGGGGGCGGAAGCAAGCTCGGGCCATCAGCGTGCCGTCGGCCAAGCGGTACTGCGTCGCACCGTCGGTGCGATGCCGGGAGACAGCCGACGTGCTGGGCCTGATCGCCACCGTGGAGCCGCTCCTGCGGGACATGGACATGGGCACCTGGAGCGGCCGTACGCTCGGCGAGCTCGCCGCCGAGGACCCCCGGGCTGTCGCCACCTGGACGACGGACCCTGCTGCGGCCCCGCACGGCGGCGAGTCCGTGACGGACCTGTGCCGCCGGGTCGGCGGCTGGCTCGACCGGCTGCCCGAGGACGCCGGACGCGTCCTGGCCGTCACTGGACCGGCGGCCGTCCGCGCCGCAGTGGTCCACGCCCTCGCGGTACCCCTGACGGTCTTCTGGCGTATCGATGTCCCGCCGCTGTCCTCCATCCAGCTCACCGGCCGGTGCGGCCGATGGAACCTACGGCTCGGCTGACGCTCTACGGCGCGACGAGCGCCGCGTTCCGTTTGCGCGGCGGTCAGGGTGTCACTCCACTGGGAGGAGAGCATGCCGACGGGCAGCCCCGTCGGCCTCATCGAAGGAGACGAAACCATGGCCACTGTCGTGAAGGACATGCTGGGCACCTACCCCGCCGACCTGGGCGGCGTCGACCGCGACGCGATGACCAAGTGCATCGAGGAATGCATCGCCTGTGCCCAGGCATGTACTGCGTGCGCCGACGCGTGTCTGTCGGAGGGCATGGTGGGAGACCTGACCAAGTGCATCCGCACCGACATGGACTGCGCGGACATCTGCACCGCGACCGGCGCGGTCCTCTCCCGCCACACCGGCTACGACGCCAACATCACCCGCGCCATGCTTCAGGCGTGCATGACCGCCTGCAAAGCATGCGCCGAAGAGTGCGAGCGCCACGCGGACATGCACGAACACTGCCGCGTCTGCGCGGAAGCCTGCCGCCGCTGCGAGCAAGCCTGCAACGAACTGCTCGCCACGCTGGGCTGACGCAGGTGGGGCCAGAACCTGGCCTCACCCGCCAGAGGGGCCGTCCGGAGGAATCCGGCCGGCCCCTCTGGTTGCGTCGAGCGAACCGTCGCCCCTCTTCGCCCGGGCGGCCTGCTCGCGCAGATACCCCAGTTCTTCGCGGGTCCGTCGGATTTCCTCATCGACGCTCTCCGCCGAGCGCTTGGAAGGGGGTACGCAGCGGCCGCCCTGCTTCAGCATCGGTCGGATACAGCAGGCGTAGGTGAGGGCGAGGGCGAGCACGGTCACGGCCAGCGGAAGCCACAGTCCGGTCATGCCCGGGGGCCCTTGTGAGGGCTGGGCTTCGTGGCGACCTCGCCGCGCAGGGCGTCGATCTCCTTACGCAGGCGGCGGAGCTCCTGCTCCTGCTCAGGGGTGGCCGTGGTGTGCGGCGGCCGACCGGGGTCCGCGGGGCGCTTGGCGCGCATCATGAACCACATCATCAGGCCCATACCGACAGGGCAGGCGAGTAGGGGGAGTATGTACAGAAGCTGGCCCATTACAGGTCCTTCGGGTTTTCGGGGTGGGTCGCTCGGGAAATGGGGCGGGCTTCGGGGCGCAGCAGCGCGGCTCGACTCAGCGGGCCTTCTCCATGGGGAGCCCGCAGCAACAGGTGGGCGCTTCGTCTCCGCCACGGCCGGGAGCCGCGCCTTTCGTCACGGTGATCTCACAACCGCAGTTTGGGTCCGGGCACCGGTACACCTCGCCCTCAACGAATGCCATGAGGTGGCCTCCTTCCGACTCCGTGCCTGTGAACGACGCTAAAACCTTCCCCCTGGGGCAAGGTCAAGGCCCGTTTAGCCTGGAATATGGCGTTTCTTTTCACCGTACGTCGGAGGGATTCGCGCATGTCCCGCAAGCCTGACAAGAAGGCATCAGCGGTCCGTCGGGCCCGGGCGGCGGCGCTGCGTGAGCAGGCGCAGCGTTCCGAGCGCCGACGCCGCCGGCTCATCGCCCTTGCCGTGAGTGTCGTCGTACTCGCTGTCATCGCGGGGATCACCATTGCCCTCCTCCGGACCTCGGACGAGCCGACCACTTCCCGGACCCCAGCCCAGGAGGGAATTCCCACGACCCCGGTCAAGACTGCTTCGGGCCGTACGACCGAGCCGCCCTGGGACCCGCCGAGTGATCCCTCCGCCCGGGTCGAGGCGGCCGGACTGCCGATGCTCGGCGAGGAGGGCAACGTCGAGCACATCCACGCCCACCTGGACGTCCTCGTGAACGGCAAGCCGGTCTCCGTCTCCGCCGACATCGGCGTCGACGAGCAGGCGCAGCAGATCAGCCCGCTGCACACGCACGAGACGAATGGTGTGATCCACATCGAGTCCCCGGTCAAGGCCGGCTTCTCCCTCGGCCAGTTCATGACCGAGTGGAACGTCGCGCTCACCAAGGATTCCATCGGTGGGCTCAAGACCGCTGATGGCAATGAGTTCCGCGCGTACGTCAACGGCAAGGAGTACCCGGGCAACCCGGCCGCGATTGAGTTCCGGCAGCACGACCAGATCGCCCTCGTGTACGGGCCCAAGGACCAGAAGGTCGAGGTGCCCAGCAGCTACGACTGGCCGGAAGGCGAGTAGTCCAGCCCACCCGGGCGGGGCGTGGCTGTTGCCGGTCATGGCTTAGCATGGCGCGCATGTCGCGACGCGTGCTGCCACCGCTCCGGACGTGGTTCGGGGTGCTGCTGGTGTGCGCGCTGTTCGTGTGCCTGTCGGGGCTGGCGCGGCCGACCATGGCGATGTCGATGCCGATGGCCATGCCCGGGTCGATGAAGACGGCTCCGCACGCCGTGGCCGATGAGCGCGGCAGCCATGCCTCGGCTCCGACCGTGGCCGAGTCGGCACCGGACCCCGGCCCGTACTGCCCGTCGGCCGAAGAGCAGTGCGCGGCCCCGAAGGCCACCCTCGCTCAGGACTGGCCGTCGGGCCATGTGGCTGCGGTTTCGCCCCGCGCGGTGGGGTGCTCGCCGGTACTCCTGGTCGCGCAGCCGGGCGCCCCGCCCCCGGCGGTGGCCCCTCCTGATCTGCACTGGTTGTGCGTGTCACGAACGTGACGGATCGCCGTTCGCGAGGTTGACCCCTTGCGGGACGCCGCTTCATCACGTCCGCCTCGGCACGCCCGGATTCCGTATGCCCACATGTGCGTGCCGTCGTCGCAGAACAGGAGTAACGACGCATGCCGTCGTCCATCGCTTTGCTGATCACCGGTGCGAGCACCGGCCTGCTCGCCGGTGGCGCCTCGTGCGCCGCCGTACAGGGGGGCCTGCTGGCCGGCGCCGTGACCCGCCGCGGTACCCCCGCGCCTGCCTCCGCCAAGAAACCGGCCTCCGCGCCGCAGGCCGCCACGCCACTGGCTCCGGTCGTGGCGTTCCTTGCCGGGAAACTGCTCTCCCACACCCTCCTCGGCGCGCTGCTCGGCATCTTCGGTGACGCGCTCCAGCCGAGCCCTCGTACGCAGGCGGTGCTGCTGCTGGCCGCCGGCGTGCTCATGGTGTTGTTCGCGCTGGATCTGTTCGGCGTCAAGGGGGTGGGGCGGCTGCTGCCCCGGCCTCCGGCGTCGTTCGGTCGCCTGATGCGGCGCAGCGCCAGGACCGATTCGGTCGCCACGCCGGCTCTGATCGGTTTCGCCACCGTGCTGGTGCCCTGCGGGGTGACCCTGTCCATGGAACTGCTGGCGATCACTTCCGGGTCAGCAGTGGCCGGTGCTGCCGTGATGGCCGGATTCGTCATTGGCACCGCGCCGCTGTTCGCAGTGCTTGGCTATGTCTTCCGCCGGAGCAGCCAGGCGCTGTCCGGACGGCTGGCCGCGCTCACGGGTGTGGTGGTACTGGCCGTGGCCGTCTGGACCATGGGGTCCGCCTTGCAGGCCGGCGGCTGGGTCTCCTTCAACACTCCCGACAAGCAGGCTGCGGCCAGCGCGCCGTTCATCGTCGAGGGAGGCGACCAGAGCCGGGCGGCGGGTGATTCCGGTGGTAGTGAAACGGCGGCGGCCGACGTCCCCGTACGGATCGACGCCTCCGGGAAACAGATCCTCACCCTCACCGTGACGGACTTCTATGAGACCACCCAGTTCTCCGCGAAGGCGGGCGTGCCCACCACGCTGGTCCTGCGCGGCAAGGACTCGGGCGGGTGTGCCCGCGCCTTCACCATCCCGGAACTCGGCGTCCAGGAGATCGTCAAGCGCAACGGCGACACCAAGGTGGACCTGGGCACCCGCAAGCCCGGCAGCCTCCCTTTCTCCTGTGCCATGGGCATGCAGACCGGCACCATCGACTTCAAGTAGAGGACATCCGGAAGTGAAGCTGTTCAACCGCAAGGGCAAGACGGAAGCCGACGGCCCCCAAGTGGAGCTACTGATCGAAGGCATGCACTGCAACAGCTGCGGCCTGCTCATCGACGACGAACTGGAGGACCTCCCCGGCGTCCGCTCGGCCACCACGGACGTACGCACGGGACGCAGCGTCGTTCGCCTGGAAGAGGGCGCCGATATGGACACCGCTGCCCTGATCGCAGCGGTCGAAGCGGCCGGCGAATACACGGCACGGCTCGCCGACTGACGCGCACGCGAACACGGACGGCGGCCCGGCCGGGGAGGCGTTCCCGGCCGGGCCGTAGGTCAGAGGTCGACCACGAGAGTCTGGCTGTGGGCCCTGGATACGCAGGGGTAAATGACATCCCTGCGATCTCGTTCGTCGCGGCGCAGCACGGTGTCGCGGTGATCGGGGATGCCGGCCAGGACCCGCAGCTCGCACGTGCCGCAGAACCCTTCCTCGCAGGAGGCGGGAGCGCCGGGGATGACCTGGCGGATCACGTCGAGCAGCGTACGGTCGGAGGCGACGGAAAGTGTGCGTCCGGTGCGTCGCAGTTCGACCGTGAACTCCTGTGCGGGCAGGGGCTTTCTCGCCGTACCCGTGAAGCGTTCAACGTGCACATGCCGGTCGGGAAAGTCGCCCATGGTCTGTTCCAGGGCCGCGATGAGCGGTTCTGGGCCGCAGCAGTAGACCGCGGCTCCCGGCGGGGTCGCGAGCAGCTCGGCGGTGAGGTCGGGCAGGCCGTCGGTATCTTCAGGGACGAGACGGACGCGGTCACCGCCAAGAGCGAGGAGTTCCCCGGCGAACGCCATCGTGGCGCTGGATCGGCCGCCGTACACCAGCTGCCACTCCTGCCCGGCCCTCGCCACCGCGCGGATCATGGGCAGCAGGGGCGTGATGCCGATACCGCCCGCGATGAACAGGTACTGGTCGGCCAGGGCGAGGGGGAAGCTGCTGCGAGGCCGGCTCATCACGATCTGCTCACCCACGCGCAGGGCATGTACCTCCGCCGATCCGCCGCGCCCGTCCGGCGCGTGCCGCACAGCGATGCGGTGTGTGTCCCGGTCGGCCGGGTCCCCGCACAGCGAATACGGCCGTATCCGCCCCGAGGGGAGCGCAACCTCTACATGGGCGCCAAGCTCCCACGCGGGCAGTGAGCCACCGTCAGCGGCGACGAACCCGACCTGTACGACGCCTTCGGCGACCGGGCGCACTTCTTGCACGACAACGGGTCTGGCGCCCGGCAGTTCACGGCGTAGAGGTGGTGCGGAAGAGATGGCGTCCGTACGGCGCACAGCCAGGAGCCGGTAGATGGACAGAAAGGCGACGGCCGGCACGAGGAGGAGGGCCGTCCACCTCACCACCCCTGTGTCGGTTCCGGCCATGAGGGCATGGACCGTGGCCAGTACGAAGACAGCGAACGCGCTGGTGTGCACGTATCGCCACCAGCGTTCCGCGATACGGCCCTTGAGCAGTGATGTCACCTCGATCGCCGCCATGAGCTGAAACGCGATCACACCCCAGGCCACGGCGGCCGGCCGGTACTCGGAAGCGAAAGGCACCAGCAGCTCCACGAGGCCGAAAGCGACCCATGAATCCGCGATCAGCGACAGCAGATGCACCGCCAGGAACGCCAGGGCGATCCCGGAAAGGAAGCGGTGCAGGTCGTACAGCCGTGCCGGCACGGCTCGTCGGCCCATCACCCGACTCGACAGCAACAGCCCCCACACCACCGTGGCCGACAGCAGCCACCAGGCCATCAGCCCGCCGACACGGGCCAGGTACCACCAGAGTTGGGGGTCCACGTCACATACCTTTCCCAGGGGCCGGCAGGGTGTGCCGTCCCCTCTTCGGTCACGAGCAGGCCGGCCACCCCCTGGTCCTCCAACAGGGTGCGTCCGTCGATCGGGCCGGCGATCAGCGCCGCCTTGGCCAGCGCCTCCGCCCAGTGCGCCTCGGCGGCCACGACGGCCACCTGTCCGGCGGCCGGCGCTCCGTTGCCCGGATCGATGAGGTGGTGCATTTCCCGTCCCTGCCGCCGCCACCGGCGGCGCAGCCGCGTGGAGGTGGCGACGGCGCCCTCGGCGAGGGCCAGCCAGGCCAGGTCCGTTCCCGGCTTGGCCTCGTCCTCGACCGCGACCACCCATTCGCCCGCCCCGGGCCGGGAGCCCGCTGTACGTACGTCCCCGCCGAGGTTGACGCAAGCGCCCTCCGCGCCCGACGCCAGCAGCTCACCCGCGACGAGGTCGGCGGCGTACCCCTTGCCGATGCCACCGAGGTCGAGTCGTACGCCCGGCGGGAGTCGGACCCGGTCATCCTCGATCTCGATGCCCGCGCAACCCGGCGCGGGGCCGGGATCGTCGGCGTACGGCACTCCCTCGGCCAGCTCGGCGAAGCTGCGGGAGTATCCGGCGGATTCGAGTGCGGGGAGCACGGTGGGGTCGAACAGCCCGCCGGTCACCTCCCATGCCCGCACGGCCTGGCGTACGAGCGCGACCGTCGGCCGGGAGAGTGGAACCCAGCGGCCCGGCGGCGAGGCGTTGAGGCGGCACAGTTCACTGTCGGCGCGAAACCTGGACCACAGCGACTCCAGCTCTTCCAGCCGCAAGCGCGCATGGGCCACGAGTTCCGGGCGGCCGGCCACCAGGAGGTGACCGGTGCTGCCCATCACCGCGAAGCCCGCCTCGACGTGCTCAGCTCCCACTGCTGCGTGTCATGGGGGCGGACGACGTCGGCTGAGGCGGGGCCTGACCGGCCGCTGCGGTTGCGCTCTGGGATCCGCCGCAGCCGCTGCCGCTGCTGCGCGTCACGGGGGCGGCCGGCGCGGTCTGCGGCGGCGCCGGGGCTGCGGCTGTCGGCGTCGAAGCGCCCGGCGTGGCCGCCGTGGACGGCTGGGCGCTGGAGACCAGGGCTGCGGTGAGCAGCGCGGCACCGGCCAGACCGGCGGTGGCCACGCCCACGCGCACAGCGATACGCCGGTCCCGCTCGTCGGCCTCGTCGTCGTTGAGGTCGGCCACGTCTACATCCCGTCCATGCCCATACCGCCCATGCCATTGCCCCCCATGCCCATACCACCCATGCCCATCCCGCCCATGTTGTTCTGGCCGTTCCCGTTGGCCGCCGGGGGGTTGCCGCCCGGAGCGTTGCCGCTCTTGGAGTCGGGCTTGGTCCCCGGTCCCATTTCCATGCCCTGCTTCATGCCCATATCCATGCCGGCTTCCATGCCCATGCGCATGGCTTCCAGACGCATCCGCATCTCCTCACTCATGTCGCCGGTGCCGCCCATGCCGTTACCCGGCATGCCATTGCCCGGCGCACTGGGTGCCGGGGTGGGCGCCTGGCTGGGCGCCTGGCTGGGCGGAGCCATCGGTGCCGTCGGGCTGGGTGTGGCGGCCGGCACGTCGGGGCCGCCGCCGGTCACCGCCGCGGTGGCGACGACGGACGTGACGCTGACGGTCACGAGTGCTGCGGCGATCGCGAGGGCGGTGCGGTGCTTGATGGGGCTTGCCATGGGTTGGTCTTCCTTGTCTGTTCTGGTGCGTACTCAGTTGCGGCCGGTGCGCCTGGCGGGTTGGAAGCGGCGGAGCCGCAGGCTGTTGGTGACGACGAACACGGAGGAACTGGCCATCGCGGCCCCGGCGATGAGCGGGTTGAGCAGACCGAGCGCGGCCAGAGGGAGGGCGGCGACGTTGTAGGCAAAGGCCCAGAAGAGGTTGCCCTTGATGGTGGTGAGCGTCTTGCGGGCGAGGCGGATCGCGTCGACGGCGCCGCGCAGGTCGCCCTTGACCAGGGTGAGGTCGGCGGCGGCGATGGCCGCGTCCGTGCCAGTGCCCATGGCAAGGCCGAGGTCGGCCTGGGCGAGCGCGGCGGCGTCGTTGACGCCGTCGCCGACCATCGCGACGACCTTCCCCTCGGCTTGCAGCCGCTTGACCTCGGCGACCTTGTCCTCGGGGTGGACCTCGGCGATGACGGTGTCAATGCCGACCTCGGCGGCGACGTGCCGTGCGGCGGCCTCGTTGTCCCCGGTCAGCAGGACGGGGGTGAGTCCCAGTGCCTTGAACTGGCTGACGGCTTCGGCGCTGGTCGGCTTGACGGTGTCGGCCACAACCAGTGCGGCCCGAACCTTCCCCTCCCAGGCGGCGAAGACGACCGTACGCCCGGCCCGCTCGGCCTGCTGCTGGGCCCGGATCAGCGCGGGGAGAACTTCCAGGCCCCACTGGTCGGCGAGCCAGCTCGCCCGGCCAGCGATCACCTGGAGCCCCTCGATGGTGCCCGTGACGCCCCGCCCCGCATGATTGGCAAAAGAGGTGACGGGAGAGAGGTCACCAGTCTCCTCAGCGGCGGCGTCCGCGATCGCCTTGGCGATCGGATGCTCGCTGGCGTGCTCCACGGCCCCGGCCAGTCGAAGGACCTCCGTACGGTCCTCACCCTCAGCGGCGACGACCTCCACCAGCCGCATCCGGCCCTCGGTGACGGTCCCGGTCTTGTCCAGCACGATCGTGTCGATACGACGGGTGGACTCCAGCACCTCGGGGCCGCGGATGAGCAAACCGAGCTGCGCGCCACGTCCCGTACCGACCATCAGGGCGGTCGGCGTGGCGAGCCCGAGCGCACAGGGACAGGCGATGATCAGCACCGCCACCGCCGCGGTGAGAGCGATCGCCGCCGGGTAGCCGAGCCACAGCCAGCCGAACAGCGTCTCCACGGCTAGCAGGATCACGATCGGCACGAAGATCGCCGAGATCTGGTCGGCGAGCCGCTGCACAGCGGCCTTGCCGGTCTGCGCCTCCTCCACCAAGCGGGCGATCTGCGCCAGCTTGGTGTCCGATCCCACCCGCGAGGCCCGTACGACCAACAGGCCCCCGGCGTTGACCGTCGCTCCGGTGACCGCGTCACCGGGACCGACCTCCACTGGCAGCGACTCACCGGTCAGCAGCGACTCGTCCACCGCCGAGGCGCCCTCGACCACCACCCCGTCGGTGGCGATCTTCTCCCCGGGCCGTACGACGAACTCCTCCCCGCCCGCCAACTGGTCGACCGGCACCCGCACCTCACGCCCGTCGCGCAGGACGGTGACGTCCTTGGCGCCCAGATCCATGAGGGCCCGGATCGCGTCGCCGGCACGCCTTCGGGCACGGGCCTCGAAGTAGCGGCCGGCCAGGATGAACGCGGTCAGCGCCGCGGCCACCTCCAGATACACCTCGGCCGACCCGCCGTGCCCGCCCGAACCCGAACGCGGCAGCAGCGAGATCTCCATCCGCATCCCCGGCTCGCCCGCCCCGCCGAAGAAGAGTGCGTACACGCTCCACACCCACGCCGCCAGCACACCCAGCGACACCAGGGTGTCCATGGTCACCGCCCGGTGCCGCAGATTCAGCACGGCAGCGCGGTGGAACGGCCACGCGCCCCACAACGCCACCGGCGAGGCCAGCGCGAACGCCAACCACTGCCAAAACCGGAACTGTGCAGCCGGCACCATCGACATGACCACCACCGGCACCGTCAGAACCGCCGAGGCCAGCAGCCGGTCCCGCAGCGCCCGTACGTGCCGCTCCTCCTCGTTGACCGCCCCGCCGCCGCCCTCCGCAGCGTGGGAAGGGACCACGGGCGGGGCCGGAAGGCTTGCCCCGTACCCGGTGGCCTTGACCACGTCGATCAGATCCTGCGGGGTGAGGTCATCGGCGTGGGAGACGCGTGCACTCGCGGTCGCGAAGTTCACCGACGCGCTCACTCCGGGCAGCTTGTTCAGCTTCCGCTCGATCCGGGCCGCACAGGAAGCGCAGGTCATTCCCGTGATCGCCAGATCCACGGTGCGCATCGGCTCGATCTGCCCCAGCGCCCCGCCGGCTATGTCGGTGGTCGTCATGCCGGAACCGTAGAACCTTGCCCCAAGGGCAAGGTCAAGCGCACAATGACGACATTCCCCCACTGAGGAGGCCAAGATCATGCTGACGGTCGGCCGCGTCGCCAAACAGACCGGACTGAGCGCCAAAGCCGTGCGCCTGTACGAGGCCAACGGACTCATCGACCCGCCGGAGCGCACGCCCGCCGGCTACCGCTCCTACTCCGAGCATGCGTTGCCCGAGCTGCACTTCATCCGCCAGGCCCAGACCCTCGGCCTGAGCCTCAAGGAGATCAAGGGCATCCTCGACCTGCAGCGCCAGGGCCAGCAGCCCTGCGCCCTGGTCACCGGGCTCCTCGATGAGCACCTCGCCGAGATCGACCAGCGCATTGCCGACCTCACGGCCCTGCGCGAAACCCTGCAAACCGCTCGGGACCGCGCCGACCAAGCCGCCGGACGCGGCGAGCCTGGCGTCATCTGCCACATCATCGAAGCTGCCCCAACGACAGCCAAGGGGTGAGCCTCCCGCAGAGCGCCTGAATGCTGACGAGTAACCCAGCACCAGGATGGCGCTTCAGCGTCATTGGGCAGACATTCGCGGGGCAGCGGTTCAGGCGGCAGCAGAGCATCAACCCCGGTACGAGGGTTCACGAGTTACGACAGGAGCCGGGCCGCCTGTCACGTGTCGTCGCACCCGGGGCGGCAACCGCACGCGTCCGGTTCGGCCATCGCCAGGCCGGGGCCCGCTGCGGCGGGGTGGAGGGTGCGCAGCAGTCCACGCCCAGCCAGGGGTCGCGGCCTTCCTTGGCGGCGATGGCGGCGATGACGGCGATGACGATGCCAGGGATGGAGCGTTCGGCCTCGCCGGAGGCGGTCAACGCTCTGACGGCGTAGACGGTTACGTAGGTGGCGAGCGCAAAGAAGGAGACGGCGGTGATCCGCAGGGTGGTCTTCTCCCGCGCCTCACGTACAGCGTGCTCTCGAGCGGAGAACTGCCAGGCCACGGCTGGCGGCGGAGGAAACCTCGATGACGGAGTTCAGGCCCAAGCCAATCAGCGCGGTGGGGGAGGCGAGCACACCGGCCGTGATGGCGACGATCGCCTCGATGATGTTGTAGGTGATCGTCGCCGCAACCAGCAGTCGTATGCGCTTGGTGAGAAGGTCACGGCGAGCCGGCGACGACCCGAGGGATACCGCGGTCATCAGCAGCACCCCTTCTCGTCAGCGTCCACACACATGCGGTCGGCCTCGACGGCCACCACGGCGGTGCGCAGGTCGTCGAGCGCGTGGCCAAGGCGTTCGCCGGCCATCTCGTAGCGGCTGCGGCGCCCGTCAGACACGGACTGCGCGGCCCTTCGCGCTGATCGCGGTGCACCTGCCAGCTCGTCGGCGCTCCGTACTACTGCGGTTTAGGGTCTGTCCGATAGGTCGCCTTGTCTCTGTACTCGCCCTGTAGCTCATGCTGGTCATGGCGTGGCAGGATCAGCCACAGTCCGTCACGGCCCAGTTACAGAGGGGATGGGTGCATGTCTGAGGAAAAGGCACCGTTCGAGATCATCGACGTGAGCGAGGTCAAGCCCGAAGATGCGGGCACGCTGAGCCTGCGCTACGTGGACGGAACGCCCGTGCTCGTCGTCAGCGGAGGAACGGCTATCCCCACCAACCTCGCGGTCGCGAACGCGGAAGGGGCGCTTGTGGCGTCGTACGCCATCAGTCCAGTAGCCGCCGGCGAGCCAGCCATCCAGACCAAACAGAACGCGTTCCAACTCGGTACTGACTGGGCAATCACGGATCCGCTCAACACTCTGCACGCAGTCCAACATGCCAATACTGAGGCGGACGGCTCGTAGAGCCATCTGGTGTAGCACCGCCCCGGTCCGAGCCAATCAAAGCTCGTGTCGGGGGCGGAGCGTTGTGCGGGGCGGACCTAGGGCATGTCTGATGGGTCTCTTCGGCTGGTGGAGGGGATGGCCGCATTCGCGCTCGGACAACAGCGGACGGCCGACTCGTTTGCTGGAAGCGGGCAATCACCCAAAGGCCATCTGCTCGTGTACGGCGTCTGGATCGCGCTCTAGACGTTCGGCGACCCTAGGTGATTGGATCACCACTCGTCGTAGCCTCCGTGTGTCGGTCTGTCGCCCAGGTGCGCCTGCGAGGCGGTGCTGCTCATGCGGTGGGCGAGCCCCTCACGGAGCGAAAAGGGTGGTCACTATGCCGCAGATCCCGGCCGGACGGTCCTACCGGATCAAGAACCAGCGCAGCAACCTCTACATGAACGTCAGCGGCTACAGCGCCAACAACGGCCAGTATCTTGAGTTGTGGCACCTCCAGCCCCAGTCCGACAGCAATCGGCGGAGTCAGATCTGGCATGTCTTCCCGCTCGACTTCGGCAGGTATCTGCTGGCCAACAAGGCCAGCGGTCAGGTGGTGAACGTCGCCGGGAACAGCACCAACGCCGGCCAGTATCTGGAGCAGTACCCGATCCAGCCGCTGAGCAGCCGCCCTGCCCAGCAGTGGATGCTGCATGACGTAGCCGCCGGCGCGGTGCAGATCATCAACGACAGGAGCCAGTTACTGGCGAATCTTCGCGGCTGGAGCACCGCACCGGGAGCCGTGCTCGAACAGTGGATCCCGGCCGACGCCTCGCAAGCCACCGCACAGCACTGGCTCTTCGAGGTCGAGGACGAGTACAAGCGGGTTCTCGACCTGCCCGACATCACCCACCCCGGCGTCGGGGACATCCATCGGATGACCAGCTATCAGCCGACGCCCTCCGCCAAAACCGATCCGGTCGAGGTGGGGGCGATGGCCTACCCCTTCCCGCTGGTCCAGGACCCTGCCTACGACCGGCGTCGCCAGGCACAGGAGAACCCCTACTACATTCTGCGCCGGTACGGCTTCTGGGAGCGGGTCTACTCCTACGAGCACGGGGGAGCCTCGAACTACACCCACACAGAGAAGACGACGGTCGGGCTGACCACCACCAACGCAAAGACCGTCGAGGAAACCACCAGCATCTCGGTATCCGCCGAGGCCAGCTTCGGTTTCAAGGGAGTAGGCGCCTCCTTGAGCTCAACCATCAGCCACGAACTGAAGGTCATCACCACCCATGAGGAGGTCAAGAGCCACTCGAAGGAGGTGACCATCGAGCGGAACTATGAAGCCGGCAGGCGGGTGACCGAGGCCATCTGGTACCGCAGCGACAAGTACGTCCTGGAACGTCTCAACGGGACCACGGTCCTTGACTGGACCACCCGCGACCCCAACACTTCCGTCGCTGATGCCTACCCTCTCCCCGCGCGGGAAGCCGGACCTCACGAGTCCTGAGGACTGCACGGCGAGTCAGGAGCGGAGCCAGAGGCGTACGGCAGCAACGGTCACGGTGCCGTGAAAGACGTACGCCCTCTTGTCGAAGCGCGTGGCCACGGCCCGGTGGACTTTCAACCGGTTGATCAGCCGCTCTACTTCGTTTCTGCGGGCATAGCGTGCCGGGTCAAAGCCGGTGGGCCTGCCGCCATTGCTGCCACGGCGTTGGCGGTGGGCCCGTTGGTCACGGCGTTCGGGGATGGTGTGCTTGATCTGCCGACGCCGCAGGTAACGGCGGTTGCTGCGTGATGAGTACGCTTTGTCGCCGCTCAGATGGTCTGGCCGGGTGCGGGGACGGCCGCTGGCCGAACGGGGCACGCGTATGCGTTCCAGGACCGGGATCATTTGCGGAGCGTCGCCCCATTGTCCCGGAGTGACCAGTATGGCCAACGGCCGTAGTCCGCCCTCACTGGCCAGGTGGATCTTTGTCGTCAGCCCACCACGTGAACGGCCGAGGGCTTCATCCGGGCGGTGCTGGGCGGGCCGGGTGCGCTTTCCGGCCTGTCTCGGCGCCTGCTTGCGTGCGCCAGCGGCGTGCTGGTGAGCACGGCACACGGTGGAGTCCACGCTCACCATCGACCAGTCGACGCGGCCTTCCGCGTCGGCATTGGTCTGGACGGCTCGCAGAATCCTGTCCCATGTTCCGTCCGCCGACCAGCGGCGGTGCCTGTCGTATACCGTCTTCCACTTCCCGAATCTCGTTGGCAGGTCCCGCCATGGGATACCGGTCCTCAGCCGGAACAGGATGCCGTTGATCACCTGACGATGGTTCTTCCAACGCCCGCCACGGCCAACGTTCTTCGGCAGGCAGGGCGCCAGCCGAGCCCACTCTTCGTTCGATAAGTCACCTCGCCCCACGCCGACCGGAACGATCAGCACACTCAGCAGTCACGCGACTCGTCGGACAGGCCCTAGGCGCCTGCTTACTGGGCCGCCCGATGCCGTGTGCACCCTGGGCGGCCGCCGTCGTGTCCGTATGGATGGTGAGGTGGGCGGTGAGGAAGTCCCGGACAGCCGGCGCCATGGTGTGCGCCAGGTCGTCGGCGGTACGCAGGTCGGCCGACACGGCGACCTGCGCCAGGTGGCCGTGCGGCAGGGCGAGGGCGACTTCTCCGGCCAGCGCTGTGGGATGCCGTACGTCGGTGCCCGGGATGATCAGCGTCGGTACAGATATCGAGCGGAGATCGGCCACGCTCCGGAAAGCCCTGTCACGGCCGATAGCGCAGGCGGCGGCGACGCTCGCGGGATCCGAGCGGGGAATGGCGTCACGCACGAGACTCCCGATGACGGGCGCCAGGCTGGGCAGAATGGGCTCCCAGGCCGCGTCGATGCCGTCGGCGATCACGCGTGTGGCGAAGCTCTCGAGGAGAGCCGCCTCGGCCTCCTTGGCCTCGTCGTCCTCGATGTCTTCCACGCCGATGACGACCGCTGCCCGGATGCGCTGTGGGTAGGCCATGGCCGCCCGCAAGGTGATGGTTCCGCCAAGGCCGGTACCGCCGAGTGCAGCCCGGCGCAGGCCAAGGTGGTTCAAGAGCGCGTCGACATCGTCTGCGTACTGCGCCCAGGTGTGGCAGGCCGAGTCGGTGCAGCGCGATCGGCCGTATCCGCGTACGTCGGGCACAACTACGGTGAAGCTGCCCGCGAGCAGGTGAGCCAGGGGTAACAGACTTCGGTGATCAGGACCTCCGCCGTGTAGCAGGATCAGCGTCGGCCCGCTGCCGACGGCGGTGGCGTAGAGGCGACAGCCGTCACTGCCGTCGTAGACGAATTCACGCATGTAGTCCCCCATTTGTAGCTCACGCCGTGCTGACCGGTTTGAAGATTCGGTTGTACCCCCGAGGGGTACCGTAGTGGCATGCCGGTCAAGGAATTCGCCCTCAGTCGTACGGACCGACCGTGCGGAGCCTTGTGCGGGCTCGGTTCGGTGGAAGTGACGCTGCTCAAGCAGGTTTTGGGGCTCTGCTTGCGTTTGCGCGTCACGCTTTCGGGAGACTGCCCGGGGCGGCAGCACGGTAGATGACTGCGGTTCAGGGACTGACGAGGCGAGCAATGGCGCGGGACGCTTCGGTGACCTTGTGCCTGGCCTCCTCGCCACCTTTGTTGGTGGCCTCGGTGACGCAGGAGCTCAGGTGCTCGTCCAGGAGAGCCACCGCGCAGCACTGGAGGGCGGCGGTCGTGCGGAGACCTGGGTGAGCACGTCAATGCAGTAGGTGTCCTCCTCGACAAGCCTCTCCAGTCCTCGGACTTGGCCTTCAATGCGGCGCAGACGGCGGAGGACGTCGTCTTTGTGGTTCTCGTAACGGCGGCGAGGGCGGACCAGTTGGTCCGCCCTCGCCGATCAGTGTGTCCTCTCAGTCCGCGGCTCGGAAGCCACGCAGTCGGAGGCTGTTGCCGACGACGAAGACCGAGGAGAAGGCCATCGCGGCGCCCGCGATCATCGGGTTGAGCAGGCCCGCCGCGGCGAGCGGCAGGGCGGCCACGTTGTAGGCGAAGGCCCAGAACAGGTTCGAGCGGATGGTGCCCAGCGTCTTGCGGGAGAGCCGGATAGCGTCGGCGGCGGCCCGCAGGTCTCCTCGTACGAGGGTCAGGTCGCCGGCCTCGATCGCGGCGTCCGTGCCGGTGCCCATCGCCAGACCCAGGTCGGCCTGGGCGAGCGCGGCCGCGTCGTTGACACCGTCGCCGACCATGGCTACCGAACGGCCCTCCGCCTGGAGTCTCTTGACGACATCGACCTTGTCCTGCGGCATGACCTCGGCGATGACCTCGTCGATGCCGACCTCGGCGGCGACCGACTCGGCGACCGCCTTGTTGTCACCGGTCAGCAGGATGGGCGTCAGCCCCAGCGCGCGCAGCCGCTTGATCGCCTCGGCGCTGGTCACCTTAACCGCGTCCGCGACCTCGAGAACCGCGCGGGCCTCACCGTCCCAGGCCACCACGATGGCGGTCCTGCCGGCCTGCTCGGCCTCGTCCTTCGCCCGCCGCAGCGGCTCGGGCAGTTCCATGGCCCACTCGGTGAGCAGCTTCTCGCGCCCGACGAGGACGGCGTGGCCCTCGACCACGCCCTGGACGCCGAGGCCGGGGATGTTGGCGAAGTCCTCGGGGGTCGGCAGCGTGCCGACCTGGGCTGCGGCGCCGGTGGCGACGGCCTGGGCGATCGGGTGCTCGGAGGAGTGCTCCAACGCGCCCGCCAGACGCAGCACTTCGGTCTCGTCGGTGGAGTCGGCGGTGTGCACCTTCAGCAGGGTCATCTTGCCGGTGGTGACGGTGCCGGTCTTGTCCAGGACGATCGTGTCTACCTTGCGGGTGGTCTCCAGGACCTCAGGCCCCTTGATGAGGATGCCGAGCTGGGCGCCGCGCCCGGTGCCGACCATGAGGGCGGTCGGGGTGGCCAGGCCCAGGGCGCAGGGGCAGGCGATGATCAGGACGGCGACGGCGGCGGTGAACGCGGCCGTCAGACCGGCACCGGAGCCGAGCCAGAAGCCGAGCGTGCCGAGCGCCAGGGCGATGACGATCGGCACGAACACCCCGGAGATCTTGTCGGCCAGGCGCTGGGCGGCGGCCTTGCCGTTCTGGGCGTCCTCGACCAGCTTGGCCATCCGGGCCAGCTGGGTGTCGGCGCCGACGCGGGTTGCCTCGACGACCAGCCGGCCTCCGGCGTTCAGCGTCGCGCCGGTGACGGAGCCCCCGACGGATACCTCGACGGGGACGGACTCGCCGGTGAGCATGGACGCGTCCACGGCAGAGGAGCCCTCCACGACCGTGCCGTCGGTGGCGATCTTCTCGCCGGGGCGCACCAGGAAGCGGTCGCCGACCTGCAAATCAGCTGTGGGAACGGTGACTTCACGGCCACCGCGGAGCACCGTGACCTCCTTTGCGCCGAGCTCCATGAGCGCCTTGAGCGCGGCGCCCGCCTTGCGCTTGGAGCGGGCCTCGAAGTACCGACCGGCCAGGATGAAGGCGGTGACGCCCGCCGCGGCCTCGAGGTAGATGTTCCCCGCACCGTCCGTGCGGGCGATCGTGAACTCGAAGGGGTGCGTCATCCCCGGCGTACCGGCGGTCCCGAAAAACAGCGCCCACAGCGACCAGAGGAACGCAGCGGTCGTGCCGACCGAGATCAGCGTGTCCATCGTGGCCGCGCCGTGCTTGGCGTTGGTCCAGGCGGCGCGGTGGAAGGGCCAGGCCGCATAGGTGACCACGGGCGCGGCCAGGGTGAGCGAGAGCCACTGCCAGTACTCGATCTGGAGCGCCGGGATCATCGCCATCGCGATGACGGGCACGGCGAGGGCAGTGGCGGTGATCAGCCGCTGCCTGAGCGGCCGCAGCTCCTCGTCGCTATTTCCTCGTCGGAAGGGCCACCACCGTCGCCGCTCTCGTCGCGTGGCGGGGTGGGCTCCTGGGCGGTGTAGCCGGTCGCCTCGACGGTGGCGATCAGGTCCTCGACGGCGATGTCGTCGGCGAAGGTGACCTTGGCCTTCTCGGTGGCGTAGTTGACGGTCGCCTCGACACCGTCCATCCGGTTCAGCTTCTTCTCGATACGCGCCGCGCACGAGGCGCAGGTCATGCCGCCGATGGCGAGCTCGACCTGGGCGGCGCCGGAGGTGGTGGTCGTCATTTCCTGCTCCTCGTTCGGGCGGGGTTCGGGGGCCGGGGCCCGGGCTGTACGGACGGGCCCCAGCCGCCGGGGTGGAACTGTTACCACTTGTCAGACGCGGCCAGTGAGCTCGTAGCCGACGTCGTCGACCGCCGCGGCGATCGCGGCGTCGTCCGGCTCGCCGCCCGTGGTCACAGTCACGAGACCGCCGGCGACATCGACGTCTATGGAGAGGACGCCCGCGAGCTCGCCGACCGACTTGGTGATGGCGGTCTTGCAGTGGCCGCACGTCATGCCGGACACGCGGTACGTGGTGGCGGTGGTCTCGGCGACAACGGTGGCGGTCGTGGACTCGCCGGCGTTCGTCGAGCAGCTGCCGTCAGGAGTACAGCAGGAACCCATGTCTTCCTCCTCGGTGGATCAGGCGAGTGTTTATACCCTGGGGGGGTATTAAGTTGTGGTTCATGTATACCCGCCTCACGTATAGGGCGCAAGTGCCGCCCCCACCTGACCTACTACCCCCTAGGGGTATGGTGACGTGCATCGAAAGGTTACCTGTGTACGGAGCAGCCATGAACACTGGAGTGAAAGTCACCGCCTTCGCCGCCGCGCTCGCCGCGACCTTCGGGACCGCGGGTCGGCAATGGCGTGGGTCCCGTGGACGATCCGGGGAAGGCGGAGCATGGGCAGCACGCGGCGGCACAGAAGGGGCGGAAGGAAGCCGACGGTCACGACGGTCACGGCGGCCACGACGAGGGCGCCGCGGCGGCCCCGGCCGCCGGCGGACTACAGGTCTCTGAGGGCGGCTACACGCTGGCGCTCGAAACGCCGAGGCCGGCTGTCGGGCAGAGCGTCCTCAGGCTCTCGATCAAGGATGGCAGTGGCCGGAAGGTCATCGCCTACAAGACCGAGCACGGCAAGAAACTGCATTTCGTCGTGGCCTCTCGCGACCTCGCCGTCTACCGCCACCTGCACCCCGTGCTGGCCGCGGACGGCATCTGGTCGACGCCGGTGGACCTGCCCGCCGCAGCCGGCTACAAGGCGTTCGCCGACTTCCATCCGGCGGCCAAGGACGCCAAGGGCGTCACGCTCGGGGTCGACCTCTCGGTGCCGGGCGCTTACGCGCCGAAGGCGCTGCTGGCCGCCGCGTCCACGGCCACCGTGGACGGCTATCAGGTCGCGCTGGGCGGCACCCATGCCCCGGGCAAGCAGGGCAAGCTGAAGCTGACGGTCAGCAAGGGCGGCAAGCCGGTCACCGATCTGGAGCCGTACCTCGGGGCGTACGGACACCTCGTCGCCCTGCGCGACGGCGACCTCGCCTACCTCCACGTCCACCCCAACGGTGAACCCGGCGACGGCACCACCAAGCCCGGTCCGGCGGTCTCCTTCACCGCGACCGCACCCAGCTCCTCGTCCTACCGCCTCTTCCTCGACTTCAAGCACAACGGCACCGTCCACACCGCGGCCTTCACCGTCCAGGCCGACGAACCCACAGGCACCACTCGGCCTGCCGAGGCTGCGACCGAGCACGAAGCCGACAGCCACCAGCACTGACGGCCACGAGTACGAGTCGGCTGTCGGCTCGTACTCGTGGCCCCTCGCCGAACGACCTGACCGTAGGGCTGCCGCATCCCCCGCAGGATGACCTCGGCCCCCGGGGCCCATCCGACCGGAAGGCCGGGCCGGGTCACTTCGAGCGGCGAGTTGTGACCAGGCGAGCCGGGCTGGGCAGTCGCGGGGCACCACTCGAGGCACCGCACCATGCCCGCGTCGATGCCTGGCTGGACAGGCCAGAACCAAGGCGGTGCGCCGCAGGCGTCGCTGCCGCTGGCGTCAGTGGTAGGCGTGGACGACGGCGTGGCCCTTGCCGCGGCCGATCAACCACTTGTTCACCGGCGTGGTGATGACGAACGCGACGGCGAAGCCGCCGAGGAGCGCGCCCCAGAAGAGCCCGTCGGTCAGGTGGGCGTCCATCGCGCCGGGGGTGAAGGCGATGATCAGGTTGTCCACCAGCTCCATGACTGCGATGGAGATGGTGTCGGCGGCGAGCGCCGTCCGGATGGCGGCCTTCAGGCCGAGACCCGCCTTGCGTATCGCGTACATGGTGAAGGAGTAGCCGAAGAGAAACGCCAGCGTGATTGCCAGCACCATTGTCTGGGCGTTGCCCCAGCCCAGCGCGGTGCCAATGACCATGCCCAGGATCTCGCCGATCGCGCAGCCAGTCAGGCAGTGGGCTGTTGCCTGCGCGGCGGTTCCCCATGAAGCACCACCGGCCTGGTGACCGCTGTGATCATGTCCGGCGTGATCATGCCCGGTGTGGTCGTGTGCGGCATGTGTCTGTTCCTTGTCCTGGGAGCCGGAGGCGCTGGCGTGATGAGCGGTGTGGTCCATGTGATCCATGACGTTCTCCCCTTCGCCTATTCCTGCTGTGCCGGCCGGTGGCGCACGGCACAGCACAGGAGGTGATCACGAATTGTGGAGCTGCGGCTAGTGGTTATCGCCGGACTCGTGGTCGGCGCGGTGCAGCACGTTCCAGCTACGGCCCCCGTCCTTGGACTCGTACACCGTGTCGCCGACGTCGGCGGCCAGCAGATGCATGGGGCTCACGGCGGTAAGCAGGCTGGGCTTCGCCCCGCTGGGGAGGCTGCCTCGGGGTGCCCAAGCACGGCCGTCACGGCTCCCCAGGACCTTCCCACCCGACCCGAGGGCAACCCATGCGTCGGGAGCCGGGCGTTCAATCGCGGCCAGGTCCGGCGCTCCCGGCACCGAACGGAAGGTACGGCCACCGTCACCGCTGAACACCAGGCCGTTCGCTGTGGTGGCCCACACCTTCTGAGGCGCACTCGCGTGGGCGGCCAGATCACCGATGGGCAGACGGGCGCGGCGGTCCCAGGTACGGCCTTGGTCGCTGCTGGCCCACACCTTCGAGGTCTGGCTGTCAAAGCCGTAAAGCACCTGGCCGGCTTGTTGGAGGGAATGGAAGTCGGCCTCGCCCGCGGCTGACACGGTCGTCCAAGTCTTGGCGGCATCGGTGCTGCGGACCAGCCCCAAGTGCGGCGAGGTGGCAGTGCGATCGGCGAGCGAGGGATGTCCGCTGGCGAGGAAAGTGCCAGGGCCGCTGACGGTGAAGCCCATGGTGTCCTGGTAGCGGTCGGCGACGCGTATCGCTTCGGTCCCTGTCAGACGGAAGACGCCCATGTGCCCGGCGGCGTAGACGGTCCCGTCAGCCGGGTCGACACCCAGCCCATGCAGGTGCCCGGTCCCCGGGTCAGGGGCCGCAGAGGTTTCACTGGTCGAGTCGTCGCTGGTAGAGCCGCATGCCGTCAGCAGCAGCACACCGCAGGCGAGGAGGGCCGCGGCTGCCCGCCGAGGCCGGCAAGAAGACAGCACAAAGAAACGTGTGATCATCACGAGGTCCAAGCTGGTCGTCGAAGAGGCCGGGCCACGGAACGCAGCACAGCGTGCCAGAGCCACATCGCGGGGGCGGCTGGTGGCCGCGCCCGCGATGTGACTCGTACGGTCAGCTCTTGCCGAGCAGCTTGTTCATGCGCTCAATCTCCGCGCTCTGCGAGGCGATGATGGTGCCGGCCATGTCCTTGGCGGGCTTGTAGGCACCGTCGGACTGCTCGGTCTTCGCCATCGCGACCGCGCCTTCGTGATGCTTGACCATCAGTTCGAGGAACGCGGTATCGAACGCCTTGCCGGAGGACTTCTCCAGCTTGTCCATCTCCTCGGGCGTCATCATCCCGGACATGGAGTGCCCCGCGTGCTCTCCGGATGCGTCCTCCTTGGGGACTTCCTCGCCCCAGGAAGTCAGCCACCCGGACAGGGTCTTGATCTCCGGGTCCTGCGCCTTCTTGATCTCCGCGGCCAGCTTCTTGACCTCGGCGGACGCGGCCCGCGTCTCCGCCAGCTCGGCCATCTCCACCGCCTGCCGGTGGTGTGGGATCATCCCCTTCGCGAAGGCGACGTCGGCGGCGTTCTGGGCGCCCTCCTTGGCGGAGGCTGAGGCGCTGGGCGAGGAGGTCTTCTCGTGGCCGTCATGGCCTGCCGAGCTGTCATTTCCCCCGCCGCAGGCGGCGAGGACGACGGCAGCGGTGGCCGCGGCTGCCACAGCGGCGGCACGGCGAACAAGGGAACGGTGTGCGGTCATGGTGGTGCAACTCCTGTAAATGCGTGCAATCAGACATGGCTCTCAACGGCGACACGACCAAAGGAGTCGGGCCAACCGGGTTCGCCTATATGCGCAGGAGTTGCAATTCGCTCAAGGCGGGCGGATCCCGCCCGCTCAGCGTCGCCGCAGGGAGGAGCGCGGGTACGTCGTCCGCAGTTGAGCAGGTGCCACTCGCGGTCAGAGCTGGCGCAGGGAGTACGGGCGCTGCGCTCGTACCGCTGGCAGCACACGTGGCGTCGGCATGCTCGGCGTGTCGGCCGACGCCACCCTCGTCATGGCCGATGTGGACGCAGTCCTCACACGTGGCTGCGCCCGCGTGTGACGGGACCGCGACCGTGATCGCATGATGGGCATCCGGGGCGGAGGACGACGCCTCCGGGACAGTAGGACCCAGACCATGCATGGCCACTACACCCGCGAGCACTGCCAGCACGAGCAGCACATACGCCCGCACCCCATGGGGCCGGGTCGCGCGCCACACCTGCTGACTCATGCCCGCATCCTAATCGGCGCCCTGCGGATCCGCTGACGCGCCGGTCACATCCGGCAGGCACGATCAGGCGAAGAGCTCAGCCACGCGACTCCGGCACGGGCCGAGTGCCAGAAGAACGAGGAGCCCTGCCGGTGTTTCCTTGTCCTCGAAGACCCCCCTGAGCCGCTGCGGCGGCACCCCGGATTCGGATGTGCTCGCCCATGACCGAGTCTCCAAGGCAGTCGCTGTCGGCACGGTATGCCGGGCCATGGATGTCCGACCGAGCCGGTGGGTGGAGCTGGCCGCCGCGACCGCGCCCCACTGGCGCGGCTCCCGGACTGGTGAGTTGCGCAGATCCTCGCCCTGATTTCGGCGGTGGCTGTTGGCCTGGTTCTGGCGATGCGGGCCGACCAGCGGGCGTGTCCGGTGACGTTGCTGCTGTAGCCGCTGTCCTTGGTGTAGGGCCCGCCGCAGGTGATCAGCCGCAGCACTGGGGTCGGGCCGTACACCGCGCGGGGGGAAAGTCCCACTTGGCCACGACGGTGACCGCCTCGACGGTGTACCGGGCGACGGCGCCGTCAGCGGGGGTGATGTCCACGTGGTCGCCTCGCTCGTCTTCGCCGAGTCGGTAGAAGACAGCCTTGTTGTCGGGCAGCCGGCTGGAGTCGACATGGCCGGAGGTGACCGCGGGGCCCCTTTTGCCGGAGGCGGCTCCGTTGACATCGGAGGCACGGTGGTGTCTATGCCGAGGGGTGCAGTTCCTTTGAAGGGAAGTGCTGAGCTGGGAGAACGCTGATCGGGGGCCGAGGTCTACCGCTGACAGCGGCCAAGATCGTTTCCCCGCGTACGGCCGGTAACTCCCCGCTGGCGGCCCCCACCGGCGGCCAATTGGTTCCCCGCCTTCGCCATGCCGGACACGGAACGTCACCGCAGCGACCTGGAGTGCGCGCTCTCGACGACCGACAGCCCCTGGGCCGCTGATCTTGTCGTCGCTGCCTTGGCCGCAAGGAGCCGTCTGGAGCAGTCAGAGGCGTCTGGGTTGGCGATGCGTGGTAGGGAACCGGCGCGCGCGCAAGGCGGCCGATGGCCCATGTAGGTAGTCGGTCAAGGGCCGCACCGGCCGCGGTGAGCTGGGGAAGATCACCAGCGAGGAGAGCCTGCTGGAGGAACGCCTCGCCGACTGCGCGCCCGCAAGAGCGCGCCGCGTCCCGAGCCCGCCCACGGCAGGTGCAAGCTCCCTGAGCAGACCGCGGGCCCAGCGTGGTCCACGCCGGGCCCGCGGAGAACGGCTACGAGGGTGACGGACCGGAGTCAGTGGCTGTGGGAATGGCCATCCTGGGCCGGCTCGGTGGGTGCCTTGGCCGGAGGGGCCTGCTTGACGGGATCCTGGTCCGGCTTTGCGGGGGTCCCGGTCGTGGAGCCGTGGTCGTGGCTGTGGCCGTCGGAGCTGATGGTGCCGGCGAGGGCGGTCATGCCCAGCCAGGCGAGGGCCGAGATGACGACGACGGCGGCCGCGAACGGGCTGACGAGGTGCCGCCAGCGGCCCTTGGAGTCCTTGGCGACGAACGCGATGTACGACATGAGCAGGCCGATGGGGGTCATCCAGGCGCTGCGCTCGGGGAACTGCTCGAAGTGCTGGATGCCGCCGCCGACCAGGCCGACCCCGAAGGACAGCAGCAGGGAAAACGCGACCAGCGAGATTGCCTGGCTCAGCGCCGGGCGCTCGTCGGCCAGCACGAACTCGTTGACGATGGTCCCGAGGAGGAACACGAAGGCGCCGACGGCGCAGATGATCGCGTACAGCGGCGGATTGATCGGGTAGTGGACGACGGCGCCGGCGATGAGGGCGGCGCCCAGGAAGTAGAGCATCTGGCCGCTGTAGCGAGCCGGGAGTGACTTCTTGTCGAAGGCGGGGCGGCGGTGTTTCGAGGCGGGAGTCTGGTGGAGTTCGGGCTTGAGAGCGGTGGTCACGCGGGTAAGACCTTTCGGATCTTGGTGGGTGAGAGCAGGCAGAAGCCGCGCGGGCACCAATGGTGCGGCGTCACGCTGGTGCAGCTCTCAGCAGCGCAGGATCGAAAGTCGGTGGAGGCACGGTGGGTCGCCGGTGCGGCTGATCCAGGAGTGCGTGGGTTCTGCGCGTCGGCCGAGGATGCGGTTGCTGCCCCCGCGCCTGAGGGCGAACGTGAACAGAGCAGCGACGATGCACAGCAGCGCCAGGCAGCTCTCTCCGACTCCGCCGTGGTCGCAGGGGGATTCGCCGTCCAGGCTGTCCGGTGTCCTGGTGGCGTCCCCGGAGGCGACGTCAGAGTGAGCGTGGAGTGTCTTGTCCCCTGCGTCGATGAGCGGGAACGCGGCGGCATGCCCGCTATGGGCTGGCTGATGTGAGGCCAGGACGTGCATCGCGAAGAGGGCAAGCACCACCGCGAGGAGCATTGCCCGCAGCAACGCTCCCGTGTGATGGTCGCGACGGACCTTGCCTGAGATCACGCTTCACGACCGTAGGAGGGCTTGGTAGCGGGAATGCCGACAGGGGCGTTCCACTCGGACTGGGAGGAAGATAGCACCAGGTCGGGATGCGTCTGCGAGGCGTCCACAGCGTGGGCTGCACCATGCTGGCCCCGTGGCTCGGAGCCGGGGCGCGGTCGTCTCGAGTTCGGCGGCGCAGAACGAGCGCGGTGACCTGTGCGTCGGCGGGCATGCCTGTGAACCTCATGGGTCGCATGAACCTCATGGGTCGCAGTTTGTCCGCAAGCAGGCCCGTGATCAAACGGTGCGATTGAAGTCCTGCTGGTCGGGGGTGGGGTAGAGGCGCTCGTGCTCGCGGGCGGTGTGGAAGTGCCAGTAGGAGTCGAGGTCACCGTTGGCGACGACCGCGCGGAGCCGTAGAACGGCTTCGGTTCCGTGAAGGCCCCAGCGGGCGCCGGTGATGTCGAGGCGGTCAGCGATCAGATGACGGCAGGCGCCTTCGACCGCCCCCGTGGCGATCGGCCACCCGGTCTCGAGCGCGGTGTCGTAGCGGAGCTGGTCGAGGTGGCCCGTCACGTAGCGGTGGCAGGCGTCGACGGCCCCGCGGCGGGTGGCCGACAGGTGTGCCCGGTCGGCTTGGGCGGTCATCTGGTCGGCGGCGCGGGAGGCGCGGCCTGCGGCCCAGGCTTCGGCCTCGGTGGTGCCGGGCTTGTGAAAGGCGTGGGCGGCGGCCCAGACGTACTCGGCGACGTGCACGAAGTCCAGCAACACGTGCAGCGTGACGCCGCGTCGGCCGACCTCGGCGGTGATCAGGCCGAGCTGGTGACGGGCGCCGTCGACGAGGACGACCCACGGCCGCAGATGCTTCGGGTCGCGGGCCTGGGCCTGGTCGAATGCGTCGGCGATGATCTGCTCGGGCGGGCGGACCAGGGAGGCGGTGCACCACTTGTTCTCGGCCCTCGGCCCCGGGCGAGCAGGGCGTTCGCCGCTTCGGCCGCCGGGCGGATGGATCACGTCATGGGGGCGCCTGGGGGCCGGGCGGGTCTCGAAGACACAGGCCACGGTCGCCATCCGCTTCCGGTTCGGCTTCTCGCCCGGCGCGAGCCGACCACGATGGCCACCGACCACAGCCTTCGCGGCGGCCCGGCGGGTGGCCTCCCGCAGAGCCTCGGGCCGCATGACCACGCCCTTGCCGTCCACCTGGACCACCAGCGGCATCCGCCGGCTGCACGGGACCGGAACCCGGATCTGGTAGAAGTCGTCAGTGTCGACCGCTGCCGCGACCACCAGTTCTTCGAGCCGGCGTTTGCCCAGCACCTTCCCGCAGCGACGCTCGACCGCCTGCTGAGCTTGGTCGAACGAGCCGCGCACGGCTTCGGTGACCGCGAGCCGACGCAGGCCCATCGAGTGCCGGCCCGCCGGCAGCGACAGCGCGGCGTCGGCGGGGTGGACGTTGCTGACGCCCGGGCCCCGGTGGGCGACCCGGGCAACGCGGACCAGCCCGAACATACTGGCCAGCCAGCGTGAGTGTCCCGATTCCCGCCAGGGCCGGGCTCGTCCCTCCGGCCCCACCACGACAGGCCCGCTACCAGCGCGGACCTGTTCCGCTGCGCGCATCGCACGGAGGTCCAGATGGTCCTGCAGCAGCTGCCGTAACAGCTCCCGCCCAGCCGCGTCGAGGTGTTCTTCCAGCTCGGCGTGGGTCCACGCGCTCGCATCCCTGCCCGACAGGGTGCACATCAGCGTCTCGAAGGCGCTGACCGAGCGGGCAAAGGGGTCAGCGGTGACATGAGTGTCGTACGGTTTCATCTCCGGGGCTCTTCCCGTCCTGCATCCGATAAGGGTCGCACCTTCGAATGTAGGCGGAAGAGCCCTGCTGTCAGCGGGAGTTGGGCGAAGCAGCCGTCCATTGGCGGGCCGGGGTGAACATGCCGGGGGTGTCCTCCTCCAGCCAGCCCCGCTCGACCAGGCGCTTCAGCTTCGACCGGGTGCCCTCGATCTTCCCCGTCTCGGCCGGCAGCCCGATCCTCGGCACGATCTGCTTGGCACGGACCGGCCCCGGAGCATCCGCCACCACCTCCACGATGTCGCGGTACACCGACGGCAGCACATCCGACATCATCCCCGGCTGCCAGTTCGGCACGGTCAGCGGCGCGCCGTGATCACTCAACGTGCTGGTCGTACAGCCACAGGAAGAACCGCCCTCCCCATGTCACAGTGCTCGCGGCACTGGCACCTCTGGGGAGAATCTGGGGAGTATTCGAAGGCTTGGGGAGCGCGTGGGGAGAATCGGCTGCATAACGCAGCACGAATCTGAAAGACACTGAAAGACGCATCCACGCAGGTCAGGGGCCCGTAGAATCACAAATCCGCAGGTCAGCGCCACCAGGCAGAGAACTTCATGACGTAAGTACCGAGATCGTCGGCCTCGACAATCCCCGGCAACGAGCCGCCCTCACGCAAGGGCGTGACATAGCGAGTCGCAGTCACTTCTGTCAGCATTTTCCCAGGCCACCCGACTCTTTAGCCTTATAAACCACGGCCAACTCCAAGAATGCTCGCACGGGAGACCCGGCCACGATCAGCCGGCTGTCACGCATGAAGTGAGCATAGTAACTGAGTGTGACAGCCGGCGAGGAGTGCCCGAACGCGCCGGGATGATGCCGGGCGCGGCGAGCGCGGGCTGGGCTCCTGGAGGCGTCCTGGCACGAGGCCGGCGCACACAGCGTCTGCCGGGCCAAGCACAGACCGACCTACTCGCCCGCGTCACAGGCGTCCGCACCCGGAGCCTGCTGAGGCGGCGGACCAGCGCTCAGGCTCTCTTCGAACTCGCCACCAGCCCCGGTCGCATGGCCAATGAGGTGAAATAGACGATGGCGGCGAAGCCGACGCTCACCGCGACCAGGAGCAGCCAGAACTGCTGCCCCGGGGCGCCCTGGTCGGAGGCCAGCCCAGCGGCCAGGCCGTTGGCGCAGGCTCCTCCTCCGGCGATTGCTGTGCCGACGAAGCCGAAGGCCATGCCGCGCCGGTGTGCGGGGACCGTGTTGGCGATCTCGCTGTCGATACGGGGGTCGATCAGTACCTCTGCGGCGGAGAACAGCAGAACGCACACAATCAAGCCGGCCACCGACCCCAGAGAGGCGGCCGCGAAGCTGGTCGCCATCAGTAGGAGCGCGCCGGAGATGACCAGCGCCGAGCTCCTGATTCTGCTGGTGGACTGGTTCAGGGGCACCTGGAGCAGCACCACGGCAATGGCGTTGATGGTGAACAGGACGCCGACGAGGGACGGGCTCTGCACGCTGCCTGTGAACACAGGGAGCGCGTATTCGAGTTGGATGTAGCAGAACCCGAAGGCGATTAGAGGGCGTCTCACGTGGCAAGTTTCGCAAGCTTCTTGTAGCAGGTCAGGGCAGCGGCCAGGCCGAGAAAGGCGAGGAAGTGCGAGCCCTTTCGTTCGTATCGGACGGTCAGGCGGCGGTAGCCGAAGAGCCAAGCGATCGACCGCTCGATCTTCCAGCGGTGCCGACCGAGGCGTTCGCCGGACTCGATGCCTGGCCGCGCGATGCGCGCGACGAGCCCTCGCTCGCGCAGCCAGCTGAGGTGTTTGGGCCTTGTCCGCGCGGAGTTTGACGGGTCGGCGCCGCCGTGGTCCCCGGCGGGACCGGACGGCGGGGATGCCTAGGACGAGCGGCTTGAGGGCGAGACTGTCATGCATGTTCGCGCCGGACACGGCGACGGCGAGCGGGACGCCCTGGGCATCGGACAGCACGTGCAGCTTGCTGCCCTTCTTGCCGCGATCGACCGGGTTCGGCCCCGTGAGCGATCCCCCCTGTTTGGCGCGAACGGAGGCCGCGTCGACGATCGCCGAGGTCCAGTCCACCTCGCCCCGGGCCCCGAGTTCGTCCAGCACCGCCCGATGCAGCCGACGCCACAGGCCGACCTCGGTCCATACCGTGAAGCGGCGATGCGCGGTGGCGGAGGACGTGCCGAACGTCGGCGGCAGATGCCGCCAGGCGCAGCCGCTGGTCAGCACGTACACCACTGCGGTGAACACGGCCCGCTCGTCACGCGGAGCGGTCCCACCACCTTGCGGTCGAGCCGCGAACGACGGCAGTAACGGGGCGACCAGCTCCCAGAGTTCATCAGGAACCAGACACTTCGACAGATCAGCACCCACGGCCGGCATCATGCCGCTCGAACATCAAGTCACGTGGGGCAGCCTCTAAGCCTTGACTGATGCGGCCGATCTGGCGGCCTGCTCGATCTTCGTGCAGTAGGCGGCACGGGCTTCCTCGTCGATCCGCTGCTCGTGTTCGGCGCGCAGCCCGGTCCGGCCGTCGAGGCCCTCGCGCAGGATGTCAGCGTGCCCGGCATGCCGGATGGACTCGCTGAGGACATGGACCATGATGGCGAACAGGTTGGTGTTGGGATAAGGCTCCGGCCACCACGGCACGTGGCCGGGGGCGTCAAGGGGAAGCTCGTTGATCGTCGCGTCCGAGTGTGCCCACGTGCGCCGGTAGGACTCGATGATCTGATCGCGCGTCTCGTCCTCGGTCGCCCACAGATCGCTGCCGTCGTGGTCCTGCCATCGGGGCAGCGGTTCCGGGGAAGGGCGGTCGAAGACCTCGCCGAAGTACCTGGCCTCGACGCTGGCCACGTGTTTGACCAGGCCGAGGAGGTTGGTCCCGGTCGCTGTCAAAGGTCGGCGGGCGTCGTATTCGGATAGGCCGTCGAGTTTCCAGAGCAGCGCCTTGCGGTCCCGCCGCAGTCTCCCGTGCAGGTTGTCTTTTGCGAATTCATCGATCATGCGGCATGAGCCTGCCATGGGCTGCTCGTGGCCTCAAGATCCCGTACGTGGACCGCAACGACCGGCAGAGCCGAGGCCTGGCCATGGCCCCCGCCCTGAGCTGCTACAAGAAGCTCGCGAAACCTGCCACGTGAGACAACCTCTTATGCTGGGCGGAACCGGCGCAGCCGATTTCTGTTTCCTGCGCAGCAGGTTCCATACTGGAGAGCTGGCCTTTGATTCACCCTGCCGTGCGAACATTTCCTTGTACATATTGTATTGGAAAAATGTGCCGTGGTCTTCGTCTCTGGCCTGCGGCATTCGCGCCAAACTCAGGTTATTGAATCCGGAGAACAGTACGATCTCATCCACTTTTGGGAGCAGGTGTCGATACAGGGTGAGCAACAACAGCTCCTGTGTGGAATTGAAGCTGCGGCCGCCGAAGTTGAGCCAGGTTTGATCCCGTTCATCGTGGACATTCAGTCTCGAAGGGAGAGTCCAGGCATCAGAACTGGCCCCTATGCCGAAAACCGTTGAACTACCCGCCAGCAATCGTACTGAATCGGCCGATCCATGGTCAGCTACTGAATAACTGCGATCTCCGTCCGTGGCATACCGAAAACCTACGGAATCAGTGTTCACCACTTCCGATCGATGGGATTGTGGATGGAAATACAGAAGATGCGGAAGCCAACGTATCTCACCCTTGCTTGTGAATTTTTCCTCGTAGCCCCGCAGGTACGGTGCCAGTTCGGTCCGGATACTCACAGGTAGCTCCTCAGGCTGTACGTTCTGACCTTCGTCGAAAATATTTATTCGAGTTCGAGATTGATTGATTTCACAAGTTCGTTGAAAGTCCGAACAAGCCCGTCGCTACTGTCGGCAGTGAAAATGACATGACCAAGTGACTGCCAGACATGCGGGGGAACGTCGACTGTGTCCCCGACCTTGCGATAAAGAGAGAGCTCATGCACATGGGGGTTAAGAGCAGCTTCTTGCACCCCGGTAATCGCGCTGATCCGCCCGGCTCTCTCCGCAAAGAACAGATAGAATCCAGTCGGGGTGGGCTCAGGTCGGGGGCTGAGATCTGGTTTCCGGCCAGAAGCTATGTCCAGTACCGCGGTGACCAGGTCGACGCCGGTACTCAGCAGGACCGACTGGTAGACCGGCCCGCCCCCGATACGCGCCGCCGTCTCCAGGATCTTGGGAGTGCCGTCCTCCTGGATCCGGAATTCTGTGTGGGTTGCGCCCATCTCCATACCGATAGCTCGGTGGGCTGCGGCGACAAGCTCGATGACACGCTGCTGCACTTCTACCGGAAGCCGGCTAGGGGTCGTGTAGTGCACATCTGCGAAGTAGGGGCCGGTCGCGGGGAGCGGCTTGTCATGGATGGCGATTACATGCGCCTGACCATCCACGACGATCGACTCGACACTGATTTCCGCCCCTGGCAAATACTGCTCCAGAATGATCGCGTAATCATATTCATTTATAGCCCACTCATAGAGCGGATTGTGTTCAATTCCGGCCCACGCACCACGTTGAATGGTAGCGAAATGCTCGGTGAGCTCATCGATGTCATCCACTCGGCGCAAGTACCCGGTGTCGTTGTCAACGAGTGGTTTCATCACAAGAGGGAAACCGATACGTGCAGATTGCGTCAATGCCTCTTCGACTGTCCGAGCCAGACCATAAACGGGCTGAGGGATGTTCTCTGAGTCAAATGCTCGACGCATCGCATACTTGTCACGCACAGTATGTGCTGCATGCTCACTTATGAATGGCAATCCCAGCTCGGATGCCACCGCCGCTGCAGCCGGCACGCTGTGTCCGACGAACGCCGCGACGGCTCGAATCGGTTCCGGCTCGGACGCAGCAAGGTCGCGGACTGCGGCAACCGTGGCCTTGATATCTGAGGTGTCCACCGACAGAACAACGTCCGCAAATTCGTTCTCCCAGGTGGGATCCTTCACTAAAAGCAAAAGCCGTTCCCCGTTTTCTTTTGCATACTCTGCAGCTCGTGCCAGGTGCCTGCGGCGGCTCGCGTTCGATTTGTGGAGTACAAGAATGGTCATTCTTTACTTCTTCCATGCATTGCGTGGCACGCTAGTGGTCACTCCCACGCCGAGTTGCGCCTGACTGTCGCGCATAGAGCCTGCGATGGTCCATCCAATCCCGGTGTCCTCGGAGTCCACAGAACTCCATTGGACTGATCGGGTCGCTCAGGATCTCGGGCGTAACGCGAACGGGCTCCAGGCCGAAGAGCCTTCCGATACCTCTGGCAGCCCACAGCCGAGGCAGAAGGTTGAGAAACTCGATGTGACCAACTGTCGGACGTTGCCGACCTGTGTGCAGCCCCGATGACACACAATCAAAACCCTTACCCCCTGCTCCGCTTTCAGCGGCTCCCCCGAGCGATCGCAATCTAACCACACGTCCCGCTAGCTGAACGTGGGGGTGGGGACCGGGCGTTGGGGATGGGGTGTGCCAAGTAAGCCCTGTCTGGGGTAGTTTGAGCACCAAGTAAGTTTCCATCCTGGATTCCACCAACTGGCCATGGGCGCAACGGCGTTCGCGATCGAAGCGAGCGAGCTGGCCACATCGTTAGGCGGCCGGGATCATCCCGGGCGGGCCCGCCGATGAGTGAGGCCGACTGGAACAAGCTGATCAGAGGCTGGTTCCCGGAGCCCGTCAACTCCCGGCCGCGGCGGGTTACCTGGGCAGAGATCGACCGCGCGGCCTTCCGCTGTTTCGGCGGCGCCCCGCGCCGCTTGGTCCCGGACACCCTGAGGACCGGGGTCGAAAGGCCCGACTCTACGACCCGAAAATCAACAAGGTGTATCCCGAACTTGCCGTCCATTACGGCGTGTTGGTGGACCGGCCCGCGCTTTGAAGCCGAAGGACAAGCCCCGGGTTGAGCGGCCGATGCCCTACATTCGCAACTCGGTCTGGCGGAACGGCAGTCCACACGCCGTCAGTGCTGGCTCACTGGTCGCCCTCGACGGTCGTCCCGACCATGGTCCAGGTCTTCCAAGTGGGCGAACTTGTCAGGTCCCACTCGGCACTTGAGCAGGAAAACCACTCCTGACCGACCGCCACAACATCGGCTGCCGCGCTCAGCGGTGGTGCTGCGGTCGTAGTCCACGCCGACCACGGGTCACTCCGACGACCCCGACGCCGAAGTGCGTCGCCTGCTAGATTCCCCGTAAAGGCGCTACCAGCTGTTCCCGCAGAGTTCCCCCACTCGACACCGAATCGGTGAGCTTGTGGTGATGGCCTGAGGAGAGAACTGTCTGGCCGACTCCGATTACCGGTACGAGCGCGGATCGGTAACCGCTGCGGAGGTGAAACTGTGCTCATACCCAACTCATCTCTGTTGTCCAGAGTATGAGATAGCGGTTTGTGGGCTCTAAAGGGCTGGCGGGACAGAGCCGGCGCCATGGGAAGATGTCAACGTCCGAGTCAACGGACATGGCTTTCATGGATGAACTAGACGATATGTCCGAGAAATCTGGACGTACCGACGGCTCCATGGTGCCGATCAGCAATGAAGGAGCATGATGACTGCGATTACCCGAGTTGTCGGACGCGAAGTCTTGGACAGCAGGGGCAACCCGACCGTCGAGGTGGATGTCCTCCTGGAGGACGGGTCGTTGGGCCGTGCCGCGGTTCCCTCCGGTGCGTCGACGGGCGCCAACGAAGCCGTCGAACTCCGTGACGGTGATGCTTCGCGCTTCCACGGCAAGGGCGTTCGCACGGCGGTTGAAGCGGTTAACAGCGTCATAGCGGACTCCTTGGTGGGAGTCGAAGCGGAGAACCAGGCGCTGGTTGACGAGGTGATGATTTCGCTCGACGGCACGCCCAACAAGGGGAAGCTGGGAGCCAACGCGATTCTCGGTGTCTCACTGGCTACGGTGAAAGCCGCAGCTGCGGCGCACCGCGTACCGCTGTACCGCTACGTCGGAGGGTCGAGCGCCCGACTGCTGCCCGTACCGATGATGAACATCATCAACGGTGGTGCACACGCAAACAACGCCCTGGACTTCCAGGAGTTCATGATCGCGCCGATCGGAGCGGAGAACTTCTTCGAGGCCGTGCGCATGGGGTCCGAGGTCTTCCACAACCTGCGCAAGGCGCTGTCGGATGCCGGTCACAGCACCGGTGTGGGCGATGAAGGCGGCTTCGCTCCCAACCTCCGTACCTCCGACGAGGCGCTGCAGTTCGTCGTGGATGCCATCGAGAAGTCCGGGTACACGCCAGGTGAGGAGATCTCCCTGGTCATGGACCCGGCTACGTCCGAGTTCTTCAGGGACGGGGTCTACGACTACGCGGGCGAGGGCAAGAAGCGGTCGATCGAGGAGCACGCGCAGTACCTCTCGGACCTGGTCTCTCGATACCCGATCGCGTCGATCGAAGACGCCATGGCGGAGGATGACTTCGAGGGCTGGAAGCTGCTGATGCAGGTGCTGGGCGACAAGTGCCAGCTCACCGGCGACGATGTGTTCTGCACCAATGTCGACCGGCTCAACGACGGCATCCGGGACGGTATCGCCAACTCGATCCTGGTGAAGGTGAACCAGATCGGTTCGCTCACCGAGACCCTCACCACGGTGGACACCGCACACAAGGCCGGCTACACGGTCGTCATGTCGCACCGTTCCGGCGAGACCGAGGACACCACCATCGCGGATCTGGCGGTCGCCACAGGCTGTGGCCAGATCAAGACTGGCTCGTTGTCCCGTTCGGACCGCACGGCCAAGTACAACCAGCTCATCCGCATCGAGGAGGAGCTGGGCGCGCAAGCTCTGTATGCGGGCCGGTCGGCGTTGTACGTCCGTTCCTGAATCTGCTCAGCAATGCGCCGGGCCCTTCGAAGGGTCCGGCGCGCTTTCGCGTGAAGAACGCTATGCGGATGCTGACCCGCCGGCTGTATCACTGCAGTGCGAGAACGCAGTCTGTAGCTCGCCCGCATACCCATCGGCTTCGGCGTGAAGCGGTATGACCGGTGCGTGATCAGACCCTGGACGATGCAGTTCAGGTGGAAGCGCCGGCCGATCATGGTCCTGATCCGGCCCAGGGTCCGGCGCTGGTCCCCCCCAGCCCGTGCGCGGCCGGGCCCTTGCCGAGCTCCCGTTCGAGCTGCCCGAACTGTGCCTCGCTCAGCCGCGGAAGCAGCCGTTCCCAAAGTTCCTGACGTTCGGCACTCAACCCCGCCTGCTTCTGGATACCGCATCCATCGGTGACACCGGTATCCCCTTCACGGGCACAGGGTGCGCCTCCGCACCCGTCGCGCGATTCCGTATCCGATCACGCCGAATCGATAGACCAGATGGGGGCTACCCCGGCATGCCGGTCTGTTTTTCCTTGACGTCCGGGGCCACACCCTGCTGGTGGGGCGCGTGAATAACCAGGGGCGGAGCCGTTGGGCAAGGAGCACCATCAGCTGCTCATCGATCAGATATCGCGCCCCTAGACCCGGACTTCGCAGGTCACCCGATCGTGAAGATCAAGCGGTCGTAGCCGATCGCTCGCCGATCGGAAGCGTAGCGGCGATAGCTGTCCCGGTCCGGCCCGGTCGAGATCGGACGCTGGGAGGCCGCTGCGGCGAACCTTTTCGGCGACCTGCGAAGTCCGGGCCTAGAGTGCCCGCATGGACGCCCAGGGTTTTCCTCGCCAGTTCGCCCGTACGCGCCGCTTCTCACTCGGGATCCCCCGGCGGTTCACTGTCTCGCCCGACGGCCAACGGGTCCTGTTCGTACGGTCGGACGCGGGCGACGACCCGGTCAGCAGACTCTGGTTGTACGAGGACGGGAGCGAGCGGATACTCGCCGGGCCCGAGGGCGCCGGTGACGTTCCCGAGGCCGAGCGGATCCGGCGGGAGCGGGCCCGTGAGACGTCCTGCGGGGTGGTGGCCTACGCGAGTGACGGGGAGGCCCGCGTGGTGGCGTACGCCTTGGGAGGCGAACTCTGGACCGTACGGACGGACGGGGCCGGGGACGGAGCCGCCCCGCACCGTATCCCCACGGCGGGCCCGGTGGTCGACCCGCGGCCGTCCCCCGACGGAACGCTCGTCGCGTACGTCACCGGCGGCGCCCTGCGCGTCGTGCGAACCGACCGCACCGGGGACCGGCCGCTCGCCGTTCCCGAGAACGCCGACGTGACGTACGGACTCGCGGACCATGTGGCGGCGGAATCGCTCGACCGGATGCGCGGCTACTGGTGGTCGCCGGACAGCGAAGCCCTGCTCGTCGCGCGCGTGGACACGTCGATGGTGCAGCGCCGGTACATCGGCGATCCGGCACATCCCGGGAACGCACCCCGGTCGTTCCCGTATCCGTCCGCCGGAACAGCCAATGCCGAAACTACGATGCACCTCGTACGAGTTGACGGCGAGCGGGTAGCGGTGCGGGTGCCCGCCGAGGCCGACGCGGAACTCCACGCGCAGGACCGGTGGACGGACCGGGCCTTCGAATATCTCGTCACGGCCTGGTGGGACTCCACGGGACCGGCCATGAACGTGCAGACGAGGGACCAGCGCACGGCGTACCTGATGGACATCGACCCCGTGACGGGTGAGACCTCGCTGCTGCACCACCAGGGCGACGCCGCATGGCTGGAGTTCGTTCCCGGAGCGCCCACACGCACGTCCACCGGTTCACCCGTCCTTGCGGTCGTACCGCCGGGCAGTGACGTCCGCGGCCTGAGGACGGCCCGGCACGGAGCCGTCACACCGCCCGGACTGAACGTTCGCGAAGTGCTGTGCACCCTGGGCGAGCGGATCCTGTTCACCGCGAGCGACGAGCCGACGGAGGTCCATGTCTGGTCGTACGAACCGGACTCGGGTTTCGTCCGGCTGAGTGAGGGGCCCGGTGTCCACACGGCCGCCGTCGGCGGTGACACGCTCGTACTCGACAGCATGACACCCGACGGGCACACCGTGACCGTGCTGCGCGACGGCAAGCCCGCCGGGCACATCACCGTACGCGCCGAGGAACCGCTCGTCACGCCACGGCCGGTGCGCCTCTCCCTCGGCGAGCGCGAGCTGCGCAGCCTGCTCTTCCTCCCGTCGTGGCACGAGCCGGGGACGGGCAGCCTCCCGGTCCTGCTCAGCCCGTACGCCGGTCCCGGGATCCAACTGGTGGTGAAGGCCCGGGCATGGTGGACGGCAGTGGGTCAGTGGTGGGCGGAGCAGGGTTTCGCCGTACTGATGACGGACGGGCGCGGTACGCCGGGGCGCGGCGTGGAGTGGGAGAAGAGCATCCACGGCGATCAGCTGACGCCCGTACTCGAAGACCAGGTTGACGCGCTGCACGCGGCGGCCACGTACTGCGCCGACCTGGACCTGGGGCGGGTCGGGATCCGTGGCTGGTCCTTCGGCGGCTATCTGGCGGCCGCCGCCGTGCTGCACCGCCCCGACGTCTTCCACGCCGCTGTCGCGGGCGCGGCACCCACCGATCTGCGGCTCTACGACACGCACTGGAAGGAACGCTACCTCGGCCACCCCGACGTATTTCCGGAGAACTACGAGCGCTGCTCCCTCGTCGAGCACGCCCACAAGCTGACCCGGCCGCTGATGCTGGTGCACGGCACGGCGGACGACAACGTGGTGCCGGCCCACATGCTGCGCTTCTCGGCGGCGCTGCTCGCGGCGGGGCGGCCGCACAGCGTCCTGCCGCTCCCGGGAGCGAGTCACCTCGTTACCCAGGAAGGCGTGGCGGACTCCCTGTTGCTGCTGGAACTCGACTTCCTGAAGAAATCGCTCGGGTGCTGAACACCGGGGCCCGCTCCCGCGTACAACATCACGTAGCCAGTCGTCGAAGAGGAGTGCCGCATGACGGGATCTCAGGAGACAGGGCGGCTGTTCGGCCGCCGTACGGTCGTCGCCGCGGTGGGTGCGGCCGGGGTCGCCGCCGCGCTGACGGCCTGCGGTGGATCGGACAGTGACAGCCCGGCCGGCACCACTGTCGAGAAGCCCGCGGGCGGCAGCGGGGCGGGCGGCAGCGGGGCAGGCGCGGGCGCGGTACTGGCCAAGACGGCCGACATCCCCGAGGGCGGCGGCAAGGTCTTCGCCGACAAGGGGCTGGTCGTCACCCAGCCCACGGCGGGGCAGTTCAAGGCGTTCTCGTCGAAGTGCACCCACCAGGGCTGCGCGGTCAAGGACGTGGCGAACGGGATGATCAACTGCCCCTGCCACGGGAGCATGTTCGACGCGACGGACGGCAGCGTGAAGGGCGGCCCGGCGAAAGCGCCGCTCCCGGCCGCCGCGATCAAGGTCGAGGGCGACTCGATCACCCTTGCCTGACCCGCCGGGGGCGCTTCCAGCAGGCGAGAACCGCGTCGGTCGTGGTGATCGTGGCGACAAGAGCGAGCGTATTGCGGATCATCGCGGGGGTGTAGTCGGAAGGCACTCCCGCGATGGCGTCCGAGGGCACGACGGCCGTGTGGCCGAGGTTGACCGCGTCGAAGACGGCGTTGGGAATCGCCACATTGGCCGAGACACCCGTGATGATCAGACTGCGGCACCCGAGGTTGCGCAGCAGTGCGGGAACGTCCGTACCGGAGAGCGGCGAGAGGCCGTGCAGCCGCCGTACGACGAGGTCTTCCTCCGCGACTTCGATCGGTTCCGCGACGTGCACCGCGGTCGTTCCCGTGAGCTGCTGTACGGGCAGCCGTGCGGCGGCGCGGAACAGCCGTGCGTTGTGGCCGGCGCCGCGCCCGTCGGGACGCCGTTCCGCCACCGCGTGCAGCACCTGCACCCCGGCCTCGTGCGCGCCGGCGACCAGCCGCGCGACGCGTACCAGAGCCCCCGAGGAACGGGCCTCTCCGGCGAGTTCGGGAAGTGCGCTGTCCGGGCCGACGACACCCTGCTGGCATTCCACGGTGAGCAGCACGGTGGTCGCCGGATCGAGCTGCTCCACGAGCTGTTCGTACGACGGCAAGGCTCCTCCTCGGCTCTGAGCGCGCGAGGTTAACGGCCATTGCGCGATGAGGGAAGAGACCCCATGATTTCTGACACTGAGTCAGAAACCGCAAAGGCCATGCACCCATGGAGGGGACGGACGCCCATGACCGCCATTCAGCGCAGAGGCCGCCGCATCATGATGACGGACGCCGAGCGGGACGCCTTCCTCACCGAGCAGCGCACCTGCCGCGTAGCGACGGTCTCGGCGGACGGCACCCCGCACGTCGGCGCCCTGTGGTTCGTCTGGGACGGCGCTTCGCTCTGGCTGTACTCGATCACGCGCAGCCGCCGCTGGGCGCAGCTGCGCAAGGACGCCCGGCTCGCCGTGCTCGTGGACGACGGCGTGGAGTACGGCGAACTGCGCGGCATCGAGCTGTCCGGCACCGCCGCCTTCGTGGGCGAGGCCCCGCGCACGGGCGAGCCGTGCCCCGAACTGGACGTACCGGAGCGGCTGTTCCCCCAGAAGTACTTCGGCATGACGCGGATGCCGCACGACGGGCGGCACGCCTGGCTGCGCCTGACGCCCGACGCGATGACGTCCTGGGACTTCCGCAAACTCGGCGGCGCCTGAGCCCGGGGCCCGAGCCCCATCCGGGCCACCCGGACCGGCCCTCAGCCGACGACGGCCGCGCCTGCCGCGCCCAGCGCGTCGACCGCCGCGCGGATGGAAGGCCGCCGGTCCGCGTCGGCGCGCCAGACGGCGTACACGTGCCGCCGCATCGCATGCCGCACCGGTACGACGCGCACCCGCTCCGGCACAGGACCTCGCCCCAGCCGTGGCGCCACGCACACCCCGAGCCCTTCGGCGATGAGCGCGAGCTGGGTGGCCTGCTCCTCGGCGACATGTGCGATCCGGGGCTCGACACCCTTGCCGCGCAGCGTGAACATCAGCCACTCGTGACAGAACTCCCCCTCCGCCCAGGTGACCCAGTCGTCGTCGGCGAACTCCTCCAGATCCACGGTGGTGCGGCCCGCGAGCGGATGGTCGACATGCATGGCGACATCGGCGGGATCGTGGAGCAGCTCCTGCTTGGCGAGCCCCTCCGGCAGGGGGAGCGGCCTGTTGTACCAGTCGAGTACGACGGCGAGATCGAAGTCGCCCCGCACGACTCCGCGTACCGAATCGGCGGGCTCCATCTCCCGCATCTGCACGCGCAGTTGCGGATGCTCGACACGAAGTGCGGCAAGGGCCGACGGCAGCAGACCGCGCGCGGCCGTGGGGAAGGCGGCAACCGCGAGGTCTCCGACGGCCCGGCCGCTCTGTGCCTCGATGTCGGACTGGGCGAGCTCGACCTGGGAGAGGATGCGCGCGGCGTGGTCGGCGAGCAGCCGTCCCGCGTCGGTGAGGCGGACGCCGCGGCCGTTCTTGGCGAGCAGGGGCTGGCCGACCTCGCGCTCCAGTTTGGCCATCTGCTGCGAAACGGCGGAGGTCGTCACATGCAGTCCCTCGGCGGCGCCGCTGACGGAGCCGTGCCGGGCGAGGGCGTCGAGCGTACGCAGGCGCTCCAAATTCAACATGTAAGCGATGCTAAGCGATCCGCTCCACAAAATCTCGCTTGTGCTACGAGGTTGAGCGGGCCAGGGTAACCACCATGAGCTCGACGTCCACACCCCGCGCCGCACCGCCCGCCGCCCCCGCCCCCGCCACTGTCGCCGGCGATCCTCCCCCTCCCCAGCCCGTCCGCCGCCCGGCCCTGGACTGGCGCATCCGGTTCGCGGTGCTCGCGCTCATCTGGGGCTTCAGTTTCCTGCTCATCAAGGTCGGCACCCAGGCGTACGCACCCTTCCAAGTGACCCTCGGGCGACTGCTCTTCGGTACGGCCGTCCTGGTCGCCGCGATGGCGGTGAAGCGGGTGGGGCTGCCGCGCGGCGCCCGCACGTGGGGCCATCTCGCCGTCGCCGCGTTCTTCCTCAACGCCCTGCCGTTCTCGCTCTTCGCCTACTCCGAGCTGACGATCCCCTCAACGCTCGCCGGCATCTGCAACGCCACCTCGCCGCTGTGGGGCATGGTGCTCTCGGTGGTCGCCTTCTCCGAGGACCGCCCGACCCGCCGCCGCGTCGCGGGACTCGGCCTCGGCTTCATCGGCGTACTGACCGTGCTGGGAGCGTGGCAGGGCTTCTCCGGCCTGGACTTCGGCGGTACGGCGATGGCGCTGCTGGCCGCCCTCAGCTACCCGATCGGCTGGATCTACCTGCGCCGTACGCTCGCGGGCAGCGGCAACTCGGCCCTTTCCATGACGGGCGCGCAGCTTCTCCTGGGTACGGTCCAACTCGCCGTGGTTACCCCGCTGTTCACCACCATGCCGGACTCGTTCCCGGTCGTGCCGCTGCTCGCGGTGGTGGCGCTCGGCGCACTCGGCACCGGCTTGGCCATGCTCCTGCAGTACGACCTGGTGGCGGAGGTCGGCCCCACCACGGCGCAGATGGTCACGTACTTCATCCCGGTCATCGCCACAGTCGCGGGCGTGACCCTGCTGGGTGAACACCTGAGCTGGAACACCCCGGTGGGCGCTCTCATCGTCCTGGCGGGCGCGGCCCTGACCCAGAGCCGCCCCCGAGGCAGCAACTGAACCGTAAAGCCGCACCCCCACCCACCGGGGCGGGGTGGGGAAAGAGCTCCGCAGGACTCCCTCACCCATGGCGCCGCCCACCCGGCGCCGGCCCCGCCGCCGCGGCAATGGTGTCGGCCAGCGGCCCGACGTCGGCCGGCGCGATCGCCGAAACGGTCACCCGGACACCCGGCGGCGCCGCCATCCGGAACCGCGCCCCCGGCGCGACGGCCCACCCCGAGTGCAGCAGCCGCGCCACCACCCCCGTCTCGTCCGCCACCGGCACCCACACATTGAGCCCACTGCGCCCGTGCGCCTCCACCCCCCGTTCCGCCAGTGCCCGCAGCAGCGCGTCCCGCCGCTCGCCATACTCACGCGAGACGGCGCGTACGTCCACGGCCCCCGCTTCCCACAGATCGACAACCGCCCGCTGCAACAGCCGGCTGACCCACCCCGGCCCGAGCCGCTGCCGCCCCAGCACCCGGTCCACCGTGACCGGGTCGCCGGTCATCATGGCGAGCCGCAGATCAGGGCCGTACGCCTTCGCGACGGACCGTACGAACACCCAGTGGTCCGTCACGCCCGCGAGCGGATGCACGGGCAGGTCGACGATGGCGTGCCCGTGATCGTCCTCAATCAGCAGCACACCCGGATACGCCCCCAGAACCCGGCGCAGCTCCTCCGCCCGCGCGGCGCTCACCACCGCACCGGTCGGGTTCTGCGCCCGGTCGGTGACCACGAGCGCCCGCGCCCCGCCACGAAGGGCCCGTTCGACCTCACCGGGCAGCGGCCCGTCGTCGTCGAGCGCGACGGGTACGGCGCTCAGCCCGAGCGCGGGAATCAGATCGAGCAGGCTGCTCCACCCCGGGTCCTCGACCGCGACCGTGTCGCCCGGCTTCAGGTGCGCGGCCAGTACGCGCTCGATCGCGTCGAGCGATCCGGAGGTGACGGCGACAGGCCCGCCCGGCACCCCGTCCGCTTCGAACGCGGCCCGCGCGAGGCGCGCGAAGTCCTGGTCCACGGGCTCCTGTCCGTACAGCCCCGGCCGCCGCGCGTTGTGCCGTGCCGCGGCCGCGAACGCGTCATGCAGCAGCGGCAGCAGCGCGGGATCAGGATTGCCCTGGCTCAAGTCGCGTACGCCGGGCGGTACGTCGACCCTGATCAAATCCCGTGCCGTACTGGCCGGCCGAGGACGCACCCGGCTGCCTCGGCGCCCCGAGGTCTCGATCACCCCGCGTTCCCGCAGGGTGCGGTACGCGGCCGCGACCGTATTCGGATTGACCCCCAGCTGCCCCGCCAACTCCCTCATGGGCGGCAGCAGCTGTCCCGGTTCCAGCTCTCCGGAACCGACCGCACGCTCCACACTCGCGGCGATCTCAGATGCGCGCCGCCCACTGATCCGATAATCTCCTAGCACAAAGCCAACTATGCACTAATACAATGGAGATTCCAATGACAGACACCACCTCCTCCTACGCGCCTTCCGAGCGCACGGTCCCCACCCGCTCCCGGGAACGCGCGTCGTACGACCGCGAGCAGGTGCACGCGATACTCGACGAGGGGTACGTCTGCCATCTCGGCTTCGTACGCGACGGCGCGCCCGTGGTCCTGCCGACCCTCTACGGCCGCGTCGGCGAGCGCCTCTACGTGCACGGCTCCACAGGTTCCCGCCCCCTGCGCATGGCCGGCCAGGCAGACCCCGGCCTCGCGGTCTGCCTGACGGTCACGCACGTCGACGGCCTCGTCCTGGCCCGCTCCGCCTTCCACCACTCCATCAACTACCGCTCCGTAGTGGTCCACGGCATCGCGCACGAGGTCATCGACGAGGAAGAGCGCCGCACCGCCCTCGACGCGCTGGTCGATCACGTGGTCCCCGGCCGCTCGTACGACTCGCGCCCGGCCAACACCAAGGAGCTCGCGGCGACCGCCGTGATCCGCCTTGACCTGGAGGAGGTCTCCGCGAAGGTACGCACCGGCGGCCCCAACGACGAGCCCGAGGACGCCTCCCTCCCGCACTGGACGGGCGTGGTCCCCCTGACGCGCGGCTACGGCGCCCCGATCCCGGCAGCCGGCCTGGACCCGGCCATCACGCTCCCCGACTACCTCGCCACGCTCTGAGCCCGTCGGGCGTTTGCGGACCGGGGTACGGGGCGCCGCCCCCCGCTACGCGAGAACCGCCTCCGCCCTGCGCCCCAACGCCGCCGTCCTGGCCTCCGCGACCGCGAGCCCCGCCACCGCCGCGAGGAGCAACAGCGTCCCCACCACGGTGGCCACCGCCAGCCGCTCACCCAGCAGCACCACCGCGATGAAGGCCGCGCTCACCGGTTCGAGCAACGTAATCACCGACACGGTCGCGGACCGGACGACCGCCGCCCCGGCGAAGTAGAGGGCGTACGCAAGCGCCGTCGGCACCGTGGCCATATACACCAGCAGCCACGCCACCCGCACCGGATCGGCGGTGTGCGGCAGCAGCCCCTCGGCGGCGGCGAACGGCAGCAGGCACAGCGAGCAGACGGCGAACGCCCACGCGGTCGTATGGAACGGATCGGCACCGCCCCCGTCCCGCCCGAGCCGCCGCGTCAGCAACGTCATCGCCGCGTACCCACCCGCTGACAGCAACGCGAAAAAGACACCGGCGGGCCGCACCGACGCATCCCCGCTGCCCAGCACCATCACGGCGAGCCCGACGACCGCACCGACCACGGTGAGCACCCCGGCGCGCCCCAGCCGCTCCCCCATGGTCAGCCGCGCACCCAGCGCGATCAGCACCGGCCCCGCGCCCATGGTGACGACGGTCCCGACGGCGAGCCCGGTGGCCTGCACGGCCGCGAAGTACGCGCTCTGGAAGACGGTGAGCCCCAGCCCGGTGACAAGAACGCGCATCAGCCTCCGCCTACGCGGCTCGACCGGCGCGACAACCGCCGCGACAACCCGGCGCCGGTGCACCGCACGCGCGGCCACGAGCAGCACCAGCCCACCGGCACAGCGCCAGAAGGACAGGGCGAGCGGCCCCAGATCGCTGGCCAGGAAGGTGAGCGAGGCGACCGCTCCGGCGGTACCCCAGGCAGTTCCGGCGACGATGAGATAAATCAGGCCACGCCCAACAGGCAGACCTGAGACGGGCAGCGCTGAGACGGGCAGCCCTGAAGAAGGACAGGAAGATTTCGACACGTGACTTCTCCGCGTGAAGACGGGACGGGACAGGTGGTCGCTCGACTCCGCACGCGGGCAGCGACGAACCGCTCGGGGACTGCCCGAGCCCGGTCTTCGTCTTCGGCAATGCCGCCCGCGTTACGCGGCGGGAGGCGGAAGCACAGTCATACGCATGATCGTCACCCTACGGCGCGGTCCGCCCGGCGGACAACTCCGTTTCCCCAGCCGCATCGGCACTCACACCGGCACCCGCACCCGCACCCGCACCCGCCACACTCGCGGACCCACCCGCGACCGGCCCGCCCGGAGCCTTCGGCGCCGACGACTGCGCGATGAAGGCACCGACGAGCACCACGGCCCCGCCGATGATCTGCGGCGCGGACAGGTGCTCCCGCAGCAGCACCCACGCCAGTACGGTCGCGATGACCGCCTCCAGGCAGGCCACCACACCAGCCACCTGAGGCGACAGTCTGCGCACAGACACCACACCCGTGACGTACGCGACGACAGTGGCGATCAGCACGATCCACCCGAGCAGCAGCGCGGCCGGCACGTCCGTCCCGCCCAACTCCGCGCGCCCCGCGAGCAGTGACCAGTCCATGCCCCAGGGGCGTGCCACCACGGTCAGCACCGCGGCGCCGATGAGCAGTCCGTACGCGATGACACCCAGCGGATCGGCCGCGTCCTCGCCCGTACTGCCCTGGTCGGAGAGCACGAAGTAACCGACCTGGCAACAGGCCGCCCCGAGCGCGAACAGCAGCCCGAGAGCGTCGAAACTCAGCCCTGCCCATACCTCGACCACGCAAGCCAGGCCACCGACGGCCAGTACGACACCGACCGCGGCGGCGCGCGTCACCGGCCTGCGCTGCACGAACCGGACCCAGCCGAGCACCAGCGCCGGGGCGAGATATTCAATGAGCAGCGCGACGCCGACCGGGATCCGGGACAGCGAGGCGAAGTAGAAGGCCTGCACACCGGCGACCGCGAGCAGGCCGAAACCGGCGAGCAGGGCGGGCTTGCGCAGCAGCAGGTCGCGGTGGCGCCAGGCCACCGGCAGCATGACGAGAGCGGCGCCCGCCACCCGTAGCCACACCACGTGCAGCGGGTCGAGCCCCGCCTCGATCAGCGGCTTGGCCGCGACACCTGAACCACCGAATGCGAATGCCGATACCAGGGCAAGTCCCAGGCCGGCGCTCTTCCCCTGAGACGCGTGCATCGGGACATCATGCCAGGTGAGGTCAGGAGCGTCACCCCGGTCACGCCTGACGAGATTCTTCGAAGAGGCGCCCCGCCAGCAGTTCCGCGTCCACACCGGCCCGACGGAGCACTTCAACCGCCCGGCACTCGGCGTCCGAGGCGAGTACGGCGAGCAGGTCGAGCCCGCGGGCGCGCTGGTCGCCGCGCGCTGCGGCGCGCTCCAGGGCGCCCTCCATGGCCGTGACAGCGGCGGGCGACCAGCCCGCCACGCCCGCCCAGTCCCGCACCACGGGCGCCGCGGCGGAATCCTCCACGGCGCCCTGCCAGCGCAGCCCGTAACCGATGCTGCGTTGCACGAGGTAGCCGAGCACCCGGGCGGTCTGCGGCGGACCGCCGTCGAACGCGGCCCTGACTTCGGGGTCGGTCTCGATCACCGAGTGCAGCAGATGCGCGGTGTCGATCTGCCGGTCACCGTCCCGCAGCGCCCGCCTGCGCGCGCCCGCGACCACCGAGGCGAGCTCGGCGGTGAGCCTGGCATCGATGTCTCCACAGTGGGGAGCGAGCTGGTGGGGAACCCGCGGCGTACGGCTTTGCACACCTCCCACCTCATCAGTCGCCGTCGCCGGGAACATCCCCGCCGGGGAGCATTCGCGCATCCCACCGAAGTTGGGCAACCACACCCCCGGTCTCCTCCTTACGGATGAGACCTGACAGTTCATCAGTATTGAATGTTCCGCCCCGCCCGGCTACGTTCCGCGACACGCAGCCGACGAGAAGGGGTGGTCGCATGGCCGAAGCCAGCGCGGAGGCACACATCGGGGCACCGGCCGAGAAGATCTGGGCGCAGCTGACGGACTTCACCTCGTACGCCGAGTGGAACGCGACCCACACCAGCTTCCCCAAGGGCGGCCCCGCGGTGCTGGAGGTGTCGGCGACGTACGAGGAGAACATGAAGCTCATGGGCTTCCCCGCAGAGGTCACCTGGACGGTCGAAGAGCTGGAACCGGCCCGGCTGCTCGCGACGAGGGGGAAGGGCCCGATGGGCGTCAGCCTCGCCATGCGCTACTCGCTCACGCCCGACGGCGACGGAACCCGGGTACGCATCGAGGGGGAGTTCACCGGCGCCGCCGTCTCCCTGATGGCGGGCAAGCTCAAGGACTCGGCGGGCGCGGCCCTGAGCGAATCGCTGCGCAAGCTCGACGGCCTGGTCACCTGACCAAAAGGGCCAGCCGTACGAAATTGGCCTTGGCCTGCGGCTTCGTCCTGCCTCTACCGTTCGTCTCCATGCGGATTCGAATCGTCGACGCCTTCACCGACCGGCCCTTCGCCGGCAACCCGGCCGGAGTCCTGCTGCTGGACTCCGACACGTTCCCCGACGACGCGTGGCTCCAGCGGGTGGCGGCCGAGGTGAACCTCTCCGAGACCGCCTTCGCGCACCCGCTCCCGGCGGGCGGAGACGCGGACTGGGCCCTGCGCTGGTTCACGCCCACCAGCGAGGTGGCCATGTGCGGCCACGCCACCTTGGCGACCGCCCACGTGCTGCACACGACGCGTGCGACTACAGGCACTCCCACCGGCGCCGTGCGCTTCTCGGCGCTCTGCGGGATCCTCACCGCCACCGCGAAGGACGACGGCACCTTCACCCTCGACTTCCCGACCGCGCCGCTCACCGCGATCCCGGTCCCCGACGGCATCGGCGAAGCCCTGGGCGGCGTCGAGGTCCTCTCGGCCCACGACACCGGTCCGCACATCGGCGACCTGCTGGTGGAGCTGGCCGACGAGCGCACCGTACGCACGCTCACGCCCGACTTCCCCGGCCTTGTCGCCCACTCCAAGCGCGGCATCATCGCCACGGCCGCCGCCGAAGACCCCTCCCTCGGCTACGACTTCGTCTCGCGCTGCTTCTTCCCCCAGTTCGGCATCGACGAGGACCCGGTGACCGGCAGCGCGCACACCGCCCTCGCCCCGTACTGGTCGCCGCGCCTCGGCCGTGACGAGCTGACCGGCCTCCAGGCCTCCGCCCGCACGGGACTCGTCGCCACCTCACTGCGCGGCGAGCGCACCCTGCTGACCGGCGGCGCCGTCACGGTCATCGACGGCGAGCTCATGGCCTGACACACCGAAGGGGTCCCCCTCCTCACCCCGACAAGGTGGGCAGCCACCCCACCTTGCCCGCCAGCAGCGCGTACCCCACGAACGCCCCCACATCGAGCAGCGTGTGAGCCACGACGAGTGGCCCGACCCGCCCCCAGCGCCGGTACAGCAGCACGAAGACCGCGCCCATCACCATGTTGCCGATGAAGCCGCCGATCCCCTGGTACAGGTGGTACGAGCCACGCAGCACCGAGCTCGCCGCCAGAGCGGCCGTCGGCGACCACCCCAACTGGTCCAGCCTGCGCAGCAGATACCCGACGACAATGACTTCCTCCAGTACGGAGTTCTGCATCGCGGAAAGGACCAGCACAGGGAACTTCCACCACACCGGCGGCAGCGATTCCGGCACCACCGTGAGGTTGAACCCCGACTCGATGGCGACCAGATAGAACGCGAGCCCGGCGCTGCCGATGCCCGCCGCTACCAGCACCCCACGCCACAGATCCGGCCATGGCCGCGTACGGTCGAATCCGATCGCGCGCAGCCCCGTTCCCTCCCGCAGCAGCAGGTATGCGATCAGCGCGACGGGCACCAGCGCCGACGTGATGCCGAACAGCTGCCAGGCGAGATCCAGCCACGGCCGCCCGGGCGTGGCCGACGTATTGAGATTCGCCGCCTGGTCCTTGAGCCCGCCCGGTTTCGTGACGGCTCCGACAAACCTGATCAGGGACGACACCCCGCTCGCTCCCAGCGAGAGCGCGAGCACAACCACGACTTCGATCCGCAGGATCTGTCGTGTCACCCCCGGTCCGGGAGGAAATTCGGCCACCCGGCTCACCTCTGCCTGCACACCAGCCTCCAGTTCGGCAATCCCGCCTCATCCCCAACTCCGCCCCGCTAGGGTCTCGAATGCAGGTACGAAGATCGCGCGCGACAGGCCGGGGGGACGAGCGCCTATCCAGTAGCGGAGCCCCCTTTTTTCTCTGTTCGAGATCCAAGGAGGGGCTCCACTGCCATGGGACGTCACAGCTTGCCCGACGACGGAGCGGACGACGGCACCAGGTCCGGCCCACGCACGCACCGCCGCACGGTCGCCATCGCCATCGCACTCGTCCTGAGCGCGGCCGCGGCAACGGCGATCGCGGTCCGCGGCGACCTGCTGTCTTTCTCCGGGTCCTGCTCGGACTCCGCCATCCGTCTGAAGGTGGTCGCCTCCCCCGATGTCGCCCCGGCCGTGCGCGCGGTCGCCGGGCACACCCGCGACAACGAGGTCACCTCCGACGGCCGCTGCCTCGACGTCGACGTGGTCGCCCGCGACGCGTACAAGGTCGCCGACGCGGTGAGTGCCGGCCGGGCCGACCCCGACTACCAGGTCTGGATTCCCGACTCCGATCTGTGGGTACGGCGCGCCCTGGGCACCGGCGACGGATCGGCCGTGACCCCGGTCGGCAATATCGCGTCCTCGCCGGTCGCCCTGGCCATGGTCCCCCCGGCCGCCAAGTCACTGGGCTGGCCCAGGAAGACGTACACCTGGGCCGAGCTGTCCGCGGCGACCACCGAGAAGGAGACCCTGCGTCTCGGCGCGGCCGACCCGGCCCGCAGCGCCACCGGCCTGCTCGCGCTGACGAGCATCGGCCAGTCCGCACACAAGGCGGACCCCGACAGCGACACCAAGGTCGCGGCCACCGCCAAGCTCCTTTCTCAGCGCATCTCGGACAGCGACCGGCAGGTCCTGCGGACGCTGGCGCGGGACGACTCCGGTACGCGGAAGGGCAATCCCCGCCGGAACCAGGCCGTACTCCTCTCCGAGCAGGCAGCCTTCGCACACAACACGGCGGGCGGCGCACCCGCCGTGGAGCTCTTCTACCCGAAGGACGGCGCTCCGCAGCTCGACTACCCGTACGCCCTCGTCGACGAGCCCGAGCTGTCGACCGACGAGAGCCGGGCGGCCATGCGCTTCATGACGCTGCTCGGCGAGCCGCAGAGCCGCAAGATCCTGACGGAGCGCGGGTTCCGTACGCCGGACAAGCCGGTGTCCGAAGGTGTCGTACGGGTCGCGGGCGGCCGCGCGCCGCAGCCGTACGCGTCGGCTCCGGCCGAGCCGCTGTCCGAGGAGAGCGTCCAGGAAACGCTCGGCATGTGGACCATCACCGTTCAGAGCGCCCGGCTGACGACGGTGGTCGACGCCTCGGGCTCGATGGCCGCCCCCGTACCGGGGCGCGCCGGCCAGTCGCGCATGGACGTCACGAAGGCGTCGCTGCTCCAGGCCCTGTCGCAGTTCACTCCTGAGGACGAGATCGGCCTGTGGGACTTCGCCACGAACCTCGACGGCCCGCGCGACTACCGCAGGAAGGTGGCGACCACCCGGCTCGGCGACCCGGCGTCCGGGGGCGGTACCCACCGCGACAAGCTGTCGGCCGCGTTCTCCGCGCTGTCCCCCGTGCCGGGCGGCGCGACGGGCCTGTACGACACCACGCTGGCCGCCTACAAGGACGCCCGGGCCGGCTACGCGAGCGGCAAGTTCAACGCCGTCGTCCTCCTCACCGACGGCTCGAACCAGGACAGGTACAGCATTTCGCGCAGCGAGCTGATCGCCGGGCTCAAGCAGCTCACCGACCCGAAGCGGCCGGTCCCGGTGATCGCCATCGCCGTGGGCCCGGACGCCGACCGGGAGGAGGCCGAGGCGATCGCCTCCGTCACGGGCGGCGGCGGATACCAGGTGAGCGACCCGGCCGACATCCACGCCGTAATCCTCAAGGCCATCATGGAGGCGGGCCAGAGCGTCTGATCAGGCCCGCCCCACGGCCCCTCACGCCCGCCCCGGGAATCCCACCGGCCAGGTGTGCACCGGATCGCCCTGGTGCATCAGCTCGCTGTAGCGGCGGGTCATGGCGGCCAGCGCGGCTTCGCGCTCCAGACCGGCGTCCAGGGCCCGGTGGTACGTATCCACCTGCCAGGAAGCCCCATTGACGCGCCGCCTGCACCGCTGCTCGATGACGCCGAGGTAGTAGTCGCGGTCCGCGGGCTCGATGCCCCAGGCGTCGAGCCCGGCCGCGGCCAGCGGCAGCAGTTCGTCCCGTACGAGCTTGACGGCCGGCACCCGCGCCGTCCCCCCGGCGCGTCCCGGCCTCGGCCAGATGATCTCCGCGTCGATCCCATGGCGGCACGCGGTGTCGAAGTTCTCCTCAGCGGCCTCGAAGGGCAGCCGCTTCCACACCGGCAGCGCGTCCTCGGCGAGGGCCCGCACCAGCCCGTAGTAGAAGGCCGCGTTGGCGATCACGTCCGTCACCGTCGGCCCCGCCGGCAGCACCCTGTTCTCCACCCGCAGATGCGGTACGCCGTCGGCCAGCCCGTACACCGGCCGGTTCCAGCGGTAGACCGTCCCGTTGTGCAGCACGAGCTCCTGGAGCCGCGGCACCCCGCCGTCGTCGAGCACCAGCAGCGGGTCCTCGTCGTCGCAGATCGGCAGGAGGGACGGGAAGTAGCGAAGGTTCTCCTCGAAGAGCTCGTACGCCGAATCCACCCACCGCTCGCCGAACCACGTGCGCGGCCGTACGCCCTGGGCCTGCAACTCCGGCGGGCGGGTGTCGGTGGCCTGCTGGAAGAGGGGCGGCCGCGACTCGCGCCACAGCTCGCGTCCGAAGAGGAACGGCGAGTTGGCACCCAGTGCGATCTGGATCCCCGAGACCGCCTGGGCCGCGTTCCACACGTCCGCGAACCGCCCGGGCGTGACCTGGAGGTGCAACTGCACGGACGTGCAGGCCGCTTCGGGCGCGATGGAGCCGAAGGTGCAGGTCAGACGCTCCACACCGGAGATGTCAAGCGTGAAGTCCTCCCCCCGCGCGGTGACGATCTGATCGTTGAGCAGCTGGTAGCGGTCGACATCGGAGAGATTCGCCGAGACGAGGTCATGGCGTCCGAGCGTCGGCAGAATTCCGATCATCACGATGCCCGCGCCGACCTCCTGCGCTTTCCTGTGGGCATATCCCAGGCCGGTGCGCAGTTCTTCCGCCAGTTGATCGAGAACACGGCCTCCCAGCCGGTGCGGAACAATATTTACTTCCAGATTAAACATGCCGAGTTCAGTCTGGAAATCCCGGCTGGCGATCCGCTCGAGCACCTCCGCGTTCATCATCATCGGCATGCCGTCGGCCGCCGCGAGATTCAGCTCGATCTCCAGTCCCATGAGGTTCTTCGGGCGGTCGAAACGCTTCTCCGCCAGCAGCCGCCCCAGCCCCTCCAGGCACTGCTGCAGTTTCTTCCGGTACCTCTGCCGGTCAGACAGATCGAACCCGCCTGCCACGACCTTCTCCCCCATCGAAGCATCCCTCCTCGAGTGGGCGGCTCACAGCATCGGGCACTCATGTCACGGTCGATGATGCCCAGGCGAGCTGATCAGTAACGCCCCACGCCCATCAATGACCGAGTACCCTCTTTGGAGAACCTCAGTGGCACATTCACTCGGCATGCGGCCGAAAGCAGATACCACCCGGTGGTTGCTGGTGAAAAAGGCCGACGAGATTCGGCCTACCGCTCGCGCCGGAACTTTCCAGGCCACGGGCCTACACCCCAGATGAATGGGTAGATTCTCCGCAGGAAAGGGTCCGGATACCGCCTTGCCCGCAATGCGGGCGACGGCTAGCAGAAACACCATGTGAACACGGCTCGTATAAACTCCGCAGACGAGGCAGAGAGTTGGCGCCCCGGCCATCGCCGCACGGCCCGCCTCTGACCCCGGAACGCAGACAGCGCCGTCCGCACCGCCCACGCACACCCACGCATCACCGTGTCTCCCAAGTGAGAGGCGACCCACCATGCCGCTGCTTGTCCCCCCGGCTCCCGCGCCCGCCCTGCGCAGCGTCCTCGCGGCACTCGGTTCCCCCACCGCCGTCCGCGAGGCCCGTCCCCCGGCCCTCCGTACGGCTGTGGGCCCCCTCAGCCCCGAGTTGCCGCTCCCCGTCCACGTACTGGACGGGATCATCCCGTCAGGCAGGCCGCCGCGCACCCGGCTGACCGGCTGGCGGTTCCTGATCCGCAGCGGCGACCGTACGGTGGCCGCCGCCGACACCATGCTCACTCCCGACGGCTGGGCCTTCTCCCACTTCTGCGAGGGCCCGTACATCGCCTCCAGCATCCTCGCGCTGCGCCAGGCCGAGGCGATGACCGGGCGCTACCAGCCACGCCTGCTGTCCGTACCGGAGCTCTACATGCTCACGCTGTGGCTGCACGACGGCCCGGAAGCGGGCGCCGACGCCTCCGACACCATGCCGCTCCCGACGGACCTGCTCGTACCGCTGGCGCCCGCACCGCCGGGCATCGCCTCACACCGCCCGCACCGGGCCGCCGACCTACTGCCACTGCTCACCCACCGGCTCACGCCGCCTGCCGCCACCGCCCCGCTCCTCAGCCAGCCCGCCTGACGACACCCGCCCGTTCCCGGGCGCCCTTCGCATCCACTGTGCCCCGTGCCCGCTCCGGCCACGGGGCACAGTGCCGCCCGCGCCCGGCACCGGCACCCCCCATCCGGACTAGCCCGTATCGGCCACCCCGAACCACCCGAAGAGGCCTCCCGGTTGAGCTGAACCGTCCGCACGAGTGATGCGTCATTAATCAGTAAGGAGAGCTGCCGTGAAATCCCTGCGGAACGGCGCCCGTGGGGCAACACTGGGACCGACCGACTGATACGGGGGGCGGCCATGAACACCGCATCGAGCCGCAGGACACTCACCACAACGCAGCGAAAGAACCCTTCCATGTGCCAGCACCAGCCAGCCTGCCCGACTGCCGAATCCGCCGACAGGGAAGCCGCCCTTCTGGTGGCGCACCACCCGGAGCAGGGCTGGAGCCTGCTGTGCAACGGCGTTCTCGTCTTCGAGGACACCGGCGAGCTGCTGCCGGACGGCCAGATCATCGCTCCGCACCGTCCACTTGACGTGGTCAGGGCCGCCTAGCCGGCCGGCCCGCGCGACACCTGTACGCCGCTACGACGAGGGGCCGGCCCGGAGGAATCCTCCGAACCGGCCCCGACGCATGTCAGTTGTCGTACTCGTCCAGCGGCGGGCACGAGCAGACGAGGTTACGGTCACCGAACGCACCGTCGATCCGGCGCACCGGCGGCCAGTACTTGTCAGCGGCCGAGACCCCCGCGGGGAAGACAGCTTCCTCACGGCTGTACGCGTGCTCCCACGCGCCGCCCAGCGCGGCCGCCGTGTGCGGCGCGTTGCGCAGCGGGTTGTCGTCCGCGGGCCACTCGCCGGCCCCGACCTTCTCGATCTCCCCACGAATGGCGATCATCGTGTCGCAGAACCGGTCGATCTCGGCCAGGTCCTCGCTCTCGGTCGGCTCGATCATCAGCGTTCCGGCCACCGGGAACGACATGGTCGGCGCGTGGAAGCCGTAGTCGATGAGCCGCTTGGCGATGTCGTCCACACTCACACCGGTCGCCTTCGACAGCGGCCGCAGGTCGACGATGGCCTCGTGCGCCACCAGCCCGTTCGGACCGGTGTAGAGCACGGGGTAGTGCGGCTCCAGGCGCTTGGCGATGTAGTTCGCCGCGAGCACGGCGACCTGGGTGGCGCGCTTGAGGCCCTCTGCGCCCATCAGGCGGACGTACGCCCACGAGATCGGCAGAATGCCCGCCGAGCCCCACGGGGCGGCCGAGATGGGCCCCACGCCGGTCTCAGGTCCGGCCGTCGGCTGAAGCGGGTGGTTCGGCAGGTACGGCGCCAGGTGAGCCCGTACGCCGACCGGTCCGACACCGGGGCCGCCGCCGCCGTGCGGGATGCAGAACGTCTTGTGCAGGTTCAGGTGGGACACGTCCCCGCCGAACTTGCCGGGCTTGGCCAGCCCGACCAGCGCGTTGAGGTTGGCGCCGTCGACGTACACCTGACCGCCGGCCTCGTGGACCGTCGCGCAGATGTCGGCGACGTGCTCCTCGAACACCCCGTGGGTGGACGGGTAGGTGATCATCAGCACCGACAGCTCGTCGCGGTACTGCTCGATCTTGGCGTGCAGGTCCTCGACGTCGACCTCGCCGTCCTCGCGGGTCTTGACGACGACGACCTTCATGCCGGCCATGACGGCGCTCGCCGCGTTCGTGCCGTGCGCGGACGACGGAATCAGGCACACCGTGCGCTGGTCGTCGCCATTCGCGCGGTGGTACGCCCGTACCGCCAGCAGGCCCGCGAGCTCGCCCTGCGAACCGGCGTTCGGCTGGATCGACACCGCGTCGTACCCGGTGACCTCGGCCAGCCGCTCCTCCAGCTCGTGGATGAGCGTCAGGTAACCCTGCGCCTGCTCGACCGGCGCGAAGGGGTGGACCGCACCGAATTCGGGCCAGGTGACCGGCTCCATCTCGGTGGTCGCGTTCAGCTTCATGGTGCAGGAGCCGAGCGGGATCATGCCGCGGTCGAGCGCGTAGTCGCGGTCGGCGAGCTTGCGCAGGTAGCGCAGCATCGCGGTCTCGGAACGGTGCTGGTGGAAGACGGGGTGGGTAAGGACCTCGTCACTCCGCAGCAGCCCCTCGGGCAGCACGTCGCCCACCTTCGCGTCGAGCGCCTCAATATCGGCGTCGACCCCGAAGGCCGCCCAAACGGCGGCGATCTGCGCCCGCCCCGTGGTCTCGTCACAGGCGACGGAGACGGAATCGGCATCGACCAGCCACAGATTGACCCCGCCCTCACGGGCAGCGGCGACAACATCGGCGGCCTTGCCGGGAACGCGTACGGTCAGCGTGTCGAAGTACGTACCGTGCACGACCTCCACTCCACCGCCCCGCAGCCCCTCGGCGAGCAGCGTCGCGTACCGGTGCGTGCGCCGCGCGATGCCGCGCAGCCCGTCGGGCCCGTGATAGACGGCGTACATCCCCGCCATGACGGCGAGCAGGACCTGCGCCGTGCAGATATTGCTGGTGGCCTTCTCCCGGCGGATGTGCTGCTCGCGCGTCTGGAGCGCCAGCCGGTACGCCTTGTTCCCGTCCGCGTCGACGGAGACACCGACGAGCCGCCCGGGCAGGCTGCGCGCGAACTTCTCGCGTACGGCCATGAACCCGGCGTGCGGACCACCGAAGCCCATCGGCACACCGAAGCGCTGGGTGGTGCCCACCGCGATGTCGGCACCGAGCTCACCGGGCGACGTGAGCAGCGTCAGCGCCAGCAGATCAGCGGCAACGGTGACGACAGCCCCCAGCGCGTGCGCCTGCTCGACCACCGGCTTGATGTCCCGAACAGCACCCGAAGCACCGGGGTACTGAAGCAGCACACCAAAAACACCATGCTCGGCAACCTCAACCGGAATGCCGTCGGACAGATCAGCGACAACAACGTCGACACCGGTCGGCTCCGCACGCGTCTGAATCACAGCGACGGTCTGCGGGAGCACATCGGAATCAATGAGGAAGACACCGTTCTTGACCTTGCCGACGCGGCGCGAGAGCGCCATGGCCTCGGCGGCGGCGGTCCCCTCGTCGAGCAGCGAGGCACCGGAGGTGGGCAGACCGGTCAGGTCGGCCACCATCGTCTGGAAGTTGAGGAGCGCTTCCAGACGGCCCTGCGAAATCTCCGGCTGGTAGGGCGTGTACGCCGTGTACCAGGCCGGGTTCTCCATGACGTTGCGCAGGATCACCGGCGGCGTGAAGGTGCCGTAGTAACCGAGCCCGATCATCGGGGCCAGCACCTGGTTGCGGTCGGCGAGCGTGCGCAGCTCGGCCAGCACCTCGGCCTCGGTGCGCGCGTCGGGCAGCCCGAGCGCCTCGGCGCTCTTGATGACGTCCGGCACCGCGGCCGCGGTCAGCTCGTCGAGCGAGCCGTAACCGACCTGGGCAAGCATCTTGGCCTGAGCTCCGGCATCGGGCCCGATGTGGCGCTGCTCGAAGGGGATGCCACGCTCAAGCTGTGAAAGCGGAATGCGGTTTGCGGTCATCTGCGGAAGGCCTCCTGGTCTGACACGACCTGCGAGGGGCACCACGACAGCGGTACCCGGACGGCCTCCCCCTCTGTCATCTCAACCTGAGAGCTTCACCGGAAGACCGCGCGCGTGACGTCGCTGACGTCGAGGGTCGTTCCGGCTTTCACCGTCGGTGAGGAAGGGATCCATACGGAGCCCGCCCTGCTTTCCAGAGTGACCTCGTCCGTGCGGTACGTGGGCCTGAGAGATTCCGGGGAGGATTTGCTCCTTCGGCGTCTCCGGCATATTCACCGGAGACTCTCCCGCACGGGGTCAGCAGCCATTGGCCAGCCTACCAGCGAGCCCCGTCTTGGATCCCTCGAGTGGCCGAGTCCACAGATGTGCCCTTTCGTAGGCTTTACGGGGTTTACGAACCTGCTGCGATCAGTTGGAGGGACCGTGCAGACCGACATCGATCCGCGCAGCCTGCTCGGCCGCAAGGCATACGACCGCAACGGCGCCAAGATCGGAACAGTGGACGAGGTGTATCTCGACGACGCCACGGGAGTCCCCGAATGGGCGGCGGTACGCACCGGCCTGTTCAGCCGTGACGCCTTCGTCCCTCTGGAGCCGAGCAAGGTCGTCGACGACTCCCTCCGCGTCCCGTACGACCGCGCCCTGATCCGGGAGGCCCCGGACTTCGGCGTGGGCCGCCATCTCTCCCCCGAGCAGGAACTCCAGCTCTACCACCACTACGGCCTGGACATCGCTTCCCCCGCCCCCGACCGAGACTTCGGCCACCTGGCAGGCGAAGACCCCACCACGAACTGACACCAAGCCCGCCCGACCCTCGAAAACCAGCCCGCACGATGTCCGGGGCACCCCAGGTTCAACCACCACCCCCGTCCCCATCCACCCGCACACCTACCAACGGCAGCGGATCCGACGGCACCAGATCCGGATCGTCCACCTTGAAGGTCCGCACCCGCCCCGGCGGCGACGTCGGCTCCTCGAACCGCACCGTCACCCGTCCGACGCCACTGCCCTGCACCCACCCCGCCCCGTACTCGGCGTGCCGCACGTCCTGCCCGGCCAGCCACCGCCGCTCCAAAGGCGGCTCGGGCACCGGAACCACCGGCACAACCGCCTCCCCGCCGCCACCCGACTCCACCGCCCCGGCCGCTTCCGCCTCCACCGCCGCCCGCTCACCAGCGGCCTGCGCGAAAAGGTCCTCCTGCGTGAAGTCGGCGAGCCCGGTGACTCCCACACCCAGCAGCCGCACGCCACCCGTGGTGTCCACCGACTCCAGCAGCCGCCCCGCAGCCTCCCGCACCACCGTCGGATCGTCCGTCGGCCCACGCAGCGTCTCCGACCGCGTCAGCGTCGAGAAGTCGTACCTGCGCACCTTCAGCACCACGGTCCTCCCGGACCGCCCCGCCGCCCGCAACCGCTGCACGCACCGGTCGGACAGCCGCACCACCTCATTCCTGACCCGGACCCGGTCGTGCAGATCGACCTCGAAGGTGTCCTCGACCGACACCGATTTCGCGTCCCGCTCGGCCACTACGGGCCGTTCGTCGTGCCCCACGGCCATTCGGTACAGCGAGACCCCGTACGCCTTCCCCAGCAGCCGTACAAGTTCGTCCTCGCCCGCTTCCGCAAGGTCGGCGACGGTCGTCATCCCCGCCCTCCGCAGATGCTCACCGGTGGCCGGCCCGACGCCGGGCAGAATGCGCGCCGGCATCGGCCCCAGCAGCTCCCGCTCGCTCCCCGGCTCAATGAGCACCAGCCCGTCCGGCTTGGCCTGCTCCGAGGCGATCTTCGCGAGCATCTTGGAGCCCGCCAGCCCCACAGACCCCGTGAGCCCGGTGACGGCCCTGATGTCGGCCCGCAGCAGCTCCCCCGCCCGGCGGGCCGAGGCCGAGTCGTCGGCCACCCCGCCCGCCTCAAGGTCGACGAAGGCCTCGTCCAGGCTCAGCGGCTCCACCAGCGGGGAAAGCCGCCCGAGCAGTTCCATGACCTGCTCGCTCACCGACCGGTAGAGGGCGAAGCGCGGCATCAGATACGCGGCGTTCGGGCACAGCCTGCGCGCCTGCGCCACCGGCATCGCGGAATGCACCCCGAAGCGCCTGGCTTCGTACGACGCGGTGGCGACGACCCCGCGGGTCCCGATCCCCCCGACCACCACCGGCTTTCCGCGCAGACTCGGCTTCGCTGCCTGCTCTGCGGCGGCGTAGAAGGCATCCATGTCCAGATGCAGGATGGTCGGCGCGGATCTCACACCACCGATGCTGCCGTACGGCACTGACAATCGGCGGCCGGCAGCGCCTCGTAAGGGCCAGAAGCAAGGGCGGCCCGCTCAGCCGGCCTTGTTACGGCGCCGTGCGAGCTCGTCGGTGGGGTTGTGCCCGACCAGCGTCTCGCCCGTGTCGACGCGCTCTCCGTGCAGCTGGGACAGCGCGCTCTCCACGTCCCGCCACACCACCCCCACGGCGATCCCGAAGACGCCCTGCCCACCCTGGAGCAGCTCGACGACCTCGTCCGGCGACGAGCACTCGTACACCGTGGCCCCGTCGCTCATGAGCGTCATCCGCTCAAGATCCTGAAATCCCCGCGCCCGCAGGTGCTGTACGGCGGCGCGAATGTTCTGCAGCGCGACACCAGTGTCCAGGAAACGTTTGACGATCTTGAGGACGACGACGTCGCGGAAGCTGTAAAGACGCTGGGTGCCGGACCCGTAAGCGGGCCGCACGCTCGGCTCCACCAGCCCCGTACGCGCCCAGTAGTCGAGCTGCCGGTACGTGATCCCCGCCGCCGCACACGCGGTCGGCCCCCGGTACCCAACACTCTCGGTGCTCGCCGTGCTCTCGGCCGCCGTCGCCCCGCCCATGGCCGACGTCACACCCTGCCGCCCCCCCAGAGGGTCGACCGCACTGCCGTGAAGCGGATACGGCCCGCCCGCCACCGTACCGTCGCCGCTGCTTCTCACGCCGACCTCCGTCCTTGACCTGCCCTGTCGACGGTAGGCAGTCACCTGGGGTGCGTCAACGATCGCCACACTCGGCACGCCGAGTGATAATCACCCTGAGAGTGGTTTCCCGTGCCCCACTTCGGGGAAAGGCTACTCGAATGCGCTGACAGTCCCTGGTGTGCGGCGTGCGCGGCTCACTGGCTGTTGGTCCCGAAATCCTCGGGAGAGATCTGGTCGAGGAATTCGCGGAACTTCTCCACCTCGTCCTCCTGTTCGTCAGGAATCGCGATCCCCGCGTCGTCCAGCACGCCGTCACTGCCGTAGATCGGCGTTCCGGTACGCAGGGCCAGCGCTATGGCGTCCGAAGGCCTCGCACTCACTTCGACTCCGCTGGCAAAGACCAGCTCCGCGTAGAAGACCCCCTCCCGCAGGTCGGTGATGCGGACTTCGGTGAGCTCCTGGCCGACCGCTTCCAGTACATCCTTGAAGAGGTCGTGGGTCAGCGGCCTGGCAGGGGCCATCCCCTGCTGGGCGAAGGCGATCGCGGTCGCCTCCCCCGGCCCGATCCAGATGGGGAGGTACCGATCGCCTCCCACTTCGCGCAGGAGCACGATCGGTTGGTTCGAGGGCATTTCTACCCGGACACCTACGACGTCGAGCTCGTTCACACAGCAACCCTAGGACGTGCTTGGCAGGTTTGGGTAGTCGGGCTCCCCCAGGCTCAGTGCAGCCGCACGCCGAGGGCTGCCTGAATGAGGGCCGAATGGAGCCTGACGGACAGCTCCGCGAGCTCCTTGGCGGTGGCCTCCGCATGGGCTCTGGTCTGCGGATTCCGGTGCCGGCGCAGCGGTGCGACCACCTGTTCGACCAGGCCGGCCTCACGATCCGCCGCCGCTTTAACCGCTCGCAAATGCCGCGGCTCCAGACCGAACCGGCCAAAATCGGCGACAAGCTTGGCCACCGTGACGACTTCGGCGTCGTAACCGCCACCCGGCAGGGGCGAGATCAAGCCGTACGACTCCCAGACGTCGAGCTCCTCCTCGCCGACCTCCGCGGCCGCCAGAAGCTCGTCCCGTCCGATCCGGGCCGCGGTCGGCCTGTCGGCCCCGGGCCCGGGCGCGTCGTCGTGCGGTTCGCCCGGCCCACCGGCAGCCGGAAGCCGCACCTGCTCACCGCGCTCCAGCGCGTCCAGGTGCTCACGAATGACCTTGAGCGGAAGGTAGTGATCGCGCTGCATACGCAGCACCTGAGCCAGCCGCTCGACGTGGTCGGGAGTGAATTTGCGGTAGCCGGAGGGCGTCCGCTGCGGTTCGACCAGTCCCTCGGTCTCCAGAAAGCGAATCTTGGAGATGGTGACTTCGGGGAACTCGTCACGCAGCAGGTTCAGCACGGTGCCAATACTCACCAGCCGGTCGCCCGCGGTGGCGGTGCCGTTTCCGGCACCGCCCGTCGGTGTTCGCTGCATGGACCTTCCCGTACGGGTCAGATGGCCCGCTGGCTCGCGTAGAAGACCAGCCGGTACTTACCGATCTGCACCTCGTCGCCGTTCGACAGCGGGACCGAGTCGATCCGCTCACGGTTGACGTAGGTGCCATTGAGGCTGCCGACATCCGAGACGGTGAAACTGCCGTCCGGACCCCTGCGGAACTCCACATGCCGCCGCGAGACAGTCACGTCGTCGAGGAAGATGTCGCTCTGCGGGTGCCTGCCGGCCGTCGTGAGCTCGCCGTCCAGGAGGAAGCGGCTGCCCGAATTCGGACCGCGGCGCACCACCAGGAGCGCCGCACCGAGCGGAAGGGCGTCGACAGCCGCCTGGGCCTCCGGCGAGAGCGACGGAGCGGCGGTCTGTCCCGTCGCCTCCGCCTCGTACGCCTCGAGCCCGGAGATGGAGATCGTCGACGTCGTCTCCGAGGGACGCTCGGCGGCCACTCCGCCCCGCAGCGGTGCTCCACAGTTGGAACAGAAACGACTGGCCTCGGCATTGCGGTGCCCGCACCTCGTACAAACCGGCAAGGCCGACATGGACGGATCCTCCTGCCGCGGCTGCCCCTGGGGGGCACTTGAGGCTGACGATTCCCCGAAACCTATGCGGCCGGGACCAGCGGGGTCAACAGACGACGCGCCCGGTCCACCCGAAATGTCGCCGCCCTGACCAGCGACCTCGTCCCGGAAGAGCGGGCGCTCGCCACCCTGCTCGTCAGCCTCTCCACCACGCGGAGCACGGTGGCGCGCAGCGCTGTTCGCACCGTCCTCGCGTGCACTCTTGCCGAACAACTTCGCAAACAACTTCACGGGCGATTCCCCTTGACTGAAACAGACCCGCCCGTGGGGCAGGACGAACCCTGAATGAACACACCTGCCGAACCGGACATCTTCACAACGTCCGTATCCACCAAACAGTTTCCACCACGCACCATGCCTTCGGTGCGCCGACCCCCCGCAACCTCATGCCCTTGTCCCCGTGCCCCCATGCGCCCCCGCCTCACTGCGATGACGACTGAGCGTAGTCAGGCTGCTTCGCTGGTCGCAAGGCATCCACAATGATCTTCTGAGAGCGGACAACCGTAGCGACCGCCCGCTCCTCCTCCAGAGTCTGGACAACCCCGCCAGGGATGTTGAGCGCGGGCTCCAAGTCCTCCGGCTTGCCGATCACCTCGAAGCGGTACGGCGCGGTGACCTTCCGCCCGTCCACCTCGATGCCGCCGCCGCTGTTCAAGAAGTACGTGTCCGCGACGACCCTGACGTCATTGATCTGGATCGCTTCCGCACCCGCCGCCCGCAGTTCCTGGATCGCGTCCAGCAGCATGTCGGCCTCGACCGTGGAGTGCGGATCATTGATCGTCAACGTGATGCCGGGCCCTTGCGCCGCCACCGTGCCGGCCAGTACGCCGAGCTGACGCTCCTTCTCCAGCGTCTGCTTTCGCGCCTCTTCGGCCTGGTCCGAGCTGTTTTCCAGCTCGGTCTTCTGATCGTCGAGCTGCTGCTTCTCGTCCTCGAGCCGCTGCGTACGATCGTCCAGCTCGTCGAGGATGCGCACCAGGTCCTCCTGGCGCGCTCCGCGCAGCGCACTGTCGTCGCTGTTCGACCTGACCTGGATGGCGAGTCCGAGCCCCAGCACGAACAGCAACAGCGCCACGATCAGCTGCGCCCGAGTGACACGCGGCGGCCAGAGCGCCGCGAAAAGCCGCTGACGCCCCGTCGCCGGCCGCTGAGCCGGTCGCTCCTGAGCCTGCGGTACCTCTTCGTCGCCCTGCGGGCTGTCTCGCTGCGGGTTGTCTTCTGTACTCATCTGCCTCACGCCCGGAACACGTGACGGCGAATCGCCGCCGCGTTGGAGAAGATCCGGATGCCGAACACCACGACCACACCCGTGGACAGCTGCGCGCCGACGCCCAACTTGTCACCCAGGAACACGATCAGGGCCGCCACCACGACATTCGACAGGAACGACACCACAAAGACCTTGTCGACGAAGATTCCGTCGAGCATGGCCCGCAGCCCACCGAAGACCGCGTCGAGCGCCGCGACGACGGCAATCGGCAGATACGGCTCGACCACCGCCGGTACCTCGGGCCGGACCAACAGTCCGACCACGACTCCCACGACGAGGCCCAGTACGGCGATCACGATGTGCCCTTCCCTGTGTTGGCCGCGTCCTGCCCGGCCCCCGCGACCAGCGGCTCTGCTGTACGTACGATCAGGCTCGGCGCGGCGGCAAGCCGGACGTTGTCCTGAACGGAAATGCTCCTCCGGATGCCGTAGCTCTCCTGCAGCACACGCAGGTACTGGCCATCGGCACTTTCCTGGAACCTGGTACTCAGCCGCTCCCCCGGCCCCACCGCCAGCACCGTATACGGGGGCACCAGCGGCCTGTTGTCGACCAGTATGGCGTCGCCCGCGGCACGGATCGCCGACAGGGACGTCAGCCGCTGACCATTGATGGCCACAGCCTCCGCGCCCGAGGACCACAGCCCGTTGACGACCCGCTGCATGTCCCGGTCCCGCAGTCGGCCCGTGTCGGAGAAGCTGGTGCTCTCCCGAGGCCCGCCGCCACCTTCGTCGCTGTCCTTGGCGTCGTCGACAACAAGCTTCACGCCCGGCCCCTGCACCGCCGTGGCACCGGACAACAGAGCCACCAGCCCGCCCTGGTCCCCACCGTGCTTCTCCAGCGCCCGGCGCTGGCGCTCTCCCACCTCGGCCCGGAGCTTGTCGACGTTCTCCTCGATCTGGTCCGCCGCCGCGGTCTCCGCCTCAACCCGGTTGATGAGCTCTTCGCGCTCCTTGGCGATCACCGGCGCCTCTATCCGCGCCTGCGCCGCACCGACGGTGACGACCAGCGCGGCAAGCACAAGGCCGGCCGCGAGTCCGAGTTTCGCGCGCAGCGAGCGCGGCATGCCTTCGGTGCCGTCGGCCTTCCTGCGGGCGGTCGCCTCCGCGTAACCGTCGTCGAGGCTGTGGTCCATCACATTGGTCAGCAGCGACATGGACGCGTCGGGGCGCCGAGGTGGCGGAGATGTGCTCCGATCAGGGGACTGCTGCGACATGCCGCACATCGTCGCACGTCGCGGCAGCTACCACCGAATGGCCCCACCGGTGTGCCGGACGGCGGCGTCATACCCCGTCCGGCACACCGGTCACACGTCAGTGACCTGCGCTGTCCACGACCGCGGACCACTCGTCGAGCAGCGCCTGGGCCGAATCGTCATCGGGCCCTTCGGCCCACAAATGAGTGACGGCCTCCGCGGGATCGGGCAACACCATCACCCATCGCCCGTCCGCCTCAACCACACGCACACCGTCGGTCGTGTCCACGAACCGATCTCCGGCGGCCTCGACCACGCGGCGCATGACGAGACCCTTCACAGCCCACGGCGTGGCCAGGTCGCGTCGCAGCACATGGGCTCGCGGTATCCGCGCGTCGATCTGGCTCAGCGTGAGCTGCGTCCTGGCCACCAGCCCGATCAACCGCACGAAGGCCGCGGCGCCGTCGAAGACACTGCTGAACTCCGGAATGATGAAGCCGCCGCGCCCGTCACCACCGAAGATGGTGGACTCCTCCCGGCCGACCCGTGTCAGATCGTCCGGCGAGGTGGTCGTCCACTCCACCTGCGTTCCGTGGTACGCCGCGACCTGCTCGGCGATCCTGGTGGTCGTCACCGGCAGCGCGACCCGCCCACTGCGCCGCTCAGCCGCGACAAGGTCGAGCATCACCAGCAGCGCCCGGTCGTCCTCGATGATCCGCCCACGCTCGTCGACGAGCGACAACCGCTCACCCACCGGGTCGAACCGCACCCCGAAGGCAGCCCGCGCCGAAGCGACGATCTCACCGAGCCGCACCAGACCGGAGCGGCGTGAATCGATCGTCTCGGTAGGCCTGGACTCGTCCAGCCCCGGATTGATGGTCAGCGCGTCGACCCCGAGCCGCCCGAGAAGGCTGGGCAGAACAAGGCCGGCGCTGCCGTTGGAAGCGTCGACGACAACCTTGAGCCCCGAGTCGGCGATACCCGTGACGTCGAGGTTCCGCAGCAGCGACCCGGTGTAGGAGTCGAAGACACTCGCCGGAAAGTGCAGGTCACCGATCTCACCGGGGAAGGCCCGCCGGTACTCCTGCCGCGCGAACACCCGGTCCAGCTTCCGCTGCCCGGCCTGCGACAGATCCGCACCCCGCTCGTCGAAGAACATGATGTCGACGGAGTCCGGCACACCCGGAGTCGTCCGGATCATGATGCCGCCGGCACTGCCCCGCGCCGTCTGCTGACGTGCCACAGGCAGCGGTACGTTCTCCAGGTCGCGTACGTCGATGGCGCTCGTCTGCAGCGCCGAGATCACCGCCCGCTTCAGCGCACGCGCACCACGCGAGTGGTCACGCGCGGTGGTGACCGTCGCACCCTTCTTGAGCGTGGTGGCATAGGCGCCCGCGAGGCGCACGGCCAGCTCCGGAGTGATCTCGACGTTCAGAATCCCGGAGACACCACGCGCGCCGAAGAGATGCGCCTGGCCCCGGGACTCCCAGATCACCGAGGTGTTGACGAAGGCACCGGCCTCGATGGTCTTGAACGGGTAGACCCGCACATTGCCCTGAACAATCGATTCCTCACCGACGAGGCACTCGTCCCCGATGACGGCGCCGTCCTCGATCCGGGCGGCCCGCATGATGTCGGTGTTCTTGCCGATGACACAGCCGCGGAGGTTGCTGTGCTGGCCGATGTAGACGTTGTCGTGCACGACGGCCCGGTGGAGGAACGCCCCGCTCTTGACGACGACGTTGGAGCCGACGACCGTGTGCTCACGCAGCTCAACGCCGGCCTCGACCTTGGCGTAATCACCGATGTAGAGCGGCCCGCGCAGCACCGCGTCCGGATGCACCTCGGCGCCTTCGGCCACCCACACACCGGGAGAGATCTCGAAACCGTCGAGATCCACGTCGACCTTGCCCTCGAGCACGTCGGCCTGCGCCTTGACGTAGCTCTCGTGCGTGCCGACGTCCTCCCAGTACCCCTCGGCAATGTAGCCGTAGATCGGCTTGCCGTCCTTCATCAACTGCGGAAAGACATCGCCGGACCAGTCGACAGAGACGTCCGCTTCCACATAGTCGAACACCTCGGGCTCCATGACATAGATGCCCGTATTCACAGTGTCCGAGAACACCTGCCCCCACGTGGGCTTCTCGAGGAACCGCTCGACCTTTCCTTCCTCATCCACAATCGTGATGCCGAACTCCAGAGGGTTCGGCACCCGGGTCAGGCACACCGTGACCAGCGCGCCCTTCTCCTTGTGGAATCTGATCAGATCAGTGAGGTCGAAGTCGGTGAGAGCATCGCCAGAAATGACGAGGAAGGCATCGTCCTTCAATGCTTCTTCAGCGTTCTTCACACTGCCGGCAGTGCCGAGTGGCTTCTCCTCATTGGCATAGGTGAGCTCCATTCCGAGCTCTTCGCCGTCACCGAAGTAGTTCTTGACGAGCGAAGCCAGAAACTGCACGGTCACGACGGTTTCATTGAGCCCATGCCGCTTGAGCAGCCGTAGCACATGCTCCATGATCGGCCGATTGGCAACCGGCAAGAGCGGCTTTGGCATGCTCGAGGTCATGGGGCGAAGACGCGTGCCTTCGCCACCAGCCATCACGACGGCCTTCATGTCGGAAAAGTCCTCCTTGAAGAGACTACGGTCTAGCCGACTTCGCCCGTCCGGGACTGCCCGAGAGGCATCATGCGCAGACAATCGGGCACCGGACAGCGCCGCAATCGGCAGGCTCAATCGGCCGCGGTCTCCGCCTTCACCAGCCGGCGGACCTGGACCACGTAAAGGATTCCTGCCCACCAATACAGAGTTGTACCCCATCCGGCGAACGCCCATCCGAAAATAGCAGCCAGTGACGGCAGCCAGCCGCTTCCGTCACTGAGAAGCAGCAACGGGAAGGCGTACATCAAGTTGAAGGTCGCGGCCTTCCCGAGGAAGTTCACCTGCGGCGGCGGATAGCCGTACTTGCGGAGGATGCCGACCATGACCAGGAGCATGAGCTCACGGGCCAAAAGGGCAGCTGTGAGCCACAGCGGCAGAATCTCGCGCCAGGTGAGTCCAAGCAGGGTGGAAAGGATGTACAGCCGGTCAGCCGCAGGGTCGAGCAGTCGCCCGAGCTTGCTGATCTGGTTCCAGCGGCGGGCGAGCTTTCCGTCGAGATAGTCGCTGATGCCGCTGAGCATCAGCACCAGCAATGCCCAGCCGTCGCTCTTGGGCCCACCGAACACGGGCAGGAGAATCAGCCACAGAAACAAAGGCACGCCGGCGAGGCGAGCCATGCTGAGGATGTTCGGGATGGTGAGCACCCGGTCCGTCTGAACGCGGGTCTCCTGGACCTCCACCCGGGGGCCTCCTGAGAGAACGTGCCAATGATGCACCTGACCCTACCCTCAGCCACAGCCGCCGGGCACACAGGGGTACGGGCATCCCCGGAACGCAGAAAAGCCCC
>NZ_JAGGPA010000065.1 GCF_018614035.1 Streptomyces sp. ISL-96
GACTTGAAATCTTCCGGCCCGGCAGAACTCAGACATGTCCCATGCTGAGCGAGCCGCATGTACAGCGGCGGCCGACGCGTACTCCTTGACGAACAACCGCTGACCACCTGTCGTCAGGACGCGCCGGTTGATGGTGTCGGTCCCCATCGGCACCGGCTCGATTGCCTCGACCGTCAGCCCGTAGCGGTCTGCCAGTACATCGGCCGCGAGGTCGTCACCCCAGTCATCGTCGATCATGCTGTTCTCCGCTTTCCGTATCGCGAAGGGCGACACGCGGTGCGCCCCGTGAGCGCGTTGTTCTCCAGGAGTACGCCGTTGGTGGAGAAGTGGGCACCGGTGAACGTGCTCATCGGCTCCTGCCCTCGCGAATGCGGGCGTGGTGCTCGACCTGGAGGTGCCGCAGCATGGTGTGGGCCTCGTCGACGGATCCAACGTCGTGGTGCTCGATGCCCCAGCGCAGGGCGCTCAGCGCATCGAGCGCGGCGTACGCGGAACATGCCTGGCGCTCCCCGGCGGTGAGCGTGCGCCCGTAGCCTGCCTCGAACGCCGCTTCCAGATCAGGCCGGCCACGCAGGATCCGGTAGCGGAGGCGGGGAAGATCCCGCCACACGGCGGGCTCGATACAGGTCCGCTCGAAATCGATGATCCTCAGCCGTTGTTGCGCCTGATCCCACAGCCAGTTCCGAGGCATGAAGTCGCCGTGCGACACCACGCGAGGCAACTCGGCGGGCGTGTCCGTGGTGATCGAGCGGAGCATCGCCACGTCGTCGGCAGCCAAGTACCGGGCCGCGTCGGCGAGCATCTTCTCGACGCTCTCACCCCAGCTTCCTGTATGTGAGGCAGGGTCGGGCTGTCCAGTCTCTGCGGCATGGAGTCGCGCGAGGAGCTGCCCGGCTTGGCGGTACGCCTCCTGCTCCTCCTTCCTGTCCAGCCGGAGGTGGCGGACAGGCCGGCCGGGGACTGCGGTGATCACGATGGCGCGTGCTTCGTCGTCCACGGCGCGCAGAACGGGAGCCCGGTCCCTCCCCAGTGCGGCGGTCCAGCCGTGCTGATAGGCGTGAACTTCACGCCGGTGCAGCTTGGGGCCTTGGGGGTTCTGCTTGGCGAACCATCGTCGTCCGCTCGTGCTTTCGATCTCCCACACGAAGGGCCGACCATCGCCGGGTGACGAGTGATCGGCGACGACGCGGAACCTGCCGGTCACCGAAGCCACCAAGTGGTGGACCGTCTCAGGCATGTCGGTCACAGTGGTGCGTCCTCCTCCGTACGAAGCCAGCAACACCACCATGCGTAGTCGACTGATCGCACGTAGTGCTGTCCCGTGGGTGCGTAGCTTGCCAACCTCCACTGACAATCCAGCCCGGCAGGCTTCTGAGCGAGCCGAACAGGCTGGGCGCCAAGGGGACGTCCATGTGCCCGATGCTCTGTGGTGACGGGCAATCAAGGATGTGGCGGAAAGCCAGCGTTCGCCCATCCGCCTGGTGATATCACTGGGGTGATTGCGCCCAATGACGATCCCCAACCAGGATCTCGACTCTGGGGGGAGATACCAGTGGCCCACGAGCAAGAGCGTCGATGTACCCGGTGCGGCAATCCCCTGAGCCGGTACAACAGTGAGACGCGATGCGCCGGCTGCGCCCGGTCCGTCGGTAACGAGCCTGTAGCGTCGCCGAGGGTTCCAGATCAAGTGTGGGAGAACCGAGATGTATCCGCGGCCCTGGCCGCCTGGGACTTCGGTGCAGCCTTCCGGCTGATCCGCCAGATCACCTCCCTGCGCCAGGAGGACATGTCGGCCATCACGGGCCTGAGTCAATCCTTTCTGTCGACACTCGAGTCAGGCACACGTCGTCTGGTCAACATCGACAAGATCATCACCGTCCTCCAGCAAATGGGCGTGCCCCCGCACGTCGCGCCGATCCCCATCCCGGGGGCCGCGCCCCCGAATGGGCTTCAGGCCCGCGGCGCGCAGCCCACCCTGATCCCCGCTCCAGCGTGGGAGAACCCGCTGGACATCGCGAAGAGGCTGAGCGCCACCACCGCCTCCAACGTTGATCCCGCGACGGTCGCACTCCTGGAGCAAGGCGTAGCGGATCTCGTCGACCGCTATGAGACCGAAGGCCCCCTGCGGCTGGCTCCCGAAGCCGTCGACCTCCGCAACTTCGTCCAGGACCGGCTCGACGGACGACAGCCGCCCCGGCAGCGCGAGGCGCTCTTCCGGCTCGCAGCCCAAGCCTCAGGCCTACTCGGTTACATGGCCGTGAACGCCGGCCGGGAAGCACTGGCCGAGGCCTACTGCGCAGAGGCTGAGGAACTGGCGAAGGAGATTGCTGACCACGAGCTGATCATGTGGACACACGGCACGCGATCACTCAACGCCTACTACGCGGGCCACTACGACCGGGCCGTTCACTGGGCTGACATGGGGCTGGCGATCGACCCGACTCATCCCCAAGCCATCCGACTCCAGGCCAACGGTCTCGCCAGGGCCCTGGGCAAGCTCGGAGACCGTGCAGGCGCCGAGCGTGCGATCGCAGCAGCAGAAGACCTCAGCAGCCGGCACACCGTTTCCGCGGGACTGACCTCCTGCATTTCGTTCGAGCCCTACGGCAGGGCCCGGACGCTGGCCAACGCCGCGACTGTTCACGTCGCGCTCGCCAACGCCCCACGCGTACTCGACTATGCCGACCAGATCGACGAACTAGTCGAACAGTCCGACTCCGCCTGGAGCCAGGCCCTCGTTCGCCTGGACGTCGCCACCGCTCTCCTGGCAGGCTCGCGCCCGGACGTCGAGCACGCCATGGTCCTGGGCCGACAAGTTCTCGAGGCCGGTGGCGGGCCACCGATCCGCTCCGTGGTGCAGCGCGCGGGCGAACTTCACTCCCAGGCCACCGAGTGGAAAGACGTAGCCGTCGTCAGGGAGTACGCCGATGCCCTACGCTCCTGGCAGTCCACACCGCAGACGAGAGAACTGGCGAAGTCTGCCAAAACGTCACACCCGACGGAGCGCAGGAGAGGGGCAGCGGATGCAGCTCACGGCAGACCCGGGCGCCTTCCCTCCCAGCCCTCCACCCAGCACCAGTGACGCGTCGGTGATCGCGGACCACGACTGGGCCGCTTTCGCCAACGTCAAGGAAATGACCAACCACTGGGACCGGCCCGGCTGGACGTCCTCGACCCGCGCCTATTACTGGATGCTCACCTTCCCCGACGCGACCCCCCTCATCAAACAGGCACGTCAGTGCCAGAGGGAAGTCCGTGCCCTCGGATTCGACGCTGTCGACGAAGACGCGCTGCACCTGACGCTGGGACGCATCGGACCCGTGGAACAGATCGCACCCAGCGAGCTGGACCGCTTGATCGCTACGGCACGCGAGGCAATGCCTGATGCCTTCACCCTCAACGCGGTGCCGCTCACAGCATCCCGCGGCGCGATCCGCTACAGCGTCGCCCCATGGACCCCCGTCATCGAGTTGCACGCAGCCCTCGGCCGGGCCGGTGCCGACGTCGGGCTACCGCTGAAGAAGCCGACGTCAGCTCTCCGACCGCACATCGGCATCGGGTACAGCAACCGCCGCATGCCCGCGAACATCGTGCGCGACGCTGTGCAGCCCCTGCGTGCCCTGGACTCAGTGAACGTTCCCGTACACCGAGTCCAGTTGGTAGAACTCCGACGTGAAGGGCGCGCCTATCGCTGGGACGTCACCCACGAACTGGAACTGTGCTGAGGAAGCCCGCAGGCTTCACCTCGAGAGACTCGTCGATCCACCCATAGCGCCAGCCCTGAGCGACGAGATGGACATCGTTCTCGGCCCCCGCACGGTCACGCAAGAGTCTCAGACGGCTCCTCGCAGTATCCCGGGAGAACCGACACACGTCAGCGATCTCCTGGACTGAAGCCCCACAAGCGACCATCTGCACCATCTGGAGCTCGTGATCCTCCAGCACGCCGTCGAAGACCGCACGCTCGGGTCGCCGCAGCTGTTCGGTGCGATAGGCGGTGTGGAGGAGCGGGGCGCGACCGCTGACGCCGGCCCGGCGGCCCATGGCCTGTACCTGTGTCCCCAAGGTGCCGATGGTGATATCCAAGTCGAGGGCCACACTCGCGCTACTGGCGCCGGTCGCCAGTTTGGCGAGGATGCGGAGGTGGGCCGGCGTGAATGCGGCAGGAACGGCGCCGGGACGTGCGGTCATGGAACCTCAGTCCTTCCCAGTGGGATGTTTGTTCGGATAGGTGTCGATGTGGCTGGCTGCTGCGGAGGCGGGAACGCAGCCGATACGGCCTCAGAGCCTGCGGAGCGGCCTCTGCTACTCGCCGCCCCACAGGCTCTGAGGCCAGACGGCCTGATGCATGACACCTCGAGATGAGAGCGGTGCATCTTCCAGACGGGCGCGTCCTGGAGCCTGTGCTCGTTGCAGTGCGTCCCAGACGGCCCGCCTACCGGGACATCAGATGCTCAGCCCGAGCATCACCGGCCCGCCCTCTGTTGTGCCGGGGCGAGGGGAGTGGTGTTCCGCGAGCGGTTCGGGTTGAGGAACCACTTGCGGGCGGAGATGAGCCACCAAGTGCCGGAGAAGGCCAGCACCACGCCCACGGCGATGGGAGCGTAGTTGAAGGTCTCGATGGTCACCGGGGCGGACTGGGGCAGCATGAAAAGTACGGTGATCAGCGCGACCCAGGCGACGGCGAGCACGCCGACGGGCTTGGACCAGCGGCCCAGGTGCCAGGGGCCGCGCCGGAAGGTGTCGCCCTGGCGCAGGCGCAGGAGGGTGGGCACGACGTAGGCGATGTACAGGCCGATCGTCGCGATGGACGTCACGGCGGCGTATGCCGTGGTGTTGAAGAGGTAGGGCAGTCCGAGGACGAATGCGCCGCCGGCGGCCAGCCAGACCGCGTTGGTGGGGGTGCGGGTGCCGGGGTGCAGTCTGAGCCACACCTTGGAGAAGGGCAGGGCACCGTCGCGGGAGAAGGCGTAGATCATGCGCGAGTTGGCGGTCACGGAGGCCATGCCGCAGAACAGTTGGGCGCCGATGACGATGAGCAGCATCAGCTTGCCCGTGCTCGCTCCGAGCGCGTCGAGGAAGATCTGCGCAGGCGGCACTCCGGTCCCAGACTCGAGGGCGCCGGCGTAGGACTGGATGGCGAACGTCAGGCCCAAGAGCAGGACGAGGCCGGCGGCCCACGAGACCAGGATGGACCGAACGATGCCCTTCGGTCCCTCGACGGAGGCGTTCTTCGTCTCCTCAGTCATGTGGGCGGACGCGTCGTACCCGGTGAACGTGTACTGGGCCATCAGCAGGCCGATGAGACCGACGTAGACGGCGGAGCCCCAGCCCGTGTTGTTGACGAACTCGGTGAACACGAAGCCGGGGGACTGGTGCCTGTCGGGGACGGCGAGCAGCGCGCCGACGATCACCACCACGCCGATCAGGTGCCACCAGACGGACACGGTGTTGAAGAAGCCCACGATCCGCACGCGAAACGTGTTCACGACGGCGTGAAGCAGCAGGATGAGGCCGAACAGGACGATCGTGTGGCCGGGCGTGGCGGCGTAGCCGAACTGGAGGTTCAGGTACGCGTTGAGGAATGAGGCGGCTCCGAAGTCGATGCCCGCGGTGACAGCGACCTGCCCGAGGGTGTTGAACCAGCCGGTGAACCAGGCCCACGCCGGAGCGGATCTGCGCGGGGCGAGCTTGTGTGCCCAGAAATAGAGGCCGGCGGAGGTCGGGTAGGAGGAGCAGACCTCCGCCATGGACAGCCCGACGAAGAGGGTCATCAGGCCGACGAGCGCCCAGCCCCACATGATCAGGGCGGGCCCGCCGGTGTTCATGCCGAAGCCATACATGGTCAGGCAGCCGGACAGGATGCTGATGATCGTGAACGAGACGGCGAAGTTCTGCCGCCCGGACATGGATCGGTCCAGGGTCTGGGTGATGCCGAGTTCGGCGAGGCGTTCCTCCTCGGACGGGGTGACGCTCGGTATGTCCAGAGGCATGGGGATGCCCTCTCGTGTCGATGGTCAATGGGGAACAGTCGGGAGCGGTACGAGGTGATCAGCGCCGCCGCGGGTACGGCGCGGACGCCTTGACCGCCCAGGTGCGGTGTCGCGAGAACAGCGTCTGGGCGTCCCCGCAGTAGGTCCACGGCACATCGGTGGCGTACAGGCCGATCGAGTCGAAGACTTCAGCGGCTTCCCTGTGGCGATTCGCGAACGACAAGGCGTGAGCGAAATAGTTGGCGTCCTCGTAGAACGCGGCGTGGGGTCGAGCAGGGGCCCGATAGGCCCACCAGTGGTCCCATGCCTGCTGGGTCGATGGATTGTCCGTCCACGGATGGACCGTCAGGCCGTACCGGTCGCCGTCCTTCTCCATCCGCTGACGGTGGGACTCGGCGAGCGCGACCAGGGGAAGGGTGTGCAGGGGCAGGCCTCGGGGAGCATGGGCGCACCGCTCCTGCGCCCAATGGAACATCTCGCCGCCCGTCCCGTGCCAGGCGGGGAACATGTAGGTGAGGAGTTCGTGGTGTGCCTCCCGGTTCCACTGGTCACGCTGCTCCACCTGCTCCCACACCTGTCGAACAGTGGCCCGCCACGCCTGATCGCGAGTGGGGGAATGGAAGCGGAGCAGGGCGAGCATGGGTTGCGTCCATGGAAGTGGTGTACGGGTTCGACCTGATCCGGGGGTTTGCTCCGGCGTCGGGATGGTGCCCGCATAGTTG
>NZ_JAGGPA010000066.1 GCF_018614035.1 Streptomyces sp. ISL-96
GGCGGCGGGTGGGCGGGACGCGGTGGCGGTCGCGGGTGAGTGGGGCGACGGTGGTCGCGGTCGGGAGGTTCCGCCGATGGACCGCGACTTGGCCACCTGGGACCGCGTCACGTCGGTACTCGACGGCCTCACCGGCGGCGGATCTGCCGACTAGGGCGGGCGTACCCTGCGGGGCTTTCCCCTATCGGCCCCTTCCCGCTGTGCCACTTTGTGGCTCCGCCGCGTGGAGGCGCTGCCCCAGAGCCCGCTCCTGGGGTCTGGGGCCCGCCGCCTCAGAGCTTGCGGGCCACGCCCGTGTAGCCCGGGATCGGGTCGTCGCCCGTAACCGGGACCACTTCGCCCAGCTCCGGCCGCCAGTCCGCGGCCAGCGAGACACCGGGGTCGACGAGCTCGAAGCCGTTGAAGAACTCGGTGAACTCCTCACGCGAGCGCGGCCGCAGCGTGAGCCCCTTGGCGGCGTACAGCGCGGACGCCTTCGCCGCGCCCTCCGGGTCGAAGTCCCCGGTGATGTGGGACAGGACGAGGAAGCTGCCGGGCGCCAGCCGGTCCATCAGCCGGTTCACCAGTGCGTGCGGACCGTCCTCGTCACCCACGAAGTGGAGAAGGGCGACGAGGGACAGCGCGACCGGCTTCGTGAAGTCGAGCGTCTTGCCGGCCCTCTCCAGGATGACGTCGGGTTCACGGGCGTCCGCCTGGATGTACTCGGTGGCACCCTCCGGCGTGGAGCGCAACAGAGCCCCCGCGTGGGCAAGCACGATCGGGTCGTTGTCGCAGTACACGATGCGCGCGTCGGGAGCGGTGTGCTGGGCGATCTGGTGAAGGTTCGGCTCGGTCGGTATGCCCGAACCGATGTCGAGGAACTGTAATACGCCGTTCTCGGCGAGCCAGCGCGTCGCACGGTGCATGAACGCCCGGTTGACCCGCGCCATGTCGCGCCCCCGGGAGTCGAGGGTGAGGAGCTGGCGTGCCATCTCCTCGTCGACCGGATAGTTGTCCTTCCCGCCCAGAAACCAGTCGTACATGCGCGCCGGATGCGGCTTGCTGGTGTCGATCTCGATGGCGGTGTGCTCTTGCCCGGTCATACGGCGCTCCATGGGTCGTGGGTGAACGGTTGACTGTGAACGGGGGAAGAGGGAAGGGGAAGGGGAAAAGGCGAAGGGAGGGAACTCAGGTGAGGAGGAAGTCGGCCTGGCCGGCCTTCGCTCCCCGGATGAAGGCGGCGATCTCGCCGGGCGTGTAGATGAGCGCGGGACCCTCGGGGTCGGCGGACTGGCGGACGGCGACCCTGCCGTCGGCCAGCTTCATCGCCTCGATGCAGTTGCCGCCATTGCCTCCGCTCCACGGCTTGTACCAGCCCTCCGCGGGCAGGTCGTTCGCGGGCATGCCGTTGTATATCCAGTCCATCTCATAGCTCCTCGCGGAGATTTCTGAGAATCTCCTTTGTGCGTTGTGCAGTCGCGGCCTGAGCCGCCATGCGGTCCATGACCTCAAGGTGGGCCGCCACCTCGGGGCGCGCGTCGAGATAGACGGCGCCGGTCAGGTACTCGCTGTAGACCATGTCCGGGAGTTCCGGTACGGCGAAGCGGAAGAGGACGAACGGGCCGTAGGTCCCGGGGTGGTGCCCCGTCGAGAACTCGACGACCTGCAGGGTGACATTCGGCATTTCGACGGCCTCCAGGAGGCGGTCGATCTGCTCCCCCAGCACATCCGGGCTGCCGACCGGCCGGCGCAGGACCGTCTCGTCCATGACGACCCAGAACTTCGGGGCGTCGGGGCGGGTGAGGAGGCTCTGGCGCTCCATGCGCAGGGCGACATGCCGCTCGATGGCGTCGGCGGCCCCGGAGCCGGTCCGGCCGATGGCTCCGCTGCGCATGATGGCGCGGGCGTAGCTCTCGGTCTGCAGAAGGCCCGGCACGAATTGCGGTTCGTACGCCCTGATGAGCGACGCGGCGCCCTCCAGGCTGACGTACATGCTGAACCAGTCGGGCAGGATGCCGTGGAACCGCTGCCACCAGCCGGGCTTGTTCGCCTCCTCGGCCAGCTCGACGAAGGAGTCGATGTCGTGAGCGGAATGCCCGTACGCCTGCAGCAGGAGCTGCACGTAGGGGATTTTGAGCGCGACCTCGGCCGTCTCCATCCTGCGGATGGTGGCCGGCGTGACGCGGAGCACCTTGGCGGCCTGTTCACGGCTCAGGCCCGCTCTCTCGCGCAGGTCCAGCAGGCGCTTCCCGAGAACGACCTGACCCACCGTCGGGGCGGACCTCGGTTCACTCACTTCAGACCTCCCCATGGGCTGTTGCGAGCAGTGTGCCACGCGGTCGCGACCAAAGAAACGACACTCTGTCATTTTCATAGTGCCCCTTGCCAAGTGTCCCGTTCAGAGGGAGAGTTGGGTTGTGAACCAGTTCACGCGGACGTCGCGCGCTGCCCACCGAGGGGGAAGCAGCTGCCCGGCGCTGCCCCCACCGTGAGGAAACGCTCGTGGCACCAGGCACTGCGCTCGTCCCCCAGCTCATGGACCACTGCCGGGGGACGGCCATACGGCGGTACGGGTTCGATTTGCCGGCACGAGCCGAATTCGTCGCCACTGCCAGGCGCCTGACCAGACAACAGCTGACGCAGTGGGGCGTCGGCGAGGATGCCTGCGACACCGCCGCGCTGATCGTCTCCGAACTGTTCACCAATGCCGTACTGCACACCGCGAGCGAACAGGTCGTCTGCGAGCTGCGCGACAGCGACGGCCGCTTGCGTGTCGCCGTGAAGGACCAGGGACTGCGCCCCACCGGCCCGCGGCTGCGCCAGGCCGGGGACGAGGAACACGGACGCGGGCTGCAACTCGTCGACACCTTGAGCAGCTTCTGGGGAACGCGCGATGTGGCGGACGGTCCCGGGCGCATCGTCTGGGCGGAGCTTCCTTGCTGAGGTCCGTGATGACCAGCCTGCCGGCCGGCAGGCTGTCGCGCGCCCGGCGGCAAGGGAGCGGCGTACAGAACGACGTACAGAACGGCGAGCAGGACGGCGGACGGCGCAACGGGAGGGTCCGTCTGCCGGTCCCGCCAGGGCTGTCGGCGCCGCTCGGCTGTGACGCGGTGGGGCTTCCCGCGCGGCACGGGTTCCGGATGATGGCGCACCTGTCCCGGCCGGGGTGCGTCTTCGCCGACGCCGACTGGTGGTGGTGGATCGTGCCGGCCGAGTCGGACCTCGGGCTCGTCTGGCCGCAGCCCGCCCGTTACGTCCCCGGGGCGTACGTACCCGCGACGCGTCCGCGCCTGATCCACTCACCGGAAGGCGGCGCGCCGTACACGCCGCCGATTCCGCTCTACCTGATGGTCTGCCGGGTCGCGGGCACCGCTCCGGCGTGGTCGACTGTGCCGCGTCAGGGGTCCTGACCCGCCACCGCGCGAGCCGCCGTTCCGATTTCGCACCCTGGACAACGCATGGCGGGCCGCGAGTCAATTCCCTGAGTGCCGGTTCTGGCATGCCCAGCTCAGGGGAGGAATCTCCGCGCCATGAACAGACCCTCGTTACGCAGACACGCCCCGCACGCCACCCTGCACGCCGCCCTGACCGCCGTCACCGCTGTCGCCGTCGCGATCGGAACGGTTCTCGCCTCGGGACCGCCCTCCGCCGCCGAGCCCGGCAGAACGCCCGTCGTCACATGGGCCGCCAGCACGGACCGGCTGTCCACCGCCGGCGCCGCCCCTGAGCGTACGTACCGGCTCGTCGTACGCACCAGCGCGGGCGGCAGCGGGCTGCGCGTCCGGCTCTCCAACGCCTTCGGTACCCAGCCGGTGACCTTCGGCCGCGCGTACGCCGGACTGCGGGCCACCGGCGCCGCGCTGGTGCCGGGCACCAACCGGCCACTGTCCTTCGCCGGATCGCCGTCGGTCACCGTCCCGCCCGGCGGCTCGGTCTACAGCGACCCGCTGCCGGGCACCGTACGGCCGCAGTCCGACCTGGCCGTCAGCCTGTACGTACGGAGCGCGGGCGGCGCCGCGACCGGCCACAAGATGGCCCTGCAGACGTCGTACATCGCACCCGTCGGCAACCACGCCGCCGACGACTCCGCCGCGCCCTACACCCAGAAGATCACCTCGTGGTTCTACCTCGACGCCGTGACGGTGGGCGCCAGGCGCGGCACGGGCGCCGTGGCGACGCTCGGCGACTCGATCACCGACGGCGCGATCTCCACCCGCGACACCAACCGCCGCTGGCCGGACTTCCTGGCCCGCAGGCTGGACGCCGACCCCGGCTCGCGCGTCAAGGGCGTGGCCAACGAGGGCATCTCGGGCAACAAGGTCCTCAAGGACGGCTCCGGCGAGAGCGCGCTCAAGCGCCTCGACCGGGACGTGCTCTCGCAGCACGGCGTGCGCACCATGGTGCTGCTCGAAGGGGTCAACGACATCAAGGCCGTCCCCGCGCCGACAGCCGCCGAACTGATCGCCGGCTACCGGCAGATCGTCGACAGGTCGCACGCCGCCGGTGTGTGCGTCGTCGGGGCGACGGTCATGCCGTACGAGGGCTGGCGGGAGTGGACGCCGGCCGGAGAGGCCGTACGGCAGGAGGTCAATGCCTTCATCCGTGACAGCGGCGCGTTCGACGCGGTCGTCGACTTCGACAAGGCGGTCATGGACCCGGCCGCGCCGACCCGGATCCTCCCGGCGTACGACAGCGGCGACCATCTGCACCCCAACGACCTCGGGATGCGGACGATGGCGGACACCGTCGATCTGAAGAGCCTGCGCTGTTCCAGGCGTTAGGGCAGCGGTGCGTCGCGGCGCGGTCTCCGCACGTTCCCGGGAACGGTCTTGCGCCGTTCCTCAGAGGGAACGCAGCGCTTCCCGGGCGCGCTTCACCAGTCCGTCGGCGCTGCACTGCTCGGCGAGGGCCAGGCCCTTGGCCAGCTCGCGCTCCGACCGCGCCGCGATGCCGTACTCGACGCGCGCCACGGCGTGCTCGTACGCACAAGGGGATCCTTCGAGGAACGCGACCGCCTTGGCCAGCAGCTCCACCGCCTTCCCGCCCTCCTCCAGGGCAGCCGCACAGCGCAGTGATTCCCCGATGGCGGTGTCCGTGCCGAAGCGCTCCGCGCGGTCCCGCACATAGGCGGCGAGTTCCGCGGCACGGCCGGGGTCGTCGGCGGCCACCGCACGGGCGAGATCGCTCGCCCACGGGGCCATGACACCGTTGTGCCGGCCCCGCGCGGTCAACGCCTCTCCCGCGGCTTCGAGTTCGACGACGGCTTCCTTGGTGCGGCCCTGGGCGAGCAGCAGCCTTCCCCGTACGCACTGCGCGTCGGGAATGACGATCGACGACGGGTACGGCGGCGCGAACGCGTGGCGGTCGGCCGCCTCCTGGGCGGCGTCGATCCTGCCTTGTGCGAGCAGCGTGTCGATGAGCATGCAGGCGGCGTCCCAGTGGATCGGCAGGCCGTTCCCGACGCGCTCGGCAAGGCGCAGGCTTTCGCGCAGGTACATCTCGGCCTGGGCGAGTCTGCCGCGCCTGCGCTGCAAGTAGCCGACGAGGGCGTGGGCGAAGGCGAGATGGCCGCCGCTCCAGCCGGAGATCTCGAAGGCGCGCAGGGCCTCGTCGAAGAGGCTCTCGGCCCGGTCGAGCCGGTCCGCGAAGGCGTACGTGAGGCCCAGCAGGGCCGGCGGCTCGAAGCCCCAGGCGGTGTTGGTCCAGCCGAGGCCGGGCGCGAGCCTGCCGTCCAGGAGGGCGCGGTCGGAGATCTGCACGATCTCCTCGGCGTTCTCCCCGCGTGCGGTCCCGTCGAAAGCCCTGAGTATGAGCAGCACGCGTTCGGAGTTGTCGCGGCCCTGGAGGCCGTCGGCCATCGCGGCGAGGCGCCGGGAGCGGCCGGGGCCGTCGTCCTCGGCCGCCTGGACGCCCTCCCACAGGAAGTGCACGGCCTGGAGCCGCATCCGGTCCGGGCCGGGGGCGCTCCTGGCGACCTCGGCGGCCACGACCTGCGCCGCTTCCCGCGTCTGGTTGTTGTGGGTGAGTGCCTGGGACAGCCGGAAGACCGCGTCCACACGCTGAGCGGCGTCCAGGCCGGGCATGCCGAGGGCGGCCCGCAGGTGGCCCACCGTGGTGGCCGGCGAGGTCAGGAGGGTGGCGCAGCCCAGTTCGTACAGCACCGAGGCATGCTCTTCCGGCAGCGGAGGCTCCTGTACGGCGCGCTCCAGACAGCGCCTGGCGGCGTCCGGAGCACCGACGGCGAGGTGCTCGGAGGCGGCCTCGCGCAGCTGGGCGACCAGCTCCGGGTCGTCGTCCGGGTGGACTTCGAGGAGGTGCCTGGCGGCGGCCGCCGCGCCCCTGCCCGCCTGCGTGACGGCCCAGGCGGCCTGGCCGTGCATGGCGGTGCGGGTGGCCGGTGGAATGGCACGGTAGACGGCGCCCGCGATGAGCGGGTGGACGAACTCCATCGGGTCCGTGCCCGCGAGTATGCGGGCCGCGCGCAGGCGTTCGGCGCAGTCGGCGGCCTGGGCGCGGCCCAGCCCGGCGAGCGATGCGGCCAGGTCCAGGGAGATCTCCGTACCGAGAATGGCGGCCGCCCAGGCGAACCTGGTGGTGGCGGTGCCCAGTTCTTCCAGCCGGTTGATCAGGCCGGTGCCACGCGCGGACGCGCCGAGGGCGCGCAGGGAGCCCGCGGAACCCTCGACGGGATCCAGGCGTTCGTCGCACACCTTGGCGACGAGCTCCACGGTCTCGTAGAGGTTCCCGCCGGTGACGGCCCACAACTCACGGCAGAACGGATCGTCCGCGTGCTCGCCGAGGGCGGCCCGTGCGAGGTTCGCCACGGCGTCGGGGGTGAGCGCCCGCAGGGAGACGCACTGCCGGGCGGCGGCTTCCATCGCGCGGATGAATTCCGCGGTGTCGCCGCTGGGTTCCTCCGTGCGGTACGCGATGACGACGAGCGCGGGAAGGTCGTCGCGCTGGGCGAAGGACGCCAGCCAGCCGAGCGTCTCCAGGTCGGACCAGTGCGCGTCGTCGACCATCAGGACCAGCGGCCGGTGTGCGGCTGCCAGGCGCAGGAGCAGGGTGTCCAGGCCGTCACGGACACCCTGGGGATCGGCCCGGCCGTCGGGCGGCGCCACGCCGAGCGCGGGGCCGATGATCTCGTACCCGTCGCCGAGCAGCTCCCTGGTGTCCACCGCGCCGGGCAGCGCGATCGCGGGCTGCAGGAGTTGCCGTACGACGTGGAAGGGGACGGAGGTGACCGTCTCGCCACCTCGCGCGGACCACACCGCGCACCGTCCCTCGGCCAGTCGCCGAATCTCGGACAGCAGCGCTGTCTTGCCCAGGCCGGCCTCGCCGCTGAAGACGAGAACTCCACCGGCAGACGCGTCCGCGCAGAGCGCTTCGACGGCGTGTGCGGCGGCGGCGAGTTCCGTCTCTCGTTCCAGCAGCGGGACGGTGACCGGGTGCTCCGTGCCGGACACCATCATCCCTCCCCAAAACCGTGGCGGATCTCGAGCGTAGCCGGGCAGCGCGGCGGGTGGAATCTATCCGCGCACTTCGGTCCGGTACGAGTGAACGACCGTTACCCGGCGCTCCGTCACTGGTCGGCCCGGCCGCCGGATTCTGGGCCTCCGGTCAGGGCGCGGGCGGTCGGGGTTGTATACAACCGGCGCAGAAAGACCACCCCGACGGCGATGGCGACTCCGTGGGACGGTCAATGGGGCTGCGGCTCATCCCCCGGCTCGTACACGCGGCGGACGCTCGTGCCCAGGCGTGACAGGTCCGCGCCGTACACGTGCAGGGAAATCGCCACGTCCGTGCCCGCGTTCCACACCCGGTGGATGTCACCGGGCGGCGCGAACCCGCACACCGTCCCCTGCGGGTTGACGATGTCGGCCGTGGCGACCAGCCGCGCCGCGGTGCCGTCGCAGGACGGGACGAGCCGGTAGCGCCGCTCGTGTTCGGCGCCCGCGTGGACGCCGGTCGTGCACCACGCCACATGGTCGTGCACCGGGGTGCGCTGGCCGGGCAGCCAGACGAGTGCGACGACCGAGAAGCTGCCGTCGCGCTCCGCGTGCAGCAGATGCTGGCGGTAGCGCTCCGGATCGCTCGCGCGCTGCCCCGCGGTGAGCAGGTCGTCGGCGCCGAGGTGCGGCGCGAGCCGCTCGCCGACGAGGTACGCCGTCGGGTCGGGCGGCAGGCCGAGGCCGACGGCCTCGCGGATTTCGGAGATCAGGACGGCGAGCCGAGTCGTCGTACGCACCGCCGTGGCTGCGGTGCTTGCAGTCGCCGCGGTTGAAGAAGCCGAAGAGGTCATAGCCGCAGCCTCGGGCCACCCGGCCGCTACGTCCAAGGAGGGTCTGTGCGGCATCGGCCAAGCTGCGCTTATGAGTTGGGGGCGATGTCAGCAGCCGATCTTGTTCGCCGCGACCGTCTTGAGCTCTCCGAGCACCAGCGCGGTGGCCGGAATCCGCAGATGCTCGCGCAGGACGTACGCCGAAATCCGCCGCCGGGACGCCGGCTGCAACGCACGCCCCGCCACTTTGGGGTGGCGGAGGAAGTTGAGGACCAGGCCCGGCATCATGGCGACGCCGAGCCCCTCCGCGACGAGGCTCTGCACCACAAGGTTGTCGTCGGTGGTGAAGGCGATGTCGGGGGCGAAGCCCTGTTCGGCGCACTCATGCAGGAAGTGGACGCGGCAGCGCCGGCAGCCCGCGATCCAGCGCTCGCCCGCGAGGTCGGCCAGCCGCACGGCGCGGCGCCGCGCGAGCAGATGACCGGTCGGCAGCAGTACCAGCAGCTGGTCCTCCATCAGCGGTACTTCCATCACCTCGTCCGGTACGTCTTCGTGCAGCCCCGGATAGGTGAAGGCGAGCGTGATGTCGCATTCACCGCTCACGAGGCGCCGCAGCGACTCGGGCGGCTCCTCCTCCAGGAGTTCCACGCCGATCCCCGGGTGGCCGGCGGCCAGCAGGGCCATGGCCTCGGGGACGAGGGTGGCATTGGCGCTGGGGAAGGCGCAGACGCGCACGCGCCCGGCGCGCAGCCGGGTGAGGGAGCTCATCTGCTGCCGCGCGGCGGACATGTCGTCGAGGATGACGGTCGCGTGCCGCGACAGCGTCTCCCCGGCTTCGGTCAGCCGCAGGCCGCGCCCGAAGCGGGTGAACAAGGGTGTACCGACGTCGCGTTCGAGCGCCTTCATCTGCTGGGTGATCGCGGGCTGCGTGTATCCGAGCGCGCGGGCGGCCGCGGAGTAGGAGCCGGTTCTGACCACTTCGTGGAATGTCTTGATGTGCCGCGTGTCGAACACCCTTGGAACATAAGCAGAATTTGGGAGGTGTGAACATCACTTCTTCGGCCGCGATGGATGACCGGATCGGCTCAGTCGGTGACGTGAACGGTGATGTCGATGTGGTGGGGGCCTGGGCGGCCGGTGGTGCGGATCACGGCGTCGCCCGGGCGCACCGCGCGGACCTCCCATTCACGAAAGCCCGGGTCGGTTTCGTAGTCGACCGGTACGAGCACGACGGCGGCGCCGTCGCCTTCGACCGCCGGAGGCGTCCAGCGCCGGCGACCGTCGAGCCGCAGGCGCGCCGTTACGCCGCTGCTGAGGGTCACCGTGCGGCCGCTGTCGTCCTCGGTGAGGACGAACGACGAGGCGGACGGCACTGGCGACGACGGCAGCGACGAGGACGGCTGCGGCAAGGACGGCTGCGAGGGCGACGGCTGTGCAGGCGGCGGAGACGGCAGCTCGGCCGTCCCGGAGGTCCAGGGACGGGCAGTTGTGGCGGTCGTGGTGCTGCTGGTGCCGGACAGCTCGGGCGGGTCCGTGCACGCGGCTGCCGCCACCCCCAGGATCAGGGTGACGGCAGCCGCGCGGAACGGGCGTACCCGCGTGCGAACTCGCGTCATACGAGCGGGACGTTGATGCACGTCAAAATCTTCGCCTGCGCGGCGAGTTCCTTCCGTGTCGTATCCGGGTCGAGCCGTACCTTCTCAGCGTTCTGGACCGCCTCCAGGAACGGCGTGTCCGCCTTCAGGTCACCATCAGTGTCGACCTTCTCGCCCGCTTCGAAGGACCCGTTCGCGAAGTTCAGCCAGGCAGCCAGCAGTTGACGGTCGAAGGCGCGCTCCGGGTCGAGCAGGGCGAGGACGAGCGTGTCCGCCGCCTTCTCCCGCGTGGACACGTCGACGGTCTCGGAGAAGACCGCACTGGCGCCGGGCGGCGTCGCTCGCGTGCGCGTCGGGGACTTCGGGGAAGACCGCACTGGCGCCGGGCGGCGTCGCTCGCGTGCGCGTCGGGGACTTCGGGGACGAGGCTGCCGGCCACGGTGACGATGCGCCCGCGCTTGTCCACGGCGACGGAGAGCCGCCCACCGTGTACGGGAACGCCGCTCGGGTCCGCCTGCCCGATGAAGACGTGCCGTACGCCGTTGTGTTTGGTGCAGTAGGACTTGACGACCTCCAGAGCGGAAAGCTCGGCCGCCGAGAGACCGTACAGATCGGCGTGGTCGCGTACGTGATGCAGCGCGACGGTTCCCGGCTCGGCGTCGCTGGCGCCGGTCAGCGCGCCCTTCCCCCGCGGCGAGACGAGCCGGGGCGTACCGAAGCGGCCCCAGCGCACTCCCGCGCCGTCCAGCTCCCGCGCCGCGCGCAGCTGCCTGGCGGTGGGCGCGGTCCGCTTCTCGCCGCGTACGTCGATGTCCGGATACGGCCGGTCAGGCCGTTCGTCGGGGGGTCTCTTTCCGGTGTCGCCGACGTTCGCGGCGGCAGTGGCCACCGGTACGACCGTGGTCGCCGGCAGCGCCAATAACACGGCGGCATGAGTAAAGGCCGGGCTCTGCGAGCGTGCGAGGACAGCATCAGTACTCCCCCGTTCCCTGGATCCCCAGACAGTGACGCGGGACACAGTGCGTGCGCATGACAACCCGGGGAAGAACGCGGAACGGGACCAAGTCCCGTTCCGCGCAGGGTCGGGTCGAGTCGGCTACGGCTTGCGCGCCACCCCGGCGTAGGCATCGACCGAAACGCCCGGGCCCACCGCGTCACCCTCTTCCGGCTGCCACTGCGTGACCTGCACGAACCCGGGGTCCAGGAACTCCAGCCCGTCGAAGTACCCGGCGACCTCCTCGACGCCGCGCGGGTAGTACGGGACCGCGCCACTGGAGTTGTACGCCTTCGAAGCGGCGATCATGCCCTCGCTGGTGGCCGTGCAGTCGCTGATCACCAAGTAGCTGCCCGACGGCAGGGCGTCGACGAAGCGGGAGACCAGCGCCCGGGCCTCCTCGTAGTCGGCGACATGCCCCAGCACGTTGAGGAGCATCAGCCCCACGGGCCGGTCGAAGTCGAGCGTCCGCGCCGCGCCCGCCAGTACGGCGTCGGGCTCGTACAGGTTCGCGTCCAGGTAGTCGGTGGCGCCTTCCGGCGTACTGACCAGCAGGGCGCGGGCGTGAGTGAGCACCAGCGGGTCATTGTCGACGTACACGATCCGGGATTCGGGCGCGGCCCGCTGGGCGACCTCGTGCGTGTTGTCGGCGGTCGGCAGGCCCGTACCTATGTCGAGGAACTGCCGGATGCCCTGCTCGGCGACGAGTCTGCGCACCGCGCGTCCGAGGAAGTGGCGGCTGGTCAGGGCCACATCGACAAGTCCGGGAAAGATCTCCTTGATCTCGTCCCCGATCTGCCGGTCCACCTCGTAGTTGTCTTTTCCACCCACGAAGTAGTTCCAGAAACGGGCGGAGTGCGGCTTCCCCGTGTCAATCTCAGCCATGAAATTGCCTCCTGCAGGACATCGTTCGGTCAGCCCCAACCTAACCCCCGCCCGCTGACGGGATGCGACGGAGGGTGCCCCGCAACTCCCTTCGCGCGCCGGGAATTTGGCTGCGAAGCCCAATCCAGCCGGAGGGGGCGACTACGACGACTACGGCGTACGGAACTCGTAGAAGCCGCGGCCGAAGGTGGCCGCCACCAGACGGTGGTGCGCGGCGTCGTACTCAAGGTCGCCCACCGGGACCAGTGGCATGCCGCCGCCGAGCCGCCGCCAGCCGCGGGAGCCGTTGGTGAAGACGCCCTGGTCCGTGGCCGCGTAGAGCTTGCCGCCGCCGACCAGGACCACGTCGTTCACCGGGGCCTGCGGAAGGTTGCCGGAGAGGTCGGTCCAGCTCGCGCCGGCGTCGGTCGTACGCAGCAGATGCGGCTGCGCCTCTCCCGCGCGGTACCCGGACAGCGAGACGTACGCCGTGCCGGGGTCCTTCGGGTCGACGGCGACCCGCGTCACCCAGGGCTGCCCTTCGAGGACCTTCGTCCAGTGGGCGCCGAGGTCGCGGGTGACCCAGACGCGGCCGTCGTCCGTACCCGCCCATAGGGTGCGGCCGTCGCGGGCGGCGGCGACGGTGGTGAGGGTGCCGTACGGGTAGGTATCACGACTCGGCCCGCCGGTGAGGTCGGGGCTGATGGGCTGCCAGCTCACTCCGCCGTCGGTGGAGCGGTTCAAACGGTTGCCGCCGTAGTACATGACGCGCGGGTTCACCGGGTCGAACTGGAGCGGGGTGAACCAGTTGCGCCGGTCCGACGTCGTCGCCGCCGTGAAGTACGTCATGGCGTTGCCACCATTGACCGAGCGGGCGCAATTGCCGTACTGGTAGCAGGCGTAGACGTTGTCGCGGTCGGCCGGATTGATGAGGTTCTGGAGCCCGTCACCGCCCAGATACTCGTTGAAACCGGCCCCGCCCCAGGACCGCAGCGAGCCGTTGTCCTGCGCGCCGCCCGATATCCGGCCGGTGTCCTGCGGGGTGGTGGCGACGCTGTAGAGCTGCGTCCACGGCATGTACGTCGCCTTCGTCCAGCCCCGGTGGCCGTCGGCCTCGGAGCGGTAGACGCCGCCGTCATTGCCGAGGTAGACGCGTGAGGGGCGGCTCGGGTCCCAGACCATGGCGTGCTGGTCGACGTGTACGGCGTTGCTCTCGCCGGTCCAGTTGGCGCCGCCGTCCTTGGACGTCATCAGGGCGACCCCGGCCGCGTGTACATGGCGTGAGTCGTCCGGGTCGACCCAGACCTTGCCGAACCACCACGAGAACCCGCCCTGCGACTGGGCGAGCTTGCTGTCGTCGGGCAGCCTGGTCCAGCTCTCCCCCGCGTCGGCCGACGTGAAGAATCCGGCGAAGCCGCCCTTCGCGTCGCCCACGAGCGCGTACAGCCGACCCGGTTCGGATGCCGCGACGCCGAGCCCGATACGCCCGACGTCCGGGCCGGCGGCGGGCAGTCCGCCGCCCAGCCGCCGCCACGTGGAGCCTCCGTCGTCGGAGCGGAAGACGCCGGAGCCCGTGCCGCCGTACGTGCGCTTGTCGGGCTCGCGCCGCCGGTCCCACAGGACGGCGTACACCCGGTCGGGGTCGGAGGGGTCGATCTGCACGTCGACGGCGCCAGTGAATTCATTCGGTACGCCCAGCACGTGCCGCCAGGACCTCCCCGCGTTCTCGGACAGATACACGCCGCGGTCACCACCGGGGACGTAGAGCGAACCGGCGGCGGCCGCGAAGACGCGGTCCGGGTCCCGGGGATCGGTGCGCAGCGCGCCGACCGTACCGGAATCACGCAGGCCGACGGACTTCCAGCTCTCGCCGTCGTCGGTCGAGCGGTAGACGCCCGTGCCTTCGTACGTGAGGCTGCCGCCGCCCGGGTTGGGCTCGCCGGTCCCCGCGTAGAGGGTCCCGTCGGAGGAGGTGGTGACCGCGCCCATCGCCTGGGTCTGGTCCTGCGGCCAGGCAGGGCTGAAGGTGCGCCCGGCGTTGGTCGAACGCCACAACCCGCCGCTGGCGGCCGCCGCGTAGACGGTGTCGCCGTCGTGCGGGTCGAGGGCGAGATCGACGATGCGACCGCCGATGTTGGTGGGGCCGAGGGACTTCCACTTGCCGGGCGTACGGGGTAACTCGGCGGCCTGGTCAGCGGCGGAGTCGTACGCGTGGCGAGGCAGCGCTTGTCCCGGAATCTTCTTCTGCAGGTAGCTGTACTCCGCCGGGGCGGCAGGACCGCGCAGTACGTCGGAAACACCCTCGGCGGCCGTGGCCGCTCCGGCGGACTGCGAGCCCGGGGCCACAAGGCCGGCCGCGACCAGGGCCACCCCGACGACTGCCCACTGTGCTGTTCGGCCGGCTCTCCGGCGGCTGGTTCTGAGCATGAGCGCACTCCTTACGCGACTTCGACGGCACGTAACGAGGCGCAACCTCTCACCAAATACCCATAGCCCACCAGTAGTTCACTTCAGCCAATCTCCGAACTCGAGAGCTCTTCCGGTACGCCCGGTGACCGGCTCGGTGCCGGCCGGGCCGTGGCGGGCCGTGGCGGGCCGGCGTCGCGGTGACGTGGACCGTGGTCGTACCGACGGTGACCTGAACCGCTCCGGACGACCCGCACCCATCCAGCCGCACAAATGGTGAGGGATGGGTGCGGGTGTCCTTGTGTTGAACCTGCAGTCGGACCTCCGAGCGAGCCACCGGGCTTCGCGCCGCTCCGATCGCCCCACACAGAGATGAGAAGAAGTCCCTGCGTGTTCCGACCACCCTGATGGTCTCGGCCGTTTCCTGCGCGGCCGCCCTCGCCACTCTGGCCGTTCCGGCCGCCGCCGCTGCCAGTGCGAACCCCGACAAGCACGGCGGGGACAGGGTCGCCCACGGCCGGGCGACCTCACCGGCCGCGAGGAAGTTCCCGGCCCGGGCGACCCGGACGGCAGCGGCGAGTTCTGGTACCAGATCAAGCACGGCACCCTCTGCTACTCGCTGAACGTACGCAAGATCGCGCAGCCGACGGCGGCGCACATCCACGCCGGCAAGCGCGGTGTGGCCGGGCCCGTGGTCGTCACTCTCAAGACTCCGACGTACGGGTCGTCGAAGGGCTGCATCAAGGCGAAGCCGCACCAGACGACCGCCAACGCGGCGACGGTCCTGACGTACCGGGAACTGAAGCAGATCGCCTGCAAGCCGGGGAAGTTCTACGCGAACGTCCACAACAACCCCTACCCCGACGGCGCCATCCGCGGGCAGCTGCGCCGCCAGTAGGGCGTCGGCTGGTCCTCTTACCGCCGGACGGGCTGGATCAAGCCCGTCCGGCAATCGAGGACGATGCGGATACGGTGGCAGCCGCAACAGGAACGCCCGTCAGAAGGAGACCCCGCAGCGCAGCAGTACGTTCGCGTACGGCCGCGCCTCCCCGGTCCGCACCACCAGCCGGGCTCCCGCCGACAACGCCTTGAGCTCGTCGTGCGGCACCAGATCAAGCCCCGGAAGGCACTCCTCCAGCAGCGCGGCCGCCGCCGGATTCGCCTCCCGCACCTCGTGCGCCGCCGTCGCGCCCTCGATCACCAGCTCGGCCAGCAGCCCTTCGAGTACGTCGGCGAAGGACGGTATTCCGGCCCGGAAGGCCAGGTCCACGACCCGCGGCCCGACCGCCGGAATCGGCATGCCGGCATCGCAGACGAGGACCCCGTCGCCATGGCCCAGCTCGGCCAAAGCCCCCGCCAGACTACGGTTCAGTATTCCGGCCTTCTTCACAGCGCCGAGACCTCCTCGGCGGTCGGGAAGGAAGCCTGCGCGCCCGCCTTCGTGACAGCGGCGGCGCCCACCCGTACCGCGTACGCGGCGGCCGTCGCCAGGTCCTCGCCGAGGCTGAGCCGCCAGGCCAGAGCCGCGGTGAAGGCGTCACCCGCGCCGGTCGTGTCCACAGCGTCGACGCGAGGGCTCGGGACCCGTACAGCGGCGCCCGTACGCCCGTCGGCTACCAGCGCGCCCTCCGCGCCCAGCGTGACCACCACCGAACGCGGCCCGAGGGCGAGGAGCCCGCGCGCCCAGTCCTCGGGGGCCGGGCCCGCCGTGTCGCCCAGTCCCAGGACGTACCTGGCCTCGTGCTCGTTGGCGACCAGCGGATCGCATGCGGCGAGCACTTCGGCGGGCAGCGGCGCGGGCGGCGACGGGTTCAGTACGAACCGGCTCCCGGCCGCCCGCGTACGTACCACCTCGGCCACCGTCTCCAGCGGGATCTCCAGCTGCGCCGACACGACGCGGGCGCCGGCGAAGAGGGCACCGGCGTCCCGGACGTCCTCGGGGGTCAGCCGGGAGTTGGCGCCGGGCGAGACGACGATGCTGTTGTCACCCGAGGGGTCCACGGTGATCAGGGCGACCCCGGTGGGCGCCCCGCCGACCCGCACGCCACCGGTGTCCACACCAGCCTCGCGCTGCGATTCCAGCAGCAGCCGCCCGTGGGCGTCGTCGCCGACGCGGGCCAGCAGAGCCGTTCTGGCGCCGAGGCGGGCGGCCGCGACGGCCTGATTGGCGCCCTTGCCGCCGGGGTGGACGGCCAGGTCGGAGCCGAGCACGGTCTCGCCGGGCGCGGGGCGGCGCTCGACGCCGATCACCAGGTCGGCGTTGGCCGACCCTACGACCAGCAGGTCGTAGTCGTACATACCTGTCCTGCTTTCGTCATGCGCCGTCACGAGAAGTCAGCGACGTTCTTCTTCGTCACGACCTTGACCGGCACCTTCACCATGCTGTCGACCTTCTTGCCCTGCGCCGCCTTGACCGCGTTCTGAACGGCGATCTTCCCGAGCTCCTTCGGCTGCTGAGCCACGGACGCGTACAGCGTGCCACCCTCAACCGCCTTCAGCCCGTCCGGCGTTCCGTCGAAGCCGACGACGTCCACCGACTTGCCCGCCTTGCTGCCGAGCGCCTTGACCGCGCCGAGCGCCATCTCGTCGTTCTCGGCGAAGACGCCACTGATCCCGGGGTGGGACTGGAGCAGGTTGGTCATGACGTCCAGGCCCTTGGTGCGGTCGAAGTCCGCGGGCTGGGTCGCGACGACCTTGATCCCCGGGTACGCCTTGAGCCCCTCGGCGAAGCCCTTGCCGCGTTCGCGGCTGGCGGAGGTGCCCGCGGTGCCTTGCAGCACGACGATCTCGCCCTTGCCGCCGAGCTTCTCGGCCAGCGCCTTCGCGGCGAGCTTGCCGCCCGCGACGTTGTCGGAAGCGACGAGCGTGGCGGTGTCGGCCTTGTTGACGCCTCGGTCGGCGGCGACCACCGGGATGCCGGCCTTGTTGGCGGCCCGTACGGCGGGCCCGACCGCGTCCGAGTCCACCGGATTGACGATGATCGACTTCACGCCCTCGCCGGTGAAGTTCTGGAGCTGGTTGGCCTGCTGGGAGGCGTCGTTCTGCGCGTCCGTCACCGTGAGGTCGATACCGGCGTCCCTGGCCTCCGCCTGAGCGCCCTCCTTCATCTGTACGAAGAAGGGGTTGTTGAGGGTGGACAGCGACATGCTGATCTTGGTGGTCGTTCCCGGCGAGCCGGAGTTGAAGAAGGACACGCCTCCCACGACGGCCGCCACGCACACCGCGCCGATCGCGAGTTTCGCCGCGCCCTTACGGCCGTTCCCGGACGCACCCGACGAAGCCGTGGGGGCCGCCGATCCCCCACCGGCCCGCCGCCGCAGCGTGTCCAGCAGAACCGCGAGCGCGATCACGACGCCGATGACGACCTGCTGCCAGAAGGCGGAAACGGAGAGCAGGTTCAGGCCGTTGCGCAGTACGGCGAGTATGAGCGCGCCGATCAGCGTGCCGGACGCCTTGCCGACACCGCCCGCCAGGCTGGCGCCGCCGATGACGACCGCCGCGATCGCGTCCAGCTCGTAACCCTGCGCGGCCTGCGGCTGCGCGGAGACCAGACGGGAAGCGAGGACGATGCCCGCGACGGCGGCGAAGAGACCGGACAGGGCGTAGATGACGAGCTTCTGCCGCTTGACGCGCAGGCCCGAGAGCCGGGCCGCTTCCTCGTTGCCGCCGATCGCGTACATCGAGCGCCCGATGTACGTACGCCCGAGGATGAGGGCGGTCACGAGCCCCATCGCGATCATCACGAGAACCGGCACCGGCAGCCAGCCGCCGAGCGTGTCGCCCAGCACCGACACGGAGTCGGGGAACGCGATCGGGCTGCCCTGCGAGATGACCAGGGACAGACCGCGGCCGATCGAGAGCATGGCCAGCGTGGCGATGAACGGCGGGAGTTTCCCGTACGAGACGAGTGCTCCGTTGACGAGGCCGCAGGCGATGCCCGTACCGACGGCGAGAATCACCGCGATCCACACCGGGACGCCTTCGGACGTGGCCATCCAGGCGAGGACGGTCGCCGAGAGCGCGGCCACCGATCCGACCGACAGGTCGATGCCGGCCGAGACGATGACGAACGTGACGCCGAACGCGAGGATCGCCGTCACGGCGGCCTGCACACCCACATTGAGCAGGTTCTGCGTGGTCAGGAAGTCGCCGGAGAGCAGCGACATCGCCACTACCAGGACCACCAGGGCGCTCAGCGCGCCGTTGTCGAGCAGGATGCGCCGGACGGCGCTCGCGGCGCCGGCGCTCGCGCCCGTGTTGCTCTTGAGTGTGTCAGTGGCCACGGGAGCCCTCCACTTCGTTCTTGGTTACGTTCACGGCCAGCGCCATTACCGCGTCCTGGGTCGCTTCGTGCGCGGGGAGTTCGCCGGCGATCCGGCCCTGGGCCATGACCAGCACGCGGTCGCTCATGCCGAGCACCTCGGGGAGGTCGCTGGAGATCATCAGGACGGCGTGTCCGGCAGCGGTCAGCTCATTGATCAGCTGATAGATCTCGATCTTGGCGCCGACGTCGATGCCGCGCGTCGGCTCGTCGAGGATCAGCACCCTGGTGTCGGCGAGCAGCCACTTCCCGATGACGACCTTCTGCTGGTTGCCGCCGGAGAGGGTACGGACGTGCTGGCCGAGGCCTGCCATCCGTACGCCCAACTGCTCGGCGATCCGGGCGGCGTCCGCGCGCTGAGCCTTGCGGTCCACGAAGCCGGCGCGGGTGGCCGAACGCAGCGTGACCAGGCCGAGGTTCTCCTGCACGGAGGCGTCGAGCACCAGCCCCTGCCCTTTTCGGTCCTCGGGTACGAGCCCGATCCCGGCGCCCATGGCGGCGTTCACGTCGCCCTTGCCAAGCCGCTCGCCGCGCACCTCTACGCTTCCGGCGTCGTAGGTGTCGGCGCCGAAGACCGCGCGTACGACTTCGGTGCGTCCGGCACCGACGAGCCCGGCGAGGCCGACGACCTCACCGGCGTGGACGTCGAAGCTGACGTCGTGGAAGACGCCGTTGCGCGTAAGCCCACGGACGGAGAGCAACGCGTCTCCCGCTTCCTCCGGGCGCTCGCGCGGATACTGCTGCTCGATGCTGCGCCCGACCATCAGGCGTACGAGTTCGTCCTCGGGCGTGGAGGCGGGCACCTGGCCGATGCTGCGGCCGTCGCGCAGAACGGTGACGCGGTCTCCGAGGGCCGCGATCTCCTGGAGGTGGTGGGTGATGAAGACGATCCCCACCCCGTCCTCGCGCAGCTGCCGCACGATACGGAAGAGCTTGTCCACTTCTCCGCTGGTCAGGACGGCGGTCGGCTCGTCCATGATCAGTACGCGCGCGTCGAGGCTGAGCGCCTTGGCGATCTCCACCATCTGGAGCTGGGCGATGCCCAGTTCGCGCACCTTGGCCTTCGGCGACACCCGCACGCCGACCCGCTTCAGCAGCTCCTGCGCGTCGGCCTCCATCCGTTTGCGGTCGATCATCTTGAAGCGGCGGGGCTGGCGGCCGAGGAAGATGTTCTCGGCGACGGTCAGCTCGGGCACCAGGTTGAACTCCTGGTAGATGGTGGCGATGCCGAGCCGCTCGGCGTCCTGTGCCCCCTGGACGCGCACCTCGTTCCCGTCGACGAGAATCCGGCCGCTGTCGGGCCGGTAGGCGCCGGAGAGCATCTTGATCAGCGTGCTTTTGCCGGCGCCGTTCTCACCGAGCAGCACATGCACTTCGCCGCGCCGCAGGTCGAAGTCGACGGAGTCGAGCGCGACGACGCCGGGGAAGGTTTTGCGTATGCCTTCGATGCGCAGCAACTCGTCCTGGCTGCTCACAGGTTGCTCCTCTGGCTTTGCTCACCCTCGCCGCAGGACCGGCGTACGACGAGATGGGCGGGAAGGGTGACGGACTGCGGGGGCCGGCCCTCGATGAGGTCGACGAGCGCCCGTACGGCGGCCCGGCCCAGCTCGCCGGTCGGCTGAGCGATGGCGGTGATCGGCGGATCGGTGTGGACGAACCACGGGATGTCGTCGAAGGCGGCGAGCCCGATGTCCTGCGGAACGCGCATGCCGCGCGCGCGGATCGCGTCGAGGGCGCCGAGGGCCATCAGGTTGTCGGCGGCGAAGACGACTTCGGGAGGCTCGGGCAGCGCGAGGAAACGCTCGGTGGCGCGCCGCCCGCTGTCCGCCTGGAAGTCTCCCTGGCCGATGTAGGCATCGGGCAGCGGAAGTCCGTGCTCCCTGAGCGCCTCGCGGAAGGCTTCGACGCGCTCGCTGCCGGTGGTGGTGGCCGCCGGGCCCGCGATGATGGCGAGCTTGCGGTGGCCGAGGCGGTGGAGGTGGGCGACCAGGTCACGTACGGCGGGAACTCCGTCGGCGCGCACGACGGGTACGTCCACACCCGGAATCCAGCGGTCCACGAAGACCATGGGGGTGCCGCCGCGGGCCGCGTCGAGCATCTGGGGGGAGCCGCCGTCGGCGGGAGACACCAGGAGCCCGTCGATGCGGCGGTCGAGGAGCGTACGGACGTGGTGGTCCTGCAACTCGGGCCGCTCGTCGGCGTTTCCGATGATGACGCTGTAGCCGAGCGCGCGGGCCGCTTCCTCGACGGAGCGGGCCAGGGCGGTGAAGTACGGGTTGAGTACGTCGCTGATGACCAGCCCGAGGGTGCGGGTCTGGTCGGTGCGCAGGGAGCGGGCCACGGCGTTGGGCCGGTAGCCGAGCGCTTCGACGGCGGCGAGGACGCGGGTGCGCGCGTCGGGGCTGACGGACGGATGACTGTTGAGGACGCGCGAGACCGTGGCAACGGACACGCCCGCCTCGGCCGCGACATCTTTGATGCTCGCCACTGCCGGACCACCTCCTTGTGGTTTCGGTGAGCCTCGATTCCGGGGGGCGCGGCGACTGGAGCTCTCTCACCCTCGTGGAATCGATTACACGGATGATTGGAAACGATTACACGCCACGGAAGCAAGACCTCCGCGGCACAGCGAGACCGGATCGTGACGAAGTGGCGCTCATGTGACTTCCACGAGGCGGCGCAGCGATACCTGGCGGACAAGCTCGTCGAGTGGGGCCTGCTTGAGGGCCCCACCGAGCGCGTGTACGAGCTGGCTCTGCAGCGGCGCTTCACCATGGCGGGCACGGGCCACATGCTGGGGCTCGACGTACACGACTGCGCCACGGCGCGCACCGAGGCGTACGTCGACGGAACGCTCGAACCCGGCATGGTGCTGACCGTCGAGCCGGGCCTGTACTTCCAGCCCGACGATCTGACGGTGCCGGCGGAGTACCGGGGCATCGGGGTCCGTATCGAGGACGACATCCTCGTCACCGCCGACGGCAACGAGAACCTCTCGGCCGGGCTGCCACGCGCGTCTGCGGAGGTCGAGGTGTGGATGCGGGAGCTACCGGAGCCGCGATAGCACCGGCGTACGGCCCTGGGGCCGCTTCGGCCTCTGTGGCTGTGCTCATGCGCGTACTCCTTCACGGCCGACCCAGAGGGGTCCGACATTGGGCTCGGAGGGGACCCAAAACCAGTGGGCGCCGCTAAAGCGCCGCCTGTACGGGTGCCAATAGGATCCGGCCTAAGTCCAATAACATGGCTACGTGAGGGGCACGACGGGAGGCGCGTGGCCCAGGCGACCGGGGAGAGCACGCACATGAGCGGCAGCAAGAGCAGCGACGAGCAGACGACACCGCAGGCGCCGGCGAACGGCACCCGGCACGCGCCGTCGCACGCGGTGGTGGCGGAGGCCCTGCGCCAGCGCATCGCACTCGGCGGGTTCGAGCCGGGCGACCGGCTGCCGACCGAGCGCGAGCTGGCCGCCACTTTCGGCGTGGGCCGCAACACCGTGCGGCAGGCACTGCGCGAGCTGGCCGAAGAAGGCCTGGTCACCACGAGCCTGGGGCGCTCCGGCGGCACCCGGGTGACGCCCGCCCGGCCGGGCGGGCGGGACGGCGCCCGGGCTGCGATCAGCGCGGGCATCCGGGCATCGCTGCGGGACTACATGGAGTACCGGCAGGCGATCGAGCCGTTCGCGGCGCGACTGGCGGCCGAACGCGGGGCGGGGGCGGACCGGCGCAAGCTCGTATCGCTGCTCGACACCAAGGTCGCGGACCTGGGCGAGTACCACCGCGTCGACACCGCCTTCCACCTGGGCATCGCGGCCGCGGGCGGCAATGAGGTGCTGACGGAGGCGGTGACGCGGGCGCGCACGGAGATGTTCGTAGGCGGCAACGCCCTGTGGCTGGGCTCGGACTGGAGCCGGGTCTACCCGGCGGACCGCGATTTCGGCTTCGCTTTCCGTGAGGAGCACGAGGCGATCGCGCTGGCGGTGCTGTCGGGCGACGGGGACGCCGCCGAGGCCCGGATGCGGGAGCACCTGCGCGCCTCGCACCGCCAGTTTTTGACGCTGCTGGAGCAGTTCGCCGCACAAGACTGAGAGCCCGGCCGGCCCCCTCGACGATTGACGCGCGCCCCGGAGCCACCTAGCATCCGGAATGGATCCAATAGGAACCCAATAGGAAATCCGGCGCCGCGCGCGACCGACAGGCCCGACCGACTGGAGAGACCGCCCCGTGCACTCTTACGACGAGGACCTCACCCAACAGGTCATGGACCACCTCCTGCACCGGCTCCGCCTGGACCCGCCGCCGCTCGGTCGCCTGGGCGACCACCAGGAGCTGACGCTGGCCCTGAAGGATGCGATCGGCCCGGCCCCGCAGCCCCCCGCCGACGTACTCCGGACGTACACCGGCGCACTCGAACCCACCGTCGTCTCCTGCGACCACCCGGCGTTCCTGGCCTTCATTCCCGGCGCCCCGACCAAGGCGGCGGCCCTGTTCGACATGGTGCTGTCCGCGTCCTCCCTGCATGGCGTCTCCTGGCTGGAGGCCTCGGGCGCGGTCGCCGCCGAGAACCAGGTGCTGGCTCTGTTCGCGGACCTGGCGGGCATGCCGCCCTCCGCCGGCGGCTGCTTCGTCAGCGGCGGCTCGGCCGGCAACCTGTCGGCCCTCGTCGTCGCGCGCGACACCGGGCGCCGCCGGCTGGGCCTGGACGAGCGCGCGCCGGTACGGATCGCGGTCAGCGACCAGGTCCATTCCTCGGTCGGCAATACGCTGCACATCCTCGGCGTAGAGGCGCTGGTGGTCCCGACCACGGACCACCGCCTGACCGGCGAGGCCCTCCGCAAAGCCCTGGACGGCGCGGAGCAGGACGGCGGCGCCCCGGTAGTGGCCGCTGTCGCTACAGCGGGCACCACGAACGCCGGCATCATCGACGACCTGGCGGGCGTGGCCGAGCAAACCCGCGCCCGAGGTCTGTGGCTGCACATCGACGCGGCGTACGGCGGCGGAGCGCTCTTCGTCCCCGAGCTGCGGGGGCGTCTGCACGGCATCGAGCACGCGGACTCGCTGGTGGTCGACCCGCACAAGTGGATGTTCGCGCCCTTCGACTGCGGCGCCCTGCTCTACCGCGACCCGAAGCAGGCCCGCGCCGTGCACACGCAGGACGCCTCGTACCTGGACGCCATCCACGGAGCCGACGATCCCGACGACGCCACCGAGCCGTGGAACCCGAGCGACTACGCCTACCACCTCACGCGCCGCCCGCGCGGCCTGCCCCTGTGGTTCTCCCTCGCGGTACACGGCACAGACGCGTACCGCGACGCGGTGGCCAGGGGCGCGGCGATGGCCCACCGCACGGCCCGCCTGGTGGACGAGACGGAAGGCCTGGAACTACTCCGCGAGCCCGAACTGACGGTGGTCCTGATCCGCCGCCCAGGCTGGCAGCCCGCGGACTACTACACCTGGTCGAAGAAACTCCTGAAAGCGGGAACGGCGTTCATCACCCCGACCGTCTGGGAGGGCGAAACGGTGGCCCGCCTGGCCTTCCTCCACCCGGACATCACCGAGGAAACAGTCCGCGAAATCCTCGCCTCACTGCTCGACGAGAACCACTCACTCACGGACTACTCCCCTGCATAGGCCCTCTGAAGTGCGGCGATGTCGAACTTGACCATCGAGCGCATCGCCTCGGTGGTCCGCTTCGCCTTCTCCGGATCCGGGTCACTGATCATCTCAATGAGCCCGTCAGGAACAACCTGCCAGGACACCCCGTACTTGTCCTTCAGCCACCCGCAGGCGACCTCCGAGCCGCCCTCGGAGAGGCTGCTCCAGTAGTAATCCAGCTCGTCCTGGTCGCTGCAGAAGATCTGGAACGAGATGGACTCGTTGAAGGTGAACTCCGGCCCGCCGTTGAGCGCCATGAACCTCTGCCCGTTGGCCTCGAACTGGACGAACAGCACTTCGCCGACAGGCCCGGGCCCGGCATCGGAATAGCGCCCGACCCGTCCGAGCTTGGAGTCCTTGAAGATCGAGACGTAGTGGTTCGCAGCCTCCTCGGCCTGCCCGTCGAACCACAGACAAGTGGCGAATCCCTTGCTGACCATCGGTTCCTCCAGCGCATGAACGGTGTGTACCCATAGAGACCGGTTGCGCGCCACAAACTCATCGGCCCCCGCCCACCCCATGGAACCTCATCGCACCCCCAGCGCCTCTGATGAGTGAGGGTGACCCGTGTTGGTGTCGGTGTCGGCGAGTGAGGGGCGTAGGGATGCGGAACGGCAGGGATGAGGCGTTCTCGGCCTTCATGGCCGCGCGCTACGGCTCCCTTGTGCGTACGGCCACGTTGCTGACCGGCGGTGGCCGGACGCGGGCCGAGGACCTGGCCCAGGAGGCATTGCTGCGCACGTACCGCGCCTGGAACCGGATCGGGCGGCTGGAGGCGGCCGAGGCGTACACGCGCACCACGATGGTCCGGCTGCTCGTCAAGGACCGCCGCAGGCAGTGGAGTGCGGAGATACCGGCCGAGCATGTGCCGGAGACGCTCCGTCCGGGCCACGAGGACCAGGTGACGACCGCCGTCGCGGTGCGTGAGCTGTTACGGACGGTCCCTCCGGCGCAGCGGGCGGTCCTCGTACTGCGCTTCTACCACCAGCTCACCGAGCGGGAGATCGCCGACGTGCTGGGCTGCTCGCCCGGCACGGTCAAGAGCCGTGCCGCCCGCGCCCTGTCCACCCTGCGCGACCAGGGGTTCCTCAGCGCATCCGTACTTGACCGGGAGAGGGGTTCCGCCGATGACTGACCAGCAGCTTCCGAGCGAGGAGGAGCAGCAGGTGCGGCGGCTGCTGACGGCCGCCGCGGAGCCGTCGCCGGGTCAAGTCACCACACCGGGCGCGGCGTTCACCGCCCGCGCCCGGCGCGGGCTGCTGCACCGCCGCCTCGCCGTCGCGACAGCCGCGGCCGCCGTCGTCGCTGCCGCGGTGGCCGTACCCTCGCTGGCCGGGGGCCTCTTCGGGGACGACGAGCCCGTCCCGGCCGCCTCCGCCGACTGCCTGCGGACCGCCGCGCAGAAGATCAGGGACCGTCAGGAGCAGGGCTACCAGCCGGTGTACGGCACGCTGCGCGCTGGTCGTATCGACGTGGACGACGGCGTCACCAGAAGCTCCGCCTTCCGCTTCGACGTCGAGGGCGCGCTGGCGGGCGGCGGCACCGGCGTGCCGTCCTCCGGGCCGGTCACCGTCTGGTACCCGGTGGCAGAGGTCCAACTCCCGCCGCCCGGCCGCTACGTACTGCTCCTCGACCCGGCGGAACGCCCCGACAGGAAGAAGGGAAACGACCTCTTCCACTTCGCCCCGGAGCAGGCTCTGCCGCTCGACGACGATGGCCGCGTGGTGCTGAACTGCGCCGGCGGCGCGAAGGGCGCCGTGGAGCGGGAGCGGCTGCGCGCCGCGGTGACCGAGCCGTAGCCCTGGCCACCGCTGCGCGCCGTACCGTGCTCAGGTGCGGAAGTACCAGAACTTCTCACCGGTGCTGTGCTCCGCGATGATCTCGCTGAGCGGCCTGTTGAGCGTGTCCGTGGAGTGGTAACTCATCTTCGGCATCCAGTCGGACGTGAAGTCCGTGACCATCATGGTGTGACCCGGCTGCCCCGGAGGGCTGTAGCCGAAGATCTCGAACTGCACCACGTCGGCGATGGCGAGGCTGGAGGGCCCGGACAGCTCGTACACCCGCTTCGATTCGTCGCGCGCGAAGCGCTGCCAGTTGGGCGCGCCGCCCCAGGTCCAGCTGTGCTTCGGCAGCGGCCACGGGTTGCCCCTGTACCACCAGGCCGAGTCGCTCCGGTACCAGCCGAGGACCCGCTCCCAGCCGCCGGCCTTCAGCGCGTGCGAGATGAAGTTTGTGCAGTCGTTCGTGTCCCGCTCGTAGGGGACGTTGTCCTCCGGCACCGGCTTGGCGTACTTCGTGGCGAAGTCCACCATCGCGCTGTAGTCGTACGCCGCGGCCACCCGGACGCCCGTCCCCGAGGACGCCTTCTTCGCCGGGTCGGTGATCTTCTCCCCCTTGGCAGCCCCGGTGCGAAGCTCCTTGGCCGCCTTCCGGGCCGCGCTCAGCTCCGCCGGGTCGAGCTTCTCCGGCGTGGAGAGATTCGCCGGCCCGTCCAGCGTCGCGATCTTCGAAAGGACCCAGCCGCCACCGTCCGCCCGGGCGAACGACAGGTTGTGCCGCACCGTGTAGCTGTACGGCTCGTCCTTGCTGCCCGCGAAGGTGTACTGCGTGTGCTCGCGCACGCTGAGGCGCGCGGTGTCCCCCTGTGTACGGGCCCGGCCGACCGGAGTGAGCTCCGTGTCGACGGCCGAATAGCGCACGCCGGCCAGTTCGTTGATGCCGTGCAGCTGCTCGCGGGCCTCCATGCGGTCGTCCCGTACGGCGCGGAAGGTGGCGGCCACATCGAGGTCCTGGGCCTTGCGGGTCGCGTTCGCGGCCGTAGCGCCGCCCTCCACCGTGATCGCGTTCTCCCCGGCGAAGTACGTCCTGGCGGCTTCGATCAGTGCCTTGTCGTCTGCGGACTCGGGCTGCGCGGCCTGCGCGGGGCTGCTCGCGAGAACGGAGGCTGCCAACCCCGTGACGGCAGCGGCAATGGCCGCCCGCCGCATCGCTGTGCGGTTGATCACTGGTACTCCCCTGTGTCGACTGCCTCCCGCAACGCGGCGCCTGCGCCACGGGAGTTGACGGCGTACGCCAAGTGGTCGGACACGACGCTAGCGACACCGGAGCCGTCTTGAGGTGCACTCGTCACACGGGGCCGAAAATATACGGTTCAGCTCACGGAGGTCGACGTTGGGACTACCAGCCCCGGAGCCTGCGCCCGTAAGGGAACGGGGTCTTCAGGCCCGGTCGAGGCTCTGGCGACGGCAGAGCGGGCCGGGGGCTCTCAGCCCCTACGGCCGGCCGCCGCGGAGGTGGGTTCGGCCAGCCTGCCCACCGCTCCCGAGCGCTGTCACGGAAGGGCCGAGCGGCGCGTCAACTGACCTTCCTCCACTCCTGACAGCGCTGGGTCTGGAAGTACTCCCCCTTGTTGAGCGTCACGCGGCCGGGACCTTCCAGGTTGTTGTTTGCGATGATCGCGTCGAACTCGCCGCTGGCATCCTTCAGCCGGGCCCAGTAGCAGCCGAAGTCGCTGTCCGGGCCACTGGTCTTCGTCTTCTTCGGCTTTGCGGTCACCGTCTCGGTCTCGGCCTGGCCGCTCGACCCGATGCCCGTACCCACGATCAGCGCGGCGACAGCGACGCCTCCATGCGTCAGCCACGCCTTGCGACGCGAGGGCTTGTACGGCGGGTGAGCAGGCGGGGCCGGGTAGCCGCCGTGGGGCGTGTCGGACGGGCCGAATCCCGGGTGCTGCGGAGTGTTCATCCAGCGGTTAAGTGACCGGAGGTGCAACGGCAGTCAGACCCGGAACAGGACGCATCCGGCCGCGACCGATCCCAGTACCGCACCCCCGTAGCAGAGCACATTGATCAACTTGCTCAACCGCTTGAGCTGCAGCCCGTCGTACAGGGTGTAGCGGAACCTGTGTGCCCAGTGGAACAGGCACAGCACGCACAGTGCGAGAAGGATCGCTTTGGTGACGGGGTGCCGCAGCACCGAGAGCAGGTGCGGGTGGTCGGGGGCCGGGAGCCAGCCCAGGGGGAAGGCGATGCCGAACAGGAACAGCAGGACGGGGACCAGCAGGGCGGCGGCCATTCCGCCCGCGCTGAACAGCAGCCACAGCAGCGGCTCCGGCGATCTCTTGGTCATGGCGCTACCCACTCAACTCAGGATCAGCCATGCTGTGGCCGCCGACAGCAGCGCCCACAGCACGTAGTGCAGTGCCAGGATCGAGCCCGGCCGGACACGTCGGCCGCGCAGCCGTACCACCATGGCCCGCGGCGCGAGGTTGAACCACGTGAGGGTGTGCAGCAGGACGAAGAGCAGGGCGATCGCGTTCAGTACGATCATCCACCAGCTGTCGCTCCAGTCCTGGAACCGCTCGTACTCGCCGCTGCCGTCGGCGATCGCACCCACCATGAGCAGTAGGAACACGACGAACCAGGCCACGAAGACGCTGCTGAGCTCCCGCAGTACGAAAACGAAGTAGGCGCGGCGCTTCAGCCACCAGAGGGTGGGGACGGGCTTGCGGTACAGCGCCGGGCGGGGGGTCTGCGGCGTTTGGCTCATCTCGCCCCCCGCGGCCACAGGAGGTCCTTCAGCGACCGCGTGGCTGCCGTGAGCTTGTAGCGCTGGATCGCGCCGGCCGGGTCGACCCCTTTGGGGCAGGCTGTGCTGCACTCGCCGACCAGGGTGCACGCCCAGACGCCCTCGGCGGAGTTCAGTACGTCCCTCCGGTCGGCGGCTCCCTCGTCACGCGAATCGAGGTTGTAGCGCTGCGCGAGAGCGATGGCCGCAGGCCCTACGAAGGCGGGATCGAGTGCGTACACCGGGCAGGCCGAGTAGCAGAGCATGCAGTTGATGCACATGCTGTACTTCTTGTACTCGTCCATCTCGTCCGGTGTCTGCAGGAACTCGCCCTCGCTGAGGGGCTTTTCCTCTTCGCGGATGATCCAGGGCCTGACCTCGGTCAGCTTGTTCATGAAGTCGCCGATCTCGACGACGAGATCGCGTATCACGGGGAAGTTGGCGAGGGGTTCGACTCGTACGGGCCCAGGGGCCGAGTCGGTCAGGAAGGCGGAACAGGTCAGCTGCGGCTCGCCGTTGACGGTCATTCCGCAGCTGCCGCAGATGCCCATCCGGCAGGACCAGCGGTAGGAGAGCGTGCCGTCCAGGTGGTCCTTGATGTGGTTGAGCCCGTCGAGGACCGTCCACTCCTTGCGCAGCGGCACCTCGTAGGACTGCCAGGTCGGTTCGGTCTCCTGTTCCGGCCGGTAGCGGGCGACCTGGAGCGTTATCCGGTCCGTCGTTGTCCGGTCCATCATGACTGCCTCCCGTACACGCGTTCGCCCGGGGACCAGCGGGTGACGGTCACCGGCAGGTAATCCACCCGCTCGGTGCCGTCGGGTTCACGATGGATGAGCGAATGGGCCAGGTACCGCTGGTTGTCCCGCGCGGGGAAGTCGGTGCGCTGGTGCGCGCCCCGCGACTCCTCGCGCAGCAGCGCGCTGTGGACGATGCTTCCGGACACATCCAGCATGAACGACAGCTCGAGCAGGGCGATCAGGTCCGTGTTGAACGTCCGGCTGTGATCGTCGACGGCCGCACCGCCGAACCGTTCTCGCAGCCCGCGCAGTTCCTCGGCCGCCGTGGCCAGGGAGTGCCTGTCCCGGTAGATCCCGGCGCCGCGCTCCATCGTGTCCTGCATCGCGGTACGGATGTCCGCGATGCGCTCCCGGCCTTCGGCGTGGTGCGCGACCAGGCGGTCCAGCCGGCGGTGCTCATCGCGTGCCTGCGCGAGGATCGCTGGGCTGGGGCCGGATCCCGCCGAGGCTCCGGCGGATTCCGCGGCGGCCCGGCCTGCGCGGGCGCCGAAGACCAACAGCTCCGGGAGGGAGTTGGAGCCCAGCCGGTTTGCGCCGTTGATACTGACGCAGGCCACCTCACCGGCGGCGTACAGGCCGTCGAGGCCGGCCACGCCGTCGATGTCGGTGTGTATGCCACCCATCATGTAGTGGACGACGGGCCGCACCGGGATCAGTTCCCGGATCGGGTCGATGTTCTGGTACTTCAGGCACAGTTCCCGTACGAAGGGCAGCTTGGCATCGATGAGTTCCGCGCCGAGATGGCGCAGATCCAGGTGGACGACCGGCCCGTGCGGCGTGGGGACGGTCCTGCCCTTGTCGAGCTCATGGACGAACGCCTGCGACAGCCGGTCGCGCGGACCCAGCTCCATGCTGCGCAGCACCGGCCCCGGGTCCGGTTTGCCGAGGTCGTAGTCCTGGAGATAGCGGTAGCCGTCCTTGTTGAGCAGCCGGCCCCCCTCGGCGCGGGCGGCCTCCGTGATGAGGATTCCGGTGAACGGCAGACCGGTGGGGTGGTACTGGACGAACTCCATGTCCTTCAGCGGTGCGCCCGCCCGGTAGGCCAGGGCCATGCCGTCGCCGGTCTTGATGTTGGCGTTCGTGGTGAAGGGGTACACACGACCGCACCCACCGGTGGACATGATCACGGCGTTGGCGGTGATGGTCTCGACCCGGCCGGTGGCCAGCTCGATCGCCACCACTCCGCGCACTTTCCCGTCGTCGGCCAGCAGGGTGCTGACGAACCACTCGTCGTACCGGACGATGTCCCGGTACGACAGCGCGGTCTGGAACAGGGTGTGCAGGAGATGGAAGCCGGTCTTGTCTGCCGCGAACCAGGTGCGCATCTTCTTCATGCCGCCGAAGGCCCGTACCGCGATGTGCCCGTCCGCCTGGCGGCTCCACGGACAGCCCCAGTGCTCCAGCCGGAGCAGCTCGCGGGGCGCCTCTTCGACGAATGCCTCGACGGCATCCTGGTCGCACAGCCAGTCCCCGCCGGACACGGTGTCGTACGCGTGCTCGTCGAGGCTGTCGTCGGCGCCGGCGCCGGCGACAGCGGCCGCCCCGCCCTCGGCCGAGACCGTGTGGCTGCGCATCGGGTAGACCTTGGAAAAGACCGCCACACTCAGCCGCGGATCGGTTTCCGCGACGGCGATGGCCGCACGCAGTCCCGCACCGCCGCCACCGATCACCAGGACGTCGTAGGAAGCGGTCATGTCACCACCTTGATGTACGCACCCGACGCGCGCACTCCGTCAGACTTCGTGCTCGCCGCTGTGCTCGTCCGGCAGGACTGTGCCGTCATGGCGGACGGCACTGACACGCACGCTGCCGTCATGGAACTCGTGACGGATCCGACGACAGCCGCACGCGTACGTCGCCTCGTCGATGAAGAGGCCCGCGTCGTCGTCCTCCTGGTAGCGCAGCCCGTGGACGATCCGGCCGCACGGAGCCCGCTCTTCGGTGAAGTCAATGGTGTTGCCGACCATCGCCCACCTCCTCGACGACTGCGGCGGACGCCGCCGGCGGCGTCACAGCCCGTAGCTACAGAGCCCCCCTTGGATACCAGGGGTCTCCGCCGTCCTTTGAAGACACTCACAGTGAGCGTACCGCCGCCAGACCGCCCCCGCAGGCGGGCGGGGTGAGGCTCAGCGCCGGCCGACCCCTCAATGAAGGCCCGCAGGAATTCACCCAGGCGCTGCCGCTCAACGAGGACGGCCGGGTGGACGCTGGAGTGCGCCGACGGCGCGAGGGGCGCCGTGGAGCGGGATCGGCTGCGCGCCGCGGTGACGAGCCGTAGCCACGGCCACCGCGGCGCACGCTCCGCCCGCCGGGCTCAGGTGCGAAGGTCGCGAAGGTCGCGAAGATCGCGGAGGTCGCGGAGGCTCATGGGCGGAGCGGCGCGAACGTCCGGGAACACTCGCCGGGCTCCGGGAAGGCCCGAGGCCCTCCATTGGGCACAGCCGTAAGGGACGGGGGCGCTGATGCCGACCAGACGGCGCCTCAGGGCCCCCTCGAAAGGCCCAGGTCCGCCAGGAGGTCGGCGAGTACAGCCTCCTCCTCGACGCGGGTCCCGAGTTCGGTGAGGGCCGAGGCCAGCGCCGGGTCCCAGGGGGCCGTGGCCGGAGCACCGGTGAGGCGGTGGGCGTGTGGGATGCGGGCGACCGCCGCTCGGTAGTCGGCGGCTGTGAAGCGCCAGGGGTCCCAGGGCACATGGCGCCGGAGGGTCGCTGCGATGCGCAGGCCGCCCCAGTCGAAGTCGCCGTGGTAGCGGAAGGCCGCGCCGTGTGCGTGCAGCTGGCGCAGGAGGGCCAGCGCGGCGGCCGACGGCTGCCCCTGGAGGCAGAGCAACGGAGGGCAGCCGGGGCCGTAGGCGTCCGCCGCGGCGGACAGTACGGCCGGGTTCTCACAGATGTGGAGGACCGCGGGCGCCTTCGCCAATTGCCCTCGGGTGAGCTGGCGAAGGGTCAGGACGGCCGGCTCGCCGGTGTCGGCCAGCCAGTCCAAGGCGGGTGAGCCGCGCAGGTTCAGGACCAGGGCGGTCGACGAGACATCGTCTCTGAGGAGTCCGGCCGAGGCCCAGACCGCGCGCCGCCATCCCGCTCCGGCGCCGTCCGGATGCCCGGTGAGCGCGCGCACACCGGACAGCACGACGGTGGCCAGGGGTACGCCGTCGTCGAGGGCGTGCGCGCTGCCGAGTAGCCGGGCGGCGAAGGCCGGCAGGGACACGGCCGGCTCCGCGGGCAGGGCCTCCAGGACTGTGACCGCGTCGTGGAGGAGGGCGCGGGCCGCTGCGGGGGTGCCGCAGAGACGCCGTACCATGCCGTCCGCACGCAACCGCCCCGCCCAGGAGGACAGTTCGGGGTGGCTGACGGCAAGAGTGGCGAGCGGTCGGTATGCCTCCTCCCAGGCACGTACCTCCCGGTCACGTACCTGGCGCGCCGGGACGACAGGGCCGACGAGCGCGGCCACGGCGGCAGCGAGACCGTCGGGGCTGATGCCCGAGCGACGCAGCACCTCGTCCACTGACTCCAACCGCACGGTCAGCGACTGCGACTGCCCACCGCGCGGGGCCCGGCCGAGGAGACGTTCCACCGCCGCCCGCTGCGCGCTGCTGGGCATGGCCAGCGTCACCGAGCCCGTCAGCGGTTCCTCGCGTTCGAGCCGCCGCCGCACACGGTCCACCAGCCAGGAGGCTTCAGGCGTCCCGAGGAGGCGGTCGAGACGTACGCGGTCCAGGTGCCCCGTACCGGGCAGGTCTCCCGGGGTTATGCCCACAGCGACTCCTGTCCGGCATCAACGTCGGCGTCGGCATCGGCGTCGGCATCGACATCGACATCGGCGCGAGGGTAGGCATCGGCCGCCGGTGCCGGCCCCGCGCGGTCCGGTTCCTCGCCCCGCGTCCGCCCGGCGCCGTCCCACTCCCACCTGGTCACCAGCACTGCCGCCAGCTCGTCGATCCGTGAGAGCTGGGCGATCGCGATGCCCGGCACCTGCGGGTAGCACGCCCACTCACGTTCGCTGGTCATCACCACGTCCAGGTCGAAGGCGTGCAGCAGGCCGAGGCATTTGGCGCGCGAGTCGTCGTCGACGCCCGCGAACGCCTCGTCGAGAGTGACCAGGCGCGGAGCGTACGGGCTGCCCGCCGTGGCGTAGTGCGAGGAGGCGGCCGCGAAGAGCGGCACGGACACCGCGAGGACCCGCTCACCGCCCGAGGCCGGCCCGGTGGCCGGTACCCAGCGTCCATGCTGCTGCCGCTCGATGCCGAACTCGTGCCAGGAGCGGTAGTCGAGCGCCGACGTCAGGTGCTCCAGCCAGCTGCCGGAGCTGTCGTCGGTCTGCTGCTGGGCGATCTGCTCCTGCAAGAACTCTCCGACCGCTGACCGGTCCTCGGGCGACCAGGCGTCCGCCGACTGCCGCAGCCGCTCGCGCGCCTGGGCGAGGCCTGTCGGCGCCTTGCGGGAGGACCGCCACACCAGCCGTAGTTTCATGCCGGTGGAGGTGGGCCGCGACTCCAGTTCGGCGTTCATGGCGCCCACTTGCCGTTCGGCCGCACCGATCAGCTCCTGCAGGGTTCCGGCGACCTCGGTGAGGAGGTGCGTCTCCAGGATTTCGCGTTCATGTGCGGACAGGATGCGCTGGAGTTCGCCGACCTCGGCGGCGAGGGCCTCGGCCAGTTCGGGTACGGCCCGCTCGCGGCCCTGATAGACGATGTCGACGACCATGCCGTCCTCGACCATCCGCGCAGAGGCGGTGTGCCCGTGGCGCGACAGCGCGTCCTGGAGCTTCTTGTACTCCTCGTTCAAGTGACGCTGTACGCGCTCCCAGGCACCGTCGGAATCGTCGGCGCCGGACAGTTCGGCCTCGATCGTACGGGCCAGGGCGACGGCCGGGGTCGCCGCCCAGGGCCCGCCGTCCAGGGACGGCACGGCCACCTCGGGCAGGGCGACCGCGAGGAGACCGGTGGCCGCGAAGCGCTGGAGCGCGCCGATCGCCTCCGCGCGGGTGGCGGCGGCTTCGGTGACGTCCTTCTCCAGCTGCTCGATACGCCCCGCGGCCTTGTACGCGCGCCGGTCGGCCCGGGTCTGCGTCTCACGCGTGACCCGCTGCCCCTGCTCGCACTCCCACAGTGCCCGCGCGGTGTCGGCGAGGCGCCGCTCCAGTTCTGCGACGGCGGCGCCGACCGTGGAGCGCAGGGTGGTGTGGCGGGCGTCGGCGGCGGCCGCTGCGCGGGCGGCTTCCTCGGCACGAGCTGCCAGCTCCTCGGCCCGGGCCCCGGCGCGCTCGGCTTCGTCGCGCTCCTCGGTCACCGCACGCGTGGCCTCGGTGCGCTCCCGCAGCGCCGGCCACAGGGAGGCGAGGACCACCGTGTAGTCGGCGAGCCCCTTGCGTACGGCGGCGAGTGAGGCACGGTCGGCGGGCAGGCCCACATCGGCAGCCGTGGCGGCGGCCTCGGCCGCGGCCTCCTCGGCGCGTTGTGCGGCCTCGGCCAGCTCGTCGGCGCACTCGTCGCGGCGGGTGCGGGCACGGTGGGAGGCGTCCTGCGCGGCGGCGGCCAGCGCGTACGCGTGGCGCACGGCGGCGTCGTCGGGCACGGCTGCCAGGTCGCCGTCCAGGGCGCGGCGGCGAGCTGCGACCTCCGCCGCCTCTGCCGCGGCTGTCGCCCATTCCGCGTCCAGCTCGTCCAGTTCGGAACGGATGGCGTCGATGGCGGCCCGGCGTGCCTCCTCGCGCGCGCCCTCCCCCACATATTCGGCCCGCGCCTTGGCCCAGCTGCCGGCGAGCGCGCCGATACGGAAGCGACCGTCGGCAGCCACCCAGGTGTCGCCCTCGCGGCCGGCGTCCGCCCAGGAGTCGCCCTCGTTCCCGGCATCCGCGTACGCCAGGCCGATCGACGCCAGCAGCCGCCCCATGGTCGCCTCGCCGACCGCCGACGCCCGTGCGTCCCCGTGATCGACAGCAGGACGCAACACGTCCGCCAGCGAATTCCCGGCGCGCGGCTCACCGGGCATGAGGAGTACGTCATGTCCCTCCGCGTCCAGGACCGCACCGTCCGGCCGCACCCAGGCGTCAAGGAGCCCCGACGCCTCCAACGCCGCTTCGAGACCGGCACGTCGCGTGTCGTCGAGGTGTTCCGCGAAGTCGACCAGGCGCCACAACGGGGCCCCGGGCAGACCGTCGCGCAACCCCTGCGTGCGGGTGTACGGGGCCACCGGCCCGCGCTGGCCGCCCGCCTCAAGTCCGGCGAGCGTCCGGGCGGCCTCCGCGCGCCGCTCCCCCACTGCCGTCTGCCGCTGGGTCAGCGCGGCGGCCCGGTCGGCCAGGGAGCCTGCCAGAGACCGGTGTGCCTCGGCCGCGTCGAGGCGCGCCGGATACGGGCCGTTCAGGTGCGCGGTCCAGTCCTGAAGCCGGTCGAGGAGACCTTCCGGATCGGGCAGCGTCAACTCCGCACAGCCGACGAGGTGTTCCCGTACGAGACCGACCAGCTCGCGCCCCGCGGCCTCGGCGCTCTCCTCGGCCCGGGACTGGCGCAGGCCGGTGTGGCCGACCTCGGTCTGCGCCTCGTCGACGCGACGGGCCGCCGCCTGTCGCTGAGCGACGGCATTCTCCTCCTCGCCCACCAGTTCCTCGACGTGGTCCAGGGTCCGCCTGCGGCGGGCAACCGCCTCCTCGGCGGTGCGCCGCAGTTCGGCCTCGGGCACAGCATGCGTGTCAGCGGGTCGCAACAGCGCATCGTCCAGGCACGCGGTGCCGGCGGCCTCGTCGGCCTCGGTGAGCGCCGCGATCACCCGTGACTGGCCGGCGCCGAGCCGGTTCTCGGCTGCGCCGAGCCGGCCAAGCGCGCGGGTGTGCAGCAGCGCGGCCTGCTCCCGGTCGGCCTCGGCACGGGCGTGTTCCTGCCCGGTGCGCGCGGCGTCGGCTGCCGCGTGCTCCAGTTCGCGGGCGCTGCGCATCTCGGGGCCGGTGCGCAGCGCCGCGTCCTGGGCGGTCAGCCGCGCCCCCGTCTCCTCCAGTACGGCGAGCTGCTCGGCCGCCGCGGCCCGCTCCTTCTCAGCGCCCTGCCTCTCGGCCTCGGCCTGGGCGAGGTCGCGGTGGAGCTGTTCGTAGCGGGCGTGCTCGGTGCGCGGCAGCCGGGCCCGGCGACGGGCGGCTACGCGCGCGTAGCGCCGGTAGTGACCGAGGAAGGCGGAGGCGGCGCGTTCAGCCTCGGCGGCGGCCACCAGCTCCGCTTTCTCCTCGTCCAGCGAGCGGAACGCCTCCGCCACGTCCGCGATGACGGCCTGGTCCATCGGCGGCAGCGCCTCGGTCAGCGCCTTCGACAGGGCGCTCTCGTTGGGCCGCTTGGACAGCTGGGGCTGGCGGAGCTGGATGAGGAGGTCCACCAGGGCCCCGTACCGCTGCTCGCCGAGCCCGAACAGCGCCTCGTCGACCGCCCTTCGGTACGTCCTGGCCTGGTCGTAGACCATGCCCCGCCCGCCGACCGCCTCCACGAGCCGGTCCCGGGACAGGGCCGTTCCAGTGGCGTCGAGGAGATTCAGTTCCGTACCGACGCGCTGATCGGTGACGGCGTACCAGTGACGGGCGATGCCCCGCCCGCTGACCGCCTTCAGCCCGCAGGCCAGGGTGCGGAAGAGCGGCTGCCCGCTCTCGTCCAGGCGCCCGAACTCGATCCAGGTGTAACCGAGCCGCTCGGGGTGCGGGTGTTCGCCGCCGAGCAGCAGGTTCCAGTCCATTCGCTTGTGCGGGTCGCCGTCGGGCTCCACCCGTCGCGCGGACAGGTCGCCGTCGAGGAGGAAGGGGAGGGTGAGGGCGAGCACCTTGGACTTGCCGGTGCCGTTGTTGCCGCGCAGCAGCAGCCGGCCGTCACGGAACCAGAACTCCTCCACGTCGTAGTAGAAGAGATCGACGAGTCCGATGCGCAGCGGCTGCCAGCGGCTTCGCCCGGGGGCGGGGAGGACGGTCAACGCTTCTGCGCCTTTCGGGTGGGCGGTTGTCCTGTTTCGCGTACGACGACCTCGCCGACCGCGTACCGGGCCAGGGCGGGGCGCGGTGCGATGCCCTGGGGCGTACGGACGGCCAGCCCCAGCGCCGTGAGCTTGGCCAGCGCCTGCTCGACGAGTTCAGGCTCGGCTCCTGGCTGTCTGGCGGTCTTGGACCAGAACCCGCCGTGTTCGGCGGCGAGTTCGCGTATCCGCAGCTGGAGGTCGGCGGTGGCGACCGGGCCACCGGCGGCCGCCAGGTGTTCGGCGAGCAGCAGGGTGATGTGCCCGTGGGTGCCCTGTTCCGGCATGCGTACGTCGGTGAGGTCGTCGTACGGGTCGACCATGGCGATGCCCTCGGCCCGTACTTCCGCGACCAGCCCCGTCAGTTCGGTGACGCGTGCGGTGAGGAACCCGCGCTGGCGGGTCAGATAAGCCAGTTCGGCGTCGCTGAGCTCGTCGTAGTAGAGCACGGGGTCGTCCAGGAGCATCCGGGTCAGCCGGTGGCGGATCGCGCGGAAGCGCAGCTCGTCGCTGTCCAGCGCGGTCTCGGCGGTCAGCTCGGTGATCCGCTCCTCGAAGTCTTCCGCGAGGACCAGCGAGGGGCCGATGCGGGTGGCCGGCAGACCGGCGAGCACACGGCGCTCGACGTCGTACAGCACATCGCCGGCCCCGCTGACGTACGCCTCCTCGTCGCCCGCGACCCGCCGCAGCACGCCGAGCCTCAGCAGCAGCCGTACGACCGCCGCCAGGTCGAGGCGCTCGTCACGCTTCTCCAGGGTGAAGGCGATGGAGGCGGCGGCGAGTTGCGGATCGGCGGCGTCCAGCACCACCTGTTCGGCGAGGCGCCCGAGCGCGATCTGCGACTCGCCGCGTTCCAGGGCGGCGAGCGCCAGGCAGAGCAGCACATAGCGGCGCCGGGTGAAGGGCGCGGCGCTGCGGGTGGCCTCCCTCGCGGGGTGGGTGGGGTCGGCCGGGGCCCCGGGGATCTTGCGCAGCCGTGCCGCCCCGGCGTCGGCCTGGAGTGTCCAGCCGGTGTTGCGGTCGAACCATTCGCGCAGTTCGGAGGCGTGCCGGCGGACCAGCCGGAATTCGTCGGCGTACGGGCCCCGGGCGAGCAGCAGCGGCTCCTTCAGGAGGGCACGGGCGGCCCGCTGGAGGTCGGCGGAGTGCTGCCCGTCCAGGACGGTGGTGAGCGGGGTGGTCATCGCGGTTCGCCACCTCCGGCGTGCCCCTGCCACTGCGTGAGGTCGACGATCTCGATCGTGTGGTCGGGGCCGCGGAACACCCCGCCCGGGGTGCGGATCTCGGCGGCCGTGCCGTCGTCCAGGGCGGTGAGCCGGATCTCCATAGACCCGTCGTTACTGGTGGCCACCGTGCTCGTCATGCCGGGTCGCCAGGTGGCGAGGGCGTCGCCGAGCAGGTGCAGGAACAGCCCGAAGGCGAGCGGGTCGAACTCCCCGAGCCGGGACAGCCGGGTTTCGCCGGTGGTCACCAGGCGGGCGCGGGCCGCCGCGGTCTCGGCGGCCTGCTTGGCGGCGATGTCGGCGAGGAGCCGCCGCGCCTCGGAGCGGTCCTCGACCTTGCGCGCCTTGCCGCGCCGCTCGTAGCTGCCACTGCGGCGCAACTGCGGGCTGATACGCAGCGGCTCGGCCTCGCCCCAGGGGGTGGATGCCGGTACGGGCCGGGCGGCGCGCTCCCCCAGTGTGTCGGCGTCGACGGTGAGGTGGCGGGCCGGATACAGGCCGAACGCCACGCGCCACAGCCGGTGCCGTGCCGCGTCGTCGGGCGCTTCGGCGAACCAGCGGGCGAGGGTGCGCCAGTCCGCGGACCGGTCCGAACGCCCGGCCCGCCGCTCATTCAACGACCGTACGACTGACAGAAGTTGCGGGATCGCACCGAGCGCCCGGCCGCGCAGCAACCGGGCCTGGGACTCGCGCCCGTCGGTGGACAGAAACCAGCCGGCAAGTCCCGCCCAGCGCCCGGCCCACCGCTCGTACGCGAGCGTCTCGGCGCGCTCCGCCTCACCGGGCGAGGCGTCGGCGGCCTCACGGGCGGCGGCCACCCGCAGCAGCGGCTCGACCCGCTCCTCGAGCTCCGTGATCAGCCGGGCGATCCGGCCGCCCAGGGTGATCAGGTCCTGGATGAACCGCTCCAGGTACTGGATGAGCCGGTCCTTGTACGCGAGGAACACCTCGACCTCGACGTCATGCAGATCGATGGTGCGCTGGAGCGATCCCATGAAGGCGCGCGCGTTCTCGGCAAGGTCCGCGAACCGAGTGGTCAGCGCGACCAGTGTGAGGTGGGTCTTGGCCGGGTCAAGTTCGTCTTCACCCGTGATGACGAGCAGCGCCCGGAGCTGCGTGACGATGTCGTGCAGGGCGACGGCTTGCAGCGCGCCCCGCCGACCCAGCGCCTCGTCGTACACGGCGAGGGCTTCCTCAGCGGCCTCGCCGGCCTGGGTGAGCTGGTAGATGAACCGCTTGCGGTAGAAGTCCTCGACGGCGGTGACCCGCGCGGTGTCCGGGTCGGCCCGCAGATTGCCCCACACGACCAGGCTGTCCAGCGCGTTCGCCACCGCTTCGAGGTCGGCGGCCCGGCCCTCCGTCCCGAGCGCGGAATGCACGTCCTCGGGCCGCAGATGTACGGCGAACCGTTCCTTGGCGGCGAGGAAGACGCCCATCACCTGCCGGTAGAGCGCTGAGTTCGGAGCGTTCAGGTGGGCAAAAGGGGCGTGCTTTCCCCGCGCGGGGCTCTCGTGCGGTGACATCATCACTCCGCATTCTCCCCGATCACACGGTGTGGTTTCAGCAGGAGGACCGAACTCGCACAGAGCGTGACGACACCAGCGCCCACTTCGTAAGATCTTCGGGCTGCTTCTGGACCCGCAACGCGAAAAGGAGGCTTGTGACTTAGTCACAAGCCTCTCAATACGCATATACAGGGAGTGTCCGAGGGGGACTTGAACTCTCCACTCGGGCACCAGCCCTTTAGTTGACTGACCTGCGGAAACATGCCTTCTGCGGCCGCTTGAAGGGCATGAGTGTTGGTCACGCTCACCTGCTTTTTCTGCCCGTTTCGGACCACTGTTGGTCGGTAACTGTTCAGGGGTTTCA
>NZ_JAGGPA010000067.1 GCF_018614035.1 Streptomyces sp. ISL-96
GCGCCGCCCCGGCCCACCGACACTCGAGCTCCCGGGACGGCCCGAAACCCCCAGAAGCAAGCCTTGGTTCGCGACCCCGCCACCCGGAAGCTGCCCCCGCCCCTTCCCGCCCCTTCCCGCCCCCCCCAGGGCTAGAAGACCGACAAGCCCGTCAGGGTCGTGAAGCGGTCCAGCGCCGCCACTCCCGCCACCGAGTTTCCGCGCGCGTCCAGCCCCGGGCTCCACACGCACAGCGTGCACCGGCCCGGTACCACCGCGACGATCCCGCCGCCCACCCCGCTCTTGCCCGGCAGTCCGACGCGGTGGGCGAACTCGCCTGCCGCGTCGTACGTGCCGCATGTCAGCATCACCGCGTTGATCTGCTTCGCCTCGCTGCGCGTCAGCAGGCGGGAGCCATCCGCCCGCAGCCCGTGGCGGGCCAGGAAGCGCGCCGCCAGCGCCAGGTCTGCGCAGCTCATCTCGATCGCGCACTGCCAGAAGTAGTGGTCGAGGAGAGTGGGGACGGGGTTCGTGATGTTGCCGTACGACGCCATGAAGTGCGCCAGAGCCGCGTTGCGGTCGCCGTGGGCGGACTCCGAGTCGGCTACCTCCTGGTTGAACGCCAAGTCCGGATTGCCGCTCTCCTCGCGGAGGAAATCCAGGAGTTCCGAGCTCGCATCGCCCGTCAGGCTCTGGAGGCGGTCCGTCACCACCAGCGCGCCCGCGTTGATGAACGGATTGCGCGGGATCCCGTTCTCGTACTCCAGCTGCACCAGGGAGTTGAACGGGTTGCCCGAGGGCTCACGGCCCACGTGCGCCCACAGGTCGTCGCCGCCCGCGGCCAGTACCAGCGCCAGCGTGAAGACCTTGGTGATCGACTGGGTGGAAAAGGGGCGCTGCCAGTCCCCCACTCCGTACACCCTGCCGTCGACATCCGCGATGGCCATGCCGAAGTGGCGCGGGTCGACGGCAGCGAGCGCCGGGATGTACTCGGCGGGTTTGCCCGTGCCGAGCTGCGGTGAGACGTCCTGCGCGATCCGCTCCAGGACTGACTGGTAGTTCACCACGACCTACCGCTGCCTACTGCGGCTTGGTGCCGCGGTGCAGTGCTACGACCCCGCCCGTCAGGTTGCGCCACGCGACCTTCGACCAGCCGGCCTTCTGGAGCCGGGCCGCCAGCGCGGGCTGGTCGGGCCACTCGCGGATGGACTCGGCGAGGTAGACGTACGCGTCCGGGTTGGACGAGACCGCGGTCGCCACCGGCGGCAGCGCGCGCATCAGGTACTCCATGTACACCGTCCGGAACGGCGCCCACGTCGGGTGCGAGAACTCGCAGATCACTACGCGGCCGCCCGGCTTGGTCACCCGGTACAGCTCGCGCAGTGCGGCGTCCGTGTCCTGGATGTTGCGCAGGCCGAAGGAGATGGTGACGGCGTCGAAAGTGTCGTCCTTGAACGGGAGTTTCGTTCCGTCGCCCGCGGTGAACGGCATCCACGGGTGTCGCTGCTTGCCGACCCGGAGCATGCCGATCGAGAAGTCGCAGGGCACGACGTACGCCCCGGCCTGCGCGAAAGGCTGCGAAGAGGTGCCGGTTCCGGCGGCCAGGTCCAGGATCTTCTGGGCCGGGCGGGCGTCCACCGCCTTGGCGACCTCCTTGCGCCAGATCCGGTCCTGCCCGAGGGAGAGGACGTCGTTGGTGAGGTCGTAGCGTTCCGCCACTTCGTCGAACATCGAGGCGACTTCGGCGGGCTTCTTGTTCAGGGATGCGCGGGTCACGCGGTCCATTGTGCCGGTCCCGCCGCGGCGGCAGCCGCGCAGGCCCGGCGATCCACCGCACGGTCTCCGCCGTCAGCGGCGCAGGGCCTCGGAACCGACCGCGCCGATGACCAGGCGGATCGCCGCGAGGAAGTGGAACAACTGGCTCAGGTCGCCGCTCCCGCCCGGCGGCCTCAGCGCCGCCGGTGCACCAGTCGGCCGCCCAGCACCGTCGCGACGCACGTGCCGGCCCCGCGCATCCGCAGGGCCGCCTCGTCCGGTACGTCAAAGACCGCGAGGTCGGCGCGGGAGCCGACGGCGAGCGGGGACGCGGCCACGGAAGCGAGCGGGGCGCCGCCGGCCAGCGGGTCAAGACGGGTATCGGTATCGGTACCGGCGCCAGTGCCGGTACCTGTGCCAGTGCCGGTGCCAGTGCCAGTGCCGGTACCGGTGCCAGAGCCAGTGCCGGTACCCGTAACCGTGAGGCCCGCCCGCTGCACCGCCCGGAGGACGGCCGGGATCAGGAGCGGGCCGGTGACCGCGACCACGCCATGGGCCAGCAGTTTCTGCGTGCAGCGGCGGGCGCTGTTGCCCCAGCGGGCCTCGGTCATGCGCAGCGCGGCCAAGGCGTCGCCTGTGAGGGGATCCCGTCCGAGTTCGTCGAACTCGCCCGGCTCCTCGGGGAAGTAAGCGTGCTCCAGCAGAAAGCCGCCGCGGTCGTGGCGCAGCCCCGGGGTGAGAACCCCGGGCCAGCGACGGACGCGGGCCGTCGGCCGGGCGGCGGTCACTTCGTCATACGGGCCGAGCGCGACGACCGTCGTCCCGTCGACGGCGACCGCGCCCCGCTCGACCGGCTCCCCGGCGACGGGGACGACCAGGTCGGCGGCGTGAATCGTCAGCAACTCGGCTCCCCGACAGTCAGGTCAGCTGGTGCTGAGGATCTTCAGCTCGGGGTGCGCGGTGCCGCCCTCGATGGCCGTCGACGAGAGGTGCGAGACCACGTGGTCGTCGACCGGGTCGTTCGCCGGGTCGTCGTGCACGAGGATGTGCTCGTACGTCGTCGTCCGCTGCGCGGGCACGCGCCCGGACCTGCGGATGAGATCGATGATCTCCATCCGGTTGGACCGGTGCTTGGCCCCGGCCGACGACACGACGTTCTCCTCCAGCATGATCGACCCGAGGTCGTCCGCGCCGTAGTGCAGCGACAGCTGGCCGACCTCCTTGCCGACCGTCAGCCAGGAGCCCTGGATGTGCGCGATGTTGTCGAGGAAGAGGCGCGCGACGGCGATGAGGCGCAGGTACTCGAAGAGCGTGGCCTGCGTGCGGCCCTTCAGCGCGTTGTTCTGCGGCTGGTAGGTGTACGGGATGAAGGCGCGGAAGCCGCCCGTCCGGTCCTGTACGTCGCGGATCATCCGCAGGTGCTCGATGCGCTCGGCGTTGGTCTCGCCCGTACCCATGAGCATCGTCGACGTCGACTCGACGCCGAGGCGGTGTGCGAGCTCCATGATCTCCAGCCACCGCTCGCCGGACTCCTTGAGCGGCGCGATGGCCTTGCGCGGCCGCTCGGGCAACAGCTCGGCGCCGGCGCCGGCGAAGGAGTCGAGACCGGCGGCGTGGATGCGCCGGATCGCGTCCTCGGCGCTCACGCCGGAGATACGGGCCATGTGCTCGACCTCGGAGGCACCGAGGGAGTGGATGACGAGCTGCGGGTACGCCGCCTTGATCGCGGCGAAGTGCTCCTCGTAGTACTCGACTCCGTAGTCCGGGTGGTGCCCGCCCTGGAACATGATCTGCGTACCGCCGAGCTCGACGGTCTCCGCGCAGCGCCGCAGGATGTCGTCGAGGTCGCGGGTCCACACCTTGTCGCTCTTGGGCGCGGCGTAGAAGGCACAGAACTTGCACGCGGTGACGCACGAGTTCGTGTAGTTGATGTTCCGCTCGATGATGTACGTCGCGATGTGCTCGGTACCGGCGTATCGGCGGCGGCGCACGGCGTCGGCGGCCTGCCCGAGCGCGTGCAGCGGCGCGTGGCGGTACAGCTCCAGCGCCTCTTCCGGGGTGATCCGCCCACCCTCAGCGGCGCGGTCGAGGACGGCTGTGAGGTCGGCCTTCTCAGTCACCGGAGTGTCCCTTTCGGCAGGGTGTGGACGGACCGGCCCAGCCTACGCCAGCCCCTCGGGTGAGCTTCGGGCACCCGGTTGACGTTGACGTGGCGGGCGGGGCGTGCATCGCAGTACGCTCGCCGTATGGCTGAGACATCGCGCGTGACCATCACGCTTCCCACTGAGCAGGTGCAGGCTCTGAAGAAGATGACGGACAACGTTTCTGGGTACGTCGCCGATGCTGTGGCACGACGCATCAGAAGTGAGTTGCTCGCCGAAGAGATGCGCCGCTATCAGGAGGAGTACGGCGAGTTCACCGCTGAGGAACTCGCACAGGCTCGCGCCGAGATCTACGGGCATGGCGAGACCGAAACCGGGTCAGCTGCGGCATGAGCAACGAGCACTTCTCCACCGTTGTCCTGGACAGCGAAGGCCTCTCGGGCTGGGTAAGCAGAGACCGCAAGATCACCACGAAGGTCGAGGTGTTCAGGCAGGACGGCTCGGATGTGGTCATCAGCGCAGCCACGATCATCGAGGTCACGCACGCGAAGGTCAGCACTGCCCGCCTGAACTGGCTGCTGTCCCAGATCAATATCGAACCACTCACCGAGAAGGCATCCCGAGCAGCCGCCAAGCTCCTCAAGGACGCCAACCTGCACGGCCACAAGTACGCCATCGACACGATGGTCGCCGAAGTGGCCCTGCGCCAGCCAGGACCGGTCGCCATGCTGACCTCGGACACCGACGACATGCGCAAGCTCTGCGGACGCGCAGTACACCTGGTCGGCATCTGACCGCCGCCCGGTCCGCCGCGTCGGACCGCCGGCAGCGGGGGCCCGTCTTCAGCGGTCCAGGCGGCGCAGTGAACCCGCCGGGTTCCCGGTTCCCTTGCCCTGGGCCCTGACGGTCAGCGTTCCGTCCTTTTCGAGCGTGTACGTGACCTGTACGGTGCCGCTCGCGCAGCCGGGGGTGGAGGGGCGAGACGGGTCGGCGCGGTCGGTGATGCGGAGTTTGGTCGCGGTCACGGAGGCCAGTTCGCCCAGGCCGTTGCACTTGAGCGGGCCGAAGGTGTTCGTCGTACGGGCCACGTCGTCGCCCTTCGTGCCGCCGCTGATCTTGACGGAGTACTGGCTGGCGACGCCACCCGCCGTAACGCTTCCCTCCCACGTGCCGGTGAAGGCCTTGGGCACGCCGGCCGCCGCGGCGGGGGGAGGGGTGTCCTGGCCGCCGCTGTCCTTCTCGGCGTTGGAGTCGTTGCCGGAGAGCCCGCTCAGGTAGATCGAGCCGCCCACGGTCACGACCGCCAGCGCCCCCGCGACGGCGAGAACCACCGTGCAGCTCCTGCGGCGGCCGCGGCCCCGGTCGCCGGGGGCGGAGTTCTCGGTGGTCAGCGAGAACGAAACGCGGCCCGCCGAATCGGACGCGGACGCGGACGCGATCCCATTCCCATTCCCATTCCCATTCCCATTCCCACTCCCGCCCCCGAAGGAAGCCGGCGGCGGCCCGAACGTGCCCACCACGCCCACCGCCGGGCTGCTGAACGGCACCGGCCCCGAGTCCCCCGGCGGCGCCGTCGCCGGTTCCAGGTCCAGCAGCCGCACCGCCGCCCGCCCCGCCCGCTCGACCAGCGGCCCCGGCAGCCACCCCGCCGCCACCAACTGCGCGGCCCCGCCCGGAGCGAGCCGCCGCGCCACGTCCTCCGGGGACGGCCGGTCCGCCGCCTCCTTCGCCAGGCAGGCGCCGACCACCTCGCGCAACTCGCCGTCCAGCGCCTCCAGCCCGTCCAGCCGCGGCTCCTCGTGCACCACCTTGTAGAGCAACGCCGCCGAGGAGTCGCCCGGGAACGGTGCCTCGCCCAGCGCGGCGTACGCCAGCACCGCACCCAGCGAGAACACGTCGGCCGCGCCCGTCACGTCCTTGCTGAGGATCTGCTCGGGCGACATGTAACCGGGCGAGCCGATGGACACGCCGGTGGAGGTGAGCGAGGCGGTGCCGTCGGTGGCGCGCGCGATGCCGAAGTCGATCAGCCGGGGTCCGTCGAGCGTCAGCATGACGTTCGACGGCTTGACGTCCCGGTGTACGAGACCGAGCCCGTGCACCGCGCTGAGCGCCTCCGCGAGCCCCGCGCCCAGAGCGCGCACGGCGTACGCGGGCAGCGGCCCGGCGTCGGCGACGGCCGCCGTCAGCGTGGGGCCGGCGACGTACCCGGTGGCCACCCACGGCACAGGGGCGTCAGGGTCCGCGTCCAGCACGGGCGCCGTCCAGGCGCCGCCGACCCGCCGGGCCGCCGCCACCTCGCGCCGGAAGCGGGCACGGAACTCGTCGTCGAGCGCGAAGTGCGGATGCGCGACCTTGACCGCGACCGTACGTCCACCCGCGCTGCGCCCGAGATATACGCGGCCCATGCCGCCGGCGCCCAGCCTGCCGAGGATCCGGTACGCGCCGATGGTCTGCGGATCACCCGCGTCGAGCGGCTGCATGCCCTCGTCCTCCCCCGTACCGCCAACTGCCGACTGCCTGCTGTCGCCAGCAGCCTAGGGGGCGACGTGGTCGACGAGCAGTTCAGCCGGGCGGTTCAGCCGAGCAGTTCAACCGTCACGTCGGCCGGGAACCCGGTCGTCGGACCGGTCCGGCGCGCGAATTCCCGTACGCCCGCCAGCTGCTCGGCACCGAAACGGAAGTCCAGCGTCGTGAAGTAGCGCTCCAGCAGCTCCGCGTCGAAGACCTCCCAGCGGGCGGCCTGCTCGGCGACCTTGCCGACCTCCTCCAGGGACAGATCGCGGGAGGTCAGGAACGCCTCGTGGACCTTCTTCACGACGTCCGGCTCACGCGCGAGGTAGTCCTTGCGCGCCGCCCACACCGCGAAGACGAACGGGAGCCCCGTCCAGTCCTTCCACATCTGCCCCAAGTCGTGGACCTGGAGGCCGAGCCGGGGCGCGTCGTGCAGCGCGGCCCGCAGCGCCGCGTCGCCGATCAGCACGGCCGCTTCCGCCTCCTGCATCATCAGCCCGAGGTCGGGCGGACACGTGTAGTAGTCGGGCTGTACGCCGTACTGCTCGGCCAGCAGCAGCTGCGCCAGGCGCACCGACGTACGCGAGGTCGAACCGAGCGCGACCCGGGCTCTGTCGAGCTGCTCCAGCGGCACCTGCGAAACGATCACGCACGACATGACGGGCCCGTCGCAGCCGACCGCGAGGTCGGGGAAAGCGACGAGATCGTCGGCGTTGCGCAGGAACTCGACGAGGGTGACGGGCGCGATGTCGAGATCGCCGCGCACCAGTTGCTCGCTGAGCCGCTCGGGGGTGTCCTTGGACAGCTCGAAGTCGAGAAGGGCTCCCGTACGGGCCAGCCCCCAGTAGAGGGGCAGGCAGTTCAGGAACTGGATGTGGCCGACACGTGGCCGGCTGCGACGGTGGTCGACAGCAGTTGAATTGTCCACATCGTGAGGCTAGACCTGCCCGCCTCCGGGACCGACGGCGGGGCGGACGCCGGGGCCGACGGGGCGAGTCGGGGCTCCCTCCCGAAGATCACCGGCCGGCTCGCCTGAGACCTCTCGGGAGACCTCCGCATTACCTGCGAAAGGCCTACTGGAAGACGCCGTCAAACTTCCGGGTGACGTGATCTTTCCCTCTTCCACTCTCCTGAGAGTGCGTGCTACGATCGCCGCAAGTTGCAGTTTGGTTTCCCTTGCAGTACAGAGCCTGCGGAGCATGTAACCCGCAGGCTTTTGTAGTTTTCAGACTTCTTTGCAGGTTCTGGAGCAGGGCAACCCTTTGGCCCATGGGAGGGCTTATGGCTACCGGAACCGTCAAGTGGTTCAACGCTGAAAAGGGCTTCGGCTTCATCGCCCAGGACGGCGGCGGCCCGGATGTCTTCGTCCACTACTCCGCGATCAACGCGTCTGGTTTCCGCTCGCTCGAGGAAAACCAGCAGGTGAACTTCGACGTCACGCAGGGCCCGAAGGGTCCGCAGGCGGAGAACGTCACCCCGGTCTAGTTGCCCGGCCGACCGGATCGCGGTCGATGTAGCAGTACCCAAGGAGCCCCGTTCCGCGAGGAACGGGGCTCCTGCCTGTGTACGGACAGGCAGGCACAGCACGGTCACCCGGCGTCGTACAGCGCCTCTATCTCGGCGGCGTACCGCTCGACGACCGCCCGCCGCCGGACCTTCAGCGTCGGCGTCAGTACGCCGCTGTCCACCGTGAAGTCCTCGCCGAGTACGGCGAAGGCCCGGATCCGCGCCGGCCGCGAGACCCGCGCGTTCGCCGCGTCGACCGCCTCCTGGACCAGGGCCCGGAGGGCGTCGCGGTTACCGGGGGCACCGGGCTCGCGCCCCTCGCGGGCCGCCCACCCGGCGATCTCCTCGGCATCGAGGGTGATCAACGCGACGGGGTACGGGCGACGGTCGCCCACCATCACCACGTGTGAGATGAGCCGCGACTCCTGCTGGACGGCCTGTTCGACCAGCGACGGAGTGAGGTTCTTGCCGCTGGAAGTGATGATCAAGTCCTTCTTGCGCCCAGTGATCTTGAGATACCCGTCCGCGTCCAGCGCCCCGAGGTCCCCTGTGTGCAGCCAGCCGTCCGCGTCGACCGTCTCGCGCGTCGCGGCGGCCCCATGACCTTCCCCGTAATAGCCGGGGAAGACCATGGGCCCGCGCGCCAGCACCTCACCGTCGTCCGCGATCCGGACCTCGCAGCCCGCGATGGGGCGGCCGACCGTTCCGTAACGGACCGCGCCCGGGTGGTTGAGCGAGATGACGCCGCCCGACTCGGTCATCCCGTACCCCTCGAAGACCTGGATGCCGCAGGCCCGCAGGAAGTCCATGACCTGCGGGGCGATGGGGGCTCCCCCGGTCAGCGCCCAGCGCAGCTCGCCGCCGAAGACGTCCCTGACCAGGCTGTACAGCCGCCGGTCGGCTTCCTCGTACGCCCCCACCAGCTCCTTCGGCAGCCGCCCCTCCGCCGCCAGCACCCCTATCCGTACCGCTTCCTCGAACCGCTCGCGCCCGCCCTCCTGCTGCTCGGCCAGCGACAGCACCACCGAGTGCACCTTCTCGAACAGCCGGGGCACGGACGGCAGATGCGTCGGCCGCACCTCGGCCAGCTCGCTCACGACGTCCTCGATGCGGCCGCCGAAGTAGCGGAGCTCGCCGCCGTACAGCAGGGTCGTGAACTCGATGAGCTGGGCGAGGAGATGGGCGAGCGGGAGATAGAGGTACGTGCGGTCCCCCGGCGCACCGTGAATCACATCCAGGTTGGCTTCGAGCACGGCCCCGAAGTTGCCGTGGGTGAGGCAGCAGCCCTTGGGGAGCCCGGTGGTCCCCGACGTGTAGACGATCGACGCCAGATCACTGTCCACGACGTCGGCGGCCCGCACGCCGAGCACCTCCACGGATTCCTCCACGGTGGCGGCCGGACCCGGCAGCGCGCGGAGTTCGTCCATCAGGAAGACGTGCCGGACGGCCGGCGTCTTGGAGCGTACGCCCGCCACCCGCACCGCCCGCTCGGCGTTCTCGCAGATCACGACCGTGGCGCCGGAGTCGGCGAGGACCCAGGCGAGCTCCTCGTCGCCCGCCGTCGGATAGACGGGTACGACGACCGCGCCCGCCGCGAAGACCGCGAAGTGCGCGTACGTCCACTCGACGCGGGTGTCGGAGAGGATCGCCACGCGGTCGCCCGCCCCGACACCGGCGGCGGGTCCGATCAGCCCGCACGCGATCTCGCGGACGGTGTCACGCAGTTCGGCGTACGAGACGGGCGGCATGCCCTTCGCGCGCAGCGCCGGATGGTCGCCGTACCGCTGCCCCGCCCACTCGGTGAACACCGCGAGCGTCTTTGGCCGTCGAGTTCCACTGATGCGACTCATGCGTCCGACGGTAGGTACGACCGGAGGCCGTGGGGGATGACGGGAAACGTCACCACCACTGACCTCGCCGCTCATCCCCGCTACCGTCGTTGACCATGGCGAAGCGGACGATCACCGTGCACCATGTACGGGCTGTGCTGCGCGGCGCCGAGCGCCGTGGCATCGACACGGTGCCGCTGCTCCAGGCGGGCAACATCCCGCCGCTGCTCCTGGGCGACGACCGGGCGCGTGTCACGGCGGCGCAGTTCGCGGCCCTGTTCCGGGCGCTGTACCGCACCACGCAGGACGAGTTCCTGGGGCTGGCCTCCGTACCGAGCAGGCCGGGCACGTTCGCGATGATGTGTTACGCCGTGCTGGGCTGCCGGGACCTGGGGGCGGCGGTCGAGCGCGGAACGGCGTTCTACGGCCTGTTCCCGGGCGGCCCGGACCTCGAACTGCGACGAGCGGGAAGCGAGGCGGCGTTCACCGTCCGTATCGCCCCGGACCGCGACGAGGACCGGTTCCTCACCGAGTGCCTGCTGATCATCTGGCACCGGCTGTGCAGCTGGCTGATAGGCCGCCGCATCCCGCTGCGCTGGGCCGACTTCCCCTACCCGCCGCCGGCGCACAAGGACGAGTACGACACGCTGTTCGGCTGCCCGGTCCACTTCGGCACCGACCGCACGGGCGCCGGATTCGACGCGCACTGGCTCACTGCCCCGCTCGTACGGGATGAGGCGGAACTGCACGCGATGCTGAGACGCGCGCCCTTCGAACTCCTCAGCCGCCGTGAGTACGGCACGACGGTGGCCGAACAGGTCCGCCACACCCTGGCCCAGTCGCTGCGCGCCTCGCCCCGCCTCCCGTCCCTCGGCGAGACGGCGACCCGCCTGGCGGTCAGCCCGGCGACACTACGCCGCCGCCTTCAGCAGGAGTCGACGTCCTTCCAGCAGCTGAAGGACGCGGTACGCCGCGACGCGGCCATCGCGGGCCTGGCAGAAGGCCGCGAACCGATCGCGGAACTGGCAGCGAGACTCGGCTTCTCCGAGGACACGTCCTTCCACCGCGCCTTCCGCCGCTGGACGGGTACGACACCGGGGGCATACCGGGTGGGGACGCCGGACGCGGCCACCGAAGCGGCGGACGAGACCCGTGCGAAGTAGCACCAGGAGGCGGAAGGCGCGGCGTGGGGCGGGTCCGGCGCAAGCTGAGCTGCTGGCTCGACTCTCGCGGCCGACGGCAGGCCGGTGGGTGGGGCGCGGCAGTTGAATGGGGTGACTCGGCCCCAGGCTCAGCGGCTCACGGGCGGTGGGCAGTTGGGCTTCATGCCCCGTTTCTGGGCTGGGTGGGTGGGGCGCACCGGCCCCTGGGGGAGGTCAGTCGACGGAGCTGCGGGCCAAACCCGCACCATGCGGAGCAGCGGCCATCCAATATCCCCACATACCGCCCACCTGGCAGCCGCTTTCCCGCAGTAGTCGCGGGTTGATCGCACCAAGGGCACCTAGCCGCACTGTCGGTACGAAGCGAACACACCCTACGAACTCAGCTATTGACGTACTGCTGGGAGAATTCGCCGGTGGGGGCGATGGGCGTGATGACGTCGATCAGGACGCCATTGGGGTCGACCACGATGAAGTGCCTCTGTCCGAATTCCTCGCTACGGAGTTCGAGGACGGGATGCAGCCGTTCACGAATAACGAGCCGGTCCCATTCCGCGTCCACGTCCTCCACTTCGAAGTTGAGCAGCAGGCCCTGTGCAGGGACGCGGTAGCCGTCGGGAATTGTTGGGTGCGTGTGGTCGAGGAGGGCGAGTTCGTACGCGGGATCTCCCGGTCGTCGCAGGCTGACATACCAGTCGGCCTCGAACGTCGCCTCGAAGCCCAGCAGCCGGGTGTAGAAGTCGCGGGACTCTTGCAGCTTCGCTGTGCCGATCACGGGATAGAAGCCGGTCAGTTTCATGCCTGAACCCCTTCGCATACCATCGGTATGCAAGTGAAGCTATTCGCGTACCGTCGGTATGTCAATGAGGAGTGCGATGGGGCAGCACGGCATCCGGGCACAGCAGCGGGAGCAAACCAGGCAGGCGTTGTTGCGGGAGGGCAGGCGCCTGTTCGCGGACAGCGGTTACGGCGCGGTGGGTCTGGCGGAGATCGTCCAGGCAGCCGAAGTGACGAAGGGTGCGCTCTACCACCACTTCACCGGCAAGGCGGATCTCTTCCGCGCGATCCTTGAGGAGTTGCAGCAGGAGGTGGGCCGGCGGGTAGCTGCGGCCGCCGACGCCCATGACGATCCCTGGACTCAACTGACGGCCGGTTGCGAGGAATTTCTCGCCTCGACCACCGATCCAGGCATCCAACGGATCATGCTCGTCGACGGACCTGCCGTGTTGGGGTGGACTCAATGGCGGGCGATGGACGAGGCAAACTCGGCCCGCCACCTCGCCGACGCGTTGACCTCCCTCATCGACGCAAGGGTCATTGCCCCACAGCCAGTCGCCCCGCTGGTCCATCTGCTGTCAGGCGCGATGAACGACGCGGCCCTGTGGCTGGCCTCCTCCTCCGACCCCGAAGACCTCGCTCACACCACAGCCGCATTGGGACAACTCCTCCAGGGCCTGCGGACCGGCTGACGCGGAACGCGATTAACCCCGCACTTGGTGAATCCGGGCGCCTCTTCAACCCCACCAGTCCCAGCCATACCGCTTCCGTCATCACGGGAGCGTTTCGACCCACGATCCCACATCAGCACGGTGCTTGAAGGCCGGCCGGGCACCGAACGGGGGTGGGCGCCGAACCGTCCCGAGTCGCCCCATTCAACTTTCGCGCCCAGCCTGCAGACTGGCCGGTCCGCAGGTCGCCCCATCGACCGGTCGCCGAACTTTCATCGGTGCGCGTGTGCGTCCGGAATGGGGATGCCGCACCAACAACCGTCGCCGCACCCGCCGAGACTGGGGCCGAGCCGCCCCCTCAACCTTCCGCGCCCCACCCACACACCCGCCGCTCGGCAGCGATAGCCGAGCCAGCAGACGGGCCTTGCGCCGGGCCCGCCCCCGGGGGCCGCCCCCCGTAAAGAACCAGCGGTGGAGGGGTGGGTGTCAAGGGTGGCCCGCAGGGTCATCGCGCAGCGACGCGACGCAGGACGCCCTTTACACCCACCCCGGAACCGCGAAACTCCCGAAAGGGCGGCCCCACCAGCAGAAGCAGCCAACGCCCCCGGCCCCGCCCCGAGTGGCTCTCCAGTGGCTCGCCGGCTCCGCCGCGTCCCTGCTTCGCTCCTGAGTCGTTGATATCCGGGGTCAGCAAAGCTGAGCTTCCCGGTCAGCTCCATACCTACCGGTCAGTCAGTACTGTCTCGGCAACGACCCCAGCCCCCCTCGGAACGTTGGGAGAGCCGTATGAGTCACATGACCCGCAACCGCACCCGCACCCGAAGCCGCAATCGCCCCCGCACCAGAGTGGTAGCCACCCTCACCACCCTGGCCGCCCTCGCCTTCACCGCAACCGCCGCCGCCACCCCATCCGCCACCGCCACCGCCACCGCCACCGCCACGCCCGCCCCCGGCGACCTCCTCACCTCCGCCCCCACCTCCTTCCACCCACTCCCCAACCAGCCCACCAACACCAACGCCTGGCACATCACCTACCGCTCCACCACCGCCAAGGGCGCCCCCAACGTCGTATCCGGCACCGTCATCGTGCCCAAGGACGGCCGCACCGGGCCGCGCCCGCTCGTCACGTACGCCGTCGGGACCGTCGGGCTCGCCGATCAGTGCGCGCCGAGCGCCGGGTTCCCCCACGGAAAGACCACCGAGGCCAACCTCATCAACCAAGCCGTCCAGCGCGGCTGGGCCGTCGCCGTCACCGACTACGAAGGCCTCGGCACCCCCGGCGACCACACCTACACCGTCGGCCGCGCCGAGGGCCACGCCGTCCTCGACGCCGCCCGCGCCGCCCTCCGCCACCCGGAAGCCGGCCGCAGCGGCCTGAGCGACGACTCACCCGTCGGCATCATGGGCTACTCGCAGGGCGGCCAGGCCTCCAGCTGGGCCGCCGAACTCCACGACTCGTACGCCCCCGAGCTCAACGTCAAGGGCACGGCGACCGGCGGCGTACCGGCCGACCTGCTCGAAGTCGCCGACTTCAACGACGGCAACATCGGCGCTGGCCTGATCCTCATGGCTGCCACCGGTCAGAACGCCGCGTTCCCCGAGCTGGAGCTCGACAAGTACCTCAACGCCAAGGGGCGGGTCTTCGTCGACTTCATGAAGAAGAACTGCGTCGCAGTCGACACCGTCGCGGGCCTCTTCCAGCGCGTCTCCGACGTCACCGTCACCAGCCCGCTCGACCAGCCCGACTGGCAGCAGCGGCTCAACGAGTCGAACGTCGGCAAACGCGCCCCCGGCCACCCCGTCTACCTCTACCACGGTGGCCTCGACGAGCTGATCCCGTACTCCGTCGGCAAGCAGCTGCGCGCCGACTGGTGCGGCAGGGGTGCGAACATCCAGTGGCGCTCCCACCCCCTCCTCGGGCACATCGGCGCGGTGACCGCGGGCGCGCTCCCGGCAATGGACTGGCTGGGCGAGCGTTTCGCCGGCAAACCGACCCAGGGCAACTGCCAGTAATCACAGCGAGGGGCGCCCGCATCCCGGGCGCCCCTCCTCACGCCTCACGCGACCGAACCTTCACGCCTGGGCGTACCCGTACAACCCCGCGATCTCCTCCCCGAAGTCCCGTACGATCGCCGCCCGCTTCAGCTTCAGCGACGGCGTCAAGTACCCGTTCTCCTCCGTGAAGTCGACCGGCAGCACCGCGAACCGGCGGATCGACTCCGCCCGCGACACCAGCCGGTTCGCCTCGTCGACCGCCCGCTGCAGCGCGGCCCGCAGCTCCTCGTCGTCGACCAGCTCGCTCAGCGGTACGTCCTGCTTCTTCGTCATCTGGCGCCAGTGCCCCAGCCCGTCCGGCTCAAGCGTCAACAGCGCGGTGATGTACGGGCGGTTGTCCCCCACCACCAGGCACTGCCCCACCAGCGGATGCGCCCGGAGCCAGTCCTCCAGGGGCGCCGGAGCGACGTTCTTGCCCGCCGACGTGATGATGATGTCCTTCTTGCGGCCGGTGATGGTCAGATACCCGTCGTCGTCGAGCGCCCCCAGATCGCCCGTCGGGAACCAGCCCCCGTCCCGCGTCACGTCCACGGGCGCCTGCCGCTCCCGGTCCCAGTAGCCGCTGAACACCTGGCCGCCGCGCAGCAGCACCTCGCCGTCGTCGCCGATACGGACCCCCGTACCCGGCAGCGGCCAGCCGACCGTGCCGAGGCGGGGCTTGAGCGGCGGGGTCACGGTCGCGGCCGCCGTCGTCTCCGTCAGTCCGTACCCCTCGAAGATCTCGATGCCGGCGCCCGCGTAGAACGACGCGAGGCGCCGCCCGAGCGGCGAACCGCCGCAGATCGCGTACTTCACCTTGCCGCCCAGCGCGGCCCTGATCCGCCGGTAGACCAGCGGATCGTAGAGCGCACGGGCCGCGCGCAGCGCGAACCCCGGCCCTTCCCCCACTCCATGCTCCTGCGCCTCCACCGCCTGCCCGTACCGCTGCGCGATCCTCGACGCGCGGTCGAACGACGAGGCGCGGCCCATCTTCTCGGCGGTCGCGCGGCCGGTGTTGTAGACCTTCTCCAGTACGTACGGGATGGCCAGCAGGAACGTCGGCCGGAACCCGGCCAGGTCGCTGAGCAGGTCCTCGGTCCGGATGCTGGGCGTGTGCCCGAGCCGTACCCGCGCCCGCATACAGCCGATCGCGACCATCCGCCCGAAGACGTGCGACAGCGGCAGGAACAGCAGTGTGGACGCCGGTTCCTTGCTCACCGACTTGAAGACGGGGTGCAGCAACTCGATCGAGTTGTCGACCTCGGCGAAGAAGTTGGCATGGGTGAGGACGCAGCCCTTGGAGCGGCCCGTCGTGCCCGAGGTGTAGATGAGGGTGGCGACCGTATCCGGCGAGAGGCCGGCGCGGCGCGCGGTGATGACCGCGTCGGGGACGGGAACGGCCCTGCCCGCCGCCCGCAGCCGGGCGACCGCACCCGTGTCGAACTCCCACAGGTGCGCGAGGTCGTGGAGGTTCTGCCGCTCGTGGCTGATGATCCTGGCCTGCTCGGCGCTCTCGACGGCGCAGGCGACCGCGCCCGAGTCCTGGAGGATCCAGCGCGCCTGGAAGGCGGAGGACGTGGGGTAGATGGGGACGGTGACCAGGCCCGCCGCCCAGGCGGCGAAGTCAAGGAGCGTCCATTCGTACGTCGTACGGGACATGATCGCGATCCGGTCGCCGGGCCGCAGCCCCTCCGCCACCAGCCCTTTCGCCACCGCGAGCACGTCGGCGGCGAACTCGGCAGCTGTCATGTCGCGCCAGGTGCCGTCACTCTGCTTGATGCCCAGTACGGGGTCGGCGGGGGCCTCGCGGGCGTTGTGGAACGGGATGTCGGCGAGCGACCCGCGTCGTACGGGCGGCACGAGCGCCGGCACGGACACCTCCCGCACGACGCCGTCCACTCGGATCTTGTCGGGGCTGCGCTGCTGTACGGAAACGGGACCGGCAACGGAAACGGCCAACGATTCGGACTCGGGCTCGGACTCGGACTCGGACTCGGGCGCGGGGTGCATCATCTCGACCTACTCCTGACCCTTGAGTAACCTTACTCCGGAGTAAATCTACGACCGCGCAGGGAGTCTGGACAATGACCTCGCTCGTACCACTCCTCGCACTCGGGGCACTCACGTCCCCCCTCAAGCGCAAGGTCTCTCCCACCACCTCCCTCCCCGCCACCCGGCTCACGCTCCGCCACACCCTCGTCGATCACGGCCAGTTGGCGGCGTACGCCCGCATCTGCGGCTTCCCCTGCACCGATCCTCTCCCGCTCACCTACCCGCACGTCATCGCCTTCCCCCTCGCCCTGCGCGTGATGACGCGGCGCGCCTTCCCCCTGCCACTCACCGGCCTGGTCCACACGAGCATCGCGATCACCCGCCACCGCGCCATGCACCCGGACGACCGCCCCGAACTGACCGTGTACGCCGCCCACTTGAGCCCACACCGGCGCGGCACCGAGGTCACCATGGTCACCGAGGCCCGCCTGGCGGGCACCCTGGTCTGGGAGTCGCGCAGCACGTACCTGGCCCGCCACCCCACAGAAAACACCGGCACCCACAGCCTGACGACGGACCAGCACGCCCCGCCGCTCCCCGCCGTCACCACCTGGGACCTGCCGGGCAACCTGGGCCGCCGCTACGGCGTCGTCTCCGGGGACCTCAACCCCATCCATCTGCACCCGCTGACGGCGAAGCCCTTCGGCTTCCCGCGCGCCATCGCGCACGGCATGTGGACGTTCGCCCGCTGCGTCGCCGAGCTGGACCCAGCCGACGAGACGTCCGTACGGGCCGACTTCAGGGCGCCGGTCCTGCTCCCCGCCGCAGTCACCTACGCGGCTGCGGGAGGCGTGTTCCAGCTGCGCGGCCCGGACGGCCGCATCCACCTCACGGGAACACGATCGGACTCAGGCGCGAGGTGAAGGGCTCAGGCGCGAGGTGAAGGGCTCACGCGCGAGGTGAAGGCGCCCACCGCTGCCCGTTCATGAGGTTCTCCAGTCCCGCCCAGGCGAAGTTCATCAGCGTCGCGGCCGCCTCCTTCGCGGAGACGCCCGGCGTGCCGTTCCCCCACACCGCGAGCGACTCGGCGGCCCCCACCAGCGCATGGGCGAGGCCCGCCACTTCCCGCTCGGCCAGTTCCGAGTCGCAGTCCGCCTCGCGCGCAGCGGCGCCGATCAGGTAGGTCACGAAGGTGACGAGCTCCGAGCGCATCGCCGCCACCTCGTCGGCGAACGGCTCCCCGTGCGTGCGGGCCTGATTCTGCAGCACCGCCCAGCCGTCCGGGTTCTCCGCGGCGTGTGTGAAGAACGCCCGCAGCCCGTTCCACAGCTGACGGTCGGCAGGCACCCCCGGCTCGACTCCGGACCGTACCGCCGCGACAAGCGCACTCGCCTCGCGCCGGATGCAGGCCGTGAACAGCTCTTCCTTGGAGTTCAGATACAGGTAGACGAGCGGCTTGGAGACCCCGGCAAGCTCGGCGATCTCGTCCATCGACGCGGCCCGGTAGCCCCGCTGCCCGAAGGTCTGCACGGCAGCGTCCATCATCTGCTGCTCGCGCACGGCGCGCGGCATCCGCTTGCCCTTCACAGCACCACCCACGACCCAGATCCTCCCACCACGCAGCGCGGCTCACCGCATAGCGCGGCCTACTCCCCGGTAAGCGTACGGCGCTCCCGCTGCCCACAAACCGAAATGCCCCCGAACGCAGGGCGTCCGGGGGCACTTGAAACCGTTACGCGGGGACCGGAACAGCGTCCTTCTGCTCCGCGCCACGCACGTCGTCACTCGCGCCGTCACGCACGTCGTCACGCACCTCGTCGTACCCGTCGACCGGCGACGACGACGCCGAGTTGTACGCGTCGTGGTCGAGGATCTTCTCGCGAGCCGCGACGATGACCGGCACCAGGCTCTGCCCCGCGACGTTCGTCGCGGTCCGCACCATGTCCAGGATCGGGTCGATCGCCATCAGCAGGCCCACGCCCTCCAGCGGGAGACCCAGCGTGGAGAGGGTCAGCGTCAGCATGACCGTCGCGCCCGTCAGACCGGCGGTGGCCGCCGAGCCGATGACCGAGACGAAGGCGATCAGCAGGTAGTCCTGGATGCCGAGCTGTACGTCGAAGATCTGCGCGATGAAGATCGCGGCGAGCGCCGGGTAGATCGCGGCGCAGCCGTCCATCTTGGTCGTAGCGCCGAACGGAACGGCGAACGACGCGTACTCCTTCGGCACACCCAGCCGCTCGGTGACCCGCTGCGTGACCGGCATCGTCCCCACCGACGAGCGGGAGACGAAGGCCAGCTGGATGGCCGGCCAGGCGCCCTTGAAGAACTGGAGCGGGTTGACCTTGGCGACCGTGGCGAGCAGCAGCGGGTAGACGCCGAACATCACCAGGGCGCAACCGATGTAGACGTCGGCCGTGAAGGTCGCGTACTTGCTGATCAGTTCCCAGCCGTAGTCGGCGATGGCGAAGCCGATGAGGCCGACCGTACCGACGGGCGCGAGGCGGATGACCCACCACAGGGCCTTCTGGAGCAGCTCCAGGACCGAGTTGCTGAGCTTGAGGATCGGCTCGGCCTTCTCCCCGAGCTGAAGGGCGGCGATACCGGCGACGGCGGCCATGAAGACGATCTGAAGCACGTTCAGCTCAGTGAACGGCGTGATGACATCCGTCGGCACGATGCCGGTCAGGAAGTCGATCCAGGAGCCGGAACCCTCGGGCTTCTGACCGTCCTTCGGCGTCAGGCCCGTACCGGCACCCGGGTTGGTGAGCAGGCCGATCGTGATGCCGATGGCGACCGCGATCAGCGACGTGATCATGAACCAGAGCAGCGTGCGCGAGGCGAGCCTGGCGGCGTTGTTGACCTTGCGCAGGTTGGTGATCGACACCAGGATCGCGAAGAAGACGAGCGGCGCGACGGCCAGCTTCAGCAGCTGGACGAAGATGCCGCCGACCTGCTCCAGCGTCGTCTTGAGCCAGCTGATGTCCTGGCTGCGGGCGAGCCAGCCGAGCAGGACACCGAGGACCAGACCGGTGACGATCTGAGCCCAGAAGGGGAACTTGTCGGATATCCGGAAGCGGGTCTTCTGCTTCTCGGGCACGTTGTCGGGCGTGGTCGCGGAGTTCGCGGACACGGGCACACTCCGTTGATTACGTACGGGTTTACGCACGGGATGTTGGGGACGGGGGGTGCGGCGGCCGGAGCTGCACGGGGCGTGCTGAAGCTGTGGGCGGTCGCCGCTGCGTGATGTCGCTTCTGATGTCAGATGTGGCGGCGACAGGCCGCGGACATGCAGCGGCAGAGATCGACATGCAGGCGCGCCACAAGCACGAGCGGGACGCTCATGTCAGGGGAGTGCGCAGCTGCTGCCTTCATGCCGAGAACGTTAACACTTGCACTTTGGGAACATCAAAGCTGTTCTTTGGGTGCGTACGCCGACGCCCCGTCCCACCCCGTCCCGCAAACGCCAACACCCCAGCCCAGGACGGGTGTCCGGGACTGGAGTGCGGGCGGGACGGTCGTATGTGACGTACCTTACGCAGCACTTACTGCGTAAGGCCGTCCTCCTGCTTGCGGTTCGACTCCAGCTTGGCCTTCGCGCTGTCCACGCGCGCGACGATCCGCTCCGACATCGCGTCGCGCTGCTTGCGCAGCAGCACGAAGCTGAGCGGCGCGGAGACGACGATGGCGAGCATCAGGACCCACAGCAGGTTGGAGTCGCCCAGGCCGGCCGGCAGCACGCCGAAGTGGACCAGGCCCCAGATGGCGAAGAAGCAGCCGACGAAGATGCCCAGGCGCATGGCGGTGTAGCGGATCGTTGCGTGCTTGGTGCTCACGGGGGACCTTCTTCTCAACGGCACCTAAAGGGTCGCTACCAGTCAAACACAGGGCTCCAAAGCGCCGACCGCGCCCCTGCCTTTCCGGCACCGGCCGGCGTCACACCAGCTGCCGCACCATCACGATGTCGTCGCGGTCGTCCCCCGGAGCGACGCGGATCGCGCCGGGTACGCGCCCGACCTCCTTGTAGCCGCAGGAGGCGTAGAAGCGGTCCGCTCCCGTGCCGCCGCGGCAGGTCAGCCGTATCGCGTCGATGCCCTCGAAGCCGCGTACCGCCGTCTCCGTCGCGGCCATCAGGTCGCGCCCGTACCCCTTGCCCTGGTGGGCGGGGTGGACCATCACCGTGTAGAGCCACACCCAGTGCTTCATCAGCCGGTGGGTGTTGTACGAGATGAAGGCCGTCGCGGCGACGGCGCCCTCCTCGTCGTACCCGGCGAGCAGCCGCGTACGGCCTTCGCTCATGGCGGTGAGGTGCTTGACCCACTCGGGCCGTATGTCGTCGGCGATCACAGGAGGTACGAATCCGACGGCGCCGCCCGCGTTGGAGACGTCCACCCACAGAGCGAGGACGCCGTCACGAAGGCCGGGGCCGGTCTGCGGATCGAGTGCGAAGGTCAGCGGCATGCCTTCGACGATAAACGGATCAATTCAGCGCCTGCGCGGCTATCCGCAGGTCGGACACCAGCCCCTGATACGCCGCCTCACGGTCGTCGGCGCGCAGCACCGCCGACGGGTGGATGGTGGCGACCACACTTTCCCCGCGCCCTTCCATCGGCAGCAGCATCCCGCGCTGCTTGGTCACCCGGAACGAGGGCCCGAGCAGCGCCTTCCCGGCGGTCGCGCCCAGCACGACGATGATCTCGGGGTCGACCACCTTCAGCTCGGCGTCCAGCCACGGCTTGCACGCCGTCATCTCGCGCAGATTGGGCGCCTTGTGGATCCGGCGCTTGCCGCGTTCGGCGACGATCTCGAACTTGAAGTGCTTGACGGCATTGGTGACGTACGTGTCATCCGGATCGATCCCGGCCTCGTCCAGGGCCCGCGTCAGCACCTTGCCGGCAGGCCCGACGAACGGTTGACCCTGCCGGTCCTCCTGGTCGCCCGGCTGCTCGCCGAGCAGCAGGACCCGGGCGTGGTCGGACCCGGCGCCGAAGACCGTCTGGGTGGCATCGCGGTGCAGCGGGCAGCCGCGGCAGGCGGCCGCCGCCTTGCGGAGCCCGGGCAGTCCGGCGCGGCCGCCGGGAAGGAAGGGCTCGGCGGTGTACGCGTCCTCGGGCGACTCGCCAGGAGACCCAGGCGACCCAGGAGGCTCGGTGCGACTTGCCATGCGGGCCGGGTACCCCCCGGACCGCACGTCACACCGAAAACATCCCCAAATCACCCATAACCACTCGTGCGGCGCCGTACGACCGTCAGACCCGCATAGCCTGCGGCGACTCGCGCCGGTCCGCCTCCGGCCCCGGGTACTCGCGGATGATCTCGTACCGGGTGTTCCGCTCCACCGGACGGAAGCCCGCGTCCCGGATCAGCTCCAGCAGATCCTCACGGCCGAGCTTGTTCGGCGTGCCGTAGTTGTCCGCGTCGTGCGTGATCTTGTACTCGACGACCGAGCCGTCCATGTCGTCCGCGCCGTGCTGGAGCGCGAGCTGCGAGGTCTGCACGCCGTGCATGACCCAGAAGACCTTGACGTGCGGAACGTTGTCGAAGAGCAGCCGCGACACCGCGAACGTCTTCAGCACGTCCACGCCGCTCGCCATCGTCGTACGGGCCTGAAGGCGGTTGCGGATCTTGCCGTCCTTCATGTCCTCGAAGTCGTGCTGGTAGCGCAGCGGGATGAAGACCTGGAAGCCGCCGGTCTCGTCCTGGAGCTCGCGCAGCCGCAGCACGTGGTCCACGCGGTGGCGCGGCTCCTCGATGTGCCCGTACAGCATGGTCGAGGGGGTCTTGAGCCCCTTCTCGTGCGCGAGGCGGTGGATGCGCGACCAGTCCTCCCAGTGAGTCCTGTGGTCGACGATGTGCTGCCGGACCTCCCAGTCGAAGATCTCGGCGCCGCCACCGGTCAGGGACTCAAGACCCGCCTCGATCAGCTCGTCCAGGATCTCGGAGGCCGACATGCCCGACACGGTCTCGAAGTGGTGGATCTCCGTCGCCGTGAAGGCCTTCAGCGAGACGTTCGGCAGCGCCTTCTTCAGCTCGCTCAGAGAGCGCGGGTAGTAGCGCCACGGGAGGCTGGGGTGAAGACCGTTGACGATGTGCAGCTCGGTGAGGTTCTCGTTCTCCATCGCCTTGGCGAGCTTGACGGCTTCCTCGATGCGCATCGTGTACGCGTCCTTCTCGCCCGGCTTGCGCTGGAACGAGCAGTACGCGCACGACGCGGTGCACACGTTCGTCATGTTGAGGTGACGGTTGACGTTGAAGTGGACCACGTCGCCGTTCTTGCGCGTACGCACCTCATGGGCGAGGCCGCCCAGCCATGCCAGGTCGTCGGACTCGTACAGGGCGATGCCGTCCTCGCGGGTCAGTCGCTCGCCCGCCCGGACCTTCTGCTCCAGCTCCCGCTTGAGTCCGTCGTCCATCTCCGGCCGCCTCCCATTTGTCTACGAATCAGGCTTCGAACACGGTACGCCTAGCCCTCTTCGGGCAGTTCCCCGACCCGGTTCTCCCACTTCGTGGACAGAACAATGGTCGTCCGCGTACGCGAAACGCCCCGCGTGCCGGAGAGCCGGCGGATCGTCTTCTCCAGGCCGTCGACATCCCCCGCCCGGATCTTGAGCATGTACGAGTCGTCGCCCGCGATGAACCAGCAGTCCTCGATCTCCGCGAGATCGCGCAGCCTGCGGGCCACGTCCTCGTGGTCCGCCGCGTCCGACAGCGAGATGCCGATCAGCGCCGTGACGCCGAGACCGAGCGACTTGGCGTCGACCGTCGCGCGGTAACCGGTGATGACACCGGCCGCCTCAAGACGGTTGATGCGGTCGGTCACGCTGGGCCCGGAGAGCCCGACGAGCCGGCCGAGTTCGGCGTACGAGGCCCTGCCGTTCTCCCTGAGAGCCTGGATGAGCTGCCTGTCCACGGCGTCCATATGCCTGAAGCCTTCCATTGTTCAGCTGTACCGCGAGCTTATGTGTGCAATCTAAGGCGCGCAGGGCTCAACGCCCCGCAAATTCTTTCAGATGATCAAACAGAGCGTGCAGTCCGCCGCTAGTCCTTACGGGAACCACCGAGCTCACCTTCCCAGCGGCGGTACAAGCGGTGCGGCACCCCCGCCGCGTCCAGCACCCGCCCGGCCACGAAGTCCACCAGATCCTGGATGTGCGTCGCCCCCGCGTAGAACGCCGGGGAGGCCGGCAGCACCACGGCGCCCGCCTCGTCCAGCGCCACCATGTGCCTGAGGGTCTGCCCGCTCAGCGGCGTCTCCCGCACCGCCACCACCAGCCTGCGCCGCTCCTTGAGCGTCACGCTCGCCACCCGTTGCAGCAGATCCTTCGACAGCCCCAGCGCCACCCCGGCGACGCTCGCCGTTGACGCCGGCACGATCAGCATCCCCTTGGCCGGGTACGAGCCCGACGAAGGCCCGGCGGCCAGATCCCCGGCCGCCCAGTACCGCACGTCACCCACATCGGCCACGAACGTGTCGGGCTTCCCGTCCGCGCCGCGCGCGAGCCAGGTCCGCAGGTCCTCCTGCCAGTGCGCGTCCCGGAACGCGATCCCGGTCTCGTCCAGCAGCGTCAGCCGCGACGCCCGGCTGACCACCAGGTCCACGCTCTCGCCCGCGTCCAGCAGCCCGCGCAGCACGGCGGCGGCGTACGGCGTACCCGACGCCCCGGAAACCCCGACGACCCACGGCCTGCGTACATGTCCTGACTCCACGTGCCCGACCTTATCCGGGCGCCGCGTCGCGGAACCGAGTCAGGTGCCCCGGACGTTCCACTGACAGGCCGCACAGGCCGCACGTACAGCAGGGGGACGCCATGCGACCGACCACCGTCGAACAGAGCCGGAGCCGAAGCCACCGCGCCAAGACCGCCGCCGCGCTGATGCTTGGCTGGATCGCGCTGCTGTGGATCCTGGAGGCGCTGGACGCGGCGACCGGCGCCCTCACCACGTACGGGCTGAGCCCACGCGACGTCACCGAGCTGCGCGACGTACTCCCGATGTCATTCCTCCACCACGGCTTCGACCACCTCGCGTCGAACACCGTCCCGCTGCTCATCCTCGGCTTCCTGGCCGCCCTGAGCGGGATTCGCCGCTTCCTCGCCGTCGTCCTCACGATCATCCTCGTCGGCGGCCTGGGCGTCTGGCTCACGGCGCCCGATTACTCCAACACGGCGGGTGCGTCGGTGGTCGTGTTCGGCCTCTTCGGCTACCTGCTGGTCCGCGGCTTCGTCGACCGCAACGCCGTCGACGTCGTCATAGGCCTGCTGGTGGGCGCGGTCTACGGCTCGCTGCTCTGGGGAGTGCTCCCCACGAACACCGCCATCAGCTGGCAGGGCCATCTCTTCGGCCTGATCGGCGGCGTGCTGGCCGCGTTCCTCTTCCGCCGGCGCCGGTCGCCGGTCCTCACACGGTGAGGCCGCGCACCAGCAGATCCATCAGCGCACATCCAAACAGCGCGATCCCAATAAATCCGTTGGTCGAGAAGAACGCCCGGTTCAGCCGGGACAGGTCGTGCGGCTTCACAATCGTGTGCTCGTAAAGAAACGCCACAACCACCACCACCAGTCCCGCCCAGAAGAACACCCCCGCGCCGGTGGCCAGCGCGTACCAGGCCAACAGCACGGTCGTCACCGCGTGGCACGCCCGCGCGCCGTACAGCGCCGCCGGGACACCGAAACGGGCCGGCACGGACTTCACGCCCTCGGCGCGGTCCGCCTGGACGTCCTGGCTGCCGAAGATCAGATCGAAGCCGCCGATCCAGATGCCGACCGCGAGGCCGAGGATCACCGCGTCCCAGGACCACTCCCCCGTGATGGCGAGCCAGGCGCCGACGGGGCCCATGGCCTGGGCGAAGCCCAGAATGGCGTGCGGGAAGTTCGTGAACCGCTTCCCGTACGGATAGATCACCATCGGGATCACCGCGATCGGCGCCAGCGCCAGGCACAGCGGGTTCAGCGCGGCCGCGGCGCCAAGGAATATCACTACGGCGACGAGCGCGCCGGTCCACGCCGACCTGACCGAGACCGCGCCGGTGACGAGCTCACGGTTGGCGGTGCGCGGGTTACGGGCGTCGAGCTCGCGGTCGATGATCCGGTTGCACGCCATCGCGAAGGTACGCAGCCCGACCATGGCGATGGTGACAAGCAGCAGCTTGCCCCAGTGGATGTTCCCGTCCTGCTGGAACATCGCGGTGAGAGCGGCGATGTACGCGAAGGGCAGCGCGAAGACCGAGTGCTCGATCATCACGAGCCGCAGGAACGCCCGGGTCCTGCCGACCTGCGGGACCGAAGCCGCAGCGCTACTCACAGCCCGTACTCCGGTTCACCCCCGCGGAGGCGGGGAAACCCGGCCTCCGCACTGCCGCGGCCCATGTTCGCCGAGTCCCTCACAGCCCGTACTCCTTCCAGCGCTTTGTCACCCGTTCGGCCGTACTCGGGTCGGACTCGACCATGTTCGGCCAGCCGCCGTCCCGGGTGTAGCCCTCCTCGGGCAGCTTCTTGGTGGCGTCGATCCCCGCCTTGCCGCCCCAGAACTGCTGGTACGACGCGTGATCCAGATGATCCACGGGCCCCTCGACGACAGTGAGGTCACGCGAGTAGTCCACGTTCCCCAGCGCCCGCCACGCCACCTCGTGGTAGTCGTGCACATCGCAGTCCTTGTCGACCACGATGATCAGCTTCTCCAGCGAAAGCATGTGCGCGCCCCAGATGGCGTGCATGACCTTCTGCGCGTGCTTCGGGTACTTCTTGTCGATCGCCACGATGACGCAGTTGTGGAAACCGCCCGCCTCCGGCAGGTGGTAGTCCACGATGTCCGGAACGATGATCTTCAGCAGCGGCAGGAAGAAGCTCTCCGTGGCCCGCCCCAGCGGCCCGTCCTCAGTAGGCGGCCGCCCCACCACAATGGACTGCAACAGCGGACGCCGCCGCATGGTGATCGTGTCGATCGTCAGCGCCGGGAAGTCCTCCTGCGGCGTATAGAACCCGGTGTGGTCCCCAAAGGGCCCCTCGGGCAGCATCTTCCCGGGCTCCAGCCACCCCTCCAGTACGACCTCGGCCTGCGCCGGGACCTGGAGCGGGACCGTCTTGCAGTCGACCATCTCGATGCGCTTGCCCGACACGAAGCCCGCGAAGAGGTACTCGTCGATGTCACCCGGCAGCGGAGCGGTAGACGCGTACGTCACGGCCGGCGGCGCACCGAAGGCGATGGCAACCGGCAGCCTCTCCCCCCGCCGGGCCGCCACCTGGTAGTGATTCCGGCTGTCCTTGTGGATCTGCCAGTGCATACCGATCGTGCGCTTGTCATGCCGCTGAAGCCGGTACAGCCCCAGGTTCCTGATCCCCGACTCCGGATCCTTGGTATGCGTAAGCCCCAGGTTGAAGAAAGACCCGCCGTCCTCCGGCCACGTGAACAAGGCAGGCAGCCGGTCCAGATCCACGTCGTCACCCGTGAGCACGACCTCGTGCACCGGCGCCGCCTCGGACTTGACCTTCTTCGGCGGCACGTGCGCCATCGACCCGAGCTTGCCGAAAGCCTCCCGTACCCCCACAAACCCATGCGGAAGCTCGGGCTTCAGCAGCCCGCCGATCTTGTCCCGGATGTCGTCGTAAGACTTCAGCCCCAGAGCCTTCAACAGCCGGCGGTCCGTCCCGAAGACGTTCATCGCCAGGGGCATCGACGAGCCCTTGACGTTCTCGAAGAGAAGCGCCGGGCCACCCGCCTTGTTCACCCGGTCGACGATCTCCCCGACCTCCAGGTACGGATCGACTTCGGCCTTGATGCGCTTGAGGTCGCCCTCGCGCTCCAGCGCCCGGAGCAGGGAGCGAAGATCGTCGTAAGCCATGCGGTCCAGTATCCGGTACGCACTACGCTTGGCCCGTCACCGGGGCCGTCTACGGCGCCCCGCGGTCCGCGTTCTGGGGGCTTGCTTCTCATGCTCAGGTATCTGCCGTTCCTCATCCTTCTTGCGCTGTGGATCTATGCCTTCATCGACTGCCTGAACACCCCCGAGGAAGAGGTCCGCCACCTCCCCAAGGTGGTGTGGGTGATCATCGTGCTGCTCTTCGGCGAGGTCCTGATCGGCCCCATCGCGTGGCTGGCCGTCGGCAAGGTCCGCAAGGGAGCCCGAGGCGCCTCCGACAGCACACCCTCCGAATGGCACCGACGCCACAAGCAGGAGTGGGTCGCCCCCGACGACAACCCCGACTTCCTGAAGTCCCTGAAGGACGAGACCGCCAAGGACGAGTCGATGATGAAGGACTGGGAAGCGGACCTGCGTCGCCGGGAAGAGGAACTCAAGCAGCGCGAGGACGGCGGCCCCGATGACCCGACGCCGCCGAAGTCCTGACACCACGGTGCCAGGAGGGGACGTGTCGGGGCGCTCCCCGCAGGGCGTTGAACGCAACCACCGCGAACGAATACAACGCGGTGCCCGAACGTTCGACGACCGAGGAGACGCCGCGGCGCGGCACCGACCCCGGAGCCCCGGAAATCACCGACCCCGGATTCGAAAACCCGTGCACGTGTCAACTTACGGTGCGTAAGCTGGAGTTGACGTAGCGACACATGGGACCCGCGGAGGTGCTGTGGACAGAGAGCTGTTCGGCCGCGAGGCGCTCCTCGACGGTCTTGCGCCACGGCTCATAGGTCTGCCGCCCCGCGGTTTCCAGAAGGTCCCCTTCGAGCACCGCGACGACCTCCCCGCCGTAGTCCTCACAGGCGGCCGCGGCATGGGCAAGACCGCCGTACTGAAACGACTGCACACCGCCTACCGCCGGCGCACCCCCATCGCCCTCATCGACTGCGAGCGCGCCGAGTTCACCGAGCGGACTGCCCACTCCCTCTCCTGGTCGCCCGTCACCGAGGCCCTCGCCGAACTCGGCGAGCAGCTGGCGCCCCCCGTGCACGGCGCCGGCGCCGTGGAGTTCCCCCGCCTAGCCGCCGGCCTGCTCGCCGTCGCCAGCCTCGGCTGGCGCCCGCACGACGACGAGAACATCCTCGCCGAGGGCCTGCGCCTCGGCCTCCTCGTAGAGCCCGGCTCCCGCTGGCGCAACCAGACCCGCACCTGGCTGACCAAAGTCGTGGCAAAGTTCGCCGCGATGGCTTCCGGCGTCGGCCCGGGCCTGGACATCGTCGTGGAAACGACGGTCGAGTCCCTCCTGGACGACCTGTTCAACCGGGGCCAGCGCACCTCCGCCGACTGGTACGGCACCTACCCGGGCGCCGGCGGCAAGGCCAAGCGCGGCCTGACCCTCCTCGCCCTGCACTTCCGCCGCGGCAGCGAGCACCGCGTACGCGCCGAGCGCCACCTCGTCGGCGCGCTCCGGGCCGACCTGGACGCCGCCTACCAGGGGATGGGCCGGTTACGCCGAGTAGGCCGACCGGTAGTACTCCTCGACAACGCCCAAGCACCCCTCGGCCGCCACCTCGTAGAGCCCGTACTCCGCGACCGCGCCGACGGCAGGCGCGACCACGTGGTGCTGATCGCGGCCCTGCGCGGGCACGACCACCCCGCGCTGCGTCACTCCGTACGCCGGACCCTGCCGGAGGTCCGGCACGAGCTCGGCTGGCGGCGAGGACGCGAAATCGCATCGGGCGCGACAGCGGTCGAGCTCACCCCGCTCGACCCCGAGCACGTCCGGCAGATCTTCGACCGCAGGGACCCCCGCCAGCTGACCCAGCCGCAATTGGCACGCGCGGTCCACCGCCTCACGGGCGGCCGCCCCCTGGCAGTGGATCTGCTCGCACAGGCCGCCGGCCAGGACGAGCACCCGGAGCGGTTCACCCCCGCCTCGCTGCTGGCCGCGCCCGTCACCCTCCGCGAGGACAGCGAGGGCCAGGAAGTGGCCGCCGAGCTGCTCGCGCGGCTGGTGCCCGCGTCCCGCCTCGACTGGCTCACCGTGCTCGCCCCCGCGCACGACGTGCCGTCGGCGGAGGCACTGGCCGCGTCGCGGCTGCCGGGCGAGGAGGGGCGTACCGGACTGGCCGCCGTACGCGACGTTCGGACCCTGCTCGCGGACGAGCACTGGCCGTCGGCCCCGGGCCACTTCGTGGGCGACCCCCTGCTGCGCACGCTGCTGCTGCACCGCCTGCGACACGGCGACCGCGACTCCACCCGCTGGAGAGCGGTCCACCAGACCCTCCGCGACCACTACGGCACCAACCACCCACCGCACCGCCTCCACCACGAACTGGCCCTCGGAGCAACAGAAGGCGCCGTCACGTACCTCCGCGAGACCTTCCCCCGTGCCGACGCCCGCGTCTGGCTCGACGAGCTCCGCTTCATCGCATCGGCGCCCCATTTCGACGCCCCGGACGTACGCCGCCCCGTGGCGCTCGGCCGCACCGACGCACCGGCGCCGACGCCGCCGCCCGGTGCGGACGCCGTACTCCATCTGCGCATACGCCGCCTGCTGTTCGCGGTGTGGCAGCTGACCGACCCGCTGGCGCTCCCGGACGACGAGGTGACCGAAAAGATGGGGTACGAACTGGGCCTGCTCTCGGAGCTGCACAGTTCGGGCAACGAAGTCCTCTGGCAAGCGTCCCGCTCCTGGCCGCAGGCCGTACGCGAGTGGCGTCTGCCGGCCGGTACACAAACAACCAGCACACAGACAACCGGGGGCGGGGAATGACGGACTGGTTCCGCAGAGTCTTCTGGTTCACACCGCTGCGCAAGGGCCTCACGGTGCTCCTCGCCCTCGCGACAACGGCGGCCCTGTCCTACGGCGGCTATCACCTGGTCAACCCCGACCTCTCCTGCGCCGAGGGCGTGGCCCGCCCCGAGGAAGGTGCGGAGTGCGTGGGCGTCTCCGGAGACGGCTACGCCTTCGAAGTACCGAAACTGAACGACGTGGCGAAAGCCATCGCCCGCGAGAACGAAAAGCTGAAGCCCGGTGAGTACGCGACCGTGGCCGTGATGCTGCCGCTCACCTCCACGGACAGCGGCATGCGCACCAAGGTCCTCCACGAGCTGCAGGGCGCGTTCCTCCAGCAGTACGCGGCCAACCACGATTCCAACGGGATGAGGCCGAAGATCCGGCTCGTACTGGCCAACACGGGCAAGGGCAACGCCCACTGGCGTACGACGGTGGACCGCCTCAAAGCCATGACGGACGGCCCCGACCACCTGCGGGCGGTCTCCGGCGTAGCCACCAGCAGCGCCGAGACCAAGGCCGCCGTGAAGGAGCTGACCCGCGCGGGCATCCCGGTGATCGGGACGACCATCACCGCCGACGACATAGCCAACGGCCCCGGCGACGGCCCCGACGCCGACCCGTACCCCGGTCTCGCCCGCGTCTCGCCGACCAACCGCGACGAGGCCCGCGCCATCGCCGAGTTCGGCAAGGTCGAAGCGAAAAGGGCGGTGCTGGTACGGGACACGCGTCCCGGCGACCACTACACGGCCACCCTCAAGGATGCCTTCACCGCGCTGCTCCCCAACGCTCCGTACCAGGCACACTTGTTCACCTCCCCGCCGGATGCCACCGAGGAGGGCCCCACCGCGAACACCTTCCGGCAGATCACGCTGCTGCTCTGCAGCAGCAACCGCGTGGACACGGTGTTCTTCGCCGGCCGTCACACCCAGCTGCGGCAGTTCGTGAACGCGCTGGGCCGGCGCGGCTGCGACAACCGGAAGTTCACCGTGCTGACCGGTGACGAGGGCTCCTACCTCAGCGGCGACAACGGCCCCGAAAAGGAGGCGCTCGCCGGCGTCAGCGTCCGGTACGCCGCGCTGGCCCACCCCGACGCCTGGAAGGAGGGGCAGCGCGGCACTCCGAAGACGGGCGGGACCCCGGCGGCGTTCACGACCTTCACGGACCGGCTCGCGAAGGCGGCGGCGGACCCCGAGATCGGCCCCATCGGCAAGACGTCCCTCACCGACGGCCAGGCGATCATCGCGTACGACGCCATGGCGACGGCCGTACAGGGCATCCGGGAGGCGGCCGGAGGGGGCGAGAAGCTGCCGGAGATCCGCGATGTCGTCACGCAGTGGCGGCAGATGAACGGGCCGCTGAAGGTGGACGGCGCGAGCGGCTGGATCTGCCTGGACAACCACGGCAACCCGTACAACAAGGCGGTGCCGATCGTGGAGCTCGCCCCGGACGGCACCCAGCGGTTCGTGGAGATCGCCTGGCCCGAGGGAAGGCCGCCGGCTCAGGACTGCCTGCCGCCGGGCGCCTCGTAGGCGGCGTACAGCTCGCGGTAGCGCTCCAGGGTCCGCGCCGACCAGTCCGGCCGGCGGCCGTCGAGGAAATCGACGAGGTACTCCAGGTGCTCGTGCCAGCCCGCCAGGCGGCTCAGCCGCTCGGCCTCACCGAGCGTGGCGACCTCGTTGGTGAAGCGCAGCACCGTGCCGTTCGTCGTTCCGGCGGGCGCCAGGTGGAAGCGGATCCGCCCCTGCGCGCCGACGGTGTACTCCGCGACGTGCTCCAGGTCCCAGGCGGTGACGGTGCCCTCGGAGACCGCGCCGGCGCCGGGCCCTGCCCGCGTGTCCGGCCGGAGGTCCAGGGCGTGGGCGTGCCCCCCGGGGAGACCCAGCTGCCACCGCAGGGTGACCGCGCCGCCCAGGCGCGGCTCCAGCGGGTCGGTGACCGCGAGCCATCCGCGCAGGCCGACGGGGGTGGCGACGGCCGGCCAGACCTGGTGCACGGGGTACGCCAGGTTCAGCGTGAACCGCAGCACGTCCGTGTGTTCGCGGTGCTCGCAGGTGCCCGGACCGATCACATCCGCCATGGCTCCAGCCTCACCCTGCGACGGGGCTTTCGCACCTCCTGCTCGGGGGTCTCAGACGCCCGCGTACGAGTGCTTGCCGCTCAGGAAGATGTTCACGCCGTAGTAGTTCCACAGCCAGCAGCCGAACGCGAAGAGCGCCAGGTAGGCGGCCTTGCGGCCCTTCCAGCCCGCCGTCGCGCGTGCGTGCAGGTAGCAGGCGTACACGACCCAGGTGATGAAGGACCAGACCTCCTTGGGGTCCCAGCCCCAGTAACGGCCCCACGCGTCGCCCGCCCAGATCGCGCCCGCGATGATCGTGAACGTCCACAGCGGGAAGACGGCGGCGTTCACGCGGTACGCGAACTTGTCGAGCGAGGCCGCCGACGGCAGGCGCTCCATGACGGAGGTCGCGAAGACGCCCGGCGTGCCGCCGCCCGCGAGCTTCTCCTCGTACGCGTCGCGGAAGAGGTAGAGCAGCGTGCCGACCGCGCCGAGGTAGAACACCGCACCGCAGAAGATCGCGGTGGAGACGTGGATCCACAGCCAGTACGAGTCCAGCGCGGGCACGAGCTGGTCGCTGTCGGTGTAGAGCCACTTCGTGGCGATACCGAGGTCCAGCAGCACCGTCGTGACCAGCGGCAGACCGGCCCACCGCACGTTCTTCTTGGCGGCCAGGATCGCGAGATACACGCCGACGACCACCGTGGAGAAGGTGATCGAGAACTCGTACATGTTGCCCCACGGCGCGCGCTGCACCGACAGGGCGCGGGCCACCACGCCGCCCGCTTCGACGAGGAAGGCGAGGGTGGTGAGGGAGATGGCGACGCGTCCGTAGAGGTCGCCCTTCTCCGTGCCGCCCGCCGCACCGGGACCGTCCGGAACGTCGCGGGTGCCCGCCGCCGACCGGGTGATGATCTTGGGCTTGTCGAGGACGGCGGTGGAGCCGCCGGACCGCACCGTCACCGACGGTGCATGGGCCGCCGCGGCGTCACCAGTCAGCGCGGCGGCCGTACGGCCGACCTTGCTGCGGCTGCCGAAGACCCACTCGGCGATGTACGCGAGGAAGGCCAGGGTGTAGACGGCCATCGACGAATAGATCAGCACATTGCTGATGTTGGCGAGGTTCTCGTTGGTTGCGGCCGCGAGATTCACGCGCGGACTCCTTCGACAGGTGCAGGTTCAGCGGGATCAGGTGCCGTCGGCGCCTGTGAATTGAGCGTTGCGGCCAGGTCGGCCAGTTCCTCGGGGAGCTTCGAGGACTCGCTGCGGCCGAGTCCGGCCATCTCGACGACGGTGACGCCGTCCGCACCCCGTACCGCCCGGACCCACACACGGCGGCGCTGGATGAACAGCGATCCAGCGAGCCCCGCGATCGCGGCGATGGCCCCGGCCAGCGCGGGTACGTTGCCGGGCTGCTGCGAGATCTGGAAGGTCGCCCACTCCTTCACGTCCTTCTCGAACGTGATGGAGCCCGCGCCGTCCGGCAGCTTCATCGTCTCGCCGGGCAGCAGCCGCTGCTTGAGCAGAGCGCCCTTGTCGTCCTTGAATTCCTTCATCTTGCGCTTGTCGAGCTGGTACACGTTCTGCGGCAGGCCCGCGTTCACACCCAGGCTGCCGTGGTACGCGTTGAGCGCGAGGACGGGGAAGTCGAGACCCGGGTACTGGGAGAGCATCGTGCCCTTGCCCGCGCCCGCGAACGTCGGCACGAAGAACGCCTGGAAGCCCAGCTGGTCCTTCTTGCCGTCCTTGTCGCGGTAGCCGTCCATCACCTTGATCGCGCCGGACGAGGTGACGTTGGAGTCCATGGGCAGCAGCGGCACCGCGTCCCTGAAGACTTCCTTGCCCCTGCCGTCCCTGACGGTGACGACCGGCGCGTACCCGTGGCCGATGAGGTAGACCTTCGAGCCGTCGACCTCCAGCGGCCGGTTCACCTCGATCGTGGCCTTCTTCTCGGCGCCGTCCGCCCCCTTGGCGTACGTCACATGGGCCTCGTAGGTGCGGGGTGTGCCGCGCTGGGGACCGGAGCGCTCGTACGTCCCGATGAACTTGTCCAGCTTGAAGCTGAACGGCGCCAGGTCGTGGTCCCGGTCGAAGAGCGACCCGGACTTGAAGTCGTCGTACTGCGTGAGGGTGTTGGCGAAGCCGCCGCCCTCGACGACCAGCTTGCCGCCCTCGGACTTGAAGAGCTGCCCGGTGGCGAAGGACACGAGCATCACGATGAGCGCGATGTGGAACATGAGGTTCCCGGCCTCGCGGAGGTACCCCTTCTCGGCGGCGACCGCGTCCCCCACGGCGTGGGAGCGGAAGCGGCGCTGCTTCAGCATCGCCAGCGCGGCCGCGCGGACCTGCTCGGGATCCGTTTCCGTACGCCAGGTCGTGTACGCCGGAAGTCGCGTCAGACGGCCGGGCGCGCCCGGCGGGCGGCTGCGGAGCTGGCCGACGAACTGCCAGGTGCGGGGGACGATGCAGCCGATGAGCGAGATGAACAGCAGGATGTAGATCGCGGAGAACCACACCGAGCTGTAGACGTCGAAGAGACCAAGGTCGTCGTAGATGGGGGCCAGCGTCTCGTGCGCCGCCCTGAAGTCTTCGACCTTCGTCTCGTCCACGCCGGTCTGCGGGACGAGCGATCCGGGAATGGCGCCCAGCGAGAGCAGGAAGAGCAGGATCAGGGCGACCCGCATCGACGTCAGCTGCCGCCAGAACCAGCGCACCCAGCCGGTCGTCTCGCGCCAGGCCCAGGCGATCCGGCCGGCCGCGCCGGGCTGCATCACGCCGCCGAAGGAACCGGGGACCGACCGTTCCTGGGGGGCGGTGGAGAGCTGGGCGCCGGCTTCGCCGAGCTCGCTCTCCTCGGCGGCGGTCACAGCCGCCTCGTCCGTCTCGGTCTTGCTCATGGAACTCAGATCCCCACCGTGAAGCTGTTCGTCCAGCCCTGCATGTCCTGAATGATGCCGTTCCAGATCCCTGTCACGAGCAGGAGGCCGGTCACGATCATCATCAGACCGCCGATGCGCATCACCCAGACGTAGTGCTTCTTGACCCAGGCGAACGCACCGAGCGCCCGCCGGAAAGCCATCGCGGCGAGCACGAAGGGCACACCCAGGCCGAGGCAGTACGCGACGGTCAGTATGGCCCCGCGCCCCGCGCTCGCCTCGTTGAACGCGAGGGTCTGCACGGCGCCGAGCGTCGGGCCGGTGCACGGCGCCCAGCCGATGCCGAAGAGCGCACCCAGGACGGGCGCGCCCGCGAGACCGGCGGCCGGCCGCTTGTGGATGCGGAATTCACGCTGGGTGATCCAGGGCATCAGCCCCATGAACAACACGCCCATGAGGATCATCAGGCCGCCGAGCACCCTGGAGAGGGTCTGCTGGTACTCCTGGAGCGTGTTGCCGAAGTAACCGAAGAGCGCCCCGGTCGAGACGAAGACGGCGGTGAAGCCGAGGACGAAGAGCGAGGCGCCCACGACCATGCGGCCGCGCTTGGCCTCCGCCAGGTCGGTGCCGCTGATTCCCGTGACGTACGACAGGTAGCCGGGTACGAGCGGCAGCACGCACGGCGAGAAGAACGAGACGAGTCCGGCGGCGACGGCGATCGGCAGGGCGAGTATCAGGGCACCGCTCAGAACGGTCGGGTTCGGGTCGGTGATCGCGGCGGCGAGAAAGCTCACTTGGTCACTTCTCCGCGATCAGCGGGTCGATCATCTGGCGCAGTTTCTTCTCGCTGAGGGCGGTGAGCGAGCGCGCCGCGATCTTCCCTTCGCGGTCGATCACGATCGTTGACGGAACGCCCTGAGGATTCAGGCTTCCCTTGGGAAAGCGGAGAATCAGCTTGCCGATCGGGTCATAGAAGCTGGGATACGCGACGCCGTAATCCTCTTCGAACTTGATCGCCGGCTGCGTGGAGTTGTCACGCGTGTTGATCCCGACGAACTCGACGCCCTTGTCCTTGGTCTCCTTGGCGACCTTCGCGAAATACGGGGCCTCCGCCCGGCAGGGCGGGCACCACGAACCCCAGACGTTCATGACGACGACCTTGCCCTTGAAGTCGTCGACGTCGAGCTTTTCGCCCTGGAGGGTCTTGCCGTCGAGCTTGGGGGCGTCCTGCCGCTCGCCCTTGGCGACGGTGGAGATGCCCGCGCTGCTGGTCACGAAGTTCGTGCCGCCCGAGCCCGACGACGTACTGCCGTCGCCTCCGCACGCGGAGAGCGCGAGTGCGCCCGCGATCACGAAGGCGCCCGCCGACGTGGCGCGGCGGGTGCGGTGCGAGCGGCGGCGGGGGGCGCGGCTGAGGCTCATGTGAAAAGTTTCGCATGAGCGTTCCAGAGATCTTCCGCGCCCCCCATGGTGCCCGTAAAGCCCCTTGTCAAGACGCCTTAAGGAAAGACTTCCAGCCACCCGCCGGGGACTGTCCGACCTCGAGGGATCGCAGCTTGGCGAGCACCTTCGGGTCCTGTACGTCGAGCCAGTCGCAGAACTGCCGGAAGGAGACCAGGCGTACGTCCTTCTTGCCCGCCATGCCCTTGAGGGCCTCCTCGACGGCGTCCATGTAGATTCCGCCGTTCCACTGCTCGAAGTGGTTGCCTATGCAGAAGGGCGCGCGATTGCTCTCGTACGCCCGCCGGAAACCGGAGAGATAAGCCTCGGTGGCCTGCTTCTTCCAGCCGGGGTAGCGCGACGGCATGCCCTGGGTCGAATTCTTCGACTGGTTGGCGAGGATGTTGTAGTCCATCGAGAGCACCTCGAAGGAATGGCCCGGGAACGGCATCGCCTGGAGCGGCAGGTCCCACAGGCCCTCGCGCTTGGCGGGCCACATCTGGCGGCCGCCGGGCGAGCTCGCGTCGTAACGCCAGCCGAGCTTCTTCGCGGTCGGGAGCAGGTTGTCCTGGCCGAGGAGGCAGGGGGTGCGGCCGCCGACGAGTTCCTTCTCGTAGTCGAAGGGCAGCGGGTCGAGGTCGGTCCAGCCGCTGTTGGTCTTCCACTCGGTGACGAATGACTTGGCCTGGGCGGTCTCGTTCTCCCACTGGGCGGGAGTCCAGTTGCCGACCGAGCCGGATCCGGCGCAGAAGTGGCCGTTGAAGTGGGTGCCTATCTCGTGGCCTTCGAGCCAGGCCTGGCGGACGTACTTGAGCGTGTCCTTGATGTGCTCGTCGGTGAGGTAGCCGATGTCCGAGGCGCCGACGCGGTTGTTCGGCGGCTTGTAGAGGCTCTTCTTCGATTCGGGCAGGACATAGAGCCCGGAGAGGAAGAAGGTCATCGCCGCGTCGTGGTCCTTGGCGAGCTTGAGGAAGCGCGGGAACAGGCCGCTGCCGACCTCGCCCGCGCCGTCCCAGGAGAAGATCACGAACTGGGGCGGGGTCTCGCCGGGCTGGAGGGGGACGGGCTTGTCCGGCTGGTTCGGCTGCTTGCCGGTGTCGGCCGTCGAGCCGTCACCTATCAGCCGTATGCCGTCCCCGGTCCCGGTGGGCGAGGGGGTGCCGCCGCCGCTGCCGCCGCCCTTGCCTCCGCCGGTGCGGCCCGCACCCGATTCCGTCGAACCGGAAGGGCCGCAGCCGGCTATGCCGACCGCGGCCGCTGCTCCGAGTCCCAGTCCGAGCAGACCCCTTCGACTCATGTCCCGCATACCGTCGCCCCATCCGCGCTTGTCGTCCCCGTTGGCGTCCGCCGGTCGTACAAGTCGTACAAACGGACACCGGATAAGAGGCGGTGGTGCGGAAACGGGTTCCGGCGAACCGGCACATTTTTGCCAGGAGTGGCCGGAAAGCGGGGGATATTACGCGCCGAATGCCTTCGCTTTACCCTTTACGGGCTTGGCGCCGACCAGCAGATGCGCCGGCACAAGATCGCGGGCCGGCTCGCTGTACGTCACGGACACGATCTTGTCGCCGTCGAACGTGAACGACGTGAGCGAGGCGAGCGTGCACTGCCGCTTCCGCGGGTCGTGCCACAGCCGCCGCCGCTCGACGAAGCTGCGCAGGGTCCAGATCGGCAGCTGATGGCTTACGGCGACCGCCTCCTGCCCACGCGCCGCGTCGCGCGCCGCGTGCAGGGCGCCCATCATCCGTACGACCTGCTCGATGTACGGCTCGCCCCACGACGGCTGGAACGGATTCGTCAGGTGCTTCCAGTTCGAGGGCCTGCGCAGCGCGCCGTCCCCGACCCCGAAGGTCTTGCCCTCGAAGACGTTGGCCGCCTCGATCAGCCGCTCATCGGTGGCCACATCGAGCCCGTGCGACTTGGCGATCGGCGTCGCGGTCTCCTGGGCGCGCTCCAGCGGCGACGAGACGACGTACGCGATGTCGCGCCCGGCGAGGTGCTCGGCTACCCGGTCGGCCATCTGCCGCCCGAGCTCCGAGAGGTGGTACCCGGTCCGGCGCCCGTACAGCACCCCGTCCGGATTGTGCACTTCGCCGTGGCGCACCACGTGGACGACGGTGGTCTCGCCGCTCATGCCGTCGCCTCCGCTGCGGCACGGGCGGCGGCGGGCAGGGCGGCGGCGATGCGCTCGACGGCCCGTGCGTCGTGGGCGGTGGAGACGAACCAGGACTCGAAGGCGGAGGGCGGCAGGTAGACACCGTTCGCGAGCATCGAGTGGAAGAAGGCGTTGAAGCGGAAAGCTTCCTGCTTCCGCGCATCGTCGTAGTCGCGCACCTCGTCGGCCGTGAAGAAGACCGAGAACATGTTGCTGGCCGTCTGGAGCCGGTGCGCGACGCCTTCCTTGGTGAGCGCCAGGGTGACGAGCTCCTGGATCTCCCTCGACACCGCGTCGAGCATGGCGTACGCCGCGTCGTCGAGCAGCCGCAGCTGCGCGAGCCCGGCGGCGGTCGCGACGGGGTTCCCGGAGAGGGTGCCGGCCTGGTAGACGGGGCCGGCGGGCGCGAGGTGCGCCATGACGTCCTTGCGGCCGCCGAAGGCCGCGGCCGGGAAGCCGCCGCCCATGACCTTGCCGAAGGTCATGAGGTCGGGCGCGATGCCGTCGACGCCGTACCAGCCGGCCTTCGACGTACGGAAACCGGTCATGACCTCGTCGGAGATGTAGAGCGCACCGTCGGCCTGGCACAGCGCCTTGAGCCCGGCGTTGAACCCCTCGCCCGGCGGGACGACGCCCATGTTGCCGGGCGATGCCTCGGTGATGACGCAGGCGATCTCGCCGGGGTGCGCGGCGAAGGCGGCCCGTACGGCGTCGAGGTCGTTGTACGGCAGAACGATCGTGTCGCCGGCCTGCGCGCCCGTCACGCCGGGCGTGTCGGGCAGCGCGAAGGTCGCGAGGCCGGACCCGGCGGCGGCGAGCAGGGCGTCGACATGCCCGTGGTAGCAGCCGGCGAACTTCACGACCTTCGCCCGGCCGGTGAAGCCGCGGGCGAGGCGGATGGCCGACATCGTCGCCTCGGTGCCGCTGGAGACGAGCCGTACCTGCTCGACCGGCGCGATCCTGGCGACGATTTCCTCGGCGAGCGCGACCTCACCCTCGCCGGGCGTACCGAAGGAGGTGCCGCGGGCGACGGCCTCCTGAACGGCGGCGATGACGTCGGGGTGGGAATGGCCGAGGATCATCGGCCCCCACGAGCACACGAGGTCGACGTACTCGCGGCCGTCGGCGTCGGTGAGGTACGGACCGGTACCGGACACCATGAAGCGGGGCGTACCGCCCACGGCGCGGAATGCGCGGACCGGAGAGTTCACGCCGCCGGGCGTCACGAGGGACGCGCGGTCGAAAAGCGTCTGCGAAACTGGGGCGTCATAGGGGAAGCTCACACAAGCCATGGTGTCAGAGGCTCCGACGGTCTTGCGGACAGGTGTTTCACCACACGTGTTTCACCGCACGGTCGTGGGGGAGGTCACTGACACGATGATCGGGTTGCGCGGCCGTGGCCGCGAGTGGTCGGGTGGAGATATGCATCGCGGTGGCGGAGTGGGCGAGGGGACCGACGACCTGGGTCCCGAGCGGGCCCAGCGCGGCCGGCATCGGCGTGAGCGCGAGCAGGCTCGGGAGCGGGAGCGCGAGGCGATCGCGGACACGGGAAACAGGAGTGGCCGGGTGGGGGTGACCTACAAGTACTTCGGCGCCCCGAACGGAGCCACTGCTGCCCGCGTGCCCATTTCGATGCGCCCGGAGGAGCTGGGCGGCGACGAGCTCGGCATGGGCGGCATGTTCACGAAGATCAAGCCGGAGACGGTGGCGGCGATGGTCCTGACCGGCATCGAGGGCATACCCCTGCACAAGGTGCCGCCGCTCGAACTGGTCGTACTCCACCCCGATTACGCGGTGGTCAAACTCCCCATGACGGTCGTCGACCCGCTGCGCGGCATCGGCGAGGAGTCGGTGGGCGCGGCCGCCTTCATCTGGTCCACGGTCCCGGACCGCGGCGGGCCGCGCGACGCGTTCAACGTCTACCAATTGCTCCACGAATGGCAGGACTTCAGCCACCGCCTGCACGAGGCGGGCCACCAGCCGTACTGCCTGGTCTGGCCCTGACCGACCACCCCCGACCCGAGAGTGTGACTTCTCGATCAAAGGGCGGCCCGGTCATGTCCGAATTATGATCTTCAGCAGTCGCTTCGGCGTGCCGATGCAAAGGGCATCGACGCTGAAGGAGGCCCGCCGTGGGCGACGTTCTGGCTGCCCTGGCCATACCGGCCCTGTTGTGCGCCAGCGGCATCTACGCCGCGTGTTCCTGCTGGTGGCGGCGCAGGCACCCGGCCCCGCCGCCGTACTCACAGAGCGCCGCACGGCTGGCGGAACTCGACCTGATGGCGGTCACCGACCGCATCATCAGGGAATCCTGGGCGGAGTTGGACGATCTCTACCGGGCCCCGGTGTCGGACCCCGGGGCCAGACCCTGAGCGCGCGGCGGCCTTCACGGGCTGGAAAGCCCTGGATGCGTCGTACGCCCCAATGGCATGCTGGCGGCGTGAACGGACCGGAGATCCACCTCAGCGTCGCCCCCGAACTGCACCTCTTCGTAGCGGCCGAGCGGCGGGGCGGGCGTACGGCTCTGACCACCGACGGAGCCTCGACGCTCGGCCATGTCGTCGAGTCGCTGGGCATCCCGCTCACCGAGGCGGGACGCCTGCTCGTCGACGGCCGGGAGGTCCCGGTCTCGCACATCCCGGCGGCGGGCGAAAGCGTCGAGGTGCGCGCGGTGCAGCGGCCGCAGCAGGTGCCGGGCGCGCCGCTTCGCTTCCTCCTCGACGTACACCTCGGCACGCTGGCGCGGCGGCTGCGGCTGCTGGGCGTCGACGCGGCGTACTTCAGCGAGGACATCGGCGACCCGGCCCTCGCCACGCACTCCGCGCGCGAGCAGCGCGTACTGCTCTCGCGGGACCGGGGGCTGCTGCGGCGCCGCGAGCTCTGGGCCGGTGCGTACGTCTACAGCGACCGCCCCAAGGAGCAGCTCGACGACGTACTGAGCCGGTTCGCACCCGCTCTCGACCCCTGGACGCGCTGCGTCGCCTGCAACGGCGAGCTGAAGCACACCAGCAAGGAGTCCGTCAGCGGTCTTCTCGAAAGCGGCACCGAGCGCTCGTACGACGCCTTCGCCCAGTGCACCACGTGTTCCCGCGTGTACTGGAACGGCGCACATCACTCAAGCCTGCAGACGATCGTCGAGGACGTCATGCGTACGTACGGCGACGTACAGACGCAGCGGCAGGCATCCTGACCGCCTTGCTGAAGAGGCCGTACGAGGCAAAGACCGCTCCACCGCTACGGCCGCTCCGCCGTCAGATACCGCTGCACAGTGGGCGCCAGCCAGTCGATCACTTCCTGCCGCGTCATCTCCACGGCGGGCGGCAGCCGCAGCACGTACCGCGCCACCGCCATGCCGAGTATCTGGGAGGCGACCAGCGCGGCCCGCATCGGCGCCTCCCGCGGCTCCGGGCACACGCCGGCGGCCACCGGTCCGAGCTGCTCCCGGAATATGGCCTGTATACGCTCCGCCCCGGCGGCGTTGGTGACGCCGACCCGCAGCAGCGCGGTCAGCACCTCGTCCGCCTCCCAGCGGTCGAGGAAATGGCCGACGAGCACGGCACCCACATGCCTGCCCGGCAGCGCGCCCAGCTCAGTCAGCTGCCCCACGTCCGGCATGCGCAGGTCGAATTCGGACGCGGCGGCGAACAGCCCCTCCTTGTTGCCGTAGTAGCGCATCACCATCGACGGGTCGATCCCGGCGTCGCGCGCGATGGCGCGGATGGTGGCGCGCTCGTACCCGTCGGCCGCGAAACGCTCACGGGCGGCGTCGAGGATCGCCGCCTTGGTGGCGTCGGACCGGCGGACCGGCGGTGCTTCGGCAGCAGGCGTTTCACTCATGTCAACAACTGTAGGCCAACAGTCGTTGACATTCCATAGCCCGGAAGGAGGAACTCAGAAGAAGTAGCCGTCGCCGCTCGCCGGCACCAACACCTCGTGCTCGTTGTTCCGAGGATTACGGTCCGTCGCACCGCCGTTCCACGCCGTACTGATCCGCACCACCACTTCGGACGGATCCCCGGACGCCCGCAGATGGAACGCGAAGTCCCGGCCACTCCCGCCCACCCGCAACACACCCGTCCGGCACAGCGCCTCACGCTCCCCGCCCCAGAGACAGTGCGGCGGCAACTCCCGCACACCCGCCAACGGCACCGAAAAACGCACCCGCACAGTCGCGTCCCTCACCCCCGAAGGCCCCTGGTTCCCGGTCTCCAGCCAGACCCCGAGCCGCCCCCCGTCCAGCGTGGCGTGCCCGCGATACACCACATCCGCCTCAGGGGCGATCCGAAAACCCCCCGCTCCCACCGCCATCACCGCCACAGCGGCCCCCGCCACCACAACCCTGCACATCCGCAACCGCATGGGCATCCACATCGCAACCATGCCCAGAACATACCGATTTCCACCCCCCAGCCCGCCCCACACCCCATGACACGCTGAACACATGACCGTCGCCCGCTCCGCCGCCCTCTTCCTCCTCGCCGCCCTCCTCGAAATCGGCGGCGCCTGGCTCGTCTGGCAGGGCGTCCGCGGCGGAGCCCGCGACCAGGGCCGCGGCCTGCTCTGGACCGGCGCCGGCGTCATCGCCCTCGGCGCGTACGGCTTCGTGGCGACACTTCAGCCCCACGGCGAATTCGGCCGCGTCCTCGCCGCGTACGGCGGCGTCTTCGTCGCCGGCTCCATCGCCTGGGGCATGATCGCCGACGGCTACCGCCCCGACCGCTGGGACATCATCGGCGCTCTCGTCTGCCTCGCCGGGATGGCCCTGATCATGTACGCACCACGGGCTCGCTAGCCTGTCCCCATGTCTACGCCTATCGCCGTCATCACCGGAGCGAGCAGCGGAATCGGCGCCGCCACCGCCCGCCAACTGGCCGCCGCCGGCTACCGCGTCGTCCTCACCGCCCGCCGCAAGGACCGCATCGAAGCACTGGAAGCCGAGCTCACCGCCGCCGGCCACCAAGCGACGGCGTACGCCCTGGACGTCACCGACCGCGAGGCCGTCGACGAGTTCGCCACCGCCTTCCGCACCCTCGCCGTCCTCGTCAACAACGCCGGCGGCGCACTCGGCGCCGACCCCGTCGCCACCAGCGACCCCGACGACTGGCGCCAGATGTACGAGACCAACGTCATCGGCACCCTCAACCTCACCCAGGCCCTGCTCCCCGCCCTCACCGCCAGCGGCGACGGAACGGTGGTCGTCGTCTCCTCCACCGCCGGCCACGGCACGTACGAGAACGGCGGCGGCTACGTAGCCGCCAAGCACGGCGCGCACGTCCTCGCCGAAACCCTCCGCCTGGAGATCGTCGGCACCCCGGTCCGCGTCATCGAGATCGCCCCCGGCATGGTCAAGACCGACGAATTCGCCACCACACGCTTCCGCGGCGACACCGAAAAAGCCGCCAAGGTCTACACAGGCGTCGCCGAACCCCTCAGCGCCGACGACGTGGCCGAAACCATCACCTGGGCGGTCACCCGCCCCAGCCACGTCAACATCGACCTCCTGGTGGTCCGCCCGCGCGCCCAGGCCTCCAACACCAAGGTCCACCGCGAACTGTGACGGACGACAGCAGACACCCAGGGTTACGCCGCCAAGCACCTCGGCGCAACCGACGGCCCGCGCCGGGGAACGAACTCCCGACGCGGGCCGCCTGCGCGGCCGAAGCCGTCTCCAATCACCACCCACTACGGCTGGCTAGGGCCCACTACGGCTGGCGGCCGCCCTGATCACGAGCCTCATCCGCCACGGTCTGTCCCGACTGACGTGCCTGCTCGCTCACCTGACCGGCCCGGTCACGCGCCTGCTCCTGCGTAGTACGCGCAGCCTCGGTGGCGGTCTCCTTGACCCCCTGAACCGCCTGCTGCGCCGCCTGAGTGGCATCCTCCTTCAGATGCTGCGCCGACTCGGCCGCCGCCTGCTTGACCGGTTCGATCGCCCCAGCGGCCCGGTCCGCCAACTGCGCGGCCGCCTGCTCCTCGGCCTGCGTACGCGGCAGCATCGAGCCGACCAGCAGCCCCGCCCCGAAGGCGATCACACCGGCCGCCAGCGGATTGCCCTCCGTCTGCCGCAGAGCCTCTTCAGGTGCCTTCTTCACTGCCTCGCCCGCCTGTCCAGCCGTCTGACGTACAGATTCGGCAGCCTGCCCGGCGCCTTCCTGCACCGACTGAGCAGCCTGCTGCGTACGGTCCTGAGCCCGGCCCGTGGTCTGCGAAGCCGTCCCCATGACGCGCCGCCGCACCCCGGAAACCGCACCCCGGACACGCCGGCTGCGGCGCCGGGCTATCCGGCGCGGACTCGTACGATCGGCCAGCAGCTCCACATCACCGGACAACTTCTCCCGCGTCGTCTCGATGTCAGCCCTTATTTGGTCGGGTGACGTGCCCATTGCGCGTCCTCCTTAAGTGTCTGCACGGTACGTTCCGGCTTCGGCGACACACTGCGCATCCGGGAACGGCCCATCACGAACAGGACGGCGCCCACCACCGCCCACACCCCCGTGACGATCAGCGCGGCCCAGCCGGCGTCCATCACGTTCGCCAGCCCGAACACGGCCGCCAGCGAAGCGAAGAGCGCCACCATGTACCCGGCGAACCCCGCCCCACCGAACATCCCCGCGGCCTTGCCCGCCTTGGTGGCCTCCTCCCGGATCTCGAGCTTGGCCAGCTCCATCTCCTGCCGGAAGAGCAGCTGCACATCAGAAGTGACCTCCGACAGCAGCTCACCCACCGGCCTGTCCTGCGCCCGCCCGGAAGGGGCCTGCCGCGTATGCGTCGACATCGCCATCACTCACACCTCCGGTGCACCAGGCAGCCCCGCCCATCCGGGAGCCTGAGCCACACTGCTGTCGGTCTCGGGCGGCGGCGGAGCCTGCACCGGCGGATCCTGCGGGAACTGAGCAGCCCTGTCGGCCCTGCGGCCTCCATCGCCACCCGCGCCCGCCTGCGCCTTTCCGGCCTTGGCCATCCGGCCGACGGCCAGTCCGGCCAGCGCCGCGCCACCCAGGAACGCCCCGGGCCGCCGCCGCGCGAACCCCTTCACGTCGTCCACCACACCACCCAGACCGTTCCTGTCCAGGTAGTCGGCCGCCCGGTGACCACCGTCGGCCGCCTGCGCCACGAGGCTGCGCACCGGGGAATCGCCGGACGCGTTCTGGGCCATCCCGTCGAGGTCGTCCGCCCACTTCCGCAGCGTGCCCGCCGCGCGCTCGGCCTGGCCCTGCACCTCATCGCTCACGCGTCCCCGCAGGTCACGCGCCGCCGTACCGGCCTGCTGCCGAGCCTCACCGGTGACGGCCTTGGCCTGCTGCGCAACCGTGCCGGCAACCTCACCGGCAGCCTGCTTCGCCTGACCGGCTGTGACCGACGCCTCTTCTTTCGCTGTCTGCCCGGCCTGCTGGACACGCCCGGCACCGCCATTCGCGGACACACCACTCATGGATTCCACCTTCTCCGGGGACGCGCGAACCCTGACCACTACGCCGAGACCTCACGCACACCCCGTGTCTCTCGTGCTGGCTGGGACACCTTCCGGGTAACCCCCCACAAGCACCCGAAACGATGGAAATCCTCATTCAAAATCCACCGCGACATCCACCGCGCCTACGCGGGACCTCCCGGCCACGCCTGCACGCGCCGAAGGCCCCGGCAACCACAACCGGGGCCTTCCGCTCTCCGCGCTCAGGGCGCCTCAGCCCTTGACGCAGATGACCTGCTTCAGCTTCGCGACGACCTCCACGAGGTCCCGCTGCTGATCGATGACCTGCTCGATCGGCTTGTACGCCGCCGGGATCTCATCCACGACACCGGAGTCCTTACGGCACTCCACGCCCCGCGTCTGCTCCTCCAGGTCCCGAGCCGAAAAACGCCGCTTCGCCGCATTGCGGCTCATCCGCCGGCCCGCGCCGTGCGAGGCCGAGTTGAACGACTTCTCGTTCCCCAGCCCCTTCACGATGTACGAGCCCGTGCCCATCGATCCCGGGATGATCCCGAAGTCGCCGGAGCCCGCCCGGATCGCGCCCTTGCGGGTGACCAGCAGGTCCATGCCGTCGTAGCGCTCTTCGCTGACGTAATTGTGGTGACAGGAAATGACCGGCTCGAAGGTCACCTTGGCCTTCTTGAACTCCCGTCGGACCACGTCCTGGTAGAGCCCCATCATGATCGCGCGGTTGTACTTCGCGTACTCCTGAGCCCAGAAGAGATCGTTCCGGTACGCCGCCATCTGCGGGGTCTCCGAGATGAAGACCGCCAGGTCACGGTCGATCAGACCCTGGTTGTGGGGAAGCTTCTGCGCCTGCCCGATGTGGTACTCGGCCAGCTCCTTGCCGATGTTCCGCGAGCCGGAGTGCAGCATCAACCAAACAGAATCGGTCGAATCAATACAAAACTCGACGAAGTGGTTGCCGCTTCCGAGTGTTCCCATCTGCTTCGTGGCCCGCTCCTGACGGAATTTGACCGCATCGGCGACCCCCTCGAACCGCCCCCAGAAGTCGTCCCACCCCGCCATCGGGAACCCGTGCAGCCGACCCGGGTCGACCGGGCTGTCGTGCATCCCCCGGCCGACCGGGATCACCTGCTCGATCTTCGACCGGAGGCGCGAAAGATCACCCGGAAGGTCGTTCGCCGTGAGTGATGTTTTTACCGCCGACATGCCGCAGCCGATGTCGACCCCGACCGCCGCCGGGCACACCGCGCCGTGCATCGCGATCACCGAGCCGACGGTGGCGCCCTTGCCGTAGTGGACGTCCGGCATGACGGCGAGGCCTTTGATCCAGGGCAAGGTGGCGACGTTCTGGAGCTGCTGCATCGCGCCGCCCTCGACCGTTGCCGGATCGGCCCACATCCGGATCGGAACCTTCGCGCCCGGTACCTCTACGTACGACATAACTCCTCTATTCCCCCGAAATGCAGATAACGCAAAACTGGCGCCAAGTACCGCGAAAGAGACAGCGGACCGGCGTTGTGGCCAGCGCGTGCGATACACATTGTGTCCACCGGCCGCTATCGCGCGGCAACCGCATTTCCGATCGAAGGGAGCCTGGGACCGTGCAGCGAAAGGCGTTCGTACCCGGCGTCGCGCTCCTCGCGGCGCTTGCCGCCGGCTGCACCGGCGGCTCCGGCACCGAGGACTCCGCCGCCGACGCCAAGACGGGCGAGGCCAACACGTCCGTCGCCGCCCCCGGCAAGTACCGCACGCTCCGTGAGCCCTGCGGCTCCGTCGACCGCGGCATGCTCCGCGACCTCCTGCCGGGCGTCGCCACGCTCCCCGAGGAACAGCAGGAGAAGGCGTACGACGGCACCGCCGCCGTGACGTACGACACGGACCGGCGCGTCGGCTGCCGCTGGAAGGTGGACTCCCAGGGCGCCTCGCACGACCTCAAGGTCGACTTCGAGCGGGTGGTGTCGTACGACTCCGACGTGAGCGACGACGACCGCGCGAAGGACGTGTACGGGAAGCAGGAGATCGCGGCGGACCTCCCGACCCCCACCCGTAGCCCGGAGGAGGGCGAGGGCGGCGCGGAGGAAGACGGCGAGGGCAGCGCGTCCCCGGGCAGCAGCGACTCCCCCGCGCCCCGCGCTTCCAAGGCCGGGGATGAAGGTGGCGAAGGTAGCGAAGGCGGCGAAGGCGAGTCCGCCGCCCTGACGCCCGACAGTACGACCAGCGCAGGCACCAGCTCCGACACCGCGACCGGCGCTAGCGGCAACACCGGCGCACAGGCCCCCGAGGCCCCCCAGGGCCTCGAACCCCGTACCCTCGCCGGTCTCGGCGAGGCCGCCTTCCTGGACGACGCCCTGATCCGTTCCGGCTCGACCACCCAGCGTCGTACCGTCACCGTGGTGTTCCGTACCTCGAACGTCATCGTGTCCGTCCAGTACAGCGAGCACCCCGCCCTGACCGCAGATGTCCCCGACAGCAAGGAACTGCAGGAGAAGACGCAGGCCCTGGCCCGCAGGCTCGCCGAGCAGTTCAGCGAATGAGTGTCAGCCCCATGAGTGAAGGAACCATGCACCAGCACCGATCAGCCCCGCGACTCTCTCGCATACTCGCCTGCGCAGCCGTCCCGGTGATGCTCGTCGCCGCCGGCTGCTCCTCGGACTCCGGAGGCGACAAGGACGCGTCCCCGTCCGCCGCCGCCTCTCCGTCGGTGTCGGCGAAGCCGACCGTGAAGCCGGCGGTGTTCTCGAAGCTGCCCGAGCCGTGCAAGTCGATCAAGCAGAAGACGGTCGATTCGCTGGTGCCGGGGGCGAAGGACAAGTCCGGTACCGCCGACAAGTCGAACGACGTGTCCGCGCGCGGCGGCTGTTCCTGGAACGGCCTGGACAGCAAGGGCATCGACGGCTCGCAGTACCGCTGGCTGTCCGTCTCGTACATGCGGTACGACTCCGACCAGACCCGCGGCGCCGGCGACAAGCTCGCCGAGGAGTACTTCGCGAAGCAGGTCGAGGCCGCGAAGGCGACGGACGGCGCGAAGAAGGTCGAGGCCGAGCCCACCGCCGGTGTCGGTGACCAGGCGACGACGGTCGCGTACGACCTGCGCAAGACGGACGCGGACTTCAAGTACGCAACGGTCGTGACACGTACGGAGAACGTCGTCGCCACCGTCGTCTACAACGGCGCCGGCTACCAGGGCGCCAAGTCCCCGAAGGGCGCCGACCTGCTGAAGGACGCTCAGCAGGCGGCCAAGGAAGCGGTGGCCTCGGTCACGGCGGCCAACAAGTAGCCTCTGGCGGCAACCCGTACATACCACCCCATCCCCGACGCGTACCGGAGCCCGGTCTTCCCCTTGAGGGCCGGGCTCCGCCCCTACCCGCGCAACAGGACCCGCACACATGTGCCAGGCTGACCCCCGCCAAGTCCGTCGTAACGGGAGGGGATCGCGGGTGGCCGCGATGCAGTTGACACGTACGCACCGCATATTGATCGGTGTTGTCGTCGCGGGAGCGGTGGTCATCGCCGCGATCGGTTTCGCCGGCTCGTACGCCGCCGTGCGCGAGCTCGCGGAGGAGAAGGGCTTCGGCGACTTCTCCCTCGTATTCCCCATCGGCATCGACGCGGGTATCTGCGTCCTGCTGGCCCTGGACCTCCTCCTGACCTGGATGCGGATCCCGTTCCCCCTTCTGCGCCAGACGGCGTGGCTGCTGACGGCCGCGACGATCGCCTTCAACGGCGCGGCGTCGTGGCCGGATCCGCTGGGTGTCGGCATGCACGCCGTCATCCCGATCCTGTTCGTCGTCTCGGTCGAGGCGGCGCGGCACGCGGTCGGCCGGATCGCCGACATCACGGCCGACAAGCACATGGAGGGCGTACGCCTCACTCGCTGGCTGCTGTCCCCGCTGCCGACGTTCAAGCTGTGGCGGCGCATGAAGCTGTGGGAACTCCGCTCGTACGAGCAGGTCATCAAGCTCGAGCAGGACCGCCTGATCTACCAGGCGCGTCTCCAGGCACGCTTCGGGCGTGGCTGGCGCCGCAAGGCGCCGGTCGAGTCGCTGATGCCGCTGCGTCTGGCTAAGTACGGCGTTCCGCTCGCCCAGACCGGCCCCGCGGGCCTGGCGGCGGCCGGCATCGAGCCGGTGCTGCTGCCGCCGGCGCCGGAGGTCGAGGCGCAGCCGCAGGAACCCCGGACGCTGGTGTCGCAGCCCGTGCGGGAACTCGACGGCCAGGAGCGCGCCGAGCACAGGCGCGGACAGCCGCACCCCGACGAGGAGTGGCCGCAGGAAGCCCCGGACGACATGGACGACGAGCCCGTCGCGGAGGAGGCGGAGGGCCCCGGCTCGCATTCGAGCCCGTGGTTCGCCGCGCCGCAGGTGCCGCAGGGCGCCGCGTACGACAACGCCTACGAACCGGCCTACGAAGCCGCCTACGACCCGGCGACGTACGCCGAGGCCCCCGGCCCCGCACAGCCCACCCCCGTGATGGTCCCCGCGGGCCCCGGCCGCACGCGCCCCCTGGGCGGCATCCCGGGCCCGCGCCACGAGCAGGACCCCGCCGCATACGTGGAGCAGTACGAGGAGGAGTACGAGCCCGAGGAGCGGTACTACGACGCCTTCCGGAAGTACGTCGGCGACTACGGCACGGTCCCGTCAGCCGGCGCGTTCGGCTCGTACATCCAGGACCTCGGCACCCAGCCGCCGCCCCTCAACGAACTGTCCGACTACGCCAAGCGCTTCGAGATCCGCTACCAGCAGGAACTGGACGCCGAACACATCGCCTGAGAAAGGGCCGCCACCCCCGGAAACCCAGGAGTGGCGGCCCTCACCGCAAGCAGCAGCCGGCAGGCAGCAGCAGAGCTACGCCCCCAGCAACTTCCTCACCCGGTCCGCCCCCACCGCAAGCAGCAGCGTAGGCAGCCGCGGCCCGGTGTCCCGCCCGACCAGCAGCCGGTACAGCAACGCGAAGAACGACCGCTGCGCCACCTTCAGCTCCGGCGTCGGCTTCGCATCGGCCTCCAGCCCCGCCATCATCTTCGGTACGCCGTAGACCAGCGTCGTGAGCCCGTCCAGCGACCAGTGCGAGTCGAGCCCCTCGATCAGCAGCCGCAGCGACTCCCGCCCGGCCTCGTCCAGCGAGCCCAGAATCTCCAGGTCCGGCTCACTGCGCACAACCGTCCGCTGCTCGGCCGGCACCTGCGTGGTGATCCAGTTCTCGGCACGGTCGAACCGCGGCCGCACCTCGTCCAGCGACGTAACCGGATTCGCCGGATCCAGCTCGCTCAGGATCCGCAGCGCCTGGTCCTCGTGCCCGGCGGTGATGTCCGCCACCGAGGCCAGCGTCCGGTACGGCAGCGGCCGCGGCGTCCGGGGCAGCTCCCCCGACGCCGTCCTGATCGCGCGCGAGTGGGCCGCCGCGTCGGCCGGCAGCACAGTCCCGTCCGCAACCTTCTTCTCCAGCGAGTCCCACTCGTCGTAGAGCCGCTGGATCTCCTGGTCGAAGGCGATCTTGAAGGACTGGTTGGGCCGGCGCCGCGCGTAAAGCCACCTGAGCAGCGGCGCTTCCATGATCTTCAGCGCGTCGGCGGGCGTGGGCACGCCCCCCTTGCTGCTGGACATCTTGGCCATCCCGCTGATGCCCACAAAGGCGTACATCGGCCCGATCGGCTGCACGCCGCCGAAGACCTCGCGCACGATCTGTCCGCCCACCACGAACGACGACCCGGGCGACGAGTGGTCGACACCGCTCGGCTCGAAGATCACGCCTTCGTACGCCCAGCGCATCGGCCAGTCGACCTTCCAGACCAGCTTGCCGCCGTTGAATTCGCTCAGCAGCACAGTCTCGGAGTGCCCACAGACGCACACGTACGACAGAGCGGTGCTCTCGTCGTCGTACGCGGTCACCGTAGTGAGGTCCTTGCCACAAGCAGTGCAGTACGGCTTGTACGGGAAGTACCCCGCGCCGCCCCCGCTGCCGTCGTCCTCGTCGGCCGCCCCGGACCCCTCGGCGGCTTCCAGCTCGGCGTCGTCGACCGGCTTCTGCCCCTGCTTCTTGACCTGCTGCTTGGGGTCCTTCTTCGTCCGGTACCGGTCGAGTACGGCGTCGATGTCGCCCCGGTGCTTCATCGCGTGCAGGATCTGCTCGCGGTAGGCCCCGGCCGTGTACTGCTCGGTCTGGCTGATGCCGTCGTACTCGACCCCGAGCTCGTCGAGGGCAGCCGTCATGGCCGCCTTGAAGTGCTCGGCCCAGTTCGGGTACGCCGACCCGGCCGGCGCGGGCACCGACGTCAGGGGCTTGCCGATGTGCTCGGCCCAGGACTCGTCAACACCCGCGACGCCCGCCGGCACCTTGCGGTACCGGTCGTAGTCGTCCCACGAGATCAGATGCCTGACCTCGTGCCCCCGCCGCCGGACCTCGTCCGCGACCAGGTGCGGGGTCATGACCTCACGCAGGTTGCCCAGGTGAATCGGCCCGGAGGGCGAGAGTCCGGACGCGACGACGACCGGTTTGCCAGGCGCACGTCGCTCCGACTCGGCGATGACCTCGTCCGCGAACCGGGAGACCCAGTCGGTCTCTGTGCTGCTCTGAGCCACGATCGGCACGTCCTTCTTCCTCGATAGCTGTCGATAGCTGTCGCCAGCCATAGCTGTCGCCAGCCATTCTCCCAGACGGATCGACGCCGCCGGAGGCTCCCCATTTATACGAGACGACGGGCCGCACACCCCCATGAAATACTCGTCTGCACATTCAACTTCCTCTCAACAGGAACGGCAGCTCATGGCCTCGGTCCATTCCCTCGCTTCGACCGTCAACCAGCGCGTCGCGGACGCCCTCTCGGCAGCCCTGCCGGAGGCCGGCGCCGCCGACCCGCTGCTGCGACGAAGCGACCGGGCCGACTTCCAGGCGAACGGCATCCTGGCCCTCGCGAAGAAGGCCAAGGCCAACCCGCGCGAGCTCGCCACGCAGGTCGTAGCCGCCCTGCCCACAGGCGACGACGTGATCAAGGACATCGAGGTCTCGGGCCCCGGCTTCCTGAACATCACGGTCACCGACCGGGCGATCATCAGCACCCTCGCGGCCCGCACCGCCGACGACCGTCTCGGCGTACCCCTTGCCGACAAGCCCGGCACGACGGTCGTCGACTACGCCCAGCCGAACGTGGCCAAGGAGATGCACGTCGGCCACCTCCGCTCCGCCGTGATCGGCGCCGCGATGGTCGAGATCCTGGAATTCACGGGCGAGAAGGTCGTACGCCGCCACCACATCGGCGACTGGGGCACCCAGTTCGGCATGCTCATCCAGTACCTGACCGAGCACCCGCACGAGCTGGACCACAAGCACGGCGGCCCGGAGGAGGGCGAGGCGGCGATGTCGTCCCTCAACCGTCTCTACAAGGCCTCGCGCGTCCTGTTCGACTCCGACGAGGACTTCAAGGCACGCTCGCGCGACCGCGTAGTCGCCCTCCAGGCCGGCGACCCGGAAACCCTCGCCCTCTGGCAGCGTTTCGTCGACGAGTCGAAGATCTACTTCTACTCGGTCTTCAACAAGCTCGACATGGAGATCAACGACGCGGACGTCGTCGGCGAGTCCGGCTACAACGCCATGCTCGAAGAGACCTGCCAGATCCTGGAGGACTCGGGCGTGGCCGTCCGCTCCGACGGCGCCCTGTGCGTCTTCTTCGACGACGTGAAGGGCCCGGACGGCAATCCGTCCCCCCTCATCGTGAAGAAGTCGAACGGTGGTTACGGTTACGCCGCCACCGACCTCTCCGCGATCCGCGACCGCGTCCAGAACCTCGGCGCGAGCACGCTCGTGTACGTCGTGGACGCCCGCCAGTCGCTCCACTTCAAGATGGTCTTCGAGACCGCCCGCCGGGCCGGCTGGCTGAACGAGGACGTCCACGCGGTCCAGCTCGCCTTCGGTACGGTCCTCGGCAAGGACGGCAAGCCGTTCAAGACCCGTGAGGGCGAGACGGTCCGCCTCGTGGACCTCCTGGACGAGGCGGTCGACCGCGCGACGGCGGTCGTGCGCGAGAAGGCCGCCAAGGTGGGCCTGACCGAGCAGGAAATCGTGGAGAACGGCCGGTACGTCGGCATCGGCGCCGTGAAGTACGCCGACCTGTCCACCTCCGCGTCCCGCGACTACAAGTTCGACCTGGACCAGATGGTGTCGCTGAACGGCGACACGTCCGTGTACCTCCAGTACGCGTACGCCCGCATCCAGTCGATCCTCCGCAACGCGGGCGAGCGGAAGGCGGCGGCTCACCCGGAGCTCGAACTGGCCCCGGCGGAGCGCGCGCTGTGCCTGCACCTGGACCGGTTCGCGGAGACGCTGGCCGAGGTCGCCTCGGCGTACGAGCCGCACAAGCTGACGGCGTACCTGTACCAGCTCGCGTCGCTCTACACGACGTTCTACGACCAGTGCCCGGTCGTGAAGCCCGAGCCGCCGCTCGACATCGCGGAGAACCGCCTCCTCCTCTGCGACCTGACCGCCCGCACGCTCCACCAGGGCATGGCGCTGCTCGGCATCCGCACCCCCGAGCGCCTCTGATCACGCGACTGATCACGCGACTGATCAAGCGGCGCCGGCGATACGGCGATGCCCCCCACCGGGGTCCCGGTGGGGGGCATCGCCGTATAACGCGCGTCGCGAGCGATCACGACGTCAGCGGATACGACGACCGCCCCGAGGCCTCGTCGATCTCATCGTGCGCCTTCCCCAGGAGCTGTGACGCCAGGTCCATGAGCGCACGCGCGCCCGCGATCTCCTCGCCGACCCGCATCTGCTCGACATCGGTGGGGTGCCGTTTGGCGTACCCGTGAGCCCGGAGCTCAACACCGTCACCGAGCCGCACCATGGCTGCCGCCCTGGTCCTGCCGTCCTCCTCCTGGAACTCCATCTCGATGTGCCATCCGACGAGTGTGTGCATGGCCGCTCACCTCCAGCAGTGCCCCTTCCCCCCTTCCAGGGTGCGCCGCCGGGCCGCTGATCACCACTCCCCACTTACCAAACGGTGAGTACCCGACTTATTAGTCGGTACTTGTCGCCAACTCACCACCCGACAAGGATCAAAGGGCCCCGGAAACGTCAGAAACCTCCCCCAGGAGTCTCGATGCCCACGCCCTTTCCTCTGCCTCCCGTATCCGTCCTCGGCCTCGGCATGATGGGCAGCGCCCTGGCCGCCGCCCTCCTGAAGGCCGGCCACCCGGTCACCGTCTGGAACCGCTCCGCGGCGAAGACCGGCCCGCTGGCCGCGCAGGGCGCGACCCCCGCCGAAACTGTCACGGAAGCCGTGGCGGCGAGCCCACTCGTGATCGTCTGCTTCACCACCAACGACAACGTCACCGAGACCCTCGCCACCTGGGCAAAGAGCCGGAACGCGGCGTACATCGACGGCGGGATCATGGCGGTGCCGCAGATGATCGCGACCCCGGCCGCGTACATCCTCTACAGCGGCGACGAGCAGGCGTACGAAGCCCACCGGCCCACCCTCTCGGCCCTCGGCGGCACCCAGTGGGCCGGCACCGACCCGGGCCGCGCGGCCCTCTACGACCTGGCGCTGCTCACGGGCATGTACGGCATGTTCACCGGCGTTATCCAGGCATACGCCCTGATCCGTACGGAGGACATCTCGGCCACCCGCTTCTCGGAGCTCCTGGTCCCGTGGGTGGGCGCGATGCTGGACTCGGCCCCGGCCCTGGCCAAGGCGGTCGACTCCGGGCAGCACCTCACCGACGTATCGAGTCTCGCCGTGAACCAGGCGGCCTTCCCGAACCTGCTCAACACCTTCGCGGATCAGGGCATCAGCGGCGAACTCTTCGAGCCGTTCCAGCACCTCCTGGACCACGCGATCGCCGCAGGGCACCACAACGACGGCGCCTCCCGCCTGGTGGAGCTGCTCAAGAAGTAGCCTCCACCCCGCCGAACTCGCACCACACGACCTTCCCCGGCTCCCGCTCCCCGACCCCCCACTTGTCGGCCAGCGCCGCCACGAGCAACAACCCCCGCCCGCACTCCCCGTCCGGCTCCCGGACACGGGGCAGGCCGCCGCCGCTGTCGTGCACCTCGATACGGAGAACGTCTCCGGAGAGCCACAGCCGGAGCCGGTATCCACGCCCCGGCGGAACGCCGTGCACCAGGGCATTGGTGGCCAGCTCGCTCACGCACAGCAGCACGTCGTCCAGGCACACGCCGAGCCGCCACTCGGCTACGGCGGTGCGCGCGAAATCCCTGGCCGCGGCGACGGATTGACGCTCCCGACGGTAGAACCGCTCGCGCAGCAGCGGGTGTTGCATCGTCTCGTTCATGAGACGAGGGTCACTCACTGTGACTAGCGTGATGCAGTGCGCGCACCCGTACAAGAAATCCGTACGGGTCGTTCAGGCGTGACGTACGGACGAGGGTGGGGAGTTGGACAGTCATGCACCCCAGGAAGCGGCAGCGGAAGAACGCCTCGGCGATGAAGCTTGTGGGCGCCCTGGTGGCCCGGTTCCGGGAGGACGCGGGGCTCACCCAGCGGGAGCTGGCGGAACGGATCTGTGCGGGTGAGGAGACGGTCGCTTCCGTCGAGCAGGGCAGACGACCGCTCAAGCCGGACCTGGCGAGGCTGCTGGACCGCCTGCTGGCCACGAAGCACGCGCTGGAGACGGCGGTGGAGAACATGCCGGAGATCGACCTGATCCCGGCCTGGGCGGAGCAGTACATGGACTTGGAGCGCGAAGCGATCGCCTTGTCATGGTTCGAGAACCAGGTACTTCCAGGTCTGCTCCAGACGGAGAGTTACGCTCGCGCGGTCTTCCTCAGCAAGGTTCCGATCCTCAGCGAGGACGAGATCAACTCGCAGGTGGCCGCGCGCATCGAACGCCAGGAGATCCTTCACCGGAAGGTGCCCCCGACGGCCAGCTTCATCATCTCGGAGGCAGTCGTGCGTGACCGCCTGGGAGGAGCTGAGGTGTACGCCGAGACGCTGCGGCACGTGCAAGCCTGCGCGGACCTACCGGGCATCACGGTCCAGCTCATGCCGCTCGGCCGTCACACCCATGCTGCACTCGACGGCCCGTTCATCCTGCTGGAAACACCGGACCACCAGCATCTCGCCTACACCGAAACCCAGCGCGGCAGCCAGCTCATCACCGACCCCAATGAGGTCAGCATCCTGGCGCAGAAATATGCGATGCTGCGAACGCAGGCCCTCAACACCGAGGAAACGAAGGGCCTGTTGGACCGGCTGCTAGGAGAGCAATGAGCACCGCACTTGAGTGGTTCAAGTCCAGCTACAGCGGCAGCGAGGGCGGCGCATGCCTGGAAGTCGCTTACACCTGGCGCAAGTCCAGCTACAGCGGCGACGAAGGCGGCGCCTGCGTCGAAATCGCCGCCTGCCCCACCGCAGTCCACGTCCGGGACTCCAAGATCCCCGACGGCCCATCCCTCACCCTGACCCCCGCCACCTGGTCGCACTTCGCGCGGTACGCCGGTTCGTCGCACGGGGGTTAGGTCCCGCACGGCCCCGGGGCGTTGGCTGACCCGAGGCGGTGATTGCGTCTGGCGTGGGGGCCCACGGGAAAGGCTCGGGGAGTGGCTGCTGTCTCGCTGCCGACCGACGGGCCGGTAGGCGGGGCGCACCACGTCTAGGCCCGGACTTCGCAGGTCGCCGAAAAGGTTCGCCGCAGCGGCCTCCCAGCGTCCGATCTCGACCGGGCCGGACCGGGACAGCTATCGCCGCTACGCTTCCGATCGGCGAGCGATCGGCTACGACCGCTTGATCTTCACGATCGGGTGACCTGCGAAGTCCGGGTCTAGGGGGCGGTGCGGCCCCAGCCTCAGCGACTGCGGCGACGGCCGCTGGTGCGACACCACCACCCCGACGCACACGCGCAACCGGCGCCGGCGGAGGGCTCCCCTTCCCGCGCGATCGGTCGCCCACGCGGCTGATGTGGTTCGAGGATGCCGCGCAGGATGGACCACTGGGCGCTGTGCTTGCTGTGAAAAACCATTCGGCGGCATACGAAGCCGGGAGGCACAGTGATCCCATGAGCGCAAGAGGGCTGAACCAGGATGGGACGATCGCGCGTGAAGGTGCGCTGAGCCGCGTGCCAGAAGCTTTCGCTCCTGTCGTCGATGCGTCCCGCGCTCACATCACCGAGATGTTCGGCAGCACACGACTGCACAGCGCGTACCTCTACGGCAGCATTCCCCGCGGCACCGCCATCCCCGGTGTCTCAGACCTCGACCTGCTTCTCGCCCTCCGCGACGAGCCCACTGAGGCCGACCGGGCGGACGCCAAGACGATCGAGGCCGCTCTCGACCGTTCCTGTGCCCAAATCAACGGCGTCGGCATCCTCCTGTCCGGCGCACGAACCCTTCTCAGCGAACTCGAACGCCATGACGGCGGCTTTTTTGTCGCCTGCCTGTGTACCCCACTGCTGGGCGACGACCTCGCCGAACAGCTTCCCCGCTACCGCCCCACATCCGTGCTCGCCCGCGAGACGAACGGCGACCTCCCACTTGCACTCCCGCGATGGCGCGCCCGAGCGGCCGAGGTCGCCACCGACGCCGACCGCAAGACCCTCAACCGCGTCGTAGCCCGCCGCATTGTCCGCACAGGGTTCACGCTGATCATGCCTCGCTGGGGCGGCTGGACCAGCGACCTCAGCGAGTCCGCCGAGCTATTCGGCCGCTACTACCCCGAGCGCGTCGAGCAGATGCGCGTCGCTGCGGCCACCGGCCGCACGCCCTCGGCAGACCCGGCGGTACTCAGCATGCTCATCGACCACCTGGGACCCTGGCTCGCAGCCGAATACACAGCCGTACACGGCGAGAAGGCGCCCCGCTCCTGAACCAAGCCACGCGTGTGATGGCCGGAAGCGAAACAGGTGTGACGAGTGAGATTGGAGGGGCGTTGAGCCTCACCAAGTGCGGGTTTCGTCCCACACACGGACCGAATCCCTGGGCTGCCTGGCGACGATCCGGATGCCCTGCACGGCGCCCGGCGGCTCCAGCATGCGGCTGCCAGACGACAGCGGACTGCCGCCGCCACCACGGACAGCCCGAACGACACCAGCCACGCCCATGCGGTCGGCGGCGTGTTCAGGGGCGCTTCGGTTCGAAGTGCAGCGCAGTGATCCCGCAGTCGAACGGCCGAGCGGTCACGAGGCGAAGCGGCTGATAGCCGTCGACCTTCGCGAACACAGGCATCCCGGCGCCGATCGCGGTCGGGTTGACGAACAGGTGGAGTTCGTCGAGCAGGCCCTCGGTGATCAGGCTCGATACGAGCGTGCCACCTCCGTAGGTGATCATGTCTCCGCCCGGCTGCGCCTTCAGCGAGTTCACGGTCTCGGTGAGATCCCCGCCTGCGACAACGGCGTTTTCCCAGGGCGACTCAGTGAGGGTGTTGGAGATGATGACCTTGGGCGTGTTGTTCATCTTGTCGATGGACGCCTGGTCCTCACCCTCCGGACCGGCCGCCCAGGCCGGAATGAATCCCTCGGCAAGCTTGCGGCCCAGCACGATGCAGTCGACCGGATCGGTGAGCGCGTCGATGTAGGCGTTGATGTCGTCCGTCCACGGGAACGTCAGCCAGTCCATCTCGCCGTTCGGGCCGGCCATGTAACCATCGACGGTGGTCTGGACTTGGAGCTTGAACTTGCGCACGAGGTTCTTCCTCTCGGGGTTTTCGAGGCATTGGCCCGCCAACTCATAGCCGCACGCCCCTCCCAACGAACCTAGGCCCGGAGATCAACAAGTGGAGCTTGATTTCCCCGGCATCCGCCTTGATCAGCTGAGGAATCCACCGTCCGCATCAAGCCGACGACCCCGATGACGAACACGTTCACGCCCCAAAGGCACAGTCGGCACCGCCAAGCGAGCCGTATGAGACGGATGAGACTGGCGTGGCCTCAGTAAACCGCGTCCCCGCCGACTTGATCGCGCTCCGAAGCCCACGCCAGGCCGTCAGCGCGACAAACCCAACACATGACGCACATCAAGACCTCCCCGCCACCCCATAGCAGGGCAAAAGGGGCACCCATCCTCGTCATCTGCGGGGTTCGTCCCACCCACCCACACCAGCAACCTGCTTGCGGCCCAACCGACCACCGGACGGGGCGGACGCCACACCCACCCGAGTCGCCCCATTCAACTGCCGCGCGCCACCCGCGCAGTCATAAGTCCGCACGTCGACCCGCCAGATCGACCGGCCACCGGCGTGAGTGCTTGCGTGCGTGGGAATGGGGATGTCGCACCAACGACCGTCCCCGCACCCGCCGAGCCAGGGGCCGCGCCGCCCCCTAAACAGACCGCGCCCCACCCACTCACCCGACAGCCACCGAACCGACCCGCACCACTCCCCCAGCCCCCGTGCAGGGCGTTTTTCTTTGGGCCGCCCCGGCCCACCAACACTCAAGCGCCCGAGACGGCCCGAAACCCCCAGAAGCAAGCCTTGGTGTTACCGGCCCGGCTACCCCTATCCCTACTCCTACCCCTACCCCTGCCGCCCGACCCAGCGCGCAACCTCGGTCGCCCAGTACGTAAGGATCATGTTCGCCCCGGCGCGCTTGATCCCCACCAGGCTCTCCATGATCGCCTTGTCCCGGTCGATCCAACCCCGCTCGGCCGCCGCCTCGAGCATCGCGTACTCGCCACTGATCTGGTACGCCGCGACCGGCACATCCACAGCCTCAGCGACCTTCGCCAGCACATCCAAGTAAGGCCCCGCCGGCTTGACCATCACCATGTCGGCGCCTTCATCCAAATCCAGCGCCAACTCCCGCATGGACTCCCGCAAGTTCGCCGGGTCCTGCTGGTACGTCTTCCGGTCACCCCGCAGCGAAGATCCCACTGCCTCACGGAACGGCCCGTAAAAGGCCGACGAGTACTTCGCCGTGTACGCGAGGATCGACACATCCTCCTTGCCGATCGTGTCCAGCGCATCGCGAATCACGCCGACCTGGCCGTCCATCATTCCGCTGGGACCCACCACGTGCGCGCCCGCGTCCGCCTGGACCTGCGCCATCTCGGCGTACCGCTCCAGCGTCGCGTCGTTGTCGACACGCCCGTCCGCATCCAGGACGCCGCAGTGCCCATGATCGGTGTACTCGTCCAGACACAGGTCGGACATGATCACGAGATCATCCCCCACCTCACCCCGCACCTCGCGCAGCGCGACCTGAAGGATCCCGCCGGGATCGGTCCCGGCCGTCCCCGCCGCGTCCTTCTTCTCGTCCTCAGGTACGCCGAACAGCATGATCCCGGCGACGCCCGCCTCCACCGCCTCGACGGCCGCCTTCCGCAACGTATCGAGGGTGTGCTGGTACACGCCGGGCATGGCCGAGATGGCCACGGGGGCGCTGATGCCTTCCCGTACGAACGCCGGAAGGATCAGATCGGCAGGGTGCAGCCGGTTCTCGGCGACCATGCGCCGCATCGCCGGAGTGGTACGCAGCCGACGGGGCCGAGCCCCGGGAAAGGATCCATACACAGTCATGCCAAATACGCTACGCCGCCGGACCGACCCCTTTTACCGTCACCCCGTCGGCACCACCCGCACCACCTAGGCCGTCTCACGCATGAGGGCCGGACCCCGAGCATCACCCCAGGTCCCGGCCCTCACACCACACGCCTAAATGATCCGCAGCCTAAGCAGTCCGCGGCCTAAATGATCCGCGGCCTAAGTAGTCCGCCGCCGCCGAGACCCAGGCCGCCGCTCGCTCGGCCGCGTCACATGCTCGCCCGCCGCGATCGCCGCTTCCCGCCGCTGCGTGCCGAACGCCGCAAGCGCCTCCGCCAGCTTGTGCACCGACGGCTCCGGCGACAGAACGTCGACCCGCAGCCCGTGCTCCTCCGCCGTCTTGGCGGTAGCAGGACCAATACACGCGATCACGGTGACGTTATGTGGCTTACCAGCAATGCCGACCAAATTCCGCACCGTACTGCTCGACGTGAACAGAACAGCGTCGAACCCGCCGCCCTTGATCGCCTCCCGCGTATCCGCCGGCGGCGGCGACGCCCGCACCGTCCGGTACGCCGTTACGTCGTCGACCTCCCACCCGAGCTCGATCAGCCCGGCGACCAGCGTCTCCGTCGCGATATCGGCCCGCGGCAGGAAGACCCGGTCGATCGGATCGAAGACCGGATCGTACGGCGGCCAGTCCTCAAGCAACCCCGCCGCCGACTGCTCCCCACTCGGCACGAGATCCGGCTTCACACCGAACTCGACCAACGCGGCAGCCGTCTGCTCCCCCACCGCGGCGACCTTGATCCCCGCGAAAGCACGGGCATCAAGCCCGTACTCCTCAAACTTCTCCCGAACAGCCTTAACAGCGTTCACCGACGTGAAGGCGATCCACTCGTACCGCCCCGTAACGAGCCCCTTGACCGCCCGCTCCATCTGCTGCGGGGTCCGAGGCGGCTCGACGGCGATGGTCGGCACCTCGTGCGGCACGGCTCCGTAAGACCGCAGCTGGTCGGAGAGCGACGCCGCCTGCTCCTTCGTACGCGGAACCAGCACCCGCCACCCGAACAGCGGCTTCGACTCGAACCACGACAACTGCTCGCGCTGAGCAGCGGCGCTGCGCTCACCGACCACGGCTATGACGGGCTGGTGGCCGTCCGGCGAAGGCAGCACCTTCGCCTGCTTCAGGACCTGGGCGACCGTCCCCAGCGTCGCGTTCCACGTCCGCTGCCGCGTCGTCGTGCCGGCCACGGTGACGCTCATCGGCGTATCGGGCTTACGCCCGGCCGAAACAAGCTCACCCGCAGCCGACGCGACAGCATCCAGCGTCGTAGAAACAACAGCCGTACAGTCACTCGACCCAACCTCGGACCAGCATCTGTCATCAGCGCTCCGCGCATCGACGAAGCGCACGTCCGCACCCCGCCCGTCCCGCAGCGGCACACCGGCATAAGCCGGCACGCCAACGGCCGACGCGACACCCGGCACGACCTCGAAGGGAATGCCTTCAGCAGCGCAAGCGAGCATCTCCTCGCCAGCGTTGCCGTCGAGGCCCGGGTCGCCGGAGATCGCACGGACGACCCGCTTGCCGACCCGCGCGGCCTCCATGACAAGATTGACCGCATCCCTGATCGCGGGGATACCGGCGGCAGTTGACGCATCGTCAACCACCGTCAGCTGAGGCGTGCTTACGCCCGCCCTGACATGACTGCGTACGACATCGAGCACATGTGGCTCGGCGATCAGCACGTCCGCGCTCGTAAGCGCCTCAACGGCACGCAGTGTCAGCAGTCCAGGGTCACCGGGTCCGGCGCCGAGGAATGTGACGTGCCCGGATGCCGGGAACGCCGAAGGTGCTGACGTAGAGGTGGTGGTGGGGCTCATTGTGCTCGCTCCCCCATAAGACCGGCCGCACCCTTCGCGAGCATCTCGTCCGCGAGTTCGCGTCCGAGAGTGATCGCGTCGTTGTGCGACGTGGGTACGGGACCGGTAGTGGACAGCTGCACCAGTTCGGAGCCGTCGGTCGTACCGACGACGCCGCGCAGGCGCATTTCGTTGACAACCTGTCCGTCGGCCAGCAGGTCGGCCAGTGCACCCACAGGTGCGCTGCAACCGGCCTCCAGGGCGGCGAGCAGGGATCGCTCGGCGGTCACGGCGACCCGCGTCTGCGGGTCGTCGAGCTCGGCGAGCGCGGCAGCGAGTTCGACGCGCGTGGCGGCGCACTCGACTGCCAGGGCCCCCTGGCCGGGGGCAGGCAGGACGACATCGACCGAAAGGAACTCGGTCACTTCATCGATCCTGCCGATGCGGTTGAGGCCGGCGGCGGCCAGAACCACCGCATCCAGTTCCCCGCTCCGTACAAATCCGACACGAGTGTCGATGTTGCCGCGAATCGGCACAGTCTCGATATCGAGACCATGCGCCCGCGCGTACGCGTTGAGCTGCGCCATGCGGCGCGGCGACCCAGTGCCCACCCGGGACCCGGCAGGCAGCTGCGCCAGCCTGAGCCCGTCCCGCGCGACAAGCACGTCACGCGGATCCTCACGCTTAGGCACGGCGGCCAGCGTCAGATCGTCCGGCTGGGCGGTCGGCAGGTCCTTGAGCGAATGGACCGCGAAGTCCACTTCACCGCTCAGCAGCGCGTCGCGCAGCGCCGTCACGAAGACGCCCGTACCGCCGATCTGCGCGAGCTGCTCACGCGAGACGTCTCCGTACGTGGTGATCTCCACCAGCTCGACGGGGCGCCCCGTGATCTGACGCACCGCCTCGGCGACGTGTCCGGACTGGGCCATGGCGAGCTTGCTGCGCCTGGTCCCCAGCTTCAAGGCATCAGTAGTCGTCATGCCCGCCCTCTATTCCCACCGTCAGGGGTGTCGTTCAGGTTCAGATCGGCCCTGCTGACGGCGGCGACCGTCTGCGGGTCGAGATCGAAGAGTTCGCGCAGCGCGTCCGCGTACCCGGCACCGCCGGGCTCGCTGGCGAGCTGCTTGACCCGCACGGTGGGCGCGTGCAGGAGCTTGTCGACGACGCGGCGCACGGTTTGCGTGATCTCCGCGCGCTGCTTTTCGTCCAGTCCGGGAAGCCGCCCCTCCAGCCGGGCGACCTCATTGCTCACCACATCCGCCGCCATGCTGCGCAGGGCGACGACGGTGGGCGTGATCTGTGCGGCACGCTGGGCAGCGCCGAAGGCCGCGACCTCGTCGGACACGATGGTCCGCACCTGGTCCACATCAGCGGCCATGGGCGCGTCGGCGGCAGCTTCGGCCAGCGACTCGATGTCCACCAGCCGTACGCCGTCGAGCCGGTGTACGCCGCCGTCGATGTCGCGCGGCATGGCGAGGTCGAGCAGCGCGAGCCGTACGGGCGCACCACCGCGCACACCGGCCTGCTCGCGCGTACGCCCATGAGCGACGGCGGTTCCGTTGTCGGCCCAGGCCCCGTGCTGCTCCATGGACCCGGCGTCGGCACCCTGCCGGGCGGCAGGCACGACGGCGGCCTCGGTCGGCACCGGACAGCCCGCAAGCTCACCAGCACCAACACCCCCACCCGAACCAGCACCAGCACCGGCACCCGCACCAGCCCCACACCCCGCCACAGCCCCAGCGCCGGCGGCCGTAGCGTGATCCACCCTCAGCCCGAGCGCGTTCGCGACATGCTCGGCCGTAAGCACAAGGCCGGTCGCGCCGGTGCAGGACACCACGACATCGACTCGTGTCAGTTCACGCGCCACGTCGGCCATCGGCACAGCTCGCGCCACGCCGCCCGCCTCGCCCAGGATCTCCGCCAGCCGCTCCGCGCGCGCCTGCGTGCGGTTCGCGACGACGACCTCGGCCACTCCGGTGCGTACGAGCGTCGCCGCGGCCAGCGAGGACATCGAGCCCGCGCCGATAACGAGCGCCCGCTTACCCGCGGCCCACTCGCCGACCGACAGCCCACTACCCACCGCGAGCTGTTCGAGCCCGAAGGTGACGAGCGACTGCCCGGCCCGGTCGATACCGGTCTCGGAGTGCGCCCGCTTCCCGACGCGCAGCGCCTGCTGGAAGAGGTCGTTGAGGAGCCGGCCCGCGGTGTGGAGCTCCTGCCCCAGCGCGAGCGCGTCCTTGATCTGTCCGAGGATCTGCCCCTCGCCGACGACCATCGAGTCGAGCCCGCAGGCCACCGACAGCAGATGGTGGACGGCCCGGTCCTCGTAGTGCACGTACAAGTAGGGAGTGAGCTCTTCGAGCCCGACCCCACTGTGCTGAGCGAGCAGCGTGGACAGCTCGGCGACACCGGCGTGGAACTTGTCCACGTCGGCGTACAGCTCAATGCGGTTGCACGTCGCCAGCACGGCGGCCTCGACCGCCGGCTCCGAAGCGAGCGTGTCATGCAGGAGCTTGGCCTGCGTATCGGCAGCCAGCGACGCCCGCTCCAGCACGCTGACCGGAGCGCTGCGGTGACTCAGCCCGACAACCAGAAGACTCATGCCGGCATCACGGCGGGGACATCCCCGTCCGGTCCCTTCCGGCTCGCACCCGCACCAGCGACTGCACCCGCGCCGGCACCCGCACCCGCGCCGGCACCCGCAGTCCCGCGCAACGGGGGCGCCGTCACGGCGTCACCCGTCGCGGCAGCCACGGCGGCGGCTTCTTCACCGGCCTTGCGCTGCTCGTGGAAGGCGAGGATCTGGAGCTCGATGGAGAGGTCGACCTTGCGTACGTCGACCCCGTCCGGCACCGACAGAACAGTCGGCGCGAAGTTGAGGATCGAGGTCACACCGGCGGCGATGAGCCGCTCGCTGACCTGCTGAGCCGCACCCGCGGGCGTGGCGATGACGCCGATGTGGACACCGTTCTCACTGATGATCTTCTCAAGATCGTCAGTGTGCTGTACGGGCATCCCCGCGACGGGCTTGCCCGCCATGGCGGGGTCGGCGTCTATGAGCGCGGCGACACGGAAGCCACGGGAGGCGAACCCGCCGTAGTTGGCGAGGGCGGCGCCGAGGTTACCGATGCCGACGATGACGACCGGCCAGTCCTGAGTCAGTCCCAGCTCGCGGGAGATCTGATACACGAGGTACTCGACGTCATATCCGACCCCACGCGTCCCATAGGACCCGAGGTAGGAGAAGTCCTTGCGCAGCTTCGCGGAGTTGACCCCGGCCGCGGCGGCGAGCTCCTCGGAGGAGACCGTGGGGACGGAGCGCTCGGAGAGCGCCGTCAGGGCACGCAGATACAGCGGAAGGCGGGCGACGGTGGCCTCGGGAATGCCTCGGCTACGGGTCGCCGGTCGGTGATTTCGGCCAGTTGCCACGGTGCTCCTGCGGGATGAGCGGGGCTGCAGGCGGCCGTATGTACCAGGACCGCCCCGTCGCAAGCAGGCTATGCCTTTGTGAACGCGTGCACAAAGATGGTGTCCGTTTTGTCCGCCCAAAGTGACCGGGGTCACGCATGTCGCCCACCCGATCACGGAACTGCGGACCACCCGAACTCGTTGAAGATCCGAAGGGGGCAAAACCGTACACACTCCTCACGACTACGCCCCCGAGATCGCTCAAACCGCCCATAATGCTAGCTGTCTTTCAGCCACCCCCTGAGCCGTCCAGCGCCTCAGCCCCTCACTCCTCAGCCCCTTACTCCTCAGCCCTCAGCCCCTCACCCCTCCAGCGCCTTGCGCAGCCGTCCGGCATCCACCCGCCAGAAGGTGTGCTGCTCGCCGTCGACCAGGACCACCGGAATCTGCTCCCAGTACGCCCGGTTCAGCTCCTCGTCCCGGGTGATGTCCTTCTCCTCCCAGGGCACCCCGAGCGCCCCGCACACCTCTCTCACCACACCCCGCGCGTCGTCACAGAGATGACAGCCCGGCTTCCCGACCAGCGTGACCAATCGCTCCTCGGGCTTCCTCTTCGGCGATGTACGCCGCAACAAGGGACTCATACCGCCATTCTCGCCCCGCCCGGCCGCGCCACGTCCGGCCATACGCCGTCGCCCCGCCCATCCGCGTAACACCCGCGCCCCGGAGAGTTCACGCCGCCGCATCCCGGCAGGTCCGGAAGTACCGAACAGACTGGCTATGCTCACGACATGGCCGCACTGGGATGGCTCACCCCCCGCAGGCGCTCGGCGACAGCCCGGAGCGTGCTGGCGGGAGAGGCAGCAGCCGAGGCAGCACGCAAGACGTCGCAGGAGTACGAAGGACTCGCCGCGACGCCGTCCGGCAAGCCCGGAGAACCCGAGCCCGCGTTCCCCGTAGTCGGAGACGACCGGGCCGCCGCCTTCTTCGATCTCGACAACACCGTCATGCAGGGCGCCGCGATCTTCCACTTCGGCCGTGGCCTCTATAAGCGGAAGTTCTTCCAGCGCCAGGAGCTCGCCCGCTTCGCCTGGCAGCAGGCCTGGTTCCGCCTCGCCGGCGTCGAGGACCCCGAGCACATGCAGGACGCCCGCGACAGCGCGCTGTCCATCGTGAAGGGCCACCGTGTCTCCGAGCTGATGTCCATCGGCGAGGAGATCTACGACGAATACATGGCCGAGCGCATCTGGCCCGGCACCCGCGCCCTCGCCCAGGCCCACCTCGACGCGGGCCAGAGGGTCTGGCTGGTCACCGCCGCCCCCGTCGAGACGGCCACGATCATCGCCCGCCGCCTGGGCCTGACCGGCGCCCTCGGCACGGTCGCGGAATCGGTCGACGGCGTTTATACGGGCAAGCTGGTCGGCGAACCCCTGCACGGCCCCGCGAAGGCCGAGGCGGTACGCGCCCTGGCCGCCGCCGAAGACCTCGACCTGACCCGCTGCGCGGCGTACAGCGACTCGCACAACGACATCCCGATGCTCTCGCTCGTCGGACACCCGTACGCGATCAATCCCGACGCGAAGCTGCGCAGGTACGCCCGCGAGCGCGAGTGGCGGCTGCGCGACTACCGGACCGGCCGCAAGGCCGCCAAGGTCGGCATCCCGGCGGCCGCCGGGGTCGGCGCCATCGCCGGAGGCACCGCGGCCGCGATGGCCCTGCACCGCCGCCGCCGCTGACCCGCCCCACCCTCGCGGCAACCCACAATCCCGGGTCCCTACCCTCCCCCGCGCTCGCCCACCCTCCGCCGCTCCGGTAAAGCGCACTCGAGCACAACGCACCCAGCAATCACGCAGATTACGAAGTGATCCGATCAACAACTGATCACGATCTGCTACTCGAACCGCCTCCTAGACGTCACAGAAGCGACGGAATCGATGATTTGAGCAACTGGGTGTAGCGCTGCCTGTACGAAGCGTTATTCTCCTCAGACGCATACCGGACCCCACTCATCAGCACGACGAGTGACCGGTCTAGCACTGAACGTGTTGGAAGCTCTGCCTCTGGGAGTCCCGTGTACCCACACGTCGGGGTTGACGCCTCGGGCCTGGCTACGCTGCGCGCAACGGTCGCGGACCGCTTGCGCGGCTTCGTCCCCACCGCGTACGCCGTCCCCGCCCTTGCCACCCCTGCACTTGTCGGCCCCTGCTATGCCCTGGCCGACGGCGGTGCGGCGGTCGGCAGACGCAGCCGTGGCGCCGGCTCGGGCACTGGCACGTCCACCGCCCGTCGGCCCAGTGCCGACAGCGACAGCGCACGCATGATGGACCTTGTCGAACGCGCTCAGGCCGGCGAGGCCGAAGCGTTCGGCCGCCTCTACGACCAGTACAGCGACACGGTCTACCGCTACATCTATTACCGCGTCGGCGGAAAGGCGACCGCGGAAGACCTGACGAGCGAGACGTTCCTGCGCGCCCTGCGCCGCATCTCCACCTTCACCTGGCAGGGCCGTGACTTCGGCGCCTGGCTGGTCACCATCGCCCGAAACCTGGTCGCCGACCACTTCAAATCGAGCCGGTTCCGACTCGAAGTGACCACCGGCGAAATGCTCGACGCCAACGAGGTCGAGCGCAGCCCGGAGGACTCCGTCCTCGAATCCCTTTCCAACGCGGCCCTCCTGGAAGCGGTCCGCAAGCTCAACCCGCAGCAGCAGGAGTGCGTGACCCTGCGCTTCCTGCAAGGTCTCTCGGTCGCCGAGACGGCTCGCGTGATGGGCAAGAACGAGGGCGCGATCAAGACCCTCCAGTACCGGGCCGTACGTACACTGGCCCGACTCCTGCCCGACGACGCCCGCTGACACGCGCCCGCGCACGCCCGCCGATCGGCCGACCGCAACTCACGGTCGGTAACGCCTCGCTGCCTCTCGATGACATCGTGGTCCGATCATCCGTCGCGCGTAACCCAAGTGCCGCGACGCTCGTTGTGCGGGATGCAGGCTCCCTGCGGTCACGCCATGTCCGCAGCCACTCACTCGATCGTGTGGATGTGCTCATGGCGTGCAACCTTCCGGACCCCCAGGGGAGTCGATCGTCATGACGAGAGGAGGTGCCGCCAGTGATCGCGAACGTATCGGCGCACCGGCGGGCGAACGCCTTCGCCCAGGCGCTGGAGGCACAGACGCCCCAGGGCACGGCGGCAGATCAGCCCGAAGAAACGGCCGAAGGGCCAGAGACCACACGGCTTTTGGCCCTGGCGAACGGTCTCGGCGAGCTGCCGTCACCGGAGTTGGACCCCGAGGTCAAGGTCGTTCAGCGGGCACAGCTCATCGCCGCCATGGAAGCGATGGTCGCCGAGGACGGCGCACCGGCGGGCCCTACGGTGCCCGAGCAGCGGACCGGACGGGGCGCCCACCGGGCATCCCCGCTCCACAAGCTGCGCCCGCGCTCCCGCTGGTCGAAGGGCATCGCTGCGGGCGGGCTCACCGTCGGTGTGGCCGCTGGAGCCTTCAGCGGAGTCGCCGCTGCGAGTTCCGACGCCCTGCCGGGTGATTCGCTGTACGGGCTGAAGCGAGGCATGGAAGACGTCAAGCTCGGCATGGCCGGCGACGACGCCGACCGTGGCGAGCTCTATCTCAACCAGGCTTCGACCCGCCTCATGGAGGCTCGCCGCCTCATGGAGCGCGGCCGAACCGCCGATCTGGACCACGAACAGCTGGGCGAGGTCAGGCGCACGCTGAGCGGAATGACGCACGACGCGGGCGAAGGCCACCGCCTTCTCAGCAGGGCCTACGAGCGTGACGGCTCGATCGGCTCCATCCAGGCCCTGTCGTCGTTCGCCAAGTCGCACCGCGAAGCGTGGAGCAGCCTGCGCGAGCGGCTGCCGGTGCAGCTGGCCGACGTGGGCGACCAGGTGAGCTCGGTCTTCGACGCCATAGACGAAGAGGTAGCGCCGCTGCAGTCGCTCCTCCCGCGTGCCCCGAACTCACGCGAGAACCCCGACAGCCCCGGCGGCTCCACCCAGGACCGTACGGGCACACCAGGCACCGACCGCCCCGCCCCTTCCACCACCACGTCCTCCGGCGGCCGAACGGGCGAGGAAAGCAAGCCGAAGCCGTCCTCTCCCGGAAGCAGCTCCAAGGACGAGGGCCTCATCGGCGGCGCCCCGGGTGACCTCCTGAACCCCCCGTCGGCGGACACTCCGTCGTCGCAGTCCGACAGGGACAAGGACCACGACAAGGACGGCGACAACCCGCCGGTCCCGGACGTCACCGTCCCTCCGCTGCTCCCCGGAATCCTCCCGGGCCTGGGCATCGAGGAGGAGAAGGCGCCGTAACCCCAACCCGGCAACAGTGGGCCCGCTCTCCCCAGAGACCGGGCCCACACCCTTCCCCCCACCCACTCAGAAGAAAACAGACCGCCGCTGGACCAGCAGCTTGTACAGCGTGTGCTGAATCTGCTCCCGCACCTGATCCGTCAGATTGAACATCAGCATCGGATCCTCCGCCGCCTCCCCCGGATACCCCTCCGTGGGAATCGGCTCCCCGAACTGAATCGTCCACTTGGTGGGCAACGGCAAGGCCCCCAACGGCCCCAGCCAAGGAAACGTAGGCGTGATCGGGAAGTACGGAATCCCCAGCACCCGCGCCAACGTCCGCGCGTTCCCGATCATCGGGTAAATCTCCTCCGCCCCCACAATCGAGCACGGCACAATCGGCGCCCCCGCCCGCAACGCCGTGGAAACGAACCCGCCCCGCCCGAACCGCTGCAACTTGTACCGCTCGCTGAACGGCTTCCCGATCCCCTTGAAGCCCTCCGGCATCACACCGACGATCTCGCCCCGCCGCAGCAGCTCCTCCGCGTCCTCCGCGCAGGCCAGCGTGTGCCCGGCCTTACGCGCCAGCTCGTTCACGACCGGCAGCATAAAAACCAAGTCCGCCGCCAGCAGCCGCACATGCCGCCCAGCCGGATGATTGTCGTGCACCGCGGCCTGAAGCATCAGCCCGTCCAGCGGCAGCGTCCCCGAGTGGTTGGCGACGATGAGCGCCCCGCCCTCCGACGGGATGTTCTCGATGCCCTTGACCTCCACCCGGAAGTACTTCTCGCACAAGGGCCTGATCAGAGACATCAGGACCTTGTCGGTGAGCTCCTCGTCGTACCCGAACTCGTCGACCTCGTAGTCACCGGTGAGCCGCCGCCGCAAAAACGCGAGTCCACCCGCGATCCGCCGGTCCCAGCCACCCCCACCCCCGAGATCCGCCTGCGGCTCCTCCCCCGCCACCAGGGCCTCCGCGGCCCCCGCATCGTCCGGCGCCCCATGCTGTTCCGGTACGGGCGCGAGGGGCCCCGCCTTGCGGCCCGCAGGCCGCTTCCCCTTGGCGGACTCCTTCGCGGCAGCACCGACGCCCATGTCCTTGGACTTGGGCCGGCCGGCGGCCCGCCTGGTCCTCGGATCGTCGCCGAACGGAATGACCTTGGCATCGGCCATGTCAGATGCGCTCCTTACTACCGCTGGCGTTCCCGCCGTCGCTGACGACAAGACTGGAGATCCGATCGACGGTACGAGCAATGGCTTCCGGCGGCAGCAGCCCCGCCCCCCGGCTCCGCGCGAAGTCCGCAAAGGCCTCCGCCGTCGTGTACTTCGGCTCAAACCCCAGGGTCTCGCGCATCTGCGCCGTCCTGACGACCCGTCCGTGCGTCAGCAGCCGGATCTGCTCGGGCGAGAAGTCGGTCACCCCGACCGTCCGCAGCGCGGAACCGACCCAGGTGACGGCGGGCAGCAGCACCGGCACGGTCGGCCGCCCGAGCCGCCGCGAGCACTGCGAGAGCGTCAGCACGCCGTCGCCGGCGACGTTGAAGGTGCCGCTGTTCATCGTTCCGCGCCGAGGATCGTGCGAGGCGATGCGCAGTACATCGACAACGTCATCCTCATGCACGAACTGCAGCCGCGGGTCGTACCCGAAGACCGTCGGCAGCACAGGCAGCGAGAAGTAATCAGCCAGCGGAGAATCCGCACAGGGCCCAAGAATGTTGGCAAACCGCAGCACACACACGGCCACATCGGGCCGCCGGCGCGCAAAGCCCCTCACGTAACCCTCGACCTCGACCGCGTCCTTGGCGAAGCCTCCGCTCGGCAGCGACTTCGGCGGCGTGGTCTCGGTGAAGACGGCAGGGTCGCGCGGCGCCGACCCATAAACGCTCGTACTCGACTTCACGACGAGCCGCTGCACGGTCGGCGACTTCTGGCAGGCACCGAGCAACTGCATCGTGCCGATGACGTTGGTCTCCTTCACCGACGTACGACTGCCTCCGGTGCCCAGCGGCGTACCGGTGACGTCCATGTGCACGACGGTGTCGACCCCGTGCTCGGCGAGCACGCGCGCGATGGCCGGCTGGCGGATGTCCGCCCGCACGAAGTCCGCACCGCCGAGGTGATGCTCAGGCGGAAGCGCATCGACGCCGATCACCCGGTCCACATCGGGATCACGCTGGATCCGCCGTACGAAACGGCCACCCAGCTGCCGGGCCACACCTGTGACGAGCACGACCTTGCCCAAGATCAGCGCCTTCCCTCGGTCTCCCCTAGCGCCACCGTAGCGGTTGGACGTTGCGCTGTGACGACCGCACGGCGCCCGAAGTGACAGCAGACACACATGGGCTACGCGAGCCGCAAGGGACGCACCTCACGGCACCGCACCAGAACACGCCACAACGCACCGCAGCCCTCCCACCATGACGGTGGAAGGGCTGCGGATACACGTACAGCGGCCGCTTACTTCTTGTTACGACGCTGAACGCGGGTGCGCTTGAGCAGCTTGCGATGCTTCTTCTTGGCCATCCGCTTGCGCCGCTTCTTGATAACAGAGCCCACGACTACCCTCGCTCACTTCTCTTCACTCGGTGCGGGGCGTCTGGGCCCACACGACCTACGAAGGCCTAGCCTACCCGCCACCGGGAGAGGGACGTAATCCGAGGCCGCCGTCAGGCCGATTCCACCCCCACAAAGGACTCGCGGAGGTACTCGTGAACCGCTTGCTCCGGAACCCGGAAGGACCTGCCCACCCGGATCGCCGGCAGATGACCGCTGTGCACCAATCGGTACACGGTCATCTTCGACACTCGCATCACCGAGGCGACTTCCGCCACGGTCAGAAACTTGACCTCGTTGAGAGGCCTCTCGCTGCCAGCAGCCATGACCCACCTGTACCTTCCGCACCCGACGCGCACCGGCTTCCCCTCCGGTGACTCTTCGTCGTTGTGCGCTCACTCCCAGACTAGGGGCGGGTGATGCGAGTGGGGAAGAGGAGCAGCCATCCCCCTCCTACCGTGACAGACACGCCCGATTGAGTACATAGCGAGTAAGCGGTCGGTAGTAATCAGACCGCACAGCATCATCAAGCGGAACGGCGACGGACACCCGCCCCTCGGCCTCACCGACGAACAGCGCGGGATCATCGGTGTCGGCCAGTCCAATGGCCTCAAACCCCAACTGACCTGCACCGCAGACCCACCCGTGGTCCCCCACGACAAGCCCGGGCAAGGGCCCGTCCCCATCCCCCGCGGCGGCGAGCGCGACCCTGACCGGGAGGGGCGAGTGGCTGTGTGCGCCGGTACCACTCACGGGCCCACGCGCGCCGGGTTCGCGCACCAGCGCGACTCCTCGTACGTAGTCGAGGCTGTACGTGCGTACGCCGAACCGGGTCGTTATGTCGACACATCGCCCCTGCGCGAGTGTGAGGACAAGACATCCCGCCGCCGACAAGGCGTCTGCGAGACCGGCGTAGAACCCGAGCAGCCGATGCGGATGCCCGGTCCCGAGCATCACCGGAACCCGCCGCGCGGCGGCTTCCCCGAGCCGCCCCGCGAACGCCTCCAACGCGGCCAAGGTCCGCTCGGGATCGATCACATCGGCCCCACTGACAAACCCCGGATCGTCAGAAACCCCACACCTTTCGGCCATCAGAGCCATCACATCGTGCTCGTCCCAGGCCCATTCGGGATCGAGCCCGAGCAGCACCCGGGGATCCCGCGCGGCGAACAGCCGGTAGCTGCGCAGACTCTGCTCCCGCGAGGTGGCCACGGTCCCGGCCAGCCGGGCCGCCAACAGGTGCGCACGCAACGCGCCAGTACTCAACACCCTCCCGATGCTCCCCCACCCCCGAGCGCCTTTCCCTCAAAACCCCGAACACACCCCACACTTGGCGTAACCCACCAACGAACGAACCCACCACGCCTGGCTAGCCGCCCTGCGTCACCTTCGCCACGAAGGCGTCCAGGTTGCCGACCGTGCGGGCGATCCGCTCCTCCACGCTCAGGCTCTCCTCGTACCGGCCACTGCGCAGCTTGGGCTGCCGCTTGCCCCGTACGTACAGGGAGCAGGCCAGGTCGGCGCAGATGTACGTGCCGACGGTGTTGCCCTCGCGGCCCCGGGCGCCCGCCAGCGGGGCCACGAGAAGGGTGACGCCGGAGGAGGCGTGCCCGGTGAGGCACAGCTGGCAGAGGCTGGACTTGACCGCGCTGGTGCGGGCCGCGCCGGGCACCCGCAGGGTGATCCCGAGCGGGCCGTCCGGCCGAGCCAGGACGAGGTGCGCCCGCAGCGGCGCGCCGGGGTCGACCCACCCGAGGAAATCAAGGTCTTCCCAGGGGATTTCGGCGAAGCCGAGGGGGAGTTTCAGGCGGGCGGCCTCGCCCTTGGTGCAGTTCACGAAGGACGAGCGGATCTGTTTCTCACTAAGCGCTTCCACGGACATCGACCGTACGGACCGCACCCCGCACCCGCATCCGATTAATGCCCGATTCGTGCCTAGCAGCCAGTCGCCCAGTTTCGGAAAGGGGCGGGGAGGGGAATGCCCCGCGCACCCAAACGCCCCGCCCTACGCCAACAACCCCCGCAGAGGAAACACCGCTCGCCGAGCCGCCAGCACCGCCTGGTCCAACCGGTCCGCCGGGTCGTACCCCGCGTCCCACCCTTTCCACTCCGGCGCCAGCCCATCCGTCATCCGCCCCGGCCCCAACTGCCGCGTACGCGCGTACACTTCGTCCCGCCAAGATGCCGGAATCACCGACTCCGGATCAACCGGCCGATGCGCCGCGATCCCCACCAGATGCGTCCATGACCGCGGTACGACATCCACCACCGCATATCCCCCGCCCCCCAGCGCAACCCACTTCCCGCCCTCCACATACGCGTGTGCGAGCTCATGACACGCCGCCTGCACCGCCCGTTGCGCATCCAGCGATACGGCCAAATGCGCCAGCGGATCCTCGAAGTGCGTATCCGCCCCGTGCTGCGTGACCAGCACCTGAGGCCGGAAGTCCGCCAGCAACTCCGGCACGACCGCGTGGAACGCCCGCAACCACCCCGCGTCCCCCGTCCCCGCCGGCAGCGCCACATTCACGGCCGAGCCCTCGCCCGCCCCACTCGCGCCCGTCTCCTCCGGCCATCCGGTCCCCGGAAAAAGCGTCCGCGGATGCTCGTGAAGCGAGATCGTCAGAACCCGCGGGTCCTCCCAGAACGCCGCCTGCACCCCGTCCCCGTGGTGCACGTCCACATCCACATAGGCGACCCGCTCCGCCCCCAGCTCCAGCAGCCGCGCGATCGCGAGCGCCGGGTCGTTGTAGATGCAGAACCCCGCCGCACTCCCCGGCATCGCGTGATGCAGCCCGCCGGCGAAGTTCACCGCATGCGCGGCCTCACCCCGCCAGACCGCCTCCGCGGCGCCCACCGACTGCCCGGCGATCAGCGCGGAAGCCTCATGCATCCCCGCAAAGGCCGGATCGTCCACGGTCCCCAGCCCATACGCCTGGTCCGCCCGCCGCGGATCCGCCGAAGCCGCCCGCACCGCCGCCACATAGTCCTCGCGATGCACAAGCCGCAGCGTCGAGTCCCCCGCGGCCGGCGCGGCGATCACATCCACCGCCCGGTCGAGCCCGTACGCCCGTACGAGCCCCATGGTCAGGGCGAGCCTGACCGGGTCCATCGGATGGCTCGCCCCGAAGTCGTAGCCCGTTACCGCGTCATCCCACATCAACAGTGCGCGCCCGCTCATGCCCGCCACCGTATCGGTCCGTCCCGGAAGCGAACGAGCGGGCGTACACCAGCGTCACCAGCACCAGGACCATCGGCACGAGCATCGCCCCCCGATAGCTCCACGCATCCCCGAGCGCCCCCACCAACGGCGCACCGACCAGAAACCCCACGTAATTGAACACATTCAGCCGAGCCACAGCCGCGTCACTCGCCGCACCGGGGAACATCCGCCCCGCCGCCGCGAACGTCTGCGGCACGATCACGCACAGCCCGAACCCAAGCATCGTGAACCCGAGCATCCCGACCCCCACCCCCGGCGCCCCCGCCACCACAGCGAACCCACCGGCAGCGAGCAACGTCCCCGCCCTCACCACACTCACCGCCCCGAAGCGCCGCACCCCAAAGTCCCCGACGGCCCGCCCCACCAACGTCGTGACCATGTAGATGTTGTACGGAAGAGTGGCGGTCTCCCCCGACGAACCGAGCACATCCTCCAGGTACTTGGCACTCCAGTTGGAGACCGTGGAGTCCCCGATGTACGCAAAGGTCATCACCAGACACAGCGGCAACAGCAGCCTGAACCCACCCCCCGAAGCCGCCTTCTCCTCCCCCACCACAACGACTCCGTCGACATACCACCGACTGCCGACAACCACCGCGGGCAACAGCACAGCCACCACCGGCAGATATGAAACGAACAGCGCCAGATCCCCATTGGCCCCCACCCACGCGAGCGAGGCCCCCACAATCCCCCCGAGGCTGTACGCCGCATGAAACCCGAGCATGATGCTGCGCCCGTACGCCCGCTGAAGGCTCACCCCCAGCATGTTCATGGACGCGTCCAACGCCCCGACCGCCAGCCCGAACACCCCCAGAGCGACGGCCACTTGCCACATCTCACGACCGGCCCCGACCCCAAGAAGCGCCAGCAGCACAACCGGCTGCGACCACCGCAGCACAGCACTCGGCCTGACCCGCTTCACCAACTGCTCGGTCGCGACACTCCCCACCCCGGCCAGGATCGGTACGGCGGCCAGAAAGACCGGCAGCAGCCCGTCGGATATCCCGTACTGGTCCTGAACAGCCGGCAGCCGCGTCACGAGCAGAGCGAAAGCCACGCCCTGCGCGAAGAAGCTCAACCCCAAGGAAGCCCTGCCGTGCCGCAGGCGCGTGTCTGTCATGGCCGGACAGCGTAGGCCCGTCACTTACCCATGGGTAGCTCGATCACACGAGCAATCCCGGCAGCTCCCCCAACTCAGCGAAGTACCCGGTCGCCCCCCGAAGCCTGTCAGCCGACGTCATGGCCGTGAACCCGTACACATCCATCCCGGCCGCCCGGGCCGCCTCCACCCCGAGCGCACTGTCCTCCACGACGACACACCGCTCCGCCGGTACACCCATCCGTTCCGCGGCGTGCAGGAAGAGATCCGGCGCCGGCTTGCCGCGCCCGACGTCCTGCGAGCTGAAGATCCAGCTCTCCTCGAACCACTCGTCGAGCCCGGTCACCAGGTGCCCGACCCGGATCCGCTCATGACTCCCGGACGAAGCGAGGCAGTACGAAACACCGTCCGCCACCAGCTTCCCCAGCAGCTCCTCCGCCCCGGCGACCGGCTTCAGCTCCTGCTCGAAGGCGGCGAAGATCCGTGCGTGCAGCGTCTTGTCGAAGTCGGCGGGCAGCCGCTGCCCGGTCCGCTCCAGTACGAGATCGTGGATCCGGTGCACAGCGGCACCCATGTAGTCGCGAAGCGAATCCTCGTACGAAGTCGCGTGCCCAAGCTCGCTCAAGTAGCCGGCGAGGATGGTGTTGGAGATCGGCTCGCTGTCCACGAGGACGCCGTCGTTGTCGAAGATGATGAGGTCGTAGCGCATGACTTGACCTTAAACGCAAAAAAGCCCCGCCCCCCCGGACATAAGTCCGGGGGGCGGGGCATAAAATTTGTTCGGCGGCGTCCTACTC
>NZ_JAGGPA010000068.1 GCF_018614035.1 Streptomyces sp. ISL-96
CGCGCCTTCAACTACCAATGCCCACCGCGCCCCCGCTTCCCAAGCAGCCCGCCGCCGCCGAGCGCGTCTACGCCCACATCAAGAAGGGCGTACTCGACCGCCATTACGAAGGCGGCACCCTCCTCACCGAGGGCGACCTCGCCGACGCCGTCGGCGTGTCCAGGACGCCTGTACGGGAAGCGCTGCTGCGGCTCGAGGTCGAAGGGCTCATCAAGCTGTATCCGAAGAAGGGCGCCCTCGTCCTCGCCGTCTCCGCCCAGGAGATCGCCGACGTCGTCGAAACCCGGCTGCTGGTCGAGGAGTTCGCGGTGCGGCGAGCCGTACCCGCGTCCGCCGCTCTCGTCGCGCGGCTCGAAGAGCTGCTGGAGGAGCAGAAGCAGCGCGCCCTCGAAGGAGACCTCGCCGAAGTCGCCGTCAGCGACCGGTCCTTCCACGCCGAGATCGTCCGTAACGCCGGCAATCAGATCCTCTGCCGGCTGTACGACCAGCTCCGCGACCGCCAACTGCGCATGGGCGTCACCATCATGGAGGCGCACCCCGACCGCATCGCCAAGAACATCACCGAGCACGCCGAAATGCTCGAAGCCATCAGGGCGGGGGATGTCGAAGCCGCCGCCCAGTGTGTACGCCGCCACGTCAGCCGGGTGAAGGTGCTGGTCCGGGGTGAGGACCGGTGAGGAGCCCGATACCTCCGGTCGCCTCCCTGCCCGGCGATCCGCCCGGCGGCCGGCGCGCCGCCGCCGTCTGGGGCATCGGCGTCGGCGTCTACTTCGTCGCCGTCATCTTCCGTACGAGCCTGGGCGTCGCGGGGCTCGACGCCGCCGACCGGTTCGACGTCAACGCGTCCGCGCTGTCGACGTTCTCGATACTGCAGTTGCTGGTGTACGCGGGGATGCAGATACCCGTGGGGCTGCTCGTCGACCGGCTCGGGACGAAGAGAGTCCTGACGCTGGGGGTTGTCCTCTTCACCCTCGGGCAGCTCGGCTTCGCCCTCTCCCCCTCGTACGGGATGGCTCTCGCGGCCCGCGCCCTGCTCGGGTGCGGCGACGCGATGACGTTCATCGCCGTGCTGCGGCTCGGCGCGCGCTGGTTCCCCGTGCGTCGCGGGCCGCTGATCGCGCAGCTCGCCGGGCTGTGCGGGATGGCGGGCAACCTCGTCTCGACCCTCGTCATCGCCCGCATGCTGCAGGGCATGGGCTGGACCGCCACCTTCGCGGGCAGCTCGCTCGCCGGGGTGCTCGTGCTCGTACTGCTGCTGCTGTTCCTGAAGGACCACCCCGAGGGGTACGAGCCGGCGCCCGCCCAGCACGCGGGTGCGGCGTACGTCCGCAAGCAGATCGCCGCCGCGTGGCGCGAGCCCGGGACCCGGCTGGGGATGTGGGTGCACTTCACGACGCAGTTCCCGGCGATGGTGTTCCTGCTGCTGTGGGGGATGCCGTTCCTGGTGGAGGCGCAGGGATTGTCGCGGGGGGCGGCGGGTGAGCTGCTGACGCTCGTCGTGCTGTCGAACATGGCGTTGGGCCTGGTGTACGGGCAGCTCATCGCCCGCCACGGCGCGGCCCGCGCGCCGCTCGCCCTCGGCACGGTGGGGGCCACCGCCCTGCTCTGGGCGGCGGCCATCGCCTACCCGGGTGACCACGCCCCGATGTGGCTGCTGGTGATGTTGTGCGCGGTGCTCGGCGGGTGCGGACCGGCCTCGATGATCGGCTTCGACTTCGCGCGGCCCGCCAACCCGCCGGAGCGGCAGGGCACTGCCTCCGGCATCGTCAACATGGGCGGCTTCGTCGCCTCGATGACGACGCTGCTCGCGGTGGGCGTGCTGCTCGACGCGACCGGCGACAACTACCGGATCGCGTTCGCGTCGGTCTTCGTGCTGGAGGCGTTCGGCGTCGTACAGATCCTGCGCCTGCGCAAGCGGACCGCCCGCCGGGAGCGGGACCACCTGGTCGCCAGCCGCGTCGAGGCGGTGCACGTCCCGGCGGCCTGAGAGCCGCTCGGCTACGGCGTGACCGCGAAGTTGCGCAGGATCGCGTCCGCCAGCGCCTGGTCGCCCTCGACCTTGACGTGGTCGGCGACCGCGTCGTAGCGGACCCGGCCGCAGGCCAGGCGTACGTACGTCTCCCAGTCCAGGGCGATCGTCGCGACCGGGCCGAGGGAGGGTGTGCCGTCGACCGTGCCGCGGCCGTCCGCGTCCACGCGGACCGTGCGCATGAATTCGACCGGGCCGTGTACGTCGAAGACGACCGCGCAGTTGGCGGGCGCGCCCGCGTGCTTCGCGACGACCTTCGGCAGGCCCTGGACGAGGACGTCGCGGGCGACGAGCGCGCCGGGCGAGTCGAGGTTGCCGGGTTGGCTGAAGGTCGTACGCAGGTCCTGCTCGTGCACCCAGGTGTCGAACGCCCGCATCCGCAGAGCGAGTTCGAGGGTCTGCTCGGCGCCGAGCGGGGCGCGGACCATGGTGTCGGGGGAGCGGGTCTCGTTGCGGAGCTGACGCGCGCGGCGGATGATCGTGTACTCGAGCTCCGAGGTCATCTCCGGCGCCGTGTGGTGGCGGCGTACGTCGACCTGCATCTCCATGTACCGGGCGAACTCCGAGGTCACGTGGTACAGATCGCGCGGCAGCGAGTGGATCGGCCGGGGGTCGCCGAGCATCTCGCACTCCATGCCGATGAGGTGCGAGACGATGTCGCGAACCGACCAGCCGGGGCACGGCGTGCGCCGGTTCCACTCCCCTTCGACGAGCGGTGTCACCAGCTCGGATATCGCTTCGATGGAGTGGGTCCAGGCTTCGGCGTATGTCTGGAGGCTGGGATGGACGGTCACGGGACCCCTCGTGCGGTTCTCTTGCTGGCGGGCTGGGCTGGACGCTGACGTACGTGCCGGACTGCGTGGGAGGCTCGCACGCTAAGTTACGCTGCCCCGTGGCACCCTGGCAGTGCTTTGGTGTGACGATCGTAGGCCCGTGTTGACGGCTCGAATGCCAGGACGGTGGTAGTGTGCGCGCCTCCCTCATCCAGATCGCAGTAGACCCGGACGAATCGGTCAATTCCCGTCGCGGGCGCGTCGCTTCACTCGTGCGTGAGCAGCGTGAGCGGCACGGCGCCGATCTTGTGGTCCTTCCCGAGCTGTGGCCCACAGGGGCCTTCGCCTACGAGTCCTTCGTGGAGGAAGCGGAGCCCCTGGAGGGTCCGACGTACGACGTGATGTCGAAGGCGGCGGCCGACGCCGGGGTGTGGCTGCACGCCGGTTCGATCGTCGAGCGCGACCCGGAGGGCCCCCTCTACAACACCTCGCTGGTCTTCTCCCCCGCCGGGGAGCTGGTCCGTACCTACCGCAAGATCCACCGCTTCGGCTTCGACAAGGGCGAGGCCGTGATGATGGGTGCGGGCGAGGAAGTGGTGACGGTGTCGGCCGCGGGCCTCACCTTCGGCCTCGGTACTTGTTACGACCTGCGCTTCCCCGAACTCTTCCGCGCCCTCGTGGACGCCGGCGCGCAGGCCTTCGTCGTCCCGGCCGGCTGGCCCGCCAGGCGCCGCGAGCACTGGACACTGCTGGCCCGCGCCCGCGCGGTCGAGAACCAGGCGTACGTCCTTGCCTGCGGCACGGCGGGCACGCACGCGGGGGTGGAACAGGCGGGGCACAGCATCGTGGTGGACCCGTGGGGCGAGGTGCTGGCGGAGGCGGGCACGGCGGAGGAGGTGCTGGTGGTGGACCTTGATCCGGCGAAGGTGGCGTCGACGCGGGAACAGTTCCCGGCCCTGAAGGACCGCCGGCTGCGCTAGCGGTGGCCGGCCGTCCTCTCTGGATCGCTGCCCTTCGCCTGGGTGCGGATGTCACGTATAAGCGCGTAAACGGCACCGGCGAAGACGAAAATCCCCAGGCCGAACACCAGGACGGAGGAGCCCGCCCGGTATTCGCGGATCGCGAAGATCAGGAACATCAAGGCGGCCAAGACGCCGAATGCTGAGATCAGCGTGCTGATGCGGTTAGTCACCCGCACATCATCGGCGCCGCGCCTCGCTCGCGTACAGCCCGGCCGGCGATCTGTGTACCTCGTGACTCAGTCGTCCCCCCGCTCTCGCTCCGCCATCCGGATCACGCACACCGCCACCGCGATGAGCAGTGCCGCGTCGGGGTCGTCCGTTGCGACATCGACGGCGTACGTGTCCCGCAGCCGGAACCACTTCCGCGAGATGTGGGCCACCCGCTCGCCGTCACGCTCGACCGTGAACTCGCGGTCCAGCACGCGGCCGCTGACGTCCAGGTCCGTACCGTCCGCCAGAGAGACCCGGTAGTGGTTGCGCAGCAGTGACAGCCGCTTCTTGCGTACGGTCGCGAGCGTCTGATCGTCCCGCTCAATGGTCATCGCGTCCCGGATGCTGAACATCTTCTCGCGCAGCGTGATCAGCACTCGCCCGGCGGGATCCTTGATCTCCAGGGTGTCGCGCAGCCTCAGCGCCTTGCCGTCGACGAGGAAGGCGTGGCGCCCGTGCTCATCGTCGATCCAGTAGTCGTCACCGATGGCGAAGATTTTGTCCCGTACGAGGTATTTCATGCGATGAGGGCTACCCCGTAGCGGTGACCTCGCACCACACGTACTTCCCGGCCGACCCGAATGCGGCAGCGGTAAGCGGAAACCACCCCCAGTCGTCCGCACAGCTCCGTACGAGGTGGAGCCCGCGTCCGTTTTCGTCCTGTTCGCTCGCAGTGCCCGGAGAGGGCGGTCTGGGATCGGTGTCCCAGGCCCCAAGACGCAGGACGCCCTTGGTGTGGAGGAGGCGGAGAGCGGCGGGGCCATCGGTGTGTGCGATGGCGTTGCTGATCAGCTCGGACGCGAGCAACTCTGCCAGGTCGATGAGATGGGCAAGGTGGTGTGTGGTGAGGACGAGGCGCAGCGTGCGGCGGCAGATGGAGACGGCGCGCGGGTCGTGGGGGATGTAGAGCGTGTATTCCCAGGGTGCTTCTTCGTCGTTCTGCATACGGGACTCCGAGTGAGCGGTACGAAGGTGCAGTACGGCGCGGCGGTCGGCGGGCGGTGGCCTGGCCGCACCCGCGATGGCATGGCGGGGCGGTGCACTTCCGGTGTCCCGGTAATCGCAGCGTGTGCGACGCGTCACTTACGGTAGGGGTGATGTATCACCCCGGTCAAGCCGGACTGGGATACTTGCCCTGTCAACGCCCAGGAGAGAAGGGGCACATGCCGGCGAGAAGCATCATCACCGCACGCCAGGAACGCCTTGGCGCTGAGCTGCGTAAGCTCCGGGAGCGCGCGGGCCTGACGGCCAGAGAGGCGTCGCGGACAACGGGCATCGCCGAGAGCAAGATCTCCATGACGGAGGCGGGTCGGGTTGGCGTGAGCGCTGAACGCGTCCGCCATCTGGCCAGCCAGTACGCGTGCGATGACGCGGCGCTCGTCGACGCGCTGACAGCCATGGCGAGTGAGCGAGTGCGTGGCTGGTGGGAGGAGTACCGGGAGCTCTTGCCTGCAGGGTTCCTGGACATCGCCGAACTGGAGCAGCACGCCGCATATTTGAAGACCTTCGAGAGTGTGCACATTCCCGGTCTCCTTCAGACCGAGGAGCACGCGCGAGCGATCTGCGCCTTCCCGGTGCCCGAGCTCAGGGCTGAGGACATCGATACGCGAGTTACGTACCGGCTGCGGCGGCAGGAGGTGCTCGCCCGCGATGATGCGCTGCCCTACACGGCAGTGATCCACGAGGCAGCGCTACGCATCAGGGTCGCCGACCGAAAAGCTGCCCGAAGGCAACTTCTCCACATCCTGGACCAGTCGGAACGCCCTCAAGTGGCTGTATATGTCATCCCGTTCGAACTGGACGGCTTCGCCGGTATCGGGTACCCGATGCTGTACGCGGGAGGGGCGGTTCCTCAGCTCGACACTGTCCTGGTGGAGACCGTGCACGGTTCGGGGTTCATGGATGCCGAGGCGCAGTTGCACCGCTATCGGGGCTTCCTTGCGAAGCTGGAGGACGCGGCGCTGGGAGTCGTAGAGTCAAGGGACCTCATCCACCAACTGGTACGGCAGATTTGAGAGTCCCGCTCATGACGCAGCCCCTCGAATGGCAGAAGTCCTCGTTCTCAGGAGCGGGAGACGGCGGGAACTGTGTGGAGCTCGCCGCCACTGACGATGCCGTCCTCCTCCGCGAGAGCGACGCCCCGGCCGCCATCCTCACCACCACCCCCACCGCCTTCGCCGCCCTCATACGCGCCGCAAGTTCCGCGCGCGCGACGCACTCCCCACCGACGCTCTGACGGGTGGACGGACGCGACCGGTTGTCGCTCGCACCGTTGTGCCGGAGTTAACGGCGATCATTCGTCAGTAACTTACAAAACGGCGACCCGGAATACTCTTGCTGGCCTGGCCCTATAAGTCCGCTGAACACCCCCTGCGCCCTGTGTTCGTCACCCTCTTAGGGCGGGGATCCTGGGGCTTCCTCGTTTCCTCGGGATTCACAGGACCAAGGTGCAGCCCGGGAGGCGTAGAAGTTCGTGCAAGTCGCTGGCACGCTCGGCTTGATTCGGCGCAAGCTGTTCATGTTGATCGCCGCCCGAGCGACCGGAGGGCACCATGACGTTGCACCGGCTTGGCAAGGACCCGGAGAGCCCCAACAACGGCTCACCGACCGTCTACTTGGACGACGAGACCGGGAACTACATCCTGCAAGGGTGGCGTGTGACGGACGCGGAACGTCTGGCACAGATGGACATCCCCGCTCACGAGACGGTCATCGAGTTCCCGCAGCGCATGATGCAGTTCTTCCCGGAGGTGAGCGGTGGCGACGGTGCCGACGTTTGAGGATCTGTTCCGCGCCGCGAAGCACAGCGCGTACCACCTGGAGATGAGGGACGCCTACGCGCTGGATCAGGACTACGCCGAGTGGACTGCGGGCAACCGCTTCGACCCGGCAGATCGCTGGCCGTGGTGGATTGAGCTGGTCTCCGCATCCGTAGCCAAGGGTGTTGACGTTCGCCGGGCGCGCATCGTCTCCGAGCCGATCTCCCCGTACGTGCGCTACGAGTACGAGCTGACCGGTGGCCACAACATCAAGGCCGGGGAGTCCGTGCGCTGGCTGCCCCGGCGGGACGCTTCCGGCCTGGCTCTCCCCGGCAATGACCTGTGGCTCTTCGACGGCTCGTCGGTGCTCTTCAACCACTTTGACGGCAATGGAGAGATGACCGGTGAGGAGCTGGTCACCGACCCCGCCGTAGTGGAGCTGTGCGCGTCCGCGTTCACGGCTGTGTGGGGAAAGGCTACGCCGCACGAGGACTACCAGCCCGTCTGATCCAGAGCAGCCGAACGTGACGTCATCATCATCTTCCAGCGTCCAGCAAGCCAGGGAGGCTCTGGGTAAGCGCCTGCGCGAGATCCGTATGGACTCGGGTCTCACCGCGCGGGCGCTTGCCTGCCGGGGCGGCTGGCATGAAAGCAAGTGCAGCCGCATCGAGAACGGGCGTACGGCTGCCTCCGACGACGATCTCCGTGTCTGGGCGCTGCACTGCGACGCTGAGGAGCAACTTGCCGACCTGATCGCCACAGCACGCAACATCAACGGCGCCTACGTCGAATGGCGGCGTATGGAGCGGTCCGGCCTGCGGAGGGCTCAGGAGTCGGTCCTCCCGCTATGGGAACGGACTCGGAACTTCCGCGCTTACTCGTCCTGGCTGATCCCCGGCCCCTTCCAGACGCGCGCCTACATCGAGGCGTTGCTGACGGCGATTCGCGACCGCCGGGCGTTGCCCGATGACCTGGAGGCAGCCGTTCAAGTCCGTGTGGACAAGCAACGGATTTTGTATTCCGGCCCTCACCGCTTCGCCGTTCTGCTGGAGGAGAGCGTCCTACGCCACCGGATCGGTGGCGCCGACACTATGGCCGGACAGCTTGGCCACCTCCTGTCCGTCGCGACTCTGCCGAACGTCAGCCTGGGTGTGATCCCGCTGACCGCCGACCGCACGGTGCTGTGGCCGGTAGAGGATTTCTGGATCTTCGATGAGGCGCAAGTCAACGTCGAGCTGGTGTCCGCGTTCCTCACGATCACCCAGCCCCACGAGATCGGCATGTACGCCCGCACCTTCGCTGAACTGGCAGATCTGGCCGTTTACGGTGCTCCGGCCCGTGTGCTGATCACATCGGCGATCGACTCCCTCCGGTGAGCGCTCGCAAGTCCGCGCAAGTTCGTTGAGGCCGGATCCAGGATGCTCCTAGCGTGGTCGTGAGACGGACAACATGAGGAGCGGGGCCGTGAAGCCGATCACGTATGCGCAACCGCCGGTAGTGCTGCCGTTGCGAACAGATCCGGAGCCCGCACCGGTGGCCGACTGTGGAGTCTGCGCCGCCCTGGCCGTGCAGCGGCGGGAGGCCCGCCTCGGGTACGACGGCTCCAGGGTCAGCGACTGCAACGTAGAACTCCGGAACCATCCGCACCCTCGAGGAGTCGGCATGAGCGTGAAAGCCGTACTCCGGTACGTGAGCTATGTCATGCACCGCCACCCCTCGGCGGAGACAACGGCAACGGCGCGCTGCCTGAACCCTGACTGCCACTGGACCGCCCCACCGACCGGGAACGCGGACGTGTGCACCGACATGTGCATCCAGCACACCGGCCGGACCGGTCACATGACCTTCCTCCGGGAGTTTTCGGAAGTCGCCGTGGTCGAGCGTGCCCCGTGAGCGGGCGTTGTCCTGCGGCCGTGACCGGTCGCTCATGGCCGGATGGCAAGCTTGAACCATGAACGATGCCGCCCCGGCGCCCACCCCCGCGCCCCGCCGTGCCCGTGTCCGTGCCCCCGAGCTGATCGGCAAGGGCGGGTGGCTCAACACCGGAGGCGAAGAGCTCAGCCTCGCTGACCTGCGAGGACGCATTGTCATCCTCGATTTCTGGACCTTTTGCTGCGTGAACTGCTTGCATGTCCTGGATGAGCTGCGGGAGCTGGAGGAGAAGCACCGCGACACGGTGGTGATCATCGGGGTCCACTCGCCGAAGTTCGTGCACGAGGCCGAGCACCAGGCCGTCGTCGACGCCGTCGAGCGGTACGGCGTGCATCACCCCGTCCTCGACGACCCTGAGCTCGCCACGTGGAAGCAGTACGCCGTACGGGCCTGGCCGACGCTCGTCGTCATCGACCCCGAGGGGTACGTCGTCGCGCAGCACGCCGGCGAGGGGCACGCGCACGCCATCGCGAAGCTCGTCGAGGAGCTGGAAGCCGCTCACGCGGCGAAGGGGACGCTGCGGCGCGGGGACGGGCCGTACGTCGCGCCGGAGCCCGTCGCGACCGACCTGCGCTTCCCGGGCAAGGCGCTGCTGCTGCCCGGCACGGGGAACTTCCTGGTCTCGGACACCACCCGGCATCAGCTTGTCGAGCTGGAGGGGGATGGCGAAACGGTTGTACGGCGCATCGGCGGCGGCGGGGACGGCGAGTTCAAGGAGCCGCAGGGGCTGGCGCTGCTGCCGGACGGGCGGGTCGTCGTGGCCGACACGGTCAACCATCAGCTGCGTACGTACGACCCGGCGACCGGCGCCGTCGAGACCGTCGCCGGTACCGGAAAGCAGTGGTGGCAGGGGTCCCCGACCGCCGGGCCCGCCCGCGAGGTCGATCTGTCCTCGCCGTGGGACGTCGCGTGGTGGCAGGGCAAGGTGTGGATCGCCATGGCCGGCGTACACCAGCTGTGGACGTACGACCCCGAGGCAGGGACCGTGCGGGTCGCCGCCGGGACGACCAACGAGGGGCTCGTCGACGGGCCGGCGGCCGAGGCGTGGTTCGCCCAGCCGTCCGGGCTCGCGGTCTCGGCGGCCGGCGACCGGCTGTGGGTCGCGGACTCGGAGACGAGCGCGCTGCGGTACGTCGATGCCGACCTCGTCGTGCACACCGCCGTCGGGACCGGGCTCTTCGACTTCGGGCACCGCGACGGCGCGGCGGGGCAGGCGCTGCTCCAGCATCCGCTCGGGGTGACCGCGCTGCCCGACGGGTCGGTCGCGATCAGCGACACGTACAACCACGCGCTGCGGCGCTACGACCCGGCCAGTGGTGAAGTGACCACTGTCGCCACCGACTTGAGGGAGCCGAGTGACGCGGTGCTCGTCGGTGACGACATCGTCGTCGTCGAGTCCGCCCGCCACCGGCTGACGCGGCTGCGGCTGCCCGACGAGGCGGTACGGGTGGAGGCCGTCGCACACCGTACGCAGCGGGCGGCGACCGAAGTGGCGCCGGGCAGGCTTCGGTTGGACGTCGTCTTCCAGGCGCCGAGCGGTCAGAAGCTGGACACGCGGTACGGGCCTTCTACGCGGCTGCTGGTGTCGTCTACGCCGCCGGAGCTGCTGAGCGGGGGTGAGGGGTCCGGGACGGATCTCAGCCGTGAGCTGGAGCTGAATCCGGAGGTTGTCGAAGGGGTGCTGCATGTCTCGGCGATGGCCGCGTCGTGCGACGACGACCCGGAGAACGAGTACCCGGCGTGCCATGTCCACCAGCAGGACTGGGGTGTGCCCGTCCGCGTGACGGCGGGGGGAGCGCCCCGGCTGCCGCTGGTGTTGGCGGGCATGGATTCCTGAGCGCGCCGGTGCGGTGCTCAGCCCTGGCTGCGCCGGGCGGGGCGCTCGGTGACCGTCTCTTGCGGGGGCTCCGGGGTCGGTGCCGTGCCGGGGCGTCTCCTCGGGCGTCGAACGTTCGGGTACTCGTTCTTGTATTCGGGCTCGTTGCGTTCAACGCCCTGCGGGGAGCGCCCCGGCACGTCCCCTCCTGGCACCGTGCGTGCGATGCCAGTGCCGGGCGCGCCCCCGCGAAATCCAGCCCGTCCGGCGTTTGAGGACACGCCCGTAGGGCGTCCGGGGGCTTGCCCCCACCACGCGGCGGAGCCGCAAAAATCCAGCCCGTCCAGGGGCGGTCGGTCAGGGGGTGTGGTGGTGCCGGTCGTCGTCGGAGACCACGGTGGTGGTCGGGGGCACGACCATGCGGCGGCGCCTGGCGACGCTGGCGTAGACCGCCACCCCGATGATGCCGACGAGCATCATGATGACCCCGACGAGGTCGAGGTTGACGCTTTCCATCTCCCAGTCGGTGGCGAAGGTGAGTATCGCCCCGCCCGCGATGAGGAGTATGAATCCTCCCAGTCCCATGACTTCCGCCTCCCTGTCGGCCCGGCTGGTCCGGACCGGTGTACGTACTTCGCGTACCCGGCCCTTCAACAGACAAGCCTCTGAGTCGGGTTCAGCCTTCGAGGAAGGCCGTCATCGCGTTCCCGAGGAGGTACGGATCGTCCGCTCCGCACAGTTCACGCGCACTGTGCATGGAGAGGATCGCTACGCCGATGTCGACGGTCTGGATGCCGTGCCGGGCGGAGGTGATCGGGCCGATCGTCGTGCCGCACGGCATCGAGTTGTTCGACACGAAGACCTGCCACGGCACGCCCGCCTTCTCGCACGCCGCCGCGAACACGGCCTGGCCGCTGCCGTCCGTCGCGTACCGCATGTTGACGTTGACCTTGAGGATCGGTCCGCCGTTGGCGCGCGGGTGGTGCGTCGGGTCGTGGCGTTCGGAGTAGTTGGGGTGCACCGCGTGGCCGGTGTCGGACGACAGGCAGACCGTGCCGGCGAAGGCGCGCGCCTTGTCGTCGTAACTGCCGCCGCGTGCGAAGACCGAGCGCTCCAGTACGTTGCCGAGGAGAGGGCCGTCGGCGCCGGTGTCTGACTGCGAACCGTTCTCCTCGTGGTCGAAGCCGGCTAGGACGGGGATGTACGGGAGCGGGGCGTTTGCGGTGCTGACGGCCGTCAGCGCGGCGACTCCCGCGTGTACGGAGATCAGGTTGTCCATGCGGGGACCGGCGACCAGCTCGCGGTCGCGGCCGAGGTAGGCCGGTGGGTCGATGCTGTGAGCCATCAGGTCCCAGCCGGCGACCTCGCCCTCGGTGAGGCCTTCCTCTTCCTCCAGGAAACGGATCAGGTCGCCCTCGTGCACGTCACCGAGGCCCCAGATCGGCTGCATGTGCCGCTGCTTGTCGAGCTTGAGGCCCTCGGCGTTCACCGACCGGTCCAGGTGCACGGCCAGCTGCGGTACACGCAGCAGCGCCCGGTCGATGTTGACCAGGCGGTGCGAGCCGTCGCGCAGTGTCAGGCGGCCCGCGATGCCCAGGTCGCGGTCGAGCCAGGTGTTGAGGAGCGTCCCGCCGTAGATCTCGACGGCGATCTGCCGCCAGCCCGCCGCGCCCATGTCGGGCAGCGGCTTCACGTGCAGGTGCGGGGAGTCGGTGTGGCCGCCGATGATCCGGAACGGCGTGCTCGCCTCCGCGCCCTCCGGTACGTACCAGGCGATGATCGCCCCGCCGCGCAGCACGTACTTACCGCCGGACGTCGCGTCCCAGGCCTCGGTCTCCGTGACCTGCCGGAACCCGGCCTTGTCCAGTCGCCCGGCGGCGTTGGCCACCGCGTGGTACGGCGTCGGGCAGGCCGCCAGGAAGGACATCAGGTCGTCGGTGTGGCCGCGGTCGAAGCGGGCGGGTGCGCTCATGGGGTTCACCATAACCAGGGTTAACTACGGGCCGTACAGCCTGTCTCGGAGCCGGTTCGTCAGAGGCCGGGCGGGCGCTCGAAGCGCCGCTGTATCGTCCGGCGCTCGCCGCGGCGCACCTGCGGCAGCATCTGCGGGGCGCCGGGCGGACGCTGCCGCTGACGGCGGCGTCCCACGCAGAACAGGCAGCCCTCGCCGGGCGGCGCGGTCGGGTCGATGGGTGAGCCGGGGTGCTCGGAGCAGCCCGACGCGTTGCGCGGCCGGGAGAGCTCGCGGGCGACGATGAAGGCGCGGTGCAGGGTGTCCGCGAGGTCCACGAACTCCTCGCCGGGGGAGGAGACGGTGACGGCGAAGGCGCGGTCGTTGACTCGCTGGACGTACCCCTTGAGTGCGTCCAGCGTGTACGGCGGATCCGGCACGGGGTAGCCGAGGCGGCGCTGCTCGGCCGGTGCGGGAACGCTGCGCTCGCCGCGGCGGCGGCGGTCGTTGCAGAGCAGGCAGCGGCCCCAGCCGTTGGGGGCCTCGGGGTCGATGGCGCCGTTGGGGTGCAGGTCGCAGCCGGTGTAGCTCTTGACGGGGGCGAGCTCGGCGGCCGTCTTGAAGGCGACGTACAGGGTGTCGGCGATGGGTTCGTATTCGAGGGGGTGGGAGCCGTCGTACAGGTCGCTGATCTGGTCGCCCACCGAGCCGAGCTTTCCGCGCAGCTCACTGAGCGCGTACGGCCGGCCGGCCGGGACGGAATAGCCACCCCTGCGGGGTTCCATGGAACTCATGTCGACAAGAGTCGCACGGGCCACTGACAACGGGCACTGACAACGGGCCGGGCACAAAGTGCCCGGCCCGTCGCCAGAGGGTTTCGCAGTGGACTAGAAGGCCGCTTCGTCCAGCTCCATCAGGGACTGGTCGACGGACTCGGCCAGGGCGCGCTCGACACCGACGCCCGGCAGGACGTTCGCGGCGAAGAACTTCGCCGCCGCCATCTTGCCCGTGTAGAAGGGGACGTCCTTCGCGGAGGCGTTCGGCAGCTTCTCCGCCGCCACCGCCGCGCCCTTGAGCAGCAGGTAGCCGACGACGACGTCACCGGAGGCCATCAGCAGGCGCGTGGTGTTCAGGCCGACCTTGTAGATCGACTTGACGTCCTGCTCGGTGGCGGCGAGGTCGGTGAGCATCGCGCCGACGATCGCCTCCAGGTCCACGGCCGCCTTGGCGAGCGTCTCGCGGGCCGCGGCGAACTCGTCGCCGCCGGTGCCGACCGCGATGAACTTCTTGATGTCCTCGGCCAGCGAGTTCAGCGCCGCGCCCTGGTTGCGGACGATCTTGCGGAAGAAGAAGTCCTGGCCCTGGATCGCGGTCGTGCCCTCGTACAGGGTGTCGATCTTCGCGTCACGGATGTACTGCTCGATCGGGTACTCCTGGAGGTACCCGGAGCCGCCGAACGTCTGGAGCGACTGCGCCAGCTGCTCGTACGACTTCTCGGAGCCGTAGCCCTTGACGATCGGCAGGAGGAGGTCGTTCATGGCGACGAGCGCCTTGGTGTCCTCGCCCGCGGCCTCCTTGGCCGCGATCTCGTCCTGGACGGACGCGGTGTGCAGGACCAGGGCGCGCATGCCCTCGGCGTACGCCTTCTGCGTCATGAGCGCGCGGCGGACGTCGGGGTGGTGCGTGATGGTGACCTTGGGCGCGGTCTTGTCCATGAAGTTGGCGAGGTCGGGGCCCTGGACGCGCTCCTTGGCGTACTCAAGGGCGTTGAGGTAGCCCGTCGAGAGCGTCGCGATGGCCTTCGTGCCGACCATCATCCGGGCGAACTCGATGATCATGAACATCTGGCGGATGCCGTCGTGCTTGTCGCCGATCAGCCAGCCCTTGGCGGGGTGCTGGTCGCCGAAGGTCATCTCGCACGTGTTGGAGGCCTTGAGGCCCATCTTGTGCTCGACGTTCGTGGCGTACGCGCCGTTGCGGGCGCCCAGCTCGCCGGTCTCCCAGTCGAACTCGTACTTCGGGACGAGGAAGAGGGACAGGCCCTTGGTGCCGGGACCGGCGCCCTCAGGGCGCGCCAGCACGTAGTGAAGGATGTTCTCCGACATGTCGTGCTCGCCGGACGTGATGAAGCGCTTCACGCCCTCGATGTGCCAGGAGCCGTCGGCCTGCTGGATAGCCTTCGTGCGGCCCGCGCCGACGTCCGAACCGGCGTCCGGCTCGGTGAGGACCATCGTCGAGCCCCACTGCTTGTCGACGGCGATCTTCGCGATCTTCTTCTGCGCCTCGTTGCCCTCCTCGAAGAGCACGCCGGCGAACGCCGGGCCCGACGAGTACATCCACACCGCCGGGTTGGCGCCGAGCAGCAGCTCCGCGTACGCCCAGATCAGCGAGCGCGGGGAGGTGGTGCCGCCGATCTCCTCGGGGAGGCCGAGGCGCCAGTACTCGCTGTCCATGAAGGCCTGGTAGCTCTTCTTGAAGGACGCCGGTACGGGAGCGGTGTTGGTGGCCGGGTCGAAGACCGGCGGGTTGCGGTCGGCGTCCTCGAACGAGGCGGCGAGGTCGTTCTCCGCGAGGCGGGCGATCTCGTCCAGGATGCTCTTGGCGGTCTCGACGTCCATCTCCGCGAACGGGCCGGTGCCGTACAGCTTGTCGCGGCCGAGTACCTCGAAGAGGTTGAACTCGATGTCGCGGAGGTTCGACTTGTAGTGACCCATGGCAACGGCTCCGTTAAGGATCGGGAGGCAGGTTCCTCGTACATCTACTACTACTCAGTAGCTACGATGATGCTACCCGTCGGTAATAAGGCGCAACCCCTTCCGGTGATGTGTGACTGAGTACGCTTGCGTGCATGTACGGCTACGACCAGAACCAGGGTGGACAGCAGCAGCAGTACGCGCCGCCGCAGCCTCCGCCCCAGGGCGGCTACGGGGAGCAGCCGCTCTACCCGGAGCCGTCGCCGCCTTCGCTCGCCGACGGGGTGCGCGCCTTCACCACCGGGACGCTCTCCGTCGAGGACTTCCAGCAGATCTTCGCCACGTCGAAGGTCTACTGCCCGCGCGGCGACAACCCCGGCTTCCTCGCGCTGCACAACACCCAGCAGCCGGTGATCCCGATGTTCACCTCGCTCAAGGAGCTGCGTAAGTACGCGGGCAAGGAGTCCAAGTACTTCGTGATCACCGGGGCGGAGGTGATCGATCTGCTGCCGACCGGGTACGGCTTCGTCCTCGACATGGAGGGTGAGCACCGGATGGTCTTCGACGCGAAGGCGGTGGAGCAGATGGTCGACTTCGCGATGCGGCGTATGTATGGCTAGAGGGATCGGCTGAGGACTGTCGGCCGAGGACACGGGCGCCCGGGGGAATTCCTCCCGGGCGCTTCTCGTTCCCACTGGCAGGAAGTTCTACGTTCAACTAAAGTGGACGTACAAGGAGGCCCGCCATGCCCGCAGTAACCGTTGAGAACCCGCTGACCCTGCCGAAGGTCGCCGCGCCGAGTGACGCCGTAGCGCGTCCCGTGCTGGCCGTCACGACCGCTCCGGGCGGCTTCGAGGGCGAGGGCTTCCCGGTCCGCCGTGCCTTCGCCGGCATCAACTACAAGTACCTCGACCCGTTCATCATGATGGACCAGATGGGCGAGGTGGAGTATGCGCCGGGAGAGCCGAAGGGCACCCCCTGGCACCCCCACCGCGGCTTCGAGACGGTCACGTACCTGATCGACGGCACCTTCGTCCACCAGGACAGCAACGGCGGCGGCGGCAGCATCCGGAACGGCGACACCCAGTGGATGACCGCCGGGGCCGGCATCCTCCACATCGAGGCGCCGCCGGAGGCGCTGGTCGTGTCCGGCGGCCTGTTCCACGGCCTTCAGCTGTGGGTCAACCTGCCGGCCTCCGACAAGATGATGGCGCCCCGCTACCAGGACATCCGCGGCGGCCAGGTGCAGCTGCTGACATCCCCCGACGGCGGCGCGCTGCTCCGCGTCATCGCGGGCGAGCTGGACGGCCACGAGGGCCCCGGCATCACCCACACCCCCATCACGATGATCCACGCGACCCTGCGGCCGGGAGCCGAGATCACGCTGCCCTGGCGTGCGGACTTCAACGGCCTGGCGTACGTCCTGGCCGGGCGCGGCGCCGTCGGTACGGACCGCCGTCCCGTCCACAAGGGCCAGACCGCGGTCTTCGGCGACGGAGGCTCGCTGACCGTACGGGCGGACGAACACCAGGACTCCAACACCCCGGACCTGGAAGTCGTCCTCCTCGGCGGGCAGCCGATCCGGGAGCCGATGGCTCACTACGGGCCGTTCGTGATGAACACCCAGGAAGAGCTGAAGATCGCCTTCGAGGACTTCCAGCGCGGCCGTCTCGGCACCATCCCGGCCGTCCACGGCATGGGCGAGTGACGGACGAGTGACGAAGTAGAAGTCCCGTACCGAACGCCCGGGTGACGAGTCGTCACCCGGGCGGCCCCGTCCGGCGGGCCGCCCCGCGCCGTCCGTGATCCGCTGGGGCCGTGCACCCGACCCAGCCGCTCCTTCCCGAGCCCGCACGACGGGTCGCCGCCTGGTGTGTCGTCGCCCTGCTCGTCACCGGCGTCACGGCGGTGGGGATCTGGCTGTGTGTCACCTTCAAGACCGCGGTCACCCCGGTCCTGCTCGCCATCCTCGGGACCGCGCTGCTCGGGCCCCTGCACCGGCGGCTCATCAAGATGCGCCTGAACCGGTCGCTCGCCGCCATGCTGACCTGCGTCGCGGTCGTCGCCGTCGTGGGCGGCGCGGCGTACATCGTCGCCAGTGCGCTCGTCGAGACCGGCGACCAGATCCTCGCATCGCTCCGGCAGGCCGCCAGGGACCTGGCCAAGCACCTCGGCGCCGCCGGTACCTCCCTGGAGGACATGGCCCAGAACGCCAGGGAGCTCCTCGGCAAGTTCGGCGGCACCGCGGCCACCGGGCTGATCACCGGCCTCAGCGTCGTCGGCGAGGTGATCGCGATGGCCGTCCTGGCCCTGCTGCTGATCTTCTTCTTCCTCCGGGACTCCGACAAGGCCGCCGACACCCTGAAGTCGCTCGCGCCCGGCTCGACCGGCGACACCGTCGAAGCGATGGGCCGCCGCGCCTTCGAAGCCGTCGAGGGCTTCATGCGCGGTACGACGTTCATCGCGCTGATCGACGCCATCCTCATCACCGTCGGGCTGCTGGTCCTGCGAGTGCCCGGCGCGGTCGGCCTGGGCGCGCTCGTGTTCGTCGGCGCGTACATCCCCTACCTCGGCGCCTTCATCTCCGGCGCCGTCGCGGTGCTCGTCGCGCTCGCCGACCGGGGGTTCGTGATCGCGCTGTGGGCGTTCGGGGTCGTACTCGCCGTACAGATGATTGAGGGGCACGTCCTCCAGCCCATGATCCAGAGCCGGACCGTGCAGATGCACCCGGCCGTGGTGATGCTCGCGATCACCGCCGGCGCGTCCGTCGCGGGCATCCTCGGGATGCTGCTCGCCGTGCCGCTGACGGCGGCGGTCTTCGGCGTGATCGGAGAGATGCGCAGGCATTACGAGCAGGCCTGAGGGTGGAAGCCGGTCCGTGTCCGGTCGTCGTGGCGGCCGACGGTGGCCGGGTTGTCGAACAGCGGCGGCCGGAAAGCCCTGAGCATGCGGCCGCCTCCAGGCAGTGCCACAGTGCCAGGAGCAGGCCTACAGGGCCCGCTCGCCGTCGCCGTCCTCACCGAGGTGGCCGTCCTCACCGAGGTCGCCGTCCTCGTAGAGCTCGAACCAGATCGACTTGCCCTCGCCCCTCGGGTCCACACCCCACGCGTCCGCGAGCATCTCCATCAGGATGAGCCCGCGCCCGCTGGACGCCATCTCCCCCGGGCGCCGCTTGTGCGGCAGCTCGTCGCTGGAGTCCGTCACCTCGACCCTCAGCCGCCGTACGCCCGGATCACCCGTCGCCTCCGCCACCAGCAGCGCGTCGCCGTCCGTGTGTACGAGCACGTTGGTGACCATCTCCGAGACCATCAGCACGGCCGCGTCGAGCTGTTCCCCGTCCGCCCAGTCGTGCAGCAGGTCCCGCAGCTGCTGCCGGGCGGTGGCGATACGTTCCGGCTCGGCCTGGGCCACGGACATCGCCGTACGCCGCACCGGGGCCACCGTCACCGTCGAGCCGGGGCCGCAGCCGCACCCGTCGCCCTCGCGGCACAGCAGCAGCACGGCGATGTCGTCCTCGCGGCGGTCCACGAGCGGGCCCGTGGTGTGGTGCGAGGAGGGGCCGTGCACGCCCGACACGAGGGCGTCGGCGAGCTTCTCCAGGCTGTCGCCGGTGTGCTCCTCCATGATCCTGCGGAGCCTGGCCCAGCCGGTGTCCAGGTCGTGGCCGCCGGTCTCGATGAGGCCGTCCGTACAGATCATGATCGTCTCGCCCGGTTCGAGGACGAGCCGCGTCGTCGGATAGTCCGTGTCCGGCACGATGCCCAGCGGCAGGCCGCCCGCCGTCGGCCGGACGAGCACCGTCCCGTCGCCGAGGCGCACCGCCGGTTCGGGGTGACCCGCGCGGGCGATGTCGAGGAGCCCGGTGGCGGGGTCGGCCTCGATGTAGAGGCAGGTCGCGAAGCGCGGGCTGGAGTAGTCGCCGGGGTCGTAGGTGTCCGCCCCTGGAAAATCATGCAGCCCGTGCAGGAAGCGGGAGGCGCGGGAGAGGACCGCGTCCGGCCGGTGGCCCTCGGAGGCGTACGCGCGAAGGGCGATCCGCAGCTGGCCCATCAGGCTGGCGGCCCGTACGTCATGCCCCTGTACGTCCCCGATGACCAGGGCTATTCGTCCGCTGGGCAGCGGGATCATGTCGTACCAGTCGCCGCCGACCTGGAGTCCGCCGCCGGTCGGCACGTATCGCGCGGCCACCGTCATGCCGGGGATCTCCGGCCCCAGCGTCGGCATCATCGACCGCTGGAGACCCAGCGAAAGCGCCCGCTCGTTCTCGGCCACCGAGGCCCGCTCCAGCGCCTGCGCGAGCATCCTGGCGACCGTCGCCAGCACGGAGCGCTCGTCGGGGGTGAACGCCACGGGGTGCGCGAAGCCCGCCATCCAGGCGCCCATGGTGCGCCCGGCCACCGTCAGCGGTACGAAGGCCCAGGAGCGGCGCTCGGCGTTGCGGGCGAGGGGGCGGCCGGCGGGGTAGCGGCGGCTGTACTCCTCGGGGGAGGTCAGATAGATGGCCCGCCCGGTCCGTACGACCTCCGGGGCGGGATGGTCCGTATCCAGCAGCATGTCGGCGAACGGGAGCTCGTCGTCGGGGCCGTACCCGTGGTGGCCCAGGACCGTGATCCGCCCGCCGGACGAACCGAAGACGGCGAGACTGTCCGGCGAGAAACCGGGCATCGACAGGGAAGCCGCGACCCGCAGTACCTCCGCCGTGGACCGCGCCTCCGCGAGCGCTCGTCCCGCGTCCAGCAGGAACGCCTCGCGGGAGCGGCGCCAGTCACCGGTGACGGGGGTGTGCGCGGCGGCGCCCGGCCGGGGCTCGGCGACCTCCTGGAGGGTGCCGAAGAGCTGATAGTCGTTGCCGTCGATGACCGGCTTGGAGCGGCTGCGTACGGTCCTGAGCAGCCGTCCTTCCGTATCCATGACCCGGAGCCGGGCCTCGGCGAGGGTGCCTTCGGCGACCGCGAGGTTCACGACGCCGTTGATCTCGTTCCAGTCGACCGGATGGAAACGCGAGCGTACGGCGGCCTCGGGCAGCGCCACGGGCTCGGCGGGCAGCCCGAGGAGCCGGGCGGCCTCCGCGTCGAGCGTGACGACCCCGGATGCGTTGTCCCAGCGCCACATGCCGGTTGCGATGGCGGCCAGGATGTCCTCGGTACGCATTGCTTCATCTTTACAGGTCGCGGCCGGACCGGCTGTGCGAGTGCCCCTACGACCTCTCCCGTACGGCAAAGAGAAACGGCAAATTAAACGGGATGCGCCGGGCGGTAACCTTGAGTGCTCCGACAACCCCGAATCCCGAAGGCTGGATGAACGACGATGCATCGGTACAGGTCCCACACCTGCGGCGAGCTCCGCGCCTCTGACGTCGACACCGACGTCCGGCTGAGCGGCTGGCTGCACAATCGTCGAGACCTGGGCGGCATCCTCTTCATCGATCTGCGCGATCACTACGGCATCACGCAGCTCGTCGCCCGCCCCGGCACCCCCGCGTACGACGCCCTCGACAAGCTCAACAAGGAGTCGGTCGTCCGCGTCGACGGCCGGGTCGTCTCGCGCGGCGCCGACAACGTCAACCCGGACCTGCCGACCGGCGAGATCGAGGTCGAGGTCTCCGAGGTCGAGCTGCTGGGCGCGTCGCAGCAGCTGCCGTTCCAGATCAACACGGACGACGGGGTGGGCGAGGAGCGACGCCTGGAGTACCGCTTCCTCGACCTGCGGCGCGAGCGCATGCACCGCAACATCATGCTGCGTACGGCCGTCATCTCGGCCATCCGTCACAAGATGACGGCGCTCGGCTTCAACGAGATGGCGACGCCGATCCTGACGGCGACGTCCCCCGAGGGCGCCCGCGACTTCGTGGTCCCCTCCCGCCTGAACCCCGGCAAGTTCTACGCGCTCCCCCAGGCCCCGCAGCAGTTCAAGCAGCTGCTGATGATCTCGGGCTTCGACCGCTACTTCCAGATCGCGCCGTGCTTCCGCGACGAGGACGCCCGCGCGGACCGCTCGCCGGGCGAGTTCTACCAGCTCGACGTGGAGATGAGCTTCGTCGAGCAGGAGGACGTCTTCCAGCCGATCGAGAAGCTGATGACCGAGCTCTTCGAGGAGTTCGGCAACGGCCGCCACGTCACGTCACCCTTCCCCCGCATCCCCTTCCGCGAGGCGATGCTGAAGTACGGCAACGACAAGCCCGACCTGCGCGCCAAGCTGGAGCTCGTCGACATCTCCGACGTCTTCGCGGGCTCGGAGTTCAAGGCCTTCGCCGGCAAGCACGTCCGCGCGCTGCCGGTGCCGGACACGGCGGGCCAGTCGCGGAAGTTCTTCGACGGCCTCGGCGACTACGCCGTGGAGCACGGCGCGAAGGGCCTGGCCTGGGTGCGCGTGGCCGAGGACGGTTCACTCACCGGCCCGATCGCCAAGTTCCTCACCGAGGAGAACGTCAAGGTCCTCACCGAGCGCCTCTCCCTGGCCCCCGGCCACGCGGTCTTCTTCGGCGCGGGTGAGTTCGACGAGGTCTCGAAGATCATGTCGGCGGTCCGCGTCGAGGCGGCCAAGCGCGCCGGTCACTTCGAGGAGGGCGTCTTCCGGTTCTGCTGGATCGTCGACTTCCCGATGTACGAGAAGGACGAGCTGACGGGGAAGATCGACTTCTCGCACAACCCCTTCTCGATGCCGCAGGGCGGCCTTGAGGCCCTGGAGACCCAGGACCCGCTGGACATCCTGGGCTGGCAGTACGACATCGTCTGCAACGGCGTGGAGCTGTCCTCCGGCGCGATCCGGAACCACGAGCCCGAGATCATGTTCAAGGCGTTCGAGATCGCGGGTTACGACAAGGAGACCGTCGAGCGCGAGTTCGCCGGCATGCTCCGCGCCTTCGAGTTCGGCGCCCCGCCGCACGGTGGCATCGCCCCGGGCATCGACCGCATCGTGATGCTGCTGGCCGACGAGCCGAACATCCGCGAGACGATCGCCTTCCCGCTCAACGGCAACGCGCAGGACCTGATGATGGGCGCACCGACGACCCTGGACGAGGCGCGCCTGCGGGAGCTGAACATTCAGCTGCGGAAGCCGGTTTCGGACAAGTAGTGCGGTAGCTGTCGAAGCGATACGTAGCGATACGAGGAAGGGGCTCGGAACCGATCGGTTCCGAGCCCCTTCCTCGTATCGCTACGTATCGCTTTCGGGTTGCCGGCGCGCCGTAGGCAACCCGATCGGTCCCCCAGCGCGTTGAACGGTAGTGAAGGACCGACGAACAGGGGCGGCGGCGACAGGGACTTCGAGGAGTTCGTCGCCGTGCGCGGGCTCCGGCTGCTGCGGGTCGCCTGGCTGCTGCCGGCGACGCACATCTCGCGTCTCGCGGAGGACGGCTGGGTCCGCTACCCGGGCGGGACTCGGTCACGTTCGGCAGCAAGAAGACGAAGGGCAGGAAATGAAGCGCCGGAACCGAACCAAGGCGCCGCTGACCGTGCTGCTGACGGCCGCCGCGCTGCTGGCGACGGGCTGCGGGACCGCTACCGACCGCGCTTCGCGCGAGGTCGCCGAACGCGGCGCCCCCGCGCACGAGGTGTCGGGGGGCAAGGCCGGCAAGGCGGGCAAGGCCGCGCCGGAACGGCGGAGGTTGCCCGGCCGACTCCTCAGCCCTGCGGCCCAGGCCCTTCCGGGCCTGGGCCCCAAAACCCTGGGCCTGGTCCCGGAGGACACCCGGCAGGCGCTCGTCGTCACAGGTGAGGGCCGAGACAAGAACCGGGGCACGGCGGTCCTCTACGAGCGCGAACGCCCCGGCGCCGCGTGGCGGCCGGGCGAGCGCTGGCCGACCCACAACGCCGTGCGCGGCTGGACGGACAAACACGTCCAGGGGGATCTGCGCTCCCCGATCGGCGTCTTCACTCTCACGGACGCGGGCGGCCTGCTCCCCGACCCCGGCACGAAACTGACGTACGACACGGGCCCCGCGTTCACCGTCACCGGCAACGGCTCCCGGGGCGAACCGCTGGCGGGCTCGTTCGATTACGTCATCGCCATCAACTACAACCGCAAGCCCGGCACCACCCCTCTGGACTGGACACGCCCGTTGGGACCCGGCCGGGGCGGCGGAATCTGGCTGCATGTGGACCATGAGGGCCCGACGCAGGGCTGCGTCTCCTTCAAGCGGCCCGTGATGAAGCACCTCCTACGCACCATCGACCCGTCAAAGAACCCGGTGGTGGTGATGGGCGACGAGGCATCGCTGCGACGCTGAGTCACACGCTTTCGGGGGCGAGTGAGGGGGGCTCCGGGCGCCCCGGGCCGTTGGTCGCGTCTGCGACGGGGGCCGCCACTCGTAAGTGTGGCGGCGGAGGCCCCCGGGGGAGCCCACGGGGAAGGCCCGGCGATTGGCCGCTGTATCGCTGCCGCCCGAGGGTGTGTGGGTGGGGCGCATGAGCTCTAGGCCCGGACTTCGCGGGTCGCTGAAAAGGTTCGCCGCAGCGGCTCTTCGGCGTCCGAACCCGACCGGATCGGACCGGCATTGCGATCGCCGTTGCGGACCGGACTGAGCGGCGATCGGTCGTGACCAGTTGATCTTCACGATCGGGTGACCTGCGAAGTACGGGTCTAGGGGGCGGTGCGGCCCCAGACTCAGCGACTGCGGGAACGGCCGCTGGTGCGACATTCCCATTCCCACGCACACGACCACCCACGGCGGCGGCGGGTTGGCCGACCGGGCCGACGTGCGGGCTCATGACTGCGCGGGTGGGGCGCGACAGTTGAATGGGGCGACTCGGGCCGGTAGGGCGTCCACCCCGGCCGGGGATCGGCGGAGCCTCAAGCACGTTGCTGATGTGCGTGTGTGGTGGCGCACCGAATACCGAGGCGCGAACCCAGCACGTCATGCATGCGGCGGCTGGCAAGGGCTACGTCGGGGCTCACGTGAACCGAAACACTCCCGCGGTGACCGAAGACGCTGCGCGTGCGACGGGTGGGACTGCCGGGGCGATGTCATTCGCCAAGTGCTGGGTTAATCGCGTTGCGACGCCCGTATCAAGCCGATGCTGCTCGGCCCGCCCGGCCGCGTCACGTCTCCTTTCCGTCACGCTGCCAGCCCGGACGCCCACCGGTCCGCAGGGATCGCGCTCGACGGCACCGCGCCTCGACTGGGGCAGCCGAAGCGGTTGCGGTCGCTGGGGCTGGCGGGCCGTCAGGCATCAGCGTCCGGTGGCGCGCCATGAAACCGGCACGTGACGCATGTCGCGCCCTTCCTGATACGCCGAAAATAGGTCAAATGGGATCCCGGTGTTCGTCTTCTGCCGGGTTCGTTCCATCCCAACGGCTGGGGTCTGTTGCGAAAATGGATCTTGTTAGCTGAACCCCACGTCCCGTGGGATCGGGCTACGAGCTGTTCCGACGCTGGCAGCGGGCCGGGATGTGGGCGAAGGATCCTCGCACGGCTCCAGGCCGAAGCGGACGCCAAGGGCTTGATCACTTCGGACGTCAACGTCGACTCCACGGTGTGCAGGGCCCACCAGCTGGGCGGCCTTCTGTCGTGATCACGGCCGGACAGCGGGGCGACCCCCCGCAGTTCGGGCCGGTCCTGGAAGCGATCCGGGGCCCCCGGCTCGGGCTCGGCAGGCCGCGCGGAATCAAGGCCACGATTCCGGTCCCGGCGGACCGTGTCCGCAACCAAGCGGCGGCACGCGGTTGAGTGCGGGATCAACCGGCTCAAGGTGCGACACGAAGTCGCACACGTTAAGTGGGAAAGCCACGAAGGAAGGAGACATGTGCTGACCCCGGATTAGTGTCCAAAATCCGTTCCCGCGCTCACATGCGTCGCCGGTAACAGCGGGGTGTGAAGCTGAGCGTTCAAGCCCAAGGGTTCCCTGGCCATCGGGGAACGACAGGCGAGGGAAAGGCTGGACGGGTGAACCGCGTGAACCCCCGTTGATGTCTCGTAAGGTTGAAGCCGCCCGATGGTTCGTAATCAGCGGCTACAGGACTCGGCGTTGGAAGACGCCAGGCGACTCTCGGAGACTTGAGACCGGGAGAAGGACACCGCCGGTTCCGGGATAGAGGGGGCACCCACCCCAGTCGCAGCTTACGTGTGTGGAACGTGGAAACCCCGTTGGAGTCCGGGCTTTGGCCCGGTAAGCCAACCGTAAGGAAGGCCCAACTCTCCAGCGGGAACAGGATGGCCCAAGAAGCGAACGCCGGTCGACCGAAAGGTCAGAGGAAAACCCTGGAGTCCTTCACTCCAGGCTATAACCCGCCGGATACAGGTCTAGATGGCCTGACCCGAAAGGGTGCCCACGTGGGCCGGGTGAGCCTTTGAATTATCCCAAGTAATGACGCCAGAACCTGCCGGACAAGTTAGACGCAAAGGAGGAACATGCGACAGACAGTCCCTACTGCCGGCCGCACCTCCAGAGTGAACGGACCGCAGGGCGAACCGCTGGACTGGCACTGCATCGACTGGGCCAGCACTGAGAGAAACGTACGGCGCCTGAGACAACGGATCTTCAAAGCGACACAGGAAGGGGACCTCAAGAAGGTCCGCAATCTGCAAAAGCTCATGCTGCGAAGCCGCAGTAACACGCTCGCGAGCGTGAAACGGGTAACGCAGCAGAGCAAGGGCCGCAAGACGGCAGGAATCGACAGGGAACGAGCACTCACCCCCCAGGCGCGAGCTCGCATGGCGGTCGACATCGACCAGCAAACCCAGCCCTGGAGAGCCAGGCCCGTCAAGCGGGTCTACATCCCGAAGAGCAATGGAAAGCGACGCCCGCTCGGCATCCCGGTCATGCGCGACCGAGTGATCCAAGCGCGCGTGAAAAACGCGCTGGAACCTGAGTGGGAAGCCCGGTTCGAATCACGCTCCTACGGATTCCGACCTGGTCGCGGATGCCACGACGCCATCCAGGCGATCTTCAGCACCGCGAAGGGCAAGACGGCCAAGCGTCGGTGGGTACTCGACGCCGACCTGGCCGCAGCGTTCGACCGCATCGACCACGACCGCCTGCTCGACGGAGTCGGCGGCTTCCCCGCCAGGGAACTCGTCCGCCAGTGGCTGAAGGCGGGCGTGGTCGACAACGGACGCTTCACTCGCACCGACGAGGGAACACCTCAAGGCGGAGTGATCAGCCCCTTGTTGCTCAACATTGCACTTCACGGAATGGAGGACGCCGCAGGCGTTCGGTTCGCAACCCGCAAAGGAACAGTGATGTGGGCCGCGAAAGGGACGCCGATCCTGGTGCGTTACGCCGACGACTTTGCCGTGTTCTGCACGAGCAAGGAGGAAGCTGAGACGGTCAAGTCGCGGCTTGGCGACTGGCTTGAACCCCGAGGTCTTCGCTTCAACGAAGAGAAGACACGAATCCTTCACCTTTCCGAAGGGTTCGACTTCCTCGGCTTCAACGTCCGACGCCATGGCGACAGCCTGATCATTACGCCCAGCAAGGATGCGGTGAAGAGAATCCGGAATCGACTGCGATCCGAGATGCAAGCTCTCCTCGGACAGAGCATCACAGTCGTACTCCGCAGGCTCTCCCCGATTGTCAGGGGCTGGTCTGCGTACTACCGGACGGTGGTTTCCAGCAAAACATTTTCGGCGCTGGACAGTTATGTGTGGACGCTCACCTACAAGTGGGCCAAGCGCACCCACCCGAAGAAGTCGAAGCGCTGGATTGTCAACAAGTACTTCGGCAGACTCAACCGGTCCAAGAACAATAGCTGGGTCTTCGGTGACCGCACTACAGGTGCACATCTTCCCAAGTTCGCCTGGACCAACATCAGAAGGCACCAGCTAGTCAAGGGAAAGTCATCACCTGACGATCCCGCGCTCGATGACTACTGGAGTCAGCGTCGCAGGACGCGCACGCCTCCGCCAATGGACAAGATCAGCCTTACTCTGGCAGCCCGTCAGAAAGGACTCTGTCCGCTCTGCGGTCAGGCGCTCATCGTTGGAGCGGAATACGAGCCGGAAAGCCCACGCGAGTGGATCGACTGGTTCGACGCGATGAAGAAGCGGTTGCACAAGCACCACTTCGCCTACCGGCGAGACGGCGGGTCTGATGAAGTCAAGAATCTTCGACTCGTTCATTCCGAATGTCATCAGCAGCTTCATGCGCGAGATGGAAGCAACAAATAGCAGATTCTGTGAAGCGTATGGGCTTGCTTGAGCCGTGGTGCCTGGAAACAGGCATGCCCGGTTCTGAGGGGGCCGGGTCATGGCAACATGACCCGGCTACCCGACCGCCACCGGGCCGTCCGCCACCAGGTATGAAAAACTCGCCGTCCGCTCTGAAGCGTCTGTGCTGGTCGCAGCCATCAACGAATGGCTGTCCTGTGACAGCGAAGGCTAAGCATGTGCCACCGAAACTCGGGCGAAGGCTGTCATTGCCCAGGCGGCAGATCGAGATCAAGGATCATGTCGAGCGACCGCACACCGTTTGTCCCGGTGAAGGAGCCGACCGCCTGGAAGCCGTTCTTCTGGTAGTAGCGAATGGCGCGTGCGTTGTCGGCGAGAACGCCGCCCAGCAGAATGATCCTTCTCTTGCCGAACCCTCGCGCAACGTCAGCGATGAGAGGGAAGACCTGCGTCCCCACTCCTTTCCCCTGGTAGTCGTCGGCCAGGGTGGGGCCGAAGCGGCAATCGGTCGCCGTAAGCCGGATGCTGGCCTCGCGATAGCGCGCGATGTCGTCCGGGTGGAGCTCGAGACTCAACTCAAGGAGGCCGACGATCCTGCCAGACGGCACTTCCTCTAGCACCAGCCTGAGCTTGTCGTAGCGCGCGATCGCGTCACACAGCTCCTGTGCGGTTGCGAGGTCGTATCCGTCGAAGGTGCTCAGCCGCCTTGATTCGGGCGACAGGCCCATGAGGAAGCTTGCGAGAGGCTCCGTGTCGGCGTGTGTGAGGGGTCGGAAGACCACATCCGAACCGTCAATCCGTGCCAGGCGGCGTGTCAGAAGTGAGGGATCATCGGCGATCTCCGTCAGCGTGAACACTTCAGCACCCCCCGTACTTCAGACTTCATGGCCCAAACCTACGTCGTGCCGGCCGCAGCCGGTTTCCGGCCGTACCGTCGGCAGGACCACTCGCTGCTGAGCAAGCCTCCACCCACCCACATCAGCAACCTGCTTGTGGCCCAGCCGACCACCGGCCGGGGCGGACGCCACACCCACCCGAGTCACCCCATTCAACTCTCGCGCGCCACCCGCGCCGACACGAGTCCGCACGTCGACCCGCCAGACCATCCGGCCACCGGCGGGGGTGCTCGCGTGCGTGGGAATGGGGATGTCGCACCAACGGCCGTCCCCGCACCCGCCGAGCCAGGGGCCGCGCCGCCCCCTAAACAGACCGCGCCCCACCCACTCACCCGACAGCCATCGAACCCACCCGCGCTACTCCCCGAGCCCCCGTGCAGGGCGTTTTTCTTTGGGCCGCCCCGGCCCACCGACACCCGAGCGCCCGGGACGGCCCGAAACCCCCAGAAGCAAGCCTTGGTTGCCGGCCCTGGCGAGGCCCCGACCCGGCAAAAAGGGCCGGGACCCTGGCGTTCAGGTCCCGGCCCCTCCGTGCCTAGGTCTACGGCCTACGCCGTAGACGTAGGCCGTAGACGTACGCCTTACTCCTTCTTCGGGTCCTCCAGGCGCGGGAACAGCACCGCGCCCTTCGTCACCGTCGCGCCCGCCGGAAGCTGGCCCCATCGCGCCGCGTCCTGGAGCGGCTGGTCGGCCAGGGCTCCCAGCGGCGCCTCCGCGCCCAGGGAGTCCCACAGTTTCTGCGAGGTCTCCGGCATGACCGGGTTGAGCAGTACGGCCATCGCGCGCAGCGACTCCGCCGCCGTGTAGAGGATCGTCGCCAGGCGGGCCTGGCCTTCCGGCGACTCGTCCTTCGCGACCTTCCACGGTTCCTGCTCCGTGATGTAGCCGTTGACCTGCTTCACGAAGTCGAACACAGCCAGGATGCCGCCCTGGAAGTCCAGCTCCTCGCCGATCTTCCGGTCGGCCTCCGCGACCGCCTTCGCCAGGCCGGCCTGGACCGCACTCTCCGCGTCACCGGCCGCCGTCGCCTCCGGCAGCGTTCCGCCGAAGTACTTGCCGACCATCGCCGCCACGCGCGACGCGAGGTTGCCGAAGTCGTTCGCGAGCTCGCTCGTGTAGCGGGCGCTGAAGTCCTCCCACGAGAACGAGCCGTCCTGGCCGAAGGCGATCGCCCGCAGGAAGTACCAGCGGTACGCGTCCACGCCGAAGTGGGACGTCAGGTCCTGCGGCTTGATGCCGGTCAGGTTCGACTTCGACATCTTCTCGCCGCCGACCATCAGCCAGCCGTTCGCCGCCACCCGGCCCGGTACCGGCAGGCCCTGCGCCATCAGCATCGCGGGCCAGATGATCGCGTGGAAGCGCAGGATGTCCTTGCCGACCAGGTGGACATTGGCCGGGAACGTCGTGTCGAACTTCGCCTGGTCCGAGCCGTAGCCGACGGCCGTCGCGTAGTTCAGCAGCGCGTCCACCCACACGTAGATGACGTGCTTGTCGTCCCACGGCACCGGGATGCCCCAGTCGAACGTCGAGCGCGAGATGGACAGGTCCTGGAGGCCCTGCCGCGTGAAGTTCAAGACCTCGTTACGGGCCGACTCCGGCTGGATGAAGCCCGGGTTCGCCTCGTAGAACTCCAGCAGCTTCGGGCCGTACTCGCTCAGCTTGAAGAAGTAGTTCTCCTCCTTGAGGATCTCCACCGGCTTCTTGTGGACGGGGCACAGCTTGGTGCCGTCCTCCGCCTCGATCAGGTCGCCGGGGAGCTTGTACTCCTCGCAACCCACGCAGTACGGGCCTTCGTACCCGCCCTTGTAGATCTCGCCCTTGTCGTACAAATCCTGCACAAACTCCTGCACACGGTCCGTGTGCCGCTTCTCCGTCGTACGGATGAAGTCGTCGTTCGCGATGTTCAGGTGCTCCCAGAGAGGCTTCCACGCCTCGTCCACGAGCTTGTCGCACCACTCCTGGGGCGAGACCCCGTTCGCCTCGGCAGTGCGCATGATCTTTTGACCGTGCTCGTCCGTGCCGGTGAGGTACCACACCTTCTCGCCGCGCTGACGGTGCCAGCGCGTGAGCACGTCACCTGCAACGGTCGTGTAGGCGTGGCCCAGGTGAGGAGCGTCGTTGACGTAGTAAATGGGGGTCGATACGTAAAACGCCTTCACGTCTTCGCTCGTCCCCTGCTTCTCGGATCCAGTGGCCGCCATGGTCGAAATCCTAACGGCTAACAGGTGATCCACTCACACGCATAAATTTCGCAAAACGTAAAACAACGACGGCGGTGCCCGGCCGCTGGGGCCGGGCACCGCCGTCGTCGTGAAGCTGCCGGGTCAGGCCTTCAGGCCCTTGAGGCCGGTGACCAGCTCGGCGTACAGCGCGTCGTCCGCGACCTCGCGCGGCGCGGGGCCCGCGTGGAAGAACGCGGCGTTGGGGACGTCGAGCTTCCGGAGGAAGTCGAAGCCCTTGGCGTCGTGCTCGCCGAACGCGACAAACTGCCAGAACAGCGGCTTGTCGGCGGCGTCGGCCAGGGCCTGCTTGGCCGGGCCCTTGGCGTCGGGGGGGCCGTCCGTCTGGAATACGACCAGAGCGGGGCGGTCGCTGCCGGACTTCTCGTGGTGCGCGACGACCTCTTCGACGGCGCGGTGGTAGCTCGTACGCCCCATGTGACCGATGGCGGTGTGCGCCTCGTCCACCAGACCGTCGTACGCGTCCAGGCTGACGTCGACGGTGCCGTCGATGTCGGTCGAGAAGAACACGACGTGTACGGCGGCGTTCTCGTCGAGGTGGGCGGCGAGGGCGAGCGTCTGGTCGGCGAGGTGCTGGGCACTGCCGTCCTTGTAGAAGCCGCGCATGGAGCCTGACCGGTCGAGGACCAGGTAAACGTCCGCCCGCACCCCGGTCAGCTGCTTGGCGCCGAGTGCGGCGCCGGCGGCCTGGTAGTGCGCGGCGAGCGCGGGGGCGTGGGACTCGACGTGCGCGAGGGTGAGCGCGGAGCCCTCGCTTCCACCTGCGGAGACGGGCTCGGGCTGGGGCTCGGGCTCAGGCTCGGGCTGGGTGTCGGTTTCCGGCTTCTCCTCTCCTGCGGCGGCCGCTGCGGAAACGAGGGCGTCCGCCTCGGTGGCTGTGGCTGTGCCGGTGTCGGTGGCGTCGGCCGCGACCTCGACCTTCGGCTCGGTGGCGGTCTCCGGCGCGGTGACGGCGGCGGTGACCTCGGGCTTGATCTCGGTCTCGGTCTCGGTCTCGGTTTCGACGACCTCGACGACCTCGATGGCCTGGTCAGCCTTGGTGGCCGGGGTGGCCTCCGTGGCGGATTCGGTCTCCTGGGGCGCGTCAGCCGTGAGTGCGGGCTCCGCGACCGGCTCCGCGACCGGCTCCGCCGTGGCCTGCGGCTCGGTTGCCGGGGTTACGTCGGCGGCGACCGGGGCGTGGGTGGCCTCGGGCTCGCTGTCGGCCGCGATCTTGGTGGTCGGCTCCGCCTCGGGGGCCGGCGTCGGGGCAGCCGCCCGCTTGGGGGCTGCCTCTTCCTTCGGCTGGGTGGCCGCCGGGGTGGTGGATTCCGGGGTGGGCTGGGACGGGACCGGGGCCGAGGGCTTCGGGGTGGCCGGGTTCGCCGGGGTGGACTGGGCCGGGACGTTCGGTCCGGGGGAGGGGGTCTTCGTACGGGACGAGGAAGCGGACGGGGACGAGGACGGCTTGTCGAAAGCCGCCGCCACCAGGTCCGATGCGATACCCGGCGTCGACTTCCTGACCGGCTTCTCCGCCGCCGCCGTGTCGTCCTCGTTGGCCGGGGCCTGGGCCGGGGCCGGTACCGAGGCCACCGACTCCCTGGCCTCGGCGGACGAGGACTCTGACGCTGACGAGGACGCTGACGCGGATTCCGGTTCCGGCGCGGTGGCCGGCTCCGGCTTACGTTCGGCCTGGGACGGAACAGAAGCTGCCGCCGAGGTCTCCCGTGCCGGCGGCTGCTCGTTGCTCTCCGCTCGATCGCGTCCGAACACCTTGCGCAGCAAGCTCCGAATGCCCATGGGCGAGGCCTTTCGCATGAGTTGGGTGCGATGCACGCCCGCACCCGGCGGATGATCCCTGGCCAGGGCGGACACGTAAGGTTAGCGGCCCTTCCCGCTGATCTTCGGGAGGGTCAGGCGTGCCGTTCCACTTCCAGGCGCGCGCGGCTCGCGTCGGCGAATACGGATGCCAAACGCGCCCCCTCCGGCCGCCCCGGCGCGAACAGACCGGCCGCGTCGGCCCGTACCACCAAAGTCCCATGCGCGTCAATCACTTCCGAGATGCCACGCGCCTCGATCGTGTCCCACCACGCGTCCAGATTCCGGCCGAACCACTCCGGCAGCCCGCACGGCCCGGCCACCGCGTCCCAGAAGTCGTCGAGTGAGTCGAGCGGCATACCTCGCAGATCCACGGTGAGGTCCGGCGGCAGGTCCGGACCCACGCCCGGCGCCAAGTCGTCGGTGCCCGGCGTCAAGTCGTCGGTCGGGGCGTGCGGTTCTTCCGGGACGTCCTCGCGCATGAGGCTGGAGCCTAGCCGTCAAGTCAACTTCCGCCCGGCCGTCGCGCATTCACCTCACGTTCACCCCATGGCCGCCGGAAGGCGCACGTACGCCCCTAATGTCACGGCCGGAGACATTCCGACACGTTGTCGGCGCAGGGCGCGCCGAACCACAGCCCGTACAGCCACAGCCCATATGGAGGGGTCCGTGCGCAATCTGCTGCCGCTGCTCAACTCGCCGCACCCGGGTGGGCGCTCCGCGCTGACCTGTCGCTACCGCTGCGGAGACGCCTGCTTCCAGGACGTCCCGAACACCAGCGACAACGAGTACGCCGGCGACGTCATAGCCGGCGCTCTGTCGAGACGGTCGATGATGCGCGCCGCCGCCGTGGTGACCGTCGCCGCCGCCGCCGGAACCTCGGCCCTTGCCGGCCCCGGTGCCCCGCAGGCCGTCGCCGCCGACAGCACCGGCACGCCCAAGGCCGGCAAGGCGGCGGACGGCGCCCGCGGACTCCGCTTCGCGGCCGTCGCGCCCAACACCACCGACGCCGTCACCGTCCCCGACGGTTACGCCCAGAACGTCGTCATCCGCTGGGGCGAGCCCATCCTCCGCGGCGCGCCCGCCTTCGACGCGGACAAGCAGTCCGCCAAGGCGCAGGCCGGCCAGTTCGGCTACAACAACGACTTCCTCTCCCTGCTCCCCCTCCCCACCGAGCACGGCCGCCAGGTACTCGTCGCCAACCACGAGTACACGGACGAAATCCTGATGTTCAAGGGTTACGACCCGGCCAACCCCACCCGCGAGCAGGTCGAGACCGCCTGGGCCGCGCACGGCCTGTCCGTCGTGGTCGTCCAGGAGGAGCGCAAGTCCGGCAAGCTCACGCCGGTCACCCGCCACCACCTGAACCGCCGCCTCCACACGACCTCCGTCTTCCGGCTCACCGGCCCCGCCGCCGGCAGCGACCTCCTGAAGACGTCCGCCGACCCGACCGGCAGGAAGGTCCTCGGTACGCTCAACAACTGCGCCGGCGGCACCACCCCCTGGGGCACGACCCTCCACGGCGAGGAGAACTTCAACCAGTACTTCGCCAACGGCTCCAGCGCCACCGACAAGCGGTACGGCATCACCACCGGCGCCACCGAGCGCAAGTGGGAGCTCTTCGACAAGCGCTTCGACGTGAAGCAGGAGCCGAACGAGTCCCACCGCCAGGGCTGGGTCGTCGAGCTCGACCCGTACGACCCCGATTCGACGCCCCGCAAGCACACCGCGCTCGGCCGCTTCAAGCACGAGGCGGCGCAGCCCCGCCTGACGGCCGATGGCCGGCCCGTCGTCTACATGGGCGACGACGAGCGCTTCGACTACTTCTACAAGTTCGTCTCGTCGAAGCGGATGAAGAAGGGCACCTCGCGGGCGGCGCGCGAGCACAACCTCACCCTCCTCGACGAGGGCACGCTGTACGTCGCCAAGCTCACCGGCGACAGCCCGGCCGCCGAGATCGACGGCGCGGGCAAGCTCCCGAACGACGGTGAGTTCGACGGCAGCGGCGTCTGGATCCCGCTCGCCACCGGCACCACCTCGCACGTACCCGGCATGACCGCCGAGGAGGTGTACGTCTTCACGCGCCTGGCCGGTGACAAGGTCGGCGCGACGAAGATGGACCGTCCCGAGGACGTCGAGCCCAGCCCGCGCACCGGACGCGTGTACGTCGCCCTCACCAACAACACCGACCGCGGCAAGACCGGCAAGGCGGGCGCGGACGAGGCCAACCCGCGCAACCTCAACAAGCACGGCCAGGTGCTGGAGCTCGCCGAGCACTGGGACGACCCCGCCTCGGACGGCTTCGCCTGGCGGCTCTTCCTGGTCGCGGGCGACCCGAACGACTCGGCGACGTACTTCGCGGGCTTCCCCAAGGACAAGGTCAGCCCGATCTCGTGCCCGGACAACATCGCCTTCGACCCGCACGGCAACCTGTGGCTCTCCACGGACGGCAACCAGCTCGGCTCCCACGACGGCCTGTTCGGCGTCGCGACGCGCGGTGAGCGGCGCGGCGAGCTGAAGCAGTTCCTGACGGTTCCTAAGGGCGCTGAGACCTGCGGGCCGATCATCCAGGACCGCCGCGTGCTCGTCGCGGTCCAGCACCCGGGCGAGATCGACGGTGCGAGCGTCGAGAAGCCGGCGAGTGCGTGGCCTGACGGCCCCGGAAAGCTCGTGCGCCCGTCGGTGGTGGCGGTCTACCGCAAGGACGGGCGCGCCATCGGCGTGTAGTCCGGGGGGCGCGGGCAGGGCTTCAGGGGGCAGCGCCCCTTACCCCTGCCCGCGCCACCTCACGTACTGCTCGCGAGCATCCCCCGTGTACGACCACGGCACCCGCGCCGCCCGCCCGTCCAGCAGGGTGAACGCCTCTCGCGCCACCTCGGGCAGACCCGCGTAACAGGCGGCATGAGCCAGATAGTTCAGCTCGGCCACCTCCTCCGGCGCCACCGGTGCGGGTGTTCGCCCGCCCAGCCACCGCTCCCTCGTCCGGCGTACCTCCGTCACCGCCAGCTCGTGGTGCCAGTGCTGGTCGAAGCCGCGCACCGGCCGGCCCTGCGCCGCAGCCGCCACGTACCGGTACTCCTCCACCCGCGCGATCTGCACCAGCACCGACAGCGGCGAGCCCTCGGGCGCCGCGCCCGCCGCGTCGCGGGCGAAGTCGTACATGCGGCCGTGCGTGCCGTGCCAGCGTGCCGAGTGGTAGCGCAGCAGTTGCACATGCCCTTCGATGTTGTACGGGTCGCGGCGCCGCAGCTCCTCCCACCATTCGCGCAGCTCCGCCCGGCCGACCCCGTCGCCGTACAGCCGCGCCACGGTCAGCAGCGACACCCACGGCATCGGGTCGGCGGGCCGTGCGTCGGCGGCGCTGAGGCAGGTCATGACGGCTACGTCGATGCGCGTACGGTCGACCTCCGTGCCGCGTCCCGCCTCGATCGCCTGGTTGAAGACCCGTACGACCTCGGTCGCGGCCCGCAGCACCGCCGCGTCCGGGCTGTCCGGTTCGGCCGCCCGCCACGCTTCGACGACCGAGCTGCTCGCGGCCGCGTGCGAGAGCAGGCGCAGCCGGTGCGTGCGCAGGGGCCAGTTGTCGCCGGTCGCGCGCAGCAGATCGCGTACGCCCTGCCATCGGCCGATCACGATGTCCTGGCGAGCCGCGGTCAGCGGCCGGTCCCCGAAGTCCGGGTCGAAGTCGGGGGCGGCGAGACCGGCACGGGGACCAGAACGGGGCCCGGAGCCGGAGCCGGAAGAGAAGCGGTGGCGGATTGCGGCCATCGGGGCTCGTACCTCCTGTTCAGAAGTCGGTGGGGAATCCGGCGTCGGCGTGTTCCCTGCGCTCCGAGCCGGAGTTGACGTACGCCGCCTCGATCTCGATGGCCTGGGTGGCGTCGAGCCGCGCGGGGCTGTAGTACGCGCTGCCCTGCCGCCAGTACCAGAGCATCGGCACCACGCCGACGGCCAGGCCGCCGAGGCCGATCGCGATCGCCGCCGCGCCGAGCTCGGTGAGCGAGGCCGCGAAGACCCAGAACATGAAGACGGAGCCGAGCAGGGGCCAGGCCCCGCCCAGCAGGAAGTCCTTCGGGGAGGTGAGCAGCGTCTTGCGGTAGGCGACGACCGCCGCCAGGCCCGCCAGGCCGTAGTAGAGGGTGATCTGGAGGCCGATCGCTTCGAGCGCGTCGGACATGATCTCCTCCGTCGAGCCGAGCGCGTTCGAGGCGACGAAGAGGACGAGCGCGACCGTACCGACGACGGCGACCGCGACCCACGGGGTGTTCCAGCGGCGGTGTACGGCGCCGAGTGCGGCCGGCATCGTACGGTCGCGGCCCATCGCGAAGAGTGAGCGCGTGACCTGGATCAGGGTGGTTTCGAGGGTGGCGATGGTGGAGAGCACCACGGCCAGGACCATGAGCTTGCCGCCGACGCCCGGCCAGATCGCGTTGCCGAGGAGGGCCAGGACGTTGGTGTCGTGGGCCGAGATCTGCTCAGTCGTAAGGATGATGTTGACGGCGATGGTGAAGACGACGAAGAGCAGGAAGACGACGCCTATGCCAATCAGCGAGGCGAAGCCGGCCGTGCGGCGGCTGTTGCGGGTCTCCTCGCTGAGGTTGCTGGTGACGTCCCAGCCCCAGTAGTAGAAGGCGGCGATCAGGGTGCCGGTGGCGAAGCCGGTGAAGCCGTCGAAGTGGCCGAAGCCGAGCCACGACCAGTCGAAGGCGGTCGCCGAACCGCGGTGGAAGAGGGCCGCGACCGCGAAGAGGACCAGGATCGCGAGCTCGACGCCGGAGACGAGGAGCTGGGCGCGGGCGGAGAGACGGGCGCCGCCGAGTACGACGGCGAGCATCAGCAGGAACCAGCCGGCGCCGGCGGTGGTGGCGAGCGCGGTGTTGGACGCGAGGTCCGGGTCGAAGAGGGAAAGGGTCATCTGACCTGCGGGAAGCGACCCGGCGACCATGAAGATCGTGGCGGCGACGACGAGCGCCCAGCCACTGATGAAGCCGAGGAACGGGTGCAGGGTGCGGCCGACCCAGGAGTAGGTGGCGCCCGCGTTCACGTCGATGCGGCCGAGGCGGCCGAAGGCCAGGACGATGCCGAGCATCGGTACCGCGCAGTAGAGCAGCGCGGCCGGACTGGCGAGCCCGACGGCGCCGACGAGCACGGCAGTGGTGGCGGCGAGGGAATACGCGGGGGCGCTGCCCGCGACGGCCATCACGATCGTTTCGAAGGTGCCGAGGGCGTTGGGCTGGAGCCCTCTGCCGGGGTTGCGGTTCATGCGGTTCTCAACTGTTCTCAACTGCTTCCGGAGGTGTGCCGGACACAATTGGAATCCCCTATTCCTCTTGTGTGGCACGACATGTGGCGACAAGTCAGAGATGCGGTCCCGGTGCGGAGGGGTCCCCTCCGGACGGTAGATCGTGCGCATAGTAGTGCGGTCGGCCGGGTACGGGGGCACGGAGCTGTCGGCGGCCGTACCCTCGGAGGCATGGCTTCGGACGAGGTGAACAGCGGGGCGGGCGGGACGGTACGGATCGACGTCTGGATCTGGTCCGTACGGCTCACCAAGACCCGCGCCCAGGCTGCGGCCGCCTGCAAGGCGGGCCATGTCCGCGTCGGCGGCGAGCGGGTCAAGCCCGCGCACGCGCTGAAGGCGGGCGACGAGGTGCGGCTGTTCCATGCGGGGCGGGAGCGGATCGTGGTCGTCTCGCGGATCATCCGCAAGCGGGTGGGTCCTCCGGTGGCGGCCGAGTGCTACGTCGACAACAGCCCGCCGCCGCCTCCTCGGGAGTTCGTCGCGCCGGTCGCGGTGCGGGAGCGGGGGGCGGGGCGTCCTACGAAGCGGGACCGGCGTGAGATGGAGCGGCTTCAGGGGCCGAAGCCGTCGTGAGGGCGGGGTCGTCGGCTTCGCCGCGTCGCCCGTGCCCGTTCTGTGGGCGTGAGGTTGCCGTTGTCGCGGGCAGGTTCGTACGCCACGACCCGCGCACGCGGGCTGCTTCCGCCGCTGAGCTGACCCTGTGCGCCGGCTCGAAGCGCGGGGCGCCGGCTGCTGCGGCGGCGCAGCGGACGCTGGATGGCTACGAGGTGCCGTCGTTTCCGGGGCAGCTGCCGCTGTTCTGAGGCGGGGGTGCGGTGCTGGATGCCTGCGGCGCTGTTCCCCTACCCGCCCCTTCCCGAACTGTGGCTCCGCCCCAGGCCCCGGTCCTCAAACGCCGGACGGGCTGAGGTGGCCGGGGGTGGCTGGGGCTCCGCCCCAGACCCCGCTCCTCAAACGCCGGAGGGGCTGAAAGTGGCCGGGGCCGGAGGGCCGGAGGGCCGGAGGGCTGGAGGGGCCCAAGGGGCTGAAGTGGCCGGAGGGCTGAAGTGGCCGGGGGCGGAGGGGCTGAAAGTGGCCGGGGGGCTGAAGTGGCCGGGGGCGAAGGGGGTGAAGTGGCCGGGGCTGGAAGGGCTGAAGTGGCCGGAGGGCTGAAGTGGCCGGGGGGCGGAGGGGCTGAAAGTGGCCGGAGGGCTGAAGTGGCCGGGGGGCGGAGGGGCTGAAGTGGCCGGAGGGCTGAAGTGGCCGGGGGCGGAGGGGGTGAAGTGGCCGGGGGCTGGAAGGGCCGGAAGGGCTGGAGGTGCCGCGTCGCGTGTCACTGTGCCAGGAGGGGACGTGTCGGGGCGCTCCCCGCAGGGCGTTGAACGCAACCACTGCTTACGGAACAACGCGGTACCCGAACGTTCGACGCCCGAGGAGACGCCCCGGCGCGGCACCGACCCCGAAGCCCCCGCCGCCGTCACCCCCGCGGCCGCACCGGCGAAGCCACCGACCGGGCCGCCGCCACCTCCTGGCGCAGCGGTGCCAGGACCGATTCGTCGTCGCGGGGGAGGTCCGTCCGTACCTCCACCAGCGTGTCGCTGGCCCGCAGCCCCTCCGCCAGCTCGCGCAGCTCCCGCGCCACCTCCGCCACTTCCGCCTCGGCCGGCGGCTCCGCCCCGTGATTGATGCGGACCCGGGCCGCCGTCGTCGCGTCCACGATCCGCTCCGTCGCGACGACCAGCGGCCACCACGCCGCCGCCCGCGTCCCCATCGGCGGCGGCTCGGTCAGCGCCCGCTGGAATTCGGAGCGTACGACCGACAGGTCCCGGTAGAGACGCCGGCGCAGCCGCTGCCGCTGCCGCTCGCCCTGCGGGTCCGGCGGGTCCGGCGGACCGAACGCGCACTCCACGTAGCCCGCCGTGTCCGCCACCGTGTCCGCGAGCCGCGCACCCACCCGCGTGCTCCAGCTCTCCGGCCACAGCAGATACCCGGCCAGCAGTGCGATCGCGCAGCCGATGAGGCTGTCGTACAGGCGCGGCAGGACCAGGCCGAAACCCTCCCGGTTGAGCAAGTCGGACAGCAGCAGGATGACCGGTGTGATGGCCGCCGTCTGGAACGCGTACCCCTTCGCCGTGAAGGCAGGGATCAGCGCGGCGAGCACCAGCATCACCGGTACGTCCCACCACCCCCGCTCCAGCTCCGCCAGCACCGCCGCGGCGACCACCAGACCCAGCGCCGTACCGAACGCCCGCTGCACCGCCCGCGAGAACACCGACCCGAAGTCCGGCTTCAGCACGAACACCACGGTCAGCGCCACCCAGTACGAACGCGGCACCGCGATCAGCGAAACGAGCGCCTGTGCCAGGCCGATGCACAGCGCGAGCCGCAGGCCGTAGCGCCAGGAGGCATGGGAGAGCAGGACGTTACGGGTGGCACGGCGGGCCCGTACGCCGAGGGCGGCGGGACGCCCGAGCCGGTCGTCCAGCATCGCGGCCTCGGGGTCCGCGCTGAGGACGACGGCCGCCGCGTGCCGCAGGGCGTGGTCGACGGCGCGCCCGGACTGCGACGTCGGCTCAGGGAGGCGGAGCAGGAGGCGGCGAAGGCGCAGCCCGGGCTCGGACGCGTCGCCGCCCGTGCCGCCCTGTTCGACCGCGTCGGCCAACTCCCGTACCGCAGCCGGAATTTCGGGCGGCAGCGGCCGCCGCCGCAGATGCGCCGCGGGCGCCGATTCGACGAGCGGGACGACGACGTTGAGCTGCGCGAGCAGCCGTACGAGCGGACTCCTGCGGCCGTGGTCGCGGGCCCGCCGGGCCAGGACGAGGTCGTACGCCGTGTTCAGGGAGTGGGTGACGGCCTGGCGCCGCGCGTCGTACGTGTCTGTGTCCGTGTCCCGGCCCGTGTCCGTGTCCCGGCCCGCCGCCTCCAGCAGGTCGGCCGCCGCCCGGTACGTCTGCGCGACCGCGTCCCGTTCCGGCACCCCACCCCGCAGCGGCCACGCGATCAGCGTCAGTACGAGGACGAACAGGCCGCCCAGGGTGAGCAGCAGGGGCGCGGTCCACCAGGGGTCCGGCATCGGCAGCCCGGCTCCGACGACGGCCTGGAGCAGGAGCAGCAGCCCGGACACGGAGGCGACCGCGCCGATCGTCGAGATCATCCCGGACACGAGCGCGACGCAGGTCAGGACCGCTACGGCGAGCCATCCATGCCCGTACACGAGCGTGCCGAGGGTGACGCCGACGGCGCCGAAGAACTGGGGCACGGCGATGTTGAGCAGGCGCATCCGGTAGGCGTCGGCGGTGTCGCCGATGACGCCGGACAGTGCGCCCATCGACACGAGCGCCCCGTACGTCGGCTCGTCGACGGCGAATCCGACGGCGAGCGGAGTGGCCATCGCGATCCCGGCCCGGACGACGGCGGCCCACGGCACGGGCGCGGACTGCGGCCGCAGCCCCTGTGTCAGCCACTCGGGCGGCGTCAGCCTGCCCCCTGCTCTCTGCTCAGCCATGCACCAAACAGACCGAAACCGAACTCCTTATGCAAGTCACCTGCCTGCGGCGAACTGTCCATAGGCTGTGGATAACTTTCAGCTCTTGTAGTTCTCGACCTCGGAGGCCGGCCGCACCCGCGCCTCGCCCGGGTCCTCGCCGAACTCCGACTTCGCGCGGCGCTGACGGAGCAGGTCCCAGCACTGGTCCAGCTGAACCTCCACGGCCTTCAGCCGGGCGCGCTCGGCGTCGTCGAGACCCAGGTGGCGGGTGGAGCGTTCGCGCAGCTCGCGCTCCTCGGCGACCAGGCTGTTGATGTTGTCGAGAATCTTCTGGTTGGCGTCTTCCCTGTCTTCCCTGTCTTCGCTGGGTTCCATGAGTCCCACCCCAGCACACCTCTAGCCGCCGTGCAGCTTCAACTCGACGAGCAGCGCCCTGTGGTCGGTGTGCCTGAGCGTGAGGAACCGGGCCGACCGTACGGAGAAGTCGTCGCTCACCAGTACATGGTCGATCTGCGTGCCGAAGCGCGCCCAGTCCGCCGGCCAGGACGGCGCGCGGAACGCCCCGCCCAGCGCCGCACTGTCCCGCAACCGGCCCGCGTCGAGGATCCGCCGGAAGGCGGCGTGGTCCTGGGAGGCGTTGAAGTCACCGGCGATCAGCGTCGGCCGGTCCTTGCCCCCGGCGGCGTAGTCGCGGACCGCGCCCAGCTCGGCACGCCACCGGGGAACGCTGCCGGGGACGGGCGGCAGTGGATGGACGAGCTGGATGCGTACGGGACGGTCGTGCACCAGCGCCACCGCGCCCGGCATGGCCAGAGCGCCGTCGATCCCGGGCGCGGGCCGCAGCGGGTACTTGCTGAGGATCGCCGAACCGTCCGGGCCGCCGGCCGCGACGACTTCGCGGTACGGGTACGCCGCGTCCGGGACTTCCGCGGCGAGGGCGCGCGTGCAGTCGTCGTCACACTCCTGGATGAAGACGAGGCCAGGATTCTCGCGTTCGATGGTGGCGATCAAGTCCGCTGTCGCGTCACCGAATTCGATGTTCGAGGTCAGGACGCGGACGGAGGCGGCGACGCGGCCCGTGGGTTCGGCGTCGCCACCGGGCGGCGGCCCGTACGGCCGGACGTACCAACCGGTCACGGCGAGGACGACCGCCGCCCACACCATGCCGGAGCGCCAGCGGGCGAGGAGCGCGGCGAGGAGCCCCAGGGCGGCCGGTACGAGCAGCCAGGGCAGGAAGGCCAGGAGCTGGGGGACGGGCGTAAGGCCGTCGGTGTCGAGGGCGCGGCAGGCGACGACGATGCTGAGCAGGGCGAGGCCGAGGCCGTCCGCCCACGCGAGGAGCCGCCTCCACTCCCGGGCACTCCCCAAGGAACCAACCAGCCTCTCCCGCGCGGCGTTCGACGTGTTCCGCATCCTCCCCCAGAGACGGGCCTGTGTCCGCCAGGCCCTCCAGGCCTAGCGGGCGAGGTGGGCGAGGTGGGCGCGCAGTGCGGCGTTGAAGACGTCGGGGCGTTCCAGGTTGGGGAGATGGGCCGACGACTCGATGACCGCGAGAGTCGAGCCGGGGATCGCGGCGTGCATCGCTTCGGCGTCCGCGACGGGCGTGTAGGTGTCGTCGCGGCCCACCACCACCAGCGTGGGGACGCTCACGCGCGTCAGCAGGTCGCGGTAGTCCGGCCGCTCCGCCCGCCCGCGCAGGGCGGCTGCCGCGCCCTCGGGGGAGGTGGCGGTCATCATGCGGTGGACATGGGCCGATGCCTCGGTGTTGTACGGGGCGACCATCTTGTCCCGGACCTCGTCGGCGTACCCCTTCATGCCCTCACTGAGGAGGCGGTCGGCGACGGCGTTGCGCTCCCGCTTTCCTTCCTCCGTCTCGGCGGCGGGGAAGGTGTCGGCGAGGACGAGGCCGGTGATGCGCTCGGGGAAGAGTCGGTAGCACTCCATCACGATCTGGCCGCCCATCGAGAGCCCGCCGAGTACGGCGCGCTCGACGCCGAGGTGGTCGAGGAGCGCCGCGATGTCCGCGGCGAAGGCGGACAGCGGGGTGATGCCGGGGACGACCTGACTCTCGCCGTAACCGCGCAGGTCAGGGGCGATCACGCGGTGGGTGGGGGCGAAGGCGTCGATCTGCGGGGCCCACATGGTGCGGTCGAAGGGGTGGCCGTGGATGAGGACGAGAGGGGGACCGCTGCCCTCGTCGGTGTAGCCGATGGTGATGCCGTTGACATCTGCTGCGAGCTGTGACGTTGCCATGCTGAGGAGGCTAGGCGCGGCCAACTTCTCGGTGCAATAGGCTCTTTGCTCTCGGTGCAATGTTCCGGACCGGTTCGAATGGATGGTGGAGCGCCATGGCGGAGGACTTCCGGCGGGTGGCCGACCAACTGGCCGCCGAGATCGCCGCCGGCCGGCTGCGCCCCGGCGACCGGCTGCCCACCCAGCGCGCCTTCGCCCGCAGCCGCCGGATCGCGAACTCCACGGCGATCCGGGTGTACGGCGAACTGGTGCGCCGGGGTCTCGCGGTGGGCGAGGTCGGGCGCGGGACGTTCGTCCGGGCCGCGCCGCCCTCGCCCGGACACGCGCTCACGGAGGAGGGGGCTGCGGCGCCGGGGAGCCCCGCCGTCAACCTGGAGCTCAACTACCCGGTGGCGGAGGGCCAGTCGGAGCTCATGGCGCAGTCACTCGCGGGCCTCCTGCGCCCCGACGTACTGGAAGCGGCCACCCGCCCGGCAGCGGCCGACGGCACCCCGGCGGCGCGGGAGGCGGCGGCGTCGCTGCTGGCCAGGGGTGGTTGGCGGCCGGACCCCGGGCAGCTGCTCTTCGCCGGCAACGGCCGCCAGGCCATCGCCGCGGCCATCGCCTCATTCGTGCGCCCCGGCGGCCGACTCGGCGTCGAGCAGCTGACGTATCCGCTGGTCAAGGCGATCGCGGAACGGCTCGGCGTGAGTCTCGTACCGATCGCGGGGAACGCTGTCAGCCTGGCCGACGCGTCCGGCCTGTGCCCGGACGCGTTGTACGCCGCGCACCGGAGGGCGCCGCTCGGCGCGGTGTACGTACAGCCGACCCTGCACAACCCGACATCGGTGACGATGAGCGAGGAGCGCAGGTCGCAACTGGCGGCAGCCTGCGCGGAGCTGAACATCGGCGTGGTCGAGGACACCACTTGGGCCTTCCTCGCCCCCGAAACCCCCGAAGCCCTCGCTCCCCTGGCCGCCCACGCACCCACCCGCACGGTCCTCGTCGACAGCCTCTCCAAACGCCTGGCCCCCGGCCTCACCACCGGCTTCCTGGCGGCGCCGCCCAGCCACACCGCCGTGCTGGCCGACGCCCTGCGCTCCGGCGCCTGGACAGCGGCGCGCTTCAACCTGGAGGCCGCCACCCGCTGGATCACCGACGGCACGGTGGCCACCGTCACCGCCGCCAAGCGCGCGGACACGGCGGCCCGCCACCGCCTCGTGCAGCGCGTGCTCGGCGGCTTCCGTATCCGTACGGACCAGTGCGCGTACTACTGCTGGTGGGAGCTGCCCGCACCCTGGCGTACGGACACCTTCGTGGCGGCGGCAGCGGCCCGGGGCATCGCGATCACCCCGGGATCGGCCTTCGCCGTACCGCCGCACACTGCCCCGGACGCGGTACGGATCGGCCTGGCGTCGCCGGCGCGGGAGGTTCTTTCGTACGCCCTGGAAACACTGGCGGAGCTGGCCCGGCGGCCGACCGGAGGCTAGATCCACTTGCCGACCGACGCGCGCGGGTGTGACCTGATGGGGGAAGTGCGGGGGTGTGCGCTGCGGAAGGAGTTCTGCGATGGCTGCACATTCGGCGATCCCTGGCCGCTCACAGGGACCGACAGGCCCGACAGGCCCGACAGGCCCAACGACACCAACCACACCAACCACACCAACCAGGTCGACACGTCCCAGCGCACCGGCAGAGCGACGCCACCGGGGCATCGTGCCGGCCGTACTCGGTGTGGCGTACGGAATCTACGCATCCTTCATCGCCCGCGACGCCGGTCCCGTGACCGGCTGGAACGTGGGCTTCGGCGTGATCTGCGCCGTCATCGTGGCAGCCCTGTGCTTCCTCCTCGGACGCACCCAGCGCGCGATGATCCCCCTGGTCCGCGCCGCCGCGTACGGCGCGCTCTTCGGCGTAGCGCTCGGCTTCCTCCACAGCCTGTCCGAAAACAGCATCCTCAGCTCCGTGGTCGTCGGAGGGGCGCTGGGCGCCGGGATGACGGTCGCCGCGTTCTACGTCTTCTACACCCATGAGCAGTGAGCTGTAGGACCAAAGAACGATTACTTCCGGGCGCGCGGCCAGTCAACACTGGGTAGAGACGATCCAGACCACCCGACGACCGCTCGGAGGGGCAGCGACATGAGTGGAAATCCCGGCCCGGAACTCGCCATTGAGACGGCCGGCCTGGTCAAGGTCTTCGGTGAGAACCGGGCTGTCGACGGCATCGACCTGGCCGTCCCCGCCGGCACCGTGTACGGCGTACTCGGGCCGAACGGGGCAGGCAAGACGACCGCGGTGAAGATGCTCGCGACCCTGCTGCGCCCCGACGGCGGCGAGGCGCACGTGTTCGGCAAGGACGTGGTGCGGGAGGCCGACGCGGTACGGGGGAGGGTCAGCCTCACCGGGCAGTACGCGTCGGTGGACGAGGACCTGACCGGTACGGAGAACCTCGTGCTGCTGGGCCGCCTCCTCGGCCACTCCAAGCCCGCCGCGCGCACCAGGTCGGCCCAGCTCCTGGAGGCCTTCGGCCTCGCGGAGGCGGCCGACCGCCAGGTCAAGAACTACTCCGGCGGCATGCGGCGCCGTATCGACATCGCCGCGAGCATCCTCAACACGCCCGACCTGCTCTTCCTCGACGAGCCGACGACCGGCCTAGACCCGCGCAGCCGCAACCAGGTGTGGGACATCGTGCGGGCGGTCGTCGCCCAGGGCACGACGGTGCTGCTGACCACGCAGTACCTGGACGAGGCCGACCACCTGGCCTCCCGTATCGCCGTGATCGACCACGGCAAGGTCATCGCGGAGGGTACGAAGGGCGAGCTCAAGGCGTCGGTCGGCTCGGGCTCCGTACATCTGCGGCTCCGGGACCCCGCGCAGCGCCCCGAGGCCGAGCGGGTCCTGCGGCGGGCGCTGAACGTCGCCGTACAGCTGGACGCGGATCCCGTCGCCCTGACGGCGACGGTCAACGGGCACGCGAGCGACCTGGGCGCGGCGGAACAGGCGGCGCGGGCGCTGTCGGAGCTCGCTTCGTCGGGGATCACGGTCGACAACTTCGCGCTGGGCCAGCCGAGCCTGGACGAGGTGTTCCTGGCGCTGACGGACAGGAACAAGAGGAGCGAGACGATGAACGACTCGACGACAGGGACGACAGGAGTGCCGGCATGAGCACCGTCGCGACCAAGGACAAGGACAAGGACAAGGACAAGGACAAGGGCCCCGACGAACTCACTTTCGAAGCTCCGAAGGCGGAGGAGCTCGCCGCGCTTCTCGTGAGCAAGGACCGCCCGCCGCGCCCCAGCGCGCTCTCCGCGTCTTTGACCTTCGGCTGGCGCGCCATGCTCAAGATCAAGCATGTGCCGGAGCAGCTCTTCGACGTAACGGCTTTCCCGATCATGATGGTGCTGATGTACGCGTACCTCTTCGGCGGGGCGCTGGCCGGATCGGTCGCGGACTACATCCAGTTCCTGCTGCCCGGCATCCTCACCATGAGCATCGTGATGATCACCATGTACACGGGCGTCGCCGTCAACACCGACATCACCAAGGGCGTCTTCGACCGTTTCCGTACGCTGCCGATCTGGCGCCCGGCGCCGATGGTCGGCTACCTGCTGGGCGACGTGATCCGCTATCTGATCGCGTCCGCCGTGATGCTGGCGGTCGGCATGCTCATCGGCTACCGCCCGCACGGCGGCGTACTCGGCGTGCTCGCGGGTGTGGCGCTGCTGATGGTCTTCTCGTTCGCGTTCTCGTGGATCTGGACGATGTTCGGCCTGCTGCTGCGCACCGAGAAGTCGGTGATGGGCGTCAGCATGATGGTGATCTTCCCGCTGACGTTCCTGAGCAATGTCTTCGTCGACCCGAAGACGATGCCGGGCTGGCTGCAGGCATTCGTGAACAACAGCCCGGTGACCCATGTGGCGACGGCGGTGCGGGAACTGATGGCGGGCAACTGGCCGGCCGCCGACATCGGCTGGACACTGGGCTGGTCGGCGGTGCTGCTGGCGGTGTTCGGCACGGTGACGATGCGTCTCTACAACCGCAAGTGACGCCCCTTCTTTGCTCCACCTTTGCCATGCGGGAACCCGGTCGCTCTCAGGGACGTTCACCTGACAGATCGTGAAGGCAATCGACAGCCGTACGAGCCGAGGTGGCACCAGTGGTGAAGTGGGACCGGATCAAGGACCAGGCCAAGAGCTTCCAGCAGTCCCAGAGCAGTCGGGCCACGGGCGGGGGGCACGGGCAGAGCGGGGCCCACGGATCGGGCTCGGCCTCGGCCTCGGCCTCGGGCGGGTCCAAGGCCCAGCTGATCGGGCTGTTCAAGACCCAGCTGGCGTCGGTCAAGACCGAACTCAAGAGCGGCGCCTACCGGGACGCGAGCATGGCGATGTGCGCACTGGTGGCGGCGGCCGACGGGCAGGTGGAGCCGGCGGAGCGACAGCGCGTCGAGGAGCTGATCGTCTCCAACGAGGTCCTGCAGAACTTTCCGGCGGACCAGCTCCGCCAGCGCTTCAACCAGCATGTGGATCGGCTGCTGGCCAACTTCGAACTGGGCAAGGCCGACGCGCTGCAGGTGATCGGAAAGGCGGCCAAGAAGCCCGCGGAGGCCCGCGCGGTCATCCAGACCGGCATGGTCGTCGCCGGCGCGGACGGGCACTTCGAGCCGTCCGAGCAGTACGCCATTCGCGAAGCCTGCGCCGCTCTCGGTGTGCCGCCCACGGAGTTCGGCATCTGAGCGGTGCGCGCGCCACCGGCGCCGCCGCGCCGTGGTCAGCGGCCACGACTGCCGGTTCGCTCCCCGCAGCCATGCGGGACGACGACGATCTGGTGCGCGTCCTCGTAGACGACGCGCCCCGGATCGGCGGACCGCACAAGCTGCCACTCGACGCCGTGGGCGGCCAGGATCTCCAGGTAGCCGCCCACGCGCGCGATCAGCTCCACGGCGGTGGGCTTGAACCAGGCGGCGGCACCCGGGTTCACCCGATCGTCGTAGACGGCCGGATCGATGGTGCTCGGATCGGTGTACGCCGCGTCGTACCAGTCATTGTTCGTACGCCGAAACCGTTCCTGCTTGGCGGTCAGCCTCCCGTCCCGCGCGAGACCGTTGACGAGCCCGAAGACCCCGGGAAAGTTGCCGCGCGCCCGGGGAACCGTGCCCTGGAACCGTACGTACGCGATCGGATCACGAGCCATCACGGCATCGTAGGCAACCGGGTCCTGCTCCGGCTGCGGTCCGGCGACACTGATCACGGCCAAGTGCGGTCGATGCGGTCGGACCGCACGGCGTAGGCACAGAGCGTCTACCTGCTCCGGCTCCATGTCGTACTCGTACGCGATGTCCTCGACCGACTCCCCGGCCTCCCACAGGTCCGTCAGCGCCTTCACAGGCACCCGGTTGGCCTCGATCACGGGAAGCCCGTGTCCGAACCGCGGGTCGATGACGACAGGGACCGTGGCCGGGTACTGCCGCAGCTGAAAGCTGAAGGGGAATTCGTCTCCCGCCTCCCACGACAGGTACCGCAGATACTCAGCGACGACCTCGTGGATGGGCGCCTGACCGTCCCGTGCCCTTCGCAGGTCCCCCGATCCCGTGCTCGACAAAGATGTCCACTCCGTCGGTCGCGATTCGCTATTGGCATGTACGGCGGACCTCAGCTCGTGACTGTCGCTGGAGCCGGGGTGAGGGACGAGTACTTCGCGTTGTGGGCCTCCCAGGCCTGCTCCTGGCGGCAGGGGCCGCAGTGCGTCTCGTCGGCCAGGGGGCGGAAGACGTGTTCCGGGCCGGGCCCCTCGCAGGTGATGAGCGCGTTCGATAGGCGGTCCGTCTGCGGGGGCGCTTGGGGAGTCGGGTGTACGACGGTCCGCTCCTGCGGCATCTTCACCGTCAGGCGGTGCCGCAGGAACCCGACTGCGGAACGGACACCGGTAGGCGGCAGGGCGCTGGTCAGCGCGTGACGCAGGTCAGCCGGGCTGATGCCTCTGCGCAGCCAGTCGGCCGCGATCGCGGAAAGCGTACGGGCCTCGCTCTCACCCAGGTGCAGTTCGCGGCGCGACTGCCGCAGGGACAGCAACACGCCCTCCGCGACAGCGCGTTCCGGGTCCGCGTCGACCTGTGTCTCGGGGGGTGGGTGGGGAGTGTTCTCTTCCCCGTTTTTATCCCCTGAAGGGGAGTCACCGACCACCCGAGGCGCCGGTTCACCGACCGTCCGCATGTGCGTACTCGGTACGCCGCCGTCCCTGACGGCCGCCGCATCCTCGGTGGTGAGGTGGACGTTGGCGAGCAGCTGATCCGTCACCCACCGGCCGCGCTCGTTCTGGTGCCGCCACTCGTGCAGGAACCCGCAGGTGGTGAGTAGTTGCTTGACCTTCTGGTACGCCCGGCCCTTGATCCCGAGCCGCTCCGCGTGTGCGCTCAGCGGCTTTTCGGTCGAGCCCTCGGGGAGCCCCTGTACGTACAGAAGCAGGATCTTCGCGTCGCTGTTCAGACGCGGGTGCTGCACGACGTCGTGCGAAGCCTTGGTGTACCGCCGAAGGGGCGCGATAGCATGCCGAAGCATCCTCGGGACTCCTTGTTCAGTCCTCGATGGTGAAGGTCCTCGGATGGTGTTGGTAGCACCGCCGGGGACCGCCCCGTGCCCGGACGGACACGAAGTGTGATGACGCGGTTACGCTACAGCACCGCGCCCAACTCCCGCATATGCCCAGCGAAATGCCCCCACCCACGGGTGAGGGCACTCGGCTGCTGCGGTGCGGGCGTGCGGTGTCAGGCGCGGGCGTACGAGACGAACGCGGCCCATGAGTCGGGCGCAACCGCGAGCTGCGGGCCGTCGGTGACCTTGGAGTCGCGGACATGGCGCGCTCACCTCCGAGGCGATCCTGGGCACGGACGACCAGCGCCGAGGGCGAAGGCGACGGCGTCGCCTGTGGCGGCAGCGGGCCCTGTCCGGCGTCGATGACGGACCCCGGGGCCGAGCGGGAGGCCAGCTTCGTGCGGCCCGGGGCGTTGATCGCATCTGCCGATGGGGGCCGCCACTCGTAAGTGTGGCGCCGAAGGCCCGCCGGTAAAGGGCGCTCCTACGTCGCGTCGCCTGCGGCGATTGCGCTGCGCTTCACCCTTGACCGCCGCCCCTCCGCCGCAATGCATCTGGGGGGCGGCCCCCGGGGGGAGCCCACGGGGAAACTCCGGCAAGTGGCTACTGTCTCGCTGACGACCGACGGGCCGGTAGGCGGGGCGCACCACGTCTAGGCCCGGACTTCGC
>NZ_JAGGPA010000006.1 GCF_018614035.1 Streptomyces sp. ISL-96
CCTAGACCCGTACTTCGCAGGTCACCCGATCGTGAAGATCAACTGGTCACGACCGATCGCCGCTCAGTCCGGTCCGCAACGGCGATCGCAATGCCGGTCCGATCCGGTCGGGTTCGGACGCCGAAGAGCCGCTGCGGCGAACCTTTTCAGCGACCCGCGAAGTCCGGGCCTAGACGGTGATCACCTTGATCCCGGCGTCGCGGAGCCGACCGGCCGCCTCCCCCGAGATCGCCGAGTCCGTCACCACCACATCGATACGGTCCAGCCCACAGATCCGCGCAAACGCCCGCTTCCCCATCTTCGACGAATCAGTCACAACGATCACCCGGTGCGCCCTCTCCGCAAACAGCCGGCTGACACTCGCCTCGTCCTCCTGATGCGCCATGATCCCCAGGTCCGGATCCACCCCGTCGACGCCGAGTATGACGACGTCCAGCACGACCTCGTGGAGTACGCCCGTGGTCAGCGGCCCGACCAGCTCGTACGTCTGCGGCCGCGCCACCCCACCCGTAACCACGATCTTGATCTGCGGCCGCACCGCCAACTCACCCGCGATGTTTAGCGCATTGGTGACCACGGTCAAAACGGGCCCGGCAGCGAAACCCGCACCGGAATCACGCCGACCGCCACCACCGCCGCCGCCACCACCACCACCGGCCCGCAGCGCCAGCGCCCGCGCCACCTCAGTCGTGGTCGTGCCCCCGTTGAGCCCCACCACGTCCCCGTCGGCGACCAGTTCGGCCACCGCCGCCGCGATCCGCTGCTTCTCGGACGCGTGGCGCGAGGACTTGTACCGCAGCGGCAGCTCGTACGACACCCCGTGCGCGATCGCCCCGCCCCTGGTCCGCACGAGCATCTGCTGCTCCGCGAGTTCGTCGAGATCGCGCCGGATCGTCGCGGCGGAGACCTCCAACGTACCGGCGGCCTCCTCGACCTCCAGTCTCCCCTCGGCGGCCAGCAGCTCCAGCAACGCGCTCCACCGCTCATGTTTCGACATGCGGTCGGACTCCTTCACAACGTGGACTGCGAGTTCAGCATCGTGGATACTTCGCCACACGCCGGGCTGACGCTCGAAGCTGCTCGGAACAGCGGTATTTCAAGCACGTTCAATCATATGGGGGTACGTCCAATGTCCACCGCAGATTCTTCCGCCTCCCACACCTCGGCCGAGATCGCCACTCAGCCTGCCACATGGGCCCGGGCGGCCAAGTCGCTCCCGCTCCACACGGACGCCCTGCCCCGCCGCGGCGAGCGCGTCGCCGTGATCGGCTGCGGCACCTCCTGGTTCATGGCCCAGGCGTACGCCGTACTGCGCGAGAGCGGCGGCCACGGCGAGACCGACGCCTTCGCCGCCTCGGAGTTCCCGTACCGCGACGGCTACGACCGCGTCCTGGCGATCACTCGTTCCGGCACCACCACGGAGGTCCTGGACGTACTCCGCCGCGTGAAGGGAACCATCCCCACCGGCGCGATCACAGCCGACCCCGAAACGCCCGTAATGGACGCGGCGGACGCCATCGCCGTACTGGACTTCGCCGACGAGGAGTCGGTGGTGCAGACCCGCTTCGCCACCACCGTCCTCGCCCTGCTGCGCGCCCACCTGGAAGCGGAGGACGCGCTTCCGACCGGCGTACGCCCGCTCGCGGAGGCGATCCAGGACGCCGAGCGCGCCGTCACCGTGCCGTTGGCCGCCGAGGTGCTCGGCGCCGAGCAGTTCACCTTCCTCGGCACCGGCTGGACGTACGGTCTCGCACTGGAGGCGGGGCTCAAGATGCGCGAGGCGGCGGGCGCCTGGACCGAGGCGTACCCCGCCATGGAGTACCGGCACGGGCCGATCAGCATCACCGGCCCCGGCCGCGTGGCCTGGATCTTCGGCGCGCTGCCGGACGGCCTGGCGGAGGACATCCGCAGCGTCGGCGGCACGATGACCGCCGAATCCGGGGGCAGCTCCGACGGCGGCCTGGACCCGCTGGCCGACCTGATCCGCGCTCAGCGCCTGGCGGTCGCGCTCGCCGAGTCCCGCGGCTACGACCCGGACAAGCCCCGCAACCTCACCCGGTCCGTGGTCCTGGAGAACAGCCCGGCGTAACACCGTCGTTCCCTCCCAGCGGGTACGCCGTACGGTCGCGCCAGCCGTCACCGTCCCGGACGATCAGGTGGACCGCCCCCACCCGGGCGGTCACCGGCAGGGCGGGCGCGCACTCCGCCTCCAGGGCGTCGTACGCGCGCTCCCAGGTCTCCGGGCCCTCATGGTTGGCGATCGTCAGATGGGGGTCGAGCCCCTCACCGAACAGGCCCCGGTACGGCACCGCTTCGGGCCAGCGCCCGGTCAGCTCCTTCGTGAGCGCCCGCACCGGATCGGCCGGCTGAGGATCGAGGAACAGAACACCGGGGTACCGCCCGAACTCGGCGAACGTCAGCTCGAAGGCGTCGTACGAGCCGAAAAGGTCGAGCAGTTCACCGTGAACCCGCCCGTCTATCCGGCTCTCGTGCAAGAAGGGGTAGAGCACGGTGACATGAGCGGGAAAGCCGGCCTTCACCAGCGGATCGGCCTCGGGAACCTTGATGGTCAGCGCCGTGTCCCCGGCAACATCCGCCCACCCCACTGCCCCGCCCCCCACTCTCCCCGTGAGACCCATGAGCCCCAAGAGAACCACGTCACCGGGGCGACCGCCGTCGGTCGCCCCGGTGACGCGTCTCACGAAACGGGATGTCCGCCCGGCCGGTCAGACGCCGATGGGGAAGCGATCCCACACCCGGTGCCGCCCCAGAAGCTGCGTGATCTGCTCCAGCGTCCCGGTGCCGCTGTCGCCGGTCACCACACCCGGCGCCCCGACGGGAACGCCCGCGGATTCCAGGACCCGTTCGGCGCCCGCCCAGCCACCGATGGCCTTGCCGTGCCGGAACGCCTCCAGCAGCATCAGCTGCACGCGCGGATCGGTAGCCGCGCCGGCCGGCGCCACCGCCTCGGCGGCCTTGGCGTCCCGTACGCCGGACGCGTCACTGCCGATCCCGGGCACTCCCACCACCAGAAGGGCGTCGTACTCGACGGACCGGGCCGTGACATAGCTGCGCTGGACCGCGACCGGCTCGCCGCCGCCACCCTCCAGCTTGCCGCCCGCCGGGGCGATCACCAGCGGGACCATCCCGGCGTCCAGCACCGCCTGCCGCACCGACCGCACTCCGTCCAGGTCGCCGTCGGCGTCGGCGATGATGCCGATGATGCGTCCGTCGAGCGGCCAGGTCTGCCCGAGCTGGGACAGGGCCGGGCTCGGCTCGGGGCTCGTCAGCGTCACAGTGGCGGCCGGCGCGGGCAGACCGAGTCCCATCGCCACCTGCTCACACAGCTCAGGGTCGATGTTGGCGAGCACCTTCAGCCCGCGCTCCTTGATGGCCGGTTCGTAACACTTGCCCAGCTCGAAGGTGTAAGCCGCGATGATGTGCTCGCGCTCGACGGGCGTCATGCTGAGCCAGAACAGCCGGGGCTGGCTGAAATGGTCCGCGAAGGACGCGGGCGCCTCGCGGACCTTCTTCGCCGCCGGCACCTCGCGGGGCACCTCGATGTACGCCCCGGTGTCCGCGCCCGCGAGGAACGGACAGCCGCCGTCGAGCGAATTGGGCCGGTAGGGAGCGGCGCCGGTGTGTACGGCCGTCTGGTGCATGCCGTCGCGCAGCATGTCGTTGACGGGCGCGTGGGTGCGATTGATGGGAATCTGGGCGAAGTTGGGTCCGCCGAGACGGGTGATCTGCGTATCCAGGTACGAGAAGAGCCGGCCGCTGAGCAGCGGGTCGTCGGTGATGTCGATGCCGGGCACGAGATGCCCGGGATGGAAGGCGACCTGCTCGGTCTCGGCGAAGAAGTTCGACGGGTTGGCGTTGAGCGTCAGCAGACCGATCGGCTGTACGGGCGCCAGCTCCTCCGGGACGATGTTCGTCGGGTCGAGCAGGTCGATGCCCTGGAACATCTGCTCCGGGGTGTCGGGGAAGGCTTGGACGGCGAGCTCCCACTGCGGATGGGCGCCGGCCTCGATCGCGTCGGCGAGGTCCCGGCGGTGGAAGTCGGGATCCATACCGTTGATGAGCTGCGCTTCCTCCCACACCAGCGAATGCACGCCCAGTTTCGGCTTCCAATGGAACTTCACCAGCGTCGTCGCGCCTTCGGCGTTGACGAGCCGGAAGGTATGAACACCGAAGCCCTCCATCATGCGGAAGGAACGCGGGATGCCACGGTCCGACATGTTCCACAGGGTGTGGTGGGTCGCCTCGGTGTGCAGGGTGACGAAGTCCCAGAACGTGTCGTGCGCGCTCTGCGCCTGCGGAATCTCCCGGTCCGGATGGGGCTTCCCGGCGTGGATGATGTCGGGGAACTTGATCGCGTCCTGAATGAAGAAGACGGGAATGTTGTTGGCGACGAGGTCGAACGTTCCCTCGTCCGTATAGAACTTCGTCGCGAAACCACGCGTGTCCCGCACGGTGTCCGAAGAACCACGCGACCCGAGGACGGTCGAGAACCGCGTGAACACCGGCGTCTCGACACCCTTCCCGAGGAAGGCCGCCTTGGTGATCTGCGCGGCGGTCCCATACCCCTGGAAGACACCGTGCGCAGCGGCGCCGCGCGCGTGCACGACCCGCTCCGGGATGCGCTCGTGATCAAAATGGGTGATCTTCTCGCGCAGGTGATGGTCCTGAAGCAGCACAGGCCCACGGTTGCCGGCCTTCAGGGAGTGATCGGTGTCGTACAGGCGAGCGCCCTGAGCCGTGGTCAGGTACGCGTCACCCTGGGCCATGTCGGCTTGAGCGGCTCCCGTGGGCCTGCCCGTCGGGCTGACCGTCTCCGGGCCACTCTGGTCGGGCTTGGGCGGCAGCGGAGCCCGCGGATCGGTCGGTTCGTCGACAGGCGGCGGCTCGGCACCGGGCCAACCGGGAATCCCGTCCCGCGGCCCACCACCCCCGCGCAGCACCTCGGCGGCCTTCACCGCGGCCGATTTCAGCGGATTCTTCTCGCTCATCTGGTCTCCAACCGTGTGGGGGCAACGTCACACCTATGACCCGAACCACAAAGGAGGAAACGACACCGCGACCCCGCGTGACGGCACGCACCCACACCTTGGCCGAAAGCTGGCGTGTGCGGAATTCGCGGCAGAAAAAGCAAAAGCCCCAGGTCACGGCGAGTGAGTCCTGAGGCTTCTACAGAGCCGCCTTCGGGATTCGAACCCGAGACCTACGCATTACGAGACCGTGAGCGTTCATGTTGCCGGATACCGCTTGATGCCGCCGAGTGATGTCGTGCCTGATCAGAGTACTTACGACAGGTTGCCCCCTGCTACCTCATGGTGCCCCGTCCAAAGGCGTCCGGCCACCGAGCGGCCACCGGATCGGGCACTCCCGAAGCAACAGGTCTCGAATCGTTGAGTTGTCGGACTCGGACAAAGCCCCCCGCCCATTGAACATCCAGGCCACCGCCACTTACTACTCCAGCCGTAGATCGTGATCTTCATGTCCGGGATGCGGCTTGCCGCCGGTAGTGACTGGTGCGTGATCGCGCCTGGTGGCGGCCGCCCCGTGGCCACCCCGGAAGGTGCTCGCCGCCCCTGGCAGTCACCCAACGCCGCCTGTTGGGTCCGAACACTTACGGGACGGGCCCGGCTCACGCCCATCGTCACAGCGCCCGCTCGTGCGGACGGTTCCCCCCTGTGGTGCGCGCACGCCACGCGAGTCCGCGGGCCTGGGGACAGTACTGTCCGCCGTATCATGACGGCACACGGGAAGGAGCCCTCCATGAGTGTGGACTCGATCATGCACACCGAGTTCCCCAAGGGGTACACGGTCCTGTTCGGGGCCGACGGAAAGGTGATCATGACCCCGCAGAGCGAAGAGCACTCCAGCACCATCAGGTCGATGCAGATCGACTCTCTCGCTCTCGGCCGTCACGCGAAGGTCACCTCCGACGTCTACATCGACTTCCCCGCCGACGAGAACTCCGCCCCCGACCTGGCCATCCTGCGCGAGGACGCGCGCAAGGAGGGCAAGCGCTACAGCTTCGAGGACGTCCTGCTGATCTCCGAGGTCGTCTCGACCTCCTCCGCGCGCAAGGACTACGACGACTGCACCGCCAAGTACGGGCGCTACGGCATCCCGATCTACCTGATCGTGGACCCGTACGCCCAGGAAGTCGTCCTGCACACCCAGCCCACCGGGTCCGGCTACATCGCGGCACACACCCACGCATACGGCTCCGGCAAACTCCCCATCCCCCTGGCCGACGGCCGCACCTTCACTCTCGACCTCGACGAGCTCCCCCGACCGGAGCCGGAAACCGGCACTCACTGAGAAGACGCACGCGATCACGAAGAGACGCGGGCGAGGTCGCCCAGGAACCAGAATCCGCGGTCCTCACGGCTGGTCCTGCTCGCGACGCCGGCAGCGGCTCTACGGAATCGTCGTTGACGACGGCCACCGGACTCCGGGTCAGGCACGGTTGAGGTCGGACAGGAGGGCGGGCAGGAGGCGTTCCTCCATGACCGTGCTGCCCGACGCCTCCATCGCGAGGGCCAGTCCGGGGTCCCAGGGGCTGGCCGCGGGCGGTCCCGCGAGCGGTGTGGACTCGCCCTCGTCGAGTGCCGCCGTGTAGTCGGCGGCCGTCATCCGCCAGAGGCGGGCGCCGTGGCGGGCCACGGCGTCCGCGGTGATGCGCAGGCCGGCCCAGTCGAAGTCGGCGCGCCAGTGCAGCCGGGCTCCCGCGCGTACGGCGTCGCCGAGCAGTTTGTGGCAGGCGGCGGACGGGACGCCCTCGGTGCACACGAGGGCCGCGCCGGCGTCCTGGAGTTCGCCGGCGGCGGCGCGCAGTACGGCCGGGTTCTCGCAGACGTAGATGGTGCGGGCTGCGGGGACGACGGGGTCGGTGGCCAGCTGCTGGAGGGTGAGCCGAAAGGGGATGCCGAAGTCGGCGGCGTCGCGCAGCCAGTCGCAGACGACGGTGTCGCCCTCGGCGCCGATGTTGAGGACGAGTACCTGGCTGGCGAGGTCGTCCGCGATGGCGCCGGCGCTCTCCCACAGGGCGCGCCGCCCGGCCCGGTCACGCGGTACGACGAAACCGCCGCCGGTGCGCTGGGCGAGGGCACGCAGGACGAGCTGTTCGAGCGGCGTGCCGGGAACAAGAGCCTTGGTGTCGCCGGTGGCCCACTCCGCGAGAACCGGAAGCGGCAGGCCAGCGGGGGATCGTTCCGGGGAGCCTGCAACGCGGTCCCCGTCACCGGGGAGCCTCTCCAGGACGCGCACCGCCGCGTCGAGAAGCGGCGCGTTGCCCCGGCGTACGAGACGGGTGAGGGTGCCGTCGGCGGCGATCCGGTCCAGCCATGCGGCGAACCACCCCTGCCCGGCGAGCCGACTGGAATGGGCGGACTCCAGGGCCTGTTCGCGGCGTGCTTCCTCGTCGGCCCGTTCGGCCGGACGGTCACGCAGGGGGCCGTGGAGCCGGCCGAGGGTCCGGAGGAGACCGGTGCCGTAACGGTCATACAGATACCCGTCCAGGTCACGCAGGGGTACGGCGAGGCGCTTGGCGGTCTCGGGCCGGTAGCGGCCGGTGATGCCGATGACGATACGGCGCTCGGCCTCGCCGGGCCCCGTGAGCCCGATGTCGCCGTCGAGCGCGCCCCCCGTGCGCTCCAGTCTGCGGCGGGCGGCGGCGAGCAGCCGGGCCCATCCCTCGCCGCGCAACTCGTCGTACCCGTGATCTTCACGCCGCTCAGTCGGCAACCGGGGCCTCCTCGGGGGTCGGGACGCGGCGGGTGCCGGGCGAGCCGAGGGCGGCGGTGAGGTCGCCGGTGTCGTCGGCGAGGAGCCGGGCGCCGTCCCAGACGAGCAGCAGCGCGGAGACGGTGTGGTCGACGGCGGTGTGCGCGAGGTCGTAGTGGGCGGCGGCGGACACGGAGGCGTGGGCGGCCCACAGGTCGTAGCCGGTCATGAACAGGTCGAGGTCGAACTGCGCGGCCAGTGACATGAGTTCGCCGCGCCCGGTGTCGTCCACCCCGGCGAAGGCCTCATCCAGGGCGAGCAGACGCGGGGCGTGCGGATCGGCGGAGTTGAGCATGGCGTGCGCGGCGGCGAACAGCGGCAGGTGCAGCGACACGGACTGCTCACCGCCGGACAGGCGGCTGTGCCGGGCGCGGGTGAGTCGCTCTTCGCTCTTGTCCGGGCGTACGAGCTGGAACGCGAACTGCCGCCAGCGCCGGTAGTCGAGGGTCTCGGCGAGCAGCTCGCGGTAGGGCTGGTCACGGTGACGGGCGCGGGCGGTCTTGATCTGCGCGGCGAAGTGGACGCGCACCCGGGCCAGCCCCTCCGGGCCGAGGCGGGCGGCGTCTGCGTCGAGGAGGGCGCAGACGGCGCGCTGTTCGTCGTCGAGGTGGTCGGCGAGCAGCCAGCTCACCCCGACCGTCGTCCCCGAGGACATCGTGCGCCGTCGCATGTCGGTGTTCATCCGCCGGATCAGGTCGCGGGCGTCGACCGTGCGGTCGTGGATCTGCTGGGCAAGCCGGGTGAGCAGGGCGTCCTCCAGGATGCGCTGCTCGGACTCGGAGAGCAGTTCGGCCTGGTCACGGCGGTGGGAGGAGATCTTCTGGGCGAAGGCGGCGACCGGCAGCGGGCCCTCCTCGTCGGCCACGCGGACGAGGATGACGCCGTCGGAGCCGTCCCATTCGGGCCGGTAGTCCTGTCCGGCCGCGGCAAGCTGCGCCTGGAGGTCGTCCAGGGCCTTGGTGAGCCGGGTGACGGACTGCTTGAGGCTGGTCTCGGTGGGGGCGAGGTCGCGGGTCGCGGAGAGGATCGCCTCGTGTACGGCGGCCACGGCCGGCGGGAGTGCCTCACCGGTCCAGTCGGCCTCCTGGGCGGGCCAGGCGAGGCCGGGCGGGCAGCGCAGGATGTCGAGGAGTTCGCGGGCGGCGTACGGGCGCAGGGAGCGGGCGGTGTCCTTCTCCTCCGCCGCGGCGACCGACCGGGCCTCGGCGGCGGCCGTACGGCGGGCCTCGGCCGCGGCGGTGCCCGCGATCGCGCCGTGCTGAGCGGTGCGGGCCGCCTCGGCCTCCCCCACCAGGGCGTCGATGCCGTCCTCGGTCTCCTGGACCTGGCGCATCACCTCCTGCGCCTCGGCCCCGACGGCTTCCTGGAGGGCCTCAAGTCCCGCGGCCTCCTCGGCGTGCCGGCGGCGCGCGGCGCGCTCGGTGTCCAGCGCCGCCTCCTCGTCCTCGGCGGCGGCGGTGAGCCGTTCGGCGGCTGCCTGTGAGGCCTCGGTCTGGCGGGCGTGTTCGCGGCGGCGGGCGGCCAGTTCGCGGACCGCCGTCTCGAAGGCGCGGGTGGCGGTCTCGACGGCGTCGACGCGGTCGGTCTCGATGGCGTGCTCGGCGGCGGTACGACGCAGGGCGCGCTCGGCGACCGAGCAGGCGGCCACCGACTCGTCGTACGCGGCCCGGGCGGCGTCGGCGGCGTCGCGGGTGGCGCGCAGCCTCGCCGCGGCCCGGTCGAGCCCGCGCAGCGCCTGTGTGATGCCGGTGGTGCGGGGCAGGGCGGCGCGGGCGGCGGCATACGCGTCGAGGGCGGCGTCAGTACGGGCCTGCGCGCGCGCCAACTCGTCGAGCTGGGCGGAGAGTTCGGCCAGCAGCGTCTCGCAGGCGGCGATCCGGGCAGCGCGCCGACGGGCGCGGGCGGTGGCGCCGACGTACTCGGCGTGCTCCTTGGTGTGGGCACCGACCAGGACCCCGGCCGCGTACCGGCCGTCGGGGCTGATCTGCGGGATGCCCGAGTCGAGGTCTCCGGTGACGGCGACGGAGCGCAGTACGGCGGTGATCCGGGCGGCGGTCGGGATCGCGTCGCCGGTGTCGGGGGCCTCGGGGGCCTCGGGGCGCAGGAGGTCGGCGAGACTCGGTCCGCTCACCGGGGCGCCGGCACGGAGGTAGCCCTCGCTGTGCCCGGCCGTCACGGGGGTGTCCTCGGCGGTAACAAGGGCGTCGAGGAGGCCCGATGCCTCCAGGGCCGCTTCCAGGTCGGCTCGTTGACGGTCCGTCAGGTCATCGTCGAAGTCGACGAGCCGCCACAGCGGAACGCCCTCGCCGGGCGCCCGGTCGGCGGTGCGGCCGCGGGCCGGGGGCGGGGCGTCGTCGTGTTCGGCGGCGATCCGGTCGCGTTCGGCCTCCGTATCGGCGCGGCGGCGCTCCGCGTCGGTGCGCTGGGCGCGCAGGGCGGCGAGGGTGTCGCGCACTTCCTGCACGGCGGGCGCGGTGGCCTCGGCGAAGGCGTCGACGAGCGTGAACGCCTCAGCCTCGCCGGTGAGTTCGAGGGCTTCGGCGAGTCGGCCGGTCCCCTCCTCGGTCAGGAGTTCGCCATGTGTGCCCATCCACTGGCCGAGGGCCGTACGGGCCTGTTCGCGGGCGGCGTGAAGGACCGACTCGGCGGCGGTCTCCGCGGTTTCGGCCGCGGTGACGGCCTCCTCGGCGCGGTCGAGGGAGACCCGGGCGAGGCCGCGGGTCTGCTCGGCGCCGCGTGCCGTCTGCTGAGCGGCGCGCACGGCCCGTACGCCCTCGTGGCGGGCGGCGGCGAGGGCGGCGGAGCGTTCGGCGAGGCGGGCGGGTTCGGCGTCGGCCGGTGTCCAGAGCAGGCCGGCGGTGTGCGCGTCGTCGCCGACGTCGGCGGCGGCCCGGGAGACTGCGGCGTCGAGTTCGGCGGCGAGCCGCGCGGCGTGTTCGGCCTCGGCGCGGGCGCGGCCGGTGGCGGCGCTGCGGCGTTCGCGTTCGGCGCTCGCCTGCCGGGCGGTCTGCTCGCAGGTGCGCACCAGGCGTTCCAGGTCGGCCAGTTGCTCGACGGCCTGGTAGGCGGCGGAGGAGCGCAGTTGTTCGAGGCGGGCGCGCTGGGCGGCGAGCGAGGCGTCGGCCGACTCGGCGCGCGCCTCGGCGGCGGCCTGCTGCTCGCGGGCCGCCGCCAGGTCCGCGACAGCGGTGCGCAGCGCGGCGGCGCGCTCGGCGGTCTCGGTGCGGCGGGCAGTGAGCCGGTCCGCGGCGGCACGGGCGTGCACCCGCAGATAGGTGGAGTAGCTCGCGAGGAAGGCACGGGTGGCGTCGTCGGCGGCGGCCAGCCCCTCCAGCGTGCGCTGCACGGACTCCATGTCGTCGAAGGAGCGGGCCGCCTCGGCGATCAGGTCGTCGTCGAGGGGGCGCAGACCGGCGGTGAGGGTGTCGGAGAGCTTGGCCGGGTCGAGGTTCTTGGCCAGCTGCGGGCGGCGCAACGTGAGGATCAGGGTGAGCAGTTGCTCGTACCGCTCCGGGCCGAGGCCGAACAGGCGCTGGTCGACGGCGGCGCGGTAGTCGGCGGTGGAGGCGATCAGTTCGCGGCCGAGTTCGGCGGCGAGCTGTTTCCTCGTCATCGGCCGGTCGTCGTGGGTGAGGAGGGAGAAGTCCTCGCCGACCCGGCCCTCGGCGACGAAGTGCCAGCGAGCGGGCGTGTCGCGGTGCCGCTGGGCGTGCAGCCCGATGCCGCAGGTGACGGCCTGGCCGGTCTCCCGGTGGGTGAACTCGATCCAGACGTAGCCCAGCGCGCTGTCCTGCCCGCGGAAGAGCAGGTTGGACTTCATCGTGCGGTCCTCGGCGGCGAACGGGTTGAGCCGCTTGGGGTCGATACGGCCGTCGAGGACGAACGGGAAGAGGACTTCCAGGGCCTTGGTCTTGCCCGATCCGTTGGGTCCGCGCAACACCAGCCAGCCACCGGCGAAGGAGAACTCCTCGTCCCGGTAGTCCCACAGATTGATGATCCCGGCACGGGTGGGGACGAACCGGGCGGCGGAGGCCGTGAGTGAGGGGGCAACCGGAGTGGGAGCGGGGGTGCTCACGGAGTCGGGTCCTTGGTGGTGTCGTCGACGGACAGGGCGGTCTGGGAGGGCGGCCCGGCCGCTGTACGGGTTCTCACGCGGGCCGTGACCCCCCGGTAGCGGGCGAGCAGCGGAAGCGCGAGGGCTCCGCCGTCGACCCGGACGATCAGCGACATGGCGGCCAGCAGGTCGAGGGCCTGGCCGAGCAGCCGGTCCGGGTCGCCGCGCAGATCGGCGGCGAAGCCCGCTCCGTACTCGGCGGTGATCTCCCTGAGCCTGCCCCGGAGCCAGGAATCCGTGACGAAGGGATAACGGGCCTCCGTCGGCCCCTGACCCTCGCCGCCGGGTGCCTCGTACGCCGACTCCTCGTCCGGTTCGGCGAGTTCGGTGATCAGCCCGCGCGACGGCAGGGCCGCGTCGATACGCCGGGCGCGGGCCGCGAGGCGTTCGGCGGCGGTGGGCGCGGGCAGCAGTTCGAGGGCGTGCCGTCCGGACCGCTGCACGGCGGCGCTGATCCGGGCGGCGAGCAGCAGCGCGGCCTGCGCGACCGTACCGCCGCCGGGGAAGCGGAGGTCGGACAGCCTGCCGGAGGTGTCGATGAGCGCCACGCCCTCGGCCCGTCGCTCCACCGTCAGCCCGGTCAGCCGCTCCAGGTCCTCGGCGAGGGCGGGGGCCCGCAACTGGCCCAGAAGTTCGGTGTCGGCGTCGGCGTAGTACGCGACCGGGTTCTCCAGTACCAGGCGGCGGGCGCGGCGCGCCTGGTCGCGACGCTGGGCGGCGCGGCCGACGGACAGGCCCATCGCGCCGGAGGAGTCCAGCAGCGCGGTGACCGAGGCCAGATGCTGCAGGACGCGGGTCGGGTGGTGGACGGCGAGGAGAATCTCGCGGTCGATGTCGTACAGGGCCTCGGCGCGTTCGGGGTCGCCGGCCCAGGCGGTGGCGGAGCCGTCGGCGAGGGTCAGCGCACCGCGCTCGGTGAGCCAGGTGACGGCGTCGACGAAGGCGTCCCGGTCGGGTTTGCGCGCGGTGTCCAGGCCGAGTCCGTCGATGCGTACGGCGTCGGCGGCGACCGCGTCGGCCAGTTCCCCCAGCGCCACCTGCGCGCCGTGGCGGCCCAGCGCCGCGAGGGTGAGGACGAGGTAGGCGTAGCGGCGCCGGTCGAAGGGCCGTCCCGCGCGGGTGAGGGCCGGGCGGGTGGCGTCCAGGCCGTCCTGGGCGCGCTGGAGCCGGGCGGTGTCGGCGGTGGTCACGAGCCGGTACCCGAGCACGTCCATCAGATCGGTGCGCAGATGGTCGGCCCAGCGGCGCACGGTCGCCAGCGCCGCCCTGTCCGGGTACCCGGGCGTGACCAGCGGATGCCGCAGGACGAGCCGTACCGCTTTCTGGTAGTCGGCGAGTTCGAGCGGGGAGACGCCCTCGGCGACACGGCTCATGCGGTGACCTCGCTCATGCGGTGACCTCCAGGCGCAGCCCGTCGAGATGGAGGCGGCCACGCACGGTGTCCACGGTGGTGGAGCCCTCGGCGGGGGTGAGGGTGAGCCGTACCCCGTGGGCGGCGCCGGAGGCCGCGGTGACCCGGCGGCTGGCGGGGACTCGGGCGGCGAGGGCCACGTCCAGGAGGGCGAGCAGCGCCCGCGTCTCGGGCTCGTCGAGCGTCCGGCCGTACACCCCGTCCGACGCGAGGGAGTTCGCGGCACTGCGCCGCTCGGCCTGTTCCTTGAGCTGCTCGGCGCGGAGCAGCGCCCGCCGGTCGTCGTCGCGGTCGATGCGGCCGGGGCCGTACAGGGCGGGGGTGCGGCCGGACTGGACCAGGGTGCGGGCGAGTTCGACCGGTTCGGCCTCCCACCAGGACGTACGCCCCGGGATCCGCTCGGGGTCGGCGTACGGGACGGCGATGTGGCGGGGCGCGCCGAGCCCGAAGACCGCCTGGAACAAGGCGTGCGCGTCCTCGTCACTCTCGCAGGAGGTGAACCACTGGGCGAGATGGCGCAGTTGGCTCTCCCGGCTCACCCCGCCCCGGCGCGCCTCGGTGACCCGGCGCAGCAGGGCGAGGACGGAGCGGATCGCGGTGACGGTGGCGTCCTGCAGCCGCTCGGTCTCGCTGTGCTCGCGCTCGGCGAACCAGTGGACGATGCCGTCCCACCGGTGCCGCCAGTCGGCCAGCCGCTCGGCGGGGCTGCGGAAGAGCCGTTCGTCGGCTTCGGCCGCGTACTCGATCATGCGGTCCACACCGGTGGCCGCGGCCTTCTCGACCGCTTCGGCGAGCAGCGGGGCGTAGCGGCCGAGCTCGGCGGTGAACTCCCGCATGTGCGCGAGGAGCGTGTCCTTGTGGGCGAGGAACACCTCGGGCCGGGTGTCGTTGGTGCGCGCCAGGTCGCCCAGCATGAGGTAGAAGCGGGCGGCGCGCTGCGCCATCTCGTTCAGCACGGAGTCGAGGCGGCCGAGCTTGCGGTACACCTCCTCGCCGTCGCCCGCGGTGTTGGCCTCGGCCAGCGCGCGCAGGTCGCCGAGGATGTCGGGGAAGACGAGGCGGGAGAGCTGGGCGTCCTCCAGGCTCGCGCCGAGCACGTCCTCCACGGCCCGGTACGCCCGGTACCCGGCCTGGGTGAACTGGTACACGTAGTGGCGGTTGCGGTACTCGGCGAGGTTCGCGGCGCGCGTCCCGTCGTACGACCGGTCCAGCACCTGCCACTCCGCGAGCGCGTCGAGCAACGGCTGAACGCCGGCCGAGCCACCCACGGCGCCCGCGGCGGGATGGTCGACGGCGAGCCGCTCCAGCAGCCCCACCGCGTCCGAAGCGTGCAGCAGCACCTGGTAGTTGGCACGTCCGCGGTCGAAGGCCCGCAGCAGCCACAGGTACTCGTGACGCTTCTCGGCGGCGGCGAAGTGGAACAGCCGCAGCCGGTCGTCGAGGGAGAACGCGTCGATACCGAACGCGCCCTCGTCGACGGGGTCCGGAGCGTGCGGCTCCGGAGCTTCGGATTCGTCACTCACGGATCTTTCGGCTTCCCTTGCTTCCGCTGGTACTCGTCCGACTGGAGACCATCGGATCCGCACCAGTGTGCCGTACCCCGACCGGTGCGTGTAAGCCGCTCCCCGGCCCGTGCCACCTGTGCTACCTTGCGCCCGCTTCACGCCGCTACCGGGCGGTGGCCGCCGTGGAGACCCGCCCTGCGGCCGGCTCAGAGGCGGATCGCCGCGTACGCCCCGAGCCATCCCGTCCCCAGCCGGTCCCCGCGTGTGAAGACGGCCGCTCCGGTGCGCCCCGCCGACAGATCGGACGGGTCGTCGGGCGGCAGAAGCAGAGTGTTCTCCTCACCGTCGCCGCTGTGCAGGGTGGTGGTCGTACCGTTCCACAGCCGGATCACGGAACCGGGCGGAGCCGTCACCCGGACACGGTCCTCCCGAAGGTCCAGGCGGACGCCGGTGGCGCGCTCCGCGAGCAGTTCGCGGTAACGGTCCGGGGGCAGGGCGCAGTCGTTCGGCGGTGTCGTACCGTTCCAGTCGGGGGCTTCGACGCCGCGGGCGCGGGCCGCGCGCCACATCCGGGGCACGAGATCGGCTGCGAGCGGGGCGGTGGCCATCCGCTCGCACATCCACAGCAGCCGTCCCGCCCCTCGGCCGGTCCCCAGTGTCCGCCACCGGATGCGCTGGGCCAGGTCACCGGCGACGACGGCCGCCCAGGGGTGCACAGTGCCGAGGGGGCCCTGCGCGCCGAGCCAGGCCAGGTAGCGCTGGGCCTCGTCCAGGATGCCGGTCATCGAGTCGACGGGGATGCCGAGGACGTAGCCGGGCCGACCGCGGAAGAGGCGCGGTCGGTCGGCGACGAGGTGGAGGACCGCGCGGGCGAGGTCGCCGGCCACAGCCTTCGGCTCGTCCTCCGCCGGCTCGCCTCTCTCCTCCGGCTCCTCGTGCTGCTGCTCCGCCTCGCGCAGTACGCGGCGCAGCGCAGTACGGGCCCGGTCGGTGAACGGTGCCTGTTCCAGCACCGGGAGGCGGGTGCTGAGAAGGGCCGCCAGCAACCGCTCGGCGGTGAAGGCGCCCTCGGGCACGGGGGCCTCCCGCACCGCGGTGGCCAGTTCGTCGGCGAGGGCGGCGTCCACCATGAAGCGGCTGGTCAGCCTGCCCAGCGGGCTCGTCTCCCAATGGTCCTCGTCGGCGACGGTGCGCAGACAGCCCGCCGTAGTGAGGAACCTCTCCGCCTCGCGCAGGGGTTCGACGCCGGCGTTTCCCTGGTGCGCGGCCAGCGTCCCCGCCCACCACCGCTGCGCCTCCTCGACGCCGCACACCCGTTCCTGGACGGCCTCGGCCAGGAGGTGGTCGGGCAGGTGGTCGCCCAGCCGGGACCGCACCGTGTATCCGGCGGCCAACCGGGCCTGCCAGTGCACCCGTTCCGCCGGGTCGGCGAGCAGGAACGCCCAGCCCTCCCGCTCCCCGGCACCGATCCGGCCCGCCCGCCCGAACATCTGCTGGACCATGGACACCTCGACGCGGTCCAGGCCGATGGTGGTGTCGGCGACGATCACGGCCCGGGCGGGGAGGTTGACGCCCGCGGCGACGGTGGAGGTGGCGACCAGGATGTCCGCCTCACGAGTACGGAAGGCCTGCTCGGCCTCCCGCTTGTAGGGCCAGTCCCGGTAGTGCAGCCGCACCCCGGCCTTGGTGCACAGCCGCTGGACGACTTCGGCGTCGTCCGCGTCCACACCGCCGGTCGGCACACCCCGGTCGGCGGCGAGCGCCAGCGCGGTGGCCCGCACCCGGCGCTTGCTGCCGCAGAAGACCAGCACACTGCCGCCGTCCGCACCGACCCCGCGGGCGATCCGTACGGCGGCCTCGGTGCGGACGGCGGCCCGCGCCGCCCAGTCCGCCTCGTCCACCGACGGCAGGACGGGCAGCTGCCAGGTCAGCCGGGTCGGCCGCCAGGCGGTGCGGACCAGGCGGGCACCCAGCCACTCGGCGACCTCGTCCGCGTTGGCGACCGTCGCCGACAGCCCGACGATCCGCGCGCCCGTACCGTCCTCCCGTACCCGCGCGAGCAGCGCTTCCAGGACGGCCCCACGCGCCGGATCACCGAGCAGGTGGATCTCGTCGACGACCAGGCAGCCGACCTCGGCGAGCGCGTCGCGCAGCGATCCCGCGCGGCAGATCGCCTCGAACTTTTCCGTGGTCGCCACCCACACATCGGCCGCCCGGATCAGCTCGGTGTCCACGGCGGCCTCACCGGTCAGCCGCACCACGCGCAGGCCCCGGCGCCGCCACAGCTGAAGCTCCCGGTCGAGTTCGTCGGTGAGCGAGCGCTGCGGCACCAGCCAGGCGGCCTTCTTGCCCCGGGCATGCGCGTCCAGCGCCGCCACCATGCCGATCGGGGTCTTGCCCGCGCCGGTGGGCGCCACCACGACCAGGTGCCCGGTGCCCTCCCGTACGACGGGAACGGCAGCCGCCTGGGCCGGGTTGAACGCCGGATGCGGCAGCAGCGCGGCCCACTCGGCGGGCACCAGCTTCTCCACCGGTACGTAGGTTGCCCCGTCGTCCTCCGGCAACTCCTCCAACGCGTCCCACTGCGCTGCGAAGGCGTCCCGGGCCGCCACCGCCCAGGGACCCGCGGCCGGGACAGCGCCACGCGGACCGACCACGACCAGATCCGTACGGCCGCCCAACTCATTGACCGTGCCGACCTGTTCGGCCTCTTCCCAGTAGCGGCTGACCCGGTACGGGACGCCGCGCCCGGCGAGCAGGCTCCGCAGCACGTCGTAGCCCGGGCCCTCCGGCAGGATCACCCGCACGTCCTCGGCCGCCGCGACCGCCTCCTCGGTGGGGCACCAGTCCGGATCGGTCACCTTGCACCACAACAGGGCCCGCTTCTCGGCCTGCTCCGGCACGGCCAGGTCCTCCGGCCACGCCGGACGGTGTCCCCCGCGCACTGCCCCAGGGAACTGCCCGGGAACACGGATCGCGGTCACGGCGACCCCGAGACCACTCGGGCAGGGCCCCAACGTCACAGGCGCGGACCCCGAAGGTGCCGCCGTGAGCTGGTCGTACGTCTTCACTCCCAGGTCCGCGAGGCTGAACGCGGTGGGGCAGGCAGGGCAGACGAGAGCGGCGTACCGGTACACGCGCCCCTGCGACTCGTACGGCCTGCGGAGCGCATGCAACTCCCCCTCACAGACGGGACAACGTCGCCCCACCCGTTCCTCGTAGGCCCAGCCGGGCTCGACGAACCGCGCCGGGAGCACCCCGCCCAGGGCGACACCCCACCGCCGCCACACCACCTCGGCGACGGACCCCTCCGCGCCCGCCCCCGACTGTGCCGGGACGCCCCCGTCCATCACTCCGTCCGCGCTGCGCATACCGCGACTGTGGCATGTCGTGATCTACACCCGCAGGCGGTTCATCCGTCTTCCACCACTACGGGTTCCACCACTATGAGCGAGGCTTGTGCTCAACCGGCCAAGGGAGTCACGGTCTCGCCGCGCGACGCCTACGGATGGCGCGTTGTCGAGCGGCCACAACAGCACGGCACCCTGACCAGTATCCGCCGAGCCCACGTCATCCCGCACCGTGCACCAACGCCGCACAGACGGGCCCCGGCTGGATCGGCCGTCACGGCTGTTGTCGTAGGTCGCGAGGTCCAGGGCCGACGCAGCCAAGGCCGAGGCCGCCAAGGCGGTCGCCGACGCGGCCGATCACGCATACACGACCGCGCAGGCGGCCAAGGGCGTCGGCGCCTCCACGCAGCAGATCACCGCGCCGGCCGACGACGCGATGCAGCTCGGCTCGCCCTACTGGGACGGCCGATAGTGAAGCAGCGCGTCGTCGCCCGCGCCTCAGGAAAACCCGGCCGACCGCGCGATTGTCCGGATGGCACAACTCCCATGCGAAATCCGCGAGGCTGACCGAGGAACCATCTGCACGCCCTCTGCACGCCTGGCCACCAAATGGCCACCAGCTCGAACCGGACGGGGCCGGGGAGATCGACAGCCATGAACAAATGCCGAGGTCACAGCCCCGCAATCCGCAACCGCCACTGGCCGTCAACTCCACACCTACGCATTGCGATGCACAGACTGCACGTGCCCGATTGGCCCGAATTCCAAAGTCAACCAAAACAAGAAACCCCAGGTCAGAGGCCTAACCTGGGGTTCACTATGGAGCCGCCTTCGGGATTCGAACCCGAGACCTACGCATTACGAGACCGTGAGCAATTGTGCTGCGTGGTGCCTGGCCGTGCTGCTGAGTAACGTTCTGCCTGATCAGAGCACGTGCGGCTGGTTGGTCTGTGCCCGCTGACATTACGTCGTCCAAAGGCGTCCGGCCACCGGCTGGCCACCGGAGGGAACGCCGATGACTACAGCAGGAGGTGCCACGCGGGTTGTAGATCTTCCACAGTGCTACCCGCGGCCGATCCCACTCCCTGGGGAAGCACTCCCAGGGGCCTTCAACCGTAGGCCGTACGGCCCGCCGCGCCGGGAAGTGGCCACCTCCCGCAGGTTCTCGTCCGTCAGCTGATCGCTCCACCGCCGGGTTCCGGCGACGCCTGCCTGAGAGGGCGTTTACATAGGTACGTTCCGGAAAGCGGCTTTGGCCGCCGTCCTTCTTTGCCCAGGTTCGGGAAGTACACGAACTTCGTCGCCTCCTGCCGCGCAGACCCTGCGGTCCGTTTCACACGCTTCTGCCACAGGGATTCCGTCTGGTTTGATGATGCATCAGAACCTCCCGATGAACAGCGGAACGGTACCTTCCGGCCTTCCCGTGGCAACGCTACGGCGTGAGCCAGCGCAAGCCGTACCCGAGCGACCTGTCCGACGCCCGATGGGCCCTGATCGAGCTGACCCTGACGGCGTGGCGGAAAAGCCCGGCTCGACCGTCGCCCCACCGGACAGCCGGCGAAAGTCGAACTCCGCGACGTGTTCAACGCGATCCTCTACGTAAACCGCACCGGAATTCCCTGGAAATACGTCCCGCTCGGCTTCCCGAGCCACGGCACCGTGTACGCCTACTATTTATACGCCGCGTGGCGCGACGAGGGAATCTTCACCCAGCTCAATTACGACCTCACCGCGCTGGCTCGCGTGAAGGAAGGCCGCAAGGCCGAACCCACAGGATCCGTCATCGGTACCCAGAGCATCAAAACCTCCACCAACGTGCCCGTGACCAGTCAGGGGACGGACGCCGCCAAGAAAACCGTCGGCCGGAAGCGAGGCATCCTCACCGATACGATCGGCCTGATCCTCACCGTTGCCGTCACCGCCGCCAGCCTCTCCGAAAACGCCCTGGGGATACCAGGCCAAAAGCACCTACCCGACCATCGCCAAGAGCTGGGTCGACACCGTGCCGCCGGCGCACGCACGGCCGTCGTCACCACCACCTGGGCGGCCGACAGTCACCGGGTACACGAGCTCACCGAGGCCCTGGGCATCCGCGGCGCGGGCACCCCACAACTGCTCGGCTACGCGGATGCCCCCAACCCTGCCTCGGCCCCGGGCGCGCAGCGGCTCGTCGACGCGTCCATCGACGAGGCGGTCGGCCGCCTCGTCGGCCACCCCCGCCGGCCAGCGGCCCGGCAACGCCGAGGGACGGCTGACGCACAGGAGGGATCGGCCACCCTTCAGTGATGATGCCCACCCATGAGACGCCACGCGGTGCTGGTGTCCGGGCAGCATTGGGTGCCACACGGTTGCATCCCGGCCACGCCCCGTCACGTAGATGGGGCGTCCTCAACGGCATGGCCTGTCCGCTTCGAACGATCATGCCGTGCAGGGTTCTCGGACGGAGGTGTGGACGGTCCAGTATGCGGGTGGCCAGCGGGTTTCAGCCCCCTGGAGAGAATGATGACGCACTCGGGACAGCACACGTCGGCCACCAGAGCGGTGCGCCACCTCTGCAGCAGATCACATAGCTTCATGGTCTCGGCCGCCCTTCCGTAGCCGGGGTATGCGCATCAACTCTGCCTTTCAGCAACGCCACGACCGCCTCAGCAATCCGCGCCGCGGAGGGATCCTTGACCGCCGCGAAGTGGTCGGCATCCACCTCGACCAGCACCATGCCGGGGCCGAGTAGGGATTTCCAGTGGGCGACAGCCTCTTCGGGCAGCTCGGCGGCCACCAAGACCGACGGAACGTCGACCGGTTCGTCGGAGGCGTACTCACCCACAGCCGTCCAGTGCCTGCGGATCGCGTCGAAGCGCTCCCGCAGAACGTCGATCGACATCGCGGAACCCGAGGCATTCACCAGTGCCTCCAGCACGCTCAGGCCGTGCTCGGTGTCGCCGGGCGACAGCAGCAACTCGGTCGGGATCAGCGCTGGCGCGTCCACGGCACGCAGGATGGTGTAAATGAACGCGTCCAGCTCGGTGTGCGCTTCGTTCGCCGCACTGCCGTCCGGGGCGGGCGGGTCGATCAGCAACAGCGGGGGCGGCGTGACGCCGTCCGCGCGCATCCGTACGGCCATGACGTAGCTGATCAGGCCACCAAGCGACCAACCGCCCAGCACGTCCGGCATCCGGCCGGCGTCCACATTCTCCCGGTGGTGGTCCGCCAGTTCCTCAAGGGTTTCCTGATCCCCGTCAGGAGACACGGTCACCCGCCATCCCTCCGGCAGCGCACTCGTCAGATCCTTGTAGGTGGTCTGGTCGGCACCGCCTGCCGGATGAATGAGGTGCAGGTGCGGCCCGCTCCGCTCGCCCTGTCTCAGCAGCACGCTGTGCTCAATCGGCTGCTCGGTGGCGACTGACCGCTCTGTGAGTTGGATCAGCTTGCCCAGAGTGGGGGTGTCGAGCCAGTCCATCATGTCTATCTGGCTGCCTGCGGCCTCCTGGACCTTCGCGAAGAGGACGAACACTCGCAGGGAATGCCCGCCGTCCGCGAAGAAGTCACTCTCCGGCTGCGCCTGAGTCAGCCCCAACGTCTCGCACCAGATGTCGCGTACCGTCTCTCGCAGACCTTCGCCGCCCCCCGCCTCTGCCTCTGCGATCGAAGAACTCCGCACCGTGTCCACGGCATCGGCTCGCGTGGCCAACTGGGCCGTAGTGGAGCGCGTTCGGACGTGCAGGGTACTGATCGGCACCTCGGCTCGTACTCCCGCCTCCAGTACCTGTTCGAGATCCGAAAGCAGGGCGCGCACAGTGGGTTCATCGAAACGGCTGGTGTCGTACCCCGCCTCGATCACCGTCGCTTCGGGTTCTTCGAAGATGCCCAGCGTGATGTGGTTGACAGCACTTGAATTGGGGCTCGCCTTCAGTTCGGTCTCCCGCTCGCCGAGCAGGACACCGGCACCGATTTTCCCGTGATACGTCAGCAGCACACTCGGAGTCGCACCCAGGCGGTTCCTGTCCTCGACGGACAGCGCATTGTGCACCAACGAGAACGGGACCTGCTGATGGGGCAGGCTGTCCCAGAAATCGTCGCGCGCCCTTGCGACCACATCATCCAGAGTGTCGCCCTCGAACAACTCCCCCATGGCGACAACGACATTGGTCAGATATCCGACACAAGCGGCGTCGCGCTCAGTGAGTCGATTGGCCACCCCGACCCCTACGGCCAACCGCCCGTGGACGCCGCCGAGTCCGAGCACGGTGTACAAGGCGGCCAGATAGGAGGCGAACGGGGTCATGCCGCCGCGGTCGGTCAACGCGGCCACGCCCTCGGACGCCTTGGAGCTGAGCGAGTGACGCACCACGGCGCCCGGCGTGCCGGGAACCTGCTGCGGCCGCACACGGTCAGGTTTCACCGTGGCGCTCTCGACACCGGACAGAGTGCGCACCCAGTAGTCGGTACCCTCCTGCCAACTACCGTCGGATTCGGCCTTTCTGGCCCTCACCGCATAGTCGGTGAACTGCACCGAAGGTTCGGCGATATGCGCGCTTCCGGGGTGAGCCAGTTCGGCGTGATAAACCTCGGCCAGTTCACGCACCACTCGCTGCATCGACCAGCCGTCCAGCACCGAGTGGTGCGCGGTCAACAACAACTCGTCGCACTGCCCTACGGTGACCAGAGAGAGGCGGGCGAGCGGGGGTACGCTCAATTCAAACGGCGTTTTGTGCAGGTGTTTAGCTAATTCTTCCAGCAGATCACGCCCGGGCGACACCGCATCCTGGACTTCTTGTGGCCATTTCAGCACGTTGAGGGCGGTCGGCACCTGTGCGTGAATGTCCTGCCAGACCGCACCATCCTCATGAACAAGCGCTGTTCGAAGGACCTCGTACCGGTCCACCATGGCCTGCCAGGCTCGTTCGAGTGCCGGCACGTCCAGACGGCCGACGGACATCCGCCACGTCAGGTTGTAAAGATCCTTGTGAGATGACCGCTGCTGGATCCACCACAGCGCTTCCTGCTGCGGTGCTGAGACCTGGCGGATCATGACATTCCTCCGTTGATGGTGCTATTGATGCCGCTGGCTGACCGCACACCTTGCCCACTCGGATACCACCAACAGCGCTTGGCCGGGATTCAGCCGAGGGTCGCAGTATGTCGTGTACCGCTCTCCCACCAGATCAAATTGCTCCGAATCGTAGACGCACTCGGTGATCTGATCCGGAGTGGTTTCTATATGCAGACCACCGACCACTCCACCGGCGTCGCGGATGGCCTCCGTGGCCTGCCACACTTCCGAAATGACATGTTGTATCAACCGGGTCTTCAAGGCGCCGGGGGTATTCACCGTGTTTCCGTGCAGAGGGTCTATCAACCAAATCACCGGGTGCTCGGCGACACGAACCGACTTGGCCAGGCCCGTCAGCTTCTCCGTGGCTCTGCCTGCGCCCATACGCGCGATGAGGGTCAGTCGGCCGGGCACGCGATCAGGATCCAGACGCTCGCACAGGGACAGCAGTTCGTTCTCGGCGATCCCAGGGCCGATCTTGCATGCCACCGGATTGACAACCTGCGCGAGCAGCGCGACATGAGGGCCCTCAAGGCTGCGGGTCCGGTTGCCGATCCACGGCCAGCGGGTCGAGCTAAGGAACTGATGGCCCAGCTCATCGCGCCGTACCAGCGGTAGTTCGTAATCGAGCAACAACGCTTCATGGCTCGTCCACACCTGAGTGTCCCGGTTCAGATGGGTCATGATTTCGCGCGCTGCGTGGTAACCCTCCAGCATGCGTCGCGGCTGCGGTCGTCGAAGCAGCGGATCCGGTACGGGACTGTTCACCATGTGCCCGCGGAACGCGGGCAGTTCCCGGCCATCGATCACCTCGGTCGGCCGGGATCGCGGCTTGGCGAACTGTCCGGCTATGCGCCCCACACGGGTGACGGGAAGTCCCGTGATGTCCGTGGCTCGATCGGCGAGTTGAGTGAGCAGCTCCACCTTGCTGCGCACATGTGCGACTGTCCGCTCCGCCGGGTCCTCGGCGCAGTCGCCGGCCTGTATCACCAGGGCGTTGCCCAAGGCTACGTTCGCGAGGGAAGCCCGTAATTCTCGTACGTCTTTCGCCTGCACCAGAGGAGGACTGACCGCCAGCCGGGCGGTCACCTGGGCCAGGGCCGCCCGATCGGACCACTTCGGCTGCTGAGAGTCGGCTCCATGGCTCACTCCATGGCTCACTGAGCTTCTCCTGCCGCAACCTTCGCGGCATCCATCCGGAGCACTCCCCACCGCACGGCCGGAACCATGAGAAGACTGGCCGCGACGAAGAGTGCGCCGAGCAGAATCCAGCCGAACGATCCCCAGTAGACGAGCAGGCCGGTCAGCGCCAGCGGGCCGATGAGCTCCGCCACGGTGTGGCCGGATCCGAAGAACGCCTGATACTGACCGTGCCGGCCCTCGGGCGTGAGACCGAAGCTGATCTCCCACGTAGCGGGCGACTGCATCATCTCACCGAGGGTCTGAATCGCGGTGGCGGTCAGGAGCAGAGCCACCGCCGACCATGTCGAGCCGCCGCTCCCGGAATAGGCGAAGACCACACAGCTCGCGCCGAGCAGCAGGCCGCCCCTCACCACGTACCGCCCCGCACTCGCCATGTCGGTGACCTTGCGCGCGACGCGTACCTGGAAGAAGACGACCGCCAAGGTATTGAGGACGAACATGGCCGCCACAATCCACTTGGGAGACTCGGTGTGCATGACGATCCACAAGGGCAGGGCCACGTCGATCAGCGGGCCGTGCAGTACCAGGATCGCGTTCAGCAGGCTGATGACGACGTAAGGGCGGTCCTTCAGCACCGTTTGAGATTTCTCGCCCTTTTCCTTGGCCGGAGTCTGGGCGACGCGCGGCACTTTCAGCAGCACCAGTGATGCTGCCAGGAATCCACACGCGTCAAGGGCGAACGCGATGAGGTACGCCTCTCGCGTGTCGAAGAACAGCACCATTCCGCCCAGCGCGGCCCCGATCGCCAGCCCGGCGTTGAACCCGGCCTGAAGAAAGGCGCGGACCGTGGTGATCTGGTCCTTGGGCACGACCCCGGCCAGCAGCGCCTGTTGAGCCGCGGAACCGCTGCGCTGCCCGACGGCGTAGAGCGTGGCCGCCAACAGGAACAGCGGGAAGGAGCGAATGAAGACGTAGGAGCCTACGGCAAGGCCGGCGCAGGCGTAGAAGAAGATCGCGGTTTCCCGCGCGCCGAGGCGGTCCGTGACGTGTCCGAGCGGTATGCCGAACGCCAGCGCCACGGACCAGGCGATGGTCAGGCCGAGACCGAGCTGGGCCGGTGACAGCCCGACGATTTGCGTGAAGAACAGTGCCGACGTCACGTAGTACGCGCCGTCACCGGTTCTGCTGATCAGCTGAACCACGGCGAGGGTGCGGGCCGGACCACGCAGGTCGGTCGCTTTCATTGTTCTACTCCCCTGATTTTGCATTGCCTTCTCGTCCGTCACTGAACGGCGCCAGGCTTATGGGTGGACTCGCGCTCTGCTCGGCGAAGACGAACGAGACGCTTGCGAACAGTTGGGCGCACATGTCTTCCAAGGGCCGGCGTCGCTCGCCGAGAACACCGGCGACATCACTCAACAGCCCTTCGAAATCGGCGGCGTGGCCGCTTTTCACGACGCCTCGCAGGTGCTCCACCCCGCGGGCGAGCGCCTCATGAACGTCCGCTGTCAGCGGGTTTCCGGACTGGACGTCCCAGTACACCTCGGGGGCACCGGAGCTGATACGGGCCAGCAGGGCCAGCAGGGTGGCATGAGGTGGTGGCGCGACGGCGATCAGCTCCTCGACGTTCGCGTCGAGGGTATGCAGTGCGTGCCCGAAGGCCAGTACCGTCGCGTGCGTCAGCGCCTGCGAAACAGCAGCCAGCCGGTCGTGCCGCGCTGCGTCCATGCGCACGACCCGTCCGCCGTACGCCTCGACCAGGGCCAACAACTCATCGACCAGAGGCCCGTCATGGAACGCCACGGAGGCCACCGGCCGCCCCCGCATCCCCAGTGCCGGAGCGAACATCGGGTTGAGCGACACGGCTTGACGACCGTGATAGCCGCGTACCGCGGTTGCCATTCGCTCCTTCACGGAAAGGGTGTCGGCCAGCAACGCTCGTGCGGGGAGCACGTCCATCAAGGCCGACACCGCCGCGACAGCCACCGGCTCCGGCACCGCGAGGAGCAGCAGATCCACGCGTGATATCTCAGCGCCCACGTCGTCGCCGGGTGCGCGGATGTCCCCGGCGATCCAGCGCACACCCGGCTGCGTCGACGCCGGAGGCTGGGGATCCACCACGCACACCGAGACGCCGGATCGGACGAGCAGCGCGGTGAACATCTGGCCGATCGCGCCGGACCCGCCGGCCACGACAGCGCGCCGGATGCCTCCCGGGGGCGTCGCGGTTTCGGCATTACTCATGCTGGCCCTCGCCTTCTTCGGCCGGTCGCACCGAGCCGGTGAGCGCCAGCACCATCGCGCGGGACTTCACCAAGGTCTCCTCGAACTCCGCGACAGGGTCGGAAAGGCTGATCACCGCGCCGCCGACTCCGAAGGAGGCTCGCTCAGGCGTCGCCACGATCGTACGGATGACGATGCTGAGATCCGCGGCGTTGCTCAACGAGAACCAGCCGAGCGAACCCGAGTACACCCCGCGCGGCCCCCCTTCCAACCGATCGATGATCTCCATGGTGCGGAGTTTCGGCGCACCGGTCATGGAGCCGCCGGGAAAACAGGCCCGGACACATTCCACTGCCGACACCCCTGGACGCAGACGGCCACGGACGGTGCTCACCAGTTGGTGCACCGGAGCGTACGTCTCGACGTCGAACAGCTTCGGCACATGAACGGAACCCACGGTGCAGACGGTGTTCAGGTCATTGCGAAGCAGGTCGACGATCATGAGGTTCTCGGCGCGGTCCTTCTCGCTGTTCAGCAGGTCCTCGCGCAGGGCCAGATCCTCTGCGGGTGTCGCCCCACGCGGCCGCGTGCCTTTGATCGGCTTGCTTTCCGCCACTCCGTTCGCGTCGATGGCGAGGAAGCGTTCCGGGGACGCGCTGAGCACGGCGACATCCGGAAACTCGAACAGGGCGCCGTACGGGACGGGGCTGATGTCCCGGAACAGCCTGTAGGTAGACGATGGGTCAGGAATCGCGTCGGTGCTGAACATGTTGGTGAGGCATATCTCGTACGACTCTCCGTTCTTGATCTCCTCAAGGCATTCGTGTATCCGCGCCAGGTACTGTGCGCGGTCGTGGCGCGGAACGAAGGCGTCCCCGAGCGTCGCGGAGGTGACCGGTGGACGCCGCGGGTGGGTGTCGGGCGAGGGCAGCAATTCGAGGCGGGTCGCGGTTCTGTCGAGCCACTTCACGGCGTCGGGGTCGTGGGCAGTCGTGCCCAGAGCCAGCAGGTACGTGCAGTGATCGGCGTGGTCTACGATGACCGCCCGGTCGGTGAACAGCAGTGCGGCGTCGGGCGTGGGCGAGGTGTGTGCGGCGTGCGCCCCGATCTCGGCCTTGAGTTCGTATCCCAGATAGCCCACGTAGCCGAGGTTGAAGTCGAAGGGGAGATCACCCGAAGCGGGTGAACGTCGGGAGCGGAGTTGCGCGTCCAGGTACTCGAAGATGTTCTGATCGTGGTGCTCGATCAGCCCGTCGGCCTTTTCCACCCGTACCGTGCGCGTGGCCACCCGGTAGGTCACGTACTCGGCAAGCGGGCCCGTTCCGTCGCCCAGTATCGAGAAGCGGGAGTTTCCGTCGGCGTGCGAGCTGCTGTCCAGCCAGAAGCCGCACCGCTTCCCGGCGAAGAGTTCGGCGTGCACGGTGGCGGTGTCGGGGTAGCAGGCCAGGCGGCGAACGTGCAGCGGCGGGGGGGAGGACGGTCGGGTGACGCGGGCACGGTCGCGCTGGCGCAGGGTAAGTGCCCGGAAGTTCCCGAGCAGTTCGCGGCCGTACTCACTGGAGATGGACTCCGGATGGAACTGCACTCCCCAGACCGGCTTGCTGCGGTGTCGCAGCCCCATCAGGACTCCGTCCTGCGTCCATGCGGTGCGGCTCAGCTCGTCGGGAAGTTCGGTGACCGCGAGCGAGTGGTAGCGAACCGCGGAGAACGGTGACGGCAGTCCGGCGAAGAGTTCTTCGCCGGTGTGGTGTATGTGCGAGATTCTTCCGTGCATCGGCTCGGGCGCGTGCTGGACAGAGCCGCCGAACAGTTCCGCCATGCCCTGGTGTCCCAGACAGATGCCGAGCACCGGTAGGCGCGAGTCCAGGATCGCGGCGGCGCTGACGCCGAAGTCCCGCTGCCGGCCGGGGCGCCCGGGCCCCGGCGAGATCACTATGTTGTCGTAGTCCCGAGGGCTGAGCGCGGACCAGTCGACGTCGTTGCGCACCACCGTAGGCGGTTGCCCGTTCACCTCGCCGAGCAGCTGGTAGAGGTTGTACGTGAAGGAGTCGTAGTTGTCGATGAGGAGTGTGCGGACCGGTTCGTTCACCGCGGGCCCTCCGCGACGGTCTCCGCGCCCCGGCGCCCCTCGTCGATCACTAAGGTCTCGACCCGGCAGGTCTCCCCGATGATCAAATCGTAGAGCTGGGACAGGAAGGCTTGGCTGACCCCGTTCTCGGCGCCGTAGTTCGCGGCACGCTGCTGGACCGCGTCTATGCGGTGCGGCTGCATCATCGGCACCGCGTGCTCCCGCTTGTGGTGTGCGATCCGCACGCAGACCTCGATACGGTCGCGCACGGCGTCCAGCAACCGGTTGTCGATAAGGTCGAGTTCGGCACGCATGTGGGTCAGGCCGTTCTGGTCGTCGTTTTCCGTTGCAGCCATGGTCACTTCCTGAAGGAGGTGGTGTAGCGGGGACGGTCCTCCTGATCGCGGTGGCCCTCACCATCGCCGAAGAGGCCGGACGCCGCCAGCAGGCCCGGCACGACCTCGATCTGCGGGTCGTCATGCTCGATCGCCAGTGCGCCACCCGGCCGCAGCAGCCGCCCGGCGCGGGAGATCACATGGCGAATCACGTCGAGCCCGTCGGTGCCGGCGAAGATGGCTCGTTCCGGGTGGTACTTCCCGAACTCCGGCGAGATCTCGGTGCCGACAGGAACATAGGGAGGGTTGGCCAGCACCAGATCGACCTTGCCGTCAAGGAACGTCAGCAGCTCCCCGTCGGCGACATCACCCGCGTGCACGGTGATCGTCGTGTCACCCGCCGCCGCCCGCGCAGCCGCGTTTCCGCGTGCGCACTCCAGCGCCGCCTCGTCCAGGTCGACCGCGTGAACCTGGGCATCCGGGCGGGCGTGGGCCACGGCCAGCGCCACCGCAGCGGAGCCCGTGCAGAGGTCGACCACCACGGGATTCTGGATGTCGGAGATGGCCGACAGACCCCATTCCAGGAGTCGTTCGGTCGGGAACAGAGGCGCGAACACGCTCTCGGTGACCGCTACCTCCACACCACCCAACCGAGCGCGCCCAAGGATGTGGCCAAGGGGTATCAGTTCGGCTCGCCTGGCCGCGAGCGCACGCACCTCGTGTGCGGCCTCCTCGGACACCTGGTCCTTGGGCCCGGGCGAGCCCAGGACGTGGGCCAGTAGCGCGTCGGCGTCCTGTCGCGGGCGCGGCACGCCGCCGCTCGTCAGCGTGCGAACAATTTCCCCAGCGAGATCGTCGACCGTCAGCTGCCCGCGGCTCGGGCTCTGGGCCGCCGGGGAGGAGCCGCCGGCCTGCGGCACGCCGCCTCGGCTGGCCGCGTAGTAGTCGAGCAGGGATTGCGTGAGTACCGGGTTCAGGCGCGAGGCCGCGAGCAGCTCCGGCGGCGGCGTGAACGTCGGATCCAGCTGCTGCGCCCGCTGCGTGTAGGCGACGTGCAGGTAGTGCTCCATGGTGGCGGGCCAGTAGATGGGGACGGTCCAGTCGGACTCGTAGCCGGTCGCCAGCATGTGGGTGACGGTGGCGTCCACCACCTCCTCGCGGCTTGCGGGCTGGATGGGGGAACGGACCGGCCTGAAGGGTTCCAGGTCGATGGAGGACGCCTCTTCGAGCAGGAGCGCAGTCATCTCCCGGGCCAGCAGTGGCGACAGGGTCAGACCGTCCCTGTAGGTACCGGTCATCATCCACAGGCCGCTGAGCCCCGTCTCACCCAACAGCGGCATCCCGTCGAGCGACACGGGCCGGTTTCCGACCTGGATCCTGCGCAGTCCGCTGTCGGCCAGGTCCTTGCGGACCTGGCGATGGGCGCAGTTGAGCAGAAAGAGGACATCCGAGATGAGCGCGGTCTCGCGCGGCTCGACCGAGACGATGTTCGTCGCCCCCACATAGACCTGGCCGCCGGGGCGCGGGACGACGTGCAGACCGCAGGCGAAGGCGCGATTGGGCGTGCGTATCACGCTGGGCGGGCAGGTGCCGTCCGCGGTGTCCACCACGGCGGAGACGCCGTAGCCGCTGATGAGCCGGGGGATCTGGACGGCCTGTTCGGGCACGCTGTCCAGGACGACTTGGGAGTAGGCCCCGGCGGCCAGCACGGTCTTGCCGGTCCGCAGTATCGTGCCCGACTCCAGCGCGATGCCGCGCACTCGTCCATGGGCATGGTCGACGCGCGTCGCGCGCTCCGCGATCAGCATTCCACCGGCGGCCAGGAACGCCTTCTCCAGGCGCATCAACAACTCGGTGGCGTTCACCGCGTGTTCGTTCGGCAGGAACATCGCCTGGAGCGGACGTGCCGTGGGCTCGGCGTCCAGCCAGTCGATGTCCTCGGGATCCACGTCCTCGAACTTCTCGCCGTACGTGATGAGCGATTCACGGATGGCTTTGTAGTTCCGGGTGTCGATCCCGGGCACGCCGACGGTGTTCAGCATGACGACGGTTCCCTTGGCCGTCAGCAGATCCGTGTCGGTGGAGTCGAGGCGAAGCCGGCTCAGCCACTCGGGCCACAGTTTGCTCGCCTGGTGGGCCCAGTCGAGCTTGATCCGACCGTGTTCGCTGGTCAGATGGTCGGCTGTCACCTCCCCGAAGGCACCGAGCATCGCTCCCGCGGCCGCGGACGCGGCGCCCGGTCGGTGCGGTTGACCCAGCACGGCCACCCGGACCTTGCGCCGGGCGAGTTCCAGGCCGAGCGAGAGTCCCAACGCGCCATTGCCGACCACCACGACGTCGTACGAGTGATTTCCCTCAGACATCCCTATGTTCCCTTTCCGAGCCGGATCTTCCAACTGGCTTCCAACTGGGGTGAATCAACTCGACAGTTCCTCGGCCAACCGTCGCCGGTCGACCTTTCCGTTGGCATTGAGCGGAAAAGCTTCGAACGCTGTCAGCGAGGCGGGAACCATGTAGGAGGGGAGCCTTTCCCGGAGCGTTTGGAGCACGACTTCGGTGCTGCCGATCCGGCCCGTGTACGCAGCGGCCAGTACGGCGTCGCCGCCGGGTGCCGATCGGGCGACCACGATGGCGTCCCGTACCCCGGGCTGTTCCCGCAGTGCTGCTTCGACCTCGCCCAGTTCGATGCGGTATCCGCGCACCTTGACCTGATGGTCCAGACGCTCGCAGTAGATGTAGCCGTCGGCACTGACGCGAACCCGGTCACCGGTTCGGTACCAATGCCGGTCGGTCAACGGGGTCCCCGGGTCGTACGGCGTTGCTCTGTCTCCTTCGTAGGTCAGGAATCGGTTCTCGTTGTTCGCCGGGTCGAGGTATCCGGCGAAGCGCTGCGAACCCCTGACGCACAGCTCACCCTCCTCGGCCTCCCTTCCGTCGGCGTCCAGGACAACGCATTCCAGTGAGCTGAGGCCGTGTCCGATGGGTACGGTTCCGTTGGCTGTACGCGGCCATCGCGCCACCTCCTTGGGCAACACGTACTCCGTGCTGATGATGGTGAGTTCGGTCGGCCCGTAGGCGTTCTCCACCACCCCGTTCGGTGCTGCCGCGTGCCAGGCCTCGGCCTGTTGGAGGGTGAGCGGCTCGCCGGCGAACACGCTGTGCCGCAGCGTGGGCATCGACCCCGGCCGCAGGGGTTCCACCCGCTGCGTCAAGGAGATCACCGAGGGGACCGAGAACCAGTGCGTCAGCTCGCGGCGCCGCACGAACCGGGCCGCCGCCAGCAGATCGTTGCGACCGGGGACCACCACCGTGGCGCCGGAGCCGAATGCCGCGAACATCGCCAGTACCGACAGATCGAAGGTCAGGTCGAACGGTTGAAGCACGCGGCACCCGGGGGCAAGCTCGTAATGCGCGATGCAGTGGCTCAGATACGCCGAAATATTGCGGTGCGCGATAGGCACCCCTTTGGGCTCACCGGTGGAGCCCGAGGTGAACAATATATAGGCCAGGTCTTCCGGCCGGACGACGGTTTCAGGAAGGTCACCCGCACCCGCATGCTCGCCGCAGTCCACGGCGAGCATGCGGGCGGGCAGGCCGGCGCCGGCCCCTCCCTGGTCGACTTCCGGGTCGACCAGCACCAGGTCAAGCCCGGCGGCTCGACCGATGACCGCGTTACGAGCGGCGGGGGACGACGGGTTGAGCGGCACGACCGCGCCGCCGAGCCGCTGGACGGCGAGGTAACCGGCGTACGCGGAAAGCGTGTCCGCTGCCGCCAGCAGGCCGACACGCCTGGGCACGACGTGGTCATGTGCTTCGAGCAGCCGGACGGCAATGTTCTGCGCCATGCCTTCAAGTTCCGCGTAGCTGACGACCTGACCGGCTGTCTGCAGCGCGGGCTGATGCGGGCAGCGCTTCGCCGAGGCGGCGAACCACTCATACAGAGGTGTGGTTTTCGAGTTCATTCCAGTCTGGCCCGCTCCGTCGCGACTACGGCAGGTGGTCGAGCGGCGTCGATCCGCTGACCACCATGACGATCCGGTCGTCGGGTGCCAGCCGGCCGGCCTGCGCGGCCTGCCGCAGCCCGCCCCAGCAGATGAAGGCGGACTTCTCCGTCTCGTACGCCAGCGGAATGTCCAGCTCGGCGCAGGCGTCGATCAGCAGCGGGGCCTCCGCCTCCACCCTTGACGGCTCCACGGGGTCGACGTGCGCGCCGGTTTCCGCCACCAGCTGACGGACCAACGGCAGCGTGCGGTTCGGGTTCGTCGACTGGAGCGTGGGTTCGAAGGCCTTCTCCGGCGCCACCATGTCACCCAGGTCGATCTCGTCACGGCCGTCCCGCAGCGCCTCGCCCAGCACTCCGGCGTCCGATGCCTGGAACAGGCGGTAGGTGTGCTCGCCCACTGTCGGCAGTCCCGCCGCCCCGGCGCGGCGGATGCCGCGCTCGATGCCGAGCGGGCCGTAGCCGCTGGCGATCGTCACCGCGATGATCGTGGCGTCGGCGCACCGCTCCGCGATCGCCAGCCCCAGCGGTACCTTGCCCTCGATCTTCCACTGGCTCGGTGTCAGCCGCAGTGCGCCGTGTTCCTTGCTGAACGCGATGGCCGCCTCGGCCGCGTCGGCCATGTTGCCCGGCACGGCCACCACGCGCGACTTGCCCATCGACCTGGTCGGGCACTTGTAGGCGGAGGCCTGCGGCACGAACGCCGTGCACGTAACGCCCAGCCTGTCCGTGTAGTACTGGTAGGACCGCGCGGTGTTGCCGGAGCTGTGCATCGACACCGACGACAGCCCCCACTCAAGGCACTTGGCCGCTATGAGCACTCCCTCGTTGTCCTTGAACGTGCCGGTGTCGTTCCAGGTCTGCGGCAGCAGGCGCACGGACGCGACACCGAGCGCCTCGGCCAGCCGCGGGCTCTCCACGGGGACCAGAGCCTTCTCGTTGCTGCGCAGGTTGTCCGGCTCGGACACCGGGAGGAGCGCGGCGTAGCGGCCGACCCCCGGGACGTCGGTGACCGCGTCCGCCCAGCTCCCGACGTCGGGGAGGGACGGCGTCAGTGCTTCGCCGCAGCGGGTGCACAGCCATTCGTTGGGACCGTCCACCGTGCCGACACCGGGCACGCTGGAGCATGTGTTGCAGATCAGCTTCATTCTCTCGCTCCCTCGGAGGAAATTCAGGACGCGTCGGGCGACGCTTGCCGGGAAAGCCGCATGATCTCGGAGACGCGCTGGGTCACCGAGGCCGGATCGTCGTGCCTCTGCGCGAGCGCGGCGCCGCCCATGGTGAAGCCCCAGGCGCCCGCGGCGGCGATGTCGGTGATCTGCGCCGCGTCGCGCACGCCTCCCGCGATCAGCAAGGGCACGTTCGCCGCGGACGCGGTGCGCTTCATCAGCAGCACAGGGTCGTAGGAGGTCTGCCGGTACGGCATGAGGACCACGCCCGCCACGCCGTCCGTCGCGCTCAGCCGCTGCGCCTGAGTGGCCAGCTCATCGGGCGAGCTGTCCAGCACCAGCGGGCTTCCGGACATGGCTCCGGCGAACGGCCAGTACTCGATCGAGTCGTTGCCCGCGAAGGCCGCTGCCGCGCTCGGCCGCCACGTTCCGACCACCCGGTCGACGCCGAGGTCCAGCGCCAGTTGGCATCCGGCCTCCTGGCCGGCGTCGCTCGTGTCGGCCAGCTCCAGCAGGACCGACCGGCCGTCCGTGTGCGCGGCCTCGGTCAGGTCTTTGGCCATGTGCGGATCGGTGCCTACGTCCTTGAAGGCTATGAGCCGGAGTTCATCGACCGACAGCTTTTCGTACACGTCGATCGCGTCCGGAATGGTCCGGTCCTGTTCGGTCAGCATGAGGACGAAGTTCAACGCCACGTGCGCAGCTCCTTTGCCATGTCGTGGGGTGTCGGGTTGCGGAACAGCACCTGCAGGGGCAGGTCGACCGCGCATGCCTTGTTGATCCGCGCGATCAGCTGTATGGCCAGCAGTGAGTGGCCGCCGCTCTTGAAGAAGTGGCTGTGGACGCCCAGGCTGCGGTCGTCCAGCAGTTCCGACCACAGGCCGGTCAGCAGGGTTTCCGTTTCGTCGCCCGGGGGTGTGGCATCCCCTTCGCCGGCGGCGACGGACGTCGCCTCTGGCATCGCGGACCGGTCGACCTTCCCGTTCCTGGTCATCGGGAAGCTGTCGAGCCGCAGGAGTGCCGACGGGATCATGTACTCCGGCAGCCGGGTCTCCAGGGCCCGCAGGATGTGCGCCTCCGTCGTCGTCGACGGGGCCACGAAGTACGCGATGATGCGCGTGTCCCCGGCGGGCCCGTCCCGCAGCATCACCGCGCTGGCGGTGACGCCCGGCTCGCGCAGGATCGCCGCCTCGATCTCACCGAGCTCGATCCGGTAGCCCCGGACCTTGACCTGGTTGTCGCGTCGGCCGATGAACTCCAGGTCCCCGGTCGAGGTCAACCGCACGATGTCGCCGGTCCGGTACAGCCGGCGCCCGGCGCGACCGGTGAACGAGTCGGGCACGAAACGCTCGGCGGTGAGGGCCGGCCGGTTGTGGTAGCCGCGCGCCATGCGACCGCCGCCGACGAGCAGTTCCCCGGCCACACCCTGGGGCACGAGCTCGCCGGACGCGTCGACGACGAAGGCGTCGTACCCCGGGAGCGGGACACCGATGCTCAGCGGCTCGTCCGGTTCGATGACCGTCATCGTGGCGGCATGGGTCTCGGTCGGGCCGTACAGGTTGTACGCCTGCCAGGGGCCCGCACCCAGCGTGCGCCAGAGCTTCTCGCTGACCGCCTCTCCGATGACGAGCATCTTCGTCGTGCCCGGGATGTCGCCCAGCACGCCGAAGCTCGTCGCCATGTCCAGTTGGGACGGCGTGCAGTCCATGAGCTCGATCTCGTGGCGGATCAGGAGATCCACCAGCCGATGAGGATCGCGCCTGACGTCCTCGGGGACGATCACCATCGTCGATCCGCCGGCCATCCAGGAGAACTGGATGACGTGGCCGTCGAAGAAGACCGGGGAGTTGAGCGCCACCGCCTTCGGATGCGGTCCGTCGCCGAGGATCTCGCCCGCCAGGGATACGGCCAGCCAGTGGATGCCCCGATGGCTCATCGTCACGGCCTTGGGCAGACCGGTGGAACCGGAGGTGTAGATGAGGTAGGCGAGATGGTCGTGGTGCACGCTGACAGCCGGACGGTCCGTCGGGTACGGGGTCCAGGTGTCCTCGTCGTCGAGGAGGAGCACCTCCCCCCGGTCTTCGAGGCGCGGGAGTGTGTCGTGGTCGGTCAGTACCGTGGTGCTGGCGGCGTCGTCGAGCATGTAGTGGATGCGAGCGGGCGGAAGCGCGGGGTCGATGGGCAGGTAGGCGGCGCCCGCCTTGAGGATGCCGAGTACCCCGGCGACCATGTGCGGGGACCGCTGGGTGCACAGCGCCACCACGTCCTCGCAGCCGATGCCCTGGCTGCGCAGTCGCCAGGCGATGCGGTTGGCCCGTTCGTCCAGTTGACGGTATGTCCACGCCTGCTCGGCGCAGCGGACCGCGATGGCGTCCGGGGTCCGGTCCGCCTGCCGGGCGAACTCTTCGTGCAGGCCGACGTGGTCCGGCCACGTGATCCGGGGTGCGGTGCCGGCCGCGATGAGCTCGGCTCGCTCGGCGGCCGGCAACAGCTCCACCCGTGACGTCCGCAGCGAAGCCGGATCGTGTCGCGTCATCGAGTCGAGGACGGTGAGGTAGTGGCCGGCCATGCGGCGGACGGTCGTGGCGTCGAAGAGGTCCGTCGCGTAGGTGAAGCCACCGGTCACTCCGTGGGGTCCGTCCACGAGGTCGAGGATCACGTCGCAGACGGCGAAGCCGTTCTCGAGCCTGGTGAAGTCCAGGCTCAGGCCGTCCCGCAGCGAGTCCTGCCGCGCTGCCGCGACGTCGAATCCGAACATGACCTGGACCACCGGCGACCTGCTCAGGTCCCGCGCGGGCCGCAGGGCTTCCACAACCTGCTCGAAGGGCACGTCCTGATGGGCGTACGCGTCGAGGCACGTCTCCCGGACACGGCCCAGCAGCTCGGAGAGGGTGGGATCGCCGCTCAGGTCGGTGCGCAACGGCAGGGTGTTGACGAGGAACCCGATCAGCTGCTCCAGCTCGATCCTGTTGCGGTTCGCGATGGGGGTGCCCACGACGATGTCCGTGCCGGCGGTGTGGCGAGCGAGAAGGATCTTGAACCCGGCCAGCAGGGTCATGAAGAGGGTGACGCCTTCGCGCTTGCCGAGGTCCCGGAGCCGCTCCACCAGCTCCGGCGGGATCAGCACCGGCTCGAACGCACCTCGGTGCGACTGGACGGCCGGGCGAGGCCGGTCCGTCGGCAGGTTCAGCGCGGTCGGCGCGTCCGCCAGGTGGTCCCGCCAGTACTCGAGCTGTTCGGCGGCCGGTCCGCCGGCCAGCCATTCCCGTTGCCAGTTGGCGAAGTCGATGTACTGCAGCGACATCTGCGGCAGGTCCGGGGCGGTCCGGTCCACCCGGGCCCGGTAGCAGTGCGCGAGTTCGCGGGTCAGAACGTTGAAGGACCAGCCGTCGAAGGTGATGTGGTGGACGGTCAGCACCAACAGGTGCTCCTGCGCGCCGATGCCCAGGAGGTGGGCCCGGAGCAGCGGGCCCACGGTCAGGTCGAACGGTTCGCGCACGATGCCGTTCACGCGTGCCCGTACGGCGTCCGCGTCCCGCCCTCGAAGGTCGTGGAATTCCCACGGCAGGTCGATCTGCTCCAGGACGACCTGTTCCGGCCGCTCGGCGCCGGAGGGGAAGACGGTCCGCAGGGCATCGTGGCGGTCGACCACGTCCGACAGGGCCGCCCGCAGTGCCGCCGCGTCCAGCACGCCGAGGAGGCGGTACTCCACGGCGGCCGTGTACGTGGTGGTTCCCGGTTGCAGCTGCTCCAGGAACCACAGCCGTTCCTGAGCCGGTGACAGGGGTGCGCGGCCGTCGCGTCCGGCGGGGCGGATCGGTTGGACCTCTGCTGTGCTCCGGGCCCCGCGCAGTCGCCCGGCCAGCTTCGTGACGGTCCGGTCCTGGAAGACGTCCCGCGCTGACAGCGAGACGGCGAAGACGGACCCGACCCGCGCGATCAGCCGGGTGACCAGGAGCGAGTGCCCGCCCAGCTCGAAGAAGTCGTCGTGGACGCCGACGCGGGCCGGGTCGATGCCCAGGACTTCGGCGACGAGGTCCGTGAGGAGCTGTTCCACGGGGTCCCGCGGGCTGACGTGATCCTCACCGGAGCCGACGGGGTCCGGCTCGGGAAGGGCGGCTCGGTCGAGCTTGCCGCTGGACGTCAGGGGGAGCGCGTCCAGGCGGGTGAGCGTGGACGGCACCATGTAGTCCGGCAGCCGGGCACTCAGCTCGGCGCGCAGCTCCCTGGTGTCCGCGCTCCCGGTGACGTAGCCGGCCAGCCGGGTCCCGTGCGCCGGGTGGTGGATCGCGGTCACCACGGCGTCCTTGACACCTTCGAGCCCCGCCAGGGTCGCTTCGATCTCGCCCAGTTCGATGCGGAAGCCGCGCAGCTTGACCTGCTGGTCGATCCGGCCGAGGAACTCCAGTTGTCCCGTCGTTCCCCAGCGGACGAGGTCGCCCGTGCGGTAGAGGCGGGCGCCCGGGGGGCCGAAGGGGTCCGGGATGAAACGTTCCGCGGTCAGGCTCGGGCGGCCGTGGTAGCCGCGCGTGACTCCGGCGCCGCCGATCAGCAGCTCTCCGGCCTCGCCGTCCGGGACCGGGCTCAATATCTCGTCCACGACGTACACGCTGGTGTCGCGGATCGGCGAACCGATGGGCAACGGCCCCGGGCCCTGGTGCAGGCGGGCGGGCAGGTAGGTCGAGTTGACGCAGGTTTCGGTCGGCCCGTAGAAGTTGACCACCTCGATGCCGGGGACCTGCGCCGCGCACTCGGCGACCAGCTCGGGCTCCAGCGCCTCTCCGCCGCACATCAGCCAGCGCAGGCCCGTCCCGGCCAGGGCACGCACGGCGAGGGCTTCGCGCAGCACGGGCGGCGTCACCCCGAGTACGTCGATGCGCCCGCCGGTGACCAGCTCCCGCAGTTCGTCCATGTCGATCCCCGTCTGGCTCGGGGTGAGCACGACCGTGCCGCCGGAGGTCAGCGGACCGTATATCTCCAGGTTCGAGGCGTCGAAGCTGAGGGACATGCGGTGCAGGAATCGCAGCGGCTTGCCGCGCCAGAGGTCCGAGACGACCCAGACGGTGTGGTTGACGATGGCGCTGTGCGGGACCATGACGGCCTTGGGCCGGCCCGTGGAGCCCGAGGTGTAGATGAGGTAGGCGAGATCGCCGGGGCCAACCGTGACGTTCGGGCGGCTGCGGGAGTGCCGCGTCCAGGTCTCCGCGTCGTCCAGGACGAGGGTGTCCAGGTGGCTGCCCGTCCGGGCGGTGGCACGGTCGGCGAGCAGGAGCGTGGCGCCGGAGTCCTCGAGCATGTAGGCGATGCGGGCGGCGGGAAGCGCCGGGTCGACGGGCAGGTAGCCGGCACCGGCCTTCAGAACACCGAGCAGACCGGCGATCGTCGAGAAGGAACGGCGGGTGTGCAGGGCGACGATGTGCCCCGGTCCGACACCCTGTGCGAGCAGGCCCCAGGCGATCTGGTTGGCTCGCTCGTCGAGCTGTCGGTAGGTCCACTCCTGGTCCTCGAAGACCAGGGCGGTGCCTTCGGGGGTGCGGCCCACCTGGGCTTCGAACAGTTCGTGGAGAGAAGTCTGATCCACTGGAGTCTGGATTAACTCATGGTGGGTGGAATCCTCAATGCTGCTCAAGTCTGCTCCTGCCGGATAACGGTACTAGACGTCTGAACGGCTGACTTTTGACGGTCTGGCAGAGTGGACATCAAGGCGGCAGATCCCTGCACGCCGAATATCGATCAGCGTGCGCCAGGTGCGGGCTCCGACGGGGCCGCTCTGCGGCGCAGACTCGACGGGCGCATATCAGTCCAGACTTCTTCTATGTACGCGAGGCAGTCGGCTTTGGGGGCGGCTTCCCGTACTACTCGCCAGCCCGCGGGGACCTCCCTGCCCGCGGGCCATATGCTGTATTGGTCCTCGTCATTGACGACCACGCGGTAGGGCATGGTCAGGTCGGCGTCCTCATCCGCCATGGCGATTCCTTTCACGCGAGTAATGCGTCGAGGTGCCTGGCCCGTTGCTCCAGATCGGCGACCGGAAGCGGATCGGCAAGGCTGGGGGCGAAATCGGCGACCGCGTTGCGAGCCTCCGAGGTGAAATGAACGGTGCCTTCGTTGTCGATGTGCTCCACGCCGTCGCCGCGCGCCTGCTTTTCGTTGAACGCGATCGATTCCGCTCGATCGACCCCGGGCGGCAGGTCAAGGCTGACGGCGCCACCGTCGATCCGTACGGGATAGCCGCCCGGAAGTCCGCCGGGTGCGGCAGCCGAACAGCGCAGGGGCGCCGCGCCGGGCAGGAGAGCGTGCAGCGCGGGGATCGTCGCTGCTGCCGTGACCTCGTTGTAGCGCTGGGTCCGCATGATCGATGGCGCCTGGTAGGCGAGCTTGTCGTCGCGTCGTCCGTCCTCGCCCAGGAAGACCCTGCAACGGTCGGCGGGATCGGCTGGTTCACGGGACAGCATGGTGCCGAGCAGCTGAGAGTGGTGACCGATGACGCGGATGCGCGGCACCCCGGCATCCGGCCGGGCGGCGCGCAGCGCGGCGCGACAGCGCAGCTGGATCATCGCGGCGTTGCCGAGTCCGAGGGTGGGGGCCAGTCCGAGCTGGGCGAGGATCGGTCCGGTCACGTCAGGAAACGAGAGATTCGCGACCGGCCCGGTGTAACCGGCGTCCCGGGTTGCTCGCATGACGGCCAGCAACACCGGGAGCTGGTACGGAAGTTGCAATGCCAGACCGGCGCCGAGCAGGGCCGAAGCCGCCGCGTCCTCGCGCCCCGCCAGCGACCAGGGCCCCCGCACAGCCGCGCATTGCACCACCAAGTCGGGACGCGTACGGGTGAGCAGGTCGGCGACTTCGTCCTGCCGGGTCGCGTTCACCGTAACCGGTTCGACCACGCCGTCAGAGATGCTTGCGGCGGTGCCGGCGATAGCCTCGACGGTCTCGGTGGACCGTCCGGCCAGCACCAGGCGCCGCACGCGCCCGCCCTCCGCCAAGCGGTAGGCGAGCCGCTCTCCCATGTCGCCCATGCCGATGACCAGCACGGTGCTCGTACGCGTAGGGCTCGGGAGTCCCGACGATGCCGTGGGGTACTCATCGTTCTCCGCACGGGGATGCATGCCTCACCTCCTCACTGCGTCGGTGGAAGCCGCGGGACCGGCGAGAAGGTGGGTGATGCTCTCACCGATGTAGGTGGGACGGACGTCGGAGTCGGCCAGCATGTCGGGGGTCGTCACGCCGGTCAGAACCAGCAGTGTGTCGAACCCGGCCCGGCGCCCGCCTTCGATGTCGGTGTCGAGCCGGTCACCTGCCACCAGCGGACGTCGGGCGTCGAGGGCCTTGGCCTGCTGCTGGAACAGGGTGGGCTCGGGTTTGCCGACGGAGAGGTCCGGCTCACGGCCCGTGGCGGCGGTGAGGGCTGCGATGAGGGCCCCGTTGCCGGGGACTGGACCGCGCTCGGAGGGCCAGGTCTCGTCCAAGTTCGTCGCCAACCACACTGTTTCTGGACGCTGCAGGGTGAGGGCGGCTTCCGCGAGGATGGGCCAGCTGGTGGTGGGGTCGAAGCCCTGCACCACGGCTTGTGGCCTGTCGTCGGCGGAGCTGACGGGCTTGAGCCCGACGGCCGCCACCTCGTCACGCAACGCGTTGGGGCCGACGACAAGGACTGCCGCGCCGGATGGAAGGCGCTGAGCCAGGGCAGCGGCGGCGATGCTGGTAGGCGTAACCACTTCGTCGGCAGTGGCGCCGATGCCGGCCTTGCGTAACATCTCCGCCGCCTCGCCCGGGCGGCGGCGGGGGCTGTTGGTGACGAAGCGCACCGGCACGCCCTTGGCACGGATGGCCGCGACTGTCTCCGCCGCGCCCGGGATGGGCTGTTGGCCGAGTACGAGGACGCCGTCGACGTCCAGCAGAATCAGATCGTAATGGTCGATGAGGGGGCTCAATTCGGCCAACCTAACGTACGTCGACAGCTTCCCACCAGAGAAAGTGAAATCCTTGGAACGCGCTTCATGTCACCCTCTTCAGGTTCGCAGCCTCGAACGCGTTGACCCGGACGGGCCGAGCGCATTCATCAGCCTGCTGTCGGTTGTTCACGTAGTGTCGGACTAGACCTGCGAATTATCCATACTGTACGAGTGATGCATCGAATTACCGAAAGACGGGAGAAGCTCTTATCGAAGTTCACTGAACCGGTCACACGACCCGGACCCACCGGAGCAGAAATCAACGAACGCGTCGATTCAAACTACCGCTCAATTAAACCATCGGCCATTCATGTGACAACGACTGGGCCGGCAAATAATACGGACCCTATTTCTCCTTGCTTTTGGGGCGATCCGTACGTCCCGCTGTGTACCGCCGGAAGGCTAACACTAGGTTTGGTGAGCATGTCAAGATCCGGTTGGAGCGCAAGCGCCGGGCGTGCGTTGACCGTTCGACCCGGCGCCGCCCCGCCCCGGTCCGGTGCGGCCGCATCCGCGAACAGGGGTTTCTTCGTGTGCGGGGCATGATTGCGACGGGGCGGGGGTAGGAAGCGGTGCCTGTCGTTGATCGAGAAGGGCGCGCTGCCGTCGGTGCTGAGGAGGAGGGTCCGGTGACCAGCGGTTACCTCAGTCTCCCGGTGTCATCGCGGGTCAGCGGGGGAGTCATGTCGGGTTCAAATCCCGTCAGGACCGCGGCGTTTCCCCGCGAAGCGAACCGCGTGGCTGGGTAGCTCAGTTGGTACGAGCGATCGCCTGAAAAGCGATAGGTCGCCGGTTCGATCCCGGCCCCAGCCACACAATGAGAGTACGGAACGTGAGGCAATGCCCCGTTTCAGGCTTGGAGTTGGGTGAGGGGCCCTGGTCGGCATGGTGGCCCGACGGTTGGGCGTGGAGCTGAGCGAACAGGCCGGGTTCGGGTTCGGCGAGGACACTCCTGGTGGCCAGGCGTTTCAGCTTGGACCGGATGCCTTCCGTGTTCTTCGGCAGGATCGGCAGGGCGAGGGCCGCGCGCAGGTCGCGGGCCCGCATCGGGCGGCCGGTGTCGGCGAGGGCGGCGAGGATCTGCTGGTAGGCCGGATGGTCGGGCACGTCGGGGTGGGCCGGCTCGTCGGCGGGTCCGGGGCCGGGATGGCGAGGAGGGTCTTGCAGGTGATCTGCAGATTCTCGCTCTCGGCGTCGAGTTCGTCCGAGACCCAGCTCCAGACGGCCGCCGACCGCATTCAGTCGGTCCTACGTTGTTGATGGGTCGGATGGGCCAGTCGTAAGGTCCGGAGATCCAGAGACACCGGGTATGGCTTTCAGTCGGTTGCCCTCGATGGTTGCCCTCACCTGGCCGCCCGGTGTCTCACGGCGACTCGACCGCTGATTAGGAGTGCGGGCCCCTTGCGGGTGCATCGCTGAGTAGGACCACGCTGGCGAGGTCGTCCGGACGAACAGCACGTATCGAGCGGCTGGAGGAACAGGTGGCCCAGATCTGGGCGGGCACGGACATCGGCAAGACCCACCACCACTGCGTGGTCCTGGACGCCGAGGGCAAGAAGCGGCTCTCGCGCCGCGTGCTGAATGACGAACCGGAACTGCTGGTATTGCTCGCCGACGTTCTGGCCCTGGACGAGGACGTGGTCTGGGCGGTCGACGTCGCTGACGGCATGGCCACCCTGCTGATCAACCTGCTGCTCAATCACGGGCAGCAGCTGGTCTACATACCCGGGCTGGCGGTCAACCGTGCCTCGGCCGGCTACCGGGGCATGGGCAAGACCGACGCGAAGGACGCGACCGTGATCGCGGACCAGGCCCGGATGCGCCGGGACCTGACCGTCCTGCGGCCGGACGACGAACACGCCGTCGAGCTGAGGATCCTCACCAACCGCCGGGCCGACCTGAACGCGGACCGCACCCGCCGGATCAACCGCCTGCGCGGCCAACTCGCCAGCATCTTCCCCGCGTTGGAGAGGGTCCTGGACCTGGGTAACGTTGGCCCGCTGATCCTGCTGAGTCGGGTCGCCCGGGGGAATCTCACCCCCGGGCTCCCACAGAACGGAGCGTGACAATCTCTCGTCACTCCGCTCTTGTCATCCTGATCACCAGGCCAATGCGGCAAGTGTCGTGTCCGGCCAGTGCGCGAACATCCGCGGGTACCGCTTAGCGATCTCCTGGAGCTTCGCGATGGCCTTCCGCAACGGCGCCAACCGCCGATACTTCCTGCGGATCCAGCGCACCAGGTAGGCGTTGATGCGCTGAAGGAACGGGATCAGTACCCAACGGCCGTAGCGACCGTAGTAGTTGATCCACCCTGCAACGACGGGATTGATCCGCCGTGCGAGGTCGGTGAGGGTCGAACCGGTGCGGTGTGGCAGCCGCCATGAGCGGACTTCCGCACTGATCCTCTTCAGGGCGTCCTTGCTGATCGCCGGGGAGAAGGACAGGAATGTCTGTCCGCTCTGAGTTGTCCGGCTTGCTCTGGCGCGGAAGGTGTAGCCGAGGAACGTGAACTCCATGTGCTCGTAGGAGCCTCGGCGTTTCGCGTCCCGGCAGTACACGATCCGGGTCTTGGCCGGGTGAAGTTCCAGCCCGACCTCTTCCATCCTGTTCTGGAGCGCGGCCAGCACCTGGCGGGCCTGACGCTCGGTGACGCAGTGCAGCACCGCATCGTCCGCATAGCGTTCGAAGAGGACGGTCGGGAACTCCCGACTCATCCACATGTCGAACGCGTAGTGGAGGAACAGGTTCGCCAGCACGGGAGACACCGGGGCGCCCTGGGGCGTCCCGCGTTCCCGCTCCAGCAGGCTGCCGTCAGGCCGTTGCGAAGGTGCGGCGAGCCATCGCCGCACATACAAATTCACCCAGACGGCGTCGGTGTGCGCTCCCATCGCCTTGACCAACAGGTCCCACCGGACGCTGTCGAAGAACTTCCGGATGTCGAACTCGACCACCCAGTCGCGCTTCCAGCAGCGTTCCCGGCAGGCTCCGACCGCGTCCAGCGCGGACCGTCCGGGCCGGTATCCGTAGCTGTCCGGGTGGAAGATGGGATCCACTCGTCGCATCAGATGCCGTGCTACTACGGTCTGCGCCACCCGGTCGGCGACACAGGGAATGCCGAGCATCCTCGTGCCACCACCGTGGGGCTTGGGAATTTCCACCGCGCGCACCGGAGAGGGAAAGTACGAGCCCGACGACATCCGGTTCCAGATTTTATAGAGGTTGTTCCTCAAATCCTTCTCGAACTCGTCGATGGACTCACCATCCACGCCCGCCCTTGTTCGCCCTGACTTCCTCCCACGCCTCCTTCATTTCCCACTTCGAGATTTCGAACGGCTTGGCCTGTGATTTCAACCGGCCCATCGAATTCCTCCCAGATAATCCTGGTTGATACGACACACTCGGTCACGGACGACCCGGCCCCTTCGCTCCACCCCCATTACAGAGGCTTCACCACTACTACGAGCCGGTCCGCCGGCGCACCCCGCATCGGTACTCAACCCCTTGCGGTTTCTGCCGCTTGGGGCACTCCCTCTCGCCACCCGCAGTGGGTGGACAGTGTCGGAGCACGCCTTCTCCTGTTCCGTGCGAGAGCAGCAGACCGGGATCACGTCGCCTTCATGCCGGACACCGCCTGGCCAATAGGTGGGTTCCCGCCAGGCTCATCCCGAGACAAACCGGAGCGCCTCGGTTTCGATGTCTTCTGTTCTGTTTTCGACACGTCAGCAGCGATTCGCTTGCGCTCGTCTTCCCAGTCCCTACCTGACACCTCTTGGATGCCTTTTCCTCATCGCTCACCACGACAGTCTTCAGCTAACGCGGCATGAGGTGGTTTGAAGCCTTCCCCCACAGGACGACTCCGAAGGGCCGCAATCCTTCATCTCTCGCACAGCATCATTTCCAGAAGCTGCCCTACTACCAACTCCTATCTATGTTCAGGACACACCCGGCTACCAGACTCCCGCCGCCCTGCGCCGAACCGGTCGCGGCCGGTTGGAGACCTGACTGCGCAACCGCAAGGTCCGCAGCCCCCAGGCTCTGGCCGAGGCAGCCCTCGAAGCGGCTGAGCGGCAGCACACGACTGTCACCGGGGAGAAGGCCACCGCGCAGGTGATCCACACCCTGGCGAAGGAGGTGATGGGCCTCAACGAGCAGATCGCCGAGATCGACAAGCTCATTGCGGCCCGGTTTCGCGACCACGAGCTCGCCGAAGTGATCGCCAGCATGCCCGGCATTGGCCCGCTTCTGGGGGCGGAGTTCCTGGCCGCCACCGTCGGCGACATGAGCCGATACGGCAGTTCCGACCGCCTGGCCAGCTTCGCCGGAGTGGCCCCGGTGCCCCGGGACTCCGGCAACGTCAGCGGCAACCTGCACCGGCCCCGGCGCTACCACCGCGGGCTGCAACGCGTCTTCTACACCTCCGCACTCATCAGCATCCGCAACTGCGACGAGTCCCGCCGCTACTACGAACGCAAGCGCGCCGAAGGCAAGCGACACACCCAGGCCGTCCTCGCCCTGGCCCGCCGACGCGTCAACGTCCTGTGGGCCCTCATCCGCGACGGAAAGTGCTTCCAACGTGAACTCCCTGTCACTGCCGCTGCTTGACAACAGCATTAGGAGGTGACGGGACACCGTCCCCCTTCCGACACTCACCAGCCGGCGCCTCGCCGATTCTGCGTCCGCCAGAGAGACCCGACCCGCGCAGGGCCTGATTGTTCGGATCGCGCAACTCTCACATCCGTCGCGCCCCTCAGGCCGCAGGGCTCACGGGGAGGCCTCTGCACGCTTGGCCACCACATGGCCACCACACCGAACCGGACAGATAGGGACGGACCGCCGAATGATGCAAAAGAGCAGGTCAAAGTCACGTAGGCCATTTCGGCCACTCCCGGTTAAGTTCCGACCTACGCATTGCGATGCGTAGACGGCACGTGCCCGATTAGCCCGAATTCCAAGGTCGCCAGAAACAAGAAACCCCAGGTCACGGCGAGTGAGTCCTGGGGTTCCTCAGAGCCGCCTTCGGGATTCGAACCCGAGACCTACGCATTACGAGACCAACAGCGATCAGGTTGCGTAGTGCCGCCCCATGCCACCGAGTGACGTTTTGCCTGATCAGAGCACGTGCAACAGGTTGAGCAGTGCCACCCCGTGATGCACCGTCCAAAGGCGTCTGTCCACCGGCTGTCCACCGGCAGGGCCGCCCGTTCGGCTGCCCATCGCCCGCCCCATCACTTCTGGCGAGACCCCGACACAGGCAGAGCCTGCCATGAGGACGACTGTCCGCCTCCCACAAGGGGCAACAGCGCGACACCGCGCAACCGGGTGCCGAAGTCCCCATCCACAACGACAGCCTCAGTCAAAACGATATCTACTGCCGTCGGTCGATGCTATCGTTTTCATGGCAGGAGCATTCGCGAAGGGACCATCCGCATGGCCAGAACCGTCATCGACCTCGACGAAGACATGGTCACCGAGGCCATGCGCATCTTCGGCACCAAGACCAAGGCCAAAGCTGTCCGCCTCGCCATAGAGGACGCCGTCAAGAGACACCTTCGACAGGAGGGCTTCGACGCCATCGAGGCCGGTGAACTCGACTTCAGCGAGATCGTAGAGAACACCGGCCCCCGCAACGCCGACGGCTCCCTCAAGCACACCGGCGACTGCGACGGAGGCCGGGCTGCCTGATGCAGGACCGCTACCTGATCGACAAGTCCGCCCTGGCCCGCTGGGCGAAACCGAACGTCAAGGAGGTACTCAGGCCCCTGCACGAGCGCTACCTCCTCGCCGTGTGCCAGCCCACCGAGTACGAGATGATCCACTCCGCACGGGACAGCTCAGAGGCGACCCGGATCAGCACCTGGCTCCACGCCTTCGACTACCTCCACGCCGACGACCACACCTTCGCCCGCGCCCTGGAAGTCCAGCGCCACGCTCTCAACGCAGGCTTCCACCGCGCACTGTCCCTCCCCGACCTGCTGATCGCCGCCACGGCAGAACTGCACCGGCGGACAGTCCTCCACTACGACGGCGACTTCGACATGATCGCCTCCCTCACCGGCCAACCCACCGAATGGGTCGTACCGCCCGGCAGCGCCGACCGTTGAGCAGGTCGAGGTCTTCCGCCTCCCAGCCGCTCTCGCGGGGCGGGTACATCCATTGCGGCAGCGCGGTACTCACAGTGACGCTGCCTCCTCGGTGCCAAACGCGTCCGGTTCACCGTCAAGGCTGCCATGTGCTCCTGCCCCGGGCGGGACGTCCTGAGGCTGTGCCCCGCCCGGCCCGGTCCCCGATCATGGTCTGGCTCTGACCAGCCCGGCGTCGTAGGCAATGATCACCGCCTGAATGCGGTCGCTGAGCGTCTGCAGCCTGGGGCCTTCGGGCGCGGGGGTACCGGACGGGGCGAGGACCTGGTGGGCGTAGGCGTCCAGCAGGCGGCGGGTCAGGCTCGGGGCGACGACGGCCTCGCCGATGGCGACTGCCTGGATGCCGGCCACCAGTTCCTCGAGGCGTGCGCCCTTGAGCAGGAAACCGCTGGCACCGGCGCGCAGGCCCTCGTAGGCCTACTCGTCCAGGTCGAAGGTGGTCACGATGAGGACGCGGGTGCGGCCGCCGATGGCGACGATCTGGCGGGTCGCCTCGGCCGATGAACCGGTTCCGGCCGGGGCGCTTCTGCGCGACGTGGCCGCCGAGCCGGAAGCCGCAGTCATCCGTTCCGCAGCGACCTCAGCCATGCCAGGTCCGCCGCGGCCTGGCGCCGGACTGTCTGCTCACGGGTGAACAGCTCCTGGGTCTTCGTCAGTACCAGCGTGTACGGGCGCCCCTGTCGCCTGGTCTGGTGGCGCACCGGCAGCTCGGCCGAGTCGATCCTGGAGTGCACGTGGCGTCGGCCCTCCTTCGCCAGCGGCCATTCGAGCACCTTCCGCGACCGGGAGCCGAGGAACTCACCAAGGACATCGCACAGTCCGCAGCCACACCCGGCCCAGGCCACCGACCAGTCGTCGGTGGCGCGCGGCGGCCCCTCGCACACCGTGCGGAGCCGGTCCGCGCAGTCCCGCGCGATCGCGTCGAGCCCCACCCCACCCCACTCGGCCGACGTGCTCGCCTCCGCGGCGCGGCGCAGCATCGGCATCAGGCACTCGAGCACCGTGTCCCCGCGTTCGCGCAGGGCAGCCAGGATGGCGTCCCGCAGCTCTTCGTCGGCCGCCGCCAAGAGGTGTCGCAGCGGCAGGGCCAGCTGCTCCAGCTGTGCACGGCGGATCTCGGCCGGACCGGTCGTGGTCCACAGCCGCAGACCACTGTCGACCGCTGCCCAGACCCCGGCGGGCAGCAGCCGCACCACCGTCGCCTCCCCATGGGCGCGCAGCGCCACACACAGCTGGGGCAGTCGCTCGGTCCACTGGTACTGCTGCGGTGGGTGGCGGCGCTCCGATGCGAACCAGCCGTCGACGACCCGCCGCATCCACCCTGTTCCGTACCGCTCGGCCGCCGCGGCAAGTGGACCCGCGTGCTCCGGGGCGAGCGCGCCCACCTGGAACGGCTCAAGCAGCATGGCCGCGGTCTCGGCCGCGTCCAGGCCCGCCGCCACCTGCAACGCGCACTCCAACAGCTCGGGTTGCGGGCTGGTGTGCTGCCAGAATGGTGCGAGGGACCGGGCGAGGTCGCGCGCCCGGTCCAGGTCGCCCCGCGCAATGCTTGTGCGCAGTTCCTCCAGAGCCCACCCCGATCCGGCCTCGCCACGGGCCGCGAAGGCCCGCTCACGCGGCCACACGACGACCGCGGCCCGCCGGTACCACCGGTCCAGCGTGTTGCCGTAGTTCCCCATGTAGCCCTCGTACCGGGAGTCGTAAGGCGTCAGATCCGCGCTCGCGGTACTCGCACACACCTCATAGTCGTGAACCTGCAACGAGATCGGCTCGCCGCCGGTGCCGTCCGGACCGGTCCACCAGCCCAGGGTGATCTCGTCGTCGACCAGCTCCTGGAGGACGTAGTCCGCGTCCGCGTCCGTGTCGCCGCTCGCCTCCTCATCATCCTCGTCGTACCCGTAGTCGTCCCAGGGATCGTCCCCCTCGGGATAGGCATCCCAGGTCTCCTTCACCTCGGCCAGCGCGAGCACCGACTCACACCCGGCCTGCCCGGCGGCGGCGCGCAGCAGAGCAGCACGTCCCGCATCCGCGCCCTTGAGCCGCTCCCAGCTCAGGCCCCGCTGGGTGTACTCGTGATCGAGCAGGTACACGAGCCGGGTCGGGGGATCCAGCTCGCGGCTGCTGTAACGCGGCCTGGCAGGCGAGCCGAAGTGCCGGCCCAGACTGTGTGCCAGCTCTGCCGGCGGCCCGGACGCCTGCTCCGAAGTCCCCTGTTCGGCGAGCAGGTTGAAGGTGAGCGTCACCCGGTAACCGGACCGGACCGGGGTGACCTCGTGCCGGCAGTCGGCATAGAAGGCGATGAGGGTCAGATCCGTCTTCGAGGCGCGGTACGCGCACTTGTGCCCGGCGTGCTCGACGACCAGTTCTCCCCCCGTGTGCACCGACGGCAGGGAGAGCACCAGCGTGCCCACCATGGCGTCGTCCTTCTCCGAATCCTGATGCGGAAGGAAGAACTGGCCCTTGCCGTACACCAGCATCGCGTGCGGCTCGGCCCGCAGCCGACTCGCCGCCGGGAGCCCGAGAGCGTCCCGGAAGTACTCCAGCGCACCGCTCAGCAGCGACGGCCAGGAAGGACCGGCAAGGCTGAACTGATCCGGCGAGATCTGCCAGGTGTCACGCACCCCGGTGTCGCTCAGCGTCTCCTCGCCCCGTCCGAACAACGCCGGCCGTGCCACCGAGATCAGCCGCTTCACCTGGGGCGCCCGCAGCGGAAGGCTCACCGGCCCGACCCCGGCCACCTCAAGGTCCAGGCCGGCCGCAGGCGCCTCCAGCCGGGCGCTGAAAGCCCCCGCCTTCGCCCCGGCGAGCAGCCCGGCCAGCCGTTCCCTCGCTGTCACCACCACTGCCCTCCGACCCTTGCGGGCCTGTCGTCCTCCGCCCGATTCTACGAACGTGACGTCACCTCCGGGACCATGACCGCGTACAGGGCCCGAACGAGGGATCAGACCCCCGGTCCCGTGATATGGACCGCAGCGCGTGACGGTAGTCTGCACGGCCGTGAGCGAGTACCAGTACTACGAGTTCCAAGCCATCGACCGGCCGTTGACCAAGGACGAACTCGAGCGGGTACGAACCCTGTCGAGCCGGGCCCGGATCAGCGCGACGCACTTCGTCAACGAGTACCACTACGGCAACTTCCGCGGCGACGAGCGCAAACTGATGGAGCAGCTCTACGACGCCCACTTGCACTTCGCCAACTGGGGCTCGCGGCGACTGATGCTGCGCCTGCCCACCACGCTGCTGCCCGCCCGCAGCGCCGAACCGTACTGCGCGGAAGACGCCTTGACCTGCTGGACCAGGAAAGGGCACCTGCTGCTCGACTTCGCCTACGAGGCCGAGGACGGCGGCGAGTGGGACTTCGAGACCTCCTTCACCCTCGCCTCCTTCACCACCCTGCGCACCGAGCTCGCCGCAGGCGACCTGCGTCCCCTCTATCTGGCCTGGCTTTCCGCGCTCACCCGCTGGGAGCTGGAGGAGGACGTCGACGAGGACGAGTACACCTCTGCCATCGAGCCACCCGTTCCCGCAGGCCTTGCCCAACTCACCGTTCCTCAGTAGGACTTGGCGGACTTCCTGCGCATCGACCCGCACCTGCTCACCGCTGCCGCCCACACCAGCGGTGCCGCCCCTTCCCAGGCAATCGACAAGGACGCGCTCGCCTCCTGGATCCGCGCCCTGCCGCAACGTGAGAAGGACACCCTGCTACTGGACGCCGCCCTGGGCGCCGCCCCACAGCCGGGCCCCGCGCTGCTGGCCCGCCACCGCGCCGCGTCCCACGGCGCAGCCGAACCGTCCACCGCCACCCGGCGCCGCTCAGCCGCAGAGCTCCTCGACGCCGCCCACGAGGTGCGCAGCGAGCACACCCGACAGCAGGAGCAGGCCCACGCCCAGACCCGCCGAGCCGAACAGCGCGCTCGCGAGAGCCACCTGGACCGCCTGACCGAGAACACCGGGCAAGCCTGGCAGGACATCGCCCACCTGATCGGGCAGAAGCAGCCCGGCCCCTACGACGCCGCCGTCACCCTCCTGAAAGATCTCCGCGAGGTCCACGACCGGTCGGGCACCCCCGAGGAGTTCGCCCGGCGCCTGCACGACCTGCGCGAGGAGCACCGAGGCAAGTCCTCGCTGATGCGGCGCTTCACCGACGCCGGCCTGACGGCCCGCTGAGGCGCGCTCAGATGTGGTCGCGTGGACCCTCCGCCAGGAGGCGGAGGGCGGCGAGGGCAGCCGGGCGGCCGGTGGCGGACAGGGAGATCGGGGCGTCGATGGACCGTTCCCGCTCGTCCAGGTAGCCGAGTTCGCGGCCGGTGTGCCAGAACCTCCACAGCAGCCGCTCGGTGTCCTTCTCCTCCATCGCGGTCCCGTCGCCGTGGCTGAAGCCCGCAGCAAGCACCGGATGGACAGCATCGCGCAGTTCCTCGCGGGGCCGGGGCTCCGCCCACAGCGCGCACAGGGCGGACTCGGCCACCTGCCGCTCAGCTGCGGTGGTGCCGAGCCAGGCCAGCGCGGCCGTGTGCTGGCGCAGCTGGTGGTCCGCCAGCTGAGCACGGCCGGCAGCCGAGAGCTTGAGCGTACGATGGCGCTTGGTCACCAGCCGGTGGGTGCGGGCGAGTTCGTGCAGGCCGGCCAGCTGGAACAGGTCCGCCTCCGAGCGCGGCCCCTTGCCGATCGGGTACCAGTGTGGGTAGCGGGCGAACGCGGCTGCCACCAGTTCCCGCGGCAGATAGCCGGCCTGGGTCAGGGTGACGCCGTCACCGATCTGCTCCAGCAGCCACCGCAGCGGCTCAGCCGTGTCCACGGGTGCCGCGGCCGACTCCTCCAGGGCAGGCAGGACGCCGGCGAGCAGGCCGCGGCGTTCAGTCGGGGGCGCCGCGGCCCACAACTCGCGCCGTTCGCGGCGGACGGCCTCCAGCGGGGCGCGGCCCTCGAACACGGGCTGCGCAGTGGTGAGCCAGTGCTGGACGAGCCGTCGGCGCGCGGCCGGGAACGCACGCGCGTCCGGCTCGAGCTCGCCCTCGTCCAGGGCCTGCTCCAGTCGACGTTCGAGGTTGGCACGGGCCAGCGCTTCCTGGATGCCCATGACCTGACCCCAGCTCAGCTCGGGTACGTCCGGCGGGGTCGTGGGCGAGGCGGCCGCGGCCTTGCGGTAGGCCGCGAAGCCCGCCTTCTCGGAGCGCTGCCAGGCCGCCAGCACCTGGGCGGTGGTCGCGCTCGTGCACACCGCGGCGGACCGAACGCGGCCGACTCCGGTCAGCAGGTCGGCCAGGACGGCGACGGCCCGCTGCTGCTCAGGGGTGTCCGCGTGCCACTTGCGGGGCAGCTCGTACCAGCAGAAGCGTTCGACCTCGGACGCCGAGAGCGCGACGAGCGGGTCGCCGTCGGGCACCAGCCAGCCCAGCAGGCGCTGTGCCATCGCCTTGTCCGCCACCAACGCCGTCACCTCCGCCGCACTCTGGTCCACCTGCCGATCCTCCCACGGACGGGGGTTCCCGTCTGGGCGCGACGCTGCGGCGGGAACCTCACCGGTGACATCGCCCTCGGTAGCCAGGATCGCCCCCAGCCTGTCGGAACAGCACAAGCCCTACGTCGCTGACCAACCTTCCCAAGGCACCCGAAACCCTCGCCTCCCCCAGGGGCGGCGAAGCGACTCTGACGAGCCGTCACGCACGCTTGTCCACCGACTGTCCACCGGAGCGTTTGCCTACATGGCCAGCCGAAGGGCTCAATGCATCAAAACCGCAGGTCAAAGCCTCTTCACGGCTCGCTGGCGGCAGACAGCGAACCCGCGACCGACGCATTGCGATGCATAGACCACAAGTGTCCGATCTGCCCGAATACCAAGGCCAATCAAAGGAAAAACCCCAGGTCAGAGGCCTGACCTGGGGTTCGCCATGGAGCCGCCTTCGGGATTCGAACCCGAGACCTACGCATTACGAGTTGTCCGATCTTGGTCCGAGGCCGTCCATAGGCGTCCACGAAACAGGCCGCACCCCTGGCCAGAGGGCTTTTGGGCCCCGGCGGACAACGGTGGACGAGGCTGGAAATAGCGCTGATTGAGACCACGATTGAGACCGGGACAGTGCATCGCCCCCGCCGACGGCGGCGTACCACGGCGGGCGTTGTTTACAACCCGTTACTACGTTGCTCAGAAATCCATCGGTCGATGATTCGCTGGACGAGCTCCGATGGCCCCCAGCCCTCAACCGATGAAGCAGCCTCTAGCTCAATCACGGAGTATTGTTCGACGGATAGCCTTACAAGGCACTGAGACTTAAGAAAATCTCTAGCGAACATAACCCAATGGAAGGCAATGGAATCTTCGGCAGAGTGATCGAACGGCATCCCTCGGGAGATCACTTCAGCCCGAAACCATTCTTCGTGGAGCATTTCAACGAAATCTGCTTTAATTTCTCCATCTTCATCCAGGAAGACTTCCGTATTGGCGGGCCCGGGGACGCCACTCAATGCGATTAGAAATCTCCTAACCGCATGCATGAAATCCCGCCAAGACATACCACTGGCCACCCCGAAGGAAGCCATCCCAATGAAAAACGATGGCTCAAGAAATCCTGACCACCCCTGCCCACCCTGTTGAACGAATTCCCTAACGAACTGTTCTTCGTCCTCGTGAAGGATGCTTTCGATTTCCTCGAATACGCGATCCAAATCGACCGCTGACGCGCGCAACGAAGTTGGGCTCAGGAGCGGCGGCCCAAGTGTTACCGCTTTGGCAATTCTTTCTGATTGGCTATCGCGCCCCGACGCTCTAAGATATCCGAACTTGAAAATCCCCCACCATGCAAAGAAATTCACGACCACCATCAAAAAGAAGACGCCCCCTGCGCCGGCGGAGCCCGAAATACTGGAGACTCCCCCAGCTACGACTGCGGCAAGCAGCCCACTGGCCCAAATGGCCAGTGCGAACACCCACAACCGCCGCTCGTATACTCGAAGGATCTCGCTCGGCGAGCCTGACGGAAGTCGGAAGCTCTCAACAAAAAGAGTCCGAAGTTGCTCCCCCAAAGGAAGGAAGGTATTCGCCATTACGCAGTCTTCCAGATTCGAAGCGCCAATCCCACGACATCCCTAATTACGTATGCGACGAGCACCACTAGCGTTGCAATGGTGAAGATCCACTTAAGGACTTTAACGACCACTCCCTCCATGCCGGGCAAGTCGCCAATCCATTCAAACCCAGCCTCGGCCAATTGATGCACCCAGACCCACGCCAAAATGAAAATAAAGTCAATTACGACACACATTAGAGCGAACCCGAAGAAGCTCAGCCTCTTCTGCAAGTCAGCCCTTGGGCTCCATTTCTTCATGGATTGACTCAGTCGCTCTAGGCGTTTACTCACCGAAAGATCCTTATTGCCACTTTCATTTGCAACTACTTTGCTATGCAGTGCATATCGGCGCGACACGAGTAGGGCTGATTGGCTCAGCAAGCGAACGCCTTCTCACCTCTACGGGTTCCTGCTGTAGGCCAACAGTGTTCACGTGAGTACGGGCCTTGCACCGGCCTTAGCGGGTGTCACCCAGCGGGCGGGGATGGCCGCAAGGACCGGATCTCCGGCGGGTGGGGCCCGCGCCGGCGTGGCCCAACCCTGAGAGTGGGGAAGCTAGATCCGGTGACGGGCGAACGGAGAGGGAGAGCGAGTGTCGCAGCAGGCCAACCCTCGGGGAACCTTCCTGAAGATTGCCGACTCAGTGAAACGGCAGATCGAGGACGACCCAGACATGACGGAGCTTCCGTCTCTGACCGAGGTCATGCGCGACCACAAGGTCTCACGCGGGGTCGCCCTCCGCGCGTTCGGTGTGCTGCGGCAAGAAGGCTTGGCCGAACCAGCACCAGGCGAGCGGTGGCGCGTCGTGCGCTCGGGTGCACGAGTCGACCGGCGGCCGCTGGATGAACGGATCGCCGACATCATCACGGCTGAGGGGCTCCAAGTAGGGGAAGCCTTCCCAAGCGCTTCCGCGCTGGCCGACCGGTTCGGGGTCTCACGCCCCACGGTGACCAAGGCACTGGAGAAGCTGGAGACCGCCGGCTTGCTGGCGCGGCGGGCATGGGGCCCAGGCGGTGCTGGCCCCGGCACGTGAACGATCCAGGGAAAGTTCTCCCTCGCCGAGCTGGCGGCAGCCTCCGACCCAAGCGGCGCAGATCCCACCGACGAGGAAAGGTTCTGTCAGTAGAGTTGGCTTCCGATCTCGGCGACAAACCCTGTGCACCCAGGGCTACGGTTCTGTTCGGCGTAGTACCTGTTCGCCGGCCCCAGTTGCGGCACGATCGTCAAGAAGGATCGAGTCTCCCGAACCGGAGGCCGACGACACCACCGGGGAACTGAGGACTGCATGAGCGAACGCTTCCCAGACGTCGACTGGTACTGCGACAGGTGCGGAGAGCACCTCAACGGTCAAGCTGGCTTCGATGACCACCGGTACACGTGGAAGTGCGAAGAGTGCGGACACAAGAACAGCATTTCAAGGGACAACATCTACGACTCCCACGAGGACTTCCACGCATCGGCATGACCCGATGTCGTTCACTGCTCACGAATAGCGCACGGAGGACTTGATGGCGTTCGACACGAGTGATTATGACGAGATTCGCTCGATGAAGCGTGACGACTGCTATTACTTCACTTACCCAATCGAGTACATCATCGATCGAATAGGCGACGAGAACTCGGACGAGTACGTGATCGGAAACACGACGATCGACGTTCAATTTGACTGGTATGACGGCGACGACAGTCAGGCGCCCGGCTATCGACTCAGTTACAAGGTCAACAACTACAACCAGATCCCGGTCGGCTTCAACGGATCAGAATCTGATCTGCTTGACCAGATCTACTCGGACATCCAAGGCGACTTGCGCGCTTCCGGGATCGAGGTCGGCGCGGTCGAATCCTGGTTCTAGGCGATTCCTGTCTGTTTGACGTCCGCCAAGCGGAGCCAGATCGTCGGCATCAAGGGGGCGGGCGGACGCGTACGACGTGGCTCGGCCGGCGGCGGACTTTACTGAGTCGGGCCGGCCCCGCCGAGTAGCACGTCACAACGCTGAGACTAGCTGCCGATCGATGAGACAGAGCGTCGCAGACCCCCGAGCACCCCACGGGACTTTCGGCCCTTCGACGAGAAGGGCACCGCTTGGGCGACACGGTTGCCGCGGGTTGCAGTATTACAATCTGATCCCACGGCCTTTCGTCTGGCTGGCACGTCCCTGCTCTCTTCGCGAGTGGTCACTGTCTGCGTGGCGTTCGAGCATTCGCTCAGTGGCTGCGGCCTGAAGTGCGGCGATGAGGGGCGGCACGGTGAAGGTACGACGGTTGACCTTGCAGAACTTCCGTGGAGTGCGCGCGGGCACGGTCTATCTGACGGGTCACTCGCTGCTGGTCGGGTCGAACAGCGTCGGCAAGTCAACAGTCTGCGAAGCGCTTGAACTCGTCTTGGGGCCCGAGCGGATGTTCCGCCGTCCGGTGGTCGACGAGCACGACTTCTACGGATCTCGCTACCAGGAGACGGACGGCGATCTACCGGAGATCCGGGTGGAGGCCGTCTTGACGGACCTGTCGCCGGCCGCCGAGCGGCGCTTCGCCAGTCACATTCGGCGCTGGTCCGAGGAGCACCGTGATTTCGCTGACCTGGCCGAGGGCAGGGTGGCCGATCCTGATGCTGGGGAGTGGTGCCTGCCCGTCGTCTTCATTGGCCGCTTCGACCCTCAGGAAGACGACTTCTTCGGTGCCACGTTCTTCGCGCATCCCGAGTCAGTCAGCGACGACTTCACCGAGGAGACGTCCGAGCTTGGGTCGGGGCTGATGCCCTTCAAGCGGGAGGACAAGCGCCACTGCGGGTTCCTGTATCTGCGACCCAACCGGACCGGTAGCCGGGCTCTGACTTTCCAGCGGGGCTCACTGCTGGACACCATCGTGAGGCTGGAGGCGGAGCGGGCGGGCCCCCTGTGGGAGAAGGCCCTGGCCGATGTAGCAGCGGTCGCCCTCGCCAGCGACGACTCTGGCTTCGCCAAGATCCGCAGCGAAGTACGCCAGCGGGTGGAGCGCTTCCTCAGCCTGGCGGGCGACTCCGATCCGGTGGACGTGAGGGTGTCCGAGCTCACCCGAGAGCACCTCCGGGAGGTTCTGCGCCTGTTCATCGCCACCCAGCCGGGCGAGCATCAGGTGCCCTTTAACCGGTTGAGTACGGGCTCGCTGAACCTTCTCGTGTTTGCCCTGCTGATGTATATCGCCGAGCTCAAGGGCGACCACTCGGTGATCTTTGCAATGGAGGAGCCGGAGATCGCGCTCCCTCCGCATGCACAGCGTCGGCTGGTCGACTTCGCCGTACGGCACATGGGCCAGACGATCGTCACCTCGCACTCGCCCTACGTCATCGAAAGGTTCGAGCCCGACCACATCGTGGTCCTCGACCGTGACACAGCGGGTGCGTTGACCAGTTCCACTGTCGTCCTGCCGGACGACTTCAAGGCCAAGCAGTACCGGGCACGCCAGCGGCAGTTCGCCGAGGCGGTCCTGGCCCGCGCCGTGGTGGTCGTGGAGGGGGCGACAGAGGCTGACGTGATGCCGGCAGTCGCTGACGTACTGGAGCAGGACCCGTCCGTGGACTACCAGCATCCCGACCTCGCCGGTGTGACCTTCTTCGACGCCGAGGGCGACAGTTCTGTGCCGAAGTACGCCCCGGTCTTCAAGGTCCTGGGCAAGCCCGTATACGGCATCCACGACGACCCGGTGCGGGCGTTTACGGACGACGTAGCGGCCAAGACGGCCGACTTCACTCGTTACAAGGTCATCCCCTACGGCGGCATCGAGGACCTGCTCACCCAGGAGATTGCACCCACTGTCCTGCGCCGCTTCCTGGTCTCCGTCGCCCAGCGCCCGGACTACCCGACCAAGTGCGGCAGCCTGCGCGATGGCATGGACGAGCAAGCTGTCCGCAAGCTGGCCTGGGATGTCCTCAAAGGCCGCAAGGGTGACAGCTACGGAGCCCTCCTCATCGCTACGTGCACGAGCAGGGCCGAACTTCCTGATTCTCTTGCGGAGTTCCTGCTCCAGATCGACCGCGACCTGCGCCCTCCGACGGACGACCCGGGCGCCGGAGCTTCCACCGACGCCGCTGGGGTCGGAGATGAGCCCGATGGAGATTGACGGGCCCCGGCAAGCGATCCTGGACAGCGCTGGGCACGTCCTGATCGAGGGCGGTCCCGGCTGCGGCAAGACCACCATCGCCCTGCTCAAGGCCCGCCAGGCTCTGGACAGTCTGGAAGACGAACAGCGGGTGCTCTTCTTGAGCTTCTCCCGCGCTGCCGTACGACAGATCACCGACCGAATGGGCGGGCTGCTCAACCGTGCCTCACGCAGCAAACTGCAGGTGCGGACATTCCACTCCTTCTTCATGGACATCGTCCGCAGCCACAGTCGGCTCCTGACTGGGAAGCCCGCGTCGTTCATCGCTCCTGACCATGAGCACCAGTTGCGCGCCAACTTCGGCGGGAGCAAGGAGGACTGGCTCAAGGAATGCCAACGGATGGCCACCGTAGAGGGCCGTTACGTCTTCGACCTGCTGGCCGAGACTGCCGCGACGCTCTTGGAATCAAGCTCCGCGCTACGTGCCCTCTACAGCAGCATCTACCCGCTCGTCATCGTGGACGAGTTCCAGGACACCAACACCGATCAGTGGCGCGCCGTCAAAGCGCTCTCTGCAGAATCCACGGTGATCTGCCTGGCCGATCCCGACCAGCGCATCTTCGGACACATCCCCGGCGTCGACGAGGAACGGATCGCGCATGCGGTCGCCCACCTCGCCCCCACCACCTTCGACCTGTCCCAAGACAACTACCGCAGCCCCGAAGGGGGCCTGCTCAGCTACGCCAATGCCGTATTGCGCAACACCGTCCATCCACTGCCGGACAGCGTCAGGAACGTCATCTACGCAACCCGCACTTGGGGAGCCGACTCTGTCGAGGTACGCACCCATTTCGCGATCGTCGCCCTACGCCAGTACCTGGAGGCCGAGCTGCAGCGCGTGCCCACCCTGGCGGTCTTGGCCACGACCAACGCCCTCGTCGGCCGCATCTCCGAGACGATCTCTACGCAGAGCGTAACCGTGCAAGGCACGATTTTGCCGCCAGTAGAGCATGACCTGCATTGGGATCCGGAGCTGGCCGCTGCAGCTGGCTTCGTCGTTGCGTCGCTGCTGGAATGGCCCAGCCTGGCCCGCGAGGAGGCTCTTCCGAAGACGCTGCGGGCGATGGCCGACTTCTACCGCCGCAAGCTCGCCGGCGGAACGGCCGGTGCGCGCGACAAGATCCGGGTCATCGAGAACGCCATCACCGCGTTCAACGCCGACACCAAGATCAAGTCCAAGTCACCGAAGATCCTCATCAGTGCCTGGGAGGAGGGCCTTACTCTCACAGGCAAACCCGTGGCGGACTGGCAGATTGCCCGGGGAGTTGTGCGCGGCTCGGCTGAACTCGATGAACTGTTCAAGCAGGTGCGCTTGCTGCGCCTGTTCCAAGCCACCGATGCGCTGGCGCTGGCGTTGACGGAGGCGTGGAACGGCACCAATGCCTACACCGATGCCGCCGCAGCTGTGCGCCGCGTTCTGGCCACCGATTCACTTTCCGTCGCGGAACAGCAGACCAAAGCTGTCAGCCTGATGAGCATGCACCGTTCCAAGGGGAAAGAGTTCGACGGGGTTGTCATCGTCGAAGGAGCTTTCAACAGCCGTCTCCTTGACAACGACTGGGACGAGGAGCGCATCCGTGGCAACCGACGCCTCCTGCGGGTTGCCATCACAAGAGCGCGACATATGACGGTCTTCGTCCGCCCGGACGATGGCGTGCCGCTAACGCCATAACAGCAGGCTCGTGATCCGTGCCGGCACTGCGGGCCGCAGCCGATGGCAGCCGCGGTCTCCGCCGAGGCCGGAATACCTGCGGGCCGGTTTCGATTGCTTCTCCTGTAGTGCTCGCGGGAGGGGGACGCTGGTGACCGACCTGATGTTGTTTCGGCAGGATGCCGATGGCCGGGACGTCGAGCTGCGGGGCTCGACGGTGGCGCTGGAGGTGGAGCTGCAGCGGCGGGTCGAGGCGGGGATGGAGGCCATGCTCGGCATCCGCTTCCTGGCGTCGGAGTACCCGACGGGGCCGTGGCACCGGGGCCGGATCGACTCGCTGGGCCTGGACGAGAACAACACCCCGGTGGCGATCGAATACAAAAAAGGTGCCGACAGCGGTGTCCTCTCGCAGGCCGTCTCCTACCTCTCGTGGCTGGACAGCAGTCGTCACGAGTTCGAGGCGCTGGTCAAGGAGAGGCTTGGTTCCGAGGTCGTCGAGGCGATCGACTGGCGGAACCCGCGGATGGTCTGTATCGCGGCCAGCTTCTCTCACCACGACCGGGTCGCGGTGCACCGTCTGCGAGAGCGGATCGACCTGGTGCGTTACCGCATCTTCGATGGCAGGCTGCTGAGCCTGCTGCTGATCGAATCCGCACCTGGTTCTCCCCGTCCCTCTCCGGCTCGGCGGCAGCGACGGGAGCGGGAGGAGGCGGCCGGTGCCGGCGGAGGTGACGGCAAACCGTCAGTCCAGGCGAACCCGGGCGTGGCTCCGGCCTGCCTGCAGGACCTGTACGCCGAGCTGGACGAGGCCCTCACCGCGTGGGGCGAGGTCGAGGTGGCTCCGCTGCTGCACTACATCGCCTATCGACGGATGGTGAACCTCGCCTCGGTGATCTTCCGTCCGAAGCACGAGGTGATCCTGGTCTACCTCAGACTCGACCCGGACATGGTCGAGCTGGAGGAGGGCTTCTCCCGCGACATGCGCGGCATCGGGCACCTCGGGACGGGCGACCTGGAGGTGCGCATCTCCTCGGCGGCCGACCTTGAGAAGGCGGGACCGCTGATCCGGCGGGCGTTCGAGGCGGCCTGACGCAAGAGGAAGGGCGGCTGGAGCATCGGTTTCTCGATGCTCCAGCCGCCCTTTTGCGTCTGCGGTCCGTCGGCCCCGGCCTGGTTGGTCTCATGCTCACGCCTCCGGTCCGGCCAGGACGAAGTCGTCCTGGATCAGCCCCGCCTGGAGCCTTCGCTCGGCGACGGCGGCGTAGTGCGACGACAGCTCGACCCCCACGAACTTTCGGCCCTCGCGCAAGGCGGCGACTCCCGTGGAGCCGCTGCCGGTGAAGGGGTCGAGGACGGTGCCGCCCTCGGGGCAGATCTGCACGAGCTGCTGCATGATCTCGACCGGCTTCTGGGTGATGTGCACGCGGTCCTTGCGCGGCTGGGAGGCGATGAAGTGGCCGGGCAGGTACAGATCCCGGTCCTTCGCCAGACTGCCCTTGACGCCCCAGGTGATGAACTCGGCCGACTGCTTGAACCCGCCCTTGCGAGGCCGGCTGGCGGGCTTGATCCACGGGATCGTGCCGCTCCAGGTCCAGCCCGCCATCTGCAGGGCGTCGGACGTGGTCGGCTCCTGACGCCAGTCCGAGAAGACGATGGCGACCGAGTGCTCGGTGGAGGCCCGATACGCCTCGGTGAGCAGGGCGGTCAGCCAGCTTCGATAGCTCCTCTGGTCGCGGTTCTCTCCGGGGAAGTTCTGCAGGTCGTGCGCGCTGTTGCTGGTGACGTACTTGGCTCGCGCGGTGCGACCGGTGCGGTCCGAGCTGGTGCGTCCGCCGGAGTTGTACGGCGGGTCGGTGATGACGGCGTTGACGCTCTCGTCCGGGAGGGTCTTGAGCACGGTGAGGGCGTCGCCTCGGTGCAGCGTGTAGCTCATGTGCGGGGCCTCTTTCAGGGCACGACGGGACTGGGCCCGCTCCGGACGGCGCTCAACAACGGCCGTTTCGAGCGGGGTTGCGCCGGACGTTAGCCGCAATTTCCGGCCGCACCTAACGAACCATGCCGTGCTCCGCGCCCGGGTCCGAGAGCCGTTTGGTGCGGCCGGAATCCCGGTCTACTGTCTCGCCATGTCACCGGGACGGAGCCCCGCTCCACCCTCGCTGACCTGTGCTTATCCGTGTTGCCTCGTCCAAAAATGGCAGCACGGGAGGCCCGTTGACCCCTAGTTCCCGAAGCCGTGAGGAGACCCGGTGTACCGCCTGAGATTACGAGCGCGGCTGACTGCCGCGCGTGACCCGAGACCGGCGTCCGGGAGCTACCAACTCCTCTGACACGGGCCCGCCCTGAGAGGCGGATTCACATCGGCGCGGTGCCGACGGCTTTGCACGAGAAGCCGGCACCGCGCCTCCTACGAAACCCAAGGAGCCGCTGCGATGCAGCATGCCCTGATACCCCCGCGTCCTGACCCAACACCGCTGTCCGGCTGGCACCACCGCCTCGGTGAACGGCGGCGGCGATGAAGAAGACCACCGGAGCCGTCGTCGGTCTCTTCGCATCCGGTCCGCTGCTGCTGGCCGTTCCGATCCTCGCCATCGGTGCCGGGACGGCTTCGGCCGCCTGCTCGACCGGCGGTGCACAGGCTGTGGATACCTCAGCCGTTGCCGCTCAGGTGAAGGCGATCCTGGACGGCGGCGCCAAGGGGACGGTCTCCGTGCCGGGGCTGGACGATCCAGCCGAGCAGGTCCCGAACGCCAAGACGATCCAGGCCACCGGTGTCGCGATGAAGATCCCCGTCCGGGGGCAGATCGTGGCGCTGGCCACCGCGCTGCAGGAGAGCGGCCTGCGGAACATCACCTACGGGGACCGTGACTCGGTGGGGCTTTTCCAACAGCGGCCGTCGCAGGGCTGGGGCACCGTGGCCCAGATCATGGACCCGGTCTACTCCTCGACGAAGTTCTACGAGGGGCTGCGGGAGGTCTCGGGCTGGGAATCGATGACCATCACCCAGGCCGCCCAGGCGGTGCAGCGCTCGGGCTATCCGGACGCCTACGCCAAGTGGGAGCCCCTGGCGACCGCCCTGCAGAAGGCGATCCAGCCGCTGCTGGCGAAGACCGGTGATCCCGCACCCACGCCCTCCCCGTCGGGGTCCGGGGGCGGCACTGCCAGCCCGGCGCCGAATGCCGCAGGCGGCTGTACGACCGACGGGGACGGAACCGACTTCGGAACCATCCCTCCCGGGACGGTGCCGGACGGAAACAAGATCCCGGCCGATGCCTCACCGAAGGTGCAGACCGCGATTCGCTGGGCCATGGGCCAGCTCGGCACTCCGTACCAGTGGGGCGGCACGTGCACCGACTCCCACGGGGCGGACCCGATGGGTCGCTGCGACTGCTCCTCGCTGATGCAGATGTCCTACAAGGCGGCCGGGGTCATCCTGACGCGGACCACCTACACGCAGGTCAACGAGGGACAGCCGGTCTCAGCCGACGCTCTGAAACCCGGCGACCTGCTGTTCACCAGGGGCACCGCCCAAGTTCCTGAACACGTAGGCATGTTCATCGGCTCGGGCCTGGTCATTCATGCCCCGCGCACCGGCGACGTGGTCAAAATTTCGACCCTCGCCTCCTGGAAGCCGCAGATTCTCGCGGCCCGCCGAGTCATCTGACCGGCGCTTCTCCCCCTCCTCTCCCCCCTGCACCGCCGCTGTGGCCCTTCGGGCTTTGGCGTGCGCTGAATCGAACTGGAGTTCGTTATGTTTCTCGCCGACAAGGTCATCCAGCTCGCCTACGACCCGGGGATCAAGCCCAACGAGGGCGGCCTGCCGGGCCTCTCGGTCCTCAAGCAGGTGATGGGGTCGATCAATCTGTTCGGCATCATCGCCGTGGTCGGCGCGCTCGCGGTCAGCGCTGGTGTGTGGGCCTGGGGCCACCACTCCGGCGGCCACCAGGCCGAGGCCAACGGTAAGAAGGGCGTGCTCGTCAGCGCTGGTGCGGCCCTCCTGCTTGGCGCCGCGAACGGCGTGGTGGCGTTCTTCAGCACGCTGGGGACGCAGGTCCGCTGATGTCTTCCCGTTCCACGAACCCCGGCGGCGCATCTCGCGTGCGCCGCCGAGCGCTGATCGGCACCGTCGCCCTGGTCGTGCTCGTCGCCCTCGCCGGCCTGGCCGCCTATCTCACTCGCGATGGCCGGACCTCCTCCGAGGTCTCTCCCTCGCAGGCGAGTTCGGCGTCCCCCTCCCCTGCTCCGTCCGCTTCTTCCCGCCCGTCATCCGGCAGTCGCAGCACGCTGCCCGCGCGCCCGTCCACGCACGACCCGATCACCTTCGGGAAGGCGGCTGCGGCAGCTCTGTGGTCCTACGACACCCGGGCGTACTCGCAGCCGGAGCTGCTGGCGGCACTGCATACCTGGCTGACCGCCGAGGCCAAGTACGCCGACGCCGCGTCGGTCGACGCGCTCGTCCCCTCGCCCGTGCTGTGGGGGCGGATGGCCGACAACGGCCAGTACGCCACTGCCGTCGCCACCGAGGCCCGCTTTCCTGATTCGTTCAGCCGGGCGCTTCAGGCCGATCCCGGGGCCGTCGCCCAGGCGTACGTCTACGCCGTCACGGTCTCCGGCAAGCAGTCGATCGCCTGGGACGGATCGTCCGCCGGAGGCGCCGAGGACCGGGTCACCACCCTCGCCATCCAGTGCCGGCCCTCCCAGCCCTGCGCTTTGGCCGGTGTCCTGCCGGCCGTCGCGCCCTGACCCGCACCCCAGAAAGGAGGTACCGCCATGGGAGTCTGCGACCTTCCGCTGATGGACAAGGTCTGCGGCGCAGTCGACTTCGCCACCAACCCCGCCGGGACCGTCACCGACGGCATCGGGGCGTGGATCGCGAAGTCAACGGGTGAGCTGGCCGCCAGCGCGGCCGACCTCGCCGCCAAGGCCGTCAACGAAACCACCGCCATCGATCTCAACGCCGGTTGGTTCCGGGACAACTACGAGCTGCTGTTGCCCATCGGCCTCGCCTTGACCGTCGGCACGTTCTGCATCCAGTTGATGTTCGCGGCCTGGCGGCGGGACGAACGCGCCCTCGCCCAAGCGGCGATCGGCACGATGACCGGCGTCCTCTTCTCCTTCTGCGCCGTCGCCTTCACCTCCGTGGCCCTCACGGTGGTCGACGCTCTGTCCGACGGCCTGTTCCAAGCAGCCAACAGCTCAGTGGACGACGCGATCCGCCGCGTTATCAAGGTCAACCAGTTGGGGGCGATGTACGGCCTCGGCTGGGGTGTCCCAGCCCTGGTCGCCCTCGGCTGCGCGATCGGCGCGTTCATGTACTGGGGCGTGATGGTCGCCCGCAAGGTCGGCGTCCTGATCATGGTCGCCCTCGCGGTCTTCGCCGGAGCCGGCGGCGGCTGGGAGGTCGCCAAGCGCTGGCGGCGGGGTTGGATCGAGGCCACCGCCACCCTCGTCGTGTCGAAACTGCTGATGACCGTGGTCTTCCTGATCGGCGTCTCGGCGATGGGCAAGTCCGATGCCACGGACGGAATGGCCGCTCTGTCCGACGCGATGGCCGGCATTGTCGTGATGGTCCTGGTCCTGCTCTGCCCGTACGCCACCTACAAGTTCGTCCACTGGGCGACCGACGGCGGCGGACACGACGACCTGCACCGTACCGGCGTCGCTGGCATGGCAGTCGCCGCTGGGGCCGCGAAGACCGCGGGCAGCCTGGCGATGCAGGCCAGCACCGGCACCCCTGCTCCGCAGGGGCCGAGCAAGGTCCCCGGCGCGGGTGTCGATGGTGTCGCCTCCGGCATCAACCCCTCCGGCGGCAACCTCAGCAAGGAAGGGATCGACGCCGGGCCGCCCAAGCCGCAGACCCGCTTCCGGTACGGCGAAGACCCGAACGCTGCTGGCGACAAGGGTCGAGCGCTGATCCAGCGACCCGGCATCCCGCCGCTCATCACCCGACCCAGCGAGGGCGAAGCGGGAGGTTCCGAAGGGGGCGCCCCGGGTGCCGCCGGCGGCTCTGGTCAGTTCGCTGACGCGTCGGCTCCGGGCAGCAGCATGACCCGCGCTGGTGCCGCGCCGCCTGCCGGCCTGGCGCCCGGGGGCACGAGCAGCCCTGCCGCACCGCCGCCTTCCACCGGTCCGTCGGCAACCGGTTCCCCGACACCGACGAGCTGGGTGTACCCCAACCAGCCGCGTTCGGGGTCCTGACCAACCACAGCCGGGGGCGGGCTGCATCCCGCAGCCCGCCCCCGTACCCAGCATCGCCGATCACCAGAAACGGAGCCTTTCCATGGCCTCCAGAAGAGCGCCGAACGCCTCGCACTCCGCCCGCTCCCACCGTCTGGAACCACCATGTCTGACAAGCCCCAGGCCGAAGCCACGGCCACCGTGAAGTTCCCGCACCGCAGCAGGCGCGGCATCCTGCTCGGCCTCACCGCCCCGCAACTGATCGTCGTGAGCCTCACCGGCCTGCTCCTGCTCGCCGTGATCCTCGCCCGTGGCGTGGTCGGCGCTCTCGAACTCATCCCGCTGTGGGCCGCCATCGCCCTGCTCGTCTTCGTCCGCTACCGAGGCCGAGCCCTGGCCGACTGGGCTCCGATCGTTACCCGGTACGTGCTCCGCCGGATGCGGGGCCAGTTGATCTGGCTCGTCCGGCCCTCCCGCCGCCCGGTCCGCGAAGGACTCCTCCACCTGCCCGGCACCGCCGCCAGCCTGCGCGTGGTCACCGCACCCGACCGCCGGTACGGCGCGGTCCACAACCCCCACACCGGCACGTTGACCGCCGTCGTCAAGGTGTCCTCCCGCGCCTACGCGCTGCTCGACCCGGGCACCCAGAATGCCAATGTCAACGGCTGGGGACGCGCGCTGGCCGCGCTCGCCCGCACCGGCCAGGTCGCCCGTATCCAGGTGATCGAGCGCACCGTCCCGGACTCCGGCGACGCCCTTCGCCGGTACTGGGAGGAGCACGGACAGCCCAATGCCCCCGTGGCCGGCGCGATCTACAGCGAGCTGATCCAGAGCGCGGGCCCGGCTGCGGCTCCGCACGAAACGTACGTCGCGGTGTCGCTGGACGCCAAGGCCGCGCGACGTCTGATCAACCAGGCCGGAGGCGGCCTGACCGGGTCCTTCAGCGTCCTGGCGCAGCTGACGTCGACCTTCGACCAGGCCGCGCGAACCGCCGGGCTCAATCCCACCGGCTGGCTCAGCGCCCACGAGATCGCGGCCGTCGTGCGAACGGCGTACGACCCCAAGGCCCTTGCCGCGCTGGATCGTTGGTCCACCGCCGGACGTCCCGAGGCTGAGCCCGCCGCTGCCGGTCCCGTCGTGGTCGTCGAGAAGTCGGACCACATCGCGACCGACTCGGCCGTCCACTCCACGTACTGGGTGGAGAACTGGCCGAGGACCGAGACGTCGGCGGGCTTTCTGCACCAGCTCCTGTTCACCGCCGGGGTCCGACGCACGCTGTCGCTGTCGTACGAGCCGAAGGGACTGGACGCCGCCCTGCGTGACGTCCAGCGCAAGAAGTCCAGCGTGATCGCCGACGCCGCCGAGCGAGCCCGGCGCGGCCAGGTCGACTCCGAAGCGGACTCGATCGAGTACCAGGACATCAAGTCCCGTGAGCGCCAGCTCATCGCGGGCCACGCGGATGTCGCCCTGACCGGCCTGCTGACCGTCTCGGCCGACTCCGAGGAGGAACTCCGTTCCGCCTGCGCAGTCGTGGAGACCGCGGCCGTCGGCGCCCAGCTCGACCTCCGGCCGCTCACCTGGCAGCAGGCCGAAGCGTTCACCGCCGCCGCCATGCCGCTCGCCCTCGCCGCCTGATGCCGGCCTCCCCTCCCTCCGAAAGAGCACCCCCATGTCCCGCACCGCCAGCCCGACCGCGCAGGACTTCGTGCCCTTCGCCACCGCCGCGCTCGACTTCCACCGCGCGCTCAACGTGCCAGGCGGTCCTCTCGTCACCACCCGCGCCGAGCTGGACGCCCTGCACTCCCACCTCGTGTCCCTACATGGCTTGCTCGACGCCCATACCGCCCGCACCGGCCAGCTCGTCCCGACCGAGGGCGACCAGCTCCGCGCCGCCCGCACTCGAATCTGGCAGGCCGCCGACCACGTCCACGCCGCCTACCACGCGGCACCTCAGCCGGACTCCGGCGAGGTACCCGAACGCGAGGCGTGCCAGGCCGGCCTGCCAGAAGGGGCGCCAGAGCTGACCATCTGCCAGCGCCACCAGCGCACCGCGCACCTGGTGCGCCGCCGCACCACCCCGGCCGACCTGCACGCGCCGTTCACCGGCCTCATCCGCCGCTGACCCGCCTTCCGTCTGGAGAAACGTTCATGCCCCGCACCCGCGCCAGCGCCTCCCACCTGTTCGTCCCCCGCAAGGCATCACGCGCCGAGCAGCGAGCCGCCCGCGCCGGCTTCGCCGAGGCCCGCCGCCAAGCCCGCCTCGCCGGAGCCCCGCCGAAGCACCGCGCCAAGGAAACCCTCGACCCGGAACTGCGGCCGACCTACCCGCCGTCCGGACGCCCCGGCTCCTCCTCGGCTCGGGGCGGCAAGCTCAGCCTGCCCGCCCACCGAATGACCACAGCCACCGTCAGTGGTGCCTATCCGTTTCTCGCGGAGGGCGGATTGGGTGCGGAGGGCATCTTCATCGGTCGAGATGTCCATGCGGAAGCCGCCTTCTGCTACGACCCGTTCTCGCTCTACAGCAGCGGCCGGATCGAGGGTTTCACGAACCCGAACGCCGTCCTGGCCGGGATCATCGGCATGGGCAAGTCCGCGCTGGCCAAGTCGATAGCCACCCGGGCGATTGCCCACGGCTACCGGGTCTACGTTCCCTGCGATCCCAAGGGTGAGTGGACGGCCGTCGCACAGGCCCTCGGCGGCTACAGCATCGCGCTGGGGCCGGGGCTCCCGGGCAGGCTGAACCCCCTGGATGCTCCGGCCCGGCCCGCCTCGGTGAGCGAGGGCGACTGGTCGACCGAGGTCCGAAAGCGCCGCCTCCTGCTCCTGGCGGGCCTGGCTCGCACCGTGCTGAAGCGCGATCTCCTGCCGATGGAGCACACAGCTCTGGACCTCGCTCTCGACCTGGTCGTCGCCGAAGCCGACGCCAGCGACACGGTGCCGCTGCTCGGCGAGATCGCGCACACCCTCGGCTCGCCCGAGCGCCTCGACCAAGCCCTCGGCGACCAGGCCGGACACATGGGGCCCGCCGCACAGGACCTCGCGCACGCCCTTCGCCGCCTTGTGCACGGCGACCTGAGCGGCATGTTCGACGCTCCCTCGACGGTGGCCTTCGACCCGACCACCCCGATGCTGTCCATCGACCTCTCCCGCCTCGGCGGCTCCGGCGACGACACCGCCTTGGTCTTGGCCATGACCTGCGCCTCGGCGTGGATGGAGAGCGCGCTCGCCGACCCTGACGGCGGCCGACGCTGGGTGATCTACGACGAGGCGTGGCGCGTCATGAGGCACGTCGGCCTGCTGGAACGCATGCAGTCCCAGTGGAAGCTCTCCCGCGGCCTCGGCATAGCCAACCTCATGGTCATCCACCGCCTCAGCGACCTGCTCAGCGCAGGCGATGTCGGCTCGCGCGGCCGGGTGCTGGCCGAGGGCCTCCTGGCCGACTGCTCCACCCGCATCATCTACCGCCAGGAACCCGACCAGCTCGCTGCTGCCGCTTCGCTGCTCGGCCTGACCGGCGTCGAGACCCAAGCGGTGTCCGCCCTGACCAAGGGCCGGGGCCTGTGGAAGGTCGCGGGCCGGAGCTTCATCACCCAGCACATCCTGCACCCGGCCGAGCGCGAACTGTTCGACACCGACGCCCGCATGTCGGCCTAGCTCAACTAGCAACTATTCAAAGTCAGTTGCACCATGCCGTCAACCGTACCGCGAGCAGACTACCGAGTCCACGGGGGAGCCCCCACCCCGGCCGTGCGTCCGGGCACCGTCGCACGGTCCGTCGACTGGAACGACCGTCTCGCCGCAGCCCGACTGGAGGAGTTCGCCGAGCTGTTCCAGGAGGCAATCACGGAGGACTTCGGCGCGGTTGCCCGGCTGCACCAGATGCTCGAAACCGCCTCAGAGTGGTGCCGCGCCCACGGCGCCCGAGGGATTGCCTCCGAGCTGGGCGCCCTCGCCGATCGCCTGACCGACCTCGGCGAAGAGCTGCATCTCGTGGGGGAGGACGTGGGCCACGAGATCCACTCCCGCTCGCATCGAGCGGCAGCAGCGGCCCATGTCTCCCCAGTCGTGTCAGTCCGGGGGACTTCCGTCGGCCAGCAGAGCGACGCTCCTGCTCCCCTCCCGCCGCCCACCGTCCGTTCGCTGCCGCGTTCGCGGTGAGCACCGGCACAGGAACGAGGACCAACCGTGCCCACTTCTCCCAGCTCTCCCGCTTCCCATGAAAGCCAGCCACCGGCGACCACCGATCACCTGGCGTGGCGGCAACACGTCCCGGCGCTGGCCTCCGCCGCCGTCGGCATCAAGCAGGCGTCCGATGCCTGGGACGCGGTCTCGGACTCCTTCTGCGACCACGACGGCTGGCCCATCGATGAGAAGGGTTATGCGGACGGCAAGGTGACGCGCGACGCCGAAGCGTGGAAACACGTCGAGGTCTTTCTCGCCCACGGCCCCGAGGTGCTGGCCGGTGTCCGCGCCGCCACCAGCGGCGCCGACTACGTCGAGGGGCCGATCAGCGAAGACCTCCAGCGGCTGCGCGGAATCGACACCACCCTGGAACGAGCAGGCCAGATCCGGCACGAGTGGGATCAGGTCATGGCGCTCATGGACGCCTCGCTCCCCGGCTCGCGGGAGATCTACGCGAGCCAGGCGCAGGAGATCCGCAACTCCGAAGGCTGGCACTACGCAGACGAGTTGTCATTCCAAGGCCCGGCGCTTGTTCGGGCTGCCGACTACTTGGCCAACCGGGTGGATCCCGATCAGCCCTCACAGACAGAACGTGCCCAGGTGGCCCTCGCTCGATCCACCTCCGGCAACCGCGGGGCCCCACCCGCTTCGCCTCCTGCACCGCCCGCGTCGAATCCGACGGCCCCACGTCGTTCCCGCTGACGCCTCTAGCACCGACTTCCGGCGAGGCCAAACCGGCCGATCGCCGGATCCTCCTGGAACGCCACTACCCCTACCAGCCCCACGCGCCTGCGGCTCGCGCCGTCGACCGCTGGGGCACCCGGCCACGGAGAAGCCCCATGCGCCCCGATCAGCCCCTGGTCACCCTCCAACAGGAGGGCGCACCCATCACCGCGCGCACCAGCGAACCCTTCCCCCAGCAAGCCACCGCCGACACCTCGGAACGGGAGCACGGGTACGGCCACCTCACCGTTCCCCTTCGGCAGCGCGGCCTGGAGTGCACCGTCGAGTACGGCCTCAGCGACTACATCGTCCACGCCGTACTCCCCGACGGCAGCTCGCTGATCATCTCGCCACCCCAGGAACCCTCGACCGACCACCCACCCGGGCACCCCGAGAGCTGGTTGGTGACCCGCGTGCATCCTGAAGACTCCGCAGTCCACGAAGTGATCTACGACTCGGAGCCCGACGGCCCCCACGCCCGGCACGGCGGCAGTGCCCCGAGTCTGCTCGCCGCCATCGACGCGCGTCTGGATCAGCTCGGCGTGCCTCCACGGCCGTCCTCTGCCTCGCCGCGGGTGAGTGCTGCTCTCGCGCTCTCGCCGACCGCCCAGTGCACGGTCCCAGCACAACTGCCAGCGGCTTCGACCGTACGCCCCGCGCTGCCGCCCGCCCACCCCTCGTCCGTACCCGGTCGCTGACCGCTTCCCGCCTCGGAGTGCGCCATGTCCCGCACCAGCAGAACCATCCCGGCCCTCGACCGCCCCTCTCCCCGAACCTGCACCGGATGGATCAGCAATGCCCACCCCCGATCACGACTCGCTTCCCGACGTCGCAGTCGGCCGCCACCCCGACTACGGCATCGTCGCCGCGAACCCTAAACAACTCGCCGCCAGTACACGGATGTTGAAGGGATTCGACTTCCACCCCGTCCCCGACTACCCGACGCTGTACGCGCTCGCCGATCAACAGCGCGACGGACAGGGCCGCGCCACCCGGGCCGTCGCGCTGCTGCGAAAGGCCGGCTACCAGGTCGACGTGGACGCCGCGTTCGACCCCTCACTGGCCTCCGGTGCGGCTCCCGCCCGTGACCGTCCCCCGCGCATAGAACCCGACGTCGCGTTCGCCGAGCATCCGCAACTCGGCATCGTCGCGGCCACCGGGGACCACTCCTCCGCGCTCGGCGGCCGGCTCATCCTGGAAGAACACGGCTGGCGGCATAACCCGAACCTGGATATCTACACGCTGCCCATCACCATCGACCGCAGCGAGGCCCTAGCGAAGGTCGCCAACGCCACGCTGTCGATGCACCGATCCGATCTCCAGGTCGCGGTGCAGCCCCTCCTCGCCCAGGACGTAGCAGCGCGCCGCCCCCCTGCACCCGCGACGGCCGCGCGCCACGAGCGCAGTCAGGGCTTCACCACCCACAGGTTCCCCATCAGCGCCGCCGCGCTCGCCGCCAGCCCAGCCCGCGCCGGACTCCCGGGCAAGGCGCCGGTTCCCGGTCCCGCCGCCTCCGCTCCGGCGGCCCGGCCGGTCGACCCGCGCATCGCGCTCTCCCGCAACCGCTGACCCAACTCCCGTAAGGAGCAGTTCCCATGGCCGTGAAGACCATCTGGCAGATAACCCATTCCTGCGGCCACCAGGCCAGGCGCAACCTGTCCGACCGGGCGGCCGACCGCCGCGCGGGCTTCGCCGAGTGGCTCGCCAAGCAGGAATGCTCTGCCTGCTGGCGGGCCGCCAAGGAGGGCGACGAGCAGGACAAGGCCGCCTGGCTGGAGGCCAAGCGGGCCGAAGAGCAGGCCGAATCCGAAGCCTGGTCGGAACAGTACCGAATGCCGCCCCTCGAAGGCCGCGAGCGCGCCGTCGCCTGGGGCGTGCGCTGCCGCCACCAGGTCCTGGCTGCCGCATACACCGCTCTGGTCCTCGAAGGCGAGACCAGCGAGGCGGAGTGGGAGGAGATCGAGGATGCGGCTCGCACTATCACCCGCGCCGGGTGGTGGATCGACCAGCGCTCCTCCGAGGCCGGCGACCTGAGCGAGCTTCTCCAGGCGGCGACCGGAGCCGACCGGCCCACCGAGAACCCCCACTTCTGACCGCCCGGTGCCCCGCGCCGGCGGGGCACCGGCTCCCTCTCCCTGCCAGTGATGCGGATATCCCATGCCCGAGTACCCCCTGCGCTGCGATGTGCGGCGCGCCGAGAGCACCACCGATCTGCTCGCCGACCTCCACCACAGCGAGCCTGACTTCGCCCCCTACCTGCTCACGGCCTGGTCGCCGGAGTTGACCGCCCAGGACACCGTCGTCCTGCCGTACCTGGCGTTGCTGCTGGACGAGCCCCTGGCTTTGCGGAAACCGCGGACCGGACACACCGCGTCCCGGCGGCTCACCTGGCACTGCGCGATCCGCAACACCACCGGTGTGGAACTTGACGACGACGACTGGTACGAGCTGACGCGCGAGGTCCTCGACGCCACCGGCATCGAGCCGGACGACGACCCGGCCGCCTGCCGGTGGGCCGCCCTGCGCAACCAGGCCAACGGACTCGACATCGTCGCCACAGTCATCCGCCAGGACTGCCGCTGGGCCCGGCTGCACAACGACGCGTACTTCGCACGCTCCGCCTGCGCGGACTTCGCCTACGACCACCGCCTCGACGAGCCGGGGCGTCTACCAGCCATCTCCGGCCGGGCCAAATCGCGGAATCTGCGGATCCTCTCTCCCTGACGGCCCGACGACCCGGGCTCCCGTTCGCCACTCCCCTTCGAGGTAGACGCCGTGATCGCCCACCTGCAGCGCGCCAGCCACACCGCCGGTCTGCTCACGTATCTGTACGGGCCGGGCGAGCGCGGCAACCACACCAACCCCCGCCTGATCGCGGGGGACGGCCTCGGCACCCCGATCGAGATGCTCGCCCAGCCCGACGCCCTGCCGTATCTGGCCCACGCTCTCGACGCACCCGTCGAGCGCCTCGGGGCCCGCGCGCCCGAGCGGCCGGTGTGGGTCTGCTCGGTCCGCTCTGATCCCCGCCACCCCGACCTCACCGACTCGGAGTGGGCCGCCGTTGCCCGCAGGGTAGTGGCGGCCACCGGCATCGCCCCGAACGACGATCCGGACGCCTGCCGGTGGATCGCCCTGCGCAACCAGGCCCGCCTGGTGCACGTCGTGGCCACCCTCGCTCGCGAGGACGGCGGCGTCCACCACGCCTACCGCGACGCCTTCCGCCTGCAGACCGAGTGCCACCGCATCGCCACCGAACTCGGCCACCTGCCCCCGGCCCCACGCCCAACACCCCGCGCCCAGGAGACCCAGGTGCCTGCCCCCTACATCACCATCAACACCGAGCCCAGCGGCAGCGTCTCGGCGAAGGGCGCCAGCGACGACTTGTCCGCCACGCTCCTCAAGCACGCCGGTTTCCAGCAGATCGACGACTGGTACGGCCGACGCCACCGCCTGCCGACCACCACCCCGCAGGCCGACCGTGCCGCCATCGCCACCCACGCAGCCGAGATGCTCCGCGCCGCCCGGTACAGCGTCAACCTGGACCCCGACCTCGACACCAGCCGGTTGACCACCCCGGACAACCCTCTCGGGCTCTACACCGCCGGAGCCGAAGTCCTACAGCTGACCGACCAGATCAGGACCGCCGAGAACGGTGCCGGCCTTGCGCAGGCGGTCGATCACCTCCTTCATCCCGAGCACGGCGTCCTGGAACGCCTCCGGGAAGCGCTGGAGACGGCAGGCGAGCAGATCACCGACCTCGACGACGAGGCGTACGCGCTCGCCGACCGGTTCGGCTTCGCTGCGGAGTTCGTCAGCGCAGCGCAATCAGAACTCATCGGTGCGGGAAGTGAATTGCACCGTGTCGGCGACTCGCAGCAGGACCACGCCGAGGCGCAGACGCAGTCCGCCACTCCGCCCGACGCCCGAAGCGCGGCTCTCGCCACATCGCCCGCAGCGGACAAGGCCAAGGCGTCTTCGGCGCTCAGCACTCCGTCTCCGGGGGGCGGCGCGGCCGTACATCCGCCACGAATCCCCAGTCCTCGGACCCGGTGATGCCGATGCTCTCCTCCCGTACTCCCCCCGTCGGGCTGACGCGCACCTACCTCAAGCGGGCCACCGACGCTCTGGCCAGCGCGACGGCCACCTATGCGATCGGCCAAGGGCCGAGGGGCCCATCCATCCGGCGGGAGGGCGCGCACTGCGCGTGCGCCCCACCTACCCGTCACCGTCCAGCACTACGACCGAGGAGGAACAGTGCCCGAGTTCTACCCGAGCATCGGCGAGGCCATCGGCGCCGCAATGCAGCACAACATCCGGCTTGCCCACGGCGGAGACGCGTCCGGCTCCGACACGCCCCTACAAGTCCGACACCTGCCCCACCCGTCGGCCGACCCGTACTCCGTCCCGGGGATGATCGCCCGGCTCACCGAGACAGCAACCCCCCATGAGGTCGCCGGAATCATCGAGGAGGTCAACGGAGCCCTGGTCGGGGCCCTCCCACAGCTGACCGAACTCGTCGCCGCAGCAGCCGACTGGACCCGAGCCCGCCTGACCTTCGAGAACCCGCACCACAACCCGACCTTCGAGACGTGGACACGGCTGGCCGCCGCCACCCGCCTGTTGCGGGACGTCCAGGAGGAGCTGGAGGTCGCCGAGGACATGATCGCCGCGTGCCCTGCGGAACTCAGCGACCCCAAGTACCGCAACGAGGTGCCTGCCCTGCGGACCAGGGAACTGCTCAGCGACGTCCTCGGCAGCGACGCGATCGCAGACGCCCTGCCGCCCGCCGCCCAGAGCCCGGAAGCGGACCGGCAGCGAGCCGCCCGTGCCTCCTCCCCGCACGCCGCCACCCGGCGGTCCGCGCCCTCCGCCGACGCGACGTCCGAACCACCTGCCAGCGCCCCGCCGCCCCGGTCGCCGCGCACCCGATGACCTCGGCCTGACCTCGACCGCCGACCCCTTCCCGGAACAGGAGCTGCCTCGATGACCAGCAGAAGAGCGCCGCGCGCCCCGCCCCGTCTTGTCCGCTCTCCCTCCTTGGATCCGCCATGCCCGCCCCGCGTACCAGCGCGCCCTCGACCACCACCGGCTCCGACGCGCTCCTCTACCTCCTGTTCGGCGTCCTCGGCACGCCATCGTCTTCGGCTCCCTCGCCTGGCTGACTGGCAACCTCACCAACGCTCTCGTCGGCACCGGCCCCTGTGCGCCGTTCAAGGCCACCGACGCGCTGCTGCACCCCGACGTGCTGTGGCCGCACCTGAGTCCCACCGCCCTGCTGGTCGGCGCGCGACTCGTCCCCGGCCTGCTCTCCGTCTGCCTCACCATCACCGGCCTGGTCCTGTGGCTGCGGCTGCGCGGCGGCGCGAGGAACGGCCTGGCCCGCAAGCAGGATCTCGCACCGCTGCTTGGCAAGGAGATCACCGCAAAGGCGAAGAGCCTGCGGCCGAGCCTGTCCGATCTCAAACCGAAAGAGGTCGCTCCCGCCGACCGCGGCATCCTCGTCGGCACACTCTCCCCGGGCCGGGCCGAGGTCCGCGCCTCCTGGGAGGACGTGATCGTCGCGATCATGGCCCCGCGCTCCGGCAAGACGTCCGGGCTGGCGATCCCCGCGATCCTCGCCGCTCCCGGCCCGGTACTGCTGACCTCGAACAAGGCGGCGAACGATGCCTTCACCGCGACGGCGGACGCACGCGCCAGGGTCGGCACGATCTGGACGCTCGACCCGCAACAGATCGCCCACCACCCGCGCGAGATGTGGTGGGACATCCTCGCCGACGCCCGCGACCTGGCCGGGGCGAAACGTTTGGCCGGGCACTTCGTCGCCGCCAGCGTGGACGAATCCAGCGGCTCCGACTTCTGGTCCACCGCCGCATCGAACACTCTCGGTGCGCTGTTCCTGGCCGCCGCCAGCCACCGGCGCCCGATCACCGATGTCCTGGCCTGGCTCGCCTCCCCTGCTGACCGCACTCCGGTGGACCTGCTCACCGATGCCGGCCACGACGCGGTCGCCGCCCAGCTCCAGGGCACCGTTAGCGGGGCCACGGAAACGCGGGACGGCATCTATGAGACCGCGCGGCAGTACGCGAGCTGCCTGCTCGACCCGGACGTCGCCGCCTGGGTCACCCCCAGCAAGCACCTTCCCGAGTTCAAGCCCTCCGCGTTCGCCACCTCCCGCGACACGTTGTACCTGCTCAGCAAGGATGGCGGCGGCTCGGCATCGGCGATCATCGCAGCAGCGGCCGATGCGGTGATGCGCGCGGCCGTGGTCGTCGCCGAGCGCTCCGGCGGGCGGCTCGACCCGCCTGCCCTGTGCGTCCTCGACGAGGCCGCCAACGTGTGCAAAATCTCCGATCTCCCCGACCTGTACAGCCACCTGGGCTCACGGGGCGTGATCCCGATGACGATCCTGCAGTCCTACCGGCAGGGCCAGCGGTGCTGGGGCGAGGCAGGCATGGACGCACTCTGGTCCGCCGCCACGATCAAGATCATCGGAAGTGGCATCGACGACGCCGACTTCGCCGATCGTCTGAGCAGGCAGGTCGGTGACCACGACGTGCAGACGACGTCGGTGTCGACCAGCGACGGCGGCAAGTCCACCTCGGTGAGCATGCGCACCGAGCGGATCCTGCCCCCCGACGCGATCCGCGCGCTCCCCAAGGGCAAGGCGCTGCTGCTCGCCACTGGTATCCGGGTGGCGATGCTCGACCTGCGGCCCTGGTACAAGGAGCCCGCCGCCAAGGTGGTCGGTCCGGCCTCGGCCCGCGCGACGAAGGCCATCACCGAGCGGGCCATCGCCAAGTCCCTGGGCCGCGACGACTTCGGGCTGTCGGCATGAGCGCCCCGACGCTCCAGGTGCTCTCGCTCGGTGCCGGGGTCCAGTCGACATGTCTGCTGCTCATGGCCGCCGAGGACCATCTGCCCGGCCTGGACGTGGCGATCTTCGCGGACACAGGCTGGGAGTCCAGCCGAACCTACGAGAGTTCCTTGCGCATCAATGTGCACATCGTTTCGTGGCGGCGCAGTGATCCATCCGGGGCTTGCTCGTCCCACGAGTCAGGTTGACGGTCGTATGCGACATAGCCCAGTCGTTCGTACAGCGCCCGAGCGCGGGGGTTGTTCTCCTCCACGCCGAGCTCGGCCTGCCGCAGACCGCGGTTCCTGATCCGAAGCTCCGCCGCTTCAACAAGGAAGGTGCCGATCCCGCACGACTGCAATGCCGGATGGACTGCCAGCTGCCACAGAGTGCCGACACCCTCCTTGACCCGGTAGTCGACGCCACCCTTCGCCACAGGAATGTCCGTTGAAGGGCAAACCGCAAGGTAGTCGACCTCGCCGAGCCGGGCACGCTCCAACTGCCTCGCGACGCTGGCCAGGTGGTGCTCGGACCCTGACCACCCGCACGACACGAGGTCCGCACGCACCAAATCGCGTGCCGACAGCTTCAACACAACGTTGATCATCTTCACCACCTCCAACCAGCCAGCATCCATGCCGGTCACGCGGGAATCAATGCCGTTTCCTCGGCCGTACTCCTGGGCCCGCCACGGCCTCACGACCCACTGGCATGCGTCCCTTCGGCTCACGGCCTGATGCTCCCCCCTCTACCTGTTCAGGAGTCCCCTCGTGTCCTCACGCAGTCCATCCTCCCCTCTAGCGCGCTCCGAACGCCTCGCCCGGTCACCGGTCGTCCGGAGCGGCGGCCAGTGGTGGCTGGTCGCTGGTTCCGGCTCGATCCTCGCCACTGATCCGACGTTCACCGGCGAGCTGGACCGCTTCGCCGCCGCGATGGACGCCGCCGACCAGGCCATCGCCGATCTCCGCTCCCAGCAGGACGATCCGCCGACTCCCCACCCCGGGCGGCAGCGATGAACCCGCTGCTGAGTGCCGAGCAGGCGGTGCTCGGCTCGGTGCTGCTCGACCCCGGCCAGCTCGCGCACCTCGACTGGCTCGCACCAAATCACTTCTACCGGCCTGTCCACCAAGCGCTGTTCGCCGCCCTGCGCAGGCTGCGGACCGAGGGCCACCCCGCCGTGGCGACCAAGGAACCGCTGCCGCTGTCCTGGGTGACCGACGCGGTCGACGAGGCCAGCCACCACGTCCGGGGGCTGACCTCTGTATACGCCCACACCCTGATCTCGGCCTGCCCACGTCCCGAACACGCCCCGGTGTACGGCCGGATAGTGCTGGAGGGCGCGATCCACCGCAGCGTGACCGAGCACGCGATCCGCCTCCACCAGGCAGCCCGTGCCGACGCCCTCCGGGGCGAGGTCGAAGGAGCGCTGCACTATGCGGACGTCCTGACCGGGGTGCTCGGCGACCTCGCGCGCCGCTGGGGGTCCGAACCGCGCCCGGTGGCCCCGGCCACGCCACCGTCTACAGCACCCGTCGCGCCGCCGCCGGTACGGGCGGACCAGGTCGCCGAGGACGAGCAGTTCCTGCTGGCGGTCCTGGTCGAGCGGCCGAAGGCGATGGACGAGGTCGTCGGCTGGCTGCGACCGGGCGACTTCGCCGACCCAGCCCACGGCCAGCTCTACCGCTGCCTGGGCGCACTGCACCACCGCGGCGAGCCCATCGACCGGATCACCGTGCTGTGGGAAGCCCAGCGGCGCGGTCTGCTGGCCGACGGCACGCTGACCACCGAACAGCTCACCGCCATCTGCGACGGCGTCGGCCCCGGCAGCGCCGAATGGCTCGGCGAGCACATCATGCGCTCCTCCGTCGCCCGCACGGCCGCCACCTCCGCCCGCACCATCCGCGCCCTGGCCGAGAACGAGACCCTGGCCCCCGGGAGGCTCATCAACCACGCCCTGCACGCGCTCGGGCCGCTCGACGAAGTGCGCGCCCGCTGGCAGACCGCGAACGGCCACCCCGCTCCGCCGCCGCCCCCCGCGCTGCCGACCGAGGGGCCCCCGACGGAGCGGGTCCACGCCGCCCTCGCCCGCAGCACACCGCGACCGGCCGCACGGCCCTCGGAATGCCCAAGCCCTGCCTCCACGCCATCAGCCGCACGACCGCCCTCGCGCACCCACGGCTGACCCGTCCTCACCCACCAACCCAGCCCATCCGGCTGTCCCCACCTCTGGAACGCACCGTGGACAACACCCCCATCTCCGACGCCCTGGCCCTGCGCGCCACGGCCTCCGCCTTCGACGCCCAGCGCGGCAAACTGCCAGTGCCCGGAGACCCCCACCGCTCACCCGATGCCGTCTCCATCACACGCCAGATCTCCGAACTCGGAAAGCTGATCACCGACCTGGGCGACGAGGTCCTGTTCCGTGCCGCCGACCAGGACCAGGCGCCCCACGCCGCTCGGGTGATTACCAACTTCGCCGCCGCCGTCGAGCCCGCAGGCAAAGCGGCTTCCGCCCTGGGAGCGGTGGCCCACCAGCTCGCCTTCCTGAACCAGACCGAGAGTCTGCGCGACCAGCCCGACGCCAGGGATGCCCGGGAGGCAGCCGTACGGGTGATGGAGGACGCACTCGCCACCGCCGACACGGTCCTGCACGACGCGGCCAACTCCCTGCACGCCGCATCGGCGGCGGTCTCTCCCCCGTCCGTTCGGATCCAGGCCGCCCGCAGCCGGTCCACAACCGCCGTGCCCGCTCCGGGGCCGCCACCTCCCGGCGTCACCACGTCGGTGGCGTCCTCCTCCGCCCGAATCGCACATGGCCGGTGACATGGAGACCACCACCGCGCGACCGCCGTTGATCGGCTCGCTCTGCTCGGGATACGGCGGTCTGGACCTCGGGGTCCAGGCCGCCCTCGGCGGCACCCTGGCCTGGCACGCCGAGATCAACCCCGACGCCGCGCGCATCCTGGCCCGGCACTGGCCCGGCGTGCTCAATCTGCAGGACATCACCACCGTCAACTGGGCCGATGTGCCTCGGGTGTGTGTCCTGACGGCCGGTTTCCCTTGTCAAAGACGTCTCCGTCGCCGGCCGCCGGGCCGGACTCAACCCCCACACCCGCTCGGGGCTGTGGCTGCACGTCGCCCGTGCGGTCGAAGCCCTCCGCCCCTGCTTGGTTGTGATCGAGAATGTCCGAGGTCTCCTCACCTCGCCCGCCGGTTCCCCTGGCGACGTGGAATTCTGCCCGTGGTGTCTGGGAGAGGACCCAACCCAGCCTCCTGTGCGGGCACTTGGTGCCGTACTCGGCTCCCTGGCCGATCTCCGGTACGACGCAAAGTGGCTCGTGCTTCGTGCCTCCGACGTCGGAGCCCCCCATCGTCGCGAGCGGACCTTCCTCACCGCCTGGCCCGCCGAGCACCCTGCTCAAGACCCCGACGAGCAACATCGGCAGGAACGGCGGCTCCCAGCACCCGTCGAAGCGGAAGAGCGGCGGCCACGGCCCGAACCTGGCCGACGCGGTGGAGTGGCTGCTGCCCACGCCGAAGGCGTCGGACGGGATCAAGGGCTCGCCGAACCAGCGGCACGGCAACGGGGACATGACGCTGCCGAGCGCGGCAGCATCGCTGCTGCCCACCCCGAGGGCGAGCGACACCGGCACTCCTGGCCGCCGTCCGGGCAAGGGCTGGCGCCCGCCCCTGTCGGCGGTGGTCCTGCCGCTGTGGGCGGAGGCGGCCCCAGAAGCCGGGGAACCGACGGGCGATGGGGAGCGTACGCCTCCGCCATCGCCCGATGGGAGAACCTCACCCGCCCCGCGCCGCCGCCCACCGACGCTGCCGGACGCCTGCGCGCCGACTTCGTGGAGTGGATGCAGGGCCTGGCCCCTGGCTGGGTGACCGCCACTCCGGGACTCGGCCGACCCGCTCAGCTCACCGCGCTCGGCAACGGCGTGGTCCCCCAACAGGCCACCCGCGCCGTGCAGTTGCTGGCACCGCCCTTCCCCCGCTGCCCCCGCTGCACCGCGCCGTAGCGCTGCATTACCGCCTTTCCCCGGCCGGACCAAATCGCGGAATCTCCGCATCCTCTTGCCCATGCCGACCCGCGAACGGAGCACCGCCGTGACCTCCAGAAGAGCGCGCCGCACTTCGCCCCCGCCCTGCTCGCTCACTCCCTTGGATCCGCTATGTCCGACCCCAGCAAGGCCGCCCCCGAACCGTTCCGCGTTCCCGACGGCGATCTCGACGATCTCGCCAGCACCCTCGCCAAGACCATGGCGGAGGTACGCCAGCACGGTGTCATCCTCGACCGCCTCGGCTCCGAGCCCACCACCGCGCCCACTGCACCCCAGCCCGCCGACGACGCCCCGGCTTCAGAGACAACCGACGCCGACCAGGCCGAGGGCCCCACGTCGGTGTTCATCCTCGCCTTGGGCGGCGAGGCACACGCGGTCGAATTGGCCGCGCTCAGCGACTGGGTGAACTACCTGTTCCTGCCCGTCTACGGACGGGAGATCAGCACCACCCGTCCGTGGTGCGACCAGTGGCACGAGCATCCCGAGGCTGTGGCCCGGCTGCACGCGCTCTGGCTCGCGTGGCAGCAGCTCACTGACGCCGAGGCCGGCCTGTCCGGTCCCTCGACGTGGCACCGCGACCACCTTGACCAGGCCCTGGTTCATCTCCGTGCCCCCGACGGCCCATTCGCCGCATGCACGACGAGCCCGACCAGGCCCAACCACCGCGTGCTGGCCACCCCGGCGCCCGAGTTGGCGGGAGCCTCCCAGTGACCATCGAACTCGACTTCCACCTCGACGACTTCGAGCCCGCCGACGCCGTCTCCGAACTCGCCGAGAGCAGCGTCTGGGCCGGAGACCTGACCGTGCTGGCCGAGCACCACACCACGCCGAACGGGTCGCACAGCTACCTCGTCGCCCACGACGGGTCGGTGACCTGGGGCGTCCCCGGCGAACCACAGCTCGTTGCCATCAAGATCACTCGGGATCTACGCGAGCGCACGTTCACCTTCGAGACCGCGAACCACGCCAGTCTGGCCTTCGCCCAGAACTGGCTGATCGACCATGGCTGCCCGCCCGAGCAGATCTCCCAGGCTGGCGGGGACTCCCTGAAGCCCGCCGACGATCTCACCCTCTGGATCGAGCAGCAGATCCGGGAGTCAGGCTCTCGCTACAAGGTCCTCGACAGCTGGACCTCGGACTTCGCCCCGTGCGAGACGTGGACGTTGACCCGTGACTCCATCGCCGCTCAGGCACCGATTCGTGTCTTCCTCGAAGAGGGGAACCACGACGCCCACACGTACACGATGCGCGAGGGCGCCTTCGCAGATGAGGCCGCCGCCCGGCAATGGCTGGAAGACCGCAGCAGTCCGCTGCCGCAGCCGCCGGATTACTGCGGTGAGGCCGCCGCCCGGCTGACCCGCGCCGCCCTCACCCGGTCAGCGGGCGCCTGCGCGATCCCGAAAGCCGGCCTCGACACGGGCAACGCGCCGTCGACAGGAACCGCCCAGCACCCGAGCCCTGGGAGGTCGATGTGAGCCGCGCCCGCTTCGCCTTCGCCGCGCACCCGGATGCCATCGCGGACCTGCGTGAACTCCCTGCCGACATCCGCGACTTGGCGCTGCTGGAGCTGCAGAACCTGGTCCACGGCAGCGACGACTGTCTGCCGCTGACCGGCCGCCTCGCAGGCTTCCACAAGGTCTATGTCGACCCGGCCGTCTCCTACCGGATGGTCATCCAGTTCCGCCCGGCCCCGCCCACCTCGACCCACAAGCGCGAGATCTACCTCGTCGCGGCCGGGGCCCGGGAGGACTACGCGGTCTACCGCACGGCCCAGCTCCGCACCAACCGCACGGGCCTCAACAGGCTCGCCGACACGGACCCGGCGGCCGAGGCGCGAGTCCAGGCAGCCCGATCCCGATCCCCCCACGCGGTCGACCAGACCGCGTCCCTCGCGGCCAGCGCACCGGCGGCAGTCAGCCCCACCGCGCCCGCCGCCTCCCGAAAGGCCCCGCAGCGATGACCGCCGACCGTACGCCCCTGGCCCGCACCGAGCTGGCCGCGCTGCTCACCGACGCCGCGCAGGGCGTCTCCGGGGTCCTGACCACCGAGTACCCCACCTCCGCCAGCCGCTCCTATCTTCATCCCGTCCTCGGCGCGCTGTCCGCCGGCCCTCGGGTGGTCTGCGAGTTGAATGACCGGCTCGAAAAGTTCGTCATCGAGGAGCCGCTTCCCTCCACCCCTGCTGGTCTGTTCACCCTGGCGTCCTACGCTTCCGCGCTCGGCTGGCTCACCGAGTCCCTCGCCGAGTTGACCGCCTCCGTGGACCAGATCTGCACGCGCGTCGGCATCCCCGCCGAGCCGCCGGACCCGGCCTTCGCCGCGCCGTCACCGACGGAGCAGGACGACGAGTTCGACTTCGCGTTCAGCGCGCTGGAACTGGCCGCCATCCGCACAGCCGCTGAAGCTGCCGGCCTCAGCCCCGGCGACTACGTCGAGGTGCTCTCGCAGTCCCTCCTCGCCGCCTCCCGGATCACCGACGCCTGCATGGAGATCTCCAGCGGCCTGCTCGAAGACGCCGCGTACGTCCTCGGCGAGGCGACCGACCACGTCTGGATCGGCGAAGGCCCCGACAGCCTGCCCACCCTGGTGCGCTCCCTGCTCGCCCGGATGGAGGCGGCCGAATGAACCCCCATGACATGGCGAAGCGGCCCGGCGCGCACTTGGTCGCCGAGGAGTTCGGTGTCGAGGACCCCTGGGCGCTGAGCGACGATCAGCCGCCCCGCGACCCGCTTTACCTCGTCGGCAGGATGGTCGCCGAAGCCGCTCGTGATGTCGACGAGTTGCACGGCGCGCTGACCCGTGCCGCCCAGTCCGCGATCGAGCTTCTTGAGCCCGTCAGGCGGGGTGATCACGCCGGCATGCGCGGCTGGTACGGCATCCTGCGCACCACGGGTCCGCAGATCGAGCTGCTCGTCGCCCGCCGGGGTGCGGCTTACGAGCAACTGACCCGGGCCGTGTCCACGTACCGCCGCCTTCTGCCCGAGTCCGAGGCCGCGCTGGCCTCGAAGGCACCGCGCCAGAGCCTGGGCCTGGGCCCGGAGCAGGCGCCGGGGCGGGACGATGACTGGGCCATCTCGGGTGGTCGCCAGCTCCGAGCCCTTGAAGCCGTGGAGGCGGGCGGGCTTTCGATTCCACCGGAGCGGGGCCTACGGCTACATCTATCTCTCCGACGGGCGGGGCCAACGCCCCAATCCAGAGGTCTGGCCCGAAACCGTCCAGCGGCTGGTCGCCGACGGGCTATTGGACCAGGACACCAGCGAGGGACTGTACCGGCCTGGACAGCTCCTCTCGCTCACGCCGCAGGGCGAGGCGACCCTTCGAGATGCACGTACGGGCACGCCGCGCGTATCCGCCGCCCTCAGCCGCAGCAACACTGCGGTGATCTCCGGCGTCGTCGCCGATTCAGCTGTCGCACCCGCAACAAGCGCGGCCACCAAGCCTTCCCGTTCCCGCTGATTCCCCCCGGAAAGGACGTCCCCCATGTCCACCGCGACCTACACCCGCCGCTTGGTCGAGCACCGGTACGGCCGCCCGCTGGAGGACCTCCAGCGCCACGGCGCGCATGGCGGTTCGGGCGATCCCGTTCTGCCGATCGTGCTGCGGCGGCTCGGCGGTCTGTCCGAGACGAACGTCCATGCCCGTGCCGCCCGCCGCAACCTCGACGCGGCCTGGCAGCGCTGCCGCTCCGGCGAGCACGCTCTCGACGACCTCGTGCTGCGGTACGCGGCCGAAGTCGTGGACCTGGAACGCCAGGAGCAGTCGGAAGCCGAGGCGGTGTGGGACCTGCTGGACGTCCGCCTCCTGCTGGACCAGCCTGCCGCCCGCCAGCCTTCGGCTCGGCGAACCGGACCCGCGCCGGGCGATGAGGACCTCATGGCCATCGCCCGCCAGGTCGCCGCCCGTCTCCCCCGGCTCAACCGCGAATCCCTGCGTCAGGGCCTGCGCGACCGAGGCAGCCACGTCAGCAACCGGCGCCTCGGCACGATGCTCCAGCGTCTTCGCGCCGAGCGCGACCCTCACTGACCCGCGCCCAGCCGCCCGATTCACCTTTTGTTATAACGGAGTTACCGCCATGTCCACCCCTGTACAGCCCGCAACCTCTCAGATCGGCTCCGTCGACGCGCAGCGCGTCGAGGACGCGCTGTCTCTGATAGCGCCGAAGTGGACCACCTGGTCGGCGCAGACCCTGGCCCAGCAGGGCGGCCCCATGCGTGTGCGTGACGTCGCCGCCAGGCTCCCCTTCGTCAGCGAGTAGTTCGTCGGCAAGCGGCTGGCCCAGATGCACGCTGACGGACTGGTGACCCGAGCCGTTGATCGCCTCGGTGCCCCGTACCAGCTCAGCGGGTTCGGCAACTCACTGTCCTCGGTGCACCGGGCGCTGTCCGACTGGTCCCAGACGAACCTGCCGCTCGGCAAGGTGACCGGTGCCGAGCGCGTCGAGGACGCCGTGCGCCGACTGCGCCTTCGCCGCTCGACCGCCGTAATCCAGGTCCTCGACGCGGGCGGGCCCATGCGGTTCGTCCACATCGCCGAGGAGGCCGGACTGGACAACGGCTTCACCCAGCAGCGGCTGCACCGGCTTCAGCTCGATGGCCTGGTCGCCCGCACCGGGCCGCGCCACGGCGATCCGTACGTCCTGACCGACGCCGGGCGGGCGCTGGGCCCGGTTTTCACAGCCGTCGAGCGCTGGAGCAATCCCGTCGCCACACGGCGTCCCGCCGCTGCCCCGATCGTGGCGGCCACCCGCACCCACACCGGCATCCCGCTGGGGTCGGACGGTATCCGTATCGCAGCGGCCCTGCGTCGGAGCACCGCCGCGCCGAGCTCCCTGTTCAGCCACGCTCCGCAGCCACAACCACGGGTGCCGACGGCCGTCACCGTCCAGTCGGCCCCCTCTCGGGGCCGGTGATCGGCGTGGCGCTGAGAGCCAGCCGCGTCTCCCCATGGCCACGAAGCCCGCGCGCCTTCAAGCAGCTCGTTCCGCTGCGCACGCGGGCACGTTCCCCTCCTTACGCCCCGGAGCCTCGACTATGAGCACCCAGCAGCCCTACGACCAGCATCCCTACCAAGAGGTACTAGTCAGCCCCATGTACCTGGCCGGCTCCAACGGGACCGGAGACGCTGGCTTCGCCCCCGTCGCCCGCTGGCCGCACCACTATCTCGACGAGGGTCCCTGCCAGCTCCTTGTTACCTCGCCCGACCAGAGGATTCGTATCGGCTGGTTCGGCGACGACTTCGAGCTGTGGAAGATCACCGCAGCCGAGGACGCCGTCTCCGCACCCCGCTGGACGGCAACCTTCAACCATGTCACCCCGGCCGAGATCGTCGCCGGTCTCACCACCGCTCTGGCCCACGACTACGCCGAGGCCGACGCTGCTGACGGCAACGGGCGATTTCTGGCGAGCCCGTCGTTGTACTGGGCCGACGCCGTCCGGCCGCTGACCGATGCCGGCTGGACCCGCGACGGCGGGGCCGAGCGCGGCACCGTCGAGATCCTCGCCCCTGACGGACAAGCAGGCGTCCTGATCGACAACCGTCTCTCTGACTGGGACGACGAAACCGTCACGCTGTGGGCCGGTCCACCGGGCTGGGGCACTCGCGCGGAGGCGGTCTTCACAGCCCGCACCCCGTCCCACTTGATCGCCGCGACGGCAGCCGCCATGACCGATTCAGCCCCGGTGCTGCGTGAGCGGCATCAGCTCGACCGCAAGGTGGAGCACCTGGTCACGCTCACCCCCGTCGGCCCAACCGCCCCCCAGATCTCTCGGGCTCCGACCCCACTCGACGTGCGCCGCACCGCTGTCGCCCAGGCCGTCCACCGCGCTGCACGCGCTCCGCAGACAGCCGCCGACCTCCGGGTCATGGCCGCCCGCAGCCGCACGGCGACTTCGGCACAGAACCGGTCGAGCACGTCCGCGCACACTCTCGGGGCCCGGCCGCTGGCCAACCCGTCGGCCCCGCGGCACAGCCGCTGACCCCTGGGCTCCGGGGCATCACCTCTGACCGAAGCAGCACCTCCGAATGCCGGGAGTTCCGCCATGCCCGACGCCACCGCGCTCGACCAGGCCACGGCCATGATCGAGAAAGCCTGGGGCCGCCCTATCGAAGCTCTGGAATCCCTCGCGGTCCGCCGCCCCGCCGAGGACCCTCTCCTGCGCTCGGCGATGCATATCCGATCGACCCTCGTCGTCTCGAACAACACGGTCGCCGTCCACCAGGACCGCTTGCACGCCCTCACCCGGCCCGGCCATGTGCCGGCCTTCTACGACCTGGAGCGGATCACGAGCTCGGCGGTGGACCTGCGGGTCGCGCAGGCCGAGAGCCGGACCGCCCTGCAGGCGATCAGCCACGTGATAGAAGCCCGCGAAGCCGCCGCAACAGCGGACCGCGCACCGGCGGTTCGCTTGGCCCAGGCCGCTGTCGCCCGCTCGGCGCACGCACCGCGCGCCCTGGGCCAACCACCCGACCAGCCCGCTCCGTCGGCCGCTGCCGGCCCGACGGTGGCCGCGACCGGGCCACGCCGCTAACTGCTCAGTCCGTGTCTTCGTCGCGGTGCGCTTCCCCGAACCGGGAGCCCGGCCAACTCCTCCACCGTCAGCTCGACGCACCGCCCATCCGCGATCCGGCGCTCCGCCACGGCTTCCCCGTCACGCTTCTCCTCGGTGTCGGGCTTCGTACGCACGGCCCACTGGCCGTCGGCGACCATCGCGATGTCACCCACCGTCCACGGTCGCCCGGCCGCCCGGATCTTGCGCTCCAGCCCTGCTCCGTCCCAGTGTCTGCTCGGCTCCGCCACGCCTTCTCCCCTTTCGGCTTCGTACGGCCTTGCATCGCAACCCAGTTACGACAACCGTCCGCGCCGGCCCATTCCCCGGCCCGTCGGACCAACGCTCCCGACGGCCAGTTCGCCCACGGCAGACACCACCTTCCGGGAAACGACTACGTACTTCGGCACACCGCATGTCAACGTACGGGTGTCGGGAAAAGTCGCAGGTCAACGAAGGGAACGTCTAGTCGTGAGCGCCTCCAGTACCCTCCTGCCCGCTGTCGTCCGCCCCGCCGTGGAGGAGCGCGCCTGGCTCTCCAGTGACCACTGCGCGGGCCCGGTGCTCGAACTTCTCGGGGCGCTCGGCTGGGCGATGGTCGACACCCCGGAAGCCAACGTGCACTGCACCAGCCCGGACGGCCGCGTCTACGTCGGCTGGCTCCCCGAGGACGCCGCCGCCTGGAGGCGGGGCATCGTCTGGCAGGTCCGGGTGGTCCCCGCCGACGCCGAGCCCTGGGTCCAGGAGTTCGGCCTCTACACCCCCTCCGAGGCCGTCGCCGGATTCATCGCCGCCCTCGTCGCCAACCCCTCCCGCTGACCGTGCGGCGGCCGGGACGCCCTCCCGGCCGCCGCGCACACCGCACCCCCGTTGATCGACTCATTCATCGAGCCGACCGGCCCCTGACCACCGAGAGGAACGCGTCTTGACCTTCCGCGCCCCGCTGTCCAACCACCACGCCGACGGCACCAACTGCCCGGCGGACCACAAGCACACCAGCTCCGGCAAGCCGCTCCACCCCGACTGCCCCGGCCGCACCTACTCCCAGGCCGTCTGCTCCTGCGGTGACTGGCAGATGACGAACCCCGGCAAGGGCTACGTCAACGAGTCCCGCAGGCGGCACCTCGCCAGCCATCCCAAGCCGGAGGCGACCGGCCCGAAGGTCCTGCGCGACCTGCTCCGCCTCGACGCCCACTGATGCTCCACCAACACTGCTTCGCCCAACCGATCCCGCTCCCGGAGGTTCCCGTGCCCCACTACCTGACCGTCGGCCACCTGCTCCGCCAGCTCCAGAACCTCGACCCCAACCTGCCGATCCGCCTCGCCGTCAACCCCGACTGGCCCTTCACCCACTACCTCGGCACCGACGTCGTCGTGCGCGACGGCGTCGCGTTCATCGCCGACGACGGCCAGGAGGACTACCTCCCGCCGGCAGTCCGCGGCGCCCTCGCCTGGGCCTGACCAACCCCTGCGCACCGACCCCGAAAGGAGGCCCCCATCTCACCGCGACTCCACACTTGCGCCGCCCGCCCGCTGCACGGCCTCGCCCTGCGGCCCATGCCGTCCGGAATGCGCGGCGCACTCGTCCACCGCATCTCCGCCCTCCCCAACGGACCACTCGACGTCTCCTGGCTCCCGGCCGGCACCCCCAGACTCCCTCTCGGCCGCATCCGCCTGCACTGGGAACCCGCCTCCCTGTCGGGCTGGGACGTCACCGCCCACCTCTGGCTGGCCAACGCCGAGGTCCATCTCGCCTCCTGGCCGGCCGCACCCGACGACTGGCCGCACCTGGTCCGCCCGACCATCCACGAGGTACGCGGCCTGTGCGCCGCCCTCGCAGTGGCCACCGCCGCCCTCGACCTCTCCAATCGCCTCGCCGAGGTCTGACAGCAACCGCAAAGGCCGCCCCGCGCCGATCAGGCAGGGGCGGCCTTGCCGTACGCCCAGCCGCGCGTTGCGTACGCTTATCACCGACGAACGAGGAGGACGCGATGGCCGACGACCAGCCGCTCTGGGGGTATCCGGAGGTCGCCGCCCACCTGGGCATCAGCATCCGAGCAGCCCGGAGCCGCAAGAGCCGGGGCAGCCTGCCGGAGCCCGACGACACCAGCGTGCCGGACAGGCCGCGTTGGAGGCCCGCCACCTTTCAGGACTGGAAGCCGGTCGGCCGGGGGTTCCGTAGCGACCTGCACGGCACCGCTCAGCACAGCGGCACCGCATCCGGCTGACCAGTGGTCGGTCCCGCCCGTAGGCTGCGGCCATGACGACCGACTCGCCGATGCCGTCCCCGCCGTTCCCCTCACCCGACAACGCCATGCTTCGGTTGGTCGTCGGCAACGCCATCGCATCGGTCCGCAGCGGTGAAGCCTCGGTGGAGGAGGCGATCCTCCACGCGGCCGTCCACGGCTGGTACGAGGGCCATATCCAAGGCGAGGACGAGTGCCCCGGCTGCGACTTCCGGGGCGAGCTGCCCAAGCACAGCAACCGCGGCTGAGCGCGGCTAGATTCCGGAGCTCGCAGCTCGACCAAGCGTTCGCGCGACTCGCCGCACCAGTGTGGGCCCGTCAAGGCCGACGACTTCGGGTTGTACGTCATGAAGTTGTCCACCTAGGGGCGCAGACCTGCGGTGATGCGGTTATCCCGGTGGCTGACCTGCGGTGATGACCTTTCGGCTGTTTCCCGCTCGTGCCCCGTGATGCAGCCAAGTCCCAGAAGGCCCCAAGGGAACTCCCACTGCCGACGGCCACTCTTTCGGCTCTATGCAGGGACAGAGGCCCACGGAGGTCATTGAGGCCGATGCGCGCTGCAGGACCGCTCAGTTCGGCTGCGGGGTCTTCACCGAGCCGTCCGGCTGGATGTGCAAGGTCGGCGAGCGCGACGCCTCCGAGAAGGAACCTCCGCTGGCCGCCACTTCGACTTGAGTCTGCACCGCGGCGTGGACGCGTGCCACGGAGCACCCCTTCACAGTCAGCCACATGGTCTTCCCGGCTTCCACCGTCGCGGTGACATCGCTGTCCGCGGCTCCGCACGGCACGAACTGCTGGGCGCGCACGTATCCGAGGCGCAACCGGAGAACTTGGGGTCCACCGGCGTTGCGGGCCATGACGCCGAACTGGACCGAGTCCCGAGTGACGCGTGCGCAGGGCGTCCACTCCACGGATCCCACGGCCTGCGGCCGGGTGGCGCAGTGGGTATCGGGGTCCGCCGACAGGGAGGCAGAGCCGGTGACCGCCCCTGGCCGACCGCTCACGGGCGTCTCGACGACCGGCCGTTCGGCGACGTCGGCGGGTCGATCACGGTCGTCGTCGAACCAGCCCTGAGCCCACGCGCCCACCAGGCCGGAGACGACGGCGGGAACCAGGAGGGCGAGTGCTTTGTACCACCACGCCGACCGCTGCGGGGCAGGCGGCTGCGGGGGAGGAGGTGAGGTCATGATGCGCCCGTTCTCGATCGGTCGAAAGGGTGGTTTCCCTGTGCGGCCTCCGTGACCTGCGCGCCCGGCGGACCGCAGGTGCCGTCAGGGCGACGACTTCCGTGTCAGTCGGCTGCCCACGACGGCCAGAAGGACCACACCGGTCAGCACGCTCAGCGCGGTGTGGCCGAGGAAGCTGCCCACCAGCCAGCCCGCCGCCGCGCCGGTCACCACCAGGGACCCGATCTCCAGGACGTCCGCGATCCGTCCGCCGGTCCCGCCCCGCCAGCGGCGTACAACCACCAGCGGAAGGACCAGCCCCAGCGAGCCGAGCAGGGCGATCAGTGGAGCGTGCAGACGGACCGGCACGGGGAGCTTGTACGCCAGCGCCTGGATGGCGGTCAGCGTGAGCAGGACGGAACCGATGACCGTGGTCTGGATGAGGGACAGGTACTGCTGATGGTTCTGCAGCCGCTGTGCGGCGGACTCCGTGGCGACCCGGGCGGCCTCGGCCATCTGCTCCTGGGCGATGCCCAGGTAGGTCACGTCGTCGTCGAGCACCGCGGCCAGCTTCACGCTCAGCTCCTCGTCGTTCTGGAGGACTGTCGGCCGGCCGTCAGCGCCCGACCCCAGGACGTGCAGCCCGGCGGACGCGACCTCCAGGGAGCGGGTCATGTTGCGCAGGCCACGCATCATCGTGCTCGCCAGCCGCTCCTCGGCAAGAGCCTGCTGGGCCTGCTTGGCGATGCTCTCCCAGCGCGCGAGGGCCCGGCGGCCGGTGGCGGGCTGCGTTGCCGAACTCGCCATCAGCTCCTGCCACTTCGTGGTCAGTTCCTCGCCTCTCCGCCTCAGCCGGTCGATGCGTTCGCTCACTGCGTCGGCGCTGTCGCGGCGCAACCGGTAGTTCTCGCGGATGAGGGCGGCGCCGATGAGATAGCGCGTCAGAGGCACGAGGCCCTCGTGCTCGGCGTACCAGCTCCAGTCGTCCAGGAAGCCTTCCTGCTGGTCGGTCGCCAGGGTGGTGAGGAGGAAGTCGCGGCGCACGGAGAGGGCCTCTCCCGGTCGGGTGATCTCCCACAGCGTCAGCCCGTCCTCCGTCTCGACCGGGCGGGAGAGTCGGGACTGCGGCGACAGCTCCCGACGGAGTCGCTCTCCCACGAGTGCGTGGTCTGGGGGCGAGCTGCCGTCGAGAATCCCGAGCGAGCGGTAGATGCGGACCGCTCCAATGAGCGAGGCGTCGGTGTCGCCGGCCGCCGACGCCGCTCGCGCACGGGCCTCTTCCCAGATGCGTTCGAGCGCGCGCAGCACCTGTGCACTCTCCTCGGCGGTGCGGCCCGGCCCCTCCTCCGCCGCCAGCATGACGGTGAGTACGACCACGTCGTGCAGCCGGTAGAGCATCGCCTGCATGGACCCGGTGGCGTCGGCCCGTTGCCGCAAGGACAGGAAACCGACCCCGTTCCTCAGGTCGGCGGGAAGGGACAGTTCACCGCCTGGCTGGAGCGCGGTGCCCATGCCGGCCTGCGCACACGTCTCCCAGAGGAGTTCCAACAGGGGGCCCGCCGTGTCACCGAACCGCTGGGACGCGAAGAAGTAGTGCAGTTGCAGCGCCTCACGCGCGAGGCGCGGTTCACTGCTCATCCTGGTCCTCGGTGCGCTCCCTCTTACGCTCGTCCTGCCCCAGCTTGTCCTCGATGAGCGCCTTCCGCTCAAGGATTTGCTCGGACGGCCCGGTCGTGCCGCCCGTCAGCTTCCTGGGCGTGCGCTCCACCTTCACGATGTCCTCAAGCCGGAAGAGCGCCCTCCGGAACCCGTCGTGGTCGCTCCGGTCCAGCGACGCGGACATGGCGGCCAGTGCGTCCTCCACCCGTTCCCACCCGTCCGGCGTGAGCCGGCTGCGGCCCGCAGCCTCCAGCATGTCCTCAGCCACCTGACGCAGACCGCTCAACTCAGCGTGCACACCGCCCCCTTGCTACTCTCCGAACGCTGCACCCAGATTAGGGGATCCGACGAGGTGGCGACGGGGGGCGGATGAGCCGCACGATCGGTTGGAACGGTTTCGGACGGTTCCTGGGACGGCTGCTGTTCGTCAGGGACGCGAACCTCGTCGCGTCAGGCATGGGCCACTACGCCCACGAGAACCTGCGGGCCTGGTACGATAACCCCGGCGACGTGCAGGCCCTTCAGAACGCCATCTCCTTCTATCGGACCGCCCTGAAGAACACCACGCCCGACCACCCGCAACGAGCCGCCCTGGAAGAGCAACTGGGTGCCTGCGAGGGTTTCTACTGGATCGCGACCGGCATCCTGGAGGCCCTGCACCAGTCGATCGACCTCATGGCGGCGTCCGCGGCCCGCACGCCTCCGGCCGACGCCAAGAACTGGATCGGCCGTCGCTGGATGCTGATGCTCCTGCACATCCTGCGCTACGGCACGACCAAGGATGCCTCCGACGCCCGGCTCTCCGAGGACTGTCACCGGTCGCTGGCACCGATGCTTGACGCATCGCACGGGCAGCCCTGGGTGCCTGACCAGCGCGCGGTGGTGTGCCTCACCGCAGCCCAGCTCGCCGCGCTACGGGGGGACGAGACGGCGGGGGCCTCCTGGCTGGGGCAGGCCCGGCAGGCCTTCGGCGGTTCCCTGGTCCCGACCGCGGGCCCGGGGGTCGAGACCTGGTCCCTCCTTCTCCTGCGACGCGTCCGCTTCCTGCAGGAACGCTACGAGAGCACTCATGACCACCAGCTCTGCCAGGAGGCGGTCGCCCTGTGCTCCTGCGGCATCGGCGCGTTCGGTGAACGGCCGGGCGATCCAGCGCTGTTCGAGCTGCGCGGTCGTCTTCTCTTCACCCGCTACCGGCTCGTCGGACAGCGGCAGGACGCTCAAGGCGCCCGCCTCGACTGCGAGGCCGCCCTGCGCCTCGCCGACCCCGGCCAGGGGCAACGGCGCGCCGACGTGCAGTGGCGTCTGGCCATGCTGCTCCTGCTGACCTCCCAGCACGAGCAGCTCGCGCCCGTGGACATCGCCCTGGCCCACCGCCTCGCCACCGAATCCCTGGCCGCAGTCACACCCGGTTCGGCGGATCACGCGGCGCACGTGCGTCTGCTGGCCGACGTCCGCTACCAGTTCCCGTCCGAGGCCGGCATCGCGTACATGCGGGAGACGGCGGCGCTGTATGAGCGGGCTCTCGCCGAACTGGCCGGCAGCGATCACGCCTGGCTCATTCACAACCGGCTCGCCCTGCTCAACGGAGACTTCTACCGGGCCATCGGAGACCCGGAGCAGCTGTCGACCGGAATCGGCCACGCGGAACAGGCCGTACGTCTCTGCCCGCCGCGCGAAGCCCCGCAACAGCTCCCGGTTGCGCACTCCGTGCTCGGCGACCTGCTTCGACTGCGGTACGAACGCTCCGGTGACCGGCGGGACTACGAGCGGGCACGGGAGCACACGGGCCAGGGCGTCGCCCTCGCGCAGTTTCCCGGGACCGCGCCCCAGTGGGCGCAACGCCTCTCCAACCACGCGCTGGTTCTCGCCCTCCCGGGCCGCCCCGAGGACTACCGCGCCGCAGAGCGGCTGCTGCGCGACGCCCTCGACAGTGAGGGCCTCCTTCCACAGGACAAGCCCGTCCTGCACCACAACCTCGGGACGATCCTGCGGCAGGCCGCCGAGGTCACGCATGACCGCGAGCAGCTCCGGCACGGTGTCGGGCACCTGAAGCTGGCGGTGGCCACCACAACGGCGAACGACGTCCTCGGCAGACTCGCTCGCCGCAACCTGGCCGTGGCCCTGCACTCCTGGTGGCTGCTCGACGAGGATCCCGCTCTGCTCGACGAGGCACTGGAAGTGGCCGAGGCCGCACTTGAGGAGGCTCCCGCCGAAGCACCGGACCACCCCCTGCTGCTGTCCGATCTGGGCGGCTGCCTGATCAGCCGCGGTGTCCACCACGCCGAGCAGAACGACGTGGAGCGCGGGCGCCGCGACGTGGAGCGTGCGGTGGAGGTGCTGCGACAGGCCTTGCGCTCGCTGCCGTCCGGGTACACCACCCGTCCGGCCATCGAAAACCAGTACGGTGAAGCCCTGAAAGCCCTCGGACAGCTCACCGGTGACCGGCGAGGCAGGGAGGAGGCGCTGGCCGTCCACCGCCAGACCGTGAACTCGCTGGACGCGGACAACCCGTCCTGGGCACTGTCCGCGCTGCTCCTCGCCACCACGCTCGTCAGCGTCGAGGCACCGTCGGCCGAGGAAGTGAGCGAGGCCGCGAGCCTGTGCCTGCGGGCCGCCCGGCATCCGTCGGCGACTCCGACGACCCGATGGAACGCGGCTGTCAAGGGCGCCGATCTCCTGGCTGGCCGGGGCGACTGGACGATGGCTCTCGACGCGTGCACCGCCGCCATCGCCGTTCTGCCGCGGCTGGCCTGGGGCGGGCTCGCCTTTGACGACCGACTGCACGCCCTGAGCGACACCTCGCAAATGGTCTCCGACGCGGCCGCCATCGCCCTGCACGCCGGTGAGTCCGAAAGGGCGCTGGAGATCCTCGAACACGGCCGCGGTCAACTGCTCTCCCATGCCCTGGACATGCGCGCCGACCTGGAGACCGTACGTTGCCAGGACCTTCGGCTGGCAACCGAACTGGAGCTGCTCCGCAACGACCAGGACACAGCCCGGAGCGGCGAACCCGAGCATGTGGGAACGGACCGGAGGCAGCGGCAGCACCACTGGGACCATCTCGTCCAGCAGGTGCGGCATCTCCCGGGATTGGCCGACTTCCTCAAGCCCCTCCCGTACCGCGACCTCCTCTCCGCCGCGCAGGACGGCCCAGTCATCGTCCTCAACTCCAGCCCCATCCGCTCGGACGCGCTGGTCCTCCATGACAACGCCCTCACGGTCGTCCCGCTGCCCGGGTTCCGGCACAGCAAGGCGGTGCTCCGCGCCCAGGCCCTGTCACGGCTGGTGCACCCGCTTAAGGAAGGGGACGACGCGGACGAAGAGCAGCACATCGAGCTGCGCACGTATCTGATCGACCTGCTGGACTGGCTGTGGACGACGATCGCGGAGCCCGTGCTGCGGGTCCTCCCCTCCACCCCGCACACGGACGAGAACGCACTGCCGCCCCGCATCTGGTGGTGCCCCACCGGCGTGTTCAACCACCTCCCGGTCCATGCGGCCACCCGGATCCAGGACCCGTTCGACCCGTACAGCCTGGCCGGCGACAGCCTCACCGACCGTTTCGTCTCCAGTCACACCCCGACGCTGCGTGCCCTCAAGGCCGCCCGGGAGGCCGATCGGGCCGTGTCCGGGGCGAAGCCTTCGATGCTGCTCGTCGGCGTGGGCAGGACTCCGCCTGGAACGGACCTGGCCGAACTGGACCACGTCGACGCCGAGATCGACGCCGTCGCGCGACTGTTCCCGGCAGCCGAGCCGCTGCGCGACGAGGAGGCGCTCCGGGCAACCGTCCTGCAACGGCTCAGGTCCGGCGGGTGGTTCCACTTCGCTGGCCACGGTGAACAGCACCCCGAGGAACCCGACGGCCTGCTCTACCTGTGGGACCACCACCTGAGCAACTCTCTGCGCATGCGGGACATCGCCGGTCTCCGCCTCGACCGGGCCGAACTCGCGTTCCTCTCGGCCTGCCAGACCCACCTGGCCCCGCGGGCCCATTCCGACGAACCCGTCAGCCTCGCCGGGGCGCTGCAACTCGCTGGCTTCCGGCACGTCGTCGCCGCCCAGTGGCAGCTGGACAGCTACAGGGCTCGGCACGTCGCCACGCGCTTCTACGAGAAGCTGCTGGACAGCTCCGGTGCCCGCAGCCCGGCGGACGCTGTCCCGACGGCCCGCGACGCGGCATACGCCCTGCACGCGGCGGTACGGGAGCGCCGCCGCGACCGCCCGGAAGCCGTCGAGGTGTGGGCGGCGTATGTGCACCTCGGCCCGTGATCGGGGCGCGGCGGCATCATGAAGACGGGGATCAGATGTCCCGGAAGAGACCAGCGAGGCCCGCGACCTGCGGCTAGGGGGCGGGTTCGCAGGTTGCTCTTTCGGCTGTTTCACACTCGTGGCCGTTGATGCAGCCGGAAGTCCCAGGGAACTCCCACTACCGACAGCCATTCTTTCGACTCTGTACAGAGCGTGCGGGTGCTCCGGCACCCTGACTGACCAGAGGTGTCCGCGTGGAGTGGCGGACACCCTAACTGGGCGGCCAGTGCGCAGCCAAACCGTTCAGCAGACTTCAGGCCCAGCACCACGCAACCCCCGCGCGCTAATCCAGATAAATGCCGGCGAAGGCGCCGTCGAAGCCGAGCGCGATCAGGCCCTGCTCGACGCTGGGGTAGGTAGTTCCGTCCGGAATGGCGATCATGGCGTCGAAGTCGGCGCGGCTGATCTCGGGCTCGAGCCACTGGTTGCTGCAGCGGCAGCGGACCCAGACGTTGCGGCCATGGTTGATGAGCAGCCAGTCACGCCGGGCGCGGCAGGCCGAGCACATCACGGGGATCCCGCGCAGGGACAACTGCGGTGGGTGGCTGAGGCAGCGCGTCGCGCCGGATCCACTGGGAGGCTGCGTCTCGAACTGGAGCTGCAGCAGGGGGTCGCTTCCGGCGGGGACGGCGGGCAGGACGGGGGTCGGCTCTACGTGGTGGTCGGTCGTTCTGAGCACGAGCGTCATCTCCCGGTCGAGGGCCTTCTCTGTTCATCCGTAACAGCCGGTGGAGCCGGTTGTCCAGAGGTTTCGCGCAGTCCCGCAGGCCGGGTGGCAGGCCTGCCGGACTGCTGGTCAGCGGCGCGGCGGGCGGTTGCGCGGGTCCAGTGCGGCGGGTCGGGTCGCTGCCGGAGGTGCGGTCCGGGTGCCGGTTCGGTTGGGCGTCGGCTTGGTTCGGCCGGTGCCGGCCTGCGGGGGGCGTGCGGCCTCGCCCGGGTGCGTGGGGAGCTGGGCGAGTCGGCGCAGTCGCCAGACCAGGACGTCGTTCACGTCCTCGGCGGTGTCGAGTTCGCGCATCTCGATGGCCTCCTGCAGCAGGGCCCTGGGGTCGTGGCCTGCCTGCTCGGCCTGGGCAAGTGTGGCGGCGAGGGCGTCGGTATTCGTCTCGGCGTCGGCACGAAGACTGCTCTCGGGAAGGGCTGCGCGGATGGTGGTCTCGTACGTGCGGCGCTCGGCTTCGGGCAGGGCGCGGCCGTGGTCCCGCAGGGCCTGCATGGGTGCGGCGGCGGCCTGGCGGTAGGCGGCGCGCAGGTGCTCGGCGGTCTGACGGGAGGCTTCGGCCTGTTGGGCGTGACCGCGTGCGGAGTGCCAGCGTGCTGCGGCCAACGCCACCAGGACCAGGGTGGAGACGAGCATGGCGGTGGTGCCGCCGTCCTCTCCTCGGCCGAGCGCGCTGCCAGCCTGGATGATGCCTCGGGCCGCCGAGCGGATCGCCCGGGTGTCGGCGCGTTCGGCCCGGACGTGGCTGCGGGTGGCGCGTTCGAAGGAGCGAGCGGCGGCACCAAGTTCGGCGCGGGTGGCGGCCGGAGAGGTCTGGGCAACCGCGTCCAGGAGTTCGCCGACTCCGACGAGTTGGGCTGCGGCATCGTCGTCGTCGCTGTCCAGGCGGATCGCGGCGCGCTCGGCGATCCCGGTCGCGGTGCGTCGCCCCCGTGCGGGCGGCGACCAGTCCGACCGGCCGGTGTCGGCTTCCGGCATCGTGACCGCGTCGGCGGTTCCGTCAGCAAGGCGGCGCTGGATCTTCGGATAGGAAAGGTCGGGGGCCAGGGTCGAGCCCGCGAACCAGACCGGTTCGCGGTCGCGGTTGCGGTCGCCGGGCAGTGCGACGGTGTAGCCGAGGACGTCCCCGGACGGGGCGTGCCGCAGCTTGACGCGCAGGCCCGCCTCGCGAAGGCGGGTGAAGAACTCGGCTTCGCTTGCGGCTCCGGCGACGGCCTGGCGGACGGCTTCGCGCAGTGTCTCGCGCGGTGTCTCGGGTCGGCCGGTGCGCTCGGCTTTGAAGCGCTCGGCGCTGGTGGGGGTCTTGGCTCCGGTGCCGTCGCCGGGCTTGAGCTGGCGCAGCTCCATCTCCTGTTCGATTCGGCGGCATTCGGCCTGGGCCTTCTTGAAGTCGTAGTTCATACTCGGGCGGCGCAGGTCGCCCCGGACCATCGTGGCCAGGATGTGGATGTGGTCCTCCGCGTGGCGCACCGCGACCCAGCGGCACCCGTCCGGATCGCCCTCGGGGGCGAGGTTGACGGCGTGGACCAGGCGACGGGCCACGGTGTTCCACTCCTCGTCGGTCAGGGTGCGGTCGCCGGGGTCGGTACGCACCGAGCAGTGCCAGACGTGCTCGGCCTTGGTGCCGGCCTGCTTGACCCGCAGGTCCAAGGCTCCGGCGAGCCGGGCCAGCGTGACCTTGGGATCGGGATCGGGGCTGGTATCGCGGCCGGGGTCGGGGGCGAAGCCGTCCCAACTGCCGACGAGGTGGGGGTCGGTGTGCTCGTCGCGTTTGCCGGGGCCGTACAGGTAGACGAGCAGGCCATGGGTGCGTGAGCCACGTCGGATCTTGGGGACCATCAGAGTCGCCTCTTCACCAGGGTGTCGGCCGCGTCGTCTATACGGGCCAAGAGGCGGGTCAAGGCCGTGAGGGCGTGGTCGAGTTCGCCGGGGCGGGGCTGCCCTCCGGCGTTGAAGACGAAGGCGATCTGGTTGATGTTGTTGCCGATGCGGGAGATGGCGGTGCGCAGGGCGGCCAGCTCGTCGATGGCGGCGTCGAGCTGTTCGTTGGTGTGCGCGGTGGTCGAACCGCGGGCGACGGCGAGGCCGGCGGCAGCGAGGAAACGGGCGACGGTGACGGCGCGCTGCTTGGCGGCGGCGGTGATCTCGGTCTTCTCGGTGTCGGACAGGCGCGTGGTCGTCTTGTGGGTGCGCTGGCTCGGGTTGCGGGTGCGTCGGCGCGGCTTGCGGTCGGGGAACGCAGGTTGGCTGGGGCTCTGCTGCTCGCGCGGGGCGCGATCGTCTGCTTCTCCCCCTGCGACCGGCGCCTCCTGGTGCCGGAAGTCTGGCTGGTCCCCGAGCGCCCTCGCTCGGGGACCAGCCAGACTTCCCCCGCCCCCCTGGGCGGGGGCAAGTGCATACGACGGGCCGTAGGACCGTCGTATGCGACAACTTGCTCCGCCAGGAGCGGTCGTGGGGTCACGCTGCTGTCCGGACGTGGTGGCCCTCGGGTCGCTGGCGGTCACCGGCTCGTCTCCGGGTTCTGCTGACGGATTTCGCGGAGGAGTTCCTCGATCCAGTCCATGGCCAGGACCGGGTGGTGCAGGGTCCACGGTCGGCTGTGTCGGGTTCGCTGCACGGTCCAGGTGTTGTCCGGGCCGGATCGTGCGCGGTGGAGGTGGCCCCGCTCGTGCAGGACGGTCAGCCAGGAGTCGACCTCGGTGGGTGTGGCCGGGTGTGTGCGCATGACGGTGCTCTCCGGTTCGCTTCGGAAGGTTGTGGTGCGCGTGTCCGGGGGCGGGTGACCGGCCGAGGTGCCCGGCGCGGTCACCCGCTTCGTGCTGTCCGGTCAGTTCCGGGCGGAGGTGACCGGCTGTCCGTGCTGCTCGCGGAGCTGGACCATCAGGGCGGTCAGCGTGTCGCTGGACAGCGGGATTTGCTGACCCCGGATCGCCTGGGCGACCACCTTGCGGGTCAGTTTGTCCTCGGCCCTGACCGCTGACCGGGCGATCTCCAGCAGCTCCTCGGTGTCCGGGTCCGGCCGCTGGTCACCGGTTGTCCGGGTGTCCGGGTCACTGACCGCCGGCGGAGTGACCGTCCGGTCAGTGACCGGCGCGAGGCTGTCCTGGTGACCGGTGACCGGCTCGGTGCCGGCCGGGCGCTCAGTGACCGATGGTGCCGTGTCCGACTGTCCGGGCAGGTCAGCGGCCTCGTGCGGCGACTCGTGGTGACCGGTGACCGGGCTGCTGCTGTCCGCCGCGGCACTGTCCCCGGTCAGTGACCGAGGACTTGGGGTCTGCTTGTCCAGGGACAGTCGCGGCCGGTCGGTCAGGGCAGTGACCGGCTGACCGGCACCGACCTGACCGACCTGCGGCTGCGGCTGACCGGGCCGGTCAGTCCGGGTGTCGGGTCGGTCGGCCTGACCGAGGTGATCGGCCTGTCCGAGGTCATCGCGGTCACTTCCGTCACGGTCGTTGACTGGCCCCCGGGCGATGAGGATGTAGAGGTGGACCGCTCCGGCCAGCGCGAGCGGGGCAATGGTGGACAGCACCGCGACCACCGTGTCCCCGAGCCGCAGTCCGGTGGCCGAGGCGTTCTCCTCGTTGAGCCTGACGGCGTGCAGGGCGTTGGCCCAGATGCTGGCGGCGGTGGCCGTGCCGAAGAGCGTCCAGACGTAGAGCCGGGCGCGCAGGGGTGCGTCGCGCAGAACCAGGAGGGCCCGGATGCCGTAGGCGATGAACCCGTCGATCACCAGGGGGAAGAGGTAGGTCAGGAAACCGCGGACGTGGATGGCGACGGCCATCTGCTGGAGTGCGTCGTAGCTGAGGGCGCATCCCGCGCCGCCCAGGGCGATGACGACGGCACGGTCCCAGCCGGTGATGTGCGCCGCCTTGGGCGCGCTCGCGGTGCTCACGCCGCCGTCCCGAAGTCGTCGCGGCCCAGACGCTCGCCGCCGGTCTCGGGGGGCGGGGTGGTCTTCGTGCTCTGGTCCAGGTCTCGGTTGCGCAGGGCCCGGCCGGTCTCGCGGTACAGCTTCTGGGCGTGCTCCTCGGTGATCTTCAGGAGCCAGGCCAGGCGCTGTTCGGACAGGCCGTGACGGTAGGCGGCGTGGACGACCGCGCGGCGCTCGGTCTTGGTGAGGTGGACGTCGCGCCCGGCGATGGTGGCGTTGACGCGGCTGTAGTCCAGGCGGTTGGCGAGCTTCTCGTGCAGCGGTCCGCGCTCCTCCTCGGTCATGCCGCCCCGGATGCCGTGGGTGTCGCCGCTTTCGAGGGCGGCGTCCAGGCAGGTGCGGCGGACCGGGCACGGGCCGCACAGCGACTTCGCGACGGTGATCTTGTCGGTCTCGTCGGGCTCCGGGAAGAAGATTTCGGGGTCCACCGGGTTGTACTCGGTGCTCTGGCAGACGGCCTGGTCCTGCCAGGTCTGGTCGCCGAGCGACCGGTGGCGGGCAGGGCTGATCGTCGTGGCGGTCATGCGGGTTGCTCCGATCGCTCTCCGCGCGCAGGGGCGTCGGCGGAGGGGTGCGCTGGGTCGGGAGGTGCAGGGGCGGCGCGCTGGGGGCGCGGCCCGGCATGGCGGTCTGCGGCAGGTCAGGCTGCGGCGCGATGGCGTCTGCGGTCGACCGGCTCGAACTCGACCCGGGTGGTCATCTGCGCGAGCCTGCTGGTGACGCGGTCGCCGAGGTAGGCCCGGAGGTCCTTGATCGCCAGGTTGGTGGTGATCAGGGTCGGGAGCATGTGGTTGTACCGGCGGTTGATCAGCCGGTACGTCACTTCCTCGACCCACTCGGACGCCTTGGCCGCACCGAGGTCGTCGATGATCAGCAGCGGGCAGCGGCTGACGGCCGCCAGTTCCCGCTCGCTGTCTGCCCCGGGCCGGGGGCGCAGGTCGGCGTACAGGTCGGCGGCGGTGGTCGCGCGCCAGCGCACCCCGACTCCGCTCTGCACCAGTCTCCGGACCGCGCCGTACGCCTGGTGGGTCTTGCCCGCGCCGACAACCCCGGCCATCAGCAGGCTGGGGCCGGTGGTGACCTGCCGCCGGGCTCCCAGGCTGGGGGCGACGGCGGCCTCGGCGACGTCCCGGGCCCAGGCCAGGACCTGGGGGTGGTCGGCGACTGCGGCCTGGTAGCGCGGGGGCATCCCCGCCGACAGGGCGTCCAGCGGGGAGAACGGCTCGGGCTCGTCGACCAGTTCGGCGACGGCGGCCGGGTCGATGTTGCGAGCGGCCAGGATCCGGGCCATCCGGTCCAGGGTGCCCTCGCCGAGGGTCTGCGGTTCGCGGTTGCGGGTGCGCATCACAGCTCCTCGGCGTAGGCGGCGGCAGCGTTGGCCGGGTTGGTCCACGCCTGGTGAGCGGGCACGTTAGGCCGGATTCCCGGCCGCGCCAAACCGCCGGAGCGTGCGTTCATGGCCTCGTTGACCATGCTGGTCAGCACGCTCGGGTGCTTGGGGTTGACTGCGAAGTTCTGCAGCCCGGCCCGGATGTGCTCCGGGGCGATCCCCTCGCCCAGGAGCTTCTTGGTGATCCGCCCGAGGTGTCCGATCACGTCGCTGGGCGGGCGCTCGTCGCAGGCAGCGATGTACTCGCCGACGAGCTGGTTGGCCGAGACGGTGGCTGCGGGCGCTGTGCGCCCCGTAGGGAAAGAAGATCCAGGATCCAAGATCCTAGATCCAGGCGCCGAGCCCTCTCCGAGGCTTCGGGGAAGGTTCGGAGAATCCTCGGCGAATGTGCCCTGACCTGCACTTTTCATATCCGCGCGGCTAGGGGTGCCGGCCATGCCGTCGAAGGCGTCCTGCTGGGCGGCGGGAGCCTCGCCTGCGTGGCCACGAGGCGTCGCGGCGGGCTGCGCGGGCAGATCGAGGGCTCGGGGAGCGTTCGGCGAAGCCTCGGCGAACCCTCGGGGAGGGGTGGGCGACTCCTCGGCCCGCTTGGTGCAGGTCCCCTTGCAGGGGCCGCACCGGTCGGCACCGTGGTGCTGCGAGCAGGAGGGCAGGCGGGACTGGCTCGGCTTGTCGATCTTCTGGTGCTCGGACCAGGTCACGATGTGGAGGTAGCGGCGGCCGTCGCAGCCGGTGTACCGGCAGATCAGGCCGGCGTTCGCGAGTTGGTGGAGGTCGTCTTCGACGTGGACCGAGGTGTGCTCGGCGCGCAGGGGCCAGAGCAGCCCGGCGATGATCGCGGCGTTGTCGCGGTGGCGGCCGTGGTCGTCGGCCTGAGTGAGCAGACCGAAGAAGGTCCGCTCGGCCTCGACGCTCACTTCGGCGAGCGACTCGGAGACGAATGCCTCCGGCTTGATGGTTCGTATCCGCGCCATGTCAGCGGCCCCGACCGGCGGCGATCAAGTCGCTGCGGGTGAGGGTCGCGTCGGCGAGGTCGAAGGTGTGCGGCCGTGTCCAGTCCGCCTCCGGCCAGACCCTCAGGATCCAGCGGGCTGCGACCCTGGCGGTCGTCCGGCCCAGCTCCATGGTCTCCCCGGCCTCGTCCTTGACGATGGCGTGCGGGTGGGGCCACGCCTGCTTCGGGTCGTTGAGGCTGACCCGGATGGTGGCCGCGCCCGGAATCATGTCGGCGAGCTGGGCGGCGAGGCGGTGCTGGCGGGCCGTGTCCGGGCAGGCCGGGGTTCCGCTCGGCATGGCGAGCATGCGATACTCCGTTGTTCGTTAGGAGTGCGGTGCGGCGGTTCTCGTGCAAAAGCCCCGCCGCCCGCGAGATGTGAATTGCGCCCCTCGGGGTGCCGGCCCGGCGCTTGGGAGTTGGTAGCTCCCGGGCGCCGGTTTTCGTTGCCTGGTCGCGTCACGGACCGTTCGCTTGCATCGCCCCGTCTCCTCCCTGGTCTGTCTCCGACCGACGTTCTCCTCGGCAGGCGCACGGCCTGACTGCCGAAGGCGGGGATGCGAATCCCCGCGTTTTTCGGTAGCCTGAAGCTATCTTGGTTCACAGGAAAGGTCAACGGCCCGATGTTTCTTCGGTTCACACAAAGATGAGGTCTCATGCCAGCTCGACGCTTCGATAGGACTCGTGTGCGCTCGGTACGTCGAGCCGCCGAGATCTCGCAGTCCGACGTGGCATCTGCCCTCGGTGCTGCGGATTCGACAGTGGCAGGGTGGGAGCTGGGCTCATCTGTGCCGGATCAGGAAAAGTTGCCCGCCCTCGCCGGGGTGCTCAACCAGCCGTTGGACGTCCTGTTCCCTCGTGACGGCTTGCCCGACCTCACTGACCTACGGTGCGACGCCGGCCTCTATCGGTACGAGATGGCAGCGGTCATCGGTACCAAGAGCGACGGTCCAGTGGCCGGTGCGGAGAACGGCATCCGGCGCCTCAAGGACAGGTACCTCCCTGACCTGGCGGAGGCGTATCGCGTCACCGTGGACGAGGTGAAGCGAGCGCAGGAACGGTCAATGGCGAAGGCTCGGGGCGAAGAGGTGGAGGGTGAGGCTGCCGCCATCGCGGCGGTCGAGGAGCCGCCCCGAACGCTGGCTGAGAAGATCACCCTCGTCCTGGAGCGCTCGTACCCGTCGGGGGCGATGCCGGGGGACGGAGAGATCGCGGTGGCCGTGAACGCTTACGCGGGGTCGCAGGTCACCACTGCCGAGAAGGTGAAGGCCCTTCGTACGGGCACCGACGAAGCCGAGGCCCCTGCTCCGGTCGTCCTGGAAGGTCTCGCCCAATTCTTCGGCGTCACGCGCCTGTACTTCGAGCCGGACGACGCTGTCGCCCGGCAGGTCTACGAAGGACTTCGCCTGATGTCGGCCGCCAAGAGCGGGAAGGTGGGCCGAGTCCGGGCCCGCGGTCTTGGCGCGGAGGGTCTGTCGGCCGACGTCCTCTCGATCCTGAACGATCTCGCGACCGAGTTCGAGAAGAAGGCCGACCCCGACGCCAACGAATAGTGCCCTGTTCCCAGGACTCAGGGAGTCGCGGGAACAGGGCGCTGAACAGCTACTTCTACTCGGCTGCTGCGTTGGGCTCGTGGCGCAGGCCGGAGGCGAACACAGCCCGGACGTTCTTCAACGCGTCGAGGTCCGCGAGCGGGTCTCCGTCGACCAGGAGGAGGTCCGCGCGGTAGCCGGGAGCGATCTGCCCCGTTGTGGAGCCCAGCCCCAGCGCCGTGGCCGCTTCGGACGTCGCCATGTCGAGGATCGAAGCGTTCGCCAGGCCCAGGTGGGAGTAGAACGATAGGGCCGGGACCAAGCCGTCGAAGCCCGCGCGCTGCACTCCCGCGTCCGTTCCGGCCACCAGGCGTACGCCCGCGTCAGCCATCCGCCGCACTAGGTCGAACATTGCGGCGGCGCGCTCCTCGCCGAAGATGCGGGGGAGCATCTGCCAGTGCGGGCTGACCGCCGGGCAGACGGTAATTCCCCGGTCGATGATCTGCTGCACCACGTCCGGCCGGAAGTCGAGGCCACCGTCTGTCATCCATGTGCAGTGCTCGATCGTGTCCACACCAGCCTCCACAGCCGCGGTGATGCCGTCGGCACCGTGCGCGTGGGCCGCGACGGGGATCCCTGCCTTATGGGCTTCGTCCACCAGGGCGGTCAGTTCCTCTGCGGTGAACTGGGACTGGTGGCTCTTAGGGCCGTCCTTCGTCAGGCCGCCGCCGGTGACCATGGCCTTGATGACCCCGGCCCCCGCTGCGAGGTTGCGGCGGACGAGGTCGCGGATCTCGGCTTCACCGGAGACCTCGCCGCCGAGGAAGTGGCAGTGCCCGCCCACGGTGGTCGCGGGCGTGCCCGCGGACACGATCCTCGGACCCGGCGTACGACGATCGTTGATCTCCGCAGCCAAACGAAGCGCCAGACCACTTCGGTCACCGAGGTCACGGGCCGTGGTGACGCCACTGAGCAGGAGCTGTTCCGCACGACGGCGCATGTCCTCGAACAGGGCCTCATCCGTCGAGCCCTGGAGGGTGGTAACCGGATCAGGGCCACCGTCGAAGGCGAGGTGGACGTGCGCGTCGATCAGCCCCGGCAGAACGGTTCCGTCGAATGCGAAGTGTGGAACGTCGGCGCCGGCCTGCTGCACGATCTGTTCGCGCGGCCCGACAGCGGTGATCGAGTCGCCCTCGATGAGAACAGTGCCGTCCTCCAGGTAGGTCCCCGAGTCGACAAGCACTCGTCCACCGGTGATCAGCATCTTGTCTCCTTGATCATCACGAGTCATGCGGCATCACGCAGCGCGTCGGACACCGCAATCAGTTGTTTCACATCCGACTGCCGGTCGCTTCCCAGAGCCATGGCGAGGGGGACCGCTCCGCGGGGTGCAGGGACGCCCTCCCCGATCCGGGCCGAGGCTCGGCGGAGCCGGGTAGCCAGCTCGGCCGAGTCGATACCGCGGACCGCGCTGTGGTCGTCCTCATCGAGCAAGTAGGGGCTGATGTCCACCAGGCCGTCGCGGCACTCCACGATGCGGCGGTGGTAGCGCCGGTGCACGCCGCGGGCCCGCCAGCGATCCAGCGCAGCCGGGGACGCCGGCCTCAGCACGTTCTCGGGATACGCCTCCGCCAGCAGTTCCCACAGCGGGGCAAGCCGACGATGATCACGCCGGTGCCGGAGCCAGAGCCGCAGGGAAGAGATTCGGGCTCGCGCACCGGAGTACGTGATACCCGCTGCGAACAGCAGGATGGACGCCACCAGGAGGAAGGCCACGGCCGCCATAAGGGGATGCGGCACGTCCACGTCGGCCCAGCGAACGGCGACGATGACGGCGCGGATCGCGCAGGCCACGGCCATCGCTCCCAGGCCGACGGCGGTCATCCAGAGCCCGGTGGAGTGCGGGCGCCGGGACATGCGCGCGTAGCGGCGAGTCCACCGATACGCCATGCCGAGGGCATACATGAGGTAGAGACCGGCCCCGCCGTAAAAGAAGGCGATCTGCGGAATCGTCATGTCGGCCGTACTGAAGCTGCCGGCGAAGACCTCGTGCGGCACCGACTCCGCAGCCACGGTAATCGCGACCGCGACGACCCCGACGACGACGGCTTCCCTGCGTGCCCGCCTGCGCCCCGCTTCTTCGTCAGCGGCGGAGTAGAGGTAGAAGCACATGAGGAAGTAGACCGTCAGAAGCAACAGCACGTTCTGGATCAGCTTCGCCGTCCCGTGGCCGGCGACCGTGTCGACGCCGGACGCACCGCCGGGCATAGCCACCGGGTACGACAACGCAGCGCAGAACAGACAGAGGGTGACAGAACGCAGAGGCGCGTCATTAGGGGATCGCTTCAGCTGGTAGAGCTTCCAGGCGAGAGCGGCCACGAGCCCCAGGAGTAGCAGTTCCACGGGTTACAGCCATCCTCGCCGGTCACCGAGAGCCGCCTCTACGCGCCGAAGCGAGGGGTCATCCGACAGCGGAGTGGAGCCGTCCAGCAGGGACGACCACTCCAGGATGATCGTGGCCACAAGCTCGACAGAGCACTCTTCCCCGTTGTCGTACGAGCACCGGCGCGCGACGCGCTTGATCGTCTCGGGGTCGAAGACCGGCAGCATGGTGGCCCAGCCCTCGACGAAGACAGCCGTCTCCTCCTCGGAGTCGACCGTGGAGACCTCTTCCGTCTGCTCGACTTCGGTCTTCTCTGCGGCCTCTTCGTTCTCCGCGACGAGGATGTGACCCACCTCGTGGAGAACGATGTGATCTTGATGCAGGCGGGTTGTCTCCTGCTGGAACAGGATCACGTCGTAGCCCTCGTACTCGACCCACATCCCCGAGGGCCCCGGCTTCGGCAGCGGAGCCTCCCGCAGGTACAGGGGGCGCCCCCGCCGTCGGCTGAGCGCCTGGCAGAGTTCTTCGACGTCGAGCGGGGGAGCAATCCCGAGGTCTTGCAGCTCACGCCGAATCAGACGGTGCAGATCCCGCTCCACGGTCCGGTTCGCGGCTGTGCGCCAGCGCCCGAGGCGCCCACGGCTGGCTCCGCCTTGTACAGGAACCGACGGCTCCGCCGCGTCTCGACCACTCTTCTCTGACCACACTAAGTAATCCCTTCAACCGGCAGGTGATGGCTCCCCCGAGCCGGGGCGACATCGCGCCCGTGTCGATGACGTCCGGTTCCCGACGCCGGAAACGACCGCAGTCGGACATGCCCGCGTGCCCCACCAAGCCCGTCAAGGGGCCCGAATGCCTGGCCTCCAGATCGCCTCACCCAATACGGATGTCACATACGCGAACACGCAATGAGACGCCCGGCGAGCTGCCTCAATGGAGCCTCCGGGAACCTCTTTGGACATTACGTGACGGTTCAGAGGGGGCATGGCCTGAAAAACATGATCAATCCGTGCAGCCCGCAAGTAACTCCACCCGGCCAAAATGATCTAAATCGGCCATTGGCATGCCAAGCCTTGCCTCTGAACTGCCCTTTTATGCTCTGGCGTGGACGCTTCAAGTTCTCGACTTCAACATCTAGTCCGTTACGAATCCGAGATGTTCATGGTTGAAAGATGCTCGACATGCGGACTCGAATCGGGCAAATCGCCTGTTCAGGACGGGTGTGGTCGTGGTCACTTCAGGGCAGTTCGGGCAACTAGCTCCATTACGCTTCCAGTCATGTCGAACGCGATATCGAGTCAAGCCGATAACTACCGCGAGTTTTGGGACGAGTACCATCTGTGCACATTGACCAAGCTGCGGCCTGACGGCCGCCCGCACGTTGTGCCCGTCGGTGTAACCGTCGACGCCGCTACTGGAGTGGCCCGAATTATCACCCGCAAATCCAGTCGGAAGGTCGCCAACATCCTTGCGGGCGGTAGTACGGCCCGAGTCGCGGTGTGCCAGGTCGACGGGGGCCGGTGGGCCACACTCGAAGGCGTGGCGGAAGTCTGCACGGACGCCGCAGCGGTCGAGGACGCCATTGCGCGCTACGGAGAGCGATACGGGCGCACGCCGGCCCCAGACCCTGCGCGGGTAGTCATCCGGATCTCGATAGAGAGGGCGATGGGGCAAATCCCCGCCCAGCGGTCCCGGGCGGCCTCAAGTGCTGCGGCGTAGAAACAGAAACGAAGCCGCCGCTGATTTGGTGAGTGATCGATCCGAGTCTCGTAGCGCGTCCGCCACCGATACCAGCAGGTTGCTGGGAGTTACGCTTCTGCGTACTGGGCGAGGAGACCGTCGGCTCGCGCGAGGTCTTCTGGTGTGTCCACCGCTACGCCGTCGTCCGCGACAGGAACCATCGGCGTGGCCGTGTTCGACGAAGCGCAGCATCTCCACTCCCTCGGCGCGCTCCAGGGGCCCCTGCTGGAGCCGCCAACCGCGCCCCAGAGCGGTTCCCATCGCCCGGACCTGCTCGACTTGGACCGAGACGCCGCTGCTCATCTCAGCTTCGGCCACGGCATCCACCGCTGTGTCGGCGCTCCCCTGGCCAAGGCCGAGGCGGAGATCGCCCTGCGGGCGATCCTGGCCCGCTTCCCCGGGATCCGGCTTGCCGAACCACCTGACCAACTGGACTGGCGCCGGACCCGGCTGGTCCGCGGTCTGGCGTCGCTGCCCGTCTTGACGTAATCGCTCGGTTCGAGCGGCGCCGACCCACAAAGGTGAGCCGACGCCATAACTCAATCTCAGGCCTCGATGCGGGCGACCTTACGACCCACCTTGAGGTAGAGCTCGGCGCCGTCGAGTGCCCCGACCTCGCTCACGACCGCGCTGAGCGTCTGCTGGACGGAAGCCTCCGTGAGCTGCGTGCTCTGCTGCTCTCCGTCGGATTCGCGGATGAGGCGGAGGCCGTTCTGCTGGGCCACACGGCGCACGGCGGAGATGCTGGGAGCGAAGTCCAGCGTGCGGCTGATCAGCGCCCCGAGCGTGTCCTCGGCGTGGTCCTTCAGGGAGACGGCGGGGAGGTTCTGGGTGTCCCCGAAGGAGCGCTTGGAGAAGCGCGCCGTGAACTCCGCGCGGGCGGCGGCAGCGGCGTCCAGGCCGTGGAGAGCGGCCACCACTTCGCCGGCGAGGATCCGCTTGATCGCCATCGGGTGCGCGGTCCCCTCCTCCAGGCGCTTGGTGACCACGCGGATCTCGTCGTCCGTCCACTCGGTGAGCAGCTGGAGGTACGGCTCGGTGAGGTGGTCGGGGATGGACATCAGCCGGCCGTAGACGTCATCCGGCGACGCAGTCAGCCCCACGTAGTTGCCCTTGCTCTTGCTCATCTTGGTGCCCGTGCCGTCGGTGCCCTCGATGAGCGGGGTGGTGATGACGACCTCGGGGGTCTGGTCCGAGATCTCCATGACCTTGCGGCACATCTGGAGGTTCAGCAGCTGGTCCACGCCGCCAAGCTCGACGTCGGCGTTGATGGCCACCGAGTCCCACGCCATGACGACGGAGTAGACGAACTCGGCGACGGACAGTCCGTGGCCCTCGGCGAGTCGGGTGCGAAAGTCCTCGCGCTGGAGCGACATGGAGACCGGTACCCGGGCGAGGACCCCGACGAGCTCCGGCAGGGTGACCTTGTTCAGCCACTCACCGTTGAAGCGCAGGTCGGCACGCTCGAAGTCGATGAACGGCGTGACCTGCTGCTGGTAGCCGCTCAGGTTGCGGGTGATGTCCTCGTCGGTGAGGGCGGGCCGATCCGAGGAGCGGCCTGACGGGTCGCCGATCTTGGCCGTGACGTCGCCGATGATGAACACGACGTGGTGGCCCATCCGCTGGAACCGGCTGGCGATGATGATCGGCACCGCATGGCCGAGGTGGACGTCGGGCGAAGTCGGGTCGATGCCGTACTTGACGACGAACGGCCGTCCCGCCGCCTGCGCGGCCTCCATCTTCTCGGCGAGCACGGCGGCCGAGGGGATCAGGTTGAGCGTGCGCCCCTCGACCAGGGCGGCCTGCTCCTGGGGGGAGAGGTCGGAGAGGTCGAGGGAGCGCCTTGCTGTTGTCTCGCCGAGGAGCTGCGTGACCGTATAGTCCGCGCCCAGGTCCGCTCCATCGAGGATGTGCATGACACGGGTGACGGACTCACTCAAACGGCTCATGGCGCGTATACGCTCCTGCGTCGGACAACTGGCCTGACCAGTATGGGATTGGAAGCGGCGATTTTATCATCGCCGCCCTCGGCGCACCGTCGGATTGATCATGAATGACCCTGCTGCCCCGGGCTCGCCGTCAGCCGCACCAGCGGCCGTCCCACGACCGTGCTGGAGAGGGATCGGAGCCACGGTGTTATCGGGTCACGTGCGCGGAGTGTGCCCATGAGCATTCCTGGAATCAGGAACATCGCGGGCAGGCGCCTCTCCCGCTGCATGGCGGATTCCACCCTGTGGCCGAAAGCGAGTGTGCGGAAATGCCAGGAGATCTTTCGGAGCCGGCGCGCATTCGCCCACGCGGGAGGACTCCCGTGCATCGCACGGAGTCGGTTCGAGAGCGCGATGCAGACGTCGGCCCGGTAGTTCTGTGAGACGCCGGGCGTACCCCGGTCGGTCATGCTGCGGGGGTGGACCCGGTAGAAGGTCAGCGGATCCCGAAGGGCGATCCCTCGGCCGGCCTCACGCAAGGCGTGGAAGAAGATCTCGTTGCTCACCGGAAGGAGACCGAGGGCGGCATCGCGGTGGACCACCAGTGTGCTCGTGTTTCCGCCCGGATGCGGCTCCTTCAGCATCGGGTCCCCGTCGGAGTCGACCACGTGCTCCCAGTGCTCGACGAACAGCGTCCCACCCATCATCACCTCGGCGCATGTACGCAGCTTCGACGGGTGGAACCAGTCGTCGGCATCGAGCGGAGCCACCCAGTCACCAGTGCTGACGAGAAAGGCGTCGGTCAGGGTCTGCCCGAATCCCTGCTGGTTCCTCCGAATGACCTTGACCTTGCTGTTGCCCTCGTGGCGCAGGCACACCTCTTCGGTTTCGTCGCTGGAACCATCGTCGATGACGATCACCTCGTGAAGGACGAAGTCTCCGGGTTCCTGTTCCAGACAGCTCGTTACGGCTCGGTCGAGATACCGGCCGTAGTTGTGGCACAGGATCACGCACGAAATCCGAGGTGGGCCGCTCATCGGTCACCTCCGTACACGCGGGCGTACTGCCGCAGAATCGCCTGGTGTTCCTGAGTCCTGTAGTCGAGGAACTCACGATCCAGACGGCGGGGCCTGGAGTCGAGTCGAGCCGCCGCGTTCTCCAGCGCGGTCAGGAACTTCTCTCCGAAGAGATTGGGGTGACCCTGCGACCAGTCGAACCATTCGGGTTCCTCGACGAGTCCCTTGTGCTGCTCGTACTGCTCGGTCAGGTGCCCCGTGAGGGAGCAGACCGGGAGCAGGTTCAGGTCGAAGGCCAGTTCCAGCTGGCCGGAGTGGCTGCCCCAGAGGTAGGGGAGCAGCAGCGCGTCCGAGGCCAGTCCGGCTTCGACCACTTCCGCGTCGGTGGGGTACGGGCGCATGGTCAGGCTGATCCGGGGATCGCGCCGGGCCGTCTCCAGCAGCAGCGGAGCACGGCCCCCGTCGGCGAAGTCGGCAGGGCTGAACGCGCGCAGAAGGACGTGGAGGGTGCTGTCGGGGTCCGTGATCCCCAAACTCCAGTTGGTCATGGTGGACAACTGGTCCCTGCTGGCCCGTGAGGCCCCGAACATGAGGCACCGGGACGAGCTGCGGGGCTCGCGCTCCAGGCTGGCCAGTTCCTCCGGAGCCGCGACGTACCCGTGGGGGATGACGGCCGCGTCGGGACGCTCGCCGAGGACCTCGGTCAGCTGGGTGACAGAGCCTTCGGTGAGGCAGACCCAACCCACCTCGGCCGAGTGGAGCATCCGCAGCCGCGTGGTGAAATCCTCGGCGTTGCCGACCATGGGCCGCGTGTCGTGGGCGGTGAAGACCACCTTGACTCCGTCGCCCAGGCACGCGTCGAGCAGGCGCTCCAGAGTGGCAGGGTCCTCGAAGTCGATGTGGTGCAGGTGCAGGACATCGAGCCATGTGAGAGGGCCGTGTTCGAGGAGCCAGGTGGCGTCGACCGCCGCCGGCACCGTGTCGCCGCTGGGGAGCTCGGTTCCGTTCAAGATGTGGAAGTCACGGCTCCGCAGTTTCCACGCGTACGGGGTACGAGCCGGGAGGTGGACGACGCGCATGCCCTCGGGCCGGGAGACCGCTGTCACCGCTGTTCCCCCTCCGCCTCTTCCGTGCCGACGAGGAGCAGCTGGGTGGACATGCCGTTGGAGGCGTCGTCGCTTCGTGTGAGCCCGGCGTGGTGGATCTTGAATCCCGACGCCTTCAGCAGCGCCTGGAATTCGTCGCTCGCCCACTCCCGGACATGGCTGGGGTTGCGGGGCGGTCCGGGAGTGTCGTAACCGCTGCGGCACTCGCGTGCCGGCGTGGACAGTACGGCGGCGGCGCTGCCCTCCAGGAGGAGGCCGCGGATCAGGGGCAGGGCCGGACTCGGGTTCACCAGGTGCTCGATCACGTCGGAGCAGACGACGATGGACCGGCGTACGAGGGCGGGGGCGATGGGCAGCCGCTCGGCCGACTCGAGGTCGACCTCGACCCACTCGCCGAAGGGGTGGTTGTCGCGGCACCACACGAGGTTGTCCCCGAAGTCCACACCAATGTAGGACCAGGCCGGGTACTCGTAGGCCAGCGAGGCCAGCTTGCCCGCCCGGCCGCAGCCGATGTCGATCACGACGTCGCGGCCGAGTTCCAGGGCCCGGGCGGCGGCGTAGGGGTAGACGTCGGGCTGCCAGGTCACGGTGTCGTCCGTCTCGTCGAGGAAGTACTCCACCCGGTCCCGGCTGCGGTAGCCGCTCCTGATGAAGTAGGTCTCGGCGCCGCCGATGGGCTGGCGGCTGGTCGCGGTGTCTGCGTGCACGAGAGACTCCTTGCTTACTTCGGCCAGTGGGAGAACAGCGAGAGCATCCGCTCGACCAGCTGCTCGCGTACGGTGTGCCATTCGGGACCGCCGTCGCGTCGCGCGGCCGAGGCCCGGTCGTACTCCCGGCCGTCGACCTCGGGCAGGCACGCGTACATCTGGAGGAGTGCCGAGCCGTCGTCCGTGGGCGCGGTGTCGGTGTCCGCCTTGAGCAGGGCGCGGATGTCCTCGGTGCACATAGAGGCGTCGATCCCTGAGCCGGGGATGCTCTTGCTCATCTTCGGGAGGCCGCCGAGACCCGGGATCATCTTGGTGTAGATGCCGGACAGTCGTTCCGCGGGCAGGCCCCAGCGTTCCGCTCCGCGCCGGGCGAGCGCGACGTACTTGTGCTCGTCGACCCCGAGGGAGACCAGGACGTGACGCCCTTGGCGGAGGAGATGGACGAAGTCCGCGGCCATGAGCAGGGTGGCCTGCTTCATCCCGTAGTTGAGGTGGTCGAAGACACCGTGGTTGCGGTAGAGCCCGGCGAGGTCCTCCTCCGCCCACTCGAAGTCGTCGTCGTCCAGGTGACGTGACAGCAGGAACGCGGTGGCCAGGACATCGGTCTCGCCTTCCTGCCTGCGCAGCACACCCCGTTCGGCGTCGAACCCGAGACGCAGGACGAACTCCTCATACCGGTCGGCGAGTTTCCGCACCGAGTCCAGCGGCGTGCGGCGCGCGTTGTAGGAGTCGAGATCGCCCAGCACGATCTGCACGTCGAGCCCGCACTGCTGCAGCTTGACCGCGCGCAGCAGCTGGAAGAGGGTGCCTGCGTGGGGCGGCCCCCCGAGTCCGACACCGGTGGTGACGATCGTGGGCTGACCGTCCGCGACCGCCTCCGCGAACTGGCGCGCTCCGGTGTGGCACACCCATTTCGTGTGCAGGTCGTCGGGGCTCATCCCCGCGAGACCGAAGTCGATGGCGCCGAGCCCCAGGCGTTCGTAGCTGTGCTGGTCGATGACGCTCTCGTAGTACGCGGTGTCGAACTTCATGCGATTCCTTCCAGCTGAGTCTGCTCACGGAGGGCGAAGGCCCGACGGACCAGCGGCTCGAAGCCGTCGGTCAGGAGGTTGCCGAGCTCCGCGTTGCGAGGTGCCGCGACGCTTCCGAGGTCCGCCGTGACCATTCCGTCGGCGAGGACCCAGACGCGGAACGGGTACGGGTCCTCAGGGGCACGCGTCGGCTGGGCGTAGATCGTCACTCCGTTGACGTCGCCGCGTACGTCGTCCACGGCCCGTACGAAGTCGTCCCGCTCGAAGCCGTAGATCTCCGCCTTGCGCGTGTTGGCGCGGCCGATGGGGCGGTACTGGGAGATCAGCCAGTACTCGACGTCAGTCCGCTGGGTCACTCCGGCGATGAGCCGCGCCATGCGCGGCAGGTCCTTCACGGAGCCGGCCGTGGTGAACGTGTTGAACGCGAGCCGCCGTTGGTCGGCGGCGAGGAACTCGACGTTGGACAGGAAGCGTTCGAAGTACCTCTGCCCGCGGAACCAGTCGGCCGTCTCGGAGTCCGGGCCGTCGACCGCCAAGGAGTACACGGTCACATGGTCGCGAACGCCGGCATAGCGCTCGCTCAGCAGCAGCCCGTTGGTGTGGAGGTTCGTCTCGAAGCCGACCTCGGTGGCGTGCCGGAGGGCGACCTCCAGGTGGTTGTCGTACGGCATCACGGGGTCGCCGCCGGTGAAGACGCACCGATGGGCCTCGGACTCCGAACGGAGTCGGTCGATGACGCGGCGGACCGTGTCCGCGTCGGTCTCGACCCGGTTGCGCTCCCGGTAGCAGAAGCGGCACACGCCCGGTGAGGTGCTGGTGGGTGCCAGGTCCCAGGCGTTGCAGTCGGTGTTGAGGACCAGGTGGACGATCGCGAGTTCGTCGTGCGTCAGCATGCTGCCGTCTCCTTGACTCCTGGGCTCACCAGGAGGGCCGTCGGGGCGATGGGCCGCAGGAGTGAATTCAGCTGATGCGGGGCTCCGCCCGTGAGCCGTACGAACTGCTGGAGCGTGTCCAGAGCCGCTCCGGAGTCGATGACGGTGAGTGCCTTGTCGATGCCGGACCGGATGGTGGGGGCCGCCTCGGACATCACCATGAGCAGGGCCGCGTTGAGGGCGACCGCGTTCCGCGCCTGGCTGGTGTCCCGGCCGGCCAGCACGCGGACGGCGGCGGCGACGTTCTCCCGAGGGTCCTCGTACTGGGTGACGGACATCAGGTCCTGCGGCATCGAGGCCACACCCCTGCGTACAGCGTCGTTGAAGGCGAGGTCCTCGTCGCCGGCGCTGACACGGCAGGTCCGTACCGTGCTTCCGGGGATCAGCTCGTCGACCTGGACCGCCTGGCCGATGCTGGAGTTGATGACGGTCACGTCCGGCAGGCCGAGCCGGGACAGCAGTCGGGCGGAAGCACCAACCGCGGGGTGCGAGAGGCCGTACACGTAGGCGGGGCACGTGACCGGGCTGAGGAGGGCGGGGAACGCCAGGCTGAGGGCGTGCACTGCCTGGAACCTGCCTCCGTAGCGGCGGTCGAACTCGGGTACGCGGTTCTCGATGGAGAAGAACCCGAAGCCGACCTCCGCGGTGATGTCCACCATCTCCTGGTGCGGCACCGTGTCGCTCGTCGCCCCCACAAGGTCGACGAAGTCGCGGGATCCGGTCTTCGACGACGCACTACGCGATCCGAGTTTCGCGACGTGTGCTCCCCCGGTGGCCGCCACCAGGGCGGCGGCGGTGCTGAGGTTGATCGTCTTGAAGGTCTTCTTCCCGCTACCGGTGTAACCGACGAACCGCGTGCCCGCGGGCGGCTGGTGGAAGTCCCAGCCACTTCGGTCGAGGGCCGTCGCGGCCCGGATCGCGGCCTCGACCTCCTCCAGCCTCGGTCCCCGCAGGAGCAGCCCGGTGAGGACGCTCCCGAGCATCACGTCGCGCGTGTGGCCCTCCGGTAACGCGAGGATGCTCGCGATGCCGTCGTGGACGTCCTGGGGTGCGATGTCGGCCGGCGAGTTGATCTTCTGGGCCAGTAATGGCGTTGTCACCGCCACGGTGTTGGCTCCTTCCTTCAGATGTCGGACGTGAGCAGAACCTTGAACGGACGATGGCGGGCCCTGGTCTTCAGAGCCGCCAGCCCCTGTGGCAGGTCGCTCAGAGGGAATCGGTCCCGGGTCATCAGGGCAGCCCAGTCGCCGCCCTTCGCGAGGACGTCGATGGCGTCACGGAAGTCGTCGTGGCCTTCCGCGCGGCAGTACGAGAAGGAGCCGCGCAGAGTGATCGAGCGCCGGAAGACGTCCCGTAGGGGGACCGAGAGGAGCACCCGGGGCGCGTAGGCGTTCTGGACGAGAACCGTTCCACCGTCACGAACGGCGCCCAGCGCCTGCCGTATGGGGGAGTCGCTGTCACCGGACGCGGCGTCCACGACGACGTCGCACGGCGGCAGGTCGGCGGAGTGGAGGTTGATACGCGAGTCGAGGACGTAGCTCAGCTGATGCGACCGTGAGGGCTCCCTGACCAGCATGTGGACGTCCCACCCCGCCTCCGCCGCGCAGATCGCCGTGCACACCCCGATGACGCCGCCCCCGATGACGCCGAGCCGCCCCAGAGGCATCCGAAGACCACAGCGGATCCCATGCAGGGCCACCGCCATCGGATCCGCGAGGACTCCGTGTACGGGATCGTGCAGGTGGGGCAGTGGGACGACGTTGTCGCGGGGCACCCTCACGGCGTCGGCGAGCCCCCCGGGCAGGTCCCATCCGATGCGTCGAAGCCCCAGGCAGAGGTGGACGTGGCCGCGGTCGCAGTAGTGGCACGAGCGGCAGGGCACCAGCGGGTCGATCGCGACCCAGTCATCCGTCTCCGTGTCGATCCCGACGATCTCGTGCCCGGGGTACCAAGGCTCCGGAAGCCGCCCCTGCCACGGGTGGTTGAGCTTCGCGACGTCGCTCCCGCAGACGCCCGTGCAGCGGATCTCGACGATCGTCGTGTCGCTCATCGGAGGCATGTCGGTCGGCGCGGGGAGTCGGCGGAGGGCACCACTTTCAACCGCCCAGGCGTACGGGACGTTCATCGTTCCCTCCACGCGCTCAGTAAGGACGGGAGAGCCTCCACCTCGGGTATCGCCCTGCCGGGCCAGGCGGTCTCGCCGAACGCGAGCCCGTGCGGCCCGCCCCGGCGTTCCACGCGAACCGCCCGCATCCCGGCGCGCTCGGCGCCGGCCAGCTCGTCACCGCCGCCGTCGCCGCAGTAGAGGGTCTGCTTCGGGTCGACACCGAGGGCTTGGAGCGCCGCGCCGAAGAGCTGCGGAGCGGGCTTCACCGCGCCCACCCGGCAGCTGAACACCGCGGCGTCGAAGAGCGGCGCGAGATCGCTGGCGTTCCACGCCTCGGCGATATCAGGGGACGCGTCGCTGAGGACCGCCAGCCTGACCCCGCCGTGCCGAAGCTCCTTCAGGGCCCGCAGGAGAGTGGCGTCGACCTGGAGCCGGTCGCGGGCGAGTTCCGCCAGGAGCTGTTCCAGCTTGTTGACGCAGGACGCCGGAGCGTCGCAGCGCGCGACGAGGTGTGCCGCGACCTCGGTGGTTGACCTCAGCTGCCCGTCGTGCCTCGCCCGCCAGCTGTCGGACAGCGCGGACTCGGCGACCGTCGGCGACAGGCGCATGGTCCCGGCGAACCGGGCGGCGGCGGCACTCCGTTCAACCATGCTCGGGGCCGCGACGAGTGTGCCGAAGAGATCGAGTATCACCGCGGTCGGCCTTGGAGCCCGAGGCGCGGAGTCCTGTCGGCGGGAGCAACCAAGCAGGACGTCGCTCACAGGGTGTGTGTTGATCGCGGACAGGCTCGTCGACAAGGCGGTGCTCGTCGGCGGATATCGCATGGCGAGGCTCCATCAGTAGATCGGCGATCTTGTGCAGAACCCAGTCCTCAGGCCAGCTGGGTATCTACGACCCGTCGACGAGCTGGTCATCGAGCGAAGGGAGGGTGGGCGCCCTCCGGGGAACTGGCCTACGGGTGGCGTGCGTTGTGTACAGAACAATCCCACCGGGAAGGACACGCGAGCGGACAGACTGTCCGCGCTTTCTTGGCGCACAGGGCTTGACTCATGCGCTGACCCTCGGTAAAGCGCGTGGCGCTGGTAGGAGGTCGGCAAGGGAGGAGATTTGAGCGATTCATGTCGAATTCAACACTCTTGCATGCAGGGGCTGCCTGATGTCCGAGCGTGCACCGGCCGACGACGTCGCCGTTAACACTTGGCGAGCAGCTCTGTGGGACTGGACATTGTCCGTACGCTGAGCGCAGTGCTCCGTCGCGAAGGGATCGATCCACCGATGAGTGAAAACCTGACGCTGGGAGACCGTCTCCGTATAGCCCGCCGGACACGGAAGCTGTCTGCCGCTCAACTGGCACAGAAGGTCGCGATATCGCCCAGCTACGTCCAGAAGCTGGAGTCCGGCGCGCGCAAGGCTTCGCCTTCACTGGTCCTGGCGCTCGCCAAGGCACTCCACTTCGGCCCCGAGGTCCTCACCGGCCAGCCGTACTACGGCGAGCCGGAGGCCGAGGACGGGGTGCACGCGGTGATCCCGGATCTCCGAAGGATCATGCTGTGCTTCGACACCCCGGACGAACTCGAGATCGCCCCGAGGCCGCTGTCGGTCCTGGCGTCCGAAGTCGACCAGGTAGCCGCTCTCCGACGGGACGCACGCTACGCACCCATGGGGCCGCTCCTGCCGGCCGTCATCACGGAGCTGACACATCTCGCCCTCAGCAGCCGCAACGGCGACCAGGCCAAGGCGTTCTGGCACCTTGCCCGCGCTTACCGGGCGGTGAACTCCCTGGCCCACAAGATGGGACACCATGACCTGTCCAACACGGCGCTGGAGAGGGTGCGGTGGGCGGCGGGCCAGTCCGGGGATCCGCTGATGAAGTTCACCGCCGGATACCTGGCCGCCGGCGCGATGCTTCGACAGGGGGCCTATTCATCCGCCCGCCGCAAGCTCCAGGCGCTGCGCCAGGAGCTCGAACGGCTCCAGCCGGAACGCTCCTTCACCGACGACGCGCTCGCGGTCGACGGCGCACTGCTGCTGAAGCTGGCCGTACTGGAGGCCAGGGAGAACAACCCGGACCGAGCGGACGACTACCTGCGCGAGGCCGAGGCCGTGGCCAGGATGGCCGGCAACCGTGACTCCCTCGCCTACGAGATGTCCTTCGGGCCGACGAACATCCGCATCCACGAAGTGCACGCCATGATCGACATGGGGGACACGGAGCAGGCTCTCGCCCACCTCACGGAGTGGTCCTCCGTGGCAGGCGAGGAGTGGGCGCCTCCGGCTTCGACGGTGGGCGAGCGATCGAGCCACCACTTCATCGACGTGGCCTCGGCGAAGCTGGCCGTGGGGGACAGAGCGGGTGCGTTCGGGGACCTTCGTCGTGCGCGTAAGGTCGCCCCCAATCACACGCGATTCCACCCCTCGGCCCGCGAGACGGTCGCGGCGCTCCTCCGGATGGACGCCCACCCCTCCAACGAGCTGTCTACATTCGGCAGTTGGGCGGGAGTTATCACAACCTGACGCCGAGTCAAGGTACTTCGCGAAGAAAACCCATGGACAGTCTGTCCGCGCACGGAGCTGGCAGAGTGGAAAGGTCTCCTCACAGATGATTCTGAGGAGGCCTTTTCCATGTCCGACGTCACCCCGCGCGTTCCCGCGCTGCCGCCTCGGTGGATGCCGATAGGCGACGATCCCGAGCTGTGCTCGGCAGGCCAATGGTGGGACGCCATACGCGCCGTAGAGGTCGCTGGCCGACGCGCGATCGAGCTTCTCCGGGAGGACGGCGCGGCGGTCGGTCCGGTCATCCTTGACCCCGGAGGGCCGGAGCCTCGCCTGTACTTCCTTGTGCCGCCTGGCACGGCCGCCGACTGGGAAGAGCCGGGGACGGTTCCTCTCGGTCAGAAGTGCCATGTCGTCGTGCCCCCCGCCGGGGCCACCGAGCCGCCCGGCCTGCACTGGCACGTCCTCCCCCGAGGCCCGAGGTCGCTGACACAGCCCGGTCCGCTGCGCAAAGCCCTCGGCCAGGCACGCAGGGAGCGGAGCGGTCAGGCGGAGGCCGCGGACTCCTGATGTCTCTGAACATCTCCCTCGTCCTGCTGCTCGGGATCATCCTGGTCGTATTGATCCGAGGCGGCTCCCTGAAGGCCGGGCCCGCGGTCGTGAGCGTGCTCTTCGGGTTCTTCCTGGCCAGCACATCGATGGCGCCGGACATCAACATGTTCGTCTCCAGTGTGACGAACATGGTCGGCCAAATTCAGTTCTAGCGGATCGCTCGGCGCGCCTACACCTGCGGCCGATCAGTCGACGCAGAAGCGCCAATCGCTCTTGATCGATGCGGGGACTTTCCACCCAACGGCGCTGGCCAAGATGAACAGCGTGGACCTCGGCTCCGAGGACGCCCCGAAGTTCGAGAAGAACACGCGACGTACCTACGCGCGCAACGGCATGGGGCGCAGATCCGGACGAGCGAGGCGTAAGCCTCCCGCTGATCTGCGGATCTCCGCGTGAGCCCCAACAGCGACATACCCCGGCAGGTACCTGGGGCCCGTCATGTGCCACCTATAGTCGTTCGCTTCTATGCGGCCAGGCTGTGGCGCTCGGTTCCGCCATCGGTCTGGTCTCCGTCATCCCGATGGCGGTCCAGCCCCAGCAGCTTCAGCAGGTCGGCCGTCACCACTCGGTAGGCGTTCCCCAGCCGCAGAACCTTGACCGGGTACTGCCCCTGCTTGGCGAGTCCGTAGCCGGTGGATCGGCCGATCATCAGCGCCCGGTTCGAGGTGTCGAGGTCAATCACGGCCGGGAGGGCAAGCAGCTCGTCGCCCGTCAGACCTCGTGCCTCACGGGACGAGTCAGATGCCGTCATGATGCCCTCCTGGGGATTTCTGGTGTCGCAGTGGCGCCATAGATGTATCACGGAGTTGCAGCAGCGCCTTTTGGCTACCTAAAGTGTCACCATGACACCTGATCAATGGCCGACAGCGTTCACCGGTCGGATCGCCCAGCGCTTGCGGGACGCGCGCAAGGCCGCCAGCCTCACCATGGCCGAAGTCGCCCAGAGCTGCGCCGACCGCGGCTTGCCGGAGTTCACCGAGCACTCCATGAAGAACCTGGAATCCGGCCGCAAGACGAGCATCACCGTCGCGGACTTCGTTGTCCTGGCTGACGTCCTGGGCGTCCCGCCAGTGACCCTCCTCTTCCCCCTCGGCACCTCAGCCACGGTCGAGGTCCTCCCGGGTCGGGAGGTGTCCACCTGGGACGCCGTCGCGTGGTTCACCGGCGAAACCCCCCTGGACGAGCCTGCCCCCGAAGGCACCGCCCGGGACGTCCTCGATGCCTTCCGCCACCACGGCGACCTGGTGGCCGCCGCGACGTCCTCCTACGCCCTAGCCAGGGAGCGGCGACGAGCGGCGAGCACCACCCTGAATCGGACCCGCAGAGCCACGCTCCTGCAACGTGCCGAGGGCTACGAGGAGCACGCGTTCGAGGACTGCCAAGAACTGCGGGCGTTCCGAGGCCGGATGCGCGAGCGCTCCCTCATACCGCCGAACCTTCCCGACGAGCTTGCTTTCGTCGACCAGCCCGAAATACCCACCCACCCGGAGGACAACGAGTGAAGAACGGCACCATCACCCGGCGGTGCCGGTGCACGGACCCGGAGACCCGCAAGGACCTTGGCGCCTCGTGCCCCAAGCTCAAGTCGCGGCGGCACGGGGTCTGGAGCGTGTTCCAGGAGCTAGACCCGGCTCAGGACGGCCGCCGCCGACGGTTCCGTCGCGGCGGCTTCGAGTCCTCCACCAAGGCCCAGGAGGAGCTGGACAAGGTCCGCGCCCTCATGGCCATTCCCGAAGAGGACGACGCCTGGGGCAAAACGCAGATCAGCGACCTCATCGAGAGCTGCCTCAAGGAGAAGGACCCGCTCCCGGACTACGACGAGACCCGTCGCCGGTTCCAATCCGGGCAGACGCTCAACTCCAAGACCACCGTCGGCGAGTGGCTCGACACCTGGCTTGCCGGGCGTAAGCGCCTGCGCCGGGGAGGCGCGGCCCGCTACGAGTGTGATATCCGCGTTCACCTCAAGCCGCACCTCGGCCACCTACGGCTGGACAAGCTGCGCGTGCACCACATCAACACGATGTTCGACGCGATCAACGAGCGCAACATCGAGATCCAGGAGCAGAACGCCCAGCGGCGGGTGGTGCGTGACGACCTCAAGGCAACGCCGAACAAGGGTGCCGAGAACCGGGCCCGCCGCAAGTGGCTGCAGGCCCAGCTCGATGCGATGCCGCCCTTCCGGCGGGTCACCGGCCTCAACACGCAGCCGCACATCCGCGACACCCTGCGGGCCGCGCTGAACGTCGCCATCGCCCAACAGGTGATGCCGGCCTTCAACCCCGCGGCACACGTCGAGCTGCTGCCGGGCACCAAGCCGAAGGCCCTCATCTGGACCGACGAGCGGATTGCCCACAGGCGCGAGACCGGCGTCAAGCCTTCGCCGGTCATGGTCTGGACCCCCGAGCAGACCGGTCAGTTCCTCGACTACGTCGCCGAGGACCGCCTGTACCCGTTCTGGCGGCTGATCGCCTTCCGTGGCACCCGGCGCGGCGAGTCGTGCGGGGTTCACTGGATAGACCATTCGGCCTCCGCGAAATCCCTCGCCATCGCCACCCAGCTCGTCCAGGACGGCTGGGAGATCCACGAAGGTGCGCCCAAGACCGACTCCGGTATTCGCCTGATCGCTCTCGACGACGAGACCGACCAGCTGCTGCTCGCTCACAAGGCTCGTCAGCAGCAGGAGCGGCTCGAGTGGGGTAACGGGTGGGTCGATACCGGCCGCATCTTCACCCAGGACGACGGCTCGATCCTCCACCCGGGCAAGGTATCCGACCTCTTCGAGCGTCTCGTGGAGGCCGCCGGGCTCCCGCCCATCCGACTGCACGACCTTCGCCACGTCGCCGCCACGCTCATGCTCGCGGCCGGGGTCGACATCAAGGTCGTCTCCGAAACCCTCGGCCACTCGGACACTCGGGTCACCCGCGACATTTACCAGGCCGTCCTGGACGACCTCGCCCGCGACGCCGCAGAGAAGGTCGTGCAGCTCGTGCCTCGGGCACGGAAGCCACTCACGGTGGTCAAGGACACCGAGACTGCCCCTGCCCGCCCAAGGATGACCCCTCCTCGGAAGGCCAAGGAGTCGGCCGAGGAACGCTCTGCCTGAGTGAGCGATGGAGAGGAGCCCCGGTCAGCGGGAATCTGACCGGGGCTCCGGCATGTGTGCCACCCGTTGTCGGCGGCGGCGCAATCTTCACGTTGGGCCGCATGCCCGCCGATCAGAGCGGAGGTCACCCGACCGAGGCGTTCCGCATTCCTTGTTCAAGATCGCGATTCACTGCAAAGTCGAGGTATGGGACAGCGTTACCTCACTGGGAAGCCACACGCCGGCCCCCCACTCTTCCAGCCGATCCCGCCGAGATTCGTAGTCAGGAAGAGCTCGGGCCACCATCCGCCAGAAGTTCGGTGAGTGGTTCGGCTCATGCAGGTGGGCCAGCTCATGCACCAGCACGTAGTCCACAAGTGCGGCGGGAAGCTGCATGACCGCCCAGTGGATGTTGAGCGCGCCCCGGTCCGAGCAGGATCCCCAGCGGTAACCGAGGGGGCGGACCAGTAGATCAGCGGACGGAGCTTCGAGGCAATCTGCCCATGGGCTAATACGCTGGGGAAGCCATTGCCTCCCCCGCTCCGCGTACCAGGCCACCAACACGTCGCTAGCTGAGTCCTCACAGTCCCGTCGCAACCTGAGCCTGCCTTCAACCAGGGCTACCGGGCGAGGAGCTTCGTCGACGGTCTTGAGCCGGTAGCTGCGCCCCAAGTAGTAGAAACCCTCGCCATCGAAAAACCGGCGGCACGGGCGCTGCTCTACATCCACCTCACGGTCGCGGACTTTGGTGTAGAGCCAGGGCAGACGGGTGCGGATGAGACTTTCGAGGGCCTCGCGGTCCGCGCCTGGCGGCACGGTCGCGACGATCCGGGCATCACGTTCCACCGTGACCCGGACGCTCGTGCGTCCGGGTACTGGGTGGATGTCGATGACCAGACCGCCCACTTGCAGCGGTTCGGCCGCGGTGTCGTGCATGAAGGGTTACAAGTCCTTCTTGTTGTGCTGGATGATCTCCCGCACCGCAGGCGCGAGACTGTCGACAGCGGGATGAGTGCGGTCGTTGACGGCGAGGAGCATCCAGATATCGCTCTGCAGATCGTGGAGCGCGGCCGTGTTGTAGAACAGGTCCTTGCGCGCGCTGTGCCGCACGGCAACAGCCCGCACTTCGCGCGTCAGCCCGATCAGGTCCAGCCGTGCCTCGTCGGTGATGACCCCGTCCGTGACGACGGTAGTCAGCTGCTGGTACACGGCCTGCTCGAGCTTGCTGAGACTGCGCACGTCCGCCGGCAAACCCGAATCACGCCCCTCGGCCACATCCTGCGTCTCCTGGGAGAGTGTCTCGAAGGCTTCTAGCTGCTGCGCCCAGTCCTCCGCGTACTTCTTGAGGATTTCCTCCAGGCGTTCACGGAGCCTGTTGTAGGCGACGGGGTTCTCCTGAAAGTGGAGTTCGATGTGGTTACGCACGGCGTGCGCCATCATCGACGCCTTGGCGCGGGAACTCGGCAGCTGCTCGACCTTGGTGCGGAAATCGTCGGAGGTGAGCCGGGTGGGTTCTATTGCGCGTTCTACGCCAAGGGCCCTGACGTGCTCGTTGATCAGCTCGGCGACTCGCTCACCGTACGCGGCCGGGTCGAAGCCGTCCTCCTCCTCGCTGAACCGTTGCTTGGCCACCTGCGCGATGAACCCGAAGAGCTTGGCCGGCCGCTGATAGCGGCGGGTGGCTTCGCGTGGCAGGAGAAGGTCGAACGTGTTCAGGAAGGCCCGAAGGAGCTTGCGGTAGGTGATCCGCCGTTCCTCATCCTCCAGAGTGTCCACCAGCCGGTGCACGGCGGCAGTGTCGGCAGGGTCGATCAGTTCCCGGGTGAGGCCGAGATGGTGGCGGAGCGCGTCGTACTGGTGTTCAAGCTTGTTCTCCTCGACCTCGATTTTGACGGTACCGCCCTCGGCTTCATCGGAGGCGTAGGCGGCCATCGCTTCGAGGAGGGCTTTCGAGACGCCCGCGTAATCGACGACGAAGCCGGCCTGCTTCTTCTCCCCGTAGGTGCGGTTCACACGGGCGACGGCTTGGAGGAGTTCAGCCTCACGCATCCGACGATCTAGGTACATGACCTGTTCGATGGGGGCGTCAAAGCCGGTCAACAGCATGGTGCGGACGATGAGGATGGCCACCGGCTTGGAGGATTCCGCAGTGAGGTCGGCGGGGTTGGGGAAGGGGCTACGGAACGCCGTGATGGCGTTCTCCTGAGCGTTCCCGTCGGACCAGGATGCCCAAGCCGGGTCGTCCTCGGAATCGGGGGAGATCACCGGCACGAAGTCGATGGCCTTGAGCAGCGCGAGCTGCTTGTGGGCGGAAACGAGAAGTCGCTGCTTGGGGGTACGGTCCTCCGCCGGGATGTCCTGGGCCTTGACGAGAGTGCGGGCCGGAGACTTGGCGGCCTTCTCTACTTCGGCGACCAGTTCGTCGCGTGCGTCGCACAGGGCTTCCCGGTAACGCACCGCAATGCCACGTGAATGGGCGACGACCTGGGCCTTGAAGCCCTCCTTCATGGCCCCTTCGACGTAGTGCCGCAGCATGTGGCGTGCCTTACGCCGGATCATGTCGTCGGCGTTGAGGACAGCCGAGGACTTGGCGTAGCGCTTCTGGAGTTCGTCGTACTGGTCATCGGTGAGTTCTTCGAACTCCTCCTGGAACGCCTCATCCAGAGTCTCGCCCTCATTGACCGCGCCCTTGGCGATGTGGCCTTCGTAGTAGATGGGCACGATGGCGCCATCGTCCTCGGCGTCCTTAAGGCGGTAGGTGTCGATGAACTCACCGAAGGTCGTCGCGGTGAGCTTGCGGCGGTTCATGATGATCGGAGTGCCGGTGAAGCCGATACGGGCTGCGTTGGGCAGGGACTCCATGAGGTTCTGGTGGAGGGCAGAGCCGTGTGAGCGGTGTGCCTCGTCGACCATGATGAGGATGCCGTCCCGGTTGTTGATCAAGCCCCAGCCGGGAGTGCCTTCGTGGGCCAGGGAGTCAGCGGCGTTCTGCCGGGCCTTCTCCGCGTCCTGCTGTTTCTGGATCATGACGAAGACCAGGCCGGCGTTCTCCAGACCGAGGACCTTCGGCACTTCGGACGCGCGAGTGATGACGTCCGGCTTTTCGCCTGCAAGCTCGGCTGTTTCGGCGAGCTGCTTCTGGAGCTGCCTTCGGTCGGTGACGATAACGATCTTGAAATGACCCAGGCCGGGAGTGGAACGGAGCTTGCGTACCAGGAACACCATGGTCAGCGACTTACCCGAGCCCTGGGTGTGCCAGACGATGCCACCGCGCTGGTCCTCCTTGCCGTGGACCTGCTTGGTCTCGCCCGTTAGCAACCGCTCCACCGCCTTATGGACGGCTCGATACTGCTGGTAGCGCGGACCAATCTTCACCCGGGCAGTTCGGCCTTCGGAGACCTCAACATCTTTGAAGACGACGAAGTTCCGCACGATGTCGAGCAAGCGGTGCGGGTGCAGCACTCCTGCTACGAGAACCTTTTGGGCGCCGGCGAAGGCGTCATGCTTGTGGAATGTCGTTTCTGCTACTCGCTTCGTGTCCAGGGGGTGCGAATCCCGCCAGACCACGTAGTCCTGGGGACGAGAGGTGAACGTGCCCAGCAACGCGGTGTCCCCAGTTGTTGCGATCGTCAACTGCACCGTACGGAACAACTGTTCGCTGCCCTCGGGGGCAAACGAATCCCGCCTCTGATTGGCGTACCGGCGCAACTGCTGGATCGCCTTGTGTGCATCGCCCTGCCCGGCTTTGAGCTTCTTGCACTCGATAATGACCAACGGGATGCCGTTGACGAACAACACAAGGTCGGCGATGAGTTTCCTGGGCTTGCCGTAGTCGTCCCGCGCACCAGGGATCGTCATCGGGAACTGGGAGACGACAAGGAAGTCATTGTTCTCCGGTGTCTCCCAGTCGATGAACCGCACCTTCTGCGCCCTCCCTCCATCCCAGCCGTCGATGCCAGGGACGGCGACGCCTTCGATCAGAGCTTGGGTTGATGCCTCATTAGCCGCTATGAGCCCGCCGCCGGGTGCCCCGCCCTTGCTGAGCTCGGAGATCGCGACGGCCGCGCGGGCGTCGTCCAGCCACGCCGCCCCGTTCGGCATCCGGTTCAGCCGGTCCAACTGGCGCCGGAGGATTCCGGTGAGCAGCGCACTGTCCGCCCCATGCCGGATATACGGATCTCCGCCTGGCGCTTGCAACTCCACGCCCTGATTCCCCACCGCATGCCGCCAACCCATGGTGCGGTGGGTGAGCTGAGCGATCAGTGGGGCTTCTACGTACTTGTACTCGGGGCCGGACATGGGGTGCGGTCTCCTTCAGTGAACGGGTACGTGGGGAGCAGCCGAGGGGGTGGAGGTGCGGCGCAGCTAAGGACTACGCGGGAACCAAGACGCGAGCCTTGCCCATGAGAAGGTCATCCATCGTAGATTTCTTGAAGAGCTCAAGCTTCGCGATCAGGCGATCACCCTCAGATCGCTGCTGAAACAGATCGGCCACGATGCGCGTAATCTGCTCCTGCTCAGCAACCCCTGGCACAGGAATCAGGAACGCTTCCACATCCCTCTTCGTGACATTGGCATCCTTACGGGTACTCGCCCCGACCTTCCTCCAGCGAAAACGGCCGTGCTGGAGAGCGAGCAGAAGGAATTCAGGGAGGACTCTCGCGCCCTGCTTAATCTCCAGCGCAGAAAGCGCTTGGTTTACTGCCGCAGAACACCCGAGGATCGCTGTACGACCGATCTGCCCCCAGCCTCCATACATCGCGACAAGCACAGTTTGGGGCGGGTAGATGCGCATATTAGAACTCTGTAGCGCGGTGTCAGTAACGCTCTCCTGCGTGAACGAAAGAACCCCATCATTAAGGTCGAGCGTCTTTACCCACGGCGTTCCGGAAGGAGAAAAGTAGAGGTCCCCCTCCGAGCGCAATGGAGTGCTACCAGACCCGACTTCACACATTTCGGATACTGGCAAAAGATCCCAATCATAGGGGATTTCACCAATTTCGCTCCGCACTCGTCTGCGACCCGCGATCACACCATCCATGAATAGCTGATCCAGCACCCCAGCGTGGACCATCTCGCGTTTATGCAGAATGGCGCGTTGTGCGCGGATCTGCCCGTCGACCTCGTCGAGGATTTCGGCGATCCGCCGCTGCTCTGCCAGCGGCGGCAGGTTAACCTCAATCTTCTTGAAATCTCTGTACCGAACAGCCCCACGCCGGTCTACAGAAGCCTGGTCATGTACGCCATATTCAGCCAGCATCACGTCGCTCTTGAGAATTCGATACATGAAGGCTGTATCAATTTCCGGCGAACATGAGAAGACTGTGTAGATCGGGCTGACACAGCCAATCTCAACAATCCCCTGAAGACCGATAGAACCTTCCGTAAGGTGATTCGTGGCATACGCGAACCATCCTTTTCGAACCAGCTTGTAGTCCGAGATATCATCACTGTGGATCTGGCGGTTCTTGAAATACTCGTCCGACCGGACAAGGCCGTGATGCTTCGTAGACGAGAGAACTACCGCCTCGTTCGCGAGGCGACCTACCCGAATGCTCGACTCCTGAGTGACCTCTCCAAGAGCGATTCGCTTCCAGCCGTCACGCATAACCCAGCTCCTCCAGGTACCCCCGCAGTCGCTTGGCCGAGGCCTCGCGTTCCTGCTCCAAGTCCTCCAAGGTCACCGCGTACTTCTCACCCCAGTTACGGAAGGCATCCACTAGTGCCCGCCGGTCGGCGGCGACGAAGCGGGTCATGCGGGCGTACAAGTCCGCGTTCAGAAAGCCGAGGACGACTTCCTGCGCCTGTGCGGGGGTCAGATTCTTCGCCGCGTCGTGCAGTTCGGTAACGAACGACGACTTGATCGCGGCGAGTTCGAGCTTCGCTTCCCGCTGCCTCTTCTTCAGCGCGGTCAGTTCCTTGGGGGGCAGGACCTGGGTCAGGTCGAGCTCTTCCTCGTCGCCCTCGTCCTCCCCCCCTCCCTCGCCTGCCTTGGACGTCTTCTTCGGCGGCGAGCCCGCCTTCACCTCTGCATCCAGCTTCGCGACCAGTGCTTCCGCTGTTTCCAGCTGCTTCACGTATGCCGGGATCAGCTCCGGGACCAGCCTGTGCTCGCGGGCCTTGCGCATCGCGGCCCGATAGCGGGCCTTCGTCTTAGCATCGGCCTTGGCCGAGGGCTCCTCGAATGCCGAGGCAATGCTGCGGACCCAGCCGTCGATCAGACCCTTGAAGTTCTTCGCCATCAGCACGTCGAGGTCGTTCTTCGCGTCGAACCACCACGCGGCGACCGCTCCCGCCAACTGGTGCCTGTCCAGCACGCCCACGGGCTTCAGCGCCGCCACGAAGGTGGTGAGCAGCTCCTCGCGCGCCTGCGATTTCTGCTGATGCACGGGCAGCTTCGCGAGCTGCTCCCGGTGTTCGTCCCACCACGTGTGGAACGCCCGCCCGAGGACGACTTCCCGTTCCTGCGCGAGCCCCGGAATCCGCGCCGCCGTAGCCTCGTAGCCCTCCCTCAAGAAGTCGACGTACCCGGGATCACCGTCCCTCAGCCGGAAGAGCGCCCCTTCGGGCTCAATACCGAATGCCTCGAACTGCGCCTTGCGCGCTGCGATCTCGGTCCTCGGCACGCCCCCGTACAGGTGCGCCCGCACGTCCTGCGGCTCCGGCACGGGCGTGTTGTCCACGTAGCGGCGAATGTTGAGGTTGTAGTCGTTCTTCGCCAGCTCAGCGAACCCCACGACACGAGCGAACCCGGTGATCTCGTTCCAGCCCTCGTACGCGGAGACGATTTTCTCCGCGTGTTGGGCCTCCAGCAGGTTCTGCGTACGTCCGGCGGTGATCTCCCGGTCAGCATTGATGAAGAGCACGCCGTCGCGCCGCCCTTCGGGCGCGCCATCACGGCCACGCAGGACGAGGATGCATGCCGGGATCCCCGTGCCGTAGAACACATTGGGGCCGATGCCGATGACGGCTTCCAGCCGGCCCTCCTCGATGATCTGCTTGCGGATCTTCTGCTCTTCACCGCCCCGGAACAGCACCCCATGCGGCATGACGGAAGCCGCGATGCCGTCCGCCTCCAGCACTGCCAGCACGTGCTGGATGAACATGAGGTCAGCCTTCTTGCCCGACTCGGGCGTCCAGCCGTACCCCATGCGCTCGGCGAACTTCATGCCCGCCTGACGGTAGTTCTGCGCAAACGGCGGGTTGGTGAGAATGCGGTCGAAGCGCTGGAGTTGCCCGCCTTGTACATGCTGCGGATCCGCGAGGGTGTCGCCGTGGTGGATGACGCCGTCGGCAACGCCGTGCATTAGCAGGTTCATCCGGGCCATCGCCCAGGCACTGCCGTTGTCTTCCTGTCCGTACACGGACAGGTGAGATTCGTCGCCGCCGTGGTCCTGCACATACTCCTTGGCGAGGATCAGCATCCCGGCCGAACCGCAGCACGGGTCGTAGACGGACATGCCTGACTGCGGCTTGACCAACTGGTTCATCATGCGGATGACCGAGCGCGGGGTGTAGAACTGGCCGCCCTTTTTGCCGCCCTCGTCGGCGAACTCACCGATCAGGTACTCGTAGGCGTGCCCGAGGAGGTCGGGAAACTCGAAGTCCTCGTTGCTGAGCCGGTACTCGCTGAAATGGTCGATGAGCTGCTGGATGACCGGCTTGGTCAGCTTGGTGTTGCCACCGCGGGACTCGGTGAAGCTGATATAGGAGAGCACCCCGTCGAGCGCCTGGTGGTTGTGGTTCTCCAGCTGAGCAAGCGCCACGTTCAGGGCCTCGGCCGGTTCGGTCCGGGACTTGCCGACGATCGTGGACCAGCGGGACTCCTGCGGGACGTAGAACTCATGTGCCTTGTAGGCGCCGCGAGCCTCGGAGATCCGCTTGGCCTGCTCCTGGTTCTTCCCCTCTTCGACGAGCTTCTTGACCAGCGCTGCCTGCGCCACGTCGAACTGGTCAGAGGCGCGCTTCAGGAACAGCATTCCGAAGATGTAGTCCTGGTACTGCGCCGCGTCCATCTTGCCGCGCAAGATATCTGCGGCGGCGTACAGATGCCGCTCCAACTGCGGCAACGTGAGCTGTGCCACTCGTATCTCCTCTTACTTCACGTCCCACAAGACATGCGTCCAGTGACAACCAGCCCAGCCTAGGGCCTGGCTATGACATCCCGGCTCGTACGGCGGGTTCTGGGCGCCCCTCCTTCAGGCAGCGCACCGGCCGGCAGTGAGGCGGGCGCACCCGAGAACTCGTCCCCTAGTGAAGTGCGCCCGATTTATAGGAACCCCCCAACAGCCACGCCGCCAGCAGCCGATGTGTGCAGCGTCCCCCAGCCCCATCGCCACTGACTCGATGGTCCGCTTCCCGCACGCTTGCTCGTCCACCGCTATGCACGCCCACTGCACGCGTGTCCACCGGTTGTCCACCGGCGGCCCTCAGTAACGGTTCTCGGGCTGGGCCGTCACTGCGGCACAAGGCAAAGGGCAAGGAAAAACCCCAGGTCACGGCGAGTGAGTCCTGGGGTTCTTCGGAGCCGCCTTCGGGATTCGAACCCGAGACCTACGCATTACGAGTGCGTTGCTCTGGCCAACTGAGCTAAGGCGGCGCCGCTGCCGACACCATGGTGCGATCAGCAGCGGGCACAAGTCTACACAGTTTCGAGGGGTGCTCCGCACAGCCCTGTGCCGAGCACATCCGCGCAGGTCAGCGGCGGGTCAGGAGCACTTCTTGCCGTCCTTCGGGGGTGTGCCCTCCAGGAGGTAGGTGTTGATCGCCGTGTCGATGCAGTCGCTGCCGCGCCCGTACGCCGTGTGGCCGTCGCCGTCGTACGTCAGGAGCGTGCCGGAGTCGAGCTGGCCCGCCAGGGACTGAGCCCACTTGTACGGCGTCGCCGGGTCGCGGGTGGTGCCGACCACGGCGATCGGGGCGGCGCCCTTCGCCTCGATGCGGTGCGGGGTGCCGGTGGCTTTCGTCGGCCAGTAGCCGCAGGTCAGGGATGCCCAGGCCAGGCCCTCACCGAAGACGGGGGACGCCTCCTCGAAGGCGCGAAGCTCGTTGCGGACCTCGTCGGGGCCGGTGAAGGCCGGGGGGAGGTCCAGGCAGTTGACGGCGGCGTTGGCGTACATGAGGTTCGCGTAGCTGCCGTCCTCTGAGCGCTCGTAATACGTGTCGGCCAGCGCGAGCAGGTCCGCTCCGTCGCCGCCCGTCGCACGGGTGAGCGCGCTGCGCAGCTGCGGCCAGGCGGACTCGTCGTACATCGCCGCGATCACGCCCGTGGTCGCCAGGGACTCGCCGAGCGGGCGGCTCTCGCCGGTCGGTACGGGCTTGGCGTCGAGCTCGTCGAAGAAGCCCTTCAGGCGCTTGCCCGCCTCGCTCGGCGTACCGGTGCCGAGCGGGCAGTCCTCGCGCTTGACGCAGTCCGCGGCGAACGACTGGAAGGCGGTCTCGAAGCCGGCCGTCTGGTCACGGTTCATCTCGCGGGCGGGGAGAGACGGGTCCATCGCGCCGTCGAGTACGAGACGGCCGACGCGGGCGGGGAAGAGTTCGGCGTACGTCGCACCCAGGAAGGTCCCGTACGACGCCCCGACGAAGTTCAGTTTCCCGTCGCCCAGCACCGCCCGCAGGATGTCCATGTCGCGGGCCGTCTCGACGGTGGAGACGTGCGGCAGGATCGCCGCCGAGCGCTTCTCACAGCCGGCCGCGAAGTCCTTGAACGACGTGACCAGCTTGCCGGCCTCCCCCTGGTCGTCCGGGGTCTGATCCACCTGTGTGTACGCGTCCATCTCCTTGCCCGTCAGGCACTCGACGGGCTCGCTGCGGGCCACGCCACGGGGATCGACGGCCACCATGTCGTACCGCGCGCGGACCGGCGCCGGATATCCGACCGCCGCGTACGCCTGGAGATAACCGACCGCGGAGCCGCCGGGGCCGCCCGGATTGACCAGCAGCGAGCCGATGCGCTTGCCGGGGCCGGTGGCCTTCTTCCGCGAAACGGCCAGCTTGATGTCGGCCCTTTCCGGCTTCCGGTAGTCGAGCGGGGCCTTCATCGTGGCGCACTGGAAGCCGGGGGCACCGCAGTCGCGCCAGCTCAGCTTCTGCGCGTAGTACGTCGTGAGGGCGGCCGGGACGGCGTTCAGCGGCGCGGAGGCCGAGGCACTTGGTGACGAACCTCCCGACGAGCAGCCGGAAACGAGCAGCCCGGCAGTCGCGAGCGCGGTGGCGGAGATCCGGATCAAGTGCCTGGTGTCCATCCTCGGAGCGTAGTGCGGCCATCCCGGATTGTGCGGAAATGAGCTCGTACGAGTGATCCGGTCAACCGCGGCGGGAGGCACTACGGTCAAACGCGGCCGCCCGATCGCCGGCTCAGCCGGCGCGCAGCGCCACCGTCATCGCCTCCACCGCGAGCAGCGGCGCGACATTGCGGTCCAGCGCCTGCCGGCAGGCGATGATCGCCTCTATCCGGCGCAGGGTGCGCTCGGGGGTCGAGCTCTGCGCGATGCGGTCGAGGGAGTCCCGTACGTCCTCGTTGGCGAGGGCGACCCGCGAGCCGAGCTGGAGCGCGAGTACATCGCGGTAGAAGCCGGTCAGGTCGGTCAGCGCGAGGTCGAGGCTGTCCCGCTGCGTACGGGTGGAGCGGCGCTTCTGGCGGTCGGCCAGCTCCTTCATCGCTCCGGCCGTGCCGCGCGGCATCCGGCCGCCGGACGCCGCGCCGAGCGCCGCCTTCAGGTCGTCCGTCTCCTTGACGTCGACCTCCTCGGCGACCTGCTTGGCGTCCTCGCCCGCCGCGTCGACCAGCTCCTGCGCCGCCCTGAGGCAACCGCCGATGTCGGCGACGCGCAGCGGGAGTTTCAGCACGACGGCGCGGCGCGCCCGCGCGCGCTCGTCGGTGGCGAGTCGGCGGGCCCGCCCGATGTGCCCCTGAGTGGCGCGTGCGGCGGTCGCGGCGGTCGCGGGGTCGATCCCGTCACGCCGTACGAGCACATCGGCGACGGCCTCGACGGACGGCGTGCTGAGCGTGAGGTGGCGGCAGCGGGACCGAATAGTCGGAAGGACGTCCTCCAAGGACGGTGCGCACAAGAGCCAGACCGTACGGGGAGCGGGCTCTTCGATGGCCTTGAGCAGTACGTTGCCCGCGCCCTCGGTGAGCCGGTCGGCGTCCTCCAGGACGATGACCTGCCACCGGCCGCCCGCCGGGGACAGCTGGGCGCGCCGGACGAGCTCGCGGGTGTCCTTCACGCCGATGGAGAGCTGGTCGGTACGGACGATCTCCACGTCGGCGTGCGTGCCGACCAGGGCCGTATGACACCCGTCACAGAACCCGCAGCCCGGCGCCCCGCCGAGCGCCCGGTCCGGACTGACGCACTGCAACGCGGCGGCGAACGCCCGGGCGGCGGTGGAGCGTCCGGAGCCCGGCGGGCCGGTGAAGAGCCAGGCGTGCGTCATCTTCGACGCGGCCGGGGCGAGCGTCGCCCCGGACCGGTCGGCGACGGCGGTCACGAGCGCGTCGGCGTCCCGGGCGGCGCCGGCCAGCTGCGCCTGAACCCGCCCCTGCCCGACCAGGTCGTCCCATACGGCCATGGTGCTACCGCCTTCGCCGTGCGCTCATCTTCTTGCGTTCTTGGATCCCGACGTCCCTATTGTGGTCGACCCCACTGACATCGCCCGGCACGCCTACCGGCGCCCGCCCCGGCCCCGCTGCGTACCGTCGTCCTCGTCATCGTCGGCGTCCCGCCCGCCCAGCAGCTCGTCCGCCAGCGACGGCAGATCGTCGAGCGGAGTCTCCTCCGCCCAGTCGGAGCGCCGACGCGCCGCACGCGCGTTCTGGCCGGCCGTCGAATGCGCGGCCTCCGGATCGAACCACGGCAGCTCGCGCGTACGTTCATTGCTGTCTTCGCCGCCGCGGCGGTCCTCGGACGCCTCGTCACGGAAGAACCCGGGCGGCACCCGGTCCGAAGGCTCGTCCCGCACCTGGGGCAGCACCGCCGTCTCCTCCGCGGGCCTCACGTCACGCACCGGCGGCAGGACTGCGGTCTCGTCGGCCGCCGGCCCCGCATCCCGTACGTCCCGCACCGGCCGCAGCACGGCCGTCTCGTCCGCGGCACGCGCCGGCGGGTCGTCCTTGCGCATGTCGACACGCGGCGTCTCCACCGTCTGCGTCACTTCGTCCGGGCGCACGACCGGCGTAGGAACCGTCAGCTCGGCGTCGGACGGTTCCGGCTCCGCCGCCACCGGAGCCGAACCCATCGACGCCGACGACGCCGACGCAGCAGCAGCGGCCGCCTCAGCGGCCTCCGCGAGCCGCCGCGCCTCCTCCGCCCGCAACAGCGCCTCTTCCGCCCTGCGCTGCTTCTCCCGGCGGCGTTCCTCCGCCTCGGCCCGCAGCCTGGCCTCCTCCGCGGCCTGCCTGCGCAGCCGTTCCTGCTCGGCCTCCCGCGCCTTCTCCTCCGCCTCGCGGCGCAGCCGCTCCTCCTCGGCCAGCCGGCGTGCCTCCTCGGCGCGCCGACGCGCCTCCTCCGCCTGCCGTTCGACCTCGCGCTGCCGCGCCTCTTCGATCTCGCGGCGCTTGCGCTCCTCCTCCTCGGCGCGGAGCCTGGCGAGCTGTTCCTGCCGCTCGCGCTCCAGCCGCTCCTCCTCGGCCTTGCGCGCGGCCTCCTCCTCGGCGCGCCGCCGCGCCTCTTCCTCGGCGGCCTTGCGCGCGTCCTCCTGCGCCTTCACCTCGGCGTCGGACAGGGGCAGCATCCGGTCCAGCCGGTGGCGTACGACCGTGGTGACCGATTCCGGGTCCTGGCCGGCGTCCACCACCAGGTAGCGCCCCGGATCGGCGGCGGCCAGCGTCAGGAAACCGTGCCGCACGCGCGCGTGGAACTCCGGCGGCTCCGATTCCAGCCGGTCCGGCGCCTCGGTGAAGCGTTCGCGCGCGGTCTCCGGCGAGACGTCGAGCAGCACCGTCAGATGCGGTACGAGCCCGTCCGTCGCCCAGCGCGAGATACGCGCGATCTCGGTCGGCGACAGATCGCGTCCCGCGCCCTGGTACGCCACCGACGAGTCGACGTACCGATCAGTGATGACGACAGCGCCGCGCTCCAGCGCCGGACGTACGACGGAATCGACGTGCTCCGCCCGGTCGGCGGCGTACAACAGCGCCTCGGCCCGGTTCGACAGACCCGCGCTCGACACGTCCAGCAGGATCGAACGCAGCCGCTTGCCGATGGGCGTGGCGCCGGGCTCGCGCGTGACGACGACCTCGTGGCCCTTGTTGCGGATCCACTCGGCGAGCGCCTCGACCTGGGTGGACTTGCCCGCCCCGTCGCCGCCCTCCATGGCGATGAAGAATCCGCTCGCGGCGGGCGCCTGGTCGGGCTCGCCGCCCCGCAGCGCCTCGCGCAGGTCGCGGCGCAGCGGAACGCCCTGCCGGTCGTCCGCCTTCGCGAGTACGAGCGCGGCCACCGGCAGCAGCAGCGCGCCGACGAGCATCAGCGTGAAGCCCGCGCCGCCGTGGGCAAACACGAAGCTGCCACTGGCGAGACGGTGCGGGCCGATCGCGGCGGCGAGCACCGGGGCCACGACCGCGCCGAGAGCCATGTAGACCCGTACGACGGCGTGCAGGTGCTCGGTCGTACGCGCCCGCCGGAAGTCCTCGGTCTCCTGGTCGAGCAGCGTGTGCCCGGTGTTCGCGGCGACTCCGGCGGAGAAACCGGCCAGCAGTGTGATCATCAGAACAGTCGCCGTGTCCGGCACCACGCCCATGGCCAGCAGCGCGATGCCGGTGACGGCGATCGCGAGCGACAGCAGGCGGCGTCGCGACAGGGTGGGCAGCACCTTCTGCGCGCTGCGGATCCCGATGACGCTGCCGCCGGTCAGGGCGAGGAAGAGCAGGGCGAAGGTGACGGGGCCGCCGCCGAGGTCCTTCGCGTGCAGTACGGCGACGGCCGCCGCGGCGGCGACCGCTCCGGCGACCGCGGCGCAGGCCACGACGATGAGCCGGATCGCGCCCGTGCGTCCCTTGTCGACGCCCGTGCCGGTCTTGGGCCGGCGCAGGCCCTCGAGCGGCGAGCGCGCGCGGGGCGTCTGCGCGTCGGGCAGTTCGAGGAAGAACAGCGTCGATACGGATGCGGCGAAAAGCCCCGCGGCGACGTACGACCCGAGGGCCGCCTGGTGCTGCGAGAACCAGTCGATGCCTGCGCCAAGCAAATTCCCGACCAGCGTCGCGGCCAGCAGTACGGCGGCAGCCGCGGGCAGGGCGACGAAGCTCGTACGCAGCGACAGCCGGCGCAGCGCGTCCAGGTGGTCGGGCAGCGGCCGTACCGTCGCGCCCTCCGGGGGCGGGGCGGGCAGCAGCGCGGGGGCGGCGCCTTCCTTGGCGACCGTCCAGAAGCGCTCGGCGACGCCGGCGACGAAGACGGTGATCAGGAGTACGGCCTGCGCCGTGTCCGGGGTCCAGTCGATCCACAGCGGTGCGACGACGAGGAGGGCAAGTCGCAGCCCGTCCGCGCCGATCATCGTCCAGCGGCGGTCCAGCGGCCCCGATGGCCCGGTCAGCGTGGAGACCGGGCCCAGGAGCAGGGCTCCGAAGATGAAGGTGGCAAGGATCCGAGCCCCGAACACCGCGGCGACCGAGAAGGCCTCACCGCGATAACCACCGCCGAACGACCCTTCCGAGATCGCCGCCTGAAGCGACAGCAGCAGCAACACGAGAAGGGCGAGGGCATCGCCGGTATTGCCGACGAGCTGTGCGCTCCACAACCGCTTGAGCGGGGGAATGCGCAGCAGGGCTCGTACGGCTCGCTCGCGTGAGTCTGCGGCTAGTGCGTCGGAGGTGGGGCTCACGACCGTTGGCTGCTCGGCTCGCGTCATCCGCCCAGCCTATCCGGACCCCGCCACTCCCCGGAGGCCGCGCCCGAACAAACGTCTGCTGCTCATACAGGAGCAGCCCCCGGCGCTGTCATGGCACCGGGGGCTGCTGAGCTGTACGCGATTACTCCTCCGAAGCCGACGAGCCGTTGGAGGCCGACGCCTTCTTGGCAGCGGTCTTCTTGGCAGCGGTGGTCTTCGCCACCGTCGCCGTGGTCGTCTTCTTGGCAGCCGTCTTCTTCGCCGCGGCGGTCTTGGCCGTAGCCGTCTTCTTGGCAGCCGTCTTCTTGGCCGGGGCCTTCTTCGCCGGGGCCTTCTTGGTGGTCTTCTTCTTCACCGGGCCCTTGGCGCGCTTCTCGGCGAGGAGCTCATAACCCCGCTCCGGGGTGATGTCCTCCACGCTGTCGTCGGTCCGCAGCGTCGCGTTCGTCTCGCCGTCCGTGACGTACGGGCCGAAGCGCCCGTCCTTCACGACCACCGGACGCTCGCTGACCGGGTCCGTACCCAGTTCCCTGAGCGGCGGCTTGGCGGCCGCGCGGCCCCGCTGCTTGGGCTGGGCGTAGATCGCCAACGCCTCTTCGAGCGTGATCGAGAAGAGCTGGTCCTCGGTCTCCAGGGAGCGCGAGTCCGTGCCCTTCTTGAGGTACGGGCCGTACCGGCCGTTCTGCGCGGTGATCTCGACACCATCGGCGGGGTCCGTACCGACGACGCGCGGCAGCGACATCAGCTTGAGCGCGTCCTCCAGCGTCACCGTGTCCAGGGACATCGACTTGAAGAGCGACGCCGTCCGCGGCTTGACCGCGTTCTTGCCGGTCTTCGGAGTGCCCTCGGGAAGGATCTCCGTGACGTACGGGCCGTAGCGGCCGTCCTTCGCCACGATCTGGTGGCCCGTCGCCGGGTCGGTGCCCAGCTCGAAGTCGCCGCTCGGCTTGGCCAGCAGCTCCTCGGCGTACTCGACGGTCAGCTCGTCGGGCGGCAGGTCGTCCTGCACGTCGGCGCGCTGGTGGCCTTCCGCGTCCTTCTCGCCGCGCTCCACGTACGGGCCGTAGCGGCCCACCCGCAGCACGATGCCTTCGCCGACCGGGAACGAGGAGATCTCACGGGCGTCGATCGCACCGAGGTCGGTGACGAGCTCCTTGAGGCCGCCGAGGTGGTCGCCGTCGCCGTTCCCGGCGTCCGCCGCGCCTCCCGGCGCGACACCGGCGTCGGCGTCGCCCTCACCGAAGTAGAAGCGCTTCAGCCACGGCACGGCCTGGGCCTCGCCCCGCGCGATGCGGTCGAGGTCGTCCTCCATCCTCGCCGTGAAGTCGTAGTCGACGAGCCGGCCGAAGTGCTTCTCCAGCAGGTTGACCACGGCGAAGCTCAGGAAGGACGGCACGAGCGCCGTGCCCTTCTTGAACACGTACCCGCGGTCGAGGATCGTGCCGATGATCGAGGCGTACGTCGACGGGCGGCCGATCTCGCGCTCTTCCAGCTCCTTGACCAGCGAGGCCTCGGTGTAGCGGGCCGGCGGCTTGGTGGCGTGTCCGTCGACCGAGATCTCCTCGGCCGAGAGCGCGTCGCCCTGCGCGACCTGCGGGAGCCTGCGCTCACGGTCGTCGAGCTCGGCGTTCGGGTCGTCGGCGCCTTCGACGTACGCCTTCATGAAGCCGTGGAAGGTGATCGTCTTGCCGGACGCGGAGAACTCCACGTCCCGGCCGTCGCTCGCCCGGCCGCCGATCTTCACCGTCACGCTGTTCCCGACGGCGTCCTTCATCTGGGAGGCGACGGTGCGCTTCCAGATCAGCTCGTACAGCCGGAACTGGTCGCCGCTGAGGCCGGTCTCGGCGGGGGTGCGGAAGCGGTCGCCCGAGGGGCGGATCGCCTCGTGCGCCTCCTGCGCGTTCTTGACCTTCGCGGCGTACGTGCGGGGCTTCTCCGGCAGGTACTCGGAGCCGTACAGCTGCGTCACCTGGGCACGGGCGGCCTGGACGGCGGTGTCGGACAGCGTCGTGGAGTCCGTACGCATGTACGTGATGAAGCCGTTCTCGTACAGCTTCTGGGCGACCTGCATCGTGGACTTCGCGCCGAAGCCCAGCTTGCGCGAGGCCTCCTGCTGGAGGGTCGTCGTACGGAAGGGGGCGTACGGCGAGCGGCGGTACGGCTTCGACTCGACCGAGCGGACGGCGAACGGCGAGTCGGCGAGGGCGGCGGCCAGGGAGCGCGCGTTCGCCTCGTCGAGGTGAAGGACGTCACTCTTCAGTTGTCCCACGGAGCTGAAATCGCGGCCCTGGGCGATACGCCTGCCGTCGACCGTCGTCAGGCGGGCGACCAGAGAGGACGGGTCGGAGGCGTCACCGGTGCGTCCCGTGGAGAACGTGCCGGTCAGGTCCCAGTACTCAGCAGAACGAAAAGCGATGCGCTCGCGTTCCCGTACGACGACGAGACGTGTGGCGACGGACTGGACACGGCCCGCGGACAGCCGGGGCATGACCTTCTTCCACAGGACCGGCGAGACCTCGTAACCGTAAAGACGGTCGAGGATGCGGCGCGTTTCCTGTGCGTCGACCATGGGCTTGTTCAGGTCGCGCGGATTGGACACGGCCTCGCGGATCGCGTCCTTGGTGATCTCGTGGAAGACCATCCGGTGGACGGGAACCTTGGGCTTCAGGACTTCGAGGAGGTGCCACGCGATGGCTTCGCCCTCGCGGTCCTCATCGGTGGCGAGGAACAGTTCGTCGGACTCCGCCAGGAGCTCCTTGAGCTTCCTGACCTGCGACTTCTTGTCGGCGTTGACGACATAGATCGGCTGGAAGTCGTTCTCTACGTCGACGCCGAGGCGGCGCACCTCGCCGGTGTACTTGTCGGGCACCTCGGCGGCGCCGTTCGGGAGGTCGCGGATGTGCCCGACGCTCGCCTCGACGACATAGCCAGGGCCGAGGTAGCCCTTGATCGTCTTCGCCTTGGCGGGCGACTCGACGATGACGAGTCGGCGGCCGCCGTGTGCGGTCTCGCTGGTCGGGGACAACTTGGCTCTTCTCTCCGGTCGACACTCAGTGGTCTGTACGTGACGCTGCGGAGTGTGACGGTACAACCCGCCCCCGTGTCAAACGGCAAAAGCCCGCAACGGCCACTCGAACGGTAACCCGACTCCCGGCATTCCTGCCGCCCGGACCGCCCGACCGCCTCTGCGGGACCCCGCCGGAGACCTCGTGTAGATCCCGTGTGGATCTCTTCCGATCAGATCCGGCCGAAACACCACACTCCGAGAAAGACGAAGGCTGACCCGAAGGCGGTGGCCAGCGCGAAAGAGATCGCGGGGCTCGTTCCGTACGCCACCGGCGCGCGATGCAGGGCACGCGCCCCCGTCCACCACAGCAGTCCGGTCCCGAACAGCGTGAACGCCGCTCCGGCGAAAACCGCTGGCCCGCTCTCCATCCCCGTACCCCTCACCGTCGCCGACCTGGTTCCCCGGACGGTGAGGCTGGCACCCCCGGAACACCGCCCGGCGACCTGGACGCGAACTGCCGGTGAACGGCATGCGGGCGGCAGGGGGCTGAGCCGGCCGGCTCAGTCCAGCGGCTCCAGGAACCCCTGCTCCACCAGCAGCCGGATCGCCTCGGGCGTACGGTCCCGCAGCAGCACCGGGTCCTCGCCGAGCAGTTGCGCGATGGCGTCGAGAATGCGGCCCGCGCTGAGCGATCCGTCGGACACCCCGGCGAAGCCCGCGCCGACCGTGTCGACCTTCGTCGCGCGCCGCATTCCGCGGTTCTGGCGGAGCACCACGTACTCCGGGTCCTCCGCGCCCGGCAGCCCGATCTGCTCCTGCACGACTTCGTCGGCGAGCTTGAAGTGGCCGGCCAGCAGCGCCGCGTCGTCATGTGTCCGCAGGTAGTCCTGGCGCTCGAAATGGGCCCGTACGACCGGACCGAGAGGCTGCTCGACGGGGTGCGGCCACTCCTCGATGGTGATCGAGGGGATGTCGGCGCCGGACTTGCGCAGCGTGATCCAGCCGAAGCCGACGCCCTTGGTCTTGCGGGCCTCGAATTCGTCGAGCCAGGCTTCATAGCGCGCGGCGTACTCCGCGGGATCGCAGCGGTGGTCGCCGCTGTCGCGCAGCCACAGTTCGGCGTACTGCGTGATGTCCTGCATCTCGCGCTGCACGATCCACGCGTCGCACCCGCGCGGCACCCAGGAGCGCAGCCGCTCCTGCCAATCCTCGCCCTCCACGTGCTGCCAGTTGGCGAGGAACTGCGCGTACCCCCCGTCGTTCAGCCGCTCCCCCGCTCCCTGAACGAGCAGGCGGCACAGATCGTCCCCGCCCATCCCGCCGTCGCGGTACGTCAGCCGTGCACCCGGCGAGATGACGAAGGGCGGGTTGGACACGATCAGGTCGAACGTCTCCTCGCCCACGGGCTCGTAGAGCGAGCCCTGCCGCAGATCGGCTTCGGGCGCCCCGGAGAGCCCGAGTGTGAGCCGCGCGAACTGGAGGGCGCGCGGGTTCAGGTCGGTGGCGGTGACCTTCACCGCGTGCTGCGCGGCGTGCAGTGCCTGGATGCCGGACCCGGTGCCGAGGTCGAGGGCGCTGGAGACCGGCGCACGGACGGTGATCCCGGCGAGCGTGGTGGACGCGCCGCCGACGCCGAGGACGACATCCTCGTCGCGGGTGCCCGCGCCACCGGCGCCGCCGACCGCGCGGCCGAGGTCGGAGACGATGAACCAGTCCTGGCCCTCCTCGCCGCCGTAGGGCCGTACGTCCACAGTGGCCCGTACGCCGCCGTCCGCGCCCCCGCCCCCGTCCGCAACCTCGCGCACCAGCCAGCCGTCGGCCAGGCACTGCTCCAGGGGCAGGGCGGCGCGGGCGCGGTCGGTCGGCACGGCCTGCTGGAGCAGGAAGAGCCGCACGAGCGTTTCGAGCGGGCTGCCGCCGCGCGTGCAGCGCAGAGCGGGCACGGTCTCGCTGCGGGCGAGCGCCGCGTACGCGGGCGCGCCGAGCAGTTCGAGCAGCCCGTCGGCGGTGAATTCGGCGGCGAGGAGCGCGTCGCGGAGGCGGGCGGAACTTTCGGGCGCGGGGAGTCTGGTCGTACTCACCCGGCCATTGTCGCCGCTGCCACTGACAAAAGCCGCGCGGCCCGGCCCCCTTGTGGGGATCGTGCCGCGCGGCAGGGCCGTATGCGCCGTGGTTACGCGTCCGGGCCCGGCGGGGTGGCGGGCGTCGCGCCGGGCTTCTGGCAGCCGGGCTGCTTGGCCATCGCCTTGCCGACCTCGCCCGACTGGAGCTTCTGGAGCGCGCGGTCGCCGCTCCTGCTGATCTTGTTCAGTTCGTCGGCGACGCCCTTGAGGCCGTCGGCGAACTTCGCCTGGTCGTCGGTGTCGAGCCCGTCGACCTGCTTCCGCAGCCCGGCGTACGCCGCCGAGGAGGCGTTGAGCTCCTTGACCGCGTCCTTCTGGGTCGTCTCGCCGTCGTCGACCGGCGGGGGACCCGCCTTGTCCACGGCGGTGGCCATCGCCTTGTAGGCGTCCGAGATCTGCTGGAAGGCGCGGGAGTCCGTCCGCTGGACGTCGACGGGCTTGCTGTTGTCCGCGGTCTGCTTCTGGATGGAGGTGTTGGCGTCCGAGATCTTCTTCAGCTGGGGCTGGACCTGGTCGCAGACCGTCTTCGCCCAGTCGTTGACCTTGTCGTCACTGTCGTCGTCGCCGCAGCCGGACAGCGCCATTGCCAGTACCGCACCGCCGGACAGCGCGGCCGCAAACTTCTTGTTCACCGGATTGGTCCCTTCCAAGGCTCTCGGCCCCGGAACATACACGCCAAGTGGGCGACAACCGCATGCCGTACGTCCGGTACATAGGCTATTGAAGCCATTTGCACCAAGCGAGAGACACCTCACGAAACAGCCGCGGAACAGCGGCAGCGGGCGGACGCCGCGTCACCGCGCGCCGTCCGCCCGCCGTCTGATCAGGCGTTACGACTACTCCTACGAGACGACCTTGGACGGCACCGGCGGATCCGCCGGCTTGGGTACCCGCCCGGAGACGCCTCCGGAGTTGTCTTCGTCACCCACGGCGATTCCGCGCCGCTTGGAGACGTACACCGCGCCGACGACGACGGCGATGGCGAGCGTCGCCACCACCGCCCGCACTCCGGCGCTGGCGTCGGCCCCGTAACTGAACTGCACCACGGCGGGCGCGATGAGCAGCGCCACCAGGTTCATCACCTTCAGCAGCGGGTTGATCGCGGGACCGGCGGTGTCCTTGAACGGGTCGCCGACCGTGTCGCCGATGACGGTCGCGGCGTGGGCGTCGCTGCCCTTGCCGCCGTGATGACCGTCCTCGACGAGTTTCTTGGCGTTGTCCCACGCGCCGCCGGAGTTGGCGAGGAAGACGGCCATCAGCGTGCCGGTTCCGATGGCTCCCGCGAGGAACGAGCCGAGCGCGCCGACTCCGAGCGAGAAGCCGACCGCGATCGGCGTCAGCACGGCGAGCAGACCTGGTGTGGTCAGCTCGCGCAGCGCGTCCTTGGTGCAGATGTCGACCACCCGGCCGTACTCCGGCTTCTCCGTGTAGTCCATGATCCCGGGGTGCTCGCGGAACTGCCGCCGCACCTCGAAGACCACCGCGCCCGCCGACCTGGACACCGCGTTGATCGCCAGCCCCGAGAAGAGGAAGACGACCGCGGAGCCGAGCATCAGCCCGACCAGGTTGTTGGGCTGGGAGATGTCCATCTGGAGGCCCAGCTCTCCGACTTTCGCCCCGACGTCGTCGCGTGCCGTCGCGATGGCGTCCTTGTACGAGCCGAACAGCGCCGCCGCGGCGAGGACCGCGGTGGCGATGGCGATGCCCTTGGTGATGGCCTTGGTGGTGTTGCCGACGGCGTCCAGGTCGGTGAGGACCTGCGCGCCCGCGCCCGTGACGTCGCCGGACATCTCGGCGATGCCCTGCGCGTTGTCGGAGACGGGGCCGAAGGTGTCCATGGCGACGATGACACCGACGGTGGTGAGCAGGCCGGTGCCGGCCAGGGCCACCGCGAAGAGGGCGAGCATGACCGACGTACCGCCGAGCAGGAACGCGCCGTACACGCCGAGGCCGATGAGCAGCGCGGTGTAGACCGCGGACTCCAGGCCGATGGCGATGCCGGCGAGGACGACGGTGGCGGGGCCCGTCAGCGAGGACTTGCCGATGTCCCTTACGGGGCGTCGGTTGGTCTCGGTGAAATACCCCGTCAGTTGCTGGATCAGGGCGGCCAGGACGATGCCGATGGCGACGGCGACGAGCGCCAGCACCCTCGGGTCGCCATCGTGTCCCTTGACGACGGCGTCGGTCACGCCGTCGAGGTCGGCGTACGAGGACGGGAGGTAGACGAAGACCGCCACCGCGACCAGGACGAGGGAGATCGCCGCGGAGATGAAGAAGCCGCGGTTGATGGCGGACATTCCGCTGCGGTCGGCGCGCCGCGGGGCAACCGCGAAGATGCCGATCATCGCGGTGACCACGCCGATCGCCGGAACGATCAGCGGGAAGGCCAGTCCGGCGTCGCCGAAGGCGACCTTGCCGAGGATGAGCGCCGCGACGAGCGTCACGGCGTACGACTCGAAGAGGTCGGCCGCCATGCCCGCGCAGTCGCCGACGTTGTCGCCCACGTTGTCGGCGATGGTCGCGGCATTGCGCGGATCGTCCTCCGGAATGCCCTGTTCGACCTTGCCGACCAGGTCGGCGCCCACGTCGGCGGCCTTCGTGAAGATGCCGCCGCCCACTCGCATGAACATCGCGATGAGCGCGGCGCCGAGCCCGAACCCCTCCAGCACCTTGGGCGCGTCGGCGGCGTACACGAGGACCACACAGGAGGCACCGAGCAGACCGAGGCCCACCGTGAACATGCCGACCACGCCGCCCGTACGGAAAGCGATCTTCATCGCTTTGTGCGAGACAGCCGTCAGATCCTTTTCCGGCTCGCCCTCGGCCGGGGTGGCTTCACGCGCGGCGGCCGCCACGCGCACATTGCTGCGTACGGCCAGACGCATCCCGATGTAACCCGTCGCCGCCGAGAAAAGCGCGCCGACCAGGAAGAATACGGAACGTCCGGCGCGCTGCGACCAGTTGTCGGCCGGAAGCAGCAAGAGCAGGAAAAACACCACGACGGCGAAAACGCCGAGTGTGCGCAACTGCCGTGCAAGATAGGCATTCGCGCCCTCCTGCACCGCCGCGGCGATCTCTTTCATCTTGTCGGTGCCTTCGCCGGCTGCCAGTACCTGACGTACCAGCAGCTGGGCGACGACCAGGGCCGCCAGTGCCACTACGGCGATGACGATCACGATGATCCGGTTCTCGTCGGTGAGTACCGCGGCCGCGAGAGTAGAGGGGTGGTCCAGCTGCTGCGATGTGAAGAGCCCCGCCATTCGTCCTCCTTGACGCTCAGCGCTCAAGATGTGGACGGATTGTAGGGAGCGGAAGCTGATCAAAACAGAGCGCCGCAAACCGAATTGACCTTCGCTTGCCACTCAGCAAATGATCGCGTTCCCGCAATCCCCTCAAAAGCGGTAATGGGGCAAACGCATTGACGATTTCGGAATGATCTCCGGGAAAGATCTAGGGAAATACGAAAGGCCCTGCTCAGCAGGGCCTCACGGAAAAGATCCGGTCCACAGGAACCGGCGGAAAATCAGGGGGACAGGGCCGCCGGTGTCGTCGGCCAGGTCATGCGGATGGTGCCGCCGGACGCGCCGGTGACGACTTCGACATCGTCGACCAGTCCACTGATGACGGCCAACCCCATCTCGTCCTCACCGTCGGAATCGGCGTCGGAGTCGGCGCCGCGTCCCCCGGACTCGGACCCGGCCCCGGTGGCGCCACGCACCCCGGGGACCGATCCGGCCGCACCACCCGAACCAGGCACCTCGTCCCCGACCTCGATGGAGAACGACTTCTCCTCCTCGGTCAGAGCGACCCGGACCGGAGCCGAGATGCCATTGCTGCGGTGGAGCCCCACCGCACGGGTGCACGCTTCGCCGACCGCGAGTCGGACTTCGTCCAGCACCGCCTCGTCCACCCCTGCCCGGCGCGCCACGGCGGCCGCCACCAGGCGGGCCGTCCTGACGTGCTCGGGCTGGGCGCTGAAGCGGAGTTCAACGGTGGCCATCTGCGGTCCCCCTCGGACGTACGGGCGTGCTTGTCAGGGGCCCTGGCCTGCGCCCGGTGCCCCTGGTTGTTCTTCCGGTTGTCCCGGAAGCCGTCAGTCGGTGGCGTTGACGGCTTCGTCGACCGAGGTGTGAATGGGGAACACCTTGGTCAGCCCGGTGATTCGGAAGATCTTGAGAATGCGCTCCTGGTTGCAGACCAGTCGCAGCGAGCCCTCATGGGCCCGCACACGCTTGAGTCCGCCCACGAGCACGCCGAGCCCGGTGGAGTCGAGGAAGTCCACGCCCTCCATGTCGACAACCAGGTGGTAGCTGCCGTCGTTCACCAACTCGACCAACTGCTCGCGCAGCTTGGGCGCGGTATACACATCAATCTCGCCACCGACCTCGACGACCGTACGGTCGCCACCAGGTCCAGACACGTTGCGAGTCGACAGGGACAGGTCCACGGATCCTCCAGCACCTTGCTATCGAGCGGCCGCCCCCCTGAGGTCTCCCCGGCGGAGCCAGAGGACGGAACGCCAGCCGCGATGGCATTCAATCACTTACCTGCAGGCATGCACGATGCCTTGGAACCATTGTCCTTCACGCCAGTGACACACTCGGTGCCGATGGCCAAGAATCACCGTCCCAGCAGACCTACGGAGAACACGGGTGCGCGCCCCTCTCCCCGTACGGTCCTCCACCGGCTCTCCGCAGGCGAGAGCCGGTCCTCGCGCATCACTCATACGGAGCACTTGCCCCCACGTGCGGGTTCTCATGCAGTGTGGCCCGACCGCATCCGTACGGAAGTGATCGCGGCGATTCAGGCCGCCGGGATCGAGCATCCCTGGACCCACCAGGCGCAGGCCGCCGAGCACGCCCTGGACGGCGAGTCGGTCGTCATCTCCACCGGCACGGCGTCCGGCAAGTCGCTCGCCTATCTGGCCCCTGTCCTCACCACCCTCCTCGACGGCTCCGAGGCACCGAACGGGCGCGGCACGACGGCCCTCTACCTCGCCCCCACCAAGGCCCTCGCCGCCGACCAGCGCCGCGCGGTGAAGGCCCTGGCCGCGCCGCTGGGCAACGCCGTCAGGCCGGCGGTCTACGACGGCGACACGCCGGTCGAGGAACGCGAATGGGTACGTCAGTACGCCAACTACGTCCTCACCAATCCGGACATGCTGCACCTGGGGATACTCCCCTCCCATCCCCGCTGGGCCTCCTTCCTGCGCGCCCTGCGCTACGTCGTCATCGACGAGTGCCACACCTACCGCGGGGTCTTCGGCTCGCACGTGGCCCAGGTGATCCGCCGTCTTCGCCGCCTGTGCGCCCGCTACGGCGCGAATCCCGTCTTCCTCCTCGCCTCCGCCACCTCCGCGGAACCCGCCGTGTCGGCGGGCCGCCTGACCGGTCTCACCGTCCAGGAGGTCGCGGACGATGCCTCCCCGCGCGGTGAACTGGTGTTCGCCCTGTGGGAGCCGCCGCTGACCGAACTGCGGGGCGAGAAGGGCGCGCCCGTACGCCGGACCGCCACCGCCGAGACCGCCGACCTCCTCACCGACCTGACCGTGCAGGGTGTCCGCTCGGTCGCTTTCGTACGCTCCCGGCGCGGCGCCGAGCTGATCGCCCTCATCGCCCAGGAACGCCTGGCCGCCGTCGACCGCTCGCTCCCGGCCCGGGTCGCCGCCTATCGCGGCGGCTACCTCCCGGAGGAACGCCGCGCCCTGGAACGTGCCCTGCACTCCGGCGAGCTCCTCGGCCTCGCCGCGACCACCGCACTCGAACTCGGCGTCGACGTGTCGGGCCTGGACGCCGTCGTCATCGCCGGATACCCCGGCACCCGTGCCTCCCTCTGGCAGCAGGCCGGCCGGGCCGGCCGTTCGGGTGAGGGCGCCCTGGCGGTCCTGGTAGCCCGCGACGACCCGCTGGACACCTACCTCGTCCACCATCCCGACGCCCTGTTCCGCCAACCGGTGGAATCCACCGTCCTGGACCCCACCAATCCCTACGTCCTCGCCCCCCATCTGTGCGCCGCCGCCGCCGAGCACCCGCTCACTGACGCCGACATGGACCTCTTCGGACCGGCCGCCGCCGAACTGATGCCGCAGCTGGAGGCCGCGAATCTGCTCCGCCGCCGGGGCAAGTCCTGGTACTGGACCCGCCGGGAGCGGGCCGCCGACCTCACCGACATCCGGGGCGAGGGCGGCCGCCCCGTGCAGATCGTCGAGGCGGACACCGGCCGGCTCCTCGGCACGGTCGACGCGTCCGCCGCCCACGCATCCGTCCACGACGGCGCGGTCCACCTCCACCAGGGCCGTACGTACCTGGTGCGGCACCTGGACCTGGACGACCCGCACGGCGCAGTCGCCCTGGTCGAGGAGGCGAACCCGCCGTACTCCACCACCGCCCGCGACACCACCGCCATCTCCGTCCTGGAGACCGACACCGAGATCCCGTGGGGCGAAGGCCGCCTCTGCTTCGGCTCCGTCGAAGTCACCAACCAGGTCGTCTCCTTCCTCCGTCGCAAACTCATCACCGGCGAAGTGCTCGGTGAGACCAAACTCGACCTCCCTCCCCGTACGCTCCGGACCCGCGCGGTGTGGTGGACGGTCACCGAGGATCAGCTCGACGCCGCCCGCGTCAACCCGGAGCAGCTGGGCGGCGCCCTGCACGCCGCCGAGCACGCCTCCATCGGGATGCTCCCGCTCTTCGCCACCTGCGACCGCTGGGACATCGGCGGCGTCTCCATCCCGCTCCACCCGGACACCCTGCTGCCGACGGTCTTCGTCTACGACGGACATCCGGGCGGCGCCGGGTTCGCCGAGCGGGCCTTCCACACCGCGCGCCAGTGGCTGACGGCCACCCGTGAGGCCATCGCGTCCTGCGAGTGCGAGGCGGGCTGCCCCTCGTGCATCCAGTCGCCCAAGTGCGGCAACGGCAACGACCCGCTCAACAAGCGCGCCGCCGTCCGTCTCCTCACGGTCCTCCTCAGGGGAGCCCCGGCCGCCCAGGCCGACCAGGGCGCCCCGGATACCCAGGATTCACCGGAGACCCCGAAGCCTCCTGCTGCCACGGAGAGCCCCTCGGAGTGAACCAGGCGGCCACGGGCCCGGCGGGCCCCGCGCGGGCCCTCACAGCCACCCTGTACGGCCCCGCACCGGCCTCCGCCAGTACGTCGGAGACCTCGCCGTAGACGGAACACCTGACCAGCCGCGCTTCCTGAGCCGACGCCACCTCGGCCGCCTCACCGCAGGCGGCGGCCTCACCCCGCATCCATTGCCCCGCGGCCGCGAGGGCCGCAAGATCAGCAGCACCACCGGCCCGGTGCCGAGCCACCACCGCCTGCCCGGCCGCCAATGCCACGCCGAACACGACGCCGGCCACCACCACAGCCACAACGGCCCACACGGTGGCGCTCCCCTGGTCCCCTCGCCCACCCCGGCCGCCCCACCTCCCCCTCACGCCGTCACCCCCACGCTCTCCTCGGCCAGTGCGACCGCCTCTGCCCGCAGCGTCAGGGACAGCGCGCCGAGGCCGGGCGATGGGGCCTCGACGGTTACTCGCACCAGGTCCCCCTCCCTGCCGACCGTCACGCGCGCACCGCGCGGCGCCGCCTGCCGGGCCGCTGCGGCCGACGCGCCCGCCGGCTCCTGCCGTGCGGCGGCCCTGGCGCCCGCCCTCGCCGCGTCCACGCACTGGATCTGCGCCGAAGTCGCCATCAGCGCCCAGATCAGCGCCATGGTGAAGAGCACCAGCGCCGGCACCACCACGGCCGCCTCCGCCGTGACATAGCCCCGGTCCGCGCGTCCCCGTTCGCCTGCCTCAGAACGGCACATTGAGTGCCTTCCCCACAACCGCTTCCAGTGCCCCCGCGACCATGTCGCTCGTAACGACCTTGTAGAGCACCGCCGCGAAAGCGCAGGCAGCGATCGTCCCCATCGCGTACTCGGACGTCGTCATCCCCGCGTCCCCGCCACCGGCCGCACCGCACACCAGCCTGCGTGCCCGTACCCGCATCCACACCCACATGTCGACCCCCAAGGTCAGTTGCCGTTCATCAGTCCGCTCGCCAGTCCGATCACCACGGGCGCCACGCCGACCACCAGGAAGGCGGGCAGAAAACACAGCCCGACGGGCCCGACCATCAGCACGCCCGCCCGCTGCGCCCGGGCCGCCGCCTCCCGCGCCCGTTCCGCTCTGAGGCCCTCGGCCAGCCGGGCGACGGGTTCAGCCGCCGGAGCCCCGGTGGCGCCCGCCCGTTCCAGGCAGCGGGCCAGCCCCGCGGCGCCCGGTATCGCGCCCAGCCGCCCCCACGCGTCGGCCGGTTCACCTCCGAGCCGCAGCTCGGCGGCGGTCCGCGCCAGCCGCTCACCCACCGGGCCTCCGAGCGAATCCCCGACCGCCTCCGCCGCCTCGCGCGGCCCCGCGCCGGCCGAGATACAGGCCGCCAGAAGATCGGCGGCAAGCGGCAGTTGGCGGGCATCAATCGGGTCCTCTTCGCGCGGCTTGCGCCCCCGCTGCCACCGCACGGCTGCGTACGCCGCGACCGCCCCGACCGCGCAGCCGGTGAGCCCACCCACCAGCACGTATCCGGTGACGACGGCCCCCAGCGGCGGCCCCGAGCGCAACAGCCGCACCCCGTACTCGGGCCTCCACCGCCACCCGCGCCCGAAGCCGGCCCCGGCCGCACCTGCCGCCTCCATGGCCAGCAGCGCCGCCAGCCGCCTGCGCATCAACCGCTCCCGCCGCCGCCCGGCCAGCGCGAGCGCCAGCCACACCGCGGTGGCCGCGACCGACACCACCACCCCCAGCCTGTGGACAATTTCCCCGCTCATGAGCCCTCCCCCCGTCGCACGATCCGCCGGGCCCACAAGAGACCCGCACCTTCCAACAGCCCGCCGACCAGCAGGCACCCCAGACCGGCCGGAGTGTGCAGCAGCACCCGCAGCGGTCCGGCCCCCAGCGCGCTGCCGATCAGCAGCCCGGCCACCGGAAGCAGCGCCAAGAGCACCACCGTCGCCCACGCCCCGGTCAGCTGGGCCCGGAGGTTCTCCCGCTGGTCGCGCTCGGCCCGCAGCGCACCCTCCAGGCGGTCGAGTCCGGCGGCGAGACCGGCGCCGCCGTCCACCGCCACCCGCCAGCACGCGGCGACCCCCACGAGCCCGTCCGCCCCCGGCCGGCGCGCCGCCCTCCGCAGCGCATCGGGTACGTCCCCGCCGAACCGCGCCGCCGCCAGCACGTCGGCCTCCGCCCCGCCCAGGCCACCGGTGCCCGTCGCGGCGGCGAACAGGGCCTGCCCCGGCTGCCTCCCGGCCCGTAACTCGCCCGCCACCGCCGCGCACAGCGCGATCACTTCGTCCGCCCGCTTCCCCCGCTCACGGCGCCGCTCCCCGGCCCGCAGCCGGCGCCGCGCCAGCGGCACAGCCACCGCTCCCGCGACCAACGGCAGGACCGACTCGCCCAGTACGGCCACGAGCACCGCGACCGGCACACAGAGCCACTCCCGACCCAGCCGCCCCCGCACCGATGCCGCCAACCGCTCCCACAGCGCACCCGGGCCGCCCGGGTCCACCGCCCCGCCCGCGAGCATCAGCCGCGCCCGCCGCAGGTCCCGGTCCCGCCCTGCCAGCAGCCAGGCCGCCGCCCCCGCGCACATCGCCGCCGCATACACCGGCGCCGCGCCCGCGCCCGTCACAGCGCACCCCCGATCAGCGCACGCAGCCGCAGCCAGCCGCGTTCGTACGAGAAGGCCTCCGCGCCCCACCGCAGCGCCGGCACGGTCACCACCAGCCCCGCCGCGTCCCGCTCCAGCACGTGGACCTCGGCGACCCGCCGCAGCCCGCCCCGGCCGCGCGCGAGATGCACGACCACCGACAGGGCCGCCGCCAGCTGACTGTGCAGCGCCGCCCGGTCGAGCCCCGCGGCCGCCCCGAGCGCCTCCAGCCGCGCCGGGACATCCGTCGCAGCGTTGGCGTGCACGGTCCCGCATCCACCTTCGTGTCCCGTGTTGAGCGCGGACAGGAGCTCGGTGACCTCGGCGCCCCGCACCTCGCCGACCACCAGCCGGTCGGGCCGCATCCGCAGCGCCTGACGCACCAGGTCCCGCAGCGTGATCTGCCCCGCGCCCTCCTGGTTCGCGGGTCGCGACTCCAGCCGCACCACATGCGGGTGATCGGGCCTCAGCTCCGCCGAGTCCTCGGCCAGCACGATCCGCTCCCGCTCCCCGACAAGCCCCAGCAAGGTCGACAGCAGCGTGGTCTTCCCCGTGCCCGTGCCCCCGCTGATCAGGTACGAGAGCCGGGCTTCGACGATGGCCCGCAGCAGTCCGTCGCCGCCCGGCGGCACCGTCCCGGCCTCGACCAGCTCGGCCAGCGAGAACGCCTTGGGCCGCACCACCCGCAGCGACAGGCACGTGGAGCCGACCGCCACCGGCGGCAGCACCGCGTGCATCCGCGTCCCGTCGGGCAGCCGGGCGTCCACCCACGGCCTCGCGTCGTCCAGCCGCCGCCCCGCCACCGCCGCGAGCCGCTGCGCGAGCCTGCGCACCGCGGTCGCGTCGGCGAACGAGACCCCGGTGAGCTCGAGGCCGCCGCCCCGGTCCACCCACACCCGGTCGGGCGCCGACACCAGCACATCCGTCACCGAGGGGTCGGCGAGCAGCGGTTCCAGCGTCCCCGTCCCCACCAGCTCGCAGCGCATTTCCTCGGCAGCCCCCAGCACCTCCGCGTCCCCCAGCAGCCGTCCCTGCGCCCGCAGCGCGGCAGCCACCCGGGCCGGCGTCGGCTCCGCACCGCTCTCGGCGAGCCGCTGCCTCACGGCGTCGAGCATTCCCGCGCTCATGAGACACCGCCCCCGGCGAGCGCCTGCTCCCAGAACGCCGTACAGAACCGGGCCAGCGGTCCGCGCGCACTGCCACCCGGTGGTGTACCGCCGGCCTGCGCCTCCAGCAGCCCCGACTCCATCGGCAGCTCACCGGCCAGCGGAAGCCCCAGCAGCCCCGCCACCGACTCCTCGTCCAGCCCTGCGGCGTACGGCCCGCGCACCACCACCCGCAGGTCCCGCAGCACCATGCCCGCCGTGGACGCAACCCGGCTCGCCGCCGCGACGGCCCGCAGCTCGGCGGGCACCACCAGCAGTCCGAGGTCGAGCTGGGCCAGCGCCTCGGCCACGGCCTCGTCGACCCGGCGCGGCAGGTCCACGACCACGACCCCACCACGCCTTCGCGCGGCGGCCAGCACCGAGCGCATCGCTTCCGGCGGGATCACCACACGGTCGCCCCGGTCCCAGCTCAGCACGCGCAGCGCATGCAGCTCGGGCAGCGACTCCTCGAGCGCACCGCTGCCGACCCGCCCCCTGGACTCCGCGAAATCGGGCCACCGCATGCCTTCCACGGCTTCCCCACCGAGCAGTACGTCGAGGCCGCCGCCCAGCGGATCGCCGTCGATGAGCATCGTGCGCAGGCCCGTGCGAGCGGCGGCCACGGCCAGCGCACACGCCAGAGTGGAAGCCCCTGCCCCGCCCCGCCCGCCGAGCACTCCCACGGTCAGGGCCTGGCGCCCCACCCCCTCCGCCACATCGGCGATGCGCTCGACCAGCCAGCTTTCCGCGTCGGGCAGCCGCAGCACATGGTCGGCGCCGATCTCCACCGCGCGCCGCCACACATCGGGGTCGTCCTGGTCCTTGCCCACGAGCATCACGCCGCGTCTGCGCACTCCCCCGCGTCCGAGCACAGCCCCGCGCACCCGGTCGGCAGCGTCGTCGCCGACGAGGATCAGCGGCGCGTTCTCCCAGCTGCCCCTCCGCTCGGGCACCGCGTGGTGGACTTCCGGTTCGGCGCCCGCCGCGGCGCACAGCCGCAGCAGATCGTCGAGCAGGTCGACGTCCTCGGTGACGATCAGCGGTCCGCCCTGCCGCGCTTCGGCGGCCGGCGGTCGGTCGGGTGTCATGGATCCGGCCACGATCTCCGCCCCCTTCTCACTGCGATTCCTTGCGTCCACGAACTTCGCGGACGCAATCACCGTGGGGGGATCTGGTAAATCGTGTGGATCTTGCTAAAAAACGGGGGACAACTCATCGGTTGTGAATATCCCGCTCACCTATACCAGTGACTTCCGGAGAGCTGCGGAACGACTACTCACCGTGACACGTCTTGTGAGTGGAAGGCAGCTGCGGCCACGGGCCGGGAGGGGGAAGAATGATCAGAACCGGAGGGCAAAACCGCGTCCGGACATGCGACGACCCCCGTCGGGGGGGAGAACGGGGGTCGTCTCCACGGCCGACTCGGGGGGGGAGGAGTCGGACCGGGGTAGCACGGTCGCGAACGATCCGTGACTTCCATGGTGTACCCGAGAGCCTTCTCAGGCAAACCCACGCGCCACAGCGTACGCCGAATGGTGGGCGCCTATGCTCGCCTCGTGGAAAACCGCTCCTTGCCGCGAACAGCCGCCTTCTTCGACCTCGACAAGACCGTCATTGCGAAGTCGAGCACGCTGACCTTCAGCAAGTCCTTCTATCAAGGCGGACTGATCAGCCGCAGAGCTGCTCTCCGTACGGCCTACACCCAGTTCGTCTTCCTCGCCGGAGGCGCGGACCACGACCAGATGGAGCGCATGCGCGAGTACCTCTCCGCACTCTGCAAGGGCTGGAACGTCCAACAGGTCAAAGAGATCGTCGCCGAGACACTGCACGACCTGATCGACCCCATCATTTACGACGAGGCGGCCTCCCTCATCGAGGAGCATCACACCGCCGGCCGCGACGTCGTGATCGTCTCCACCTCGGGCGCGGAGGTGGTCGAGCCGATCGGGGAGCTCCTGGGAGCCGACCGCGTGGTGGCGACCCGGATGGTCGTCGGCGACGACGGCTGCTTCACGGGCGAGATCGAGTACTACGCGTACGGCCCCACCAAGGCCGAGGCGATCAAGGAGCTCGCGGCGTCCGAGGGATACGACCTGGCGCGCTGTTACGCGTACAGCGATTCGGCGACGGACATCCCGATGCTCGAGTCGGTCGGCCATCCCTGCGCGGTCAATCCGGACCGGGCGCTGCGCCGCGAAGCAGTCGCCCGCGAATGGCCGGTTCTCGTCTTCAACCGGCCGGTCCGGCTCAAGCAGCGGCTGCCCGCCTTCTCCATGCCGCCCCGCCCCGCGCTCGTCGCCGCGGCCGCGGTCGGAGCGGCCGCCGCCACCGCGGGTCTGGTCTGGTACGTCAGCCGCAGGCCCGGCCGGCGAGCCAGGCGCCAATACGAAACCTTTGCCCGTATTTGAACCGATACGCAAAGAAGCATGTCCAGGGCTTTCGCTTCCCCGGCTTCAGGAGTACAAATGAGGTAACGGCCCGCGAGACCACGGACATCCGAGAGGATGACCTACAACGCAGTAAGGCCCCACGGACCGAGCATGGAAGTTGAGCACCCACGCGACGTCGACCCGTCGATTACGGGCCAGCCGCACCAGGTGACGGGCAAAGTACCCGACCTGATGGGCATAAATTCGAGGACGCATGGTAACTCGGCGGACATGCCAGCGGCGGTACCGGTTCACTGGTACCGCCGCAACCCTTTGTCCGGCCGGAAAGGCTCAGGCAGCTCCGCGCTGAAGCGCCTCGCACACGGCCGTCGACTCCCGGGCCCCCAGCTCCACCGCACGCCCGCAGTGCGTGATCCACGCCGCCATGCCCTCCGGAGTCCCTGACACATAGCCCTCCAGCGCCGCGACGTACGCCGCGCGCCCCAGCTCCCCGTGCCCGACCTCCGCCGGGCAGACCGACTTCGGGTCGAGGCCGCTGCCGATCATCACGATCCGCCCGGCGGTGCGCGCCACCAGGCCGTTGTACGAGCCGAACGGGCGCAGCGCCAGCAGCTCGCCGTGCACCACGGCCGCCGTCACCAGCGCAGGCGCGGAACCGCCCGCGATGATGAGCTGCGAAAGCCCTTCGAGCCGCCCTGCCACCTCGTCGGCGCCCGGCAGCGGAAGCTCGATCAAAGGCTCGTTCACGGGCTCGCCCGCGAGCCGCGGCCGGCCCACCAGCTCGTCGGACACCCCTGCCCCGCCCGCCGCCACCAGATGCAGCCGGGCCAGCACCCGAAGCGGCGACTGGCGCCAGATGGACAGGAGCTGTCCGGCCTCGGCGGTCAGCCGCAGCGCCGCTCCGACCGTCCGCGACTCCTCGTCGACGCTGAAGTCGGTACGCCGACGCACCTCCTCCAGCGCCCAGTCGGCACCCGCCAGCGCCGCCGAGCCGCGTGCGCCGCGCAGCGCCGCCTCCGCGGTGATCTCGTTGCTGCGGCGCCGCATGACGCGGTGTCCGTAGACGCGGTCGACGGCCTTGCGCACGGAGTCCACGGCCTCGGGCACGCCGGGCAGCGCGCCCAGCGCCGCGAGTGGGTCAGCAGTCGTACTCATAAGTAAGGAGCCTACGCATCCATAGCACTCACCCCACCTTGGAGTGGTCTTCTTCACTCAGTGTGCGCACAGCACGCAATCATGCGATTACCCTTGGTGAACATGAAGATCGCTTTCGTAGGGAAGGGCGGCAGCGGCAAGACGACGCTGTCCTCGCTCTTCATCCGCCACCTCACCGCCAACGAGGCCCCGGTCGTCGCCGTGGACGCCGACATCAACCAGCACCTGGGCCCCGCGCTCGGTCTCGACGAGGCACAGGCCGCGGCGCTGCCCGCCATGGGCGCGCACCTGCCCCTCATCAAGGACTACCTGCGCGGCACGAATCCCCGTATCGCCTCCGCCGAAACGATGATCAAGACCACGCCACCGGGAGAGGGTTCGCGCCTGCTGCGGGTGAGCGAGGACAACCCGGTGTACGACGCGTGCGCCCGTACCGTGCGGCTCGACGACGGCGAGATCCGGCTGATGGCCACCGGGCCGTTCACCGAGTCCGACCTGGGTGTCGCGTGCTACCACTCCAAGGTCGGTGCGGTCGAGCTGTGCCTCAACCACCTCGTCGACGGCCCGCAGGAGTACGTCGTCGTCGACATGACGGCCGGTTCAGATTCCTTCGCCTCCGGCATGTTCACCCGCTTCGACATGACCTTCCTGGTGGCCGAACCGACCCGCAAGGGCGTCTCCGTCTACCGCCAGTACAAGGAGTACGCGGCGGACTTCGGCGTATCCCTCAAGGTCGTCGGCAACAAGGTGCAGGGCCAGGACGACATCGACTTCCTGCGCGAGCAGGTGGGCGACGACCTGCTGGTCACCGTCCGGGCGTCCGACTGGGTCCGCGCGATGGAGAAGGGCCGCCCTTCTCGGTTCGAGCTCCTGGAAGCCGACAACCGCCTCGCCCTCCAGACCCTGCAGGACGCCGCGGAGGATTCGTACGCGGAGCGCGACTGGGAGCGTTACACGCGCCAGATGGTGCACTTCCACCTGAAGAACGCGGAGAGCTGGGGCAACGCGAAGACGGGCGTCGACCTGGCTGCCCAGGTCGACCCCGCCTTCGTCCTCGGGGAGGCGCTGCCCGTCCCCCAGCCCTCCTAGACCCGTACTTCGCAGGTCACCCGATCGTGAAGATCAACTGGTCACGACCGATCGCCGCTCAGTCCGGTCCGCAACGGCGATCGCAATGCCGGTCCGATCCGGTCGGGTTCGGACGCCGAAGAGCCGCTGCGGCGAACCTTTTCAGCGACCCGCGAAGTCCGGGCCTAGAGCCGCAACCACCTGCCCCCGGTCGCGGGCCGGACGGACGGAGTCCGGCACAGCGCCCCGAAGCCCGAGAGGCGCCCCCGGCGCCGAACGTCGCGAGGGGCGCAGAAGGAGGAACCTGCCTGGCTGCCCAGGTCGACCCCGCCTTCGTCCTCGGGGAGGCGCTGCCCGTCCCCCAGCCCTCCTAGACCCGTACTTCGCAGGTCACCCGATCGTGAAGATCAACTGGTCACGACCGATCGCCGCTCAGTCCGGTCCGCAACGGCGATCGCAATGCCGGTCCGATCCGGTCGGGTTCGGACGCCGAAGAGCCGCTGCGGCGAACCTTTTCAGCGACCCGCGAAGTCCGGGCCTAGAGCCGCAAGTATTTTGCGGAGTTAGTGGCGCTCAGCCGGCTTGGCGTGGGAAGCCGGCGCTGCGCTCGGGGCGGCCGCGGTGGGCTGGGTGGTCAGGAATGGTCCCCAGCCTTCCTGCGGGTTCTCCCCGACGTCCAGAGTGCGCATCTTGGCGAGCACCTGCGGGTCCTGTGCGTCCAGCCAGTCGACGAGCTGCTTGAAGGAGACGCAGCGCACGTCCCGCTTCACGCAGACCGTTTTGATCGTCTCCTCGATGGCGCGCATGTACGTGCCGCCGTTCCAGGACTCGAAGTGGTTGCCGATGATCAGCGGGGCCCGGTTTCCGTCGTACGAGCGGTCGAAGGCCTGGAGGAGGCCGTCGCGCATCTGGTTGCCCCAGAACTCGTGCTGGGCCGGATCGCCCTTGACCGTTCCCGACTGGTTGACCATGAAGTTGTAGTCCATCGAGAGCGTTTCGAAGGCCCGCCCCGGCACCGGTACCAGCTGGAGCGGAATGTCCCACATGCCCTGGGTCTTCTTCGGCCACACCTGCTTGCCGATACCGCTGGAGTCGTAGCGGAAGCCCAGCTCTTTTCCGGCCGCCATCATGTTCTTCTGCCCCTCCAGGCAGGGAGTGCGGGCGCCGACGAGCTCCTTGTCGTAGTCGAAGGGCAGCGGCTTGGCGTCCTTCAGGCCCGAGTTGGTCTTCCAGCGCTTCACGAACGCCTTCGCCTGCGCGATCTCGCTCTTCCACTCCTCCGTGGACCAGGTGCCGACGCCCCCGTCCTTGCCGCAGAAGTGGCCGTTGAAGTGCGTGCCGATCTCATTGCCGTCCAGCCACGCGCCGCGCAGCTGTTCCACGGTCTCGCTGATTCCCTCGACGTCGTTGAAGCCGATGTCGGAGCGGCCCGGTGAGTGCTGCGGCGGGTCGTAGAGGTGCCTCTTGTCCTCGGGGAGCAGGTATACGGCGCTGAGGAAGTACGTCATCGTCGCGTCGTACTTCTTGCCGACCTCGCGGAAGTGGGAGAAGAGCCGCTGGCTGTCCTCCCCCGCCCCGTCCCAGGAGAAGACCACGAACTGCGGCGGACTCTGACCGGGCTTCAGCCGCTGGGGCCTGGTCACATTCGGCTGCTTTCCGGTGTACGCCGTCGAGCCGTCGCCAATCAGGCGTACCCCGCTCATGGGCGCCGGCTTGGGCGCGTTCTTCGCTCCGTGGGCGCCTTGCCCGGCGTCTGGGGCGCCCTGGCCGGCGGATCCCGAGCAGGCCGCGAGCGAGCCTGCCAAGGTCACGGCGGCGACGCCGAAGACGATCCTCTTCGTGGCGGCCATCATCCGCCCACCCTCTTCCGTCAGGTTTCGTGCGCTGCACTGCCGACACAGCGCGGCAAACCTCGCACGGCCTAGCGGAGGAATAAATACGACAAGCCGCTTAAATTCCTTATTCGTCACTACGAGTGAATGGTTGCTCCATTTAGACCTAATTGCCCCATTGGTTCTTTACTCTGCATTACCATTCATTTACTGAGAGTTGAAAATCCCGCCGCTGCACGCCGTGACCCACGGCCGCGCCCCACGTTCCGCGACCGCGCTGCCCCGGAGGAGACGGGAACCATGTCTGCCTGCGTCCCCACCCGCACCGACCATTCTTCGCGCGCCACCGGCGCACCCCGATCCAAGCGTCCGCACAGCCCGCCGCCCGGCGACGGCCGCCGGCGCCGCTTCCGTATCGCCGGAGCGGACCTGTCCGCCTCCATTTCCGTCTTCCTGATCGCACTGCCGCTCTCCCTCGGCATCGCCCTGGCCACCGGCGCGCCGCTCCAGGCCGGCCTGGTCGCCGCCGCCGTCGGTGGCCTCGTCGCCGGCCGGTTCGGTGGGGCTCCCCTCCAGGTCAGCGGACCGGCCGCCGGCCTCACGGTGGTCACGGCCGACCTGATCCAGCAGTACGGCTGGCGCACGACCTGCGCCATCACGGTCGTCGCCGGCCTCGCCCAACTCGCACTGTCCGCAGTACGCGTGGCCCGTTCCGCGCTCGCCGTCAGCCCGGCGATCGTGCACGGCATGCTGGCCGGCATCGGCGCGACCATCGCCCTCTCCCAACTGCACATCGTCCTGGGAGGCACCCCGCAGAGCTCCGCCGTCGAGAACGTGCAGGGCCTGCCCGCCCAATTGGCCAACCTGCACGGCCCTGCGATCCTGGTCAGCGCGCTCACCGTCACCGTGTTGCTCCTGTGGCCGCACATTCCCGGGCGTACGGGCCGGATCGCCCACAAGGTCCCGGCCGCCCTCGTCGCGGTGTTCGCCGGGGCCGCGCTCGCCGCGCTGACCCGGATGGAGGTGCCGCGCGTCGACCTGCCGTCCTGGAGCAGTCATGCGCTGCCGGAACTGCCGGAAGGGCCGGTGCTCGGCATCGCCGCGGCCGTGCTCACCGTCACGCTGGTCACGAGCGTGCAGTCGTTGCTCTCGGCTGTCGCCGTCGACAAGTTGGTGTCCGCCCGCAAGACACCGCCGGCCGAAGGCACGCGTTCGAACCTCGACCGCGAACTGGCGGGCCAGGGCGCCGCGAACGTCGTGTCCGGGGCGCTCGGCGGACTGCCGGTCGCCGGTGTCGCCGTACGCAGCGTCGCCAATGTGTCGGCAGGCGCGGTCAGCCGGCACTCCACGATGCTGCACGGAGTGTGGATCGCTCTCGCCGCGCTCTTCCTGGTGCCGGTCATCGATCTGATCCCGCTGCCCGCGCTCGCCGCGCTGGTGATGGTCGTCGGCTTCCAGATGGTGAGCGTCGCGCACATCCGCAGCGCCTCCCGCCACCGGGAGATGCTGGTTTACGCGGTGACGGTCGCCGGGGTCGTTCTCCTCGGCGTACTGGAAGGTGTGGCGATGGGCATCGGGGTGGCGGTCGCGGTCGCGCTCCACCGGCTGGCCAAGACACACGTCACCGCGGAGACGACGGCCGACGGCGCCCATCACATCAGGGTGCGCGGTCAGTTGACCTTCCTCGCCGTGCCCCGGCTGAGCCGGGCCCTGAACCAAGTGCCCCACGGGGCCGACGCGGTCGTCGAGCTGGACGGCTCCTTCATGGACCACGCGGCGTACGAAACGCTCCAGGACTGGCAGGTCGCGCATGCCGCGCAAGGCGGCCGGGTGGAAATCACCGGGCGTTCGGGCCAGCGGTTCACCGGGCCGGCCCCCGGCGCCGGTTCTCCCGACTTCGCAGACTTCACCGACCCCCACTTCGCCGGCTCCGCCAACTCGACCGGGAGTCCCGCCCGCTCCACGCAGTCCGCCCACACCTGCTGCCGGCCATGGACCCCCTGGCGCAACCACCACTGCGGCGACCATGCCGCCGCCCCTTCGGCCGCCAGGCGGGGACGGGCGGCCGGCGGCGCGGGCCAACTCGCCACCGGGCTCAGCGCGTTCCAGCGCAATACGGCGCCGCTGGTGCGCGAAGAGCTGGCCCGGCTCGCCCGTGAGGGGCAGACGCCGTCGCAGCTGTTCATCACGTGCGCCGACTCCCGGCTGGTCACGAGCATGATCACGTCGAGTGGCCCCGGCGACCTCTTCACCGTACGCAATGTGGGCAATCTGGTCCCGCCGCCCGGTGCGGAGAACACCGACGACTCGGTCGGGGCGGCCATCGAGTACGCCGTGGACGTACTGAAGGTGCAGTCCATCACCGTCTGCGGCCACTCCGGCTGCGGCGCGATGCAGGCCCTGCTCAATACGCCGCTCAACACGCCGTCGGACGCGGCCCAGACGCCACTGCGGCGCTGGCTGCGGCACGGGGCGCCCAGCCTGGAGCGCATGAGGAGCAGGAAACACTCCTGGGCGAGGATCTCGGGGCGGCTGCCGGCCGACGCGGTCGAGCAGCTCTGCCTGACCAATGTGGTCCAGCAGTTGGAGAATCTGCGTACGCACGAGGCGGTACGACGGCGGCTCGACGAGGGCACACTCGAACTCCACGGCATGTACTTCCATGTCGGCGAGGCCCAGGCGTATCTGCTCCAGGACGGTATGCGGATCGGCGAGACCTGCGAGGTCTTCGACCGGGTCGGCCCGTCCGACGCGGAAGCCCCAGAAGGCTCAGAAGGCTCAGAGAGCCAAGATGGCTCGGATGGCTCGGATGGCTCACTTGAAGAGTCGCGCGCCTGAACCGATCCGCCTCCGCGTCCGTGAGACCGTATGGCCCCTCCCCGCACCGCCCTGCGAGGAGGGGCCGTACGCCGCACCTCAGCCACCGCAGCCGCCACCAACACCGGACGGATGCGGCCCGCCGCAGCTCACAGGTCTAAACCAATTCCCGGAAGGCTCTTGTCACCCGGGCACGGGACTGATGAGCTAGGGCACGGGACACATCGGACGCCCTGGGAATGGGAGATGTCGTGAGCAACGAAAGCCTGGCCAACCTCATGAAGGAGGAGCGCCGCTTCGCACCGCCTGCCGAGCTGGCCGCGAACGCCAACGTCACGGCGCAGGCGTACGAGCAGGCCGAGGCAGACAGGCTGGGCTTCTGGGCCGAGCAGGCCGGGCGGCTCACCTGGGCCACCGAGCCTACCGAGACACTCGACTGGTCGAACCCGCCGTTCGCGAAGTGGTTCGCCGACGGCGAGCTCAACGTCGCGTACAACTGCGTGGACCGCCACGTCGAGGCCGGCCACGGCGACCGCGTCGCCATCCACTTCGAGGGCGAGCCCGGCGACAGCCGTGCGATCACCTACGCCGAACTCAAGGACGAGGTCTCGCGCGCCGCCAACGCCCTTACGGAGCTTGGCGTACGCAAGGGCGACCGGGTCGCCGTCTACCTGCCGATGATTCCCGAGGCCGCCGTGGCGATGCTGGCCTGCGCCCGCATCGGAGCCGCGCACTCGGTCGTCTTCGGCGGCTTCTCGGCCGACGCCGTCGCCTCCCGCATCCAGGACGCCGACGCCAAGCTGGTCATCACCGCGGACGGCGGCTACCGGCGCACCAAGCCCACCGCCCTCAAGCCCGCCATCGACGAGGCCGTCGCCAAGTGCCCGCAGGTGGAGCACGTTCTGGTCGTACGCCGCACGGGTCAGGACACGGCGTGGGACGACAGCCGCGACGTCTGGTGGCACGAGATCGTCGGCCGCCAGTCCGCCGCGCACACCCCCGAGGCCTTCGGCGCCGAGCACCCGCTCTTCATCCTCTACACGTCCGGTACGACGGGTAAGCCGAAGGGCATCCTGCACACCTCCGGCGGCTACCTCACGCAGACGGCGTACACCCACCACGCCGTCTTCGACCTCAAGCCGGAGACCGACGTCTACTGGTGCACGGCCGACATCGGCTGGGTGACCGGCCATTCGTACATCGTGTACGGGCCGCTCGCCAACGGCGCGACGCAGGTCATGTACGAGGGCACGCCCGACACCCCGCACCAGGGCCGCTTCTGGGAAATCATCCAGAAGTACGGCGTCACGATCCTCTACACCGCGCCGACCGCGATCCGGACGTTCATGAAGTGGGGAGACGACATCCCCGCCAAGTTCGACCTGAGCAGTCTCCGCATCCTCGGTTCGGTCGGCGAGCCGATCAACCCCGAGGCGTGGATCTGGTACCGCGAGCACATCGGCGCCGGCAAGACGCCCATCGTGGACACCTGGTGGCAGACCGAGACCGGCGCGATGATGATTTCGCCGCTGCCCGGCGTCACCGAGACCAAGCCCGGATCCGCCCAGCGCGCACTGCCCGGCATCAGCGCGACCGTCGTCGACGACGAGGCGAACGAGGTCCCGAACGGGGGCGGCGGCTACCTCGTCCTCACCGAGCCGTGGCCGTCCATGCTGCGTACGATCTGGGGCGACGACCAGCGCTTCATCGACACGTACTGGTCCCGCTTCCCCGGCAAGTACTTCGCGGGCGACGGCGCCAAGAAGGACGACGACGGCGACATCTGGCTGCTCGGCCGGGTCGACGACGTGATGCTGGTGTCCGGCCACAACATCTCGACCACCGAGGTCGAGTCGGCGCTCGTGTCCCACCCGTCGGTCGCCGAGGCGGCGGTTGTCGGCGCGGCCGACGAGACGACCGGTCAGGCCATCGTCGCCTTCGTGATCCTGCGCGGTACGGCGTCCGAGACGGACACCCTCGTCGCCGAGCTCCGCAACCACGTCGGAACCGCCCTCGGCCCGATCGCGAAGCCCAAGCGGATCCTCCCCGTGGCCGAACTGCCCAAGACCCGCTCCGGCAAAATCATGCGGCGGCTGCTGCGGGACGTGGCGGAAAACCGGCAACTGGGCGATGTCACCACACTCACCGACTCCTCGGTGATGGACCTGATCCAGACCAAGCTGCCGAGCGCCTCCAGCGAGGACTGAGCGAGGACTGACGGCCCAGGTCGCGTCAGTACGTACGCAGACGGGCACCCGGCGCGGGGAGCCGGGTGCCCGTTCTGCCCACTCTGTTCGTAAAGTGACGATTCGCCGGATTACGCCCTTGCACGCCCCGGTAGAGTGTCTGTTCGCGTAAGGAACGCGTCAAACTCAAGAGGTGTGCCGGGAAGTCTGGTCGGCAATGTGCTCCATGCTGCCCACCGACCGGAGGTTCCACCCCGTGACCGCGCCCCGCCCGACCGCGCCGCCCAACCCGCCCGGCCCGCCCACCCCTGCCGGCCCCCGCAAGTTCCTCGGACGGCTCTCGCTGCCCGAGCGCACCTTCGTCGCGGAGGCGCTGCGCACCGAAACCGTCGGCGGCGTACTGCTCCTCATCGCGGCGACAGCGGCGCTGATCTGGGCGAACACCGGCCTCCGCGACAGTTACGCGTCCGTACGCGACTTCCACATCGGCCCCGCCTCCCTCGGCCTCGACCTCTCCATCCAGCACTGGGCCGCCGACGGCCTCCTCGCCGTCTTCTTCTTCGTCGCGGGCATCGAGCTCAAGCGCGAACTCGTCGCCGGCGAACTTCGCGACCCCAAGGCCGCCGCGCTCCCCGTCATCGCCGCCCTCAGCGGCATGGTGGCGCCGGCCCTCGTGTACGTCCTGGTCAACGTGACCGGGGACGGGTCACTGGACGGCTGGGCGGTCCCGACCGCCACCGACATCGCCTTCGCGCTCGCCGTCCTCGCGGTCATCGGCACCTCGCTGCCGTCCGCGCTGCGCGCCTTCCTGCTGACCCTCGCCGTCGTCGACGACCTGTTCGCGATCCTGATCATCGCCGTCTTCTTCACCAGCGACCTCGACTTCCTCGCACTCGGCGGCGCCGTCGTGGGTCTGGCCGTCTTCTGGCTGCTGCTGCGGGCGCGCGTGCGCGGCTGGTACATCTACGTACCGCTCGCCCTGGTGATCTGGGGCCTGATGTACAACAGCGGCGTCCACGCCACCATCGCCGGTGTCGCGATGGGCCTGATGCTGCGCTGCACCCGGGACGAGGACGGCGAGGCGCACTCCCCCGGCGAGCACATCGAGCACCTCGTACGCCCGATCTCGGCCGGAATCGCGGTGCCTCTGTTCGCGCTGTTCTCCGCCGGGGTCACCGTCTCCGGCAAGGCGGTCGGCGACGTATTCACCCGGCCCGAGACGCTCGGTGTCGTCCTCGGCCTGGTGGTCGGCAAGGCCATCGGCATCTTCGGCGGCACGTGGCTGGCGGCCCGCTTCACCAGGGCCGAGCTCAACGACGACCTCACCTGGCCCGATGTCTTCGCCGTCGCCTCCCTGGCCGGCATCGGCTTCACCGTCTCGCTGCTCATCGGCGAACTGGCCTTCACCGGGGACGCCGAGCTGACCGACCAGGTCAAGGCGGCCGTACTCATCGGGTCGCTGATCGCCGCCGTACTTTCCGGGATTCTGCTCAAGCTGCGGGTACGCAAGTACCGCGCGATGGTCGAGGACGAGGAGCGCGACGAGGACCAGGACGGCATTCCGGACGTCTACGAGCTCGACCAGCCCGAGTACCACCTGCGGATGGCCGCGATCTACGAGAAGAAGGCCGCGGAGCACCGCAAGCTGGCGGAACTCGCGGGGGCTTCCAGCGGCAAGGACGACAGTCCGGCATGATTCGACATCAGATGCAGACGCAGCACGCAGCAGACGTAGCACTGAAGAGGGAGAGAGCCATGAGCGACCCCGCCCGCACGGCGACAGCCGACAGCGTCGACCGCAGCCTCGGCCAGTTGGTCGCATCAGCGACCGCCGAGATGTCCGCACTCGTGCACGACGAGATCGCGCTGGCCAAGGCCGAGCTGCGGCAGGACGCCAAGCGCGTCGGCATGGGCGGTACGGCCATCGGTGTCGCCGGGGTGTTCGCGCTCTTCTCGCTGCCGGTGCTGAGCTTCGCCGCGGCGTACGGCATCCACAACCTGGGACTCGGCCTCGCCTGGTCCTTCCTGATCGTCGGCGGAGCGTTTCTGCTGCTGGCGGGCCTGCTGGCGCTGATCGCCGTCTCGAAGTTCAAGAAGGTCAAGCCGCCGGAGAAGAGCATCGCCTCGGCCAAGCAGACGGCAGCCGTACTCCAGGGCGTCAAGCCTCATCCGCGCCAGGTCGGTGACAAGGCGGTGGCTGTGGCACGCTCGTCCACATGACCGTCCCAGATTCCGGCTCCGGCGCGACCGCCCCTGCTCCCGCCTCTGCTCCAGCCCCTGCTCCCGCTCCGGCTCCGGCTCTCGCTTCCACTTCTGTCGTACGCCCCGACGGTCCGTGGACCCACCGCGATGTCGCGGCCAACGGCGCCCGCTTCCACATCGCGGAAGTCGGGGACGGGCCGCTCGTGCTGCTGCTGCACGGTTTCCCGCAGTTCTGGTGGACGTGGCGGCACCAGATGACCGCGCTCGCCGACGCCGGGTTCCGGGCCGTCGCGATGGACCTGCGGGGCGTGGGCGGCAGCGACCGTACGCCGCGGGGTTACGACCCGGCGAACCTCGCGCTCGACATCACCGGCGTGGTGCGCTCGCTCGGCGAGCCGGACGCGGCGCTCGTCGGGCACGACCTGGGCGGGTACCTGGCGTGGACGGCGGCCGTGATGCGGCCCAAGCTGGTGCGTCGGCTCGTGGTCTCGTCGATGCCGCATCCGCGGCGCTGGCGCTCGGCGATGCTCTCCGACCTGTCGCAGACGCGGGCCGGATCGTACGTCTGGGGCTTCCAGCGGCCGTGGCTGCCCGAGCGTCAGCTGATGGCGGACGACGCGGCGTTGGTGGGCCGCCTGGTCCGGGAATGGTCGGGGCCGCGGCTGCCGGACGACGAGGACGTCGACGTATACCGGCGGGCGATGTCGATTCCGTCGACGGCGCACTGCTCGATCGAGCCGTACCGGTGGATGGTGCGGTCGATGGCGCGGCCGGACGGCATCCAGTTCAACCGGCGGATGAAGCGGCCGGTACGGGTGCCGACACTGCATCTGCACGGATCGCTGGACCCGGTGATGCGTACGCGCAGCGCGGCGGGTTCCGGCGAGTACGTCGAAGCGCCGTACCGGTGGCGGCTGTTCGACGGTCTCGGACACTTCCCGCACGAGGAGGACCCGGTGGCGTTCTCGACCGAGCTGGTCAACTGGCTGAAGGATCCCGAGCCCGACCGCTGACCGAGCGCCGAGCATTCTGAACGCTTGTCCGACGAACGGCCAATTGCCTGACGCATAGGCCAATTGGCTGCCCCCGACGCGATTACGGACCTTGAGGCACGGGCAAACGTCGGGGTATGGGCTGGACGCACGACTACGGTGACGCAGCACGCAACCGCCGCTCGGCCACAGCGCTGAGCACCCACGAAGGGGGCGGTCCGCAGGATCAGGGCCACGGCCCGCCTTCCCGCGCGATCGGGATCCCACACATCCTCCGCCGCCGGGCCCGCTGGGTCTCGGCGCGGCTGCGTCACCCTCGCGACTGAAGCCGGCTGCCTTCTGACCTGAGGTAACCGAGTCCGGGGTGCACACTCCGGTAGCCGTCGAGCAGCTTCCGTGCCACCCCGACCGAGTCGACGAGCGGGTGCAGGGCGAAGGCCTTCACCGCTGCCCGCGCCGACCCGCTCTCCCCCGCTTCCAGTACGCACCGTTCCACCGCCTTGACCGCGGCCACCAGGCCCGCCTCGTGGCCGGTCAGCGGTGATACGGCGAGGGGGCAGGCGCCGGTCGCGTCGACCAGGCACGGAACCTCGATGACGGCTGCCTCGTCGAGCAGCGACAGGGTGCTCCGGTTGCGGACGTTGAGGATGAGCGTGGCGCGTTCGTCGCGGGCGATGGCCCGCATCAGGGCGAGCGCGACGTACTCGTAGCCGCCGGACTCCAGGTCGTCGGCGGCGCGCTCACCCGCGCCCGCCGCCTCCCGGTTCGCCGCCATGTACGTGGCTTCGCGCTCGGCGCGGGTACGGTCCCACGCCGCCAGGGCGCCGGAGGGCGGCGACCCGGGCGCACGGTCCGCCATGTCGTCGTAGAAGCGCGCCTGCTGGTCGCGGAGGAAGGCGCCGCGGGTCTGCTTCGCCTCGCGGTAGGCGGCGACCGTCTCGCGGTTGAAGTAGTAGTAGTGCAGGTATTCGTTGGGTACGGAGCCGAGCGAGCGCAGCCACTCGGCGCCGAAGAGCCTGCCCTCCTCGAAGGAGGTCAGCGCGCTCTCGTCGTCGAACAGGGCCGGGAGCAGGTCCCGGCCGGGGGCATCTTCGGCGTACACCCCACGGAGCCAGCCGAGATGGTTGAGGCCCACGTAGTCGAGCCGCGCCCGCCTCGGGTCGGCGACGCCCAGTACGCCGGCGACGCGGCGGCCGAGGCCCACGGGTGAGTCGCAGATGCCGATGACGCGGTCGCCGAGGTGGCGGGACATGGCCTCGGCGACCAGGCCGGCCGGGTTGGTGAAGTTGATGACCCAGGCGTCGGGGGCGAGCCGCGCCACGCGCCGCGCGATGTCGAGGGCCACCGGGACCGTACGCAGTCCGTACGCGATGCCGCCCGCGCCGACCGTCTCCTGGCCCAGGACGCCTTCGGCGAGGGCGACGCGCTCGTCGGCGGCCCTGCCTTCCAGGCCGCCGACCCGGATGGCGGAGAAGACGAAGTCGGCGCCGCGCAGGGCCTCGTCGAGGTCGGTGGTGGCGGACACCGATGGCGCGTCCGTTACGCCGTCGGCCTGGTCGGCCAGGACGCGGCCGATGGCGGTCAGGCGGGCCGGCTCCACGTCGTGGAGCGTGACGTGGGTGACACGGCCCTCGGCGCGGTCGCGCAGGAGCGCGGCGTACACGAGGGGGACGCGGAAACCCCCGCCGCCGAGGATCGTCAGACGCATGTGATGGTGAACCGGCCTCTCGGAATCGTCAGAGCCTCAGAGCGTCAGAGCGCGCATCCCTCGCTGTCGACCTGCTGGTTGGCCACGCGGCCGAGGCGGATGTCCTCGCGGACCTCGTCGGCCGTCAGGGCGTATCCCGTGTCGGCGTCGTCGAGGGACTTGGCGAAGACGACGCCGTAGACCTTGCCGTCGGGCGTCAGCAGCGGGCCGCCCGAGTTGCCCTGACGGACGGTCGCGAAGAGCGAGTAGACATCGCGCTGAACCGTGCCGCGGTGGTAGATGTCGGGGCCGTTGGCGTTGATGCGGCCGCGGACGCGGGCGGAGCGGACGTCGTACGCGCCGTTCTCCGGGAAGCCCGCGATGATCGCGTCGTCGCCGCTGCGGGCGTCGGTGTCCGTGAACCGGAGGGCCGGGGCGTCGAGGTTCGGGACGTCCAGTACGGCGATGTCGCGCTCCCAGTCGTAGAGCACCACTGTGGCGTCGTACCGCCGGCCCTCACCGCCTATCTGCACGGTCGGCTCGTCCACGCCGCCGACGACATGCGCGTTGGTCATGACGCGGCGCTTGTCGAAGACGAAGCCGGTGCCTTCGAGGACCTTGCCGCAGCTCTGCGCCGTACCGACGACCTTGACGATGGACTGCTTGGCGCGGGCGGCGACGGGGCTGCCGACGAGTGCCGGGTCCGGGGCCTGGACCTCGGTGATCGGCTCGTTGGAGAAGGGGCTGAAGACCTGCGGGAAACCGTTCTGCGCGAGGACGGAGCTGAAGTCCGCGAACCACATGCTCGCCTGCTCGGGCATCACGCGCGAGACGCCGTGGAGCACCTTTGAGTTACGGACCTCCTTGCCCAGCGTGGGCAGCGAGGTGCCGGCGAGCGCGGAGCCGATCAGCCAGGCGACCAGGAGCATCGCGACGACGTTGACCAGCGCGCCGCCCGAGGCGTCCAGGACGCGCGCGGGTGACCAGGTGATGTATCTGCGGAGCTTGTTGCCGAGGTGGGTGGTGAAGGCCTGACCCACGGAGGCACACACGATCACGACGATGACCGCGACGACGGCGGCCGTCGAACTGACTTCCGATCCGTCGGTCAGCTGGTCCCACAGGAACGGCAGCAGATAAACCGCGACGAGGCCACCGCCGAGGAAGCCGATCACCGACAGAATGCCGACGACGAATCCCTGTCGGTACCCGACGATCGCGAACCACACCGCCGCGACCAGCAACAAGATGTCCAGGACGTTCACGTGGCCACCCTGTCACGCGTGCCAGTCGAGCGGGACCTGCCGGGAGCGGTCCCAGGGCCGCTCCCATCCTGCGTAGTGAAGAATCTTGTCGATCACACCCGCCGTGAAACCCCAGACCAGAGCGGGTCCCACCAGGAATGCCGGGCCGCTGTGACCGCGCGGGTGCACGCTCGTCACGCGGTTGGCCGGATCCGTGAGATCCGCCACGGGGATCGTGAAGACGCTCGCCGTCTCGGCCGAATCGACGACGCCGACGGGGCTCGGCTCGCGCCACCAGCCGAGGACGGGCGTCACGACGAAGTTGCTGACGGGGATGTAGAGGCGGGGCAGTACGCCGAAGACCTGGACGCCGGAGGGATCGAGTCCGGTTTCTTCCTCGGCCTCGCGGAGCGCGGCGCGCAGCGGGCCCGTCGTCTCGGGATCCCCGTCGGCGGGGTCGAGGGCGCCGCCGGGGAAGCTCAGCTGCCCCGCGTGCGAGCGGAGGCTGCCCGCACGCTCCATGAGCAGCAGCTCAGGACCGTTCTCGCCCTCGCCGAACAGGATCAGTACGGCCGACTGGCGCCCGGCGCCGCTCTCCGGCGGCAGAAAGCGGCTGAGCTGCTCGGGGCGTACGGACCGGGCGACGTCGGCCACCGGATCGAGCCAGCCGGGCAGCCCGCGGCTCGTCACGGCGACTTCGGCCGGACCGGCCGCCTCCGCGGTCCCGGCCGTCCCGGCGACCCCGGCCGCCCGGCCGTCGTATGTCTCGCTCCCACGCGTCATTGGCACCCCCGTCGTCACAACGCCCGAACCGGGCCCGTTCGTTCCGCGCGACCGCACGCCGTCCCCGTCACTCGGCGGCTCCCAGCGGCGGCGCCGGCGCTCCGGGATAGCCGGGCGGGGGCTTCAGCCGCTGTCCCGGGTAGCCCCCCATCTCGTATTTGAGGAGCTTCTTCGCCTTCTCCGGGTCCGTCTCGCCCTCGCCGTAGGACGGGCACAGATGCGCGATCGGACAGGCGCCGCAGGCCGGCTTGCGGGAGTGGCAGACGCGGCGGCCGTGGAAGATGATCCGGTGCGAGAGCATCGTCCACTCGGTCTTCGGGAAGATCGCGGCGATGTCGGCCTCGATCTTCTCCGGGTCCTCGCTGTCGGTCCACTTCCAGCGACGTACGAGCCGCCCGAAGTGGGTGTCGACGGTGAGCCCGGCGACACCGAAGGCATTGCCCAGCACCACGTTGGCGGTCTTGCGGCCGACGCCCGGCAGCGTGACGAGGTCCTTCAGGCGGCCCGGAACCTCGCCGCCGAAGTTGTCCCTGAGAGCGGCGGACAGCCCGATCAGCGAGCGGGCCTTCGCACGGAAGAAGCCCGTCGGCCGGATCAGCTGCTCCAGCTCCTCGGGGTCGGCTGCCGCCATGTCCTCCGGCGTCGGGTACTTGGCGAAGAGGGCGGGCGTCGTCTGGTTGACCCGCAGGTCGGTGGTCTGGGCGGAGAGCACCGTGGCAACCAGCAGCTGGAAGGGATTCTCGAAGTCGAGCTCGGGATGGGCGTACGGATAGACCTCGGCCAGCTCGCGGTTGATCCGGCGGGCGCGGCGGACCATGGCGAGGCGCGACTCGGGCTTGGCACCCTTCGCGACACTCGCCCGCTTCGGCGTTTTTCCCTCTTTTGCGGCTTTCTTTGGCTGCGTCGGAACTTGTTCGCCCACAGCGGAATTACGGCCTTCAGTCACCTGTCCGGCCCCCTTGGGCTGCACTGTCACCGGCGTTTTGGACACCCGGCCAGCCTAAAGCCCGCCACTGACATCCGCCCCGGTCACAGCCGATTGCCACCCCAATCGGCCCCCTGCCGCACGGTCGGGCACGCCGGTACGTCAAACTTGTGATTGATCGCACTGTTTTACCGTCCGGCATCATGGTGACCACGGTTCCCGTGATGAGCAGGTCGACAAGGAGAGAACTCGTGGACGACGTTCTGCGGCGCGCCCCGCTCTTCGCGGCGCTCGATGACGAGCAGGCCGCGGAGCTCCGCGCCTCAATGAGTGAGGTGACGCTCGCTCGCGGCGACGCCCTCTTCCACGAGGGCGACCCGGGCGACCGCCTGTACGTGGTGACGGAGGGCAAGGTGAAGCTCCACCGCACCTCCCCCGACGGCCGCGAGAACATGCTGGCCGTACTCGGCCCCGGCGAGCTGATCGGTGAGCTGTCGCTCTTCGACCCGGGCCCGCGCACCGCGACCGCAACCGCCCTGACGGAGGTCAAGCTGCTCGGCCTCGGCCACGGCGACCTCCAGCCCTGGCTGAACGTCCGCCCGGAGGTGGCCACGGCCCTCCTCCGTGCCGTCGCCCGCCGGCTGCGCAAGACCAACGACCAGATGTCCGACCTGGTCTTCTCCGACGTGCCGGGGCGTGTCGCCCGCGCGCTCCTCGACCTGTCGCGCCGCTTCGGTGTGCAGTCCGAGGAGGGCATCCACGTCGTGCACGATCTGACGCAGGAAGAGCTGGCCCAGCTGGTCGGCGCGTCCCGCGAGACGGTCAACAAGGCCCTCGCGGACTTCGCGGGCCGCGGCTGGCTGCGCCTGGAGGCGCGGGCCGTGATCCTGCTGGACGTGGAGCGCCTGGCGAAGCGCTCGCGCTAGTACGAGCCTGTACGACGCCGGAAGGGCCGCCCCTGGTGGGGGCGGCCCTTCCGGCGTTCCGGGCCTCACTGTCAGTGCCGGCGGCTACGCTGCGAACACGTCCAGTGACCGGTGTTGCTGACAGCGAGGAGGCAGCTATGACCGTCATGGCCGACGTACTGCGGGACAAAGCCGATCGGATCGCCAGGGAACACGAAGGCTGCAAGGTCGAGATCGTGGGTGCCCGCCTCGTGATGAGTCTGCGAAACAGCGTGCAGAGCTGGACAGTCTTCGACGTGCAGAACGCTGTCGCTGCCGCGGGAATCAGCGATGAGCGCATCCTGTCCGATGTGCTCATCGAGTTCCCTGACGGCCCGGACCGCGTGCCGGACGTGACGATCCTGGCGGAGGGGGCAAAGGATCCGTACACAGACGAGGACATACTGGCCGCCGTCGAAATCGTCCCCACCCAGGACGACGCCAACGACACCCGAATCAAGGTCCGCCAGTACGCCCGCCACGGCGTACCGGCCTGCTTGATCATCGACCCCTTTCGGGGCGAGTGCACCCTGCTCACCCGTCCCGCTGGGAACGACTACGCGGCGCGTGAGTCCTTCACGTACGGCGAGACCGTCACCCTGCGCCTGGCGGGCGGGGCGGCGGTCCCCATCCCCACCCACCGATTCAAGCGCAGGGAGGACTGATCAGATCAGGCCGTGCTCCCGCAGATAATCCAGCTGCGCCCGCACCGACAGCTCGGCCGCAGGCCACAGTGACCGGTCCACGTCCGCGTACACGTGGGCGACGATCTCCGACGCGCTGACGTACCCGTTCTCGACGGCCGTCTCAACCTGCGCCAGCCGGTTCGCCCGGTGGGTCAGGTAGTACTCGACCACGCCCTGCGCGTCCTCCAGCACGGGCCCGTGCCCCGGCAGCACGGTGCGCACCCCGTCGTCGACCGCCAGGGAACGCAGCCGCCGCAGCGAGTCCAGGTAGTCGCCGAGCCGCCCGTCCGGATGCGCCACGACCGTCGTGCCGCGCCCCAGCACGGTGTCCCCCGTCAATACGGACCGGTCGGCGGGCAGGTGGAAGCAGAGCGAGTCGGCGGTGTGCCCCGGCGTCGGCACCACGCGCATCTCCAGGCCCCCGGTGGTGATGACGTCCCCCGCCGCGAGCCCTTCGTCCCCGAGCCGCAGCGCGGGGTCCAGGGCCCGTACGGACGTACGCGTCAGTTCGGCGAACCTCGCCGCGCCCTCCGCGTGGTCGGGGTGGCCGTGCGTGAGGAGGGTCAGCGCGACGCGCTTGCCCGCCTTCTCCGCGGTGTCGATCACCGTCCGCAGGTGTACGTCGTCGAGCGGCCCCGGGTCGATGACGACCGCCAGCTCCGAGTCCGGCTCCGAGACGATCCAGGTGTTGGTGCCGTCCAGGGTCATCGCAGAGGCGTTCGGGGCGAGGACGTTGACGGCACGAGCGGTGGCGGGCCCGGAGAGCACCCCGCCGCGGGGCTGTCCGGGAAGCGCGGCGGCGTCAGTCATGCGGTGCCTCCTGTGCTCTGGATCCGCTTCGTGAATTCATCGTGGCCCGGCCAGCTCAGAACCACCTCGTCGCCGACCAGCCGCGCCTGCGCCAGCACCGGCGTCATGTCCTGCCGCGCCGCGCCCGCGAGGGCCTCGGCGGCGGTGGCGTACGGCTGGAGCGTACGCAGCGTCGAGATCGTCGGCGGCATCATCAGCAGCTCGCCCTTGTCGTAGCCCGCCGCCGCCTCCGCCGGGCTGATCCACACCGTGCGGTCCGCCTCCGTCGAGGCGTTACGGGTCCGCTGGCCGGCCGGCAGCGCGGCGACGAAGAACCACGTGTCGTACCGCTTCGGCTCGAACTCGGGGGTGATCCAGCGCGCCCACGCGCCCAGCAGGTCCGAGCGCAGCACCAGGGACCGGCGCTGCAGGAAGTCCGCGAAGGACAACTCGCGGGCCACCAGCGCCCGGCGGTCCGCCTCCCAGTCGTCACCCGTGGTGTCGCTGACCACGGTGTCGGCCGTCGGGCCCGCGAGGAGCACACCCGCCTCCTCGTACGTCTCGCGCACCGCGGCGCACACAATGGCCTGCGCCGACGCGCGGTCCACCCCGAGGCGAACAGCCCAGTCGTCCAACGACGGGCCCGCCCAATCCACCTGGTGGTCGTCGTCGCGGGGGTCCACTCCCCCGCCCGGGTACGCGTACGCGCCTCCGGCGAAGGCCATGGAGGCGCGTCTGCGCAGCATGTGGACGGCGGGCCCGCCGGCCGTGTCCCGCAGGAGCATGACGGTGGCGGCCCGCTTGGGGGGCGCGGCGGTGAGTTCACCATTGGCGAGGGCGCGGATCCGGTCCGGCCACTCGGGCGGGTACCACTGACCATTGGACATGGCCGGAGGCTATCCGCTCCCGGTTGGATGTTCGAGAGCACCGGGGTCAGGGGGCCGCGACCCGGTCGTCACGCCGAAGCGAGCTCGACCTGAATCTCGATCTCGACCGGCGCGTCGAGCGGCAGCACAGCCACTCCCACCGCGCTGCGCGCGTGCACACCCTTGTCGCCGAGCACCGCGCCCAGCAGCTCGCTCGCGCCGTTGATCACGGCCGGCTGGCCGGTGAAGTCGGCTGCCGAGGCGACAAATCCGACAACCTTCACGACACGCGCGATGCGGTCGAGGTCACCGGTGACCGACTTGACGGCCGCCAGGGCGTTCAGCGCGCACGTACGCGCCAGGTTCTTCGCCTCTTCCGGCGTGACCTCCGCGCCGACCTTGCCGGTGCACGGAAGCTTGCCCTCCACCATCGGGAGCTGGCCCGCGGTGTAGACGTACACGCCCGACTGCACGGCCGGCTGGTACGCGGCGATCGGCGGCACGACCTCAGGCAGCGTCAGGCCGAGCTCGGCGAGCTTCGCCTCGACAACACTGGTCATGCCTGCTTCTCCCGCTTCAGGTAGGCCACCAGCTGCTCGGGGTTGTTGGGCCCGGGCACGACCTGGACGAGCTCCCAGCCGTCCTCGCCCCAGGTGTCCAGAATCTGCTTGGTCGCGTGCACGAGAAGGGGCACGGTCGAGTATTCCCACTTGGTCATACGCCGACTGTAGTGCCTGCCACAGACACCTCCTGCGTAGCCCGGGCACCGACTGGTTAGGCTCAAAGACGTGAGCAGGCTCCAGGTCGTCAGCGGCAAAGGCGGTACCGGAAAGACCACGGTGGCCGCGGCACTCGCGCTCGCCCTCGCGACGGAGGGCAAACGCGCCCTCCTCGTGGAGGTAGAGGGCAGGCAGGGGATCGCGCAGCTCTTCGAGACGGAAGCACTTCCGTACGAGGAGCGGAAGATCGCGGTCGCACCGGGCGGCGGGGAGGTGTACGCCCTCGCGATAGACGCCGAACGCGCGCTTCTCGACTACCTCCAGATGTTCTACAAGCTCGGAGGAGCCGGCCGGGCGCTCAAGAAGCTCGGCGCGATCGACTTCGCGACCACCATCGCGCCGGGTCTCAGAGACGTGCTGCTGACCGGCAAGGCGTGCGAGGCGGTGCGCCGCCGGGACAAGCAGAACCGTTACGCGTACGACTACGTCGTGATGGACGCGCCGCCCACGGGCCGGATCACGCGCTTCCTGAACGTGAACGACGAGGTGGCGGGCCTGGCCAAGTTCGGCCCGATACACAATCAGGCGCAGGCGGTGATGCGCGTACTCAAGTCACCGGAGACGGCCGTCCACTTGGTGACGCTGCTGGAAGAAATGCCCGTACAGGAGACCGCCGACGGCATCGCCGAGCTGCGTGCCGCCGAGCTGCCCGTCGGCAACGTCATCGTGAACATGGTCCGCCCGCACCTTCTCGACGAGGACGCCCTGCGCACCGCCGCCGGCGAGCAGCGCACCGCCGTCGCCAAGGCGCTCTCCCAGGCCGGACTGGGCGGGGCGCGCCGCGGCGGCCTCGCGGAGCGCCTGGTGGACCCGCTGCTCGAACAGGCCGCGGAGCACGCGCAGCGCGTCGAGCTGGAGCGCGAGCAGCGCGCCGTACTGACGGGGCTCGACCTGGCGACGTACGAACTGCCGCTGCTCGGCGAGGGCATGGACCTCGCCGGGCTCTACCGGCTGGCGAAGGAACTGCGGACCCGTATCGCCCCTGGGGGAACTTCATGACCATGGAGACCACGGAGAGCACGGAGGCCATGGAGAACACCGACGCCATCGACGCCATGGACCCGGTGCCCGCGCTCGACATCGACCCGCTGCTCGACGACCCGGCCACCCGCATCATCGTGTGCTGCGGCGCGGGCGGTGTAGGCAAGACGACGACCGCGGCGGCGCTGGGTGTACGGGCGGCCGAGCGCGGCCGGAAGGTCGTCGTTCTGACCATCGACCCGGCCCGCAGGCTCGCCCAGTCCATGGGCATCGACGAGCTCGACAACACCCCGCGCCGGGTGAAGGGCATAGACGAGACGGCCGGCGGCGAGCTGTCCGCGATGATGCTCGACATGAAGCGGACCTTCGACGAGATCGTCGAGGCGCACGCGGACGGCGAGCGGGCCCGCGCGATCCTGGAGAACCCCTTCTACCAGTCCCTGTCGGCCGGTTTCGCGGGCACGCAGGAGTACATGGCGATGGAGAAGCTGGGCCAGCTGCGCGCCCACGACGAGTGGGACCTGATCGTCGTGGACACCCCGCCGAGCCGGTCCGCGCTGGACTTTCTCGACGCGCCGAAGCGACTCGGGTCGTTCCTGGACGGCAAGTTCATCCGGGTGCTGATGGCGCCGGCGAAGGTGGGCGGCCGGGCCGGGATGAAGTTCCTCAATGTCGGCATGTCGATGATGACGGGCACCCTGAGCAAGCTGATGGGGGGCCAGCTGCTGCGCGACGTGCAGACATTCGTGGCCGCCATGGACACCATGTTCGGCGGCTTCCGCTCGCGCGCGGATGCGACGTACCGGCTGCTCCAGGCGCCCGGTACGGCGTTCCTTGTGGTCGCCGCACCGGAGCGGGACGCCCTGCGCGAGGCCGCGTACTTCGTCGAGCGGCTGGCGGCGGAGGAGATGCCGTTCGCCGGACTCGTACTCAACCGGGTGCACGGCAGCGGCGCCCCTCAGCTCTCGGCCGAGCGGGCACTTGCCGCCGCAGAAAATCTTGACGAGGGTCGCATTGTGGATCAGGAGGCCGGGAAGGCTGGAGTTCGTGACTCCTCGGCACCCTCTCCCGAAACCGAATCCACACCGGGCCCCGCCTCCGAGAGCCAGAGCCACGGCCACAACCAGTCCCACACCGTCGAGCAGTTGACCGCGGGCCTGCTGCGCCTGCATGCCGAACGCATGCACGTACTCGCGCGTGAACAGCGAACGCGCGACCGCTTCACCGCACTCCACCCCGAGGTGGCGGTGGTCCAAGTAGCCGCCCTGCCGGGTGATGTGCACGACCTCACAGGGCTTCGGGCCATCGCTGACCGGCTCGCCGCGAGTGATGCCGCCGAGCCTGTCGAGTCCGCCTAGCCGGGTGACCTCGCCCGGCCGGACCAACCCACCGGACTAACTGACAGCGGCGAACTCGATGTACGCCCCGGTCTCGTCGTCCTCGGGCAAAATGCCCGTGCTGCGCTCGTACTCAGTACGAGCGGTCTCAAGGAGCCGGCGCCAGGAGGTGACGGTGGGGCGCCTGCGCAGAAGTGCGCGCCGCTCCCGCTCCGTCATGCCGCCCCACACGCCGAACTCGACGCGGTTGTCCAACGCGTCGGCCAGGCACTCGGTCCGCACCGGACATCCGGTGCACACCGCCTTGGCCCTGTTCTGCGCTGCTCCTTGTACGAACAGTTCGTCCGGATCGGTAGTGCGGCAGGCTGCCTGCGCACTCCAGTCGGTTACCCAGCCCATACCGGCGCCGTCCTCTCCCGAATCGAGGCTCCCCCACGGCGGCAGCGGCATATTCACCGCTGCCAGTTGAGGACGTTACGGAAGGTGGGCACAGCGCAACACCCCCTTCGGGCCCAATCTTGAATGGCCCGAACGGACTATGCGTAAGCGACAGATCACCCGACGGAGTGAGGCGAGGGCATACGTAACCAACCCGGCGAAGCAGGGCAGTTCGGGTGGATCACAACGGAAATCCGGTGACGCATGAGGCTGATTCGGACATGCCTCTGCCAGATTTCGGAACTGCCGGGAGGTGACGCAGGTGATGCCGGGGAGGTCAGTGAGGCCGGTGACGCCAGGGGGCTTGATGCGAAACCGCACTGCTGTGACAGTTGGGAGCAGCTTAGGCCAAGGCATATACGCGTGTCCGGCGAATAAGAACGTAGCCACGACACCTCACGGTGTCAGGCCGTCAAGTCTCCCGGGAGGAGGCCACCGTCCACAGCTCTCCTCCAGAGCCTGTCGAGCCATTCGCTGGAGTCGGGAGCCGGCTTGGTGGTGAGCACGGGGTCGGGTCCGGTCTCGATGATGTGAAGCAGCGACCAAGCGACGCCGTAACAGTCGTCCGGACCGAAGCATGCGACCAACGCCCGGGCCTCCTCCGCCGTGACCGGCCGGGAGATCGCCTCGAGCTGCTGGACTCGTCTGCCGATCTCCTCTTCACTCCCGTCCTCATCGGGGAGTGGGCCCTCTGCGACGAACGCCTGCACTTCGGGTCTCATCCTCGAATGATCACCTACTTTCCGTCCTCGCTCGGGCGCCTCATCGGTCCGGCTGCCTGTAGATGTCACGGCTTGGTACCCGAACATCCCGAGAAGCACCCGCTCATCAGAACGCCGTCAACAACGGATTAGGCTGCCCCCATGCCAAAGAAGCGCTCGGGCGGGGGTCTCACCGGGACCCAGCAGGCCGCCAAATTCCTCGGTGTCGCCGCGCTCTCCGGATGCGTCCTGGCGGGCATCGCACTGCCGGCAGCCGGAGCGCTGGGCCTCGCGGCCAAGGGAACTGTCGAGGGATTCGACGAAATCCCCGCGAACCTCAAGACGCCGCCGCTGAGCCAGCGCACCACCATCCTCGACGCGCAGGGCGGTTCGATCGCCACGGTCTACTCGCGTGACCGCACCGTCGTGGACCTGAAGGACATCTCCCCGTACATGCAGAAGGCGATCGTCGCGATCGAGGACGCGCGCTTCTACGATCACGGGGCGATCGACCTCAAGGGTGTGCTGCGCGCCGTCAACCGCAACGCCCAGACGGGCGGCGTCTCGCAGGGTGCGTCGACCCTCACACAGCAGTACGTCAAGAACGTCTTCGTCGAGGAGGCCGGTGACGACCCCACCAAGGTCGCCCAGGCCACCCAGCAGACGCTCGGCCGCAAGGTGCGCGAACTCAAGTACGCCATCCAGGTCGAGGAAGAGCTGGGCAAGAAGAAGATCCTTGAGAACTACCTCAACATCACCTTCTTCGGGCAGCAGGCGTACGGCATCGAGTCCGCGTCCAAGCGCTACTTCAGCAAGTCGGCCAAGGACCTCAAGCTGGAGGAGGCCGCGCTGCTGGCCGGCATCGTGCAGTCGCCGAGCCGCTACGACCCGGTCAATGACTCCGAAGAGGCGACCAAGCGGCGCAACACCGTGCTCCAGCGCATGGCCGACATCCGCGACGTCTCCCAGGCCGAGGCGGACCGGGCAAAGGCGACGCCGATCAAGCTGAATGTCAGCAGGCCGAAGAACGGCTGCATCACCGCCGTCAGCGGCGCGGGCTTCTTCTGCGACTACGTGCGCGAGGTCTTCCTGTCCGACCCGGTCTTCGGGAAGACGAAGGAGGCCCGCGCCAAGGTCTGGAACCAGGGCGGCCTGAAGATCCGTACGACGCTGGACCCGCAGGCACAGCAGTCGGTGCAGGCGTCGATCAAGGACCACGTCTACCAGTCCGACAAGATCGCGACGGCGGTCACGCTCGTCGAGCCCGGCAGCGGCAAGGTCATCGGGATGGGCCAGTCCAGGCCGTACGGCTTCAAGAGCAACGAGACGACGATCAACTTCTCCGCCAACAAGAACATGGGCGGATCGGCGTACGGCTTCCCGACCGGCTCGACCTTCAAACCGTTCGTGGCGGCCGCGGCCATAGAACAGGGCATTCCGGCGACGAAGACCTACTCGGCGCCGTACGACATGCCGTACCCGAGCCCCGTGCAGACCTGCGACAAGCCGTGGGTCAACACCGGGGACACGGTCGAGAACGAGAACGAGCAGGAGGTCGGCCCGTACGCCATGAAGGAGGCCATGGCGAAGTCGGTCAACACCTACTTCGTGCAGATGATCTCCGAGATCGGCATCTGCCCGGTGACGCAGATGGCGAGCAAGCTCGGCGTCATCCAGGCCGACGGGCAGAAGCTGAAGGAAGTGCCCGCGATCTCGCTGGGTACGGAGGGCATGTCGCCGCTGACGATGGCGAACGCGTACGCGACCTTCGCCAACCGCGGCACGTACTGCACGCCGGTCTTCATCGAGTCGGTCGTGACCGCGCAGGGCAAGGACCTCCCGGTGCCCAGGTCGACCTGCTCGCGGGCGATGTCCGAGAAGACGGCCGACACGATCAACACCCTGCTCAAGGGTGTGGTCGACTCCGGTACGGGTCAGCAGGCGGGGCTCACCAGTCGCGACAACGCCGGTAAGACGGGTACGACGGACGGGCGCCACAACGCCTGGTTCGTCGGGTACACGCCGAACCTGGCCGGTGCGGTCTGGGTCGGCGCGGCCGGCGCCAAGCAGGTCCCGATGGAGAACATCACCATCGGCGGCGTCTACCACGACAAGGTCTTCGGCGGTCAGGTCCCGGGGCCGATCTGGAAGGACGCGATGAGCGGCGCGCTGGACGGCAAGCCGGCGCCTGGCTTCAACACCGTCCACATCCCGAATCCCGACAAGGACAAGGGCGACCGGGACAGGGGCCGGGACCGGGACCGGGGCGACGAGGACGAGGGTGACCCCGACGACGGCAAGCCCGGCGACGGCGGCAACGGCGGTGGCGGCGACCCCTGGCCCGACATCTCGATCCCGCCGGACCTGATCGGCGGCGGTCACGGCAACGGCAACGGCAACGGCGGTGGGCGCGGCGGGAACGGGCCGTAGGGCGCGTTACGGGTCAGACACGACAACTGGGGGGCGCCCGGTGGATTTCCACCGGACGCCCCCCAGCCGTACTCATCTACTTACATCTCCTGCTCAGCCGGCCAGGAGCTTCTTCACCGAGGCGGCCACGCGGCCGCCCTCGGCCCGTCCCGCCACCTTCGGGTTCACGATCTTCATGACGGCGCCCATCGCGCGCGGCCCCTCGGCGCCCGCGGCCTTCGCCTCTTCCACGGCCTGCCCGACGATGGCGTTCAGCTCGTCGTCGCTCAGCTGCTGTGGCAGGTACGCGTCGAGGATCTTGCCCTCCGCCAGCTCGCGCTCGGCCGACTCGGTCCGGCCGCCCTGGGTGAAGGCCTCGGCGGCCTCGCGGCGCTTCTTCGCCTCCTTGGCGATCACCTTCTGCACCTCGTCGTCGGAGAGCTCGCGCGCCGTCTTGCCGCCGACCTCCTCCTTGGTGATCGCGGTGAGGGTGAGCCGGAGCGTGGACGAGGTCAGCTCGTCGCGCGCCCTGATGGCGGCGGTGAGGTCTTCCTTGAGCTTGGACTTGAGCGTGGTCATGGGGCAAGTGTGGCAGGTACGCACCCGCTTGCGCCCGCCGATTTCGCGGGCAGGGGCCGTCTGCGACCATGGGCGTATGCGCGCACGTTACGGGGTACCCCTGAAAGTCACCGCAGGAATCACGGCTGTTGGCGCGGTCGGCGTTGCCTACGCCGCCGGCTTCGAGGCCCGTTCGTTCCGCCTCCGGCGCGTCACCGTGCCCGTACTCCCACCGGGTGCCCGGCCCCTGCGCGTACTCCAGGTCTCGGACATCCACATGGTGTGCGGGCAGCGCAAGAAACAGCGCTGGCTCCAGTCGCTGGCCGGCCTGCGCCCCGACTTCGTCGTCAATACGGGCGACAACCTCTCCGACACGGACGGTGTACCGGAGGTGCTGGACGCGCTCGGCCCGCTGATGGAGTTCCCGGGCGTCTACGTCTTCGGCTCGAACGACTACTACGGCCCCAAGCTCCGCAACCCCGCCCGCTACCTGCTCGAAAAGACCCAGGGCAAGTACGGCCTCAACGGAAACCCGCCGGCCGTCGGCGCCGTACACAACCCGTGGGAGCAGCTGCGCGACGGCTTCGACGCGGCGGGCTGGGTGAACCTCACCAATACGCGGGGCCGGCTCAAGCTGGGCGGCCTGGACGACCTCGAAATCGCCTTCACCGGCGTCGACGACCCGCACATCAAGCGGGACCGGTACGCCGAGGTCGCGGGCGGCCCGGACCCGTCGGCCGACTTCTCCATCGGCGTCGTCCACGCCCCGTACCTGCGCACGCTCGACGCCTTCACCTCCGACGGCTACCCGCTGGTACTGGCCGGCCACACGCACGGCGGCCAGCTCCGCGTCCCCTTCTACGGGGCGCTCGTCACGAACTGCGACATCGACACGGACCGGGCCAGGGGCCTGTCGACCCACTCCGCCGACGGCCGCCGCTCGTACCTCCACGTCTCAGCAGGCTGCGGCACCAACCGCTACACCCCGGTCCGCTTCGCCTGCCCTCCTGAGGCGACCCTGCTGACGCTGACCCCCCGCACCCGCTGACCACGCACGGGTCCGCGAAAACCGGATTTCGCCTCCGGCCCCGAGTCCGCTAAAGTAATCGATGTCGCCGCGACGCGCGCGACAATCGGGGTGTAGCGCAGCTTGGCAGCGCGCTTCGTTCGGGACGAAGAGGTCGTGGGTTCAAATCCCGCCACCCCGACAGCTGAAACACCAGGTCAGGCCCGGTTTCCGGAAACGGAAACCGGGCCTGCTGCGTTCTCCGAGGCGTCCTCGGGAGTGAGCGGGGAGTGGATCATGGAGATCTCAATCCCGGGGAGTGGCGAAGAAGTCCGGCTGCGGAGTGCACGGGGCGCCGCCAGAGCCACGGCGGCCCCATCCCATGTCAGAAGCGCGCAGAACTGCAGCCGTGAGCAATCTGGGTTCGCTGCCCGTGCCGGACAGCCACGTACCGGCCTGGACGCCCTTCACCGCCCGCGTCTTTCGGTACCGGTCCCTCCCCTCGTGGGGACCGGTACCAAAAGACGCGGGCGGTGTCGATCCGCGCCGCATCGGCGTATCGGCGCGTGTCGTGGACCGTCTCGTCACTCGGGCGGAAACCAGCCGAGAACAATGGGCGTCATGAGTCGCCTCTCCCCGAGCACCGAGCTGGTGGCCTGCTCTAACGCTGCGCGGTTAGTTCGCTACTGCGTCGCGATCCTGCCAGCTTCACCTTTTGCCGAGGAGGGCCCAGCCTCATCCGGATCACTTAGCCGCAGGTCAGCCATATAAAGTGCGTTTTCCGGTCCGGATATCCAGGTGCGGCGGAAGTAAGGGGTGGAGACCTTGAGTGCCGACTCAGGGCCACGCACAGCCTTCGCGGAACGTCTCGCGCTGCTGTACAGAGAGGCCGGTAATCCTCCCCTCAAGCGCGTGGCCGAGGCGGTCGCCCGACTTCAGCGGGTCGACGAACGAGGGCGGCCCGTGCGGGTGTCCGCACAGCGGATCAGCGACTGGCGACGGGCAAAGAACGCGCCCGCGCAGTTCGCCGCCCTCGCAGCGGTGCTGCGCGTCCTGATCCCCGACGCGCGGCGCCTACGGCCCGTGCCGGTATCCACGGGCCTGTATGACCTGGCCCAGTGGCAGCTCCTATGGGAGCGCGCCGTAGCCGACTCGGTCAGCGACCGCGCCGCGACATCTGAGGAAGACGAGGAAGGACATCCGGACGAAGTCTCGATCGTCCCTGGGGTGTGCCCTTATCGGGGACTGGCTTCGTATCGTCAGCAAGACGCCCATTGGTTCTTCGGCCGAGAGCGGAGCACAGATGCCCTCGTTGCCCAGCTCCGCGCAGCGGAGATGACGGGTGGCTTGGTCATGCTCGTGGGCGCCTCGGGGGCGGGTAAGTCCTCCCTGCTGAACGCCGGTTTGGTGCCCGCATTGCAGAACGGCGCACTGGACGACGAGAACAGCCAGGCAGGCAAGGTACTGCAGCTCGTACCTGGAGGTGATCCTCTCGCGGAGCTGACCCGCCGGATTCCTGAGCTCGCCCGTGTGATCTCTGCTGCGGCGCAACCGGCGGCGGAGGAGCCCGGCACACCGCAGTTCGCTCACGCGGTGCGGGAGTCCGTCACGGCGTGGGCGCAGCGCGAGACATCCTCCGCCGCCCGTCCGGTCGTCATCGTGGATCAGTTCGAGGAGGCGTTCACCCTCTGCTCCGACGAGGCGAACACGCGCACTTTCATCCAGCTCCTCCACGCTGCGTGCTCGCCCACCGACGCCGATGGCCCAGCCCCCGTGCTCGTAGTCCTCGGCATACGCGCCGACTTCTACGAGCAGTGCCTCAGGTATCCCGAACTGGCCGACGCGCTGCAGCACCGACACATGGTGCTCGGGCCGCTGACCACCACGGAGTTGCGCGACGCGGTGACCGGCCCGGCCAAGGCCGCCGGCCTGGAGCTCGAACCAGGCCTTGCGGAGTTGATCGTCCAGGAAGTGAGCACTGGCGGACCCCGCGGTGCGCACGACGCGGGAGTGTTGCCGCTCCTCTCCCACGCCCTGCTCGCCACCTGGCAGCGGCGGAAGACGGGAAAGCTGACGCTGTCCGGCTACCGCGCGGCGGGCGGAATCCAGGGGGCAGTGGCAGCGACCGCCGAGCGTGCATGGTCCGGCCTTGACCCAACAGCCCGCACGGCCGCGAGACTTCTCCTCCTCAGGCTGGTCCGGCTGGGCGAAGACACCCCGGCCACCCGTAGGCGGGGGACGCGACGCCAGCTGGCGGAGGAGTCGACTGACCCCGACAAGACGGAGGAATCGCTCGAAGCCCTGGTCCGCGCCCGGTTGGTGACACTCGGCGCGGAGACCGTGGAGATCACGCATGAAGCGCTGCTTTACGCCTGGCCACGGCTGCGCGCCTGGATCGACGAGGACAGGAACGACAACCTGCTGCGCCAGCGGTTGGAGGAGGACGGCAGGGCCTGGGAGGACTCCGACCGCGATACGTCACTGCTGTACCGGGGCTCCCGTCTGGAGCAGGCCCGTACCTGGGCAAAATCGGCTGGTGACACCTTTCTGACCCGGGGCGCCGTGGAATTCCTGGCTGCTTCGGCCAGGCTGCGTAAGCGCACAGTCTGGATCAGCCGCAGTGCGGTGGCGGCCCTGGTCGTCCTAGCGATGCTGGCTGTCGGTGCTGCGGTGGTCGCGTGGCAGCAGCGGGACGATGCGTTGTTCGAGCAAGTGGTCGCCGAAGCCGATCGCGCCCACTACACGGATCCATCGATGTCCGCTCAACTCAGCCTGGTGGCACACCGCTTGCGACCGGACGACGAGGACACGAAGAATCGGTTGGTCTCGATAGTGAACGCGCCCCTGGCCACGCCGCTTCTTGGTCACACCGGCGCCGTCTACCTCACCTCATTCAGCCCGAACGGACGGATCCTGGCCACCGCCAGCTACGACCGGACCGTTCGGCTGTGGGACGTGAAAGACCCGACTCGCCCCAAACGCCTGGGCAAACCCCTCACTGGTCACACGAGTTGGGTGAGCAGCGCGGTCTTCAGCCCCGACGGCAGCACCCTCGCCACCGCTTCGGACGACGGCACGATCCGGCTGTGGAACGTTCGGGATCCCAGCCACCCACGTCCGTTGGGCTCGCCCGTGACCGGCCATGGAGGCGCCATCTATCTCGTCGCCTTCAGTCCGGACGGACGCACTCTGGCCTCCGCCAGTGAGGACCACACCGTTCGCCTGTGGAACGTGGACGACCCGAGCCGGCCGAAGGCGCTCGGTGCGTTGACCGGCCACACCGCCGCCGTGCGCTCCGTGGCCTTCAGCCCCGACGGCCGCACGCTGGCGGCCGGTGGTGACAACGGCACAATCAGGCTGTGGGACACGACCGACCCACGACATCCGAAGCCGATCGACAAGGTGCTGACCGGCCACACGAGCACGGTGCACTCCGTGGCCTTCAACCCCGACGGCCGCACTCTCGCCAGTGGCGGCTCGGACGAGACCATCCGGCTCTGGAACGTGACCGCCCCGCGCCACACGAAACCGCTCGGCGCACCGCTAACCGGCCACACCGGCCCCGTGTGGTCCGTGGCCTTCAACCCCGACGGAACCATGCTCGCGGCCGCCAGCGCAGACAGCACGGCGAGGCTGTGGAATGTCAGTGATCCGGCCCATCCATCTCAGGTCGGCGAGCCTCTCGCAGGCAGTAGCGGTGAGATGTACGCCCTCGGCTTCAGCCCCGATGGGCGAACGCTCGCCACCGGAAGCGGCGACAACAAAGTCCGACTGTGGTCGATACCCACGTCGGACATGATCGGCCGAATCGGAGCGTTCCGCCCTGATGGGAAGGTGCTCGCCACGGCCGCGCGCGACGACAAGGTTCGGCTGTGGAGCGTGGAGCGCCCCACCCGGCCCGTATCACTGAGCAAGCCGTTCATGCCTGGGAAGGGGGACGTGCGTTCGCTGGTGTTCTCTCCCGACGGCCACACGCTCGCGGTACTGACGGCAAACCGCGCAGTGCAGCTGTGGGACGTCACCGACCCGACTCGCCCCGCCCCCTACGGGCCGTCCGTCGAACTGCGGACACGATTCGCGGCCGCGCTCGCCTTCAGCCCGGACGGGCGCACGCTGGCCACCGCCTACACCGAGCGCACCATTCAACTGTGGGACGTCAGCGCCCCGTCCCGCCCCCTTCCGCTCGGCGCACCGCTCGCCGGCCACAAGGGCTACGTCAACTCCCTCGTCTTCAGCACGGATGGACGAGCTCTCGCCAGTGGCAGCGCGGACAACACCATCCGGCTCTGGAACGTGACCAACCCACGTCATGCCACCCGACTCGGCACGCCTCTAACGGGGCACCTCGGTCCCATCAACACACTCGCCTACAGCCCGGATGGCCGGACATTGGCCAGCGGCAGCGACGACGGCACGGTCCGGATCTGGAACGTATCCGACCCCCTCAAGGCTGCCCGGTTGGGCTCTCCCCTCACGGGCCACACCGACGCGATCGTGTCGCTGACGTTCAGCTGGGACGGCCGCACCCTGGCAAGTGGCGGCAACGACAACACAGTCCGGATCTGGGACGTCGCCCAACCCTCCAGGACCGCTCCCATCGGGCAATCGATGAGCCCCAACGCCAAGACAGGCAATTTCTTGTCGTTCAGTCCGCAAAGCCACATGCTCGGAGTGTCAAGCGGCACCGATACCGTCCGGCTGTGGAACCTGGACACCGACGAGGCAATTCGTCACATTTGCTTGACCACTCGGGGTGTTTTGACGCCGGAAAGATGGCGCGAATATCTACCCCGTCTCTCGTACGCACCTCCGTGCGACGAGTAACGGGGACGAGGCTCAGCCAATGGCGTGTTCCCGAGAGTCTGGCGGGATTCCTCCGGTTGGCTCTGCAGCATCCCTTGACCCGGCACTTCGCTCCCTGCGGACCGCGTCACGTGATCTCGATCACAACCGCCCATTTCGGCCGGGAAGTCGACTCCCGCCGCACAAGTAGCGTTGTTACTGTTGGCTGCAGCCCGATCGCTGGTGCATCCCCCGTCGCCAGCGGTCGGGCGCTTCCGTGATCCCGCCGTCCGGTGGTTGCCGTGGGCTCACCCAAAACAGGGCATCAAATTGCAAGGTTCTTTCGATACGGCGGAGCAGGTAGCCCGGATTAAGGCAATAGACCTCTTCTCCTCACCTGACATCGCAATAACGCAGAAAAGGCCCGGTCCGCTTGTTAGTGGACCGGGCCTGATTACTGCTCGGGTAACTGATCTGGAGCTTCAAGACATTCTGACTGCGGGAGGATGCTACCGATCAGCTCTGAGCAGCCTCTCAAGCGCAGCAACCGGCGAGCACGGAGACATCGCAGCGCGTGCGGCCAGCGCTGCCTCCCACTGCTCGGTCAGGCCCTCCATGAGGCGCCGCCGCATGCCCGGTGTGATGTGCGTGTACCGAGCTTGGACGGAGCCGTCCTCGTGGCCCAGGCGCTCGTCCATGAGCTTTGGTGGGGTGCCGAGGTCTTCCATCACCGTCTTGTGCGTGTGACGGAGGCCATGGGGGGTGAGGCCCTTGGCGATCGGGAGCCAGCACGTATCCGCTCGGCCGGAGGCGTTCCGGCCTCGGGCAGGCACGCCGGGCCACTGGTCAGCCACCGGATGGGCCTCGTACGGAGCCTTCTTCGGGTACCAGCCGGTGGCCGCCGGCTGGAAGAGCCACGTGGCGAAACCCGTACGCCGCCAGTGCGCTGCGGTCTCGCCCTGGACACCGCCACGGATGTAGCCGAGCTCCGCGATGGCCATCTCGACCTTGATCCGCGTCCCCTCGGCCACCGCCGCCGGGCGGTTGAGGACGTTGGACACGGTGCCGGTGGAGACACCGGCCCGGCGAGCGACGTCGACCAGCTTGGTGCCGGTCCGCCGGGCGGAGTCGTTCACCTCACCGTGTCCGCGGAACACGTACGTGCGTCCGTGGCAGACGCACGGCTTCGGCTTGGTCCGGGCGATGTGTCCCAGGTAGAGGCCAGACAGCCACTCGGGCGAGTCGATGTCCCGATACGAGTCGTCCTTGGGCGGGCAGTGATGGAGCTCCCCCGAGTCGAGCTCGTAGAGCTGCCACTCGACCCGGACCTTTTCGGGTCGAGCGAACTCCTTCTCCAGGCCGACGACCTCGGCCCACCGGACGGGACGGCGTCGGTTCGGCGGCGGGGCACGAGGTGACCGCGAAGCCGAGCACAAGACCGAGCAGGGCGAGGTGCAGGAGCCGGCGCACGGCTACCTCCTGGGTCAGCGGGTGGTGGCCTCGCGGTGGAGCCGGGAGGCGAGGTTGTAGAGACGGCGGCCGACGCGGACGCGCTGTCCGTAGCCCTCACAACGGCGGCAGTCTCGACCGCGCTTGAGTCGACCGCTGAAGCGGGAGACGCGGACCTTGGCGCCCCAGCCCTTGCACTTGCGGCAGGCGCCGAGGGGGCTCGCCGCGCACAGAGCGGCGTAGCTGAGAGTGATGAGCAGGAGAACGGTCACGAGATCGAACCACGTGGGCATGGAAACCCCTCTCAGGGCAGGATTCAGGGGTTGCACGACGGGCGGCGCTAGGCACTAGTTCGCAGGTCAACGGCCCGATCGGCCGCTAGCAGGGGTGCTAGACCTAGCGGGGTGGCCCGCTAGGTCCAGCGGCGTTTCGCGGTTATGCCGCGGCGGCTCCGCCCTCACGTTCGGCGACCGCCTTGAGGAGATCGGCGCGCTTGATGCCGCGCCGGTTCGCGCTCTTGCCGTCCTCGGTCGTGCCCCACACCTGACCGGTGCGGACGCCGCACGGCTTGAGCGCGAGGGTGAGTTGTTCGGGTGTCCACTCGCCGTACACGCCGGGCCGCAGCTCGGCGAGGGCGGCGACGGCGACCTCGTTCCAGACCTTCTGGGTGCCGTCCGGGACTGCGGCGAGGAGGTCGGCGAGGAGGTCGTACGAGACGGCCGGATCGGTTTCCGGCTGCTCGCCTGCGGCGTGCCCCGCAAGCCTTCCGGCGCGCTCGCGGAGCGCCCGGGCTCGAAGGGCGATGGTGTCGGCCAACACAGCGTCGACCAGCGCGGCACGTACGATCCGGGCGTCCGCGCCTTCGCCGAGGAAGTAGCAGACGCCCTTCTCGGCCCAGGCGAACAGGGTGGCCCGCACCCCGCGCTTGTAGGCGCCGGTGCCGAGGACCATGTCGTTCTCGACCTGGCCCATGACCTTCAGGCACCAGCGGGCGGAGGCGTTCGCGCTGATGGCCTTCGGGATGCTGTCCTTGTCCGGTCGCTGGGTGGCAAGCAACAGCACGATGCCCGTGGCAGGCCCGCGCTTGACCAGGTCGACGCAGATCTCCTCGAACTCCGCGCCGTGCTTGTCGTGCTCGAACCACACCTGACATTCGTCCACGCCGATCACGATCGGATGGAGCCCGAGCGACCTCTTGGACGCCAGCTCGGTCGTGACCTTGGACTCGGGGCAGATGTCCCGGGGGAGCGACCTGATCACCTTGGCGCGCCGCCGCATCTCCTCCCGAAGTTCCCGGAGGTCCGCGATGGCGTACTCAATGTCCGCGTCTTCTTCGCCGGCGCGGTGCCGGTACGCGACGCGGTCGCCGACCGCGTCCAGGTCGCCGGTGCCCTTCAGGTCGTACGTGTGCAGCTCCGCCCGCACATCGAGCGCGGCGATGAGGAGGAGCAGGCGGAGCAGGAAGGTCTTGCCCATCCGGGGGATGGCACCGATGACGCCGGCGATGAACATCAGCGTGATGTCGATCCATCGCCCGCGCTGGTCGGTTCCCCATCCGACAGGCTGGAAGAGGTCCACGGTTCCCGACTCGGCGAGCGGCCAGGGGGCGGGTCGAGTCTTCGACAGATCCTCGTCGCCGACCCAGAGGCGAAGATGCCCCGTGTGTTCGTCCGCCACCGCCTCCGGCCAGACGCAGCCGAGGGGGCGCCGCAGACCCGAGGCCAGCCGCTCGCGGCGGTCGGCGACGTCGGTCACCGTGACGCCGTACGGGAGGTCCCCCTCGGCGAGCCAGCCCGGCCCGTCGCGGGTGATGGGGGCGGTGAAGGTGAAGCCCGGGCCAGCCTTGGACTGGTCCTGGTTGATCGCGTGGATGCCCAGGGATCCCAGCGCCCGGAGGACGATGTCGCTCGTGAGCTTGGTCGCCTTCGGGATCTCCACGGCTCGGTTGATGACCGGAGCGTCGGCCGACTGTCCCAGTCGCCCCAACGTCATGATGACGACCGAGGTAGCCAGGGTCAGCAGCCAGGCAGGAGCCAGGACGTAGAGCGCCAGGGCGACCGTCGGACCGACAATGCCGGCCACGATCGAGACCAGCGTGCGCCAGCGGACCCGGCGGTCCCGCTGTCGGGAGAGCTTGAGGTAGTCGCCGACGTCCTCACGGCTCGCGGCATCCTGTCGCAGCGGCTCCCCCTCCGCGTCCGACACCCAGCGCATCGACTCGCCGAGGAATCGAGCGGCCCCGCGCGGTGCCTGCACCGTAAGACGGAGCGCGTACCAGGGAGTTCGTACGGCGTGATAGGAGGCGACGTGCCAGGCGTAGGCCGCTACGCCCCTCCCCGCGGTCTTGAACTCGCCCCACGACCGCGCCCACGCGGGAATGACCGGACGCCGCTTCGAGCCGCGAACCCTGTCCATGAGGCCGGGGCCCGACGGCCCTCCGGGTCGGTCCACCATGATCGCGTCGGTCGGGTCGGCCGACTCGTCCGGTCTGGCGGGTGCCGACCCAGTCGGGCGGCTATTGCCCGACTCTTCCTCTGCCGGGGTGGGTGCCGACTCCAAGGGGTCGGCGTCGATCTCCTTCTCCAGTCGCGCAAACAGTTCGCGCTCGTGAGCGTCGCCGCTCTCGTGGTTCACTGACGGTCCTTCCGGTTGGTCGGGAGGGTGAAGCCGGGCCCGGCCCTACCCGCCAAAGCAGCGGCCGGGCCCAGCAAGAGAGGTGGTTCAGTCCGCCGACTTCAGACACCGGCGGGATCAGGCAGCATCTGTGCCTCGCGATCGGCTTTGAGGACGTCCCGCAGTTGGCGGGAGCGGTCCTGGCTACAGCCCACGGCCTTGCGGATGCGCTCGGCGTCCAGATGCTCGTACGCCCAATCGGCCGTCACGTCACGGGCCTTGGTAAGCGCTTCGTCCCAGCTCAATCGGGGAGCGCTCTTGTCCCGCGCAGTCCGGCGCCGAGTCCGCGGCTTCGGACTCTCGGGGCCAGCCTCTTCGTTGTCCCTGTCCTCGTCGGTCGGCGGGTCGACCTCGGGGTCGAGTTCGCCCATCCTGAGCAGGACGAGGTCACGGCGGGGCGCCTTCCAGCGCCACCAGCGCCCGAACCGCTCACGCAGCTCAGCGCGTGCCAGCAGACGCCGCTTCTCCTCCCGCAGAGCCTCCCGGTAGTCAGTCAGCTCCCAGAGCACCATGCGGCGCCAGAGGGCGAGCGTCGCTCGGGGCGCGAAGAGCCAGCGGGAACGGCGGATGCGTTCCATCCGTCGGCCGGTGACCGCGCCGATCCTCACCGCGTATCCACGGGCCACGATCTCGCTGAGAACGACCCACAACAGCGGCATGGTCCCGTGGGCGATCCGGGCCGAAGTGGAGGCGCCGGCCGCGATGTTCAGCCAGCAGGTGACCAGCGTCAGCGCCCACGGCACGACCCGCACCCAGGCCATCGGCATGCCGAGCCTGATCAGCAGGAGGTTGGCCGCGGTGAAGACGGGGATGGCGAAGTCGATGCCGATCGGCAGCATCCAGGGCTCCGCGAATCCCCATCGTTCTGCCGCCGCCGAGACGGAGCTGAACGAGGAGGCCAGTCCGAGGCCGCCGACTGCGACGCCGGCCGGAGCGACCGTGCCGAGAAGGACCCTCTCGCTCCTGGTGAGCGGGGGCGGTGTCGCGGTGAGCGGGTTCAACGCGTTCACGCGGCCTTCCTCGACCACGGCGCCCGCGCCGTCACGGCTCGGTTCTTCAGCGGCACCGCACGCATCAGCTGCTCGGCGTAGAGCGCGTTGAGCATCGCGACCTCGTCGGCCTCGCTCAGCTCCCGCAGCTCCTCCAGTACGTCACCGGCGGCCGCGAGCCGTACCGCGCGCTGCTCGTCGGTCTCACCCGGTACGCCGAGGAAGAGCTGGCGGAAATCCTCGGGCATCGGGACGTCGAACTCGAACCCGTAGGCCAGTTCGGTGAATTCAGTGGCGTTCGCGGCCTCCTGGCCGCCAACGTACGTACGCATCGGTCTCTCCTGGGTCCTGGATGGGATGGGAGAGCCGAACGACGGTGGGCATCGTTGGCCCGTCGACCACCGCCGCCGGCTGGGATGTGCGAGGAGGCCGTCAGACGCGGAAGCGCCGCGGACCGGTCAGGCGCAGCCACGACTGGAAGGTGAGCTTGACCGCCGTGTAGGAGCCGAGGCCCGTCAGGAAGGCCAGCGGCCATTCGACGCCCGATTCATGAGCGGACTGCCAGCCGGTAGCGGCGGCGGCAACGGCCACGAGAAGGGCGATCACGAGCCTGACCGTCCGCGCGGTGGTCGGCGGCCGGCTGTAGCGGGCCACGAGGTCCAGGTCGTAGGGCGCGGTGAGCCGCACCCCTCCGCCCGAGAGCTGGAGAGCGACGAGGTTGCCCTCCGCGTTGGTGGCGAGTCCGGCCACGGTGGCAAGAGCCATGTCGCCTCGGTCCCGGACGACATCGCCTATGGCGAGCTGGCATGGGTCCCCCTTCGGGAACAGAGAGAACCCGGAGGCGGAAACCCCGCCCCCGGGGTAGAGCGGGCGCCGTCGGAGCGACGGCGCCGAAGATCAAATGCGCTGTTCTTTCAGGCACGCTGTGGAGTTCTCAAGGGACGAATGCGGCCTTCGTACTCACCCCCGCGGGCTTTCCTCCGGGCATCTCAACTCCTAAAGAGGTCAAGTCCTCAAGACCTCTTTAGGAGTTGATGAGGACTATGACGTAGACCTCCTCCACTCGTCAAGACCTCTTTAGGAGTCGTATGCTGGCGTCGTCCCTCGACTGGAACGGTGAGCACCACATGGCCAAGGCGTACGAACAGATCGCCGACAAGCTGCGAGAGGCCATCCGTGCAGGTCAGCTCGCACCGGGCGCCCGACTTCCCGCCGAGACGGACCTCGTCACGCACCACCGGCGGAGCCTGCCGACGGTCCGGGAAGCCCTCCGCCTCCTTCAGGACGAGGGCTTGATCGAAAAGCAGCACGGCCGCGGCAACTTCGTCCGCCGGCCCCGCACCCCCGTACTCCGCACGAACATGCGGCACCAGTGGGAGAAGAACCGCGCGCGGGATCCCGAGCAGAAGCGCTCGCAGACGGGCGCTACGGAGCACGACACCGGCCTACAGGTGAACGACCTCGTCTTCCACGCCCACTACGGCGAGGCCAAGGCGGACAAGTCCCTGGCCGAAGACTTCGGTATCCCCGAGGGCGCGGCCCTGATTGAGCGGATCTACCGGACGTGGTACGCGGCGGAAACCGCTCCCTTCGCCCTCGTGAGTTCCTATCTGATCCGCGACATGGTCGCCGAGAACCCTGACCTCCTGGACGAGACCAAGGAGCCGTGGCCCGGCGGCACGCAAAACCAGCTCCTGACGCTCGGCATCGAGCTGGACCGCATCGAGGAGCGCATCAACGCTCGCCCGCCAACTCCGGAAGAGGCCGAGGAGCTGGAGCTACCGCCGGGGACGTCGGTCATCCTCCTTCGCAAGATCTCGTACGACACCCAAAACCGCGCCGTGGAGATCTCCGACGTCACGCTGCCAGGCGACCGCACGGAAATGCTCTTCACCACTCCCCTGGAAAGGTGGTGAGTGCTGCCGTGAGCCGGCGCATCATCATCGTCACCGCTGTTCACGCCCCGTCCGCCCACTTCTTGCCGGACGCGTACAAGTCGATCTGCGAGCAGGAACTCCCCGACGGCTGGGAGTGGCACTGGCTGATCCAGGAGGACGGCAAGACCGACCAGGTCGCGCCGTACGTTCCCGGGGACGAGCGCGTGAGCTTCCGTCAGGGTCGGCCGGGCGGACCGAGCGTCGCCCGCATGATGGCCATGGCCCACGCGGACGGCGAGTACGTCAAGGTCCTGGACGCCGATGACCAGTTGGCGCCCGGCGCCTTGGCGCGAGACCTGGCCGTACTCGAAGGCGACCCCACGATCGGTTGGGCGACGTCCCGCGTGCTCGACTTCTTGCCGGACGGCTCGACCGCCGGGTTCCCGGGCGACCCGGAGGCCGGCCCGATCGAGCGGGGCGAAGTCCTGGAGTACTGGAAGGCGAACGGTTTCCGCGCGCAGGTCCACCCAGCGACGCTCTTCATGCGCCGGGACCTGCTCCTCGCTCTAGGCGGCTGGATGGCCCTGCCGGCCTCCGAGGACACCGGGCTGCTGATGGCGCTGAACGCCACAAGCCGCGGCTGGTTCTCGCCGGAGGTCGGCCTCCTCTACCGCAAGTGGCCTGGACAGGCGACCAATCAGCCGTCCCACACAGAAGCGACCGAGCGGGACGCCCGCATGGCAGTCGTCCAGGCGCGGGCGGAGAAGCTGGCGGAGTTCGGTTGGCGCTACCCGCCTAACGACTGACCGGAACCTCGTAGACGATTTCGCAGAGGGCGGCCGGCACGACGATGTCCGCCGTTTCGACCGGGCGCCCTTCGCTGCTGTAGTAGGTCCGCTCGATACGTGTGACGAGCGCGCCCCGCTGAACGCCGAGGAGGGCTGCCTCCTCGGCGTCCGCGTGTCCGGGCTCCGGCCGTTCCTCTGCACGACTAATGGTGATGCCGATTTCGGCCATGCGGCGCACCACGCCCATCCCGGCGTACGGCCCGCCCTCAGGCAGGACTGCAAGCGTGCCGGACGTGATGCTGTACGGCTCCCAGCTTGTCGATACCAGCACTGGCTTGCCGTCGGCCAAGTACTCGTACGAGGTGCGCACGCAGTAGTCGGCCTCGGGGATATCGAGACGCGCGGCAATTTGCGGCGGAGCCGGCACCATCGCCTCGCTTCGGCTCTCCCAGGTACCCCTCTTGCCGAGCGCCGCCATCTCGGCGCGAAACAGTGAGCCATCGGTGTGCTCACCGTGTGGTGTGCGGACCATGCGCAGCCTCGTCCGTGGCTCCGAGACGTAGGTTCCCGACCCTGCTCGTCCCTCCAGGACGCCCTGTGAGATGAGCAATTCCTGAGCGCGACGGATAACCGCCTCACCAACCCCACACTCGTGCGCCAGCTGCGCGCGGGAGGGCAGCCGGTCTCCCGGTGTCCATTCCTGATCCGAGATGCGCTGTCGTAGCAGGTCGGCGATGTGGAGGTAAGGCGGCTGCTCACGCATATGGAAAATCTAGACCCCGCAGCCGAGGGACGGCCATGTGTTCTCCCCCGAAGGTCGTGTCGACCGCATGGCCGCACGCCTCTCCGCCTCGGGGCTCACACCGATCGTGACGCACCACGACGACTGCATCCGCATCGAGGCGTACGCACCTCAATCCATCTCCCCCGAGCTATGGCGAGAGCTCTTGGCGGCACTGGCGACAGCCGACTGTTTCGGGCTCGTCGACAGCAGCGCGGACGGCCGCACCTTATGGGCCGGAGTCAACAAGAAAACCCCCGCAGCGGTGCACGCCGCCCGGGGGCACGGCCATCAGCCATAAGGAGCTGACCAGCATGTTCAACCGTAGCCGTCGTGCCGTCTCGCGCACCAGTGAGCGGTACCTCCCGAAGGGCCGGCACCGCCGCCCCTTAACGCCCGTCCGACCGACGGTCGTTCACCTCGGACGCGCCGACTGGCCGACGACACTCAGGGGACAGCGCACGGACGTCCTTGTGGGCGAGGAGACTGCGCTCGTCCGCCCTTACGTGCTGGCCTGCGAGGAGCGTGCGCGGCGGCGCTCGGCGGCCGTGTCTCACGAACTCCTCACCCACACCTGGTTCGTACCGGTGGAGGCCTTCTGATGCCTCGCCGTCAACAGCCCCGCGTCATCCACGAGCGGGCCGTCCCCTTCAGGTCGAGCTCGTGTCGAATCGGCACGCATCGCGAGTGCGTGCAGTCGACCCCGACCGATTCACCGGTCGGTGTCCCGGTGGTCTACGAGGCGTGTGACTGCCCGTGCCACACGATGCCTGACCACGTCTCGCCGAGGGAGGTGTCCCTGTGAGTGTCTGGCAGCCGAGTGGAGCGATGGCCTCCACCGTCGAAATCCGTTCGATCAGCGTGATGCGTGACGACGTCATCCAGATAGGCGGCCAGCCGTGCCGTGTGGCCGATCTCATCCAACTGCCCGGCGGGGCAAAGCGTCTTCGCTTCGAATCGGGCGAACTGCTGACCATCCATCCCGGAACCCGGCTCATCGTCGTACGAATGCTGAGGAAGTGGTGATTCACTCCGTGGCTTCTCGCCATCAGACCATTGCGGACGACCTCCGGAGCCAGATCTCGGAGGGCCTGATCAAGGCCGGCGAACGCCTCCCCTCCGAGGCTCAGCTCGCCGATCGCTACACCGTCAGCAAGCCGACGCTGCGGAGTGCCCTGGCGATACTGCAGGGCGAGGGACTGGTGGAGAAGGTCCACGGCCGGGGGAACTTCATCCTTCCCGCTCTGCACCGGGTGACCTACGTCGGAGGCGGGCTGTCGATCGACGCGCGGGCCGCCACCAACGCCGCCCTGAGTGTCAGCATCCGCACAGCGAACGTGAAGGCGGAGGGGCACTTGAGTGCCCTTCTGCGGGTTTCTGCGGGTGCTTTGTTGGCCGAGTACGTCTGCCTCACCCAGGAGGGGAGTACGCCGCACAGCCTGGCCCGCGTTTACGTGCCTCAGGACCTGGTCCCGGCGGACGCTCAGGAGCCCAGTGCAACACCGTGGGGTGACGACCTGGCCGCGTGGCTGGCGGGGCCCCGCCCTCCGCTCGCCGAGGTCAGGGAGAAGGTCACCGCCCGCCTCCCTACGCCGGAGGAGGCACGGACCCTCCGCATCAGCACCGCCTTGGCCGTCCTCGCCATCGAGCGAGTGACCACCGACAGTTCTGGCCGCGTGGTCGAGGCAGCGCTCCTGGTTCTGCCGGGGGACCGCGCGGATGCCCTGTTCACCACTATCTGCACCACGACCGACGAGAGGGGGACAAACGGATGACGCACCACGACGAACTGCGGCTCCTGCCCTGGGAAGGTCCCGAGGGCAAGCCGTGCTTCTTGAGCGCCGACGACAGCAGCGGCTACCTGTCCAGGCTGGCCGACAACACCGAAGCGGTCCAGCTTGGGTTGGGAGCCGACCTCCTGAAGAGTGCGTCGGAAGTGCTGTCCGACTCGACGTCGACATCCGTCGACCTCAGGGCCCTGGCGGGTGCTCTGACCTCAGCACTTCGGGATGTGCTTCGTGTGGCCGAGAGCCGCGGCCACCGCTTGTCGCCCGCGGCCGGTGCCGTCCAGGGCGACGACGAGGATGGCCCCCGCCTGCCGGCGGCAGCATTCGGCTGAGGCCTGCGGCGAGCCGACGCGAGGCCCGGGTTCCCGAGAGATCGGGAACCCGGGCCTCCTCGCGTCAGGGCAGAATCTCGGCGTCGACCTTGGAAAAGATCAGATCGGTCTCGCCGGTGATCGGCCCGACCTGGCGAGCTGGGATGCGCGGAGCGCCGCGCTGTGCCGCCACGTAGCTGTCCGGGGTGTACTCGTTGACGAGGCGGTACGGGTGGAAGCCGTGCGCCCGCATCGTTTCCATCAGCTCGTCGACCGAGTCCCCGAGCATCGCCATCCGCTGCGGGGTCACTTCCACCGTGATCTCGGCGTCGGGCCGAAGCTCGTCGAGCATGGGCGCCATCCCTCGCACCACGCTCCCCTCCGCCCCTTCCACGTCGATCTTGATGACGCGGGCACGGGCGATCTCCTCCGGATCGAGGAGGTCGGGCAGGGGAACGGCCTCGACCTCGAAGGTCGACTCAGCCGGCCCTTCGTACGGGACGATGCTGTTGGCCCCCAGGTTGTCGGAACTGGCGAGCACGAAGGTGAGGCGCTTCCTGACGTCCGAGACGGCTCCGTTGATCGCGCGGACGTTGTCGGCTCCGTTAAGGGCGACATGCTGCAGGATCCGCCGATGGAACACCGGCGACGCCTCGACCGCGACGACCTGGCCCTCGTCACCGACGAGCCTCGAAGCCAGCAGGCTGTAGTAACCGATGTTCGCGCCGACATCGACATACGTATCCCCGCGCCGCAGCCGTCGCTTCAGCCAGCTGGTCATGTGCGGCTCCCAGACGCCGAACATGTAGAGGTAGCGCTGGATGAGGTCCTGCGTGTCGACCGCGAACCGGGCGCCGAACTCGACCTCGGTGACACGTTGACGTGGGTGTTCATGCAGGTAAGGGTTCAGGTATCGGCTGGCCAGCAGACGCTTGCCGATGACCCCAGGCGCATCACGGACGTACCGCCGGCCAAGGGTGACCAGGACCTCTGACGCTTGGGTACTCATCCGCTCGCCTCTCCGCAGGGTTCACCGGAACGGTAACGCTCAGCGCGGCTTCGTTCACTTCAAGCAGCAGCGGATGTCTGCCGGTTTGGGCAGCAGTTGGCGATCTTGAAGGCCGTGGTTGTTCACGAGAAATGACGTCAGTTCCTGGTCGCGGTGGCTGACAGACCGCGGCTTGCCCCCCCCCGCCGGGGGAGGGGCGCTGATCGGCTGCCATATTCTTCTGCCATGGCGAACTGGCGGCGGTCTCTGGGCGATGCCTTCTGGACCCTGGACCGGTCCCTGGGTGGGCAACGGCGTCCGACTCGAATCCAGAAATGGGTGGCCCGACACCCGATCGGCACCGGTCTCTGCGTGGCCGTTCCCTTCACGCTCTTCTTCTTGATGCTGTTGCGTGAGGAGGAACCCGACGACCCCCTGTTCGCTGTGGCCTTCGGGCTGGCTCTGGGCCTTGTCTTCGCCCTCACTGCTGTCTCAGAGCACCTCCGGCAGCGCCGACTCAAGCGTCTGGGGATATGGGACGGATCCTGAGCAGGGCCAGGAGTGGCGCGGGCGGAGACTTGGGAGAGCAGGAAGAGGGTGGGGATGTCACGAAATCCGAGGGCCGAGTTCTTCGATGGTCCGGTTTGGATGTGCTTGAGCATCGTTCTATGGGTGGACAGCAGCCAGTAGCGGCACTGCCCCCTGGCTGGGGGTTGCCGCGGCGCTCCTTCTGGGGTTCTGGCTCACTTTCCGGCGGAAAGTGAGCCAGAACCCAAACCCGTGAACAACTGACGGCACTACTCGTGAATAAAGCCACTCAGCGCCATGCCCGTGCCGCGGCCCTTCGCGAAGGGGGGCCTCCATCGCTCTGGTCTCTTCACGGAGGACATGTCACTCTGCCGCCGACGTGTACCGGTAGACGAGGAGACGGCCATGACCACGCCCAATGGCACCGCCCAGTCCGAGGTCACCAAGGTTCAGGAAGGCGCGGGAACCGCGGAGGAAGCGCTCCGTGCCCGCCATGCCGCCCGAGCACGGAGCGCCGTGGACCGCGCACTGGCAGCCTGCCGCCATGCTGGCGTCCATGACAGCCAGGCCAAGCTCGTGCCCAATAGCCCGGAGTCGAAGGCTGCCCACGCCGTACGTCTGTCGAGTGAGGCAGTAGAAGCGCTCGCCAAGAGCGCCCCGGACCCGGCGGCTGACGCGCGATGTGCACGGAACGCCGCTGCTACGGCCACCGTCGCCGCTCAGGTGGCCCAGGCCCATGACGGAAGCAGCGAGCGCGCCGAGGCGGCCTACCGCGCCGCACTCCAAGCGTCCATGGACGCTGCCGCAGCCGCGGGGGGCCAGGGCTTGGGTCGGGACGAGGAGCTGAACGCGAAGGCGGAAGCCGCCGAGGCAGCGGCCGTCACCGCAGCCAGGGCAGCGGGCTGGTTGTAGAGGCACACGGTCACCCTCCGGCGGTCGGCGAATGGCTTGACCGCCGCAGGGTGCCGCACTGCTCAGCGGGTGCCAGGAACGGCTGACAGGTCCTGGTCGAAGGGCAGATCAAGCATCCGGATCGCGTTGCCCCGTAGGAGCTTGTACGTGACGTCGTCGGGAAGGCCGGCGACATGCTCCGCCGCCACCTGTTTCGTGTTCGGCCACGTCGAGTCGACGTGCGGGTAGTCGGTCTCGAAGGTGGCGTTGTTGACTCCGACGGTCTCGATCGCCTCGATGCCGTGCTTGTCGCGGAAGAAACAGCAGAAGATCTGGCGGTAGTAGTACGTGGACGGCGGCTCCGGGATCAGGTCCTTCACTCCGCCCCAAGCCCGGTGCTCCTCCCACACGTCGTCGGCGCGCTCCAGGGCGTACGGGATCCAGCCCATCTGGCCCTCGCTGTACGCCAGCTTCAGCCGCGGGAACTTCACGAGCACGCCGCTGAAGAGGAAGTCCATCATCGACGCCATCGCGTTGTTGAAGCTGAGCGCGGCCTGGACGGCAGGGGGTGCGTCCGGGGACGCGGCGGGCATCTGCGACGACGAGCCGATGTGCATGTTGACGACGGTCCCCGTCTCCTCACAGGCGGCGAAGAACGGGTCCCAGTAGCCGGAGTGGATGGAAGGCAGCCCCAGGTACGTCGGAATCTCAGAGAAGGTCACCGCCCGGACGCCACGGGCTGCGTTTCGCCTGATCTCCGCCACCGCCAAGTCGATGTCCCAGAGAGGAATCAGGCACAGCGGGATCAGCCGGCCACCGCTGTCACCGCACCACTCCTCCACCATCCAGTCGTTGTATGCGCGGACGCACGCGAGCCCGACCTCCTTGTCCTTGGCCTCCGCGAAGGTCTGCCCGCAGAACCGGGGGAAGGTGGGGAAGCAGAGCGACGCCTCCACATGGTTGAGGTCCATGTCGGCCAGGCGCGCCTTCGGGTCCCAGCAGCCTCGTCGCATCTGCTCCCGGGTGATGCCGTCGAGTGTCATCTCGTCCCGCGAGAAGCCGACTGCGGCGATGATCCGCTTGTACGGGAAGACCTCTCCCTCGTACCGCCACCAGTCGGTGAGCTGGCCGTCCGGATCGGTCGTGAACCGGTACTTCCCGCCGATGTACTGCAGGTCGCCAATGCCTGCGGTGAAAGGCTTCGGGCCCTTGTCCCGGTACTTGCTCGGGAGCCAGGTCTCGAAGAGGTGTGCGGGCTCGATCACGTGATCGTCCACGCTGATCACCTTCGGGAGATCCATGGTGCCGCTGTCGTCGGTAGCCACGTCGCTTACCCCCTGCTGACTGTCGGTCCCCCGACACGAATCTGACGATCCATCAGATTGAGGTTATGGGGTCGCTCGTCGGGCGGCAAGGTCGACGGGCGACGGACCCCTTGCGGCATAACCCCACTTCCGCTGAACTGACGCCCCGTCAGTTCAGCGGAGTGGAGGGACCCAGGATGCAGACCATCTGGCTCGGTGGCGCCGAGTGGATCGCGGTTCTCCGGATCGGCCTCGGCCTGTGGTGGCTGGAGAGCTGGCGCCACAAGGACAAGAGGGACTGGTTCACTGGCGGCGGCATCAACTGGGCGGCCGGGGTGGCAGCCAAGCACCGGTGGGGCTTTGTCCGCCAGGGATTCGACCGAACAGTGAAGCCGTACCCGCGCCTGATGGCCTACCTCGTCGCGTACGCCGAGCTGGCACTCGGCCTGGGGCTCATCGTCGGGTTCCTGACCCCGATCGCACTGATAGCCGGCCTCATCCTCAACCTGATCTACCTAGTGCTGATGATCCACGACTGGGCGGAGCAGGGCCAAAACCTCATGATGGCTCTCATCTCGGCCGTCGCGCTCGTCACCCTCTCTTGGCAGACCTGGTCGATCGACAGCGCAATCGGGCTGTGGTTGTAGCACCGCTCACAGCTCGGAAGTCTCGACGACCACCGTGACCGGTCTCACCAGCGGAGTACCAGGCTGAAACATGGGGGTGTCACAGCGGTCACGGCGTCACAGAACCCTATGACCTGCGTGAACGTCACCACGTCGACTGTGACACTCCCATGTTTCAGCCATGTCTGAACCTCACGGCAAGGCGTGCCGTCCCCACTCCTAAGATCCTCTAGACGTCTACATGACTGCCGCGTCTGGGGGATGCATGGGAAGCGCAGAGCAGTGGGTCACAATCGCCGCCGTCTTGCTGGGCGCGATGACGACGCACCTCACGACGTACGCGATGGAGCGGCAGCGTAAGAAGCACGAGCTGGTGACCCGCTGGGACAGCAAGAAGCTCGAAGCGTACGAGGGGTACGTCGACAGCGTCCGGACGTGCATCTTCCTCGCCGTGCACCTCTACGAGTGCCGCGAAGGCCTCCGCGATCGCGACAAGCCCGACCAGGAGATCCTGGCGGAGATGTCCGAGGCCGGCCGCATCCGGGGCCGGGCCTTCGAGCGGATCATGCTCCTCGCTGGGGATGACGTGGTGGAAGCGGCGCACGAGCTGAACGCCGTCGCCCTCCAGGTCGACTGGCAGGCCAACGGCAAGGTCGAGGGGACACTAGAGGAATGGCGCCAGCGGAACCGCGCCGTCTTCCGGGCGATCAACAGCTTCCACGAATCGGCGCGCGTGGATCTCGGCGTGGACGGCAGCGTCTCTGGCGAGAACCACCCCGAGCGGGACCTCCTGCTTCCCAGCGCCCGACGCGAGGGCGACAACCGCAACGCATGACGCCCTCTGGGGGTGCCGGCGCCGCTCGCGTATCCCCGGGAGTGCCGGGGAGTGAGCGGGGAGTGGATCATGAAAGTCGTCCTCGTCGACACCACGCCAAACCAACGGAGACCAACGCTCTGGCCCGGGGCTTAGCCAAGTAGGGCAGGCCAGCGGGCTGTCCGTACTTTCTTCGGGACGAAGAGGTCGTGGGTTCAAATCCCGCCACCCCGACAGCTAAGCAGCAGGTCAGAGGGCCGGTACTGATTCCAGTACCGGCCCTCTGGCTTTGTGCGTGTCTATCTGCGTGACTACCGCTTCGGGGGTGGCGGCGTGCCGAAGATGCCGTCCATGGCGATGGCCCCGGTCTGGATCACCGGACGGATCTCCTTCCGGTAGACCTCCTCGGTCACGGCCGTGCTGGAGTGCCCGACAAGCCGGGAGATCTCTTCGAGCGGGATACCCCGGTCCGACAAGATCGAGACGAAGGACGTCCGGGTCTCCCGAGGCGTCCACTCGTGAGGCTCGATCTCGATGCCGGGCATCTGCGCGGCCTGGGCGAGGACCTTGCGGAACTCACGCCGGACGTTCGCGGCATCCAGCTTGGTGCCCACGGCCGAGGTGAAGACGAGTCCGGTCTCCTGCCCGGCAGGCCGTCGAGGTCGGGATCGCGGCCCGGATACGCAAGGTCCAGCAGCAACTACCCTGGCCCAAGCCGCATAGACGTGTTCAAAATCCGGGGCCAAGGCCCGTTCCATGGTCACCCCCGTCGGGATCCTGCGTTACAGCAGCCAGGTACCGCAACCCCAGCAATCGCTCGCGTCCGGTAGCGGCCCTCCGGGGCCCGGTAGCGGCCGGAGTGGCCGTCACTGACCGATCAGGCTAGAGCTACGGATCAGATGATGCCCACGAGTGGGGATGGTGCGCGGTCGGCTCTGGCAGGTCATCTGCTGGCCATCGACGAAGCCCGACCGTCGGTTAGGTCCCGGACGATTCTCCGGGCCGCCCCCAGACAGGCCGGGGATGCAACCATTCCTTTCAGAGCTGGAACCCCCGGAAGCCGACCGCGCGCTTGAGACCCTAAAGGCTGGCACTGACAACGGCCTTGTACGTGATTGGCCGTTGAGCGGTGGGTGTCACCTGTTGTGCGGCCCCGCTTTGGGAGAACCGACTGTGCGCCACACGGCAGTAAACCGCCGGGTCGCGGTCTTACGCCGCCAACCGGTGAGCCGCCAGGGGCTACACTCGCCTCACTGTCGACGTGTACGCGTCAATATCGATACCTTCCGCTCCTGCGGAACGTAACAAGACATCGGGGATACGGCGTGTCAGCCGGTACGGAAATCGACGATCCGGCAGCGCTCAATCGGGCGGGCACCGGCGCGCACGGAATCGCGGGGCAGACGCGAACCGCCGGCGCTCATCCAGTGGACGAGACGCGCTCGGCATCCCAGGACTTCGGAACGGGCAACTGGGACGGCAGGCTGGGCGGGGCGCTCACCGGCCTGGCGGAGACCTGGTCGGCTCAGGTCTCCGCACTCGTCGCCGACTGCGACAGCCTCGCCGACCAGTGCGGCGCTTCGGGAATGCTGTATCAGCGCACCGAAGCCGCGAACGCGCAGACCATGCACTCTCTGTCGAGTGACTTCGGCTGAACCAGGCCCTCCGCCCGCCGCCGCCACCCCAGTGCCGGTCTGACAAGATTCACGACTCCACGGGGGACTGGCCGAGCTCATGCCGACGTACGAGCAGCTTTACCACCTCAAACTCAGCAAGCTCTCAGCGGCCGGTGACCGCTGGGAGGAGACCGCCAGCAAGTTCAAGCGGTTGCATACCGCGTACGGCGACCAGGTCGTCCGCCCCTTCAGGGAGGCCGCCTGGACCCAGCCGGTCCTGACGGCGGCCAAGGCCGGCAGCGACGTACACGCCGCCCAGCAGCAGTTCGAGAGCGCCCACACAGAGGCGAAAGGCATCGCCGGCGTTCTCACGTCACTGCACGCCGAGCTGAAGAAGGCCAAGGACGACCTCCATCGCCTCGCTGATTCCGAGGCCAAGGAGCAGGGCATCCACGTCAGCGCCACCGGCACCGTCACCCCGCGCTACGACCTCTCCCAGGACACCGGCGCCCGCCACGACCCCGATGGCCAGGCCGCCATCCGCGAACAGCAGGAAGCCTGCGAGGCATTCGCCCGCCGCCTCGAGCGCGTCCTGCAGCGCGCCGCCGACGCCGACGAGACCGCCTGCTGGGCCCTGCGCCGTGATCTCGGCGGAAGCCGAAGCGACTTCAACTCCAAGGTCGTCACCTCCCTCGACGACGCCCACGCCACTCGCGCGGCCGAGCTGAAGAAGAAAGACTCCCCCACAAAGCCCGACGGGTGGGTCGCCGAAGGCGAGACCGAAGCCTCCGGCCCCGGTGTCGGGACCTCGGTATCCGGGCCCGACACCGGGGCCGGCAAGCTGGCCGAAGCGGAGGCGCACGCCGACCTCGGACGCGCGAGCGCGGAGGGCTCGCTCACCAACGGCCCGATGCAACTCGCCGGGGCGGCTGAAGCCTATGTGGGCGCCAAGGCCTCCGCGGCCGGCGGCATCACCAACGAGGGCATCAGGGGCGAGGCCGGCGCCTTCGCAGGGGCCGAGGCCTCGGCCAAGGGCCGCGCCGACGCCGGCCCCGTCGGGGTGTACGGACGGGCGGAGGCCAAGGCGGGCGCCGAGGCCGGCGTCAGCGCCGGGGCCGGCCGCGACGGGTTGCAGGCGGGCGCGGAGGCGTTCGCCGGCGCGAAGGCCGGCGTCGCGGGGGGCGCGGACATCGGCGGCATCGGGGCGGGCGCGACGGCCGAGGGCTGGGCCGGCATCGGGGCCGAGGCCGAGGCGACTCTCGGCAAGGGCACAGACGGCAAGTGGCACATCGGCGCGACGGCGGGCGTCGCCGTCGGGCTCGGCGGCGAGCTGGGCTTCGAGGTCACCGTTGATCCGGACAAGATCGCCGACACCGCGAGCGATGCGGCGGACGCCGTGGGAGATGCGGCCGGGGCGGTCGGCGATGCGGTCGGCAGCCTGTTCTGATGCACGCTTCCACAGACCCACTGACGTAGGCACACTGCCGTAGTAAGGAGGGCCCGAGATGCCCACGACCCTGCCCGTACCGATCGAGTTCGAACTGCCGGAAGGCTGGCGCGCCGCACCGCCGGACGAAGTCGGCGCACCGGGCGCGGCGTTCGTCGCGCTGCATCCGCAACCGGATGACGGATTCACCGCGAACATCACGATCGATGGTGAGTACCGCCCGGATGAGGCGACGCTGTCCGAGATCGCCCATGAGTCTGTGGAGCGGTTGCGCCAGTCCGCCACATCGGTCGTGGTCACCGGCCGCCGCGAGATCGGTTCTGAGGATGCGCCCGGTTTCACGCAGACGCTGGCCGTCTCGGCCGTCATCGGCGGCGTACGCCGCGACCTCGTCCAGTCCCAGGTGTACCTTTCCATGCTGGACGTTGCCGATCCGCGCCGGCGGGCGGTGATCCGCCTGGTCCTGACGGCCAGCGCTTCCCAACACTCCGCCGTCCTGGACGACTTTCAGGACTTCGTGCGCACGGTACGCCCGGACACCGGCGCAGCTTCGTAGCGCGCCCCGCGGAAGCGGCAGATTTTGCACCCTCCAATCCGACTCCTCATAGGTTGATTTCATGGGACTCTTCGACAAGCTGACCGGAACCAAGCGCCCCGCCGACGGTGTCGCCCCGCGATCCGCCGCTGAGGTCCACGCGGCTCTGCTCAGCCTCAACCGCCCTGACGTCCCGTACGTCATCCGGGACGGCCGCGCGGAGGGCGCCGACCTGGTGGCCGAGTGGCGCATGCTGGACCCGGCCTGGCAGACCTTCTTCGTCCGCACCCAGGTGAGTCGAGTGTTCCAGGTCCGGATGCGCCTGGTCCCGGACAAGCACGAAGTCCGCTCCCTCGACCAGCAATATGAGGTCACGTGGGACGGCGACACCCCCAGGCTGGCCATCGCTGCCGAGGCCCAACGTGGCCAGGTACATACAGTCTCGAAGCGCTGGACGCTCGGCGGCGGCGAAGACGGCGGCCTCGAAGCGACCGAGACGTTCTCCTTCGACAGCTCCGACCTGAAGAACCCCCTGCAGGACACCGTCCTGGGCGCGGGCTGGACCTGGCGTGGAGTCATCACCGGCAAGTTGTGAAATTGGCACCAGCGTGATCCGGCTGCCGTGGGCCTCGTCGTCACACCATGAGCGGCAGGGAGGTGAGGCCGCGCATCAGCCGCGTGTGCCGCCACTCCAGTTCCTCAGCGGGAACTGCCAGCCGAACGTCGGGGAAGCGGGAAATGACCGCCCGGAGTGCGAGTTCGCCTTCGGCTCGGGCGAGGGGAGCTCCCAGGCATCTGTGGATGCCGTGGCCGAAGGCGAGGTGCCCGGTGGCACCACGGTTGAGATCGAGCTGGTCCGGCTCGGGGAATCGGTCGGGGTCGCGGTTGGCGGCGCCGGGAGCGATGAGTACCGGAACGCCCTCGGGGATCACGGTCCCGCCGAGCGTCAGCGCTTCGGTGCTGTAGCGGAACGTGGCGATCCCGACAGGCGAGTCGAAGCGCAGCAGCTCGTCCAGTGCGTTTCCGAGGAGTTGCGGCTCCGCCCTCAGCTGCGTTAGTGACTCCGGGTGTTGGAGTAGGGCCAGGGCCGCGTTGCCGATGAAGTTGGTGGTGGTCTCGTGGCCGGCCACGAGCAGCAGCACGGCGAGCGATACGAGTTCGTCCTCGGTCAGCCGGTCCTGGCCGTCGCGTACGGCGATCAGGTCGTCGAGCAGGCTTTCGCCGGGCTTGCTGCGTTTGGTGGCGACAAGGTCGGTCATGTAGTCGCCAACCGCATGCGAGGCGGCGTCGATCCGCCGGGAATCCCCTGCGGCGAACAGATCGCTCGACCACGTGCGCACGAGCCGGCGGTCTGATTCGGGTACCCCCAGCATCTCGCAGATGACGGTGACCGGCAGCGGTACCGCGAGGCTCGCGACGAGGTCCACCGGTCCGTGATCCGGCCAGGCGTCGAGCAGCTCGTCGACCAGGCCGGCGATGTAGGGGCGCAGCCGCGCGACGGCCCCGGTGGTGAACGCCTTCGTCACCAGGGCCCGCAGCCGTGCGTGCTGCGGGGGGTCGGTGGCAAGCATGTTCTGGGAGACGGCCGGATGGAGATCGCGCTGCGACGGCCGCCCGGCGAAGAACCGCGTGGTGTTCTTCGAGAGCCGGGGATCGTTGAATGCCTCCCGGGCCTCGGCGTAACCCGTGACCAGGTAGCTGTAGCGCCCTCCTGAACCGGTGGGCACCTTCTGTACCGGCGCCGCGTTTCGCAGCCGGGCGTAGGTCGGGTAGGGATCGGCGAAGAACCGCGGGTCCTGCAACGGGTCGCTCACGCTTGCGGGTCCGTTCCCGAAGAGGCCAGTTCGTCAGTGACGGTACGTGCGATCTCGTCCTGCGCGTAGGCGCGGGCGACCAGGAGCAGCCACTCGGTCTCGGCGCGCAGGTTGCCCGCCCGGGAGGCGGTCCTGGGGGCCGGCGGTGCGGCTTCTGTCTGCGGTTCGCTCCCGGTCTTCTTCGCGTGTACGGCAGCTCGCAGGATCGCGGCCTCCACGATCGCGTCTCCTTCCGGGGTGCCTGCCAGGCCGCGCGTGGTGACGGCCCGCTCAGCGTCCTCCTGGACGCGCGGGGAACGGTGCGGGCGAAGGGCGAGCCCGCCGTCGTTGATCTCGATCACACGACGGTGGAGGAAGAAATCGGAGTCGTCCGCGCGCTCGTCCTCGTGGAATCCGGCCGGGGCCAGGACGACTTCGGGCGTCGCGCCGGCGATGTCCTCCCACAGGGGGGCGAGCGCGGCGAAGGACCGCGACTCCCATCGGCGGCGCAGGAACTGGCTGAACGGCCAGACGACCGCCGGGAGCGTGAGCCCCAGGGTGATGAGGAGTACGGCCAGCGCGGGCGCTGTCACGCTGAACACGCAGCGGACAGGACTGATGGGCGTGGAGCACCGGACGCCGTGCGGGAGCAGGCCCAGTTCGAGCCCTATGGATACCAGGCCGAACACTTTGTACGCGGCGTACAGCAGCGCGAAGACGCAGCCGGCGGCCGTGATGCGCAGTCCGATGCGCTGGCTCTTCCGCCGTGAGTGCTTGGACTGTTTCCAGGTCTGCTTGCAGAAGTCCTTCGCGGTGACACCCAGATACGTGATGTAGATCAGCACGTAGAGCGCGTGCAGCTGGGGCGACTGGTCGTTCATCTGCCCGGCGGCGAACAGGGCCGCCATGCCGACGACGGAGACCCCGAGGAAAAGCACCCGCAGACGAATGCTTCGCCTGGCCTCGTCGGGCTCCAGATTGAGCTGGAGCATGAACGCCAGGACGGAGGTCGCGGCGGCCAGCGTGAACGAGTTGCTGAGGAGGCGGCCGACGTGGGGGACGACGCTTTCGGCGGCGCTCTGCACGAACGACACGTACGAGGCGAAGGCGAGGGCGAAGGACACCAGCAGCGCGGCCATGGCCCACGTGCCGGTCGGTCTGTGACCGCCTCGCCCGCGAACCCAGTAACCGGCGGCGAGGAGAAGCACGATGGCCACCCCCGAGAACAACAGGTCGATCATCGGTGCCGACGGCCCTTCTTGGTCGGTTTGGCGAACAGGGCCTCCCAGCGCTCGGCGCCCTTCTCGGGCTCGCTGGAGGGGAGTTCACGTCCGCGGTAGATGTGCTGCCGGATGACGGTGGCCATCATCTCGGCCTCGCGCTCGTCGTCCGTGGAGTAGCTCGTACGTCCGTTCATACGCCGGACGAGGGTGGGGTTGAAGCCGATGGCGCGGAAAGCGTCGGCGTCCAGCTCCAGACTGCCGGGGTGGTCGCAGATGATGTGACTGACCTCGTGCGCGAGTATGTGGTTCTGGTGCAGAGCAGACGTTCCCTCCTCGTAGAAAAGGAGGTCTGCGTCAGGCGTCTCCAGGCGGATTCCGCACGGCGCGTCGATCGCGCCGAGCGTGTTCAGTGGCCTGAGGATGATCGGACGGCCGCGCTTCTTGGCCACGGCATCACAAAGGTCCCGGGTGTTGAAGCGGTGGGGGAGCCGAAGCGCGTCCACGCGCTTTTCGCACTCGCGGCGAAGCCACTCAAGGTCCATGTCCGGTCCTGACGTTGCTCGGGTCTGTGGCCCCTGAAGGCGTGACCCCGTACGGCCGGAGTGCGATCCGGAATCCCCGGCACCGAATCGCTCGAAAGCTTAGGCGAATGCCCGGGCTGGTCCAAGAGGATCTCCATCCTCTGGCTGAATGACCGGGTACTGAGAGCTGCTAGTCGTCCAGGTTGAGGGTGTTAGCAGTGGTTTCGCCGGGGAGGCCCTCCAGGATCCGCGCCTGCTCGATCACCGCCGTCACCATCTGAAGGGTCTCTGTGCTCAGGCCGTTGGCGCGCAGGGCGACGGTACGGACGTTCCGGTCCCGCATGGCGGCGAGGACGGCGATCTCCGCTCGGGTGCGATGGGCGGCCTCCTCGTCGACGAAGTAGCCGGCGGGTACGCCGAAGAAGTCGGCGAGAGCCTTGATGGTGTGCATCGTGGGATTCTTCTTGGCACCCGTGCGCAGTTGCTGGATCGCGCTCGCGGTGAGCCCCTTGCCCTGGCCCCCCGAAGCCTCCCGGATGCCCTCGGCTACCTCGGCGTACGTGTAAGGTCCGCGACTTTCCGGGTGGACCTGTTGGAACAGGTAGTCCAGCAACTGCGCGAAGGTGCGCGGCTCGTCGTCCGTCACGTCCAGTACATCCTTGTCTTGATCGTCGCCGTGTCCACTCTGGTGCGTGATGAGCGTGGAAAGCGGTGGCTTTCGACCAACTTTAGTTGACGACCGCCCGCAACCAGGGTGTACGTTCTTGACGGAGTTGCTCGCACCAGAGTGTTCCTCTCTGTGATCAGGTGTCCTCCACGCCCTGGGCACATGATCCTCTTCCAGGCAGGTGGCCGGGTTCCACGGGGGTGGGCCCGGCCACCTCGAAGAGAGACAGTGAACTGGCAGATCGCAGCCGCGGGCGTCACAGTCTGCGCGACGGCCCACGAGTCCGCGCCCCGGCACTGACCCGTCTGCGGGAGCGGGAGAGTGGCTGTCAGTGAGGCGGAGCAGAATGAGGGGATGACTGAGAAGACCACGTCCATGCCTGACTGGGAGAAGCGGTTTCGGGCGGCGCGTGTCTCCTTGCCCGATTGGGCCGAGGACGCGCCGGACCGTTCCTTGTTCGTTTCCAATGCGACCGGGACGTACGAGCTGTACGCGTGGGACCGGGCTACCGGGGCTCAGCGGCAGGCCACCGACCGGCCGAACGGGACCACGGACGGGGTGCTGACGCCCGACGGGGAGTCGGTCTGGTGGTTCAGCGATACGGACGGGGACGAGTTCGGGGTCTGGATGCGGCAGCCGTTCGGGGGTGGGGAGGATGAGCCCGCGGCGCCGGGGCTTGAGGCTTCGTATCCTGCCGGGCTCGCGCTCGGGCGGGACGGGACCGCGGTCGTGGGGCGCTCGACCAACGAGGACGGGTCCACGGTGCATGTCGTACGGCCGGGCTCCGAGCCCGTCGAGATCTACCGGCACCGGGAGTCGGCGGGTGTGGGGGGCCTGTCGCACGACGGGACGCTGATCGCGATCGAGCACACCGAGCACGGGGACGCCATGCACTCCGCGCTGCGGGTGATGCGACTGGACGGTTCGGGTGTTGCCGAGCTGGACGACACCGAAGGTGGTCAGGTCGAGCTGGGGTTGAACGTGCTCGGGTTCGCTCCTGTCGACGGTGACACCCGGCTGCTCATCGGGCATCAGCGGCGCGGGCGCTGGGAGCCGATGGTGTGGGACGTGGCGTCGGGCGAGCAGACCGAGCTCGGGATCGAGCTGCCGGGCGATGTGTCCGCCGAGTGGTATCCGGACGGCTCCGCGCTGCTCGTCTCGCACAGTTTCGAGGCGCGCAGCGAGCTGTGGCGGTACGACTTCGCCACCCGGCAGCTGGTGGAGGTGCCGACGCCGTCCGGGACGGTGTCGGGGGCGACGGCCCGGCCGGACGGGTCGGTGGAGTACCTGTGGTCCTCGGCTGCTGAGGCGCCGGTGGTGCGGTCCACCTCGGGGCGCGTCGTGCTCGACCCGCCCGGCATGAAGGCGCCGGGGTCAGTGCCGGTCGAGGACGCTTGGGTGGAGGGGCCCGGTGGGCGGGTTCACGCGCTCGTGCAGAGGCCTACGACGGGTGAAGGGCCCTTCCCGACCGTCTTCGAGATTCACGGCGGGCCGACCTGGCACGACAGCGACGCCTTCGCGGCCGGGCCGGCGGCCTGGGTGGACCACGGCTATGCGGTCGTGCGCGTCAACTACCGCGGTTCGACCGGGTACGGGCGCGAGTGGACGGACGCGCTCAGGCACCGGGTCGGGCTGATCGAGCTGGAGGACATCGCGGCGGTGCGCGAGTGGGCCGTCTCTTCCGGGCTCGCGGATCCCGCGAAGCTGGTGCTGGCGGGCGGTTCGTGGGGTGGGTATCTGACGCTGCTCGGGCTCGGTACGCAGCCCGATGCGTGGGCGGTGGGGCTGGCAGCGGTGCCGGTCGCCGACTACGTGACGGCGTACCACGACGAGATGGAGGCGCTGAAGTCGATGGACCGTACGCTGCTCGGCGGTACGCCGGAGGAGGTGCCGGAGCGCTTCGAGGCTTCCTCGCCTCTGACGTACGTCGACGCGGTGCGGGCGCCCGTCTACATCTCGGCGGGCGTAAACGATCCGCGCTGTCCGATCCGGCAGGTCGAGAACTACGTGGACCGGCTGGCGGCTCGGGGCGCGACGCACGAGGTGTACCGGTACGACGCGGGGCACGGGTCGCTGGTGGTGGAGGAGCGGATCAAGCAGGTGCGGCTGGAGATCGACTTCGCGGCTCGGCATTTGGGGTAGTGGGGGCGCGGCGGGATGGGGCTGCTGAGTGCGGGCTGCGGGGCCGCTGCGCGGGGCCTCGCGGGGCCGGGGCAGCGGGGTGTGGTGGGGCCCGGGATGGGAGTGGAGTGGGGTGGGCCCGTACCTTAGTGGGGTGTACCGGTTCCTGCTGACGCCCCGCTGGTGGGGGATCCACCTCTTCGTTGTGCTGGCCATTCCCTTCTGCGTCTTCATGGGGTCCTGGCAGCTCGGACGGTTCGAAGACCGTGTCGAGACCCACCAGGCCGCCGAGGAGAAGCCCGATCCGGGCAAGCAGGCCGCCGTACCCCTCGACGAGCTGCTGCCCGTCGACAAAGAGACCTCCGGGCGGCCCGCCACCGCGACCGGACGATACGCCGAGCAGTTCGTCGTTCCCGAGCGGGAGATCGACGGCAAGCGCGGCTCGTACGTGCTGACCCTGCTGCGTACGGACGGCGGCAAGGCACTGCCCGTCGTCCGCGGCTGGCTGCCCGCCGGGGCCAAGGTCCCCGCCCCGCCCTCGGGCGAAGTCACCGTCACCGGGGCACTCCAGGCGTCCGAGAACGCGGGCACCGACGGCGTGCACGCGAGCGGCGGGCTGCCGAAGGGGCAGCTGGGGATGATCAGCGCCGCTTCGCTCGTCAATCTCGTTCCGTACGACGTGTACGACGCCTGGGTCACCCTCAGCGAGAGTGGTCCGGGCATGGTGCCTGTTCCCGCCGTCGCGCCGCAGGGCAGCGGTCTCGACCTCAAGGCCTTCCAGAACCTCGGCTACACCGGCGAGTGGTTCGTCTTCGCCGGCTTCGTTCTCTTCATGTGGTTCCGGCTCCTGCGCCGCGAGGCGGAGGCCGCCCGGGATCTCGCTCTCGGGATTCTCCCCGAGGAAGAAGAGGAAGAAGAGGACGAAGGGGGAGAAGGCGACGGAGTTGTGGGGGTTGGCTCCAGGGTGGGTGGCGCTCCCCGCTGACGGGTGTGGAAGCGGGGCGGGCGCCGTCTCCGGCTGCGCCCGCCCCGCTTCCTTCCCGCTCCGTCGTTACGGCTACGCCAGTACGCCTGTGCGGTAGATCGTCCCCGCGCACGCGTTCGGAACCGTCGCCGTCGCGGACAGCGCGCCCGCCTCCGGCGTGAGGCTCACCGAGACGCTGCCGTCCGCCGTGCCGCCGTCCTCGGTGCCGAGTTGCGGCTCCATGCCGGGTTCCATCTCGCCCTCGTTGCCGCCGGCTCCACCGCCTGCGCCGCCGCCGTCACCGGTTCCCGTGCTGCCGCCCGTCGTACCCGTGCCGGGGGGCTCCGTCGGCTGGGTGGGGTCGGGGGAGGGCTCGCTGGTCGTCGGGCAGGTTTCCGTGGGCACCCAGGCGAACTTCACCTGGTACGACATGTCCGGCTCCAGCAGCAGACCGGTCGTCTCCATGGACGGGTCCGGCAGGCCGGCCGCCGCGTCACCCGAGGTGTGATCGACGACGTTGATGCGGGTGGGGTCGGCCGCGCCCATCGCCTGGAAAGTCACCGCGCCGCTGCCGGCGACGACACACGCCATCTCCGAGATGTTGGAGACCCGGAACGTTCCGTACACCTTGCCCTCGGCGTCGGCCGCTGTCGTACCCGCCGAGAGGGCCGAGAGCTGGCTCGCGCCGCACGTCGGGGCGGACACGGGCACGTTGTCCGAGGTGCCGGTGCCGCCACCGCTCGTGCCACGGTCCCTACTGGTGCCCGGCGAGCCCTTGCCGGGGCCCTTCTTCTCGTCCTTCTGCTTTTCCTTGTCCCTCTTGGACGTCGACTTCCCGGACGGCTTCTCCGCGTCCTTCTTGCCGTCCTTGACGCCCTTCTCCCAGCCGGTGCCACCGTGCGCCTCCTGCCCGTGGCCCGCTATTGAAGGGCGGGCGTCGGCCGCGTCGCCGGAGTTCGCCACGTGGACGAAGGCGGGGACGGCCGTACTCACGAAGAGTGCGGCGGCCGCCATACCGACGATGGTGTGGCGCCGCCTCGCGCGCCGGGCCGGGACCGCCTTGCGCAGGTGGTCCAGGGCGTCCTGCGAGGGCTCAAGTTCTTCTACGGCGCCGCGCAGCATCCGGCGCAGGGCCAGCTCGTCGGAGCCGAACCCGTCGTCGATGCCCAGGTCGATGGTCGGGTGGGTGGTCGGGGCGATGGCCGGCTCGGTGGCCGACTCCGTGGCCGGCTCGGCTTCCGGCTCGATGCCCGCCTCGGCTTCCGGCTCCGTGGCCGGGGCGTCGTCCTTGCCCAGCTCGTCGCGCTCGTCGTTCGGCCCGTCGTTCACAGTCGCTTTTCCAGTCAGGTCGTTCAACGGCCCGTCCGGCCCGTGCCGCTCTTGCTTGCTGCTCATGCCGATGCCTCCATGGCGACGCGAAGCGCCGCGATACCCCGCGAGCCGTACGCCTTCACCGAGCCCAGGGATATGCCCAGCGTCTCGGCGCACTGCGCCTCCGTCATGTCCGCGAAGTACCGCAGGACCAGCACCTCACGCTGACGCCGCTGGAGCCCGCGCATCGCCTTGATCAGCGCGTCACGCTCCAGTTGGTCGTACGCCCCCTCCTCCGCACTCGCCATGTCCGGCATGGGCTTCGAAAGCAGCTTCAGCCCGAGAATGCGGCGCCGGAGCGCCGAGCGGGAGAGGTTGACGACGGTCTGGCGCAGGTAGGCCAGTGTCTTCTGCGGGTCGCGCACGCGGTTGCGGGCGGAGTGCACGCGTATGAACGCCTCCTGGACGACGTCCTCGCAGGAGGCCGTGTCGTCGAGGAGCAGGGCCGCGAGCCCCAGCAGTGAGCGGTAATGGGCCCGATAGGTCTCGGTCAGGTGGTCGACTGTGGCGCCCGCGGTCATGGCCTCTTCAGCGCCCTCGCGCGGGGACGGTATGCGGGCAGTACGAGCCGTCGGCATGGGGGCGATCACCGGCATGCCGCCGGGCGTGCGGGGCCGGCGGAGCGGGCGCACTGCCGCGCCACGAGCCGGGACCGCTGTGATGTCGAGAACCTCTGTTGCCACGCCTGTTGGACACGCTTCCCCCCGACAGGGTTGTACGCGCGAGGCACCGCTTTTGACGGTGTTACAAACGCCCACATGCGCACCCGCCCTCCTGAATGCCCCATTTGTCGTGGCGCTTTGCCGGGGGCGACCGCAAAGACGCTCCCCTCCCAACTGCCGGTTGCAGTAAGGCGGGGAGCGAATATTCGAACAGCCTAACGCCCCAGTTCAAGTAGTCCAGACTTCCACTTGCTCACAAGGCGTTCACAGATTCCAAGTGGGGTTCCGCTTTACGCCGTCCCGATTTCGGCGGCCACCAGCTCGGCGATCTGCGCGGTGTTCAGCGCGGCGCCCTTGCGGAGGTTGTCGCCGCAGACGAAGAGTTCGAGCGCCGTCGGGTCGTCCAGTGACCGCCGCACCCGCCCCACCCACGTCGGGTCCGTACCCACCACATCGGCCGGCGTCGGGAACTCCCCCGCCGCCGGGTTGTCGAACAGCACCACACCCGGCGCGGTGGCCAGGATCTCGTGCGCCCGGTCGACCGACACCTCGTTCTCGAAGCGCGCGTGCACGGCCAGCGAGTGCGTCGTCAGCACCGGCACCCGTACGCACGTGACCGAGACGGGCAGACCGGGACGGTCGAGGATCTTGCGCGACTCGGCGCGGACCTTCATCTCCTCCGACGACCAGCCGTCGTCAGCGAGCGACCCCGCCCACGGCACCACGTTCAGCGCGATCGGCGCGGCGAAGGGCCCGGTGTCGTCGCCCACCGCCCGTCGTACGTCGCCCGGGTGCGTACCCAGCTCCGTACCGGCGACGAGCGAGAGCTGGGTGCGCAGCGTGTCGACGCCGCCCCGGCCGGCACCGCTCACCGCCTGGTACGAGGAGACGACGAGCCCGGCGAGACCGAACTCGGCGTGCAGCGCGCCCACCGCCACGATCATCGAGAGCGTCGTGCAGTTGGGGCTCGCCACGATGCCGCGCGGGCGGACCCGTACGGCATGGGGATTGACCTCGGGGACGACCAGCGGAACATCCGGGTCCATCCGGAAGGCCGCGGAGTTGTCGACGACCACCGCGCCCTTGGCGGCGGCGACCGGCGCCCACTGCGCGGCCACGTCGTCGGGTACGTCGAACATGGCGACGTCGACGCCCTCCAGGGCCTCCTCCGACAGCGCCAGAACCTCGGTCTCCTCACCGCGCACGACCAGCTTGCGGCCGGCCGAGCGCGGGGAGGCGACGAGTCGGATCTCGCCCCAGACGTCTGCGTGCTGCGACAGGATCTGGAGCATGACGGCGCCGACGGCCCCGGTCGCTCCGACGACCGCGAGCGTCGGCTTGTCCGTCACTGGCGGGTCACCTTCCGGTGCCGCCGTAAACGACTGCCTCGTCGGAGTCGCTGTCCAGGCCGAAGGCCGAGTGGACGGCGCGCACGGCCTCGTTGACGTCGTCGGCGCGGGTCACGACCGAGATGCGGATCTCGGATGTCGAGATCAGCTCGATGTTCACGCCCGCGTCGGCCAGCGCCTCGAAGAAGCCGGCCGTAACACCCGGGTTCGTCTTCATACCGGCGCCGACCAGGGAGATCTTGCCGATCTGGTCGTCGTAACGAAGCGAGTCGAACCCGATCGTGCTCTTCGCCTTCTCCAGGGCGTCGATGGCCTTGCGGCCCTCGGTCTTGGGAAGGGTGAAGGAGATGTCGGTCAGACCGGTCGTCGCGGCCGAGACGTTCTGCACGACCATGTCGATGTTGATCTCGGCGTCCGCGATGGACCGGAAGATCGCCGCGGCCTCGCCCGGCTTGTCCGGCACACCGACGACGGTGACCTTGGCTTCGGAGACGTCATGGGCGACTCCGGAGATGATGGCGTGCTCCACCTGCTGGTCCCCTTGCGGCTCGTTGCTGACCCAGGTGCCGCGCAGTCCGGAGAAGGACGAGCGGACGTGGATCGGGATGTTGTATCGGCGTGCGTACTCCACGCAGCGGTGCAGCAGCACCTTGGAGCCGGAGGCGGCGAGCTCCAGCATGTCCTCGAAGGAGATCCAGTCGATCTTCCGGGCCTTCTTCACGACCCGGGGGTCGGCGGTGAAGACACCGTCCACATCGGTGTAGATCTCACAGACCTCGGCGTCCAGCGCCGCCGCGAGGGCGACCGCGGTCGTGTCCGACCCGCCCCGGCCGAGGGTGGTGATGTCCTTCTTGTCCTGGGACACACCCTGGAACCCGGCGACGATGGCGATGTTGCCCTCGTCGAGGGCGGTGCGGATCCGGCCCGGCGTGACATCGATGATGCGCGCTTTGTTGTGGACCGAGTCGGTGATGACACCTGCCTGGCTGCCCGTGAACGACTGGGCCTCGTGGCCCAGGTTTTTGATCGCCATGGCCAGCAGGGCCATGGAAATGCGCTCACCCGCTGTCAGCAGCATGTCGAATTCACGTCCGGCAGGGATCGGGGATACCTGCTCGGCGAGATCGATCAACTCGTCCGTCGTGTCGCCCATCGCCGAAACCACGACAACGACCTGGTGGCCGTTCTTCTTGGCGTCGACGATTCGCTTGGCGACCCGCTTGATGCCTTCGGCATCGGCAACGGAGGAGCCTCCGTACTTCTGCACGACAAGGCCCACGTGCGCTCCTCGTTAGTCATTACTGCGGTCGGCTCAGTTTACCGAGCGGACCGGGACCGCCCACGCTATATCGCATGGTGAGATGTCCCGCTCACCATACGATCATGGGACGGCCCTGCCCGCTCGGTGAGGATGCCTGCCCCGGACGACTCCCGGTACGCGGAACGTGGCCCTCCTCACACGTCACAAGCGCAGGCGCAAGCCCGAGCGCGAGCCGGAGCCCGAGCGCCTCAGGTCGCCGTACGCAGGCCCAGCGGGCCCGCGAGCTCCTCGGCCATGACCTTGCCCGCTTCCTTCTCCAGGTCCTCCTCGCCCAGGTCCTCGTCCGTGTCCAGGCCGTCCAGCTCCTGCAACGGCTGGTCGAGGCGGACGTGCGCCACCAGCGACTGGAGGGCGCGCAGGCAGGCGGAGGCGGTGGAGCCCCAATTGGAGAAGTACGAGAACTGCCACCACCACAGCGCTTCGGTGGTGCGGCCCGCCCGGTAGTGGGCCAGACCGTGGCGCAGGTCGGTGATGACGTCGGCCAGGTCGTCCGAGATGCGGCAGGCGACGGGCGCCTTGCGCGGCTCGTACGGGTCGAAGACCTCGGAGTACACGTCGATCGGGTCGAGCATGATGGCGAAACGTTGCCGCAGGTCGTCCGGGTCGGGCTCCGGGCCGAGGTCCGGCTCGTACCGCTCGTCGGGAACGATGTCCTCGTGCGCGCCCAGTCTGCCTCCCGCGAGGAGGAGCTGGGACACCTCGAGCAGCAGGAACGGGACAGCACTGTCCGGCTCGTCGCCCTTCGCCACTTCCGTGACCGCGACGATGAAGCTCTCGATCTGGTCGGCGATCTGGACGGCGAAATCGTCCGGATCCTGCGCGACCGCGTGCAGCAGCTTTGCGTTGGCGTCAGACATCGAGCAATCGTCTCCCCTCGAAGGCACGGCCCAGCGTGACCTCGTCGGCGTACTCAAGATCTCCCCCGACGGGGAGTCCACTGGCCAGGCGTGTCACCCGCAGACCCATGGGCTTGATCATCCGGGCGAGGTAGGTGGCGGTGGCCTCCCCCTCCAGGTTGGGATCGGTGGCCAGGATCAGCTCGGTGACGGCACCGTCCGCGAGCCGCGCCAGCAGCTCGCGGATCCGCAGGTCGTCGGGGCCGACGCCCTCGATGGGGCTGATGGCCCCGCCGAGGACGTGGTAGCGGCCGCGGAATTCGCGCGTCCGCTCGACCGCGACGACATCCTTGGGCTCTTCGACGACACAGATGACCGCCGGGTCGCGGCGCGGATCACGGCAGATCCCGCACTGCTCCTCCTGCGCGACGTTGCCGCACACCGCGCAGAAACGGACCTTGTCCTTGACCTCCAGGAGGGCATGGGCGAGGCGGCGTACATCGGTCGGCTCGGCCTGGAGGATGTGGAAGGCGATCCGCTGCGCGCTCTTGGGACCGACGCCGGGCAGCCTGCCCAATTCGTCGATGAGGTCCTGGACCACGCCTTCGTACAACGGATTGCCTTCCTTGCCCTGCCGGTCCTGCCTGGTACGTACGGTAGTTGCTGCGGGGCCGCCTTAGAAGGGGAGCCCCGGCATACCGCCCAGCCCCTGGGCCAGCGGGCCGAGCTTCTCCTGCTGGAGCTGCTGCGCGTTCTCGTTGGCTGCCTGGACGGCGGCGACGACCAGGTCCGCGAGGGTCTCGGTGTCCTCGGGGTCGACCGCCTTCGGGTCGATCACCAGGCCACGGAGCTCTCCCGAGCCGTTGACGGTCGCCTTGACGAGGCCGCCGCCGGCCTGGCCGTCAACCTCCGTACGCGCGAGCTCCTCCTGCGCCTTGGCGAGGTCCTGCTGCATCTTCTGGGCCTGCTGGAGCAGCTGCTGCATATTGGGCTGGCCACCACCGGGAATCACGGTCACTCCTGGCACTTCGACGACGATTGTTTCCGTAAGCCGAGCCTACGTGTTCGCCGGGCGCCGTGCCCCATGCCGTACGAAGCGACTCTTTCGAGTGAGACTTTCGGGCTCCTACACCTGACCACGCCGTGGTTCCAGCCGGAAATACCGGTATATCTGCTGCACGGCCCACCATTCGGCGGTAGGAAGGGCATGCGTATGCGCGCGTCGCGACTTGCGCAACGTCACACCACTTCACGCGATGTCACGGACAGAGCGCAAGCGCAGAGGAGTGCCCGGTGAGCCAGCCGGAGATGCAGCCCGAGGGGCCCGCCCGGAAGGAGGGCGGGGGTGCCACCGAGCAGTCGCACGACGAGGACGATCTGACCGGCAGGCCGTTTCCGCTCGGCGACTGGGGCGAGCCGGCGGAGCGTCTCGACGAGCTCTACCGGTGGGTGGAGGCGGGCGCCCTGCACACGGCCGACTGGTACCTCGCCGACCGGGCCCGCAAGCGCCGCGCGGCGCGCGCGCTGCGCACCGGGACGGCCGCCGGGGTGATCGCCGGGGCCGCACTGCCGCTCGTCGACCTGGCGGGGGCGGTGGACGGCGCCGCGGGCTGGGGCTACCTGCCGCTGCTGCTGGCAGCGGCGTGCGTGGCCTGCGACCGGTACTTCGGGCTGACGTCGGGGTGGATGAGGGACGTGGCCACGGCGCAGGCGGTGCAGCGGCGGTTGCAGGCGCTGCAGTTCGACTGGGCGTCGGAGAGCGTACGGGAGATGCTGGGGCCCACCGAGGGGACGGCCAGTGAGGCGGCCGAGCGCTGCCTCAGCGTGCTGCGGCGGTTCTCGGAGGACATCTCGGAGCTGGTGCGTTCGGAGACGGCGGACTGGATGGTGGAGTTCCGGGCGGGGCCCGCGCCGATGGTTATGCAGTCGGGGGGCGGGCCGGGCGCTGTTCGGCCGGATTTCGGTGCCTCTGGCGGGCGGTACACGCTGCCGCCGGGGACGCGGCCGAACATGCCGCGCCAGCGGCCCCCGGAGTCGCCGCGCTGAGGGGTCCCCCGGGGCTCACAGGCGCCTGCGGCGGGCTTTCCCCTACCCGCCCCTTCCCGCTGTGACATTTTGCGGCTCCGCCGCGTGAGGGGCTCCGCCCCAGACCCCGCTCCTCAAACGCCGGAGGGGCTGGAGGGGGCCGGGGAGGGGATGGAAGTAACGGCGCGCGGTCAGCTGAAGATGATCATGGAGTTTTGGCCCAGGCTCCTCGTCGCCGCCGCGTGCAGGCCCAGCCAGACGTGGCGTTCGCGGGCGAAGGGGCTCTCGTCGTACGGAAGAGCGTCGGCCGGCTCCTCCAGGGTGGTCGGGCGCTCGGGCGGCCGGGGCGCCGACGGCGGGTTCGCCGGGTCGATGCCGATCGAAGGGGCGACGAACTCCAGCTCCCGCAGAAGGCCCTGCGTGGAGCCCAGCGGCCCGCCGCCCGCCAGGAGTTCCTCGTTGGACAGGGGCGCCGCGTAGTCGACCGGGACGTACGCGCCCGCGTGGTCGTAGTGCCAGACCAGGTGCGACTGCTGAGCCGTCGACTCGAACATCTCCAGAAGCTGCTCGTAGTCGCCGCCCAGGGCGTCCACCGGCGTAACCTCCAGCCCGCGCAGCTGGAGCAGGTACGCGCGCCGCAGGAAGTGCAGGGCGTCGTAGTCGAAGCCGGCCACCGGGGCGACGTCGCCCGAGAGGCCCGGCATGTAGGCGAATACGGGAACGGTCGGCAGGCCCGCGTCGGTCAGGGCCTTGTCGTACGACGTGATCTCTTCGGCGAAGGGGTTGTCGGGGCTGTGGCACAGCACATCGACGAGGGGGACCAGCCACAGGTCACAGGCCACGTACGGCTCGCTCTCCACTGGTTGCGACAGTCCAGGCAGCGTAGTGCTACCAGGACGCCGCGCACAGTCCTCGTCGCACGCCGGCAGGCTCGCCGCTAACCGCGGTCGCCGCCCTCAAGACGCTCCGCCCACGCCAGCAGCAGCGCGTGATACGCCCCGATGACCTCCCGCAGCGCCTCGGCGTCCCCCCGCGTCACCGCGTCCACGACCTCCGCGTGGTCCTTCCACACCCGCTCCCTGGCGTCCGGATCACCGCGCAGGTACGGGACCGAGAAGACCCAGCAGCGCAGTCTCAGCTGATGCAGGAAGCCCGAGATGTGCGGGTTCTCGATGAGGGCGCCGAGCTCGCGCCAGAAGCGCAGGTCGTACGCGATGAAGATGTCCAGGTCCCCCGCGCGGGCCGCCCGCGCCGCCTCGTCCGCCCTGCGCCTGATCGCCATGAGTACGTCGCCACGCGTGCCGCTCCCGCCGCCTTCGGCGACCTTGCGGAGGATGCCGCCGGCGATCAGGGCACGCGCTTCGACCATGCCGCGGAAGTCCGCCACGGAGATCTCGCGGACGCGGAAGCCGCGGTGCTGGTCGGAGTCGAGCAGGCTCTGCGCCGCCAGGTCGACGAGCGCCTCCCTGACGGGCGTCGCTGAGACCCCGTACTGGTCGGCTATCTGCTTGACGGTGAATTCCTGGCCCGGCCGCAAACGCCCCGCGAGCACCTCGTCACGCAGCGCGTCCGCTATCTGCTGCCGCAGGGTATTGCGGGTGACAGGTCCGCTCGCGGGCATGGAGTCTTTCCCCTTCGTATGGTTCCGGACACCTTAGGCGGTGCGGCCGGGAACCTGCCGAAGGGCCGTGCGCAGACAGGGAATGGGAGCGCCCCGCCCGCGCACGGCCGACGCCCGTCAGGCAGCCGTCGTGTGTGCGTCCGCCGCCGACAGTGCGATGTCGAGGACCGCCAGGCCCTCCTTCGCCTCCGCCTCGGTGACGTTGCACGGCGGGACCACATGCGTGCGGTTCATGTTGATGAAGGGCCACAGGCCGTTCTTCTTGCAGGCCGCCCCGAACGCCGCCATCGGGGCATTGGCCGCCCCCGACGCGTTGTACGGCACAAGCGGCTCCCGCGTCTCGCGGTCCTTGACCAGATCCAGGGCCCAGAACATGCCCGTACCGCGGATCTCACCGATGCTCGGGTGCCGCTCCGCCAGCTCGCGCAGCCCCGGGGCGATGACCGTCTCGCCGATGTGCGCCGCGTTCTCGACGACGCGCTCCTCCTCCATCACCTGGATGGTGGCAACGGCGGCCGCACACGCCAGCGGGTGGCCGGAGTACGTCAGACCCCCCGGGTACGGCCGCTTCTCAAAGGTCTCCGCTATCGCGCCGGAGATCGCCACGCCGCCCAGCGGCACGTAACCGGAGTTCACGCCCTTCGCGAAGGTCATCAGGTCCGGTACGACGTCGAAGTGCTCGGAGGCGAACCACTTGCCCGTACGGCCGAAGCCCGCCATGACCTCGTCGAGGACGAAGACGATGCCGTACCGGTCGCAGATCTCGCGTACACCCGCGAGATAGCCGGGCGGCGGCGTCATGATGCCGGCCGTACCGGGGATCGTCTCCAGAACGATCGCGGCGATGGCACCCGGCCCCTCGAAGGTGATCGTGTCCTCAAGGTGCTGGAGCGCGCGGGCGCACTCCTGCGCCTCGTTCTCGGCGTAGAAGGCCGACCGGTAAAGGAACGGCGCCCAGAAGTGGACGGTCCCCGACGTGCCGTTGTCGGAGGCCCAGCGGCGCGGGTCGCCGGTCAGGTTGATCGCGGTCGTCGTACCGCCGTGGTACGAGCGGTAGGCGGCCAGCACCTTGTTGCGGCCCGTGTGCAGACGGGCCATGCGGACGGCGTTCTCGATGGCCTCGGCGCCGCCGTTGGTGAAGAAGATCTTGTCGAGGTCGCCGGGGGTGCGCTCGGCGATGAGGCGTGCGGCCTCGGAGCGCGGCTCGACGGCGAAGGCGGGCGCGAAGGTGGAGAGCTTCGCGGCCTGCTCCTGGATCGCCGCGACGACCTTCGGGTGCTGATAGCCGATGTTGGTGAAGACGAGGCCGCTGGTGAAGTCGAGGTAGCGGTTGCCTTCGTAGTCCCAGAAGTACGAACCCTCGGCGCCGGCGACGGCGAGCGGATCGATCAGTCCCTGGGCGGACCAGGAGTGGAACACGTGCGCGCGGTCGGCGGCCTTCACGGCGGCGCCGGCCCGGGGGTCGACATGAGGGGTCATGGCCCCAGGGTAGAGACGCGCAGGCAGGAGCTGACATGGCCACCTTGTATGGACTGCGCCACTTTGGTGGGCAGGGTGTCGACCACTCATTGACAGCAAGGTGTCAATATGACAGCATGCTGCCATAGCGCATCGAGCCCAGGAGATCGCCATGGCAGACAAGACCGTGCACCTCGCCGTTTACGACACCTTCGCCGACTGGGAGACGGGCCACACCACCGCCCATCTCACCCAGAACGGCTACACCGTCAAGACCGTCGCCGCGACCGACGCCCCCGTCACCACCATGGGCGGCGTACGCATCCAGCCCGACCTCACGCTCGACGACGTAAACCCCGAAGACAGCGCCCTGCTGATCCTCACCGGCGCCGGCCTCTGGACTGTGACACCAGCCGCTGCCGCGGCGGGCTCCGACGACCTCGCCCCCTTCGCCCGCAAAGCACGCGCGTTCCTCGACGCGGGCGTGCCGGTGGCCGCCATCTGCGGCGCGACCGCCGGCCTGGCACGCGAAGGCCTGCTCGACGACCGCGCGCACACGAGCGCCGCCTCCTTCTACCTGGCGGCCACCGGCTACAAGGGCGGCGAGCACTACCAGGAAGCGGACGCCGTCACCGACGACGAAGGCCTCCTGATCACCGCCGGCCCCACCGAACCGGTCGCGTTCGCGCGCGAGGTCTTCTCCGTCCTCGGCGTGTACGAGGGCGAGAAGCTGGACGCCTGGTACCGCCTCTTCCACGACTCGGACGCGTCCGCCTTCGAGGTGCTGGAGTCGTGAGCGCCACCCCGGAGCAGGAGCTGTTGAGCCGTACCGCCCTCAGCGCCTTCCGCCTCAACGGCCAGTTCCTCGCGATCTCCGAGGAACTGGCCCGCCCGGCCGGCCTGACCGCCGCCTGGTGGCAGGTCATCGGCGCCGTCCTCCACGAGCCGCTGCCCGTCGCCGGGATCGCCCGCGCCATGGGGATCACCCGCCAGAGCGTGCAGCGCATCGCCGACCTGCTCGTCACCAAGGGCCTCGCGGAGTACGCCCCCAATCCCGCCCACCGCAGGGCCAAGCTGCTGCGCCCCACGGACGCGGGCCGAGAGGCCATCCGCAAGATCGAGCCGGGCCACTCGGCACTGGCGGCCCGCCTGGGAGCCGAGCTGGGCAACGAGGCCTTCGCCGAGACGGTACGCGTACTGGAACGGCTCTCCAGGGCCCTGGAGGCAGTGCCGGAACCTGCCGGAATCCCGGAACCGTAGGGCGCTCGGGATCCGTCGTTGTCGTACCGGCGCATTATCCTCGGGCCACTGGGGGACGTCCCGGGGGAGGGGTGGCGCTGCCATGCAGAAACTGGGGCCGGACGACCCGCAACAGATCGGCGCCTACCGGCTGTTGGCACGGCTCGGCGCGGGCGGGATGGGGCAGGTCTATCTGGCCCGCTCGGGCCGTGGCCGTACGGTCGCGGTCAAGCTGGTACGTCAAGAGCTCGCCGAGCAGGAGGAGTTCCGCGCCCGCTTCCGCCAGGAGGTGGCGGCAGCACGCCGGGTCGGGGGCCGCTGGACCGCCCCCGTGCTCGACGCCGACACCGAAGCGGTGGTCCCGTGGGTCGCCACCGGTTACGTAGCGGGCCCGGACCTCCACTCAGTCATTTCCGGCGCCCACGGCCCACTGCCGGAACGCTCGATCCACATCCTGGCAACAGGCCTCGCCCACGCACTGAGCGACATCCACACCGCAGGCCTGATCCATCGCGACCTGAAACCGTCCAACATCCTGATCACCATCGACGGCCCCCGCGTCATCGACTTCGGCATCGCCCGCGCGCTGGAAACCGTCACGGACGCAGGCCTCACCAGAACCGGCGCCCTGGTCGGCTCCCCCGGCTTCATGGCCCCCGAACAGGTCCGCGGCGAGCGCATCACCCCCTCCTGCGACGTCTTCTGCCTCGGATCGGTCCTCGCGTACGCGGCGACAGGCCGCCTCCCCTTCGGCACGGCCGACAGCGGCGTCCACGCACTGATGTACCGCATCGCCACAGAACCACCCACCCTTGACCAGATCCCCGAGGGCCTACAGGACCTGATCCGCTCCTGCCTGCACAAGGACCCCGCGGCGCGCCCCACCCTCGCCCAGGTACTGGAGCGCACAAGGGGCGGCGACAACGGGGACCCCTGGCTCCCGGCGGCCCTGGTGGCCCAGCTGGGCCGCCACGCGATTGAGCTCCTGGACACCGAGGACCCGGCCGACGCCACCACACCCCCCGCCCCGCAAGCCACGGTGCCAGGAGGGGACGTGCCGGGGCGCTCCCCGCAGGGCGTTGAACGCAACCACCCCGAAGAAATCCCCGTACCCGAACGTTCGACGACCGAGGAGACGCCACGGCGCGGCACCGACCCCGCAGCCCCCGCACCACACGCGACGCCGACCGTGGTCACACCACGGGCCGCGTACGCCCCGCCTCCGCCTCCGCCCCCACCGCACACCCTCCCCGGCGGCTACGGCTACCCCACCCCTCAGTACGCCTACCAGCCACTCGCCCCCGAACCACCGCCCCGCACCAACCGCTCGACCGCCGCGCTGATGGCCGTGGCGCTGGTCGTAGCACTGGGTGCCGGCGGCTCCGTGTACGCGTTCATGAACGCGGGAGACCACACAAACAACGCACCACCCACGACCAAGCAAAAAAAGTCCCCAGCACCACCCCCGCCAACCAGCACCACACCCTCGCCCACCCCCACCGGCGACATCCCAGCCGCATACCTGGGCACCTGGAACGGCGGCCTCGACAGCGCAGCGGGCCACAGCACACGACGCCTGGTCATCCAGCAGGGAAAGGCAGGCGACACCGTCCTGTCCCTCACCGCGGAAGGACCGACCACGGGCGGCGGCACGTACCACTGCGTCTTCCAGGCCGAGCTCACCGCCGCCGCGAACGGCAGCCTCCGGATCGGCCCCTCGCGGGTGACCACCGGCGAGCCGATGAGCTCCTGCTCACCCGGCGCCGCGACCGAGGTGACGCTGCTCCCCGACGGCCGCCTGCGCCGAGTGAACCCCGCCACCGGCGAGTCCCTGACGTACGAGAGATGACGCGAAGCGGGGCCCCGGCGCAAAAAACCCGCCGGGGCCCCGCTTCGTACGGCCGCTGCAACCTAGATGAACGAGTTGATCTCGATCGTCTCGGTACGGCCGGGACCGACACCGATCGCGGAGATCGGCGCGCCCGACATCTCCTCCAGAGCCTTGACGTACGCCTTCGCGTTCTTCGGCAGTTCGTCGAAGGTCTTCGCCTTGGAGATGTCCTCGGACCAGCCGGGGAAGTTCTCGTACACCGGCTTCGCGTGGTGGAAGTCGGTCTGGCTGTACGGAAGCTCCTCGACGCGCTTGCCGTCGATCTCGTACGCCACGCACACCGGGATCTGCTCCCAGCCGGTCAGCACGTCCAGCTTCGTGAGGAAGAAGTCCGTCAGACCGTTGACCCGCGTCGCGTACCGCGCGATCGGCGCGTCGAACCAGCCACAGCGACGGTCGCGGCCGGTGGTGACACCGCGCTCGCCACCGATGCGGCGCAGCGCCTCGCCGTCCTCGTCGAACAGCTCCGTCGGGAACGGACCGGCGCCGACGCGAGTCGTGTACGCCTTGAGGATGCCGATGACCCGGCTGATCTTCGTCGGCCCCACGCCGGTACCCGTGCAGGCACCACCGGCGGTCGGGTTCGACGACGTGACAAACGGGTACGTGCCGTGGTCGACGTCGAGCAGCGTCCCCTGGCCACCCTCAAAAAGAACGACCTTGTCCTCGTCGAGCGCGTTGTTGAGGATCAGCGTCGTGTCGGCGACGTACTGCTTGATGTTCTCGCCGTGCGTCAGCAGCTCTTCGACGATCTGGCCGGCCTCGATCGCGCGACGGTTGTACAGCTTCGTGAGCAGCTGGTTCTTGATCTCCAGAGCCGCCTCGACCTTTTGGGTCAGGATCGACTCGTCGTACAGATCCTGCACACGGATGCCGGTGCGGTTGATCTTGTCGGCGTACGTCGGACCGATACCGCGGCCCGTGGTGCCGATCTTGCGCTTGCCGAGGAAGCGTTCCGTCACCTTGTCGACCGTGACGTTGTACGTCGTGATGACGTGAGCGTTGCCGCTGATCAGGAGCTTGGACGTGTCGACGCCTCGCTCGTTCAGACCGCTCAGCTCGGAGAGCAGTACCGACGGGTCGATGACGACGCCGTTACCGATGACCGGCGTGCACTCTGGCGTGAGGATTCCGGAAGGGAGAAGATGCAGCGCGTACTTCTGGTCGCCGACGACAACCGTGTGGCCGGCGTTGTTGCCGCCCTGATAGCGCACTACATAGTCAACGGATCCACCGAGCAGGTCGGTGGCCTTTCCCTTGCCTTCGTCACCCCACTGAGCACCGAGCAGCACAAGTGCGGGCACAGGCGTACACCCCTTCCGGGCGGGGCATGTCCAAGGTCAGGGGGAGTACGTACGGCGTACACCCGATACTGAGCCGTCGGACCGGTTGCCCCGGAATAGACGAAGCCCCTGGCGCAATAGCGCAAGGGGCTCTTGCACAAAGATGCTACCCGAGGAAGGACCGAGGTGTCGGCTCCAGAGCCCGCCGCGAACACCGCGCATCCGCTGCTGGTGGTCATCGACCCGGTCGCCCGGCGTACGGACGGCGAGTCCGTACGTATCGCCAAGGACGTCCTGTGCGCCGGCGCCAACGTCAAAATCTGCCTCCCCGAGGGGCCGGAGGAGTTCGCGCGGGCCCTTGCCCGCCGGGGCGGTCGCCGCCCCGTGGTCGTCGGCGACGACCGGGCGCTGCTGCGCGCGGTGGCCCTGCTGCACCGGGAAAGAGAGCTGGGCGCGGGGGCGCTCGCGCTCGTCCCGATCGGAGCCTCCGTGGACATCGCGCAGGCGCTGGGCGTGCCGATAGGGGCGGTCGCGGCGGCCCGGGCCGTCCTGGAGGGGGTCGCGCGCCGGCTGGATCTGCTGGTGGACGACAGCGACGGGGTGGTGCTGGGCGACCTGCGGATCCCGGCCGCGCCGTCGCCGGTGGCGGCCGCCGCGTCCGTCTGGGGTACGTGCCGTTCGCTGGTACGCACGCTGGTGCGGCCCGCGCCGCAGTCCGCGCCGCCGGTCGCCCGTACGTACCGGCTGCGCGTCGAGGCGGACGGGGTCCTGCTGAACGACCTGGACCGGCCGGTCGAGGACGTGTCGCTGTGCTCGCGGGGCGGGCGCGCCGAGGTGGTGATCCGCCCGCACGGCGGTGAGCAGGTGCGGGTGGAGGCGGACGCGGTGACGGTGTCGGGCGCGGACTTCCGCTACCGGGCGGACGCGCTGGTGGCGGGCCCGGTCCGGACGCGGACGTGGACGGTGCGGCCGGGGGCGTGGTCACTGACGCTGCCGGTGTGAGTCACACCGGGCGGCCGAGCGCGGCGCGGTGCTCCTTCCAGCGTTCCAGCAGTGGAGTGGACACCGGGGGTGGTGGGGGCGGGGCTTGCGGGGCTCCGGCGTCGCGACGTCCTGACGTGACGGGCCCGCCCCGCCCCGGCCCGGACCGAGCGCCTGCGGCGGGCTTTCCCCGACCCGCCCCTTCCCGAACTGGGGCTCCGCCCCAGACCTCGCTCCTCAAACGCCGGAGAGGCTGGATAGTGCCGACTGGGGGCTGGTTATGCGGCCCTGGGCGCAAAACTCAGCCCGTCCGGCGTTTGAGGACACGCCCGGAGGGCGTCGGCGTCACCCGCGCCGCGACCGGGGTCAGATCTCGACGCGCAACTCCCGCAGCCCCCGGATCACGAACCCCGGCTTCCACTCCGGCGGCCCCGCCGCAAGCCGCAGCCCCGGAGCCCGCCGCAGCAACTCCCCGAACGAGGCCGCCAGTTCCAGCCGGGCCAGAGGGGCGCCCAGGCAGTAGTGGATGCCCGCCCCCAGCGACACATGCGGGTTGTCGGACCGGGAGAGGTCCAGTTCGTCGGGGCGGGCGAAAGCCGCCGGATCCCGGTTCGCCGAACCGAACAGCAGCGCCACCTCCGAGCCGCGCCGGATCACCGTCCCGCCGACCTCGATGTCGTCCAGCACCCACCGCTCGAAGAGCTGCAGCGGCGTGTCGTAACGCAGCAGCTCCTCCACCGCGCCCGGCAGCAGGCCGGGCTCCGCACGGAGGGTCTCCAGCTGTTCGGGATGACGCAGCAGCGTCCACCACCCATTGGCCGTCGTGTTCACCGTCGCCTCGTGCCCCGCGTTCAGCAGCAGCACGCACGTGGAGATCATCTCCTGCTCGCTGAGCCGGTCCCCGCCCTCCTCGTGCGCGGCGATCAGCGCCGAGATCAGGTCCTGGCCCGGATCCTTGCGGCGTACGGCGATCAAGTCCCTCAGGTACGCCGAGAACTCGACCGACGCCCGGACCGCCCGCCGCGCCGTCTCCTCCGGCGGGTTCAGCTCGTACATCCCGCAGATGTCCGCCGACCAGGGCCGCAGCAGCCCCCGGTCCGATTCCGGGATGCCGAGCATCTCGGCGATGACGGCCACCGGCAGAGGTTCCGCGACCGCGGACAGCAGATCACCGCCGCCCCGCTCGACGAACTCCCCGACCAGCTCCCCCGCCAGCCGCCGCACGGCCGGCGCCAGTCGCTCGACCGTACGCGGCGTGAAGGCCTTGGAGACGAGGCGCCGGATCCGGGTGTGGTCGGGGGCTTCGAGGTCCAGCATGCCGCTGTCGTTGAGGACGTGGAACGGCTCGTGACCGGGTGGTGGCGGCGTACGCCCGAACTCCTCGTGCGTGAAGCGATGGAGGTACGTACGACCGAGGCGGCGGTCACGCAGGAGCGCCGAGACGTCGGCGTGGTGCGGGATCAGCCACTGCCGCGTCGGCTCGTACCAGTGCGCGCGGCCGGCGGCACGCAGCTCGGCGTAGGCGGGGTAGGGGTCGGCGACGAAGGAGGGCGACCAGGGATCGAACGTCTCTGCCATGCACAGACGCTAGCGGATGAAGTCCTTCAGTTCCTCGGTGTCGAGCTCGATACCGACGGGGTCGGGGAGCGTGACCTTCGCGCCGAGCTTCACCGTACAGACAGCGCGGTAGCCGCCGGGCGCCGGATCACTGTGCACGGTGACGGTGCAGTCGTCACGGTCGATGAGCAGATAGACCGGGATGCCGGTGTCCGCGTAGGCGGCAGGCTTCTCCTTGCGGTCCCGGCGATTGGTGTCGGAGTCGTACGAGGTGACCTCGACGGTCATCAGCACACGGTCAGGGTTTGCCCAATCGCCCTGTCCGGCGAAGTACTTCGGCGGAGCGAGAACGGCATCCGGCTTCGCCCGGCCCTGGCGGTAGGTCTCGATCTTCAGGCCGAGTTCACCGCCGCCGTACAGCCACATGTCGGCACGAACCTGCATACAACGCGCCTGCAGCCACCTGACGATCTCGCTGTGGTCCCCGTCAGTCATACCCTTGACACCGATCCGTCCGTCGAAGAACTCGAACCTGACGGCATCGGACTCCCTCTCAAGGACTTCGGCGATCTTCTCGAACTCCTCGACCGACATCTGAACCGTGCGCTCTGCCATAACCGTCATGGTGCACCCCCTTCTGTGCGGATACCAGTGTGGCCAGGCCCAAGCCAGTTCGGGTCGGCTTCCGTACTCGATCACCCGTGTGAGTGATCAGCTACCCCGGCGTCACCAGCCGCGCCTCGTACGCGAACACCGCCGCCTGCGTACGGTCCCGCAGGCCCAGCTTCACCAGGACCCGGCTCACATGCGTCTTGATCGTGGACTCGGCCACCACCAGATGCGACGCGATCTCCGCATTCGACAGGCCCTGGGCGATCAGCACCAGTACCTCCGTCTCCCGCTCGGTCAGATCGCCGATCTGGGCCAGCGCGGGCGGGCGCGGGCCCTCCGGCCGCTTCGAGAACTCCGAGATCAGGCGCTTGGTGACCGTCGGGGCCAGCAGCGCCTCCCCGGACGCGACCACCCGTACGCCGTCGGCCAGCTGCCGCGCCGAGGCGTCCTTGAGCAGGAAGCCGGACGCGCCGGCGCGCAGTGCCTGGTAGACGTACTCGTCCAGGTCGAACGTCGTCAGCACCAGCACCTTCGCCTCCGCGTCGGCGGCGACGATCTCGCGGGTCGCGTCGATGCCGTTCAGCTCCGGCATGCGGATGTCCATCAGGACGACGTCCGGCCGCAGCTCGGCGACCTTCGTGATCGCCTCCCGGCCGTTCACCGCCTCGCCGACGACCTCGATCCCCGGCATGGCGTTCAGGAGGACCGTGAAGCCCTCGCGGACCATGACCTGGTCGTCGACGATCAGTACGCGGATGTCATGGGCGGCGGTCATGCGGCCGGCTCCGGGGCCACTGCGGGCGCCACCGGCACGAACACGGCCACCTCGTAGCCGCCGTCCTGCGCCGCCTCCGCCGTCATCTCCCCGTTCAGCATCGCCACCCGCTCCCGCATCCCCGTGATCCCGTGCCCGGCCCCCGGCGACGGCTTGACCAGGCCCTGCGGCGCGGTGTTGACGATCCGCAGGCCCAGGCCCCCCAGCACGTACGACACCTCCACCTTCGCCGTCGAACCCGGCGCGTGGCGCAGCGCGTTGCTCAGTGCCTCCTGGATGATCCGGTACGCCGACAGCTCGACGCCCTGCGGAAGTTCGCGTACGGAACCGGTCACCGTCTTGTCCACCGCCAGACCCGCGTCCCGGACATTGGCGATCAGCCGGTCCAGCTCGGCCAGCGTCGGCTGCGGGGCGTCGGGTGCCTCGTAATCCTCCGCCCGTACGACGCCCAGTACGCGCCGCAGCTCCGTCAGCGCCGCCACCGCGTTCTCGCGGATCGTCACGAAGGCCTGCTCCAACTCGGGCGGCGGGTTCTCGACCCGGTACGGGGCCGCCTCCGCCTGGATGGCGACCACCGACATGTGGTGCGCGACGACGTCGTGCAGCTCGCGGGCGATCGTCGTCCGCTCCTCCAGCAGCGTGCGCCGGTCGCGCTCGACGGCGGTGACGGTCCGCTGGACGGTGACCTCGCGCTGCGCCTCACGGCGTACGTGCACCACGGTCGTCGTGAGCAGCGCGAGTGCGGAGAAGAACAGCATCTGCGGGCTGTCCGTGCCGGAGCCGGAGCCTATGAACGCCTCGGCGAACAGGGCGTACACCGCCGTGCAGGCCCACATCCAGGCGGCGGTGCGCGGCCGGGTCCTCGCCGCGACCACGGTCATCACGCCGATGTGCGCGACGAAGGAGGACGGCGTCCACGGCCAGCCGTCCCAGGAGTGGCCGAGGACGCCGACGACGGGTGTGGACAGCAGCGAGACCCACCAGGCACCGGCCGGCCTGACCAGCGTCATCACCAGTGCGGCCGCCGGTATGAGGCCGGACACGGCCGCGCCGAGGCTGCCCCCTTCGCTGTCGGCGACAACGGCGGAGAGCAGCATCACGATCACCGCCAGCCCCACCACCACAGCGTGCGGAGTCCAGGCGGCGTACCTCCGCAGCCGTCCCGGCAGTCGCCGGGTGAGCGGTCCTTCCGTACTCATCGGCGGCAGCGGCCGGTACGCGAAGGCGTCGTGGAACAGGTCCTGGCGGAGTCCGCTCACTGCGCCCATGGCCAGGCGGAACTCGGGACTGCGGGTCTTCTCGGTCACGTACAGAACGGTAGGCGCAGGGACGGCCGCGGGCGTCCGCCCCCATGGGGATCCTCCCGCGTCCGTCCCAGGTACTACGCGCCGCCGCCCGGATCCCCACCAAGCCGCGGCGGCGCTCAGTACGCGAGCTGCTCGATCTCCTCCGCGACCACAGCGCACGCGTCCGCCGCCGGGTCGATCAGCGGGAAGTGCCCGATGTCTTCCAGCAGCGTCAGGCCCACCGTCTCGCCCGCCTTCGCCGCCGCTTCGGTGTAGGCCTCCGCGACCGCCTGCGGTACGACGATGTCGGTACGGCCCTGCACGACGACCGTCGCGATACCCGTCGGCAGCAGCGCGGCCGGATCGGCGTACGGCCGGCGCTCGTCGAAGTGCTCCTTGCCGCCGAGCAGCTGGGCGGTCGCGCCCGCGCACACCCCCAGCTCGTCCGCGACCACGAAGTCCGCGATCGGCGCGAGCGCGACGACGCCGCGCAGCGGGGGCGCCGCCGGCAGGTGCCACGGCGAATCCGGGGTCAGTACGTGCCGGGCGGAGGCCCACAGTGCGAGGTGGCCGCCGGCCGAGTGGCCCGTGACGACGATGCGCCGCGTGTCGGCGCCGGGCAGGGCCTCCCGTACGAGACCGGGGAGCAGGTCCATCGCCGCGGCCACGTCGTCGAACGTCTCCGGCCAGCGCCCCGCGCCGCCACTGAGGTCGCCGCCCCGCCGGTACTCGACGCTGGCGACGGCGAAGCCCCGGCGGGCCAGGAAGTCCGCGAACGGGGAAACGTGCTGCCGGTCGTACGCGGCCCGCCAGGCGCCGCCGTGCAGGACGACGACCAGCGGGGCCCGGTCCCGGCCGTCGCGCGGCGCGTAGAAGTCGACCACCTGGTCGGGGTGTTCGCCGTACGCGGCAGTGGCATCGGGCGCGACGGCCGGGTGGGAGAAGGCCGACTCCGCCTCGACAGCGTCCCGTTCGGCTGAGGGGTCCGGCATGCGGGGACCAACCCTTCGGTACGTACAGCCAATTGATCTAGCTGTCGGGACGCTACCAGCCCTCAGGCCTGCGCTTCCGCCAGGTCCCGCCCCGTAACTCGGCTCAGGACTTCACCAGGACTTCACCCAGTACCCGCGCCGCCCGCTCCGCGTCCGCGAAGCCGACATACAGCGGCGTGAAGCCGAAACGCAGCACGTCGGGGCGGCGGAAGTCGCCCACCACACCGCGGGCGATCAATTCCCGCATGACGTCGGCCGCTTCCACGCCGTCGGGCCCCGCCTCGCAGCGCAGCGAGACCTGGCTGCCGCGCTCCTCGTGCGCGGCGGGAGTCACCGAGGTGATCCGTCCGCGGGGCACGTACGCGTCCACACATTCCAGGAAGAAGTCCGTCAGAGCGAGTGACTTTTCGCGTACGTCTTCGATGGAGACCCCCTCCCACACGTCGAGCGCCGCTTCCAGAGCCAGCATCGACAGGATGTCGGGGGTGCCGACCCTGCCCCGCGCCGCGCCGTCCGCCGGGGCGTAGGCGGGCGTCATGCCGAAGGGGTCGCTGTGCGAGTTCCAGCCCGGGAGCGGGGAGTCGAAGGCGGCCTGGTGGCGCTCGGCGACGTACAGGTAGGCGGGCGAGCCGGGGCCGCCGTTGAGGTACTTGTACGTACAGCCGACGGCGAAGTCGACGCCGTGCGCGTCGAGCCCGACCGGCAGCGCGCCCGCGCTGTGGCACAGGTCCCAGACGGCCAGGGCCCCGGCCTCGTGGGCGGCGGCGGTGAGGCCGGGCAGGTCGTGGCGGCGGCCGGTGCGGTAGTCGACGTGGTTGACGAGGACCGCGGCGGTACGCGCCCCGAGGGCGGCCGGCAGATCGGCCGGGGCGACGGGAACGACCCGCCGGCCCGTCATCCGCGCGGCGGACTCGGCGATGTAACCGTCCGTGGGGAAGGTGGAGGCGTCGACGAGGATTTCGTCCCGCGACTCCGGTGCGAGCCGGGCAGCACCCACAACCGCCTTGAACACATTGACACTTGTCGAGTCGCCGACCACGACCTGACCGGCGGCCGCACCGACGAGCGGCGCGATCCGGTCACCGATCCGCTCGGGCGCGGTCCACCAGCCGCTCTCGTCCCAGGAGCGGATGCGCAGCTCGCCCCACTGGCGGGTGATGACGTCGGCTATTCGCTCCGGTACGTGGCGGGGCAGGGCGCCGAGCGAGTTGCCGTCGAGGTAGACGGTGGCGTCGTCGAGCGCGAACAGCTCGCGGTGCTTGGCGAGCGGGTCGGCGGAGTCGAGGGCGACGGCCCGCCGCTGAAGGTCGTTCAGTGCGTCAGACATGGCTGCGCGCCGTCCACAGCTCGGGGAAGACGTTCTTGGTGGCTCGCTTCTCCAGCCAGGCCACGCCGGCGGAGCCGCCGGTGCCGACCTTGGATCCCATGGCGCGGCGGGTCGCGACGAGGTGGTCGTTGCGCCAGCGCCAGACCAGCTCGCCGACGTCGGTCAACAGCTCACCGAGGCGGACGAGTTCGGAGTTCTGGTCGCCCTGGTAGAGCTCGGTCCAGACCGCCTCGACCTCGGCCGAAGGCTCGTACTTCTGCGACAGGTCGCGGTCCAGTACGGCGGCGGGAATCGGCAGGCCACGCCGTGCGAGCAGCCGCAGCGTCTCGTCGTACAGGCTCGGCTCGTGCAGCGCCTTCTCCAGCTCGGCGTACACGCGCGGGGCGCCGCGGTGCGGGACGAGCATCGACGCGGACTTGTCGCCGAGCAGGAACTCCATCCGCCGGTACATCGCGGACTGGAATCCGGAGCCCTCACCGAGTGCGCTGCGGTACGAGTTGAACTGCGCGGGGGTGAGGTGGGCGAGCGGCCGCCACGAGGCGTTGAGGGCCTCCAGCTCACGCAGGGAACGCTTGAGCGCGTCCGTCGCGACGGGCAGGTCGTCGGCGCCGAGCGCCTTCGCCGCGGTCTCCCACTCGTGGACGATGACGGTGAACCACAGCTCCATGACCTGGGTCGTCACCAGGAAGACCATCTCTCCGGGGTCGTCGGAGAGGGTGTGCTGGAGGTGGGTGAGGACGTCCGCCTGGACGTAGTCCTCGTAGGGGGTAGTGCCCGCGAAATCGAGGTTCGGGGTGTCCGAACCTGCCGCCTGGGCATCGGGGTATTGCGACATCGCTGTCTCCTCGATACGAACTTCCAGGTAGCGGTCCGCCCCTTCCTTGTGGCCATGGAGCCCCGGTCCCTTCCCGGCATCATAAGACGAAGCCGGGAAACATGGGAGGCCCGTACCGGCCGGCACGGGCCTCCACGGCTGTCACCCCTGCTCAGCCGAGGGTTTCGGCCGCCGCCGGGGAGGAGTCCCGCAGGAAGGTGGAGCAGCGCTCGTACTCCTCCTGCTCACCGATCGACTGCGCGGCGCGGGCGAGCGCGTGCAGCGCGCGCAGGAAGCCGCGGTTCGGCTCGTGGTCCCACGGCACGGGGCCGTGGCCCTTCCAGCCGGCGCGGCGCAGGGCGTCGAGGCCGCGGTGGTAGCCGGTGCGGGCGTAGGCGTACGACTCGATCACCCGGCCGTTCTCGAACGCCTCGTCGGCGAGCTGGGCCCAGGCGAGCGAGGACGCGGGGTACTTCGCGGCGACGTCGGTCGGCGCGGTCCCGTTCGCGAGCAGCTCACGCGGCTCCGGGTCGTCGGGCAGGCGGGTCGGGGGCGGTCCCCCGAGCAGATCTTTGTGAATGGCCATGAGTTCAGTCTGCCTGGCCTGCGGCGCGGGCGCGTACGTCGGGGTCCTAACCACCCGCCCCCTCCAGCGGCGGCGACGTAACCCCGCAATGCACCCGGCACTCCGTCCCTCCGCACTCCTGCCCCGGCACCCGCACCGTCACCCAAGCGATCAACGCCCCCAGCCCCAGCAGCCCCGCACACATCGGCATCGCCCGCCGGAACGTCTCCCCGAACTCCGCCGCCGACCGGTACGCCTCCGGCCCCATCCCCGCCAGCAGCGGCAGCGCCGCCACCGCGATCAGGCCCGCCGCCCGCGCGGCCGCGTTGTTGATGCCGCTGGCCAGGCCCGCCCTCCCACTGCTCACCGAGGCGAGCACCGTCGCGGTGAGGGGCGCGACCAGGGTCACCATGCCCGAGCCCATCACGAGCATCGCGGGGAGCACATCGGCGACGTACGACGATCCCTCCCCCACGCGCAGCATCAGCAGCATCCCGCCCGCGCACAGCAGGGGGCCCACGGTGAGCGGAATGCGCGGCCCGATCACCTGGGCCACGGCGCCGGACTTCGCGGAGAGGAAAAGCATCAGCACCGTCGTGGGGAGCAGCGCCGTACCCGCCTGCAGGGCGGAGTAACCCACCACGACCTGCAGCTGGAGGGCGACGAGGAAGAAGAAACCGCTGAACGCCGCGTACACGCACAGCGTCACGACGTTGATCGCCGTGAACTGCCGCGAGGCGAAAATCGCGAGCGGCATCATCGGTTCGGGCCGCCGCTTCTCGACGTACAGAAAGGCCGCGCCGAGCACCACCCCGGCCACCACGGAGCCGATCACCACAACCGACGGCCCCTGCTCCGGCGCCGCGATCAGCGCGTACGTCACCAGCCCGAGAGCGAGGGCCGCGAGGCCGGCGCCCAGCGCGTCGAAGCGGCCGTGCGCCTGCGGATCCCTCGACTCCGGTACGTGCTTGAGCGCGACCGGGACACAGAGCGCGGCCAGCGGCACATTCAGCAGGAACACCCAGCGCCAGCCTGGCCCGTCCACCAGCCAGCCGCCCAGGAAGGGCCCGACGGCCGCCCCCACCCCGCCGAGCCCGGACCACACGCCCACTGCCCTCGCCCGGTCGTCGGGGTGGAAGGAGGCTTGGATGAGCGCGAGGGAGCCGGGGGTGAGGAGGGCTCCGCCGATGCCCTGGAGGGCGCGGGCGGCGATCAGGAACCCGGCGTTCGGCGCCAGTCCGCACAGCAGCGACGCCACCGCGAACCACACGATGCCGATCACGAAAACCTTGCGCCGCCCGAACCGGTCACCGAGCGCGCCGCCGAGCAGGATCAGCCCGGCCAGGGTGAGCATGTAGGCGTTGACGGTCCACTGGAGGGCCGCCAGATCGGCGTCCAGGTCCCTGCCGATGCGGGGCAGGGCGACGTTGACGACGGTGGAGTCCAGCATCGCCATGCCGGACCCGAGCACGGTGGTGAGCAGTGTCCAGCGTCCGACGGCCGTGGACATCCGCACCGTCCCGACGCCGCGGCCCGCCGCTGACTGCGGGGTCTCGTCCATACCCGGATCATCGCCGCCCGGACCGGCGCCGGCCATCCCGCGACACTCCCGGTCCAACCGGCACCGGGTGGCCGCACACTGCGCGCGCCCGGGGAACATGGCCGTCGCCCCGGACCGGCCGACCACGCGTGGTGGTCGGCCGAAGGGACCCTCCCGGCCTCAGCCAGGAGAGCATCGTCAGTTGAGCTTCGTGCCCGTCGAGCGCAGGTTCGCGCACGCCTCGGTGACGCGCTTGGCCATCGACGCCTCGGCCAGCTTGCCCCAGGTGCGCGGGTCGTACGTCTTCTTCGAGCCGACCTCGCCGTCGACCTTCAGGACGCCGTCGTAGTTGCGGAACATGTGGTCCGCGACCGGGCGGGTGAAGGCGTACTGGGTGTCGGTGTCGAGGTTCATCTTCACGACGCCGTTCTCCAGCGCGGTGGCGATCTCCTCGGCGGTGGAGCCCGAGCCGCCGTGGAAGACGAAGTCGAACGGAGACTCCTTGCCGTACTTCTCGGCGACGCCCGCCTGGAGGTCCTTCAGCAGCTCGGGGCGCAGAACGACGTTGCCCGGCTTGTAGACGCCGTGCACGTTGCCGAAGGAGGCGGCCAGCAGGTAGCGGCCCTTCTCGCCCAGGCCCAGCGCCTCGGCGGTGCGCAGCGCGTCGTCGACAGTCGTGTAGAGCTCGTCGTTGATCTCGTGGCTGACACCGTCCTCCTCGCCACCGGTCGGGGTGATCTCGACCTCAAGGATGATCTTCGCGGCGGCGGCCTTCGCGAGCAGCTCCTGGCCGATGGCCAGGTTGTCGGCGAGGGTCTCGGCGGAGCCGTCCCACATGTGGGACTGGAAGAGCGGGTTGAGGCCCTTGGCGACGCGCTCGGCGGATACGTCGATCAGCGGACGTACGTACGTGTCCAGCTTGTCCTTGGGGCAGTGGTCCGTGTGCAGCGCGACCGTCACCGGGTACTTCGCCGCCACGATGTGTGCGAACTCGGCCAGCGCGACCGCGCCGGTCACCATGTCCTTGGAGTACTGGCCGCCCAGGAACTCGGCGCCGCCGGTGGAAATCTGGATGATGCCGTCGCTCTCGGCGTCCGCGAAACCGCGCAGCGCCGCGTGCAAGGTCTGGGTCGAGGTCACGTTGATGGCCGGGTAGGCGAACTTGCCTGCCTTCGCCCGGTCGAGCATCTCGTTGTAGACCTCGGGGGTTGCGATGGGCATCTGTCCGCTCCTTATGACGTGCGGGTGTGTGGTGCTGGGCCCTGACCTGGGGGCGACGTCATCGTCGCCCCTATCTTTCCAGACTCTCGTCGCGGCTCCACCCTGCACACCGCATGGACATACGACAAGGGCGGACTGTTTCACGTGAAACAGTCCGCCCTCACTAAAAACCGCAGGTCAGGCCGGATTACGCGAGTCCGAGCTCATCCAGCGAATAGGCATTGATGTACGGAAGGCCGGCCTCCGCGATCTTCGGAGCCGCGCCCCGCTCCACGATCACCGCGACACCGACGACCTCGCCGCCGGCCTCACGGACCGCCTCGACGGCGGTCAGCGGCGAGCCACCGGTGGTGGACACGTCCTCGACGACCAGGCAGCGGCGGCCCTTGACGTCCGTGCCCTCGATCCGGCGCTGCATGCCGTGCGCCTTGCCCGCCTTGCGTACGACGAACGCGTCGAGCCGCTGCCCGCGCGCGGCGGAGGCGTGCAGCATCGAGGTGGCCACCGGGTCGGCGCCCAGGGTCAGCCCGCCCACGCAGTCGTAGTCCAGCTCGCTGGTGGCGTCGAGCATCACCTGGCCGACCATCGGCGCGGCCTCGCCGTCCAGCGTGATCCGGCGCAGGTCGATGTACCAGTCGGCCTCGATCCCTGAAGACAGGGTCACCTTGCCGTGCACCACGGCCTTGTCCTTGATCTGCTGGAGCAGCTCACCACGTACGTCAGTCATGCCATGAGCTTAAAGCCGCCGCTTCACAGCCGCCGCCAGGTCCAGATGGTCTCGATCTCCAGCGGCTCGATGGGCGTCACGAACCGGGGCATCGTGTTGAGCCCGTTCGGCGGCCCGGACTGCGGCTCCACGCACACCCCCTCCGCCTGCTCGTCGTACACGACGACCCACTCGGCGCGGCTCTTCACCTTCAGCTCCAGCTGCCCCGGCCAGGTGAGCGTGACGTCCACGCCGTCCGGCATCCCGAAGCAGTCGTCCCACGGGCCGGGCCGAGGCGGGATCCGCTTCCCGGTAGGGAGATGGTCATCGCCCCGCTCCTCCTGCCAGGCCGGAGCGAAGTCGATCTGCACGTCCTGCCCGCCGCCGCCGAGGTTGCGCAGGAACCAGGGGTGCCAGCCCGCCTGCGCCGGGAAGGAATCGCCGTACGTCTCGATCCCCATCGTCAGCGTGAGGGAGTCCTCGGCCAGCCCGAACGCCTGGGTGACCCTGCCCTGGTACGGCCACGGGTCGGCCAGGTCGTACGTGAACGCGGCCTCGCTCTTCTCGGCCCGCGCGGTGTGCCAGACGGCGTCGCGGCCGGTGCCGTGGATGGCGTGCGGCGGGGAGTTGAGCGGCAGCTGGTGCATGGTCGCGCCGTTGAGGAACTTGCCGCGGTCCAGCCGTCCGCACCACGGCACCATCGGGAAGCAGCCGTACCGCTCCCCCTGGCGCAGCAGCTCCATGCCGCCGATGCGAAGGCCGGTGATGCGGCAGCCGTTGTCTGGGGCGATGGTCAGCTCGGCGTCGCCCGCCGCCAGTCGCGTCTCTTGGGTGCTCACCCTTCGAGCCTATGGGCTGCGGGCCGGTAACCGGGGCTCCGCCCCGGACACTTCAGCCCGTCCGGCGTTGCTCAGCGCCTGCGCCGCAGTACCCGGCTCACCACCACCGCCGACGCCAGCGCCAGCGCGGCCGCCGGGGCGATCCAGCGCAGAGTGTCGGTGGTCGAGGCCGACTGCGGGGCCGGGACCGGGGCGTAGCGACCGCGCGGCGGTGCATGGTCGACCTCCTCCGCGCTGCGGCCGATCATCGTGCGCCGCGCATGAGCCGCCTCGGCCGGCGGCTCCGCCGGCGAGGGCACTCCCGGTACGTCCGCGAGGTCGGGCGCGTCAGGCAGGTCAGGTACGTCAGACACGTCGGTTACGTCGGTTACGTCGTCGGCCCGCGGGTCCAGCGACGGCGGCGGCACCTCCGTCTCGAAAACCGACGGCCGGGATTCCCCGCCGGACTCCCCTGCCCCGCCGGCCGGCGCATCCGCCAGCCGGGTGGTGAAGCGGTCCAGCAGACGCTGCGACGCGGACAGCGTCGCCGGCGCGTCGAGCTCCGCGATGCGGCCCTCGCCGCTCGCGGTCCCCGTGTACGTCACCGTCGTACCGCCGTCCGCCTCCGTCAGGCGTGCCGTCAGCGCCAGCTTGACCGAGCCCGTGCCGCGCGCCTCCGTGCCCTCGCCCTCGACGGCGAAGGTGCCGTCCGGCTGCCCGGTGACGCGCAGCGTTCCCCGGTACGTGATCGTGTGGCCGTCGATGCGGACCTTCAGCCGTCCCGCGATCGGGCCGGACGCCTCGTCGGCGTCCTGCTGGAGCCCCGGGACGCAACGCGCCACCCGGGCGGGGTCCCCCAGCGCCTGTCGGAGGGTCTCTGCCGGAACCGGAACGAACACCTCATGCTCCATGGGAACCGAGCCTACTCACGCCCGCCCGCGATGTACCCGCCTCTGCGAGGAATCCCCACACGCGATCCGCGGCGTAATCACCCCGTATAGCGCGGATGGACCAGCGTCGAAGGCCGCACCCCCCGCACCCGCGCCCCCTCCGCCGACCGCTCCCCCGACCGCAGCACCGCAGGCGACAGCGAGCGCAGCCGGGGCACGTCGGCGGCGAGGCCGAGGCCGGGGCGCTTGTCCCGCCCGGCGAGTACGAAGCCCCAGTCGTGCGGGGCCACCGCCGCGCCCGAGCCCCGGTCCGGGCCCCCGGTGAACCCGGAGAGGCGGCCGGTCGTACGGTACGGACGCGTCCGAAGCCCCGCCGCCCGCAGCGTCGCGTCGACCGTCCAGTAGGCCCGCGGCCGGGTCGCCAGCGGCCCCGCGTGGACGACGATGCGCCCGCCGCCCGCGAGGACGCGCGACGCCAGACCGTAGAACTCCTGGGAGTACAGCTTCGTGCTCGGGGTGATGCCGGGATCGGGCAGATCCGAGATCACCACGTCGTACGGCCGTTCCTGCCGCCCCGCCTCCCGCAGCCAGGTGAACGCGTCGGCGGCGTCGACCCGCAGCCGCGGATCCCGCAGGGCACGGTTGTTCAGCGCCGACAGGTCGGCGTCCGTACGGGCCAGCTCGACGACGGCCGGGTCCAGTTCGACCACCGTGAGCGACTCCACGTCCGGGTAGCGCAGCACCTCCCGCGCCGCGAGCCCGTCACCGCCGCCCAGGATCACCACCCGCGCGCGGCGCCCGCGCATCGCGGGGTGGACGAGCGCCTCGTGGTACCGGTGCTCGTCGCGGCCGCTGACCCGCAGCCGCCCGTCGAGGAAGAGGTCCAGCGGCCCGCCCGGGCCACCGGTGACGACGATCTCCTGTACGTCGGTCTGTACGGCGACCCGGACCCGGTCCCCGTACACCGCGCGCCGCGCCGCCCGCTCGAAGTCGTCGACGAGGGCGGTCGCGGTGGCGAGCAGCGCCAGCACCACCGCGTTCGCCACGACCAGCAGCCAGCGCTCACGCCGCGTCAGCTCGTGCCGGAAGAGCCACAGCACCAGCGCCCCGCCCGCCACCGCGTTGACCGCGCCGGTCAGCAACGCACCCGTCAACTGCCCGAGCAGCGGCAGCAGAAGAAAGGGGAAGGCCAAGCCGCCGACCAGCGCCCCGACGTAATCCGCGGCGAAGAGGTCCGCCACGTCGCCGCTCGTGTCACGGCGCTCCCCGCGCCGCGCCACGCGCTGGATCAACGTCATCAGCAGGGGAATCTCGGCGCCGATGAGCACGCCGATCGCCAGCGAGAAGCCGACCAGCGCGTACCGCGACCCGCCGAGCCAGGCGAACGTCGCGTACAGCACCATCGCCGAACAGCCGCCGCACAGCGCCAGCGCGGCCTCCAGCAGGCCGAAGCCCACCGCGGCACGGCACCGCAGCCGCTTGGCGAGCAGCGATCCGACGCCCATCGCGAAGACCATCACCGAGAGCACGACGGACGCCTGGGTGACCGAGTCGCCGATCAAGTACGAAGCGAGAGCGACCAGTTCGAGCTCGTACACAAGTCCGCACGCGGCACAGACGAACACCGCACCGAGCACCAGGAACCGGCCGGTCCGCGGCCGCACAGGCAGCGCGGCCGGGGCTTCCGGCACCGACAGCGACACAGGAGAATCGATCACCATGCGAACGCTACGTCACCAACTACTCACCCCTCGCCACCCACAAGGGTGTAACTAGAGGCTCGCAGGCATACGTACGCCTACCCGTGAACGCGTCACCACCAGCTGCCCCTCCTGTGGATACGCGTGCCACGTTCGCCACAGCACCTGCCCCTCGTACCGCTGCGCCAGCATCGCCGTGAACGCGTGCGGGCTGCCGGGAAACGTTCCCGCGAGCCCATTGGGATGGTCGGCGACGAGCGCGAGGAGTTCCTGCGCGCGCCCCGCGAACTGGCCCTGGGTGAGGGTCTCGACGCGCGCGGCGAATTCGTACTCCCACTGCCCGAGTCGTTTGGCGACGCCCAGCGGCAGCGGCGTGCTGCTGCCGGACATGCAGGCGACCGTCTCGGAGCAGGAACCTTCGCCCTCCTCAAGGAGCACTTGATGCGAGGCGCCGAGGAGCCTCAACTGAAGAACAGCAGCGTCGAGTTGCAGGTCGAGCACGGCCAGGGCCGGCAGCGGCTCGCGCCCCAGCGCCCAGGCGAGGTCGGCGGCACGCGTGTCGGTGTAGGCAGTCTTGAGAGTCGTGAGCATGAGTGGGCTCCGCAGACAGGCGTTCGGGAAGGGTGGACCGGAGTCACCGGGAGATGAGGTTCCGGGGGGGCGGGGACCGCCTGCTCGGGTCCACATGAGGTCCGAGGGCTGATGTTCTCGACAGCGAGGGAATCATGAAGTGCGCTGCGCTCACAGCCTTTTTACCCAACTTGGAGTGGTTTCCATCCCCTCGGGGGCCAGACGGTTCATCTGTTCAACGAGAGAGCGCCCGGGGGCGTTAACCCACCGGGCGCAAGGGCCTGACGATCGCAACGGTGCTGATGTGATGCCGGCGGAGGCAACTGCCCCGTGTCAGTCGCCTCCGCCGCCTCCACCACCGCAACCCCCGCCGCCCCCGCCG